>NZ_LGTB01000052.1 GCF_001238275.1 Bradyrhizobium viridifuturi
GTTCTCGACCTTGGTGTAGGGCTTGATCCAGTCGATCCGCTTGCCGTGCTCGGCCCAGAAGCCGTTCGGGTCCTTGACCGAGTGCGCGTACATCTCGCGATATTTGGCGTCGTTGACATAAGCGCGCTTGGCCCACTCGGCCGACACGTCATAGATCTTCTCGGACATCGCTTTCCTCCACTCATTGCCGATCGCAAACGTCGCGACGGCAAGCCGTCTTGATCATTGCCGCGATTATGCGTTGCCGCATTCCGGCCCGGCAAGGAAAAAGGACTGTCACTTTTGTCGCGTCGAAGCCGGCAGACATCAGGCCGGCTTCCGTTTGTGATAAGACGGCTTACCGCAACGCATTGACGAGAGAAACCTATGCTCCATCGCCTGCTCCGGGTCACTGGTCTCTTGGTCGTAGTGATGTTGTCGGCTGTGCCGCTTGCCCGCGCCCAGAACGCCGCACCGGCGTCCTCACCTGAGGCGCTCGCCGTAGCAAAGGAATTGGTCACCACCATCCATCTGGTGGACCAATTCAAAGCGCTGATGCCGACGATCCTGAAAAGCCTCAAGCCGGCCATCGTCCAGGGCCGCACCGATGTCGACCGCGACTATGATGCCGTGACGCCGGTATTGCTCGAAAGCTTCCAGACACGGTTCAGCGAATTGTCCGACGCCATGGCCATCATCTACGCGAACAACTTCACCCCGGATGAACTGCGCGGCCTGATCGCCTTCTACAAGAGCCCCGTGGGGCAGAAATTGCTCGCGAAGACGCCCGCGGTGACGCAGCAATCCCTGATTGCCGGCCAGAAGTTCGGCCAGTCGGTGGGTGTCGATATGAAGCAGCGGGTCATCGAGGAACTGCGCAAGAAAGGGCACGATCTCTGACCTGTTCGCGCGGCAGGTCGTGCAGATCGACCCCTTGGCATCCGGTTCCCGGCCGGTGCTCCCGCCATTTTGACCGGTCCTGGAGGAGCCAAAATCAAGGTTAGCGGGCGAATGGCACCCATGAAAGGTAATCAGAAACCGTCAATAACCGATTCGCGACTCGCAATGTCGGCCCTGACGCCCTAAATCGCCAAACCGAGGCCCACGGCCACCGGAACGAAGCCCGAAGCAACGGCATTACCGGGAGAACAGCGGAACAAGGCGTCTGACGAGTATGATGGATCAGCAGAACATCGCGGCTGTGCGGCCCATGTCCGCCGATCCCGCTGTCGCCTTGGCGAAGGCGCTGGGCCAATGGCCCAAGCCGCCGCAGGCAAAGTTGCCGCCGCGAGCCAAGATCAAGCTCGACGCTTCGGCCGCCATCAAGACCTCCGTCGAGGATCTCGCCCGCGACCTGGGCCTGCGGCTTGGCGACCAGAACGAGCTGACCATCCGCCGCGTCAAGCGCGGCAAGAATTATTCGTTCGTGCGCGCCAATGGCTCGCGTGTCCGCGACGCCCGCACGATCCGCCGGCTGCACGCGATGGCGATGCCGCCTGCCTATCGCCAGGTGCGCTACTCCACCGATCCGAACACGCATCTGCAGGCGGTCGGCCTCGATGCCGCCGGACGGCTGCAATATCGCTATCACGCCGATTGGGAGAAGGTCCGCGAGCAGCGCAAGGCGCACCGCCTAGCCAAGCTGGTGGCCGCGCTGCCGAAGATCCGGCGCAAGGTCTCGGCGTTCCTCTCCGGCGACGAGCCGACCCGCGAATTCGCGCTGTCGGCGGTGATCGAGCTGATCGCGCGCACCGCGATCCGGCCCGGCAACGAATCCTATGCTCGCCTCAACGGCACCCGCGGCGCCACCACGCTGCTGAAGTCCAACGTCACGCTGGAAGACGACAGCCTTGTGCTGACCTTCAAGGCCAAGGGCGGCAAGGCCGTGCGCAAGGAATGCGACGCGGCCAAGCTGGTGCGCGCGATCGGCATCCTGCGCGGCGTTCCGGGCAAGCGCATGTTCCAGTATTACGACCGCTCCGGCGTGGTGCGGGCCGCCTCGACCACGGCGGTGAACGCGTTCCTGCGCGAGCTCGCCGGCATCAAGATCTCGCTGAAGGATTTCCGCACCTTGATGGCGTCGGCCGTCGTCGTGGAATCGCTGTCGCGGATCACCCCGGCCGCCAGCCAGCGCGGCCGCAAGCGCCAGGTGCTGGACGCAATCCGTGCCGCCGCCGACCAGCTCTCCAACACGCCGGCGATCTGCCGCAAGAGCTACGTCCACGACACCATCGTTACCGCCTTCGAGGACGGCATCCTCGAACGCTTCGCCGCGACGATGGGCGGCTACCGCACCCAGAGCAAGCGCGAGCAGTTGCTGGCGCAGGTGGTGCTGGCGGCGGGGGCGTAAGCTCAGCATCCCCCATCGTCATCCCGGCCAAGCGAAGCGCGAGCCGGGACCCATAACCACAGTAGCCAAACATTCGAGTGAGTTGGGGCCGCAGCGAGCTTCGACAACGCAGCCCTGTGGTTATGGGTCCCTGCTTTCGCAGGGACGACGGTTGAGATGGAACGCTACAGCCCGCCCATCTTGCAGACCATCTTCCATTCCTCCGATGTCACCGGCTGCACCGAGAGCCGCGAATATTTCACCAGCGCCATGTCGGCGAGTTTCTTGTCGGCCTTGATCGCGGCCATCGTCACCGGTGTCTTCAGCGGCTTGTCGGCCTTGATGTCGACGCAGACGAACTTGCCGGTCTTGTCGGTCGGATCGGGATAGGCTTCCTTGATGATCTCGCGATGCCGACGATCTCCTTGCCCTCGTTGGAGTGATAGAAGAATGCCTTGTCGCCCTTCTTCATGTTGACGAGGTTCTGCCGTGCCGTGAAGTTGCGCACGCCGGTCCACGCCTCGCCCTTCGCGCCCTTGGCGACCTGCTGGTCCCACGACCAGACCGACGGCTCGGATTTCACCAGCCAGTAATTCATCGCGACTCACCCCGTTCCTGAACGCCGATTGAGCGGCAATCTACAGGCAGCCGGACGCCCGCGACAAGCACAGGCGTCGCGTCTCGATGGCAGCGCTCACTGCTTCAGATATCGATCGAAGAACTTGGCGATGTCGGTGAACGCCTCCCTGGTCTCGGGCGCATCGATGTTCATCTGATACTGCGCGTGAGACTGCCCCTCATAGACATTGAGATCGGCGATCACGCCGGCGCGGCGCAATTTGCGATGGGTGCGAACCGTGTTGCTGAGGAACAGGTCGCGCGTGCCCGAGGTCAGGATGGTCGGCGGGAAACCCTTGAAGTCGCCGTAGATCGGCGAGATGTAGGGATTCTTCAAGCTGGCTCCGTTGGCATAAAGCTTGGCCGCGCGGCCGAGCCAACCGTCCCAGGTCACCAGCACATTGTCGACCCATTCATTACTGGTGTAGCTGTCGCCGATCTTGTCGATGTCGGACCATGGCGTGCCCGGCGCGATGGCGGCGGGCAGCGGCAGCTTCTCGTCCTTGGCCCGCAACACCATCGCCAGCGTCATCGCGCCGCCGGTCGAGGTGCCGAGGATCGCCAGCCGGTGGCGCTCGTGTGATTTCAGGACTTCCTTCCACACCGCCATCGCGTCGTCCATCGCGGCCGGATACGGGAAGTCCGGCGGCATCCGGTAGTCGATCGAGATGACCTTGTAGCCGCCGAAGCCCGCCATCATGATGCTTCCGGCAGCGCCGCCTCGCCGGGGCCGAACACGTAGCCGCCGCCGTGCACATGGATCAGCAGGCGCCGCCGGTTCTCGAGCGCGATCTTGTTCGGCGTCACGATATAGCAGTGCACGCCGGCAAGTCTGGTTTCCTCGACCTTGACGCCGAGCTTCGCCTTCATCGCCGGAATATTCGCGATGGCCTCCTTGGCGCGACGATCGATCAGCTCCTTCCATTCCGCTGGTGTCTTCGGGTCGGCGTTGAAATGCGGCGGATAGGGCGTGCCGATCATCGCCTGCATCTCGGGGGACACATCGGTGGTGGGATTGCCGATTGATTTGAGCGGTGCAACCCGCTTGCCGTTGTCGGCATTGGCGGCCGCTTCGATCTTTGCGAGGTCGTCGTAGGAGGTCGTGGTCTGGGCGCGGGCTGCGGTGGACGAGGCGGCGATGGCAACGGCGAAGCTGATCAGGAGGATGGCGCGATGCGGTTGACGCATGGGTTTTTCCTTGGGACCCGTTTCTCGATTGTTCGACCGGGATCCGACGGTTGGCCGCCACGCTAGTACGGCAGGTTCAGTCCGTGAAGGGAGGTCTGCAGGCGCTGATTGTTCTGAAATCTGGAATGATCTCTGCCGAAATCCGGCAATTGTGCCGTGACGCTTTTCCTGTGAACGGTGCCGGCCCGTCTTGCAGGAGATTACATGCTTCTGAATCGCCGGACCTTCACCGCCCTCACCGCAGCTTCCGTTGCGGCGGCGGCAGTGCTGCCGCACCAGGCCCGCACCGCAGGCCGTCCATCGTTCAAGGCCATTGCCTTCGACGGCTTTCCGATCATCGATCCGCGTCCGGTGTTCGCGCGGGTGGACGAGATGTTTCCGGGCAAGGGCGCCGAGTTGAGCGCCTCCTGGCGAACGCGGCAGTTCGAGTATGGCTGGCTCAGGACTCTCGGCGGACGCTACACCGATTTCTGGCATATCACCGAGGACGCGCTCGTCTTCGCAGCCAAGGCCATGAAGATCGATCTGTCACCGGAACAGCGCGACCGTCTGATGCAGACATATCTGGAGCTGAAGGCGTGGCCCGATGTTCTGCCGGCGCTCAGGCAACTCCGCGCGGCCGGCGTGCGCATGGCGTTCGTGTCAAATCTCACCGCGTCGATGCTCGATGCTGTGGTCAGGAATTCCGGGCTGGAAGGACTATTCGAGCCTCACCTCTCGACCGACAAGGTTCGCGCCTTCAAACCCGACGCCCGCGCCTATCAGATGGGTGTCGATGCCTTCGGGCTGCGCAAAGAGGAGATCGTCTTTGCGGCGTTTGCGGGCTGGGATGTCGCTGGAGCGAAGTGGTTCGGCTATCCGACCTTCTGGATCAATCGCGCCCATGCGACCGTCGAGGAGCTCGGCGTCATGCCCGATGGAATCGGATCAGGATTGAACGATCTCGTCACCTTCGCGACCGCGTGACGCGTGTTACTCGGCCTTGAATGGCCGCGTCAGCAAGCCCTCGATCGCGGCATCGATCGTCAGGCGGTCGCTCAGGATTGCGGCAACCGCGTTTGACACCGGCATATCGACCTTCTGCGCTGCGGCGAGCTCGCACAACACCGGCGCGGTGAACGCGCCTTCGGCGAGCTTGCCGACCGGTGCCGCTTCGCCGCGTCCGAGCGCGAGGCCGAGCGCGAAATTGCGCGACTGCGCGGTCGAGCAGCTGAGCAGGAGATCGCCAAGCCCCGAGAGGCCGGAAAGCGTTTCGGTGCGCGCACCGCAAGCGCGGCCCAGGCGTGCGAGCTCGCTGAAGCCGCGCGTGGTCAGGGCAGCGAGCGCGGAGGCGCCGAGGTTCTTGCCGACGACGATGCCGGCGGCGATCGCCAGCACATTCTTGGCCGCGCCACCGATCTCGACACCGCGCACGTCCGTGGTGTGGTAGGGCCGGAACGTCGCCGAGCCGAGCGCCTGGACCAGTGCGCGCGCGAGCGCTTCGTCCTTTGCCGCCAGCGTCACCGCCGTCGGCAATCCGCGCGCAACGTCGTCGGCAAAGCTCGGTCCCGACAGGATCGCAGGCACGGCGCGCGGCGCGGCTTCCGCGACCACCTCGGTCATGAATTTGCGCGTGCCGTGCTCGACGCCCTTGGCGCAGGCAATCACCGGTGTGTCGGGTTTGAGGTGCGGCGCAAGATGTCCGACCGCTGCGCGCAGATGCTGCGCCGGGGTCACCGCGAGGATGATGTCCGCGCGCGCGGTCGCGGCGATATCCGATGTCACTGCGATGCTTGGCTGAAGCTGGACGCCGGCCAGCTTCGGATTGACCCGCGTGGCCTGGATCTGCGCCGCATGTCCGGCATTGCGCGCATACAGCGTCACCTTGCGCCCGGCGCGTGCCGCGACCTCGGCCAATGCCGTGCCCCAAGCGCCGGCTCCGATCACGCTGACTGACATGTGCGCGGGCATTGGACCCCTCGGTTCAATATCCGGCGCGGCTGTTGGCGTGGCCGGCCGGCGCTTGGCGTTGGCGTCGAGCAGCCAGCGGGCGCGCGGCGGCGCTTCGAGCGTGTCGATGAGTCCGAGCGCCATTCGCTCGGCGCCGGCCCAGGCGATCATCGCGCCATTGTCGGTGCAGAGCGCCGGCGGCGGAATGATCAGCGTGGTCTGCGCTTTCGCGGCGACATCCTGCAGCGCGCTGCGGATGGCGTGGTTGGCGGCAACACCACCGGCTGCGACCAGCGCGCGCGGCGTGCCGAAGCGTTCCTGGAACAGCCGCAGGCCGACGGTCAGCCGGTCCGCGGTCGCTTCCAGCACGGCGGCCTGGAAGCTCGCGCAGAGGTCGCTGATATCCTGCGGCTCCAATGGCTCCAACCGGCTCGCTTCATTGCGCACCGCCGTCTTCAATCCCGACAGCGAGAAGTTCGCATCGGGACGGCCGAGCATCGGGCGCGGAAAGGCAAACCGCGTCGGGTCGCCGCCGGCCGCCGCGCGCTCGACCTGCGGTCCGCCGGGATAGGGCAGCGACAGCATCTTCGCCACCTTGTCGAACGCCTCGCCCATCGCATCGTCGACCGTGGTGCCGAGCCGGACATATTCGCCGACCCCGACCACCGCGACGATCTGGGTGTGGCCGCCCGAGGCCAGGAACAGGCAATAGGGAAACGCCAGCGCGCAGGTCAGCCGCGGCGTCAGCGCGTGCGCCTCGAGATGGTTCACCGCGATCAGCGGCGTGTCGTGCACCATCGCGATTGCCTTCGCGGTGGTGAGGCCGACGATCACGCCGCCGATCAGGCCGGGACCGGCGGCGGCCGCCACCGCCGACAATTGTCCGTAGCCGACGCCGGCCTCCTTCATGGCGGTAGCGACGATGCCGTCGAGCAGGTCGACATGGGCGCGCGCCGCGATCTCCGGCACCACACCGCCGAAGCGGGCATGCTCCTCGGTCTGCGAGCGGACGACGTTGGACAGAATCCTTGCCTGTCCGTCAGCCTGGCGCTCGACCACGGCGGCTGCGGTTTCATCGCAGGTGGTCTCGATCCCCAACACCAGCATCGGTGGTTCGTGTCCCAAATTCGGCCCTTGTGCTACCAGCATGATCCGGACAGGCCGGAACCGGTTTCCGGCAAGATCATGCTCATCAAATGTCCCCTCCGGGGTAGCATTGCGAGGTCTGAAAGTGCAATCGGTCGGCAAGGTCCAATTTCCGAGGCTGGAGGCCTGACCCCGTGACCATCCTTGTCACACGACCGCATCCGGACAGTGACGCGACGCTCGCGACGCTGCGCCAGCGCGGCTACGAGGCCCTCGCGGCGCCGGTGCTGCGCTTCGAGCCGCTGCCGTTCCGTGACGATGATGCGGACTATGAGGCGGTCATCCTGACCAGCGCCAACGCGCTGCGGGCGATCGATCTCGGCGCCAGCCGGCTGCTGCGGCTGCCGCTGTTCGCGGTGGGCGCGCATACCGCCGATGCCGCGCGCGCGGCGGGCTTCGACAAGGTGATCGTCGCCAAGGGCGACGCGATCTCGCTGCGCGATCTCGTGCTCGCGCGGGTCAAGGCCGGCGAGCTGCCGGCGTCCGCCATGCTGCTCTACCTCGCCGGCGCCGACCTGTCGCGCGATCTCGCCGGCGAACTCAGCGAGGGGGGCCTGACCGTCGTCACCCACACCACCTACCGGATGGCGCCGGTGGCCGCCCTTCCAAGGGAGGTCAGCGACGCCTTCATGGCGAACCGGATCACGGCGGTGCTGCATTATTCCCGCCGCAGCGCGCAGGCCTTCCTGGACACAATCCGGGCCGACGGTCTGGAGATTTCGGCGCTCGCGCTGCCGCAGTGCTGCATCTCGGCTGCGGTGGCCACGGTGCTCCATGACGCCGGCGCGACCAATGTGGTGGTGGCGGCGCGCCCGGACGAAAACGCCCTGCTGGAGGCGCTCGACCGTACAATGCGGCCGTGAGCGGAATAATTCTTTCGTCTGACCATGATGTTAGGCAATGCTCCGGTTTTCGGATCGTGCTCTAAGAGCCTGACGGAGCGGGTCGCGTTAAGGTAACGCGACCAAACAAATGGATGAGGGCATGATCCGATTCAATCGGGTCGGATCATGCTCTAGAATGTGCGGCCAGTAGTTTTGAGGACCCTCGCGATGGCTGAAGAAAGGCCCGACGACACAGGACCTTCGCCGGATTCCCGGCCCAAGCGCGCGCCGCCGACCATCGATCTGCAGGCGACCGAGATCTCCAGCGAACCGTCGAAGGCCGAGGCCAGCGCGGACGCCGCCAACGACGCTGACAAGGCCGCGGAGGCAGCTGCGCCTGCGGCGGAGCCGCATCCCGATCCTGCCCCTCATGCAGAGCCGCAGCCGGAGGCCGCATCCGCCGCGCCGGATACCGAGCCGTCGCGGCCGGTGTCGCCCTGGGTGGTGGCGCCGGTGTCGGGCGCGGTCGCCGCCGCGCTGGTGATCGGGGTCGGCTGGCTGCTCGGCTGGCCCTCGGTGCCGTCGGCGTCCGCGCCGCAGCCCGGCGCCGCAACGATCGACGAACTCGGCACGCGCCTGACCGCGCTCGAAACAAAGGCGAGCCGGCCGGCCGCTGCGGTCGCCGATCCCGCGGCAACCGCAAGGCTCGAGGCACTCGACAAATCGATCGCCGCACTGCGCACCGAGCTTGCCGCGACGCGGGCGCAATCCGACAAGCTTGCCACTGCGGCCAATGACGCGAAGTCTGCGCCACGCGATGGCGCGGCGGCGCCTGACATCTCCGGCATCACGGCGCGCATCGACAAGGTCGAGGGTGCGGTGAAGGCGCAGGGCGCCGCGATCGCCAAGCAGGACAGCAAGATCGCCGACACCAAGGCCGAGGCGAAGGCGGATGACGTGCCGCTGCGCCGCGTGGTCGCGGCGTCGCTGCTCGACGTCGCGGTGCGTCACGGCGATCCCTATGCGTCGGCGCTCGAGGCCGCCAAGGCGATCACCGACAATCCCGACATGCTGAAGCCGCTCGACGTGTTCGCTGCGTCAGGCGTGCCGAATCCGAACCAGCTGTGCCGCGAGTTGATCGAGATCGTGCCGAAGCTTGCGCCGCCGCCGCCGGAAGCTGCTGCGGCCAGCGCCGGGCTGGTCGACCGCCTGCAGGCCGGCGCATCCAAGCTGATCCGCATCGAGCGGACCGACGGCACGGGCACCGACCGCGGCAGCATCGTCGCGCGCGTGACATCGGCCGCCGTACATAATGATCTCGCCTTGACCGAACGCGAATTGAAGTCGTTGCCGCCGGCCGATCGCACCGCGGCTCAAGCCTGGCTCGCCAAGGTGGACGCACGCCGCGCCGCGCTCGACGCGTCGCGGAAATTTGCCGACAACGCCATGGCGGCGCTCGCCACGGTCAATCAATAGATTCTTGCAATGGGTTCTTGATGATCCGGATCATTCTGTTCCTGCTGCTGATCGCGCTCGCTGCAATGGGTGCCGCCTGGTTGGCCGATCAGCCCGGCGATCTCGTGCTGAATTGGGGCGGCTTGCGGCTGACGTCCAAGCAGCCGATGTACCTGCTCGGCCTTATCATCGTCGTCGCAATGGTCGCCGGCATGGTCCTGCGCGCGCTGTGGAAGGTCCCCGGGCACATCCGCCGCGGCCAGCGCGAGCGGCGCCACGCCCGCGGCCGTCACGCCATCACGCAAGGCCTGCTCGCGATCGGGCATGGCGATTCCTCTGCGGCGCGTGCGCATGCCGAGGTGGCGCGGCGTCACGCGGCAGGTGATCCGCTGGCGCTGTTGCTGCACGCGCAATCGGCGCAGCTCGACGGCGACCGCGACGGCGCGCAGCGCGCCTTCCGTGCCATGGCCGAACGCGCCGACACGCGGCTGCTCGGCCTGCGCGGCCTGTTCATCGAGGCGCAGCGCGCCGACGATCCGGTGGCGGCCGTGATGATCGCCGAGGAGGCGCTGAAGATGTCGCCGTCCTCGTCATGGGCCTCGCATGCGGTGCTCGGCTTCTGCTGCGCCAAGGGTGATTGGGCCGGCGCGCTGTCGATCATCGACAACAACCAGACTGCCGGGTTGATCGACAAGGCGACCTATCGGCGGCAGCGCGGCGTGCTGCTGACGGCGCGCGCGCTGGAATTCGAGACCGTCGATCGCGACCTGTCGCGCTCGAGCGCGATGGAGGCGCTCAAGCTGGCGCCGACGCTGATCCCGGCCGCCGTGCTCGCGGCCAAGTTCGAGAGCGAAGCGCATCAGGTGCGCCGCGCGATGCGCATCGTCGAGACCGGGTGGCTGGCGCAGCCGCATCCCGACCTCGCCGACGCCTATTCGCATGTGCGGCTCGGCGATTCCGCGCGCCAGCGCCTGGTGCGGGTCGAGACGCTGGCGGCGAAGACGCCCGGCCATATCGAAGGCGCGCTGGCGATCGCGCGGGCCGCGATCGATGCGTCCGAGTTTGCCAAAGCGCGCGCGGCGCTGGAGCCGTTCACGGCGGCGCCGACGCAGCGCGTTGCGCTGCTGATGGCCGAGATCGAGCGCACCGAGCATGGCGACAGCGGCCGGGCGCGCGCGTGGACCCTGCGCGCGGTGCGCGCGCTGCACGATCCGGTCTGGACCGCGGATGGCTATGTCTCGGATCGCTGGCGTCCGGTCTCGCCGGTCACCGGCCGTCTCGATGCCTTCCAGTGGCAGACGCCGGTGGCCGCGCTGCCGTCCGACAAGGGCAATGCGATCGAGCCCTCGCCGTTCGAGGAGGCGATGCTGGCGCCGCGCCGGGTCGAGCCGCCCAAGGAGGTGGCCATCGAGCCGGAGGCGGCCAAGCCGCCGGAGGCAGCCAAGCCGGTCGAGGCGGTCGAGGTCAAACCAATTGAGCCCAAACCCGCGGAGCCTGCCATGCCGGCTGCGCAGGACAACGCCCCGCTGCCGGCGGCGATCGAGGCCGAGCCATCCCCCACTTCAGCCGATTCCCCAGCACCGGAGCCGGCTCCGCCGCGGGCGGCCGAATCAGCGCCGCCTGCGCCGGCCCCCCTGTTCCGTTCCCGGACCGATCTGCCCAAGGCGGCGCCGGCGCCGATTCCGGCCGTGATCCCGATCATTCGGGCCCCTGACGACCCCGGCGTCGACGAGGACGGTGCCGTGGACGAGTTTGCGGAACAAATCGGCCCGCCCAAGGCCCAGGCGGGCGGTTGGCGCGGATTTCTGTCACGTTTGGGAAGCTAATTTGCGGTTAGATGGCAGGTGGGTTGGTTCGATAGCCGCGTTTTCCTTGCCAATCGGGGTCATGCCCGATATCAGGTGGCGCGCGAGCTCAGGCCGTCGCCGAACGGTTCGCCGCAATAGCTCAGTTGGTAGAGCACGTCATTCGTAATGACGGGGTCGGGGGTTCGAGTCCCTCTTGCGGCACCACTCCCCAGGAACATCTCCCGCCTCGATCCGCGGTCGCGCCTTGGCCGGCTGGATTCCCGCGCCGCACCATCCACTCACGATCGCCACCGCGACCAAGCCGCCATCACGGCAATTCGGTCCGCGCAAGCCGACTAAATGATGGGTGAGATCGGGCGCGACGTGGCGCAAAATTGCCGCACACGGAATCAGTATTCGCCGGTCGTACGATCCTGGGTTGTATGTGCTCGCGCGAAAGGTTTAATACTTTGAAACGCGGCTTAATACTTTGAAATGCGATTGCCGGGGGAATGGCGTTGGGACGCGAGGGTCATGAGAGCGAGCTTCAAGGACAGCTTGCGTTCGTGAACGAATTCCAGCGCGCTCACGACCGCCCGCTGCGCGTCCTGCATATCGGTAATATCGCGAACAACGCCTACAACAATGCTCTGATTCAGCGTCGCTTTGGCATCGAAGCGGACGTCGTTTGCTACAACTACTACCACGTCATGGGTTGCCCGGAATGGGAGGCCGCAAGCTTCGACGGCCGTGTCGACAACATGTTCCCGGATTGGTGGGCCACCGAGTTGGGCGGTTGGCGGCGACCGGATTGGTTTGTGCAAGGCCCCGTGCTCGATTGCCTTTCGTACCTTCGCGCGAAGAACGCCGGCGACAGTGAAGCCGCAACATTCTTCTGGACGCTGTTGCAGGCGCGATATTGGGAGATGCTTGACGGCATCGCCGCCGCAGAGAGTCGGGTCCGTCCGGAAGTGCCGGAGCATCTGGCTGAGGCGATCACGATTGCACGCGATTTTCAGGACTTCCAGGCCCAGAAGTCGGCAGAAATCCTGCAACTGCTCGATGAGCAGACCATCGCTCCGCCGGATTCGACCATAGAGCCTGCGCTCTCCGCCGTTTCGCCGACGTCATCAGAGATCGCCTCGCCGGATCCGCTGACTGAGCGAGGCCGCTCAGGCGCCAACGAAGATCCGGCGTTTCGCGGCTCGCGATCGCCAGATCCGGAGGGACCGGGCCGCCTGATATCGATTTATCGCGCCTTGCTCACGAAGCATGTGTTTGCTCATTTGCACCGCGAGGCGGAAACCGGAATTGCCGCCGGGCCGAGTTTGGCAGTCGCAATCTGGCGAAGCCAGAGACGCAGCCGCGGCCTGCCGCGCTTTGGATTCGAGTTTCCCCCTGGCGTCTTCACGATCCCGGATCCCGACACCGCAGTGCCGGCTGCAAGCAAAGGCAACGAATATCGCGCGGTTCGCAGTCCGCAGCCGCCAGACCTCAAGGGACCAGGCCGCCTCTTATCGATTTATCGCGCCTTGCTCACGAAGCATGTGTTTGCTCATTTGCGGCGCGAGGCGGAATCCGGGGTTGTCCGCGAGCCGAGCTTGGCGGTCGCAATCTGGCGGAGCCAGAGACGCAGCCGCGGCCTGCCGTGCTTCGGATTCGAGTTTCCGCCTGAAGTCTTCACGATCCCGAATCCCGACGCCGCTGCGCCAACTGCAAGCGAAGACAACGACTATCGGTCGTTTCGCGGTCCGCAGCCGCCGGATCCCAAGCGGCCAGGCCGCCTGATATCGACCTATCGTGCCTTGCTCATGAAGCATGTGTTCATTCATTTGCGGCGTGAGGCGGAGACCGGCGTTGCCGCCGGGTCGAGCCTGGCGGTTGCCATCTGGCGAAGTCAGCGACACAGCCGCGGTCTGCCGCGTTTTGGATTCGAGTTTCCGGCCGATGCCTTCACGGCCGCGGATCCTGACACCGCGACGCCGGTTGCGAGCGAAAGCCATGTCCTTGCGATCCCGGATTCTGGCACCGCAGCGCCGGCCGCAAGCATGAGCGCGGCCGCCGACGTCGGAGCGTTGGTCATCCCCGTGGTCACCCGCCCGAACGTCAACGATCGTCCGGAGTTTCGCTACTTCGAAAAGTACGGCAAGGGAGAGGATCGAAACGCCCCGCAACGCGCGGCACTGCTTGGTGACGTGCTGCGGGAATTCACGGACTACCCGGCAGAAGCCCTGGTCTCCGTCGAAGCCTTCGCATCGTCCGTCGCCAATGAGTTTGCGGACGTGTTGGAGCATTACGACATCATTCAGGGGTATTCGATCGACGGGTTCATTCCGTTCATCAACGGATTCAAGAACTACACGTGTTATGAACACGGCACGCTGCGGGAAGTGCCTTTCGAGAAGACCTACAATGGCATTCTTTGTTCAGCGTCATACAAGAATGCGGCGTTCTCGTTCGTGACCAACTCGGACGTGCTGCCGTCCGTGAAGCGGCTCAGATTGAAGAGGGAGCGGACGGTTTACCTTCCGCACGCCTTCGATGATGAAAAGATTTCCACCTTTCGCGCAAGGCACAATATCCCGGAGCGGGACTCCAAGATCACCACATTCTTTAGCCCGACGCGGCATCACTGGCGCGCCGCACCTGTCTCGATGCAGAAGGGCAATGATCTCTTCTTGAGGGCCGCAGCGCAGGTTGCGCAGACGGATCGCGATTTTCGCATCATCCTGGTCGAGTGGGGCGTTGACGTTCACCGAAGCAGGGAGCTCATTCGGGAGCTTCGCATCGAAGACATGGTCTCGTGGATCCCGTCGCTCAACAAGGCGGAGCTTCGGCAGCTCTACTGCGCGAGCGACGTCGTGGTCGATCAGTTCAGGATCCCGGCGATGGGCGGAGTGACCTTTGAGGCCATGGCGCTCGGACGCCGGGTCATCACCAATCTTGATGAAGCCCAATCGGCGGAGTTCTTTGGAGTGGCTCCGCCCTGCCTGGTCGCCGACAGCATCGAGTCGTGTGCGGCCCGTATTTCCGAAGTTCTTGCCGATCCGCTGGACGACGATGGCCGCGGCGACGCCGCGCGTCGGTGGTTCGAGCAATGTCATTCCGCGCAGCGCGTGGTCGCGCTCCAGCTGGCCGCCTACAGGACGATTTGCGCCGCCTAGAGTTCTTCCCTACCACTTCGCTCAACGCCCTAGATCCGCACGCCGCACAGCCAGCTCATGATCGCAGTCGCGATCATGCACTCACACAGCCGCTCATGCGACGTGGCTAGTCTCCCGCCGACCGGCGATCAGCTCCGGCATCCGGCAATGTCCGCTCTGCCCCCAAACCAAAGGCGCGCGGTTCCTCCAACCCGGACGCCAGGCGTGCGAGCGCAGCCTGACCAAAGACGCGCGGAGCAGCGACGTCCTCGGTCGCGACGACTCTTCAATGCGCCAGTGGATCGGGGCGCAGTTGCAGCTTGTAGACGCGCGGCTGCTCCGATTTCCCGGTTTCGGCGTGAAACACCGCACGTGTACCCGACGTGGTCCACAGTCCACGTCCCTTCCACCCGCCGTTGGGGTCGTCGATGCGGCCGTCCACGTTTTTGGTGAAGAAGGACGCCGGGTAGGGGACGTGGAATTCGAGCATCTTGCCGCCGACCAGCGCAGTAATGGCCTCGCCGCCGTTTGTCATCGCGAGAGGCACGTCCTCACCGAGGCCGAAGGTGTTGAAGCGATCGACCCAGACATAATAGGCGTGGTTGGCGCTTCCTCTATTGTCGACCCCCTCGAACTGCGGACCGGGGAAGCGATAGACCGTCCAGCCCTCATAGCATTGTTCGCCGGTGACCGCCTTGGCTCCCGTCAATGGCTCCTTGCACTTCGATCGGTCGAAGCTCGCCAATTGGCCGCTCGACAGCGCGGTCCAGGCGACGCCCTTGCCGTCGATATCAAGACCGCGCGGCCCCCAGGTACCGGGCGGCGGCTGGAAAAGTTCGGCCAAAGCGGTGTTGGCGGGATCCGAACCGGGAATGAAGTGGACGAGATATCCCGGCTGATCCAGGTTAGAGAAGCCGCTGTCCATCGACTGACCCCAGATCGTGTCGTCGACCGGGCTCGCTTGGACGCCGTACCAACCTGCCACCACGCGCTTCTGCTTCGTGAGATCCACCGGCTGGCCGATCTCGACATACTCGCCACGTTTGCCCCATCCCGGGACGTCGACGATCAGCGGCGCCCAGCCTTGCGAAGTCTTGGCATCGTGGGTCTCCAGATACTTCCTGGTGTTCAGCCAGCCGACCGCGGGAAAACCTGCTCCACCGGCACTGGTCCACAACGTGTTGTCGCGATCATGCCCGAAGTAGAGATGCTGGGTGGTGAAGCAGGTGGGAATGAGCTCGAACTTCTTCGTCGCAGGATCATAGAGCGAGAGGTGACGTACCGACTCTTTCAGCGGCGCGACCTTGGCCGACGGATGATCGCCCCCTGCCTTGCACCAGTCGGGATTGTCCGCACTGCGGACGCGGGCTGCAAACCAGACGCGGTTGGCATCATCGATGATGAGATTGTGGTTGGAGGTGTGGCCATCCCAGATCGGCTCATCGCCCCAGAAAACCGAGGTTCCGAGCGGATCGTCCTTCACCGACGGTGTTCCTGGCATGAACGGGTGCTCGATGTTCCAGGTCTTGTTGTTCACGGGATCGAGGACCGGCACCAGGTCCGTCGATTCCTCCGGCGAGCCGTAAATGTAGCCGTTGGCATTGACGCGCGGATTGCGCTTGTCGGTCGAAATGGCGTCGTGCATGTAGTGTGTCGGCGACGCCCAATCCCAGAGTGTGACGACGACATTCCGCTCCAGCCCGGTGGGCCTCTGCGGTTTGGTCGCGGGCAATTGGCCCTCCGCGATCCGGTCTGTCCAATCCGCGAAAAGCGACAGACCAAGGTCCGGCCCGACGCGGGCGATGCCGGTCGCCATCCGCGTCATCGCCTGACCGGACTGAATTCGCCGCATCCACATCTCGGTCGAGTTCTTGAATTCCCCGAGCTCCTTGACGTGAGGCGAACGGATGTTTTCGCTTCCGAGCGCGTGACAGGACTGACAGGTGTTCTTGATGAGGTCGATCCAGTTTCCCTGGTTCTTCATGAAGCTCGGCACGTGATTGCCGTTATCGCCCGTGCCGGGAAACTGATCCGCTGCCGGGATTTTCAGCATCGCGTACCAATACATGCCGGGATAATATTTCGCAGCCGCGGCCGGGGTTGGCGCCAGCGTCGCATTCAGTCTGAGCTGCTGTCCCGGCTCGGCCTCCACACGGCTTGAATCGACCAGGCCGTAACCGCGGACCCAAACCTTGTATTTTGCCTTCGGCAGATCCGGAATGAGATAGCGGCCCGTGTCATCCGTAACGACGATCTTGGCGTACCTCGTCGGTAGCTCCGTCGTTTCGGCAATAACCCAGACGCCCCCTTCCGGTCCCGCAGTGCTCGAGACAATGCCGGCGATGTCGGTGGGCCCCGCAGAAACCTGCTCACCGGACTGAGCCGAAGCGGCCGATACCGCGGAAAAGATGGCGATAACGCCACCCAGAGAGCTGAACACCGCGCGCAATTGCGCTTTCCTGTTCACAGGCATCATCTCCCTTCCTCCGCTTTTTATTTTCGATTGGCAGCCTGCGACTTACGTTGGCTATGGGTCAAGGGCATTTTTGAAAGACGCTCCCGTGAGCAGGCCCGGCGGTTTCCTTGGCGAGCATTCGCAATGGCGCCGGCGGACACAGCCTACTCACCCGTCGTAATGACGGGGGCGGAGGTCCGAGTACCTCTCCCCGCTGCGACGCAGGAACTGTCCAGCCTGGAGACGTGGGTGACATCCCGTAGCGGCCTGGCGCGACAAAGCGGTACCAATTCGCAAGGCCGTCCTCCGCCTAGATCCGCACTCCGCACAATCCGCTCATGATCGCAATCGCGATCAGGGCACCGGCGGCAACACCGGTTGTCCAGATCTGGTTGGCAATTGTGGTGGCGACGCCGTGCGCGATCAGCACGCCGCGCAATCCTGAAGCCAGGTGGCCGAGGACGAAGAAGACACCAAGCGCGTAGTGCGGCACCAGGCGAATGCTCCAGGGGTCATGAATCAGGCCGGTCGGTGCTCCCGAGGCCCAGTCCCAATTGGTGTCGATGTGGTGCACGGCCCGCGCCGAGACGAATGCGGAATTCAGATGGGTGACGATGAACGCTGCGAGGTAGACGCCGGAGCCGATCTGAAACACGCGGTACGCATCCGCCGGCAGCGCGCTCCAGCGCCATGCCAGCCGCACACCGACGGCGATCTGGAACAGCATCAGGCCGACGAGGATCGGTTCGATCACGGAGGAGCGATAGACCGTGCGTCCGATCTTCATCACGGCGCCATGAACCTCGGGTCCGAACAGGCCCAGCAGATGATTGGTGAGATGAAACGCGACGTAGAACAGGATGATCGCTGCAGCGATGCCATGCGTGACGCGCCATTTGGCAATGGAGGGAGCAATCGCGGCTGACGTCGCCGGCCGTTCCGGCTCGCCGCCGAGCAGCACGTAGAGACCCGCGGCGAGCCAGGCCGCGACCCATACCAGCTCGTCGCTGACGGGGATGTGCAGCAGTCCGAGGCCGACGCCGGTCAGCACGAACAACGGCGGCGCACCGACGCTGATGTATGCGAGGCGCCGTGCACGCAGTTCGAACGACGAAGGCGCGGCCATAGTCATCCAATAGGCGCACGCAAGACCGAGCAAGGGCACGACCGTCGCGGCCAGCAGGCAGAGGGCCGCCAGGGCAAGTCGCCCGAATGACATTCGCCCATCGATTGGTGAGACCGCGAGGTGAAATGCATCGAGCAGGAACGGATAAGCCATCGCTCCAGCGACCGGGGTCATCGAACGGAGCTTTTCGGCGGCCGCATTCGCCAAACCATCATCGCCGGGCCGCACGCGACCTTGATCAAATGCACTCACTGAATTCTCCAGACTTCAAGCATCGTGAAAGAGAAGGCCAGACCGACGAATCTATTCCAGGTCATCATCGGAGGCGTGGCACACAAGCCCGTGCTGTCGACGCCAGCGTGCACGGGCGGACGTCGTCGTGTCGAGACCATGTCTCAGGGCCATAACCTACGGTGATACGAGGCCGCCGATAGGACCAAGTTCCAACAATCCGACTGGACTATGCCAATCTGTTGACCGCTGCTGTCCAGATGGCGTGAGGCATCTCACAAAGTACGCCGCTCGACCGCGCTATTTTCCCGCCCAACAACGGGAGAACAACAATGCGCAAACTCATCCTGATCGCGGCGATGGTTTTGATATCTGCCTCTGCGCAGGCGGGCGAACGAAGCCTGTCGTTGGGCGGGGCCGGGTCGCTGCCGGCGGCGGCGTCGAATTCGGTGATGACGGCAGGCAGGGTTGCCGATCCGCCGGTCGCGCCCGCCGTCGAGCCACCGGTTGCGCCAAAGTATGTTGAGCGCGCAGCGCCCGTCGCGCCGCCAGCTCCCGCTCCGCAGCAGCAAGCTCAGCCCGCCGCGCAGCAGGCGCCGGCGCAACAGCAAGCGAATGTTCGGCCATCAGTGCAATCGGACGCACGGCCGGCGCCGCAGCAGCCGACGACTTGGCACAGGTCGAGCCATCGCCGCCACGCGCGGCGCTGGACCGAGGGCCGCATCATCGGCGAGCTGCATCGCCACGGCATCTATTGGTAGACGCCGGCGGCGTCACAAACGAAAGCGCCCCTGGATCGGATCCAGGGGCGCCTTGCGTCGAGCGTGTTCAGTGCGTTGGCTGCGTTAGTCGGCGACCGTCTGCACGACGTTGCCGATCGGCCGGCCCGTTGCGATCGGCTTCTCGGTCTTTGCCATCATCGCGTCGTATTCGGGCAGCGTCTCGATCTGGGTCTTGGCCTTCATCCAGACCACCTTGTAACCGCCGGCCTTCAGCTTGCGCAGCAATGTCGGCAGCGCCTGCGCGGTATGCTTCTGCAAATCGTGCATCAGGATGATGCCCTTGTGCTCCTTGTCGAGCTTGGTCATCACGTTGTTGATCACCTCGTCGGAGCTCTTGGACTTGAAGTCGTTGGAGTCGACGTCGACCGAGAACATCGCGATGTTGCGGGTGCCGAGATAGGCAGTGGTCGCCGGCGTGTGCGCCAGTGCCGGGAAGCGGAAGAACGGAGCCGGATTGGCGCCGAGCGCCAGCTTCACCGCGCTAAAACCCTTCTCGATCTCGTCCTTGGCCTGCTGCTCGGTGATCTTCTTGCCCGCCAGATGTGCGTGCGACCAGGTGTGGGCGCCGATGGTGTGGCCGGCGGCGGCGACCTGGCGGAGGATGTCAGGGTGATAGGTGGTGTGCAGGCCGATCGGGAAGAACACCGCCTTGGTGCACTCGTCCGCCAGCGCCTTGAGCACGGCGGGCGTGGTCGGCCACGGACCGTCGTCGAAGGTCAGCACGACCTCATGGTCGGTCAGGAAGTCATATTGCTTGTACTGCAGGAAGCCGAAGCCCGGGCCACCTGTCGTGTCGACCACGACGGTGCGGCTGACGCCGAGCCCATCGGGATTGGCGCATTTGGGCATGGCCGCGACGGGGGCCGGCATCGGCGCCGGTGCGGGGGCGGCGGCCGGGGCTGCCGCCTGGGTGGCGTCGGCGCGCTTCGACAGCGCGGCGGTCGTGTCGACGTCGTCCCTGGCGGCCTGCTTTGCCGCCGCTGGGAGCGGATCGGCCTGGGCTGCTGCCGTTGTCTGCGGAGGAGCCGCGTCGGCACGCGGGGAGGAGGTCCAGAACCACACGCCGGCAATCACGATCGCCGCTACAACACTGGCCAGCATCAGGCCCAACGCACTACGCATCGCTACACACTCTCTCGGAACTTAAGGATACGCCACAGCCGTAACGAGCGATTAATGCCAACAAGGTCTTAACGCGGTCCCAACAAGGCGGCGGAACGACAAGAAAAAGCGGGCCTTATCCATGCGTGATGACCATCACAGTCGGCCAGCCCGCTCCCATGCAGGATCGGACCATCAAACAAGGGCCCGCGATTTGCGGCGCCGATGGGAGCCGATCATGACCGCCATCTTCAAGAGCCGGGTTCACGTCCGCAGCGCCAGCATCGCACTGGCGATTGTGACCACCGTTGCCGTGCTGTCGCCGACCGCGGGTTTTGCGTTCAGCGCCGAAGCGCAGCAGATGTGCACAGGCGATGCGTTCCGCCTGTGCAGCTCCGAGATACCGAACATCCCCAGGATAACCGCCTGCATGGTCAGGAATCGCTCCCAGCTGAGCAGCAGCTGCCGCGTCGTGCTGGATCGCGATCTCGCCGCGCAGCGCCGGGCCGCCGCGGAGTGATCTGCCGGCCTCGGTTGGGATGGACCTGCGGCGACGGGACGCAGGCCCGCCCCACGCCGTCACCTCGGGCCGAAACCAGCCGGCGCGCCAGTTTCAAGCTTCTTGGCAGCGCTGAAACGCTATAGAACCGGCGTTCTATTCCTTAGAGGCTTTGAGAGATGACCCGATTTCTGTTTGCCGTCGTTCCACTGGTTCTGCTGACGTCGGCCGCCTCGGCACAGCAGCAGGGGCGTGATGCCTGCTCGCGCGATGCCTCGCGGTTCTGCCGCGCCCATCTCAGCGAGGGCGATCAGGTCGTGCTGGCCTGCCTGAAGGAGCATCGCAGCCGGCTCAGCAAGGCCTGCCAGCAGACGCTCACCGATAACGGGCAGTAACCAGATTCACGTGCTGCTGCCTGCCGCGGTCGCGACCACCGGGATCACTTCCTTGGCGGCGCGGTCCGGGGTCTCGTCCTTCCAGCGTACCGAGCCGAACGGGCGCTCCAGCATCCGGCGCACCCGGATCGGCTCGGCGCCGATGTGGAAGTCGGCCGCCTTCTGATGCAGCTCGCGCTCGATCTGGGTGGCGCGGTTGCGCTGGCGCAGGAAATCGAGCCAGGTCGGACAATGATAGCGCTCGGTCCACAATTCGGGATCGGCGATGTCGCGCGCGATCGACCAGCCATAGGCGCCGTTGCGCTGACGGCTGAGCTGCACGTCCTGCATCACATTGTGGAAGGCGCGGGCGTTGTCCTGTGCCACCCGGTATTCGATCTCGACCACCAGCGGGCCGCTGCGGCCGGTCAGTTGCAGCCGCACTTCGGGATCGGCCAGCGTCTCGGTCGCGTCCTCGTTGCGCGCGCCGACCGGCGGCATCCGGAGCCAGATCCCGAGCAGCGGCGACAACAGCATCAGGCCGGCGGAGATCAACAGCGCCATCTCGACGCCGCCGAGGTCGGTGATGCGGCCCCAGCACCAGCTTCCGATCGCGATGCCGCCGGCGATCGAGGCCTGAAAGGCCGCCAGCGAGCGGCCGGCGACCCAGCGCGGCGCCGAGAGCTGCACGCCGATATTGAACAGCGCGATGGCCAGCATCCATACCGCGCCGGCAACCACCAGCGCGGCGGCGGTGATGACCGGCTGCTTGCTCACCGCGACGATCGCGATCGCAACGCCCATCAGCAGCGCGCAGGTCCGCACCGCGGCCTCGCCGCTGAGCCGGCTGCGGATCTCGCTGATGTTGAGTGCGCCGATCACCGCGCCCATGCCGAAGGCGCCGAGCATGATGCCGTAGGTCTGTGCGCCGCCGTGCAAGAGGTCGCGCGCCACCAGCGGCATCAGCGCCGAGACCGAGCCGCCGATGATGCCGGTCACCATGGTGCGGGTCAGCACGATCTTGATCGACGGTGAATTGGTGATGTAGCGCACGCCGGAGACGATGGCGCGGTTGAGCCGCTCGCGCGGCAGCCGCGACGGCTCGCTGACGCGATTCCACAGGAACAGCACCGCCAGCAGCGGCAGATACAGCACGGCATTGGCCGCGAAGGCCGCCACGGCGCCGGCGGACGCCACCACGATGCCGCCGATCGCGGGACCGAAGCTGCGCGCGATGTTGTAGCTGATGCCGTTCAGCGCGACCGCGGCGGGCAGCGTTTCCGACGGCACCTGCTCGCTGACCGAGGATTGCCAGGCCGGGCCGAACAGCGCCATGCCGCTGCCGACCACGAAGCAAAGCGCGAGCAGGACGTTCGGCGTCACCATGTTGAGCCAGGCCAGCACGGTCAGCGTGGTGGCGCCGGACAGCGCGATCGCCAGCGACACCAGCGCCACGATGCGGCGGTCATGCATGTCGGCGATGGCGCCGGCCGGCATCGAGATCAGCATCACCGGCAGCATCAGCGCGGTCTGCACCAGCGCCACCTTGTCGGCCTCCGCGGTCATCTGGGTCATCGCCCAGGCGGCGCCGACGCCCTGGATCAGGATGCCGAGATTGGAGAGCAGGCTGGCGAGCCAGATTCGCCGGAAGATTGAATGCCGCAACGGTGCAGTGATACTGTCTGGGCGCTTCGGCGGTTCGGTCATATCCGGTTCCGGTTGGCCTGCTATGGTTTGTTGAATGATTCCGGCTGCATCAACTGATGCCCGGCAAACGCGTGTCCTGTCCAGCGCTTACGGTATCCTTTAAGGGGGTAGGACACAGCTAAAGCCCTGAAAGGCTTGGGGAAGGGGATCAATGGCGCTGTCGCGGCGGAGATTTTTTCAAGGGGCCGGCGCCCTGACCCTGCTGGCGGGCCGCCTCCCTGTCCCGGCCTTCGCCCAGTCGGCGCCGGCTGGCGACATCCCGCCGATCCTGTTCGTGCACGGCAATGGCGATCACGCCGCGCTCTGGATGACGACGCTGTGGCGGATGGAGTCCAACGGCGTGCCGCGCGAACGGATGGCCGCAATCAATTTCACCGATCCGCTGGCGCGCGCCGACGACAAGGTCGAGCAGGCGGGCCGCTCCTCGACCGAGGATCAGCGCCGCGCGCTCGCCGAGGCGGTCAGGGAGCTCAAACAGAGCAGCGGCGCCGCGCGGATCGCGCTGGTCGGGAATTCGCGTGGTGGCAATGCGATCCGCAACACCGTCAAGAATGGTGGTGGCGGCGACATCAGCCACGCGGTGCTGTGCGGCACGCCCAATCACGGCGTCTATGCGTCCGACGACGGTCTCGGCAACGAGTTCAACGGGCGCGGTCCGTTCCTGCGCGGGCTGAACGATGGCGACAGCGAGGTGACCGCGGGCACCGCGTTCCTGACCTTGCGCAGCGACGGGCTCGACAAATACGCCCAGACCGACGGCCGCTTCATCGGCAAGCCGGGTACGCCGACCAACGTCACGACGGAGGGTCCGGCGCTGAAGGGCGCGACCAATCTGGTGCTCGGCGCGGTCGATCATCGCGAGACCGCGTATCATCCGCGCGCCTTTCGCGAGATCTACAGGTTCGTCGCCGGCCGTGAGCCGTCGCGGATCGAGATCGTGCCGGAGACGGCGGTGCGATTGAGCGGACTCGTCACGGGCACGCCGGGCGGTGTGCCGACCAACCGGCCGGTACCGGGCGCCGTGGTCGACATCTATCATGTGTCGGCAGAGACCGGCGAGCGCCTCGGCGGCCCGCTGCACAGCTCGCAGACCGGCGCCGACGGGCGCTGGGGGCCGGCGCAGGTCGATCCGTCCTGGCCACTCGAATTCGTGCTGACCTCGCCTGCTGCGGTGACGACGCACATCTATCGCTCGCCGTTTCCGCGTTCATCCGACATCGTGCATCTGCGCGCCGCGCGGCCCATGCCGCCGGCCGATGCTGGTGCAGGCGCCATCGTGCTGATGTCGCGGCCGCGCGGCTATTTCGGCCTGCCGCGCGATATCGTGCTGTTCGACGGCAAGGAGCCGGCCGACGTCAAATCCGGCGTGCCGACGGACGCGGTGACGACGTTGCGGCTCACCGCCGCCGAGGTCGGCCGTCCGGTCGCCGCGATCTTCAACGCCGAGCGCATCGTGATGCGGGCCTGGCCGGCGTCGGAGAACCGGATTGCGGTGGCCGAGCTGACTTATTAGGTCTGGTGGAGGGTCCGCGCGCCTTCATGGCGCCGGGATCGCATGGCCGGATCGGCCGTTGCGTGAGGCAGGAAGCGAGGACCATGAGCATAGCTGAAGTCTACGATATCACGGTCACGCGGCGTCCTTTGGTCCCGCCGGCCCCGCCGCGCGCACCCGCCGACATGGGCGCGTTCCAGCGGATGCGGGTGATGCGCAACTCGCCGATCGAGACTTGGGGCCAGCGCGCCTATGAGGACGACATCGTCCAGGGCCGCTTCCTCAACCATTCGAGCTTCATCCTCAACACGCCGGATGCGATCCGCCATGTGCTGGTCGACAATTACGAGAACTACCACCGCACGCCGGCCGGGCTGCGCGTGCTGCGTCCGATGCTGGGCGAGGGATTGCTGATCGCCGAAGGCCGTGCGTGGAAGCATCAGCGCCGCACACTGGCGCCGGCGTTCACGCCGCGCGCGGTGACGACGCTGGTGCCCTACATGATCGCGGCGATCGACGAGACCATCGCCAAGCTGAAGACCGCGAGCGGCGGTCCGGTCGATCTGCGCGAGGTGATGCAACGCATGACGCTGGAGATCGCCGGCCGCACCATGTTCTCGTTCGGCATGGATCGCCACGGCGCCGCGCTGCGCGACTTCGTGATGGAGTATGGCGACACGCTGGCGCGGCCGCACATGCTGGACCTGCTGTTGCCGTTGAACTGGCCGACTCCGCAGGATTTCCGCCGCGCCCGCTTCCGCAAGCGCTGGACCGCATTCGTCGGCATGCTGATGGCCGAGCGCCGCGCCGCCGGCAAGGATGACAACGCGCCGGCCCGCGACCTGTTCGACCTGATGGGCGCCGCGCGCGATCCTGAAACCGGCCAGGCCTTCACCGATGCCCAGCTTGGCGACCAGGTCGCGACCATGATCCTGGCCGGCCATGAGACGACCGCGACTGCGCTGTTCTGGGCGCTTTATCTGTTGGCGCTCGATCCCGAGACCCAGGAACAATTGGCAGCAGAAGTCAGCAGCGTGGCGACATCGGGTGCGCTCGATTTCGAGAAGCTGAAGTTCACCCGCGCCGTGATCGATGAAACCATGCGGCTTTATCCGCCGGCATTCCTGATCGCGCGTGCGGCGGGCGGTCCCGACACCATCATGGGCCGTCCGGTCAGGAAGGGTGACGTAATCCTGATCGCGCCGTGGCTGTTGCACCGGCATGAGAAACTGTGGCGCGACCCGAATGCGTTCGTACCACAGCGTTTCATGGCGGAAACGCCGCCGGATCGCTTTGCCTATCTGCCGTTCGGTGTTGGCGCGAGGGTCTGCATCGGCGCACATTTTGCGCTGGTCGAGGCGACGCTCGCGCTCGCGAAGATCATCGGCGCGTTCCGCGTCGCGCTGGCGGACAAGGACCCGGTGCTTCCGATCGGCGTGGTGACGACACAGCCGAACCGCTCTCCGGTGTTCACGATCAAGCCGCGCTGACCTTGCGCGGCGGTGTTCCGATGCTCATCTAGGGGCTCACCATGAGCGATACGCAGGCCCACTTCGCAGTCCTCAGGCAGACGACCGATCCGGCCGTCGTCGATGCCATGCAGCAGCTGATCTCCGATGGCCATGATCGCGAGCTCAATCGCATCAACGTTCTGGATTTCGCGGGCCGTACCGGGCTCGACCAGGAGAAGGTGATCTCCGGCTTCCTGCATGCGTCGCGGCTCGGCCTGTTCGACATGAGCTGGAACGTGCTGTGTCCGGGCTGTGGCGGCGTGCTCGATGCTCACACCACGCTGAAGTCGCTGCGCCATGACGATTACAATTGCGCGCTGTGCGCGGCCGGCTACGAGGCCTCGGTCGACGAGTTGGTCGAGGTTGCCTTCACCGTCAGCCCGCGCGTCCGGCACATTGCCGCGCACGATCCCAATACGCTGCCGATCTGGGAATATTTCCGGCAGATCTTCTGGAGTTCCGGGATCGAGTTCGACGAGAGCTCGGTGTCGACCCTGATCAATGAGGTGACGCTGGAGGGGCTCGAGCTGCCGCCCGGCGAAAAGGCGATCCTGTCGCTCAACCTGCCCAACCAGTTCGTCATCGTGTTCGAGCCGGTGACGCATTCGGCGCACTTCTTTGCCGTCGAGGGCGAGCCGACCACCGATCGTCAGCAATTCTCGATCGCGTTCAACAAGTCGCATGCGCCGACCGGCACTTCGACAATGCGGCCGGGGCCGCTGCGGCTCACGCTGGAGAATCATGCCGACGTTCGCGTGCTGCCGTCGGTGTGGATCGCCGGCGATCCGCTGCACAAATTGCTCGGCAAGCGCAAGCCGATCCTCACCGCGAAGCGGATGCTGTCGAACCAGACTTTCCGCGACGTGTTCAAGGCCGACAACCTCACCGTCGACCAGCGGCTGAAGATCACCGCGCTGACTTTCCTGTTCACCGATCTCAAGGGCTCGACCGCGCTCTATGAGCGGGTCGGCGATCTCGCCGCGTTCGATCTGGTGCGCGCGCATTTCCACGCACTGCTCGACATCATCGCCTCCGAGCGCGGCGCCGTCGTGAAGACGATCGGCGATGCCGTGATGGCGACCTTCATCCGGCCCGAGCACGCATTGTCGGCGGGCCTGCGCATGCGGGCGGCGATGAAGCAGCTCAACACCGAGCGCGGCAAGGAGGATCTCGTCGTCAAGATCGGCATCCATGAGGGGCCGTGCCTCGCGGTGACGCTGAACGAGCGGCAGGATTATTTCGGCCAGACCGTGAATATCGCAGCCAGGGTGCAGAGCCTGTCGACGTCGCAGGAGATCCATCTGACCCAACCGGTGATGGAATCGGCTGAAGTGGCCGGCATCCTCGATCGCGCGGCGATCAAGCCGATCCAGAAGGAAGCGGCGCTGCGCGGCATTGCCGACAAGCTCGTGGTGTATGAAATACCGTAGTCATATTGCAGAAATGTAATGCTTGCCGAAACGTAATGCCGCAGCGGGAACCCGCGCGGATTGCGCCGGTTCTGTTTCCACGCCATATACACTTCAGCTTCATTGCATAGAGAAAGCGATGCTCGACGGACTCCGCCAATTCATTGCCGATATCGTCTCCCCCGATGCAAAGGCCGACCGCGCTTTCGATGATAGCGACTATCGCCTGGCGGCGACCGCGCTCTTGGTGCATGTGGTCTCGCTGGACGGCGAGCCGACGCCTGCCGAGACGCGCAAGCTGCACAGCCTGATCGAGAGCCGTTTCCAGCTTGATCCCGGCACCGCCGACAAGCTGATCGCTTCTGCGATGCGCGTCGAAGGCGAGGCCGTGGACCTCTATCACTTCACCAGTGTGATCATGCGCTCGGTGAATGAGGAGGGGCGGCTGCGCATCGTCGAGATGATGTGGGAGCTGGTCTATGCCGACGGTCAGGTCAGCGAGTTCGAGGACAATGTGGTCTGGCGCGCGGCCGATCTGCTCGGCATTTCCTCGCGCGACCGCATCGACCTCAAGCACCGGGTCGCCGAGAAGCAGGCGGAGTTGCCGAAGGGCCCCTGGGGCACGGCAGACGCGGCAATCTGACACGGTCGGCTGCGCAAGCGGAGCACCGTCGCCGGCATCACGGATGACGAAACTTTAATGTCTGCCTCGATTGGGTGCGATCCGACTGAAAATCGGTCGTTTCGTCCCGAAACCGGCGCCCCGGCGGCTATCCACAAGCCCATACACGGCTTGCATCCCACCGCATGCCTATGCTCTCGTCGCCCCGTTGGGGACCCTCACTAGAATTTGCAATAAGAGTTTGAAACGTGACTGAGCGTGTGACGCTGATAACCGGGGCATCGGCGGGCATAGGCACCGAACTGGCGCGCGTGTTTGCATCGAATGGTCACCGCGTGGCGCTGGTGGCGCGGCGCGCTGATCGCCTGACGGCACTCGCCGATGAGCTCGGAGCCAAGGGCGGCGCGGCCCCGATCGTGATCTCCTGCGATCTGCAGCAGACCGATGCGGGTGAGCGGATCGCGCAAGCCCTGACCGAGGCCGGGGTCGAGGTCGAATATCTCGTCAACAATGCCGCTTCGGCCTGTTCGGCCTTGCCGTCGAGCGCGACCGTGCCGAGCAGCTCAACATCATCAACCTCAACATCCGCGCGCTGACCGATCTGACGCTGCGTTTTGCCGATCAGCTGATCCGCAACCGCGGCGGCATCCTCAATCTCGGTTCGATCGCCGGCTTCCTGCCGGGCCCCGGCATGGCGGTGTACTACGCCAGCAAGGCCTATGTGCTCTCGTTCTCCGAGGCATTGCGCTGTGAGCTGGCGCCGAAGGGCGTGCGCGTCACCGTGGTTTGCCCGGGTCCCGTGCCCTCCGAGTTTCAGGACCGCGCCGGCTTCGCGCCCGGGTTCGATTCCGCGATCCTCAACGTCGCGCCCGCCGAAGTCGCCCGCCAGGCTTATCGCGGCCTGATGGCCAACAAGCGCGCCGTGCTGCCTGGCGCCTTCATCAAGGTCGTGCCGTTCCTGCTCCGGCTGTTCCCGCGCTCCTTCATCCTGACGGCGGTCGGCGGCTTCCAGCTCCGCAAGCGTTAGCCTTCCTGAAACGTCCCCTCGGTCGTCGTTAAGGCTGTTTCTGGCCCGCGATTTGCTTCGCCACGTCTGTGCGCAAACTCACACGATGTTAACGACCACTTAGCTATGATCGCACCTTACGTGCCGAATCCTTAAGCAGAGGCCAAACCTTCAAGCAGAGGCAATGTCGTTCCGGTCTGACCAAACCCGCGTCGTGGTGCCCTTCGCAAGCCGAAGGCCGGCCGCGGTCACGCCGGTGGATCAGGTTTCGGATCAAGCCTCGCGGCGGCCGGTGCTGATCGTGCTGCATCAGGAGACCTCGACTCCCGGCCGGATCGGCAACGCCCTGCGTGCGCTGGGTTACCCCCTCGACATCCGCCGTCCGCGCTTTGGCGACGCGCTGCCCGACACGCTCGAGGCGCATGCGGGCGCGGTGATCTGCGGCGGCCCGATGAGCGCCAACGATGCCGACGACTACGTCCGGCGCGAGATCGACTGGATTTCAGTTCCCTTGCGTGAGCAGCGCCCGTTCTCGGCATCTGCCTCGGTGCGCAAATGCTGGCGCGGCAACTCGGCGCGCGCGTCGCGCCGCATCCGCAGGGCCGTGTCGAGGTCGGCTACTACCCGGTCAGGCCGACGCAGGCGGGTCTCGCGCTCTGTCCGGATTGGCCGGCGCGCGTCTATCACTGGCATGGCGAGGGATTCCAACTGCCCGACGGCGCGGACCTGCTTGCTGCGGGCGATGATTTCCCGGTGCAGGCGTTCCAGTTCGGCAATGCCTTCGGCCTGCAATTCCATCCCGACGTGACCTACGCGATGATGCATCGCTGGACCACGCGCGGTTGCGCGCGGATGGAGCAGCCAGGCGCGCAATCGGTCCATCAGCACTTCGCCGGGCGCGCCGTGCACGATGCCGCCGAGCGCGCGTGGCTGAAGCATTTCATTGACGGCTGGATTGCGCGCGTACCGCGGCCGCTGCTGTTGCAGGCGGCGGAATAGCCGCCGCGCGGAATTTCGCGCCGCCTTTTCATTCTGATGGATGTGCTACTGTCGCCTGCCGCGCGCCGGCCGTATCGCCGCGCGTATCAATAACAACAAGGCCCAGGGAGAACGCCGTGAGCTACCAGCACATCCTGTATGAGGTCAGCGACCGGATCGCGACCATCACGCTCAATCGCCCCGACCGCATGAATGCGTGGACCGCGATCATGGAGCGCGACGTGCGCCATGCGATGGAGGCCGCATCCAACGACGACAATGTGCGCGTCATCATCCTGACCGGCGCGGGCCGCGGCTTCTGCGCCGGCGCCGACATGGAAGCGCTGCAGGGGATCGATCCCAACGAGGTCAGGCGCGGCGAGAGCATTCCGTTCGACATGAACCGCCGCGCCGACTGGCAGACGCGCTACGCCTATTATCCCGCCATCAAGAAGCCGGTGATTGCGATGCTCAACGGTGCCACCGCCGGCATCGGCCTGGTTCACGCGCTCTATTGCGACCTGCGCTTCGCCGCTGACAGCGCGGTGTTCACGACAGCCTTCGCGCGGCGCGGCCTGATCGCCGAGCACGGCATCAGCTGGATGCTGCCGCGCATCGTCGGCCATGCCAACGCGCTGGATCTCTTGATGTCGGCGCGTCGCGTGTCGGCCGCGGAGGCGCTGCGCATCGGGCTCGTCAACCGGCTCTCTTCGCCGGAGCAGCTGCGCGAGGAAACTTACGCCTATGCCCGGGACCTCGCCGATTTCGTCTCGCCGAGCGCGATCGCGGTGATCAAGCGCCAAGTCTACGACGTGCCGTTCCAGACCCTCGCGGAAGCCACCATCGACGCCAATCGCGAAATGCAGATCGCGCTCAAGGGCAACGATTTCCGGGAAGGCGTCGCGAGCTTTGTCGAGAAGCGGCCGCCAAGGTTTACGGGGACGTGAGGGGGGATAGTGGGGGGGGCGATTTTGCCGATCAGCCCGGCTTCGCCCTTCGGGCTACGTCGCGGCAGCCTTCGCTACGAGACGGCTTGCCGAGCCGAAGCTCGCGAAGCGAGCGAAGGCTGGTGGAGCCAGGCGGGATCGAACCGCCGACCTCGTCATTGCGAACGACGCGCTCTCCCAGCTGAGCTATGGCCCCATTGCGGCCGGGTGTTGCTGAGTGTCCCGGCCGTCAGTCGGGCGCCATTTACAGTCCCGCCCAAGGCCAAGTCAAGAACGCTGAAACAGCGGTTTTCGGCCTTTCCCGCCCGGAACTTCCCTTGTTTGCGGGGGGACGAACCGATATTTAGAGCATGATCCGGACCCGGCGGGCCGCGTTAGCGAGAAGTACGTAGCGGTTTTCCGAGAAGATCCTGCTCAAACAAGAAGCGCGCTGGCGGTTCAAGTCCGGTTTCGTTGCGCTTTACCTGGTCGTCCTACCCGCGAGCCCCCATCATATGCGCGCTGTTCTCGACATCGTCATCATCGTCCTCGACCTCTATGTCTGGCTTCTGATCGCCTCCGCCATCCTGTCCTGGCTGGTCGCCTTCAACGTGGTCAACACGCGCAATCAATTCGTCTCGGCGGTGGCCGAGTTCCTGTACCGGATCACCGAGCCGGTGCTGCGGCCGATTCGCAATGTGATGCCGAATCTGGGCGGTCTCGATATCTCGCCGATCATCGTGATCCTGATCATCATGTTCATCCAGCGGGTGATCGCCTATTACATCTATCCCAACGTGATCTGATCCCTGGCGATGGACCGCTGCTGATGGATTGCTGATGGATCCTTGGCGCTATTCCACCGAGGGCATCAGCATCGCGTTGCGCGTGACGCCGCGCGGCGGCCGCGACGACATCGACGGGATCGAGACGCTGGCCAACGGCCGTTCGGTGGTGAAGGTGCGGGTTCGCGCCATCGCCGAGGGCGGTGAGGCCAACCGGGCGGTGACGGAGTTATTGGCGAAGGCGCTCGGCGTACCCAAGGCCAGGGTGAAGCTGCTGTCGGGGGCCACTTCGCGGCTGAAGCAGGTGGCGGTCGATGGCGATCCGAGGCAGCTTGGCGACACCTTGAAGAAATTGACTGCGACCGGGCCGAATCAAGACACGAAGGACTGACATGACTGCCCGCATCATCGACGGAAAAGCCATCGCCGCAGAGCTCCGCGCCCGCGTCGCCGACGAGGTCGCCCGGGTCAAGCGCGACCATGCGCTCACGCCGGGGCTCGCCGTCGTGCTGGTCGGCCACGATCCCGCGAGCGAGGTCTATGTCCGCAGCAAGCACACTCAGACCCAGGCCGCCGGCATGGCTTCGTTCGAGCACAAGTTGCCGGAGGATGTGTCGCAGGCCGATCTGCTGGCGCTGATCGCGCGGCTCAACCGCGACCCCATGGTGCACGGCATCCTGGTGCAGCTGCCGCTGCCGAAATCGCTGCACACCGAGACCATCATCAATGCGATCGATCCGGCCAAGGACGTCGACGGCCTGCATCCGAACAATGCCGGCCGGCTCGCCGGCGGCCTTGCCGCGCTGTCGCCCTGCACGCCGCTCGGCTGCATCATCCTGACCAAGAGCGTGCATGCCTCGCTCGAGGGCATGAACGCGATCGTGATCGGCCGCTCCAATCTGGTCGGCCGCCCGCTGGTGCAGTTGCTGCTGAACGAGAACGCGACGGTGACGATCGCGCATTCGCGTTCGCGCGATCTGCCCAAGCTCTGCGCCCAGGCCGATCTGGTCTATGCCGCGGTCGGCAGGCCCGAGATGGTGCGCGGCGACTGGATCAAGCCGGGCGCGACCGTGATCGATGTCGGCATCAACCGCATTCCGGTGCCCGGCGGCAAGCCGAAGCTGGTCGGCGACGTCGCATTCCAGGAAGCGCTCGGCGTCGCCGGCGCGATCACGCCGGTGCCCGGTGGCGTCGGACAGATGACGGTGGCATGCCTTCTGGTCAACACGCTGCGCGCCGCCTGCGCGATCGCGGGCCTGCCGGCGCCGGCGGTGTAAGTTCGCGGGAGAATCTCGAAGTCGTCATTGCGAGCCAACGGTCGCGCGGACGCGCGCCCGATGACAGGCTCCGCGAAGCAATCCATCGCGCGGCGTTCGCGGACCATGGATTGCTTCGTCGCTACGCTCCTCGCAATGACGGAGGAGGCGGCAGGACCTTAGCCCGTCACTTCTTCTTCGCGCGTTCGATGCCTTCGAGGATCAGCTTGCGGGCTTCGTCGGCGTCGCCCCAGCGCAGCACCTTCACCCACTTGCCCTTTTCGAGATCCTTGTAGTGCTCGAAGAAGTGCTGGATCTGCTGCAGCGTGATGTCGGGCAGGTCGCTGTAGTTCTGCACCTTGTCGTAGCGCTGGGTCAGCTTCGATGACGGCACCGCGATGATCTTCTCGTCGCCGCCGGCCTCGTCCTCCATCAGGAGGACGCCGACCACGCGCACGCTCATCACGGCGCCCGGCACGATCGCGCGGGTGTTGACGATCAGCACGTCGCAGGGATCGCCGTCGCCCGACAGCGTGTGCGGGATGAAGCCGTAATTGCCGGGATAGCGCATCGGCGTATAGAGGAAGCGGTCCACCACCAGCGTGCCGGCCTCCTTGTCCATCTCGTACTTGATGGGCTCGCCGCCGACGGCAACCTCGATGATGACGTTGACGTCGTGTGGCGGATTTTTTCCGATCGATATGGCGTCGATACGCATGGATTGCTCCGCGTGGCCTTTTGGAAGTTGAGAACGATGTGATTTTTTGGTTGGCGCCGCCAGGCCGCAAACGGCATCAGGCCCGGCCGTGGGGCCGGGCTGGCCGTCGCGCGCAGCGCTAGAGGCTGGTTTAGCCTTGCTGCAGCTGCGAGAGAAGCAGGATTTTCAGTTGGCCCAGGCGAAAGCGACCTTGTCGAGCGACTTCGGCCCGAACCGTTCCGAGGAGCGCGCCACCATCCGGCCGCCCAGCGCGCGATAAAACTCGGTCGCCGGCTCGTTGTCGGAGAGCGCCCAGATCACCATGCTCTTCAGGCCGCTCTGCATCAGGTCGCGGCGGGCTGCGGCGAACAGGCGCCGGCCGAAGCCGAGGCCCTGGAATTCCGGCCGCAGATAGAGCTCGTAGATCTCGCCTTCGAAATGCAGACTGCGGGCGCGGTTGCGGCCGTAATTGGCATAGCCCGCGATCCTGTCGCCGAACACCAGCACGCTGACGCGGCTGCCCTTGCGGATGGCGCTGTCCCACCACTGCGGGCCACGGCGATTGATCAGCTTTTCGAGTTCGGCGCCGGGGATGATGCCCTGATACGCCGAGCGCCAGGCTTCGTCATGGGTAGACGCCACCGAGGCTGCGTCTGCAGCTTTGGCTGGCCGGACCTCGATTAGCGTTGTGCTCATACAGCCAATCAAAGCAAGTCAGCGGGCCGCCTTCAAGGTCCATCGTTAATTATCGGTTAACCTGTGGGTTTTTTGCATCAGTGTGATGAAAACTTGTTCCGAAAGAGGACACTTGCCGGGTTCAGACGACCGATCGCCGGTTCGGCCCTGTGCAAAGTGTGAATCGCGCACGCAATATGACAGTGCCGTCGCTTGGAAATGGCTCATCCGGGGCTGATTCGCCGCCAGGATTTGGCCTGCGATCCAAGCGCGATGTGGGTACTCCGGGTGCGCAGCCGCAGTGGATTTTTGCGCGCGCACGGCCTATGGCAGCGGCGGCATTTGTGCGTGCCGAAACCGGCCCGATCGCGAGCGGACTGTGATGACGCTCTATTTCCTGATCAAATATCTGCATGTGCTCGGCGCCATCGTGATCCTCGGCACCGGGAGCGGGATCGCCTTCTTCATGCTGGCGGCGCATCGCACGCAAAGTCCGTCCTTCATCGCGCGCACGGTGTCGACGGTCGTGGTCGCGGACATGATCTTCACCCTGAGCGCGGTGCTGCTGCAGCCGGTGAGCGGGGCGCTGCTGATGTTGCTGTCGGCAACCAGCATCACCGAGCGCTGGCTGTTGCTGTCGCTTGCGCTTTACGCGCTGGCCGGCGTGTTCTGGGTTCCCGTTGTTTTCATGCAGATGGAGATGCGCGACCTCGCACAGGCGGCGGCCGACAAGGGTCTGCCGCTACCGCCGCGCTACACTGCGCTGTTTCGCCGCTGGTTCCTGTTCGGGATTCCCGGCTTCGGCTCGGTGATGATCATCCTCTGGCTGATGATCGCAAAACCATTCTAACGCATGATCCAATTCATGAGTGACGGCGCATCACACAATATCCTCGTGCTCGGCGCGTCGGGCCTGATCGGACGCTATGTCACCGACGATCTCAGGGCGCGCGGCTTTCACGCGATCGGGATCGCGCGGCAATTCACGGCTGCCCAAAAGATGAGCGCAGCCGATCTCGAGCTGCCCGTGATGGCGATGGATGTCGCTGAGCTGACGCAGCTGCTTCGCAGCCACGAGGCCGACGTCGTCGTCAATTGCCTCGGCGTGCTGCAGGACGGTCCGGGCAGCGACACAAGCGCGGTGCATCGCGACTTCGTGGCGCGACTGCTGGAAGCGATCCGCGACAGCCATCGCGCCATCCGTCTGGTGCATATTTCGATTCCCGGCAGCGCCGATCAGGATCGCACCGCCTTCAGCACCACCAAGCGCGAAGCCGAACGGCTGATCGCGGCATCGGGGATCGCCCATGCGATCCTGCGCCCGGGCTTTGTCATCGCGCCGTCGGCCTATGGCGGCAGCGCCATGCTGCGCGCGTTGGCGGCGCTGCCGGTGGATTTGCCGGCCGACGAGGCCGCTACGCCATTCCAGCCGGTTGCAGTCGAGGATATCGCCGCGACCATCGCCTGGCTTGCCTCGCGCGACATCGACGACGAAGCGGTGCGCTCGGTGAGCTGGGATCTGATGCAGAAGCAGCCGGTCTCGCTCGGCGGCGTCATCGCCCAATTCCGCTGGTCGTTCGGCACGGCGAAGCAATTCCGTATCGCCTCGCCGTCGTTCCTGATCGATCTCGGCGCCCGTCTCGGCGATCTCACGAGCCGCCTCGGCTGGATGCCGCCGATGCGCTCCAATGCGATTGCCGAGCTGCGCCGCGGCGTCACCGGCGATCCCACGGCCTGGATGGCAGCGGCTGGCATCGTGCCGAAGACGATCGCGCAGGCGATCGGCGGCCGACCCGCGACCATCCAGGACAAATGGTTCGCGCGGCTGTTCCTGATCAAGGCGCTGATCTTCGCGAGCCTCGTGCTGTTCTGGGTCGCCTCCGGCTTCATCTCGCTGGTGATCTCCTATGACGCCGCCGCCGGCATCCTGAGCGCGCATCACTTCCCGCCCGCCCTGGTCGGGCCGGTGACGGTACTGACCAGCCTGATGGACATGAGCATCGGCGTGCTGATCGCGATCCGCCGCACCGCGGCGTTCGGTCTTGTCGCCGGCATCATTGCCTCGCTCGGCTACATGGCGGGATCGGCGGTCCTGACGCCCGATCTCTGGATCGAGCCGCTCGGCGCGCTGGTGAAGACCGGACCCGCGATCGTGCTGATGCTGGTCGCGCTGCTGACATTGGATAACCGATAGCGTTTTCAAGCGAAGTGGCAACCGGTTCGCGTGAAGAAAACGCGTCGAAGGGAATCAAGATGACGAGCTGGCCCGACGACGACGTGATCCTCTACGACGGCGTCTGCATCTTCTGCTCGCGCTGGGTCCGCTTCGTCGTCGACCGTGACACGGCGCGCCGCTTCCGCTTCACGCCGATCCAGTCCGACTACGGCACGCGGCTGGCAAAAACCTTCGGCATCGACCCGGAGGATCCCGACACCAACGCCGTGGTCCATGGCGGCATCGCCTGGATGAAGTCGGACGCCGCGCTGACGGTGCTGAGCCATCTCCCCGGCTGGGGCTGGACGCGCGTGCTGTTCGCAGTGCCGAAACCGCTGCGCGACGCCGTCTACAGCCTCGTCGCCCGCAATCGCTACAAAATCTTCGGCAAGTACGAGACGTGTTTCGTGCCGGACACGGATATGCGGGCGAGGGTGCTGGAGTAGTTTCCCCGTCATTGCGAGGAGCGAAGCGACGAAGCAATCCACTCCATCCGTTACGCGGCGCGATGGATAGCTTCGCTCCGCTCGCAATGACGATGCGGCTACTTGCTCGCTACGACAGCCAACACTTCCCTCGCTGCTCTCTCGCCGCTGTCCCGCGCGCCATGCGCGGTCGAGAAGAAGTGCGGCGACGTCGCCTCGCCGGCGAAGAACAGCCGGCCGTCGACCGGGGCTGCGAGCACGGCGCGCTTGTCGGCGTGGCCGGGCAGCGCGTGGGAATAGGAGCCGCGGGCGAACGGGTCGTGGGCCCAGCGGGACTCGCTGAGCGGCTTCAGCTTGCGGCGGAAATCATTGCCGAGGAAGGAGACGATCTCGTCAATGCTGTGCGCGGCGATGGCGCCGTCGCCGGCATCCTCGAGCGCTTGCGCAAAACGGCCGCCGAAAAAGCCCTCGATGCAGGGCTGGCCGAACGGGCGGATGTGGTAGGTGCCCATCTCGGTGCGCATGGTGGCGCCGCGCAGATTGCCTTCCTTCGGCAGCGCCTCGGGCTCGGCGAGCGCCAAGGTCACCTTGTCGGCGAGGCCGAGCGGCAGGCCGCGGGCGGCATCGAGTTTTTCCGGAAGCGCCGGCGAGAAGCGGATCGCCGCGTCGGCGATCAGGTTGGTCGGCACGGTGACGATCACTTTGTCCGCTTCGAGTGTGCCGCGCGACGTCTCGATGCGGACGCGCTTGGCGGAGTGATCGATCAGCCTCACCTCGCAGTTCAGCGCGACAGACACTTGCTGACCATAGGCCTCGATCAGCGAGCCATAGCCGCGCCTGACGCGCCAATTGACGTTGCTGTCCTCATAGGCGTCGAAATCGAGAATCGAGAGTTGGTCGAGCTCGCAGCCGTTCACATAGGTCGAGATCGCATCGATCATCGGGTTCCAGCGGTTGCCGGGCTCGAGGTAGCGATCGGCTGAACCGTCCTTGCCGCCGCGCGCCGCCTCTTCGATGCGATCGTAGAACTCGTCGAGCGCAAGCATGAACGCATCGCGGTCGGCCTGCGGGAACGCCTTGCCATAGGCGCGCTCGCGCCACGGCGGCAGGTCCTTGTTGAGCTCGAAGCCGAGTTGCCGGGCGATGCCGACAAAGCTGTTCTGGTCGGCCGAGTGCAGCCAGCCGCAGCCGACGTCGAACACCACGTCAGGCGCGGCCTGGATCGTATGAGCCCGGCCGCCGAGCCGGTCGCGGGCTTCCAGCACGATGGTGGAGAGGCCGGTGCCCCTCAGCGCATGCGCGGCGCCGAGGCCTGCGGCGCCGGCGCCGATGATGGCAACATCGACCGTGGAGGGAAGGGAACTCATGTCGCGGCTCTAGCACGTCTGGAGAAGCGTCTAAAGTCAACACACGCATAACTGTCATCACCCGCGAAGGCGGGTGATCCAGTATTCCAGGAGACAGCTGTGATTGAACCGATAGGCCGCAGCGTACTAGATGCCCCGGTCGAGCCGGGGCATGACAGTTTGGTTTACGCGATGGCTTACGCCACAGCTTCCTTGGCCTTTTCAGCGCGCTTGCGGTCGTTCGGATCGAGATGCTTCTTGCGCAGCCGGATCGACTTCGGCGTCACCTCGACGAGCTCGTCGTCCTCGATATAGGCCAGCGCCTTTTCCAGCGTCATCCGGATCGGCGGCGTCAGGCGCACCGCTTCGTCCTTCGAGGTGGTGCGGATGTTGGTGAGCTGCTTGCCCTTCAGCACGTTGATCTCGAGATCGTTGTCGCGGGTGTGCTCGCCGACGATCATGCCCTTGTAGACCTTCCAGCCCGGCTCGATCATCATCGGGCCGCGGTCTTCCAGCTTGAACATCGCATAGGCCACCGCTTCGCCCTGGTCGTTCGAGATCAGCACGCCGTTGCGGCGGCCCTGGATCTCGCCCTTGTAGGCGGCATAGCCGTGGAAGATACGGTTCATGATCGCGGTGCCGCGGGTGTCGGTGAGCAGTTCGCCCTGGTAGCCGATCAGGCCACGGGTCGGCGCGTAGAACACCAGCCGCAGGCGGTTGCCGCCGGACGGGCGCATCTCGATCATCTCGGCCTTGCGCTCGCTCATCTTCTGCACGACGACACCGGAATGCTCCTCGTCGACGTCGATCACGACTTCCTCGATCGGCTCCTGCCAATTGCCGGTCGCCTCGTCCTTCTGCAGCACGACGCGCGGGCGCGACACCGAGAGCTCAAAACCCTCGCGGCGCATGGTCTCGATCAGGATCGCGAGCTGCAGTTCGCCGCGGCCGGAGACTTCCATCGAATCCTTGTCGGCGGCCTCGACGACGCGCAGCGCGACATTGCCCTCGGCCTCGCGCATCAGGCGGTCGCGGATCATGCGCGAGGTCACCTTGTCGCCTTCGGTGCCGGCGAGCGGCGAGTTGTTGACGATGAACGACATCGACACGGTCGGCGGATCGATCGGCTGCGCCGGCAGCGGGGTCTCGACCGAGGGATCGCAGAAGGTGTCGGCGACGGTGCCCTTGGTGAGGCCCGCGATCGCAACGATGTCGCCGGCCTCGGCCTCCTCGAGCGGGGTGCGCTCGAGGCCGCGGAAGGCGAGGATCTTGGTCAGGCGGCCGGTTTCGATCAGCTTGCCGTCGGCGGACAGCACCTTGACCTGCTGGTTCGGCTTGATCGAGCCGGAGGAGATGCGGCCGGTGATGATGCGGCCGAGATAGGGGTTGGCCTCGAGGATGGTGCCGATCATCCGGAACGGACCTTCCTCGACCTTCGGCGGCTCGACATGGCGCACGATCAGATCGAACAGCGGCTGCATGCCGAGGTCCTTCGGACCCTCCGGGCTCTCCGCCATCCAGCCCTGCTTGGCCGACCCGTACAGGATCGGGAAGTCGAGCTGCTCCTCGCTGGCGTCGAGCGCCGCGAACAGGTCGAACACCTCGTTGATGACTTCGGTCGGACGCGCGTCGGGACGGTCGACCTTGTTGATCACGACGATCGGCTTCAGGCCGATCTTGAGCGCCTTCGAGACCACGAACTTGGTCTGCGGCAGCGGACCCTCGGCGGCGTCGACCAGCACCAGCGCGCCGTCCACCATGTTGAGGATGCGCTCGACCTCACCGCCGAAATCGGCGTGGCCGGGGGTGTCGACGATGTTGACGCGGATGTCCTTCCACTGCACCGAGGCCGCCTTGGCCAGGATGGTGATGCCGCGCTCGCGCTCCAGGTCGTTGGAGTCCATGGCGCGTTCGGTGACCTTCTGGTTCTCACGGAAGGTGCCGGATTGCTGCAGCAGGCGGTCGACGAGGGTGGTCTTGCCGTGGTCGACGTGGGCGATGATGGCGACGTTGCGAAGGTTCATGGCTCTTCTTCTGGTCGTGCAATGGTCAGATGCGCGATCTCGCCGAACCAGTTTGGCCGGCCGCTCGCTCGCGTGGCCCATCAGGGGCCCGGATCACGCTCATACCCAAGAAATTTGACGGGGACGCATCACCCCAAAAAGGAAGCCCGGTCTCAGGACCGGGCACCTCGTGCGTTGCGGCGCAATATAGTCAGAAAACGCCAAAAAACAACGGTTTATTGGCCGTTTGGAGGGCTGATTTTGGTTCCGGAAGCCGGTTTTGAGCGGCTTTTTGGGGCCGAATCCGGCGTCATTTCCGGGAAAGCGCCTGGATGATCAAGGTCAACCCGGCAAAGGCCAGGCAGATCACGATGATGGTGACGGGATTAACGTTGGCTCCGGGCCCCATCGCGACGCTGACGATGACGCACAGCACGCCCGGGATCAGCAGGAGGATCCCCACCACCAGCATGAACGCGGTCAGGCAGCCGTTGCGTGGTGGCCCGTTCGACGGCGGCGAGTCGGAATTGCCCATGACCATTGTCCGTCTACTGACTTCGGGGGCGCGTCGCGAGCCAGATCAGCCAGGCGCCAACGAAGCCAATCGCGGAGACGGCGAGCCAAAAGCCGATGAAGGACGAATCGAACCCGCCGCGCCCGAGACCCAATAGCGCGCAGGCCGCGGGAAGCAGCAGGACTATGCCGGCCAGGAACATCAACATCGACAGGCAGCCTTCCGCAGCTGTAGGAGGATTCGTCGGCGGCTCGGGCGGCGTGTTCATGGGCTGCAAATTTGTCCGTTACCGATCGCCCTTGATCGCGGCACGGATCAGCATCACGCCGGCAAAGCAAACCGCGAGCCCGAGCAGGATCAGGAACAGGATGGAGGGATCGGTTTTCGACTCGCTCAGGACGCCGAACCCGAACAGGAGGGCGCAGAGCCCGGGCAGCAGCAGGAGCACCCCGAACAGCGCCATGAAGGCGGTCGCGCAGCCGCCGCGTTGTGGCGGGAGCGGCGGAGGGAGGTGCACGTCGGGCGGCTGCGCTGGTGCAGGCGGCACGGAAGGGGGATTGGTCTCGCTCATGGCTGTGGGTCCACCAGTCGGTTCGCGATGCCGGCCGTCCCTAGGACGCAGGCCTGCGGATGGCCCACCAGATCAGGGCCACGCCGAAGCACGCCACCAGCAGGCACGCGGCGACGACCTGAAGGTCATCGGACGCCGTCTTGGCAACGCCGGCGAACACGAAGATCAGCGCGCAGAGACCGGGCAGCAACAGAATGATGCCGGCGACGATCATCAGCGCCGTCACGCAGCCGTTGCGCTGCTCCGGTGGGCGGGACGGAGGCGGAGGGGGCGCGCTGGTATCGCTCACCTCGGCGTCTCCTCCGTCAGGCGCGCCTCGCGATAGGTCTGGCCGGCGAGGCCCGCGCGGATGCCGTCGATCTTTCCGTCACGGTAGAACAGATTGTAGGTGTCGAACGGGATGATCGCGCCGCTCTCGGTGACGAAGTGAATGCAGCTGCGCTTGACGTTGCCGACGCAGAAATTGGAGCGATCGAGAAACTGCACGATGGTGACGCGGAACACGTTCTCGTAGGAGAGGCCTTCCGGCACTTCGAAGCTCGGCAGGCAGCACAGCAATTCGCAGACCCGCTCCGAGGTGTTGAGCGGGCCCGACGACAGCGAGAACAGGTCGACGAATTTTTCGCGCAACACCGGATATTTCTCGGGGCTGATCGTGTTCGGCATCACGGCGACAAGCTGCTCCTGCGGGATCAGCGAGGTCAGCGGCAACACCTTGTCGGCGTTGCGCAGGCCGTAGCCGATCGAGATGCTCTCGGGATTGCACGGCAGCGGGATCATGTCCTTGTCGCCGAACACCCCGGTCTCGATCACGCGCTGGCGGATCTCCGACAGCATGATGCGGTCGGTGTTCTTGTCGAAATTCTGGTTGCGGCCGGCGTCCTGCACCGGCTGCAGCGTGACGCCGCGGACGCACTTCCAGGTCAGCGCATGGCGGACGATGTCGCCGATCTCGGCATCGTTGACGCCGCGCTTGATGGTCGCGACCAGCGTGGTCGAGACGCCGTGGTGCTCGAGATTCTCCAGCGCCTGCTGGCGGATCTTGCGCAAGTCGGCGCCGCGCAGGTTGACCAGCGCCTCGCGCGTGAGCGAATCGAACTGCAGATAGACCTCCAGCCCACGCTTGTTCGCGGCGAGCTTCGCCACGAACTCCGTTCGCGCGCGATTCTAAGGCCGTTGGTGTTGATCATGACATGGCGGATCGGCCGGGCGCGCACCGCATCCAGGATCGCGAAGAAATCCGGATGCAGCGTCGGCTCGCCGCCGGAGATCTGCACCAGGTCGGGCTCGCCCTCGCTTGCTACCAGCGCGTCCAGCATCTTCTCGATCTTGGCCAGCGGCGTGAAGCTGGTGCGCGCCGGCGAGGAATCCGCAAAGCACACCGGGCAGGTCAGGTTGCAGTGCTCGGTGATCTCGATCAGCGCCAGGCAGGAATGCTGCTCGTGGTCCGGGCACAGCCCGCAATCATAGGGGCAGCCGAATTCGGTGTGGCGCTGGAAGGCGAGCGGCCGGTCGCCCGGCTTGATGAAATCCTTGCACAGCCGCCAATAGGCCGAATCGGTCGAGACCAGCGTCGACTGCACGCCGTGCTGCTTGCAGCGCTTCTCGTACCAGACCTCGTTGCCCGATATCTGGATCTTGGTCGGCACCAGGGTCAGGCAGGTCTCGCAGAGCGACTGGGTCTGGCCCCAGAAGATGTAGGGGCGGGCCTTACGCAGCGGCGCGTTCATGCTTCACACTCACATTCGGCGCCGTCGCGAGCATGACGGCGGCATAGACCATGACAAACAGCGACAGCAGGTGGAACAGCGAGAATGGGCCGATCAGCGCGCCGTAGGGCTTGATGAACTCCCATACGAAGCGCTGCAGGCCGTAGAAGAACAGCACGAGGTAGAATCCATTGGTGATCACAGCGGCGTTGCGGTTCAATACGGCCCAGACGTAGAAGACCGCGAACGCCGCCATCGCCAGGCTTTCATAGAGCTGCACCGGATGGCGCAGGACGCCGTCGCCGAAATCGTGGCCCCAGGGCAGCGTGGTCGGCGTGCCATAGGTGAAATCCTCCAGCCCTGCGAAATAGCAGCCGAGCCGACCGATCGCGACGCCGATCGCAAGCGGCAGCGCGAACCGCGCCCCGGTGCGCAGCGAAATGCCGTGCAGCCATTTGTAGAGCTCGATCGCGACGATGCCGCCGGCCAGTGCGCCCTCGACCGAGCGGGCGATGCCGGGCATGCCCGAGAACCACAGGTTCAGCGTGCCGAAGATGTAGGCGCCGATGCCGGCGCCGAACACCAACGCGGCGATATAGGTCAGCTCGAAGGATTGCCGCGGGAATTGCAGGCCGCGTATGCGCGACAGCCACCACATGGCGACCGCGGCCGCGCCCCATGCTGCAACGTCGAAAATCGCGTGAAGTTCAGCCCCACTCATCGGGCGAGTGTAGCGTGATTTTCGCGGTCCGCGATAGCTGATCCGCGCGGTAGCTGTTCTCCCTCTCCCCGTTCTTACGGGAAGAGGTCGGCGGCGGCGTCAATTCGCGGGGTTGTCCTCGCTTGGATAGACGCCGCGCAGCACTTCCTCGAAGTGATCCTTCACCGCCTCGTTGCACATGCAGGAGCGCAGCTTGAGCCTGTCGGGGTCGCGGATCACGATCGCGCCGCGGCGGGTATCCAGCACGCCTTCGGCCTTGAAGTTCTGGATCACCCGGCTGGTGTAGCTGCGGCCGACGCCGAGCAAGGTCGAGAGCTGCTCATGCGTCAGCGGCACCACGCCATTGCCGTTGGTGCGCTCCATCGCCGAGATGATCCATTTCGCGGCGCGCTGCTCGATCGAATGGATCGCGTTGCAGGCGGTCGACTGGAAGATCTGCGCCAGCATGCAGTCGGCGTAGCGCGCGAAGATGTTGCGCACCGAGATCGACTTCAGCTTGGCGGCGTCGAGCTTGCTGATCGGCAGCCGCGCGAACGGCCCACCGAACTTGACGGTGATGCGCGTGTACGCCGGCAGGAAGCCCTGGCTGACGATGCCGCCGACCGCGCCCTCGCGGCCGACCAGGATGGTCTCGACATCGCGCCCGTCTTCGTTGGGCACCATGTAGGACGCAAGGCTCGGCCCGCATGGGAAATGCACGATCTGGACGTCGTCGCCGGGATTGTAGAGCAGGTCGCCGGCCGCGGCCTCGACCACCGCAAGATGCGGCGCGATCAGCTCGTAGTCGACGGCATTGAGCCGGCGCAAGAGATTGTTGAACGGCCGGTCGCTCGTACCGGCCAAATCGGTCCGTTTTGCAATCATTGGAAAATCCTGAAAACCCAACGCGGACCATACTGAAAAAGTTCCAGCTTTTATGTTCACTAGTGAACAGACGCGGCAGCTCGCGATGTGGTGGGTTTCATCTCGGGAACAGCCGGCGTGCTTTCGGGCGCCGGTCGCGGGCCATCCGGCCGGACTGATTCCGGTCTCTCATCCATCATCGAAGAAATGGACCCTGAGCAATGGAATCCGCCCCCAATTCCGGCATGCCCGGTGATGTCCTTGTGGTCGAGGACGATCCGATCATCTCGCTCTATTTCGAGGACACCATCCTCGGCTTCGGCGCCCGGACGGTGCGCACCGCTGCGAATGTCGCCCGTGCGCTTGAATTGATCGCCGAACGCGCGCCGGATTTCGCGCTGCTCGACGTCGGCCTCGTCAGGGGCGAGAAGACGTTCGTGATCGCCGAGCGGCTCGATGCCCTGAAAGTGCCTTTCGCTTTCATCACGGGCTACGGCGCGGACATCAGACTGCCGGAATCGCTCGCCGGCAAGCCGCGGCTGTCCAAACCGTGTTCGAGCGAGACGCTCGAAGCTGCGCTGAGAAACGAGCTTTGACCGATTGCCGGGCTTCGGCCTCGCGGTCTACGATCCGAGATGTCGGATTCGGTGACGAACAGGCCTCGGGAAGCCGTCATGGCAATCAGGATGGCGATCAGGATGTCTGCCGCTGCGCGCGCAGCGGCGCTCTCTCTCGGGTTGCTGCTTGCGCCGGTTGCGACGGGTCCAGCCATCGCTGAACCGGCCGCGCTCACGAGCGAGCAAGCAGCCGCGCTCAAGGCCTATGACAATGCGCTGAAGAATTTCATCTCGATCCTGCGCCAGCGGCGCGCGCAGATCGATGCCGGGCAGCCGCTACCGAACCTGCCGGGCCAGGCGATCTATCTGGCCCGCGTCGAGATGATGAGCGCCTACAAGGATCTCACCGATGCGCTGCCGTCGCGGATCGGAAGGCCCAGCAGGCTGGGAATCCCGCCGGCCTATTTCGACGCCGACAACGAGCCGCTGCTCGACGAGTACCGGAAGCTGTTCGACGTCATGGAGGCGCCGCCCGCCGGTGCGCAAACATCCGATACGCCATTCAAGGACGTGGTCGACCTGGCGACGGTGATTGCGCGCGCGAAGGGGCTCGATGCGACTGGCGCCGCCACCGCGGGCCGCATCAGCCTCGGGCTGTTCTTTGCCGAGACGAACGGCAAGCAGAATGCGGGAAATGCGCGGTCGAACACCTACAAGGGGAGCCTGCAGACCGGCCCGTCCGAAGATCGCAACGGCCAGAAGAAGTGGGCCGCCATCAAGGGATCGATTGCAGCCCTCGATCCGGCACTAAACCGTCGCGACGACAGGGAGGAAGCCCGGGCCGGCAATCTCGACCATCGGTTCAATCACTGGACCGCGGTGCGCGATGCGCTCATGAACGCACATGCAGATGTCTTCCCGCAGGTCCCGGCGATCGCAAAGGCGCTGCCCGATCCAATCGATCAAATGAAGCTCTTCGAGCTGATCCAGATCATTCCCAGCCCGACCAAGGCCGCGCTGAAGTCGGGCAATCTCGTCGGCTACAGGATTTCCGATCCCAGGATCATGGGGTATCTGCGCAACAACAGCGTCTTCGCCTTCGGCCGTGCCGACCGGGCCAAATCATCTGCGACCTTCCGCGAAATCCTCGATGCGATGTGGCTGTTCAACGCCAAGTTCGAACAGGCGCTGGCCAAGCTCTACGAGCTCAAGGCGGGCAAGCCGGGCTGAGCGGGCAAGTGCCGATCGCCCGGCCGTCAGAGCGGACCGAACAGCGCCCATCGCGGGTCGCAGAATTCCTTCACGGCCGAAGCGACGCCGCCGGCGATGCTGTTGCGGCGCTCTGGCGAGCCCATTTTGAGCTCTTCGTCCCGGTTGATGATCGAGCCCGCCTCCAGCAGGACCGCGGGCATCGCGGTCTTTCTCAGCACGATCAGCTCATCGTAGCTGTAGACGCCGGTTTCCTTGTTCAGCAGCGGATGCTGGTCGCGGCCCATGATCGCCTGGCTGTATTGCTCGGCATAGCGAAGCCCCTGGGCCTTCATTTCGCCGGCGACCAGTTCGGCGAACCGCAGACTCGTCTCGAAGTCCGGGTTCTCCCGGGAGACGAATACGGAGTAGCCGCTGAAGCGGTCGCTGAAGTGGCTTTTCTTGCCCTCGAATTCCCAGTCCTCGAGCATCTTGTTGGGCACGGAATCGTGGTGGATCGACAGCAGCAGATCCGCGCGCAGATTGTTGGCGCTCGCGACCCGCCTGAACAGGCTGGGTCTCGCCTTGCCCTCGGTCAGAAGCAGCCTGGTTTCGGCAAAGCCTTCGGTCTTCAGCCTCTCCTCGATCTGCCGCGCAAGGCGCAGGTTGAAGGCGAACTCGGCAACATTGCGGGCGCTGATCGCGCCTTCCGATTCCGCGGTATGTCCGACGTCGAGAACGATCCGGAAGGTCGCGGGATCGCATTTGCCTGCGGACGGCTTGAGCACGGAAGGCGGCAGCGCGACCGGCCCAAGGGCAGCAAGCCGGGTGGTGTGGAGCTTCGGCGGTGCGCGGTGCCTTGCCAGTTTGGCCGGCCTTGTCGATTGCCTTGCCGATTTCGCGCGCTTGGGCGGCTTGACGTGCTTGGGTGAGCTCTTGAAGAGATCAGGCAGCCAGCCGGCCTCGCTGATGTCGATCGGCAGCAGCGCGATCACCGCTATCGCAACAACAAGCAGACGGCGAGGCCGAAGCCCCGCGACGATGCCACCGAGCACGCGAATGGATTCGCAGCGCCTCATGCTCCGCCCCTCCGGGCCCCCAGCATAACGGCTCTGTCATCGGTACCGGAAGAGGCAGATCGCGTCCATCCCCCGCCAATCGCGACGCCCTTGCCTCACGCCAGGGGCGCCGTCCGGTTCCGTCGCGGCGGCGGCCGGCTACACCGGCTTCGGATCGAGCGTGATCGCCCACAGTTCGGCGTCGACGCGATCGCGCAGGCTCACCGTCATCTGTCCGCTCTTGCCGTCGATCTTGACGTGGCCGAAGAACTGCATGCCGGCCGACGGCGGCAGGTTCTGGTTGGCATCGCCCGGCGCCTTGACGAATTTCACCTCGGGACCAAACGTGTTGTCGAGCTCGTTCGGACCGAACGTGCCGGCGTGCAACGGGCCCGAGACGAATTCCCAGAATGGGTCGAACTCCTGGAACTGGGCCTTGTTCGGATTGTAGTAGTGCGCGGCCGCGTAGTGCACGTCGGCGGTCAGCCACACCGTGTTGACGATCCCCGCGGTCTTGATGAAGCGCAGGATGTCGGCGATCTCGAGCTCGCGGCCGCGCGCCGGGCCGTCGCCCTGCGCGAACGCTTCCGAGCCCTTCTTGTTGGCGGCGTCGTCATAGACGATCAGCGACAGCGGCATGTCCGAGGCGATCACCTTCCAGGTGGCGCGCGAGTTGAGCAGCGCGCGCTTCAGCCAGGCCATCTGGTCCGGCCCGAGGAAATAGGCGTCGGGGCCATATTTTTCCTGCAGGTTCGGACCATTGGGGCCGCGATAGCTGCGCTCGTCGAGCATGAACACGTCGAGATGCGGACCATAGCTCAGCGTGCGATAGACCCGGCCCGGCTCGACGATGCTCTCGCGCATCGGATACATCTCGTGGAAGGCCTTGGCCGCGCGCGCGGCGAGCACAGTGATGTCGCGCTCCTTGTAGGCCGCCGGCAGCTGCTTCGACAGCGACCAGTTGTTGGTCACCTCGTGATCGTCCCACTGCACGAAGATCGGCACCTCGGCATTGAAGGCGCGCAGGTTGCTATCGAGGAAATTGTATTTATGCGCGGCGCGGTATTCGTCGAGCGTCTCGGCGACCTTGGCCTTCTCCGGGATCGTGATGTTCTTCCAGATCTTGCCGTCGGGGAGCTTCACCTCGGACGGGATCACGCCGTCGGCGTAGATGGTGTCGCCGGAATGCAGCAGGAAATCCGGATTGTGCTTCTTCATCGCGGCGAAGGTGATCATGCCGCCGTCGTCGGGGTTGATGCCCCAGCCCTGGCCGGCGACGTCGCCGCCCCACACGAAGGAGACATCGCGGCGGTCGCTCGGCGCGGTGCGGAAGCGGCCGACCACCGGCTCGCCGACAACGTCGATATGGGCGAGGTCGCGGAAGCGGACGCGATAGAAGATGTCCTGGCCGGAGGGCAGATTCTCCAGCAGCATCTTGGCGGTGAAGTCGCTCTCCGGCAGCGCCGTGATCGGTGGCAGCGCGCGGGCGTCCTTGAACGATTCCGTGGTGGCGACCTCGACCATCATCTGGGACGGCCGGTCGGCACGCGCCCACACCACGCCGCCGTCGACGCCGACATCGCCGGACTGCACGCCGTGGGTGATCACGGGGCGATCGGCAGCGCGCGACAGGTAAGGCATCGCGATCACGCCGGCACCGGCCGCAGCCGCGGTCGAGAGAAAGCGTCGGCGGGTGAGATTTCGCGAAAACCGGATCGTCATGGGGGCCTCCTCAGGGCGCAGCGACAATGCGCCGCGGGTCCGCCAATACCTAGAAAAATTCCATGACGGAGAGATTACAGGGGGAAGCGAGCGGGCTCGTCAGGTGAGCTCGGTCGTCAAACTCCTTCCGCTTGCGGGCAGAGCGATCGCCTGTGGCGCCTGGTCGAGCGCCGGCCACTGCCGGGTGCTTTGCATGGGGTTGTTTTCGATATTTTGGCAGCGCGCCTGCCTCGCGCGTGACCCTGCAAGGGGAAGGGAACGGAGAGAGACCGTTCGCGGACAACAAAGCAGCGGAGGTGGGAAGACCTATGCCGTTCCTGCCGCGCGGAACTGCGACGCAGCCCGCTGCAGATTCTGCGGCATGCTCAGCAGCAACGCCTTGCGGTCGGCGACGGCGTTGTGGAACTGCTCGAGCGCGATGTTGAACGCGGTCAGCGTGCCTTCCTCGATCGCGCCGTGCTCGAAGCAGTCCAGCGTGTGGCGCAGGATGTCGTCAGCCTCCGCCTGCAGCTGGTCGAGCTCTTCGGTCGAATCGCTCTGCCGCGCGGCCTTCAGCATCTCGAGCAGGCGTTCGCGCTGCGAAGTGTTGGTGTTGCGCTCGTCCTGCTTGAGATAGCCGGCGAACCACGCGCCGGCCGAGCCCATCGCCGAGAACGCCATCAGGCTCCACCAGATGTAATCGCTGTAGCGGTCGAGGAAGGTCTTCTCTTCGCCGTCGACGAAGGCGGCGGCGCCGGGATGCACCGGGATGGTGGCGTCCTTGTCGGTGTCGGGCGTCTCGATCTTGGCGGCAAGCGGGAAGTCGTTCTTCAGCGATTGCCGGATCGCGAACAATTGCCGGGTGAAGGCTGCGACCGTCGAGTCCGACAGGCCCTTTCGCGCGACGATGTGGTGCGAGAAGCTGATCGTCTTCACCTCGTCGTCGGGACGGTCGGCCGAGCCGAGCGAGCCGGCGGGGATCTCCGCGGCCTCATAGGCCGGATGGTTTTGCGCGATCGCCTCGGACGCGTCGATCGGAAGGAAGGTCGGCTCGCCGCCGTCCCTGGTCGATGCCGTGATGGCGTCGATCGTGAGCTTGCTGTTGGCCGGACCGACGGCAAGATAGGCGTCGGCCTTGAGGTTCTTGATCGCGTCCGGCGCCTCATTGGCCGGGAATTGCACGATCTCGACCTTCATCGGATCGACGCCATATTGCTGCAGGATCAGCTTCAGCAGATTGACATTGGCCGGGGTGCGGCCGACCACGCCGATCTTGCGGCCGGCCAGCTGCGCGATCTTGGTGATCCTGGCGGACTTGCGAACCTTGCCCTTTGCCGGCGGAACCCACATCACCACGACATTCTTGCGCAAGGTCGCGACCGCCTGCGCATTCTTCGGCACCTCGAGGTCGCCGCGGATGATGGCGAGATCGGCCTTGCCGTCGGCCAGCGTCTGCGCGCTGGCGGTGGCGCCGTCGGTCTGCACCGGTCGGAGTTTGACCTGGGTGTGCTGCTGGTTGTTGAAGGCCTGCGCCAGCGCCTGCACGACCTTGAGGTCATCGCTGTTCGCAGGACCGACCGCGATCTTGAGCGTCACCGGACGCACCGCGAAATAGTAGCCGGCGATCAGCGCGCCGATGATGGCGAGCGCGCCCGCGATCAAAACGAACATCAGCCGGCGCTTTGCGGAGCGCAACGGCTTGGGCGATATGCTGGCGGAGCCGTCTGTCATCGGCCTGGGATCATCGATCTCGCAAACAATCGTCTGGGCTCAATTTCGCAAACTACCAACGGGGATACATCCTCTATTTGTAGCAAATTACTGAACGGACAGATGTTACATCTCCGTCATGGTTACCAGCGGCGATAGGACGCGATTTCGGCCTTAATTTCGGCATGGATCCCACCCGGAGGCCGGTTGTTAGGCTAAGGTCGGCGCCAGACGGGAGGGTTACCATGGTCGAGAAGCTGTCAGCGGAAGCAAGGAAGGCTGCGCTCTGGGAACTCGCCGGCTGGTCGGAGCTGGCCGGACGCGAGGCAATCGCAAAGACCTTCGTGTTCAAGGACTTCAACGAAGCTTTCGGCTTCATGGCGCGGGCCGCCCTGGTTGCCGAGAAGAACGATCATCACCCCGAATGGAAAAACGTCTACAAGACGGTCGAGGTCGTGCTGGCGACGCACGATGTCGGCGGGGTAACCAAGCGCGATATCGATCTCGCCAAGGCCATGAACGCGATCGCACGGCAGCTGGGTCGAATTGACCCGGCCGCAACCTTGCGCCGGTTGGCCGACATCCCCAGATTCGCATCGTTCGCCGCGCAAACGTCGCCCGGCGCCGAGGAACCCAGCGATGCCTTCGACCGACTATGGTGTGGGATTTGGGCCTGCCGACCGGCTGGCGCAGGACCCCGAAAGCGTGCGCCGCCGTTTCTGGATCAAGTTCAAGAAAGTGGTGGCGCGGCTGCCTTTCGCCGAGGAACTGCTGGCCGCCTATTACTGCGCCTTCGACCGGCAGACGCCGCGCCATGTCCAGGCCGCGCTGCTCGGCGCGATAGCCTATTTCATCCTGCCGTTCGATTTCATTCCGGACATGCTGCCGGTGCTCGGCTTCACCGACGATGCCGCGGTGCTCGCAACCGCGATCCGCATGGTGGCAAGCCACATCACGCCGGAGCATCGCGAAGCCGCACGAGCGGCGCTGAAGCGCGGCGTGCCTGAGGACGCGGAGTAAGCGCGCGTACGCGTAGCCCGGATTTCGTTTCGCTCCATCCGGGCTACTTAGCTTCCATCCGCGCTCAGCTGCCCGGATGCAGGATCACCTTGCCCATCGCCTTGCGGCCGGCGAGCACCTTCAGCGCTTCAGCGGTCTGCGACAGCGGGAAGGTGCGGTCGACATGCGAGGAGATCTTGCCTTCCGCCGTCCACTGCACGAGCTTCTCGAGGTTCTTGCGGTTCTTCTCCGGGTTCTGCCGCGCCCACGCGCCCCAGAACACGCCGCGGATATCGCAGCCCTTCAGCAGCGCGAGGTTGAGCGGAATCTTCGGAATGTCGCCGGCGGCAAAGCCGATCACCAGGAAGCGGCCTTCCCATGCGGTCGAGCGCAGCGCGGCCTCGGCATAGGCGCCGCCGACCGGATCGAACACGATGTCGGCGCCCTTGCCGTTCGTCAGCTTGCGCAGGCCCTCTTTCAAATCTTCCTTGGCGTAGTTCAGCGTCAGCTCGGCGCCGTGCTGCTTGGCGAATGCGAGCTTCTCGTCCGATGAGGCGCAGGCGATCACCTTGAGGCCCATCAACTTGCCGAGCTCACACGCGGCAAGGCCGGTGCCGCCGGCGGCGCCCAGCACCGCGAGCGTTTCGCCGGGCTTCGGGCTGGCGCGATCTTCCAGCGCATGCAGCGCAGTGCCGTAGATGATGATGATCCCTGCGGCGCGGTCGTAATCGAGATTGTCGGGAATCTTCACGATCGTATTCGCCGGCAGCGCGATCTTGTCGCGCGCGCCGTTGTGGCCGCATGACGCCACGACGCGATCACCAACCCTGAGATCGGTGACGCCAGCGCCAACGCTCTCGATCACGCCGGCAACTTCGGCGGCCGGCGAGAACGGGAACGGCGGCTTGATCTGGTACTTGCCCTGGATCATCAGGATGTCGAAGAAATTCAGCGCCGCCGCCTTGATCGCGATCACGGCCTCGCCAGGTCCGGCCACCGGATCGGGCACGTCTGCCAGCACGAGATCGTCGGGTTGACAGTATTGCGAGCAGAGGATGGCTTTCATGGACACACCTGAGTTTCGGACGCAGAAAGAGCTGCAAGATCGTGGACTACAAGCTTCATGCCGGATTTGCGGCGGAGCGACAATACAGTGCGGAGGGATCAAACTATGTTTGAAAAAGGCCTGCTAGCGAAAAAGCGCATCCTGATCACCGGCGGCGGCTCCGGTCTTGGCGCGGCGATGGGCCGACGCTTCGCCGAACTCGGCGCCGAATTGATCATCTGCGGGCGGCGCGAGGGGCTGCTGGAGGAAACCGCCGCAAAATTCCGCAGCGAGCTCGGCGCCAAGGTCTCGATCGCGCGCTGCGATATTCGCGATGGCGCCGCGGTCGAGGCGATGATGGATCAGGTCTGGCAGGACGCGCCGATCGACGTACTCGTCAACAATGCTGCCGCAACCTTTATTGCGCAGAGCGAACATTTGTCATTCCGTGCCGCGGACGCGATCCTCGCGCCGACGCTGCATGGCACGATGTACTGCACGCTCGCTGCCGGCCGCCGCTGGATTGACGGCAAGCACAAGGGCGTGGTGCTCTCGATCCTCTCGACCTCGACCATCACCGGCCGCGCCTTCACGGTGCCGTCGTCGATGGCCAAGACCGCGGTGCTGGCGATGACCAAGAGCCTCGCCGTCGAATGGGGTCCGAAGGGTATCCGTACCGTAGCGATCGCGCCGGGTGCGTTTCCGACGCCAGGTGCGACCGGACAGTTGCGTCCCGAAGGGCGCGGCGAGACCTGGGCGCACCGCAATCCGCTCGGCCGCGCCGGCGAGCATTCCGAGCTCGCCAATCTCGCGACCTTCCTGATCTCGGATCAGGCCGGCTACATCAATGGCGAGATGGTGGTGCAGGACGGCGGCTCGCACTTACGCAGTTCCGGTGCCGAGGACCTGCTGCAATGGACCGACGCGCAATGGGAGAGCCAGCGCGCGGCGCGCGCCAAGGGTTGATCATGCGTTGATCAAGACCTGATCAGCGACAACAAGCACTGAGATGCGGGCAACGCGTATGCGGCTTTTGGCTGACGCGCGTCCGCGCGTAACTGCCTTCCCAAAAAAGCGTTTCCCGGTTATCCATCCGAGCCGGCGGAGGGGGAATCGCCGGGCCATCTTGCAGTCACAATGATGGGGGAACCAGTTGGCCGTGCGGCAGATTCTGACATCATTGGCGGCTTGTGTTCTGTGCGGGATCATCTCCCTTGCACCGACGCAGGCTGCGCCCAAGAAGGAAGCGGCCAAGCCGGCGCCTTCGGCCGCCGCGGCTGCGGCCGGCGGTGCGGAGCCCACGCTGATCGGCCAATTCGGCACCTGGGGCGCGTATACCGCCTCGCCCAACGGCAAGAAGGTGTGCTTTGCGCTCGCCAAGCCGTCGTCGTCGAAGACCAGCCCGCCGAACCGGCCGCGCGATCCGGCCTATGCTTTCATCTCCACCCGTCCGGCCGAGAAGGTCGTCAACGAAGTCTCGATCATGATCGGCTATACCGTGAAGCCGGGCTCTGAATCGACGTTGCAGGTCGGCGGCGGGACCTATGCGATGTACACGCAGGGCGACGGCCTCTGGATCAAGAATGCGGCCGAGGAGGAGCGGATGGTGGAAGCCATGCGCAAATCGGCCGATCTGACGGTAAAAGCCGTTTCGGCGAAGGGTACCGAGACGATCGACAGCTTCTCGCTGAAGGGTCTGGCGCAGGCACTCGACCGGCTGGGGCAGGACTGCCGGCGCTAGAGCGCGATCCGGCCGACAAAGTCCGCTCAGAGACGCAAAATCGAGATATTTGGTGGCTTTCCAGCGCGGGCTGGAAGGCCTATTTGAGGTTTCATGACCGACACTGCAACCACCAAGGCCGTACCCGGCGCCAGCGCGCTGGTCGAGAAGGTTCCGCTCGAAACCTATGTGCCGCCGGCCAAGCCGTCGCTGATCGGGCTGTCGCGCGCGGAGATCGCCGATCTCCTGGGCGAGATCGGCGTGCAGGCCGGCCAGCGCAAGATGCGCACCCAGCAGCTCTGGAACTGGATGTATTTCCGCGGCGCCAAGAGCTTTGCCGAGATGACCAACGTCTCGAAGGACATGCGCGCCGAGCTCGAGAAGCATTTTACCGTCGACCGTCCCGAAGTGGTCGCCGAGCAGATCTCCAATGACGGCACCCGCAAATGGCTGCTGCGGCTGCCGAGCGGCGACAAGGTCGAGCGGGCGCACGAGGTCGAGTGCGTCTACATCCCCGAGACCGATCGCGGCACGCTGTGCGTCTCCTCGCAGGTCGGCTGCACGCTGAACTGCGCGTTCTGCCACACCGGCACGCAGCGGCTGGTGCGCAACCTCACCGCGGGCGAGATCGTCGGCCAGGTGATGGTGGCGCGCGACCGGCTGAACGATTGGGCCGACCGCGAGGACGGCACGCGCCGCGTCACCAACATCGTGATGATGGGGATGGGCGAGCCGCTCTACAATTTCGACGCGGTGCGCGATGCGCTGTTGATCGTCGGCGACAATGAGGGCATCGGCATCTCCCGCCGCCGCATCACGCTGTCGACCTCGGGCGTGGTGCCGAACATCCAGCGCACCGGCGAGGAGATCGGCGTGATGCTCGCGATCTCGCTGCACGCCGTGCGCGACGAGCTGCGCAACGAGCTGGTGCCGCTGAACCGCAAATATCCGATCAAGGAGCTGTTGCAGGCCTGCCGCGATTATCCCGGCGCCTCGAACGCGCGGCGCATCACCTTCGAATATGTGATGCTCAAGGGCGTCAACGATTCGCTCGATGACGCCAAGCTGCTGGTCAAGCTGCTCAAGGGCATTCCGGCCAAGATCAATCTGATCCCGTTCAACCCGTGGCCGGGCACCGCCTACGAATGCTCGGACTGGGAGCAGATCGAAAAGTTCTCCGAATACATCTTCAACGCCGGCTATTCCTCGCCGGTGCGCACGCCGCGCGGCCGCGACATCCTCGCCGCCTGCGGCCAGCTCAAGTCGGAGACCGAGAAGCTCTCCGCCCGCGAGCGTCAGGCGCTGCGCGCGATGGCGATGACGGATTGAGAAGTGCCGTCATTGCGAGGAGCGAAGCGACGAAGCAATCCATTCCTCAGCAATGGTGGGTCATGGATTGCTTCGCTCCGCTCGCAATGACGGGGAGCCTGTAGCATGGCCTTGATCGGCCGCCTGTTCGTCGTCGCGTTCGGCTTCTTGATGGCTTGCTTCGTGGCCGGGATCATCGTGGTCGGCGCGGTGCTGTATCCCGAGATCTCTGATTTCGGTGGGCGGATCGACCAGAGCGCCATCGATATCGTGCTCGGCTTCGGCTTTATCTTCATCTCGGGCTTTGCGCTGCTGCCGGCGCTGATCGTGGTGCTGATCACCGAGGCGTTCTTCATCAGGGGCGTGCTGGCCTATGCGGTCGGCGGTGCCATCGTCGGCGCGGCCTGCTATCTCGGGCTGATCCCATTCGATCCTGACACGATGCAGTTCCACGGCATCGTGCGCCGGCACATGGAGATCATGACCGGCGCCGGCATCGTCGCCGGGCTGGTCTACTGGCTGATCGCCGGCCGCGCTGCCGGCGCCTGGCGCGAGCCGCCGCGTCCCCTGCCGCCGCCCCCGCCATTGCCGTCGCAATCGCCGCGGCCGTGATGCTTCCCATGCCCTCCCGCCTCGGCTAAACCGCGCGCCATGAACCGGACCGGACTTTTCATTGCGCTGGCGCTGGCGCTCGTCGTCGGCATCCTGTTCGGGATCTATCCCGAGCTCGACCTCAAGCTGGCGGCGCTGTTCTACAATGCCGCGCAGAACACCTTCCCCGTGAAGCTCGATACCGTGGCGCAGTTCGCGCGCGATGCGGCGATGTGGATCGCCTGGGCGCTGGTGCTGCCGGCGATCGTGACCATCGTCTGGAAATTCATCCGGCCGGACCGGCCGATGCTGATGTCCGGCCGCGCCGCGGTGTTCCTGCTCACCACGATGCTGCTCTCGGCCGGCGTGCTCACCAACCTCACCTTCAAGAACTATTGGGGCCGGCCGCGGCCGGTGTTCGTGACGCAGTTCGGCGGCGATTTGCCGTTCAAGCCGTGGTGGGACCCGCGCGGTGGCTGTCCGCGCAACTGCTCGTTCTTCTCCGGCGAGGGCGCCACCGCGTTCTGGACCTACGCGCCGGCGGCGCTGACGCCGCCCGCCTGGCGGCCGCTCGCCTTTGCCGGGGCGACCGTGTTCGGCATCGTCACCAGCGGGCTTCGAATGGCGTTCGGCGGTCATTTCTTCACCGATGTCGCGATCGCCGGCCTGGTGTCGTTCTTCACCGTCTGGCTGTTTTATGCGCTGATCTACCGCTGGGCGGCGACCCGGTTGACCGACGCCCAGGTCGATGCCGCGCTGACGCGGCTCGCGATGCCGGGCTACCGCTGGATGCAGCGCTGGCGCCGCGGCGGCAAGGCGGAGCCCAGCCAGCCCGAGGCCTGATTAAAGGCGTGCCCCGCCTTCGGAAATTTGTTATCGCGACTCCCTGAAACCTTATCCATTTCGACCGATTGGACCGTCCCATGAGTACGATTCTGAAAAGCCTGCCTACTGGCGAAAAAGTCGGCATCGCGTTCTCGGGCGGACTCGACACCTCGGCGGCGCTGCTCTGGATGAAGCTGAAGGGTGCCAAGGTGTTCGCTTATACCGCCAATCTCGGCCAGCCCGACGAGGCGGATTACGACGCGATCCCGCGCAAGGCGATGGATTTCGGCGCCGAGAAGGCCCGCCTGGTCGATTGCCGCACCCAGCTGGTCCATGAAGGCATTGCCGCGATCCAGTCCGGCGCGTTCCATATCTCGACCGGCGGCATCACCTATTTCAACACCACGCCGCTCGGCCGTGCGGTCACCGGCACGATGCTGGTCGCGGCGATGCAGGAGGACGGCGTCAACATCTGGGGCGACGGCTCGACCTTCAAGGGCAATGACATCGAGCGCTTCTATCGCTACGGCCTGCTGACCAACCCGAGCCTGCGGATCTACAAGCCCTGGCTCGACCAGCAGTTCATCGACGAACTCGGCGGCCGCGCCGAGATGTCGGCGTTCATGACCGCGCAGGGCTTCGCCTACAAGATGAGCGCGGAGAAGGCCTATTCGACCGACAGCAATCTGCTCGGCGCGACGCATGAGGCAAAGGATCTCGAAAGCCTGTCGAGCGGCATCACCATCGTCAACCCGATCATGGGCGTGCCGTTCTGGCGTGCCGATTGCGACGTGAAGCCCGAGAAGGTCGTGGTGCGCTTCGAGGAGGGCCAGCCGGTCGCGCTGAACGGCAAGACGTTTGCCGATCCGGTCGCGCTGTTCCTGGAAGCCAATGCGATCGGTGGCCGCCATGGCCTCGGCATGAGCGATCAGATCGAGAACCGCATCATCGAAGCCAAGAGCCGCGGCATCTACGAGGCGCCCGGCATGGCGCTGCTGCACGTCGCCTATGAGCGCCTGGTCACCGGCATCCACAACGAGGATACGATTGAGCAGTACCGCATCAGCGGCATGCGGCTCGGCCGGCTGCTGTATCAGGGCCGCTGGTTCGATTCGCAGGCCTTGATGCTGCGCGAGACCGCGCAGCGCTGGGTGGCGCGCGCCGTCACCGGCGAGGTGACGCTCGAGCTGCGCCGCGGCAACGACTATTCAATTCTCAACACCGAGAGCCCGAACCTGACCTATGCGCCGGAGCGGCTCAGCATGGAGAAGGTCGAGGACGCCCCCTTCACGCCGGAACACCGTATCGGCCAGCTCACGATGCGCAACCTCGACATCGCCGACACTCGCGCCAAGCTTGGCTCTACAACAAGACTGGATTGATTTCGAGCGGCGAAGGCGCGCAGATCTTCCAGCTCGAGAACGACAAGGATTGAGTTGGGCGCGACCGCGCCACAAACTCGGTGTCGTCCCGGGCAAGCGAAGCGCGACCCGGGACCCATAACCACGACCGTCAATTGTTGCGCAAGGCTGGGGCCCCAGCTCGCTTCAGCAACGCGATCCTGTGATTACGAGTCCTGCTTTCGCAGGGACGACGGAGAGAGCCGGTTACTTCACCCTCAGCGCATCGAGCAGCGAGCCGAACGCACGCGCGTAGTCTGTTCCGGTCTTGCCGATGTCGGGCCCCGCGGACACCGCGACCGCTGCCTCCGTCACCGCACCCAGCAACAGCCGCGCCAACGGCTCGATCGGCTGCCGCGCGATCACGCCGGCATCCATCGCAGCCGCCAGCGCGCGCGGAAACTTGCCGCCGAAATGTTTTGCGTCGATCTCGCGCCAGCGCTCCCAGCCGAGCACGGCGGGGCCATCGCGCAGGATGATCTGTCCGATCGGGCCCTTCGAGCACGCCGCGAAATAACCTTGCGTGCCTGCCGCCATCGCCGCGAGCGGATCGTTTTCGGCGCGCGAGATGCGGTCGAGATCGGCGACGAGGTCGATCGACACCTGCTCGAACACCGCTTCGAACACCGCCTCCTTGGTCGCGAAGTGATGATAGACCGCGCCTTTTGCGACCCGCGCGCCGCTGGCGATGTCGTCCATCGTCGCCGCCGCAAAGCCGCGCTCGCCGAAGATGCGCCGCGCCGCCTTGACGATCGAGGCTCTGGTTTTCTCGCGCCGCTCGGCCTGGGTTGCCATCATCCATCTCTAACCCAGGTTCCGTGGCAGCGCCAGTTGACTTACCGACTATCAGTCGATAAATACCGACTAACAGTCGGTAAATGGAGATTGCCCGATGCCCTCACTCAAGACGCTGCAAGCCTTCGCTGACACGGTCGAAGCTAACGACCATGTCGGCGCGATCAGGAACTTCTACACGGCCGATGCCCGTACCCAGGAGAATGACGGCGAATGGCGCGTCGGCCGCGAGGCGCTGGCGGCGCGCGAGGCGGCGGTGCTGGCCGCGGTCTCCGGCGTCAAGACCACGCGGCTCGGGCCGCTGCTGCTCGACGGCGACCATTCGGCGATCTGCTGGCGGTTCGAATTCACCGGCAAGGACGGCAAGGTCCGCAGCATGGAGGAGGTCGCCTGGCAGACCTGGCGCGGCGAGGAGCTGGTCGAGGAGCGCTTCTTCTACGATCCGCAGCAGATGGCGCGGTGATCGGTGTTTGCTGCACCTCTCCCGCTTGCGGAGGAGGTCGCGCAGCTCTTACACGGCTGCCAGTTCCCTCTCGCCAAAAAACAAAATGGCCGGGATCGCTCCCGGCCATTTCGTCGTGTGATGTCGCGTCGGCTCAGCGCGGCGGTGCGGCGGATGCGGTGCCGCCGTTGAGCAGCGGGGTGATGCGGCGGACGGTGACGCGCCGGTTGATGCGGCTCGGACCGTCGGTCTGCTCCTTCAGGTATTGAGAGCCGTAACCCTGCGAGGTGAGGTTTTCGGCCGGCACGCCGAACTGCTGGGTCAGCAACTCGGCCGCGGACTGCGCGCGGCGATCCGACAGCGACAGATTGTCGGTGTCGTTGCCGGTCGCATCGGTATGGCCTTCGATCAGGAACACCTCGCGCGGATTGCGCTGGATGGCCCGGTTGAGGCCGTCGGCGATCACCTGCAGCCTCGCCGCCTGATCCGGCGGAATGGTCCACGATCCGGAGTCGAAGTTGATCGTGTTGAGGTCGATGCTCGGCATCTGCATGCGGACATTGGGGCTGTAGCGGATCTCTTCGAGCGAGTAGCGTCGATCGATCCGCTGCACCGGCGGTGCCTCCATGGTCTCGTAGATCACGTCGGGCGACGCGTCCTGGGCGTCGACGATGTAGCGATTGTAGGGAATGTTGACCACCGGCGGCGGTACGTCGACATAGAAGCCGCCGACCGCCCGCGGATCGCGATAGCTGTTGTCGATGATGACGAGCTCGCGCCCGCCGGGATCCCTGCGGATCCGGCGCAGCATCTGGCCGTCGGCACCGACCACCGTGATGATCTCGCTGCCGTCGGGACGGACCACGATGGTGCGGGTTTCGCCGCCGATCGTCTCAGTGCGGATGTCGCGCGCGCCATAGCGGAAACGATAGACGTCGTCGCCGCGCACATAGGCCTGGCCGCTCGGGTCGCGGATGATGACGCGGTCCGGCTCGGTGTAGATGGTGCGGCCGCCTTCGACCACTTCCTGCCGCTGGCCGCGGAGGTCGGCGATGCTGCCGCCGATGATGGCGCCGGCCACCACGCCCGCACCGACCGCGGCGCCGATGGCGAGCGGCGTGATGTTGTCATGCCGCGGCGGCGGCGGCAGCGGCGCTGCGACCGCAGGCGCGGCGCGGAATGCAGGTGCAACCGTCGGCGGGGCGTATTGGGCCTGGCCGGGCGGCGGCGTTGCGGCGGCCGAGCCGGGGACGACTGTCGCGGCGGGGCGG
>NZ_LGTB01000053.1 GCF_001238275.1 Bradyrhizobium viridifuturi
CTGGTCGATTCGCACACCGGCCTCGCCGACCTGCTGGTTCTGAACGGCAACACGATCGAGGGCCATGTCGGCACGACCGACGGCACCCTGGCATTCACCATCACGGTCGATCCGGCCACGGGGCTCGTGACCTTCACCGAGTATCGGGCGGTGAAGCAGCCGCTTGGCACCAGTCCGGACAACGGCGAAGGCGTGACGCTGGCGCCGGGAATCGTCAGCCTGGTTGCAACCATCACGGACCGCGACGGCGACGTCCAGAGCGCGAGCCTTGACCTCGGCAAGCAGCTCACGATCACCGACGACGGACCGAGCATCGCGGCAAATGGCACGACGCCATCGCTGTCGTTGAGCGAAACGCATCTGACCGCGACGGCGTTCGACGACCACATCGCCGGCTCGGCGCCGGATGCATCGCAGACGACGACATCGACCGACTTCTCGACGGCATTCACTTCGGTTCAAGGCGCCGATGGTGCGACCATCTGCTACGCGCTGACGATCAGCGGCGGCAACGATACCGCGTCGGGCCTGATCGATTCGCACACCGGCCTCGCCGACGTGCTGGTTCTGAACGGCAGCACCATCGAAGGCCATGTCGGCACGACCGACGGCACGCTGGCATTCACCATCGCCGTCGACCCGACAACAGGGCTCGTGACCTTCACCGAATATCGCGCGGTGACGCAACCCCTCGGTACCAATCTCGACACCGGCGAAGGCGTTACGCTGGGAGCCGGCATCGTCAACCTGGTTGCAACCATCACCGACAAGGACGGCGACGTCCAGAGCGCGAGCCTCGACCTCGGCAAGCAATTGACGATCACCGATGACGGTCCGACCATCGGCGGATTCCCGGAGACCTGCATCGCCGGTCAAGACGATCAGATCGCGACCGGCACCTACCACGTCAATTTCGGCGCGGATGGCGATGCCGGGATGCAGGTTGCGATCCACGACGGTGCGGTCGGCAGCACGGGATTCAACCTGGCCACGTCCAGCCTCGGTGGCGGCATCACCTCGGTGCATGTCACCGGAAATGGCGACGACTACAACTTCTACTATGCGACTCACACGGTGAGCGGCGGCGTCGAAATGGACGCCTACCTCTCGGATTCAGGCGGTACGCTGGCTGATCCCTACTTCACGCTGCTGATCAATCCGGACGGAACCTTCATCTTCGATCTCGAGAGCGTCGACGTGCTGAAGCAGGTCACCGTGACCGGCTCCACCTTCGGCGCCTCGGGCGGCGGCACGCCGTCCCTCACCGCCCCGGATAAAGAGCTCGTCATCACCGGATCCGACAACAGCGGCAATCCCATTGATGTCAAGGCGTCGAGCAACGGCATCGCAGTCGGCGATACCGGGCTCAGCATGGATCCCAACGAGCAGCTGAACCTTAAGTTCTCCAACGAGCAGCCGCAGATCAGCTTCATGCTGACCCAGTGGCAAGGCAATGGCACGGCGAGCGTGATCTTCAAGGTCCTGGACGGCGGCACCGACGTGCACGACTTCAGCATCGACGTTGCAAAGCCACATAGCGGCAATCCCACCGTGGTCGTGCAACAAACGTCGGATGCGTCGCTGATCGACACGTCTACTTTCGACAGCGCCACGTCGACCTACACGCTCTACGTTGGCAAGGAGTTCAACCAGGTCGGGATCGACTACAGTCAGGCGGCCAGCGGAAACGCCACCTTCACGGTCAACAACATCACCTATAACGAGAAGACGACCATCCCGAGCACCGATCTGCTTTTCGACGTGCTTGCCGCCGACAAGGATGGCGATACAGCCACGACCAGCCTTCAGGTCGATATTCAGGGCGTCACGACCGGGGCACCCGCGCCGATATTCGCGCCCAGTCCGGAAATTGCGGCAATGGCCGGCACCGTCATTTCAGATCCGATCGCTCATGTGCAGCACGATCTGATCCTGTAAGGGCCCTGAAGCCTGGTGAAAGTCCTGGCCCGCGTCAGCTATTGGCGCGGGCAGGATGATCTCTCGTATCAGTGCCAGCCTTCGCCGGCCTTCAGCGCCGCCGACAGGCTGCGCACCGGGCGCGTCACCAGCGGATCAAGATCGAAACGCTTCTCGAGCATCCTGAGGATCGACGTGGTGTCGAAGTCCTCATGCGCGACGCCCGACTTGTTGAAGCGCTTGGCGATCAGCAGCGCCGGAATGCGGGTGCCCGGGCCCCACTGGTCCGCAGCACGGGCCTCGGCACCATGACGGTTGAACGGCGGCGGCGGCACGTGGTCCCACTGCCCACCGAACTCGTCATAGGTGATGACGATCAGCGTGTCCTTGCCATCAGGCCCTTCGACGATCGCCTTGACGAGATCGACGAGATGCTGACTGCCTTCGGACTCGCTGGTGTAGCCCGGATGCTCGTTCTCCTCGCCGATCGGCTTGATGAAGCTGACCTGCTTCAGCCGGCCGGTCTTGGCTGCCTGGATGAACTCTGCCTCGTCCTTCAGGTGATCCCTGCGGGCCTGCGTTCCCGGCGCGTAATTGGCGAAGTAGTTGAGCGCCTGGTGGTGGTACTGGAAGTCCACGTCGGGGCAGTTCGGGAACACTGCGGTGGAGACATGGTTCGGATCGGTGCAGGTCGTGCCGTTGCCATTGGTCCAGCCGGAAGCACCGACGTCGCCATTGGCATTGGACCAGCCGCCCGAGTACCAGGCCCAGTCAACATGCTTGGCCGACAGCCGATCGCCGATGTTCGGCGTGTGCAGCGGCGGCAGGCGCTTGATGTCCGGAGTGCCCGGCGAATAGGGCTGGTAGGTCGGCTGCGTGGTGTTAACCGCATAGTCACCGCAGGCGAGGCCCGCCGGCAGGCCGGCCTGGTTGCACTTCGCCGTGAGCTGCGCGTCCTTCACGGTGGAGAGCGGCGCATAGAGCGGCGTGCTGGTCGGCATGCCGTTGGCATCGACGATCGAGTGGAAGTCGTTGGCGCTGCCGTCGTTCAAGGCACCGACGAACTGCGGCGCCGCGGCCGCGACAAAGAATTGGTGGTTGAGGAACGAGCCGCCGAAGGCACCCTGGAAGAAGCTGTCGGCGATGACGTAGTTCGGCGCGCCGTGGCCGTGGAGATAGCTGTAGATCGGCAGCTTCTTGGTGTCGTAGTAGCCCATCACCAGGCCCGAAGCGTCGCTGCCGGTCACGTAGCGGTTCTGCCGGCCGCCGTTGAGCTGATACTGCTCGCTGTAGAAGCGATGCACGATGTCCTCGGTACAGCCGCCGGGCGCGCCGGTGCCGTTGAGGAAGCCGTGCGCGGCGAACGCACCGACCGGCTTCGGACAAGTGGTCGCCGAGGTCGGGATGAAGTCGTTGATCTCGAACGGCTTGTTCTTGAACGCGCTCAGGATCGCGACCGAGCCCGTGTTGTCGGTGCAGGTGGTCGGCTGCGGCGACGGAGAGGTCAGATTGACGTCGTTCTGCAACAGGCAGGCATAGACGGTCTGGTTGTCCTGGCGGACCTGCAGCGTATGGGCCTGGTCGGCGTCGGAAGTACCGTTGATCTTGTCGCGGCCGACATCGCCCCAATGCCCGTACAGGTTATCGAAGCTGTGGTTTTCCTGATAGATGACGACGATGTGCTTGTACTGATGCACGCCCTCATGGCCGCGGTCGCGCAGCTCACGCAGTTCGTCCCGCACCTCGTGCTTGAACTCATCAACGATCTTTTCGACCAAATTCTCGGCGTTTGCCACCGGTGAGATGGCAACGGCGCCAGCAACAACTGCGAGCGCCGGAATGGCTCCCCAAAGCCGCATAGTGCTCTCCTGATTCCAGAAAGAAATAGAAATGGAGTTGCACGCTATGCAAAACACATTTCGCCGGGATGACCGTTTTTCGACGCGCGCACAAACGCGTGAAAGAACCCGCACACGCCGATCATTTTTCTTTCTGTCATATGCAGCGCCGCTTCCGGCCCGTTGATTGATCGTCATCAAACCGCAATCAACAGTCGTCTATCCAAACAGATGGTCATTGATCCTGCCGACAGGAAACTGTCACCTCGGTGACATCTTCCGACGTCGGGCGGCGCATATGCATTGTGACAAGGGGCGTACTCTCGCAATGGCTTGGGATATTCTGGCGTCCGGCTCCGCGAAATGTCGTGCGCCATCTGCCGATCGCGACGTGAGACCGCGGCGGACTGCATTGCTGGCGCTCGTGGTTGCCTTGCTGCCGTTGCGCGCACTGGCGTTTCCGCTCGGCGGCGACCAGACCGTGCTGCCGGCCGGCACTGAATTTTCCGAGGACGCCCTGGTGCGGCCGCGCGAGCTCTTTCATTCCGAGGCGATGGGCGGCCGAAAGTCCTATTTGGTCAATCTCGGTGATCTCGCGTTCAACTCGCCTTCCATCCTCGGCGGCAAGGCGCGCCAGGCCGAGATGAGCTGCGGCACCTGCCACGTCAGCGGCGCATCGAACCCGAAGCTGTTCGTTCCGGGCGTGTCCTCGCGCCCCGGCACCTTCGACACGACGAGCCTCGTCTTCAACGCGAGGACCTTCAACAGCATCCTCGACCCGGTCAGGATTCCGAGCCTGCGGGGCGCCCGCTTCCTCGCTCCCTACGGCCATGACGGGCGCATCACCTCGCTGCGCGAGTTTGTATATAATGTCATCGTCAACGAGTTTTCCGGCCCGCGGCCAAGCGACCAGGTCCTCGACGGCCTCGTCGCCTATATCAACGACATCGACTTCCTCCCCAATCCGAAGATCGCGCCCGGCGGCAGGCTCGGTGCGCAGGCAAGCGTGGCCGAGCGCCGTGGCGAGGCGCTGTTCTTCAAGCCGTTCCCGAAGCAGGCCGAGCTCAGCTGCGCCGGCTGTCACATTCCGGGTGGAACCTTCAACGACCAGGTGCGTCACGACGTTGGATCGGGCGGGCTGGTGAAGACCCCTACCCTGCTTAACGCCAATTTCAACGCGCCGTACTTCCACGACGGCCGCTACGACAGCTATGAGCAGGTGGTCGATCATTTCGACCGCGTGTTCGACCTCGAACTGTCGACCCAGGACGTGCAGGACCTCGTGGCCTATCTGAATGCGGTCGGCGACGGCGAACGTCCGTTCGACAAGGACGGCGTCGTGCTCCGGATGAAGGAAGTGCTGGAGCTCTCAAGCGTGCTTGAGGCCGCGATCCCGGCCGCCGATACCGCGGCGGTGTCGCTCGCCGTGACCGGGGTCGGCGCCGAACTGCGCGAATTGACCGAGCACATCCCGGACATCAGGAACACCTCGATCGGCGGCAAGGACGAGCGGCTCGCGGCGCGCGCGATCCTGAAGGAACTCGTCCTCACGCTGCGCCGCATCGACCTCGAAGTCGCGGCCGGTCATATCGACGAAGCGATGACGGAGTATCGCAGATTTGCCCAGCTGGTGAATTTCGACGTCCCCGTCGCCCTGAAAAAGGCCGAGCCGTGGTCGCTGTTCAACAGCACCGTGCATCAAGCCCACTACACGGCACTCGGCCGGATGCTGCCGGTCACCAGCGGGCAATCACAGTAGCGCACGGCCCATCACTGCGAGGCCGGCGGCTCGACCCATACGTCGCTCTGCTGGATCCGGCGGATCAGCGCGTGCGGGTCGAACTTGCGCAGACCCGCGGGAAGTTCGAAGCTTTGCGCCGGCTGGGGCTCGTCCCGGATGTGATCGGCTGATATCACCGTCCCGTCTTCGGTCTTGATCTGCACCGGAAAGCTGCGCGCACGGTCGATCCAGCCGGTGAAGCCCAGACCGGACGGTGCGGCGATTCGATAGATTTCGGTGTTGCGCCCCGCGATGGCCTGCTGTCCATCGTGCTGGCAGTGCCACGTCGCGAGATCGACCGGCGCGGATAGCTGCGCCATCACCAGCCATTGCCGGCACGGATCGTCGGGATCGACCGGCACGAACTGCTGGGTGAGCGGGCTCGATTGCATCGCATTCATGAAGACGTGCGTGGCCGGCCGGACGAAATAGGCGGCGGGGCCGGCCGTATCGAGCAGGAAGAAGCCGTCGGGCAGCGCGGTGGTCTCGATGCGCGCTTTTCGGCCCGAGACCCGCAGCGTTCCCATGGCGGTTGCCGCATCGTCCTTCCGCGCGACGAGGTCAGCTGCAAATTGCTGCGCCGTCGCCGGCATCGGCGCGACGGCCAGGATCGCGATCGCGGACAGGCAAGCCGCCACACGCCTGCGCTCCTTGCATGTGTTTTCGTCGCGCGTCATCGCAGATCCCCGGTCGTCCAGTTGATGGGCAGGCAGAACATGACGGCGCCGACCGAACCAATGGTTCGATCGGCGCCGGCCTTGGATGGATTCAAGACCTCGTGGTGGACGAGGGCCCGATCACTCGGTGTAGGACAACGTCACCGGCTTGCTGAAGTCGAACGCGTCGAACAAGTCAGAGAGCGCCGGGCTGTTGGTCGGGACGTACTCGTTGTTCTTCGAGTAGCTCGGGTTCGGCAGGTTGTCGCGGCTGCGGTTCGTGAGCGGCTGGAGGCCCCAGTTGCGTTCGATGAACTTCAGCAGCGAAGCGTGGTCGGCGTAGTTGTGGTTGACCTTGCCGCCCGTCGAATAGGGCGAGAGGATCAGGGTCGGAATGCGCGGTCCGTCGCCGAAGAAGTCGATCGACTGCTGGTAGCCGGAGTCCCAGTAGCCGCCGGCCTCATCCCAGGTGACGAAGATCGCGGTATCAGCCTTCAGCTCCGGATTGTTCTCCAGCGCGTTGAGCACGTTCAGGACATAGGCCTCGAACAGGTCAACCTTCGAGCTCTGCGGGTGACCGTCGAGCAGACCGTCCGGCTTGCCGAACGACACCGCGGGCAGCGTGTTGTTCTGGATCGCCGTGATCAGATCGGCAGTGTCCTTCATGTGGGCCTGACGCACGGCCGGGTTGGCCATGATCGAGGTCGCATACTGGAACGGATTGCAAATCTGGCAGTAGGCAACACCGAGCGCGTGCGCCGGATCGGCGACCGCAGCGGCGCTGAGGTTCGGGTTCGACGGATTGGCGGCAACCGCGGCATTGGAGAGCGCCACGGCGTCGTTGAACGCGCCACCATAGAACGCCCAGGAGATGTTCTTCTCCATCAGCGCATCGCCGATCGTGCGAACCGACGACGGCGGCACGTTGTTGCCGCCCGACAGCGCGCCGTTCGGCAGGTAGCCCGGATTGACGTTGTTGAGCATGTAGTAGTGGTTGGGCTTGCAGTTGGGCTCCGCCGCGTACGGCAGATTGTTGAGATAGTTGACGATCGGCTTCACGCCGGGCTGGAACACGTCCGAGCAGTTGCTCCAGTTGCCGTCGACGGTGTAGCGATTGACCGAACCCGCGACCGGATTCGGATTGGCGATCAGGTTCGCCGGCGGCGTCACCGGATTGCCCTTGCCGTCGCTCCAGAACGCCGCGTCGCCGGTGCCGAGCATGAAGTGGTTCGCGCCGGTGCCGCCGTGGAACGACTGGTGGAAATTGTCGCTCAGGGTGAAGCGGTCGGCGAGCATCTTCAGGACCGGGGCCTGACCCTGCTGGGCATTGTAGAAGCCCATCGAGTTGGCCATGCTCTTGTTCGACGACGAATAGGTCGCCATCACGAACGGGAACAGGTCGTTGAGGCATCCCGAATTGTTCTTCTTGGTGGCGTTGGCGGCGTTGCAGTCTTCCTGCTGCCAATCCTGATAGAAGCGATGGGTCGAGTCGCCCGTATAGTCGTCGTCGCTGATCTGCTCACCCTGCAGCGGGAACGGTCCGTTCAGACCGCCGGCGCCGGGCACGCGGGTATCCAGCACACCGGTCGGCAGGCCGCTGAAGCCGGTGGTGAGGATGTCGAGATCGGCCGGATCCATGTCCTTTTCGACACTGGCTTCGGTGATCGTCTTGAACGGAGGCGACGTGTCGCTCTGCGCGGTCGGCGTGCCGTTGGTGTTCGGCTGCGGCATCAGATTGGTGGCGTTGTAGGGCGACTTCGAGATGGCAGGCGCACCGATGTAGTACAGCGGCTGGCCCGCGACCGAGGCCTGCTGCGCCAGCGCGAAGTTCGGTCCCGGCGTTCCGTCCTCGTTGACGATACCCTTCGACAACAGGTTGGAGATGGTCTGCCCCTTGCCCTTCGGCTTGTACACACCGAAGGTGTGATCCAGGCCGCGGTTCTCGCCGATCAGAATGATGACGTGCTTGATCGGCGACGCCGTCTTGCCCTTGTCGCCGTGATCCTTGCCACCATGATCTCCATGGTTCTCATGCTTCGTACGATCGCCCTCTTCTTGCGCCTGGTGATTGTGATGCGAACGCTTGTCCCAATCACTGCGACCGCCCGGATAGTGAGCGGCATATGCGGCAGTTGCGACCAGCACCGTTGACGCGATGCAGAGCGCGGTGCTGGTTCGCCAGTGCTTTTTGTAATTCAAACTCATTGTCGACCTCAGGGTGTTTGCGGATAGCAACACGCCCTGCTTAGTGCGACAGTATGACGCATGCTTTTCGCTTACGTGAAAGCGCGCGAGAAATTTCGAAACGTTCAAAGATTTTCTGTGGAGACATCTGCCGCCGCACGACGCATCTCCACTAATCGACTTTCGATCGATGATCGAAAATCGACGCAGCAGTCCACGCAACGACGCGTTGCGCGAATCCGCTACGATAAAAGCCGATCAATGCGCGATGTGCCTGGAGCGCATCACCTCGCGAAGTGCAGCGTAATGCTGGTCGTGCACATCTTGATTGAACAGCGACCACGGCTCGGCGCTGGCCAACAGCGCAGGCACAGCAGCGGCCATCAGGTTGCGATAGTTCCTGAACTCGGTTGCAGCATCCGCGTTGCGGCCCGCGGCAACCGCCATCTCGATGCGCCGCAACGTCAGCACGAGCTCTTTGAGCCCGTTGCGCGCAAGCACACGCTGCTGCTCGCCGCCCGACACGCTGGTGTTCTTGCGATCGGGATATTGCTCGGTCAGTTCGCGCAGTTCGCGGCCGATCGTATCGACCGCCAGCCCGACGATGTCCTTGTCACCGGCGGGAATCGCCGTCGCGAGCACCGTCGAGAAATCGTTGATCTCCTTCAGCGTCGCACCGGCGCCGTCGCGTTCATAGGGCTGCACGCCGTCGCCGACGGCCGTGAGATAAGCGACGAGGTCGCCCTTGTCCTGCGCCGAGAGCTCGAGCTGAAAGGTCCGGTCGAAATAATCGACGACCTGGTTGTAGTTATCGAAGCGGCCGTCGTGGAAATACGGCGCGTTGAAGTCGGCGTTGCGCAGCGTCGGCGTCTTGAACAGTCCGCCTGAACCGACATCGTGCTGCTGGTGATCGACAAAGCCGGACGACGGAACATGGCACCCCGCGCAGCTCAGTGCAGCATCGTGCGGGAACGGTTTTGCGAACAGCGCCTCGCCGCGGCGCTCCGCGTCGGTGATCTTGCCGGCCAGTCGTCCGGCTGGACCGAGACTCGGATTGGGCAGGAAGTCGATATCGTGAAGATAGGCGACGATCGCATCGAGTGTTGCCGGCGACGGCTCGGGACCGGCAAACTCGTTGGTGATGACATTGTGGACGAAATCGCGCAGCGAGGCGAAGCGGCCGTCGGCGCCGTAGGGCGCAAGATAGCGCGCGCCGCGCAGGCTCGGGATCCGCACCGGATCGAACGCCAGATTGTTCGCCTTCGGATTGAACAATGGGCCCGTGGTGTCGAAGGTGCCGGGCCGGCTCGACATCTTCGGCATGAAGAATTTGGCGTTGTTCGCACCATTGACGTGGCAGGTGCCGCAGCTCACGCCGGCCTGCCGCGCCACCTCGCCTAGCAGTCCCGGCGAATTGAAGGCGAGATCACCGAGATTGACCAGATACGATTTGGCTCCGGTCCGCTCGGACTGGAACACCTCGCGCGGCTTGTCGAGCGCATCCTCGTTCAGCTCGGTCGCGACCGGCAGCACGGTCTTGTCGCCGTCGACCGGAAACGCTGCCGCACGCCCGAGCAACGCGAGGGCGATGACGCCGGGAAGCAGCGCGGCCAGCCGCCGGTGGAACGATGTCATCGCGCCTGCGCCTCCAGGGTCGGGCGTTGCAGCCCGAGCTTTGCCGAGGCGCTCTGCAGCGCGACGACCAGCTCCTCGCTGGTCTGGCGCAGATCGGCGATATTGATGTGAGGCAGGTCGGGCGTGGCAACGATCGCCTGCAGCTGCTCGATGCGGTTCGTCACCATCTCGTCGAGCTTGCCGTCCACCGTGTTGAGCGCGGCGGAGAATATCGTGTGATAGGCGAAGTCGATGCCGGCGATATTGTTGCGCATGTCGTCCAGCGAAGTGCCGCTGATGCGCGACTCGCCGCCATCGGCCTTGCTCTCGCCGACTTCGTAGGCGAGCCGCACCGTGCCGTCGAGCAGGCCCTGCGGCGTCAGCTTGATGTCCTTGAGCTTGCCGTGAAGATCATTCAGGTGCTCGACGAGGCCGGTCGCATCGGTGGCGACGTCGGTGCTGGCAGCGCCGAACAGTTTTGCCTCGATGGCATGAAACCCGCTGTCCGCGTTCGGCCAGGCGTCGATCTGCGCATCGAGCTCGGGCACGAAGCCCGCGGTGAACACCTCCGAGCGCTCCCAGCCGGCGCGCGCCGACAACCAGGCTTTCCTTGCACCGGGCAGATCCGCAGCAGCGGCGCGTTCGCGCAACGCACGCGCGCCCGCCAGCGCGCTGCCGACGCCCTCGATCAAGTAGGGCCGATAACGCTCGGCGCCGTCCTCGAGAGCGCCCGCATTCGCGGCGCGCACGCCTGCCGACGCGGCCAGCAAAGCCAGGCACGCCGCCACTCGCATCTTGTACATAGTCAACCCACTCATCTGCCGCGAAGGGCTCGCGGCACGTAGCGGAGCGAACTATTGTCGGTATCCTATGCGGATTTGTGACAGCGCAGACTTTTTGTCGCATCTTTTCTGTTTCATCATCGTCGATGACGATCACAATGCCGCAAACGCATCATGCGGCGCTGCTGATCGATTGAAAATGCACTGTTCAATGCGCGCGAGTTGTTGCAACACATTGTGCTTACGCGTCACACTTGTCCCGTTACCATGCAGATCGATCACGAAGCGCTTTACTTCATTGCATCTTATAGCGCGCTTTGCGTGCTGTGTTGCGCCGTCGCGCTGATCGATCTTCGCCACGGCATCATTCCCGACTGGCTGAATCTTGCGATCGCAGCACTCGGACTTGCGAACATCGTTGTCACTGACAGTGCAACAGCCGCCTTCAGTGCGATGGCGATCGCCGGCCTCGTCGGCGTCGTGTTCTGGCTGTTGCAGCGCCTCTACTTCGCCCTGCGGCACGTGGACGGCCTCGGGCTTGGCGACGTGAAGTTTCTTGCCGCCGCGTCGATCTGGGTCGGTGCGTCGGGGGTTCCAACCCTGCTGCTGATCGCGGCGCTCGTGGCACTTGGTGTGGCCGGCGGCCTGCAACTCGCGGGACACGCGATGAAGCGCCAGACGTCGATCCCGTTCGGCCCTTTTCTTGCGCTCGGGCTTCTCCTGACGCCGGCACTTCAGAACTGGCTTGCGCTGAACTAGCTGCTGCGGGACGTCCCCTTACATCTGACGTCGCAGGGCCAATGGCTTGCGCTCGGTGCTGACCGGAACGAGGCGGGCCTCGCCGCTCTCATCACCACCAGGCTGAGGCAATGTGAGCACCGCCTCGTGCTCGTCCTTCTCCATCGTGGCTTCGCGCGCTTTGATGGTTCGCAGCTTCCAGCCCTGGAAATCGTCGCCGATCTTCAGCCGCAGCGCGGTCTTGTTCGATTGATCGAGAAAGATTCCGAAGCTTTCGTCATCTCCCGAGATCGTGCCGACCAGCGACAGCGGCGGCGGCTCGGTCGCGACCTTGCGCGGCGGTGGCGGCACAGGCTTGCTGACCTCCGGTTCCGCAACCACGGCAGGCGGAGGCCGCCGCGACGGCGAGAACACCGGGCGGTCGCGGGTATTGGACAGCGTCGTGAGCGGAATGCCCCACAGCGGATTTGCGCTGAGCGGCCGCGGCGTCGGCGCAGGCGACGGGGCCACCCGGACCGACGTCACCGGTTCGGAGGCCGGCGGCGAGCTCAGCACCGGCCCCCCCAGACGGGTCTCGTCGAGCAACCCGGCATCCAGCGCATCGCCGGACCGGTCCGGCACGGCGGCCGGCGCGGCTTGAGCCGACATCGCGAGCAGCACGATGATCGCAGCATGGCGTCGCATCATTTGGCTCCTCGCCATTGTCCGGACACGCCGAGCAGCACGCGCAACTTGCCGGGATCGCTGCCCTTGGCGGCTTCGTCGGCAACCGGTTGCACCACCAACTGGTCGATGAACAGGAACGGCATGCCGGCTTCAAGATCGTAGAGCACCTGCTGCAATTGCGCCTGCTCGATCTCGCTGCTTGCCACCATGCTGATGAAGCCGGCCTTGGCCGGTGCGTTGGGAACGTCGAGCTGCGTCGACAGCACGTTGCCGCCGGCCTTGATCACCGCACCCGACACCCGTTGCAGCAAGGTGGCGCCAGCAACCGTGACCGTCGCCCCCTCGAGATAGGCGGAACCGGTCGGCATGGCGGCCTCGCCGGGCGCGGTCTTCGCCCTGGATCGTCCCTCCAATTGCTCCAGCATTCCGGCCGATGCCGCAACATCGCTGCGCAGGCCGATGAGATCCGAGAGCGACGAGATGACGACGAAGAGCAACAGCACGACGAGACCGAGATAGCTCGCGGTGGCGACGAGGGGTGAGGTGCTGACCGCGGTCAGCGATCGGGATGCTACGCTCATGAGCCGGACCCAAAATAGGCTGATATGTTGGCTTCGACGTGGAACCGCTCCGCCGATTCATTCGCCGCGCGGGTTGTCGGCGCGAAGAACGTCGCGCGGGTGAATTGCGGCGACTGCTCCAGCAGCCGGATCAAGGATGGCGCATCCTGGGTCAATCCCACCACCTGCACCTTGTTGCCCTCGATACGGAGCTCCGTCACATAGGTCGTGTCCGGCAGCACGCGCGAGATCGCTTCCAGGACCATGACGCTCGACGGCGTCGTCTGCTTGCGCTTGGCCAAGAGGCCGAGGCCGGACGTATTGCCGTTGGCATCGAGGCGCAGCGCGGCGCGGCGCTGCGAAATCCGATGTTGCAGATCCTCCTGCTCGGATTGCAGCCATCCGCCGACATAGATGTTGAGCAGCATGCAGACCGCGGCCGCGGCGGCCGTCGAGACCAGGGCGATGCGCAGCAGCCGTGGAACCGCAGGCCCGGCAAGGCCGCGCAGCGATCGGTCGAGCAGCGTCACCTGCTGCGGCGTGCCATCGCTGCCGACTGCCGGCGCCGAGACCGCAATGGAGGCGGCGCCGAGCATCCTGGCCATCCGGACCACCGGATCGACCTTGGCCGCCGCGGTCGCACCGAACGCGACTTCGATGCGGTCGTTGGCGATCGGCTGCGGCGAACCCCAGCCGAACACCGCATCGGCGGCGGACCATGGCGTCAACCGGTCGACCTGCGCACGGATCATGCCGTCGAGAAAGTCGCTTGCCTGGCTCGGGAAATCGAGCACACGGCTGACGATGTGATCCGAACGCAAACGCACCTCGATGCGGCTGCCGTCGAAGGCCGTCTTCCACTCCGCCGGCAGCGCAGGTTGCGGTACATCATGATCGAGCCGGAACGAAACCGGAGCTGCGGGCGAGCCGTCCTTGGCCGCCGCCAGGCGGGCGGTGAAGGTGCCGTCGCCATTCTCGTCGAGCTCGACGCTGCGCCGGCGCACGAACCTGCCCGCGACGCCGTCAACGGCCGTCGCGACCGCGCCGATCCATTGCTCGAACCATTGCCGTGCTTCGGCAAGCATTGCCATCACCCTCTCCCGCGCAACATAACCGGGCCTCTCGGTTCAAGATCGTTCTGCCAGGACAACACACGATAGGGCTCGGCCTTGTCGCCGAGCGCGATCACCGCTTCAGACGTGGTGCGGTGACCGTTGCGGAATCGGATCGATATCGCGATCCGGTAGCAAGGGCTCTGCGCCGTCGACGCCGCACCCTGCGGGTTCTGGGCCTGCGCTCCCGCGGCGATGCCGTTCGGCGACGGAGCATTCGAGCCGAGCGTGCTCGAGCCGAAACTATCCTGTTGCTTCCCCGATGCCTTATCCACCGCCAGCGCGACTTCCGGCGCGGCGATCTTCGGATCGACATCCGGACTGCCGTTGAACACCGTCACGAACGGCAGCACGCGGTCGACAAAGGCCTCGGGGATGCCGGCGACCAGCGCCAGCTCGTTGACATGGGTGAACAGCCCCTGCTTGGCGAATAGCCCAGCGCGTTGTAGCGCGCGGCCTCCACGTTCTCGCTGCCCGGCGTCGGCCGGGTCCGCCAGCCGACGATGCGGTCGGCATATTCCGAGGCGGCGTCCTTCTGAGCGCCGAGCACGACGAAGAGGCCGGCCAGCATCTCCTTCGACGCGTAGTTCAGGTCAACACGGCCGGCCTCCGACGTGAAGCTGACACCAACGCTGGCATCGTCCAGCCCGAACTGAAACGCGCCGTGCTGCGGCCGCGTCTTCTCATCCGTCAGCGTCAGCTGATAGGCGGTGAGCTCGAGCCCGGCCGAGACCAGCGCCTCCGTCTGCAACGAGACGTCGCTCGCCGCCAGCGCCCGCGCCGACGCGGCAAGATAGGCCGAGAAGATGACCGCCAGCGACGACAGCGCCAGCAGGATCCAGAGCACCGCAACGATGACGAAGCCGCGGTCAGCCGGCGATCGGCCGCTATTGCCGGGCGCACCCATCAGGTCTTCCCCTGATCGGTCGGAACATTGGAACTGCCCTTGTCGCCGCAATTGCCGTCCGGCTTGGTGCAATCGCTCGGGATCTGGACATGGACCGGCGCGATGGTCGAAACCGACAACACGCGCTGGCTCACCGCGTCACGCACGGTCAGCCGGATCATCGCCGGCAGCCGCTCGGCATCCTTCCACGCGTTCTTCCAGGCCCGGTCGACACCGGCATAGGCGAAGGACAGCCGATACGGCGCACGCAGCAGCACCACGGGGCTGCCGAGATGCACCTGCTCCGACAGCGACACCCCGTCGGCGAGGGGCGTGAATCGCGCCTGCGAACGGACCGTGACGAACTCGCCGCGATCCCTGACCTCGCCAAGGTGCACCACGTCGAGCCCCGGGCCGGCATTCGGCCCCAGCGAGGTGCGCACGAAGGTCACTGACAGTTCCGATCCGTCGAACAGCGGCTTGTGGGTATCGCGGTTGGCCGCAACGAACTCGGCCGCGGCAAGATCGGCGCCGATCCGTTCCAGCGCGATCCCGATCAGTTCGCTGCGCTGGATCCGATCGAGCCCCCTGTTCCAGCTCGGCAGCCATTCCCCGGTGATGCCGGCGAGCGCCGACAGCAACAGCCCCATCAACGCCAGCGCGACGATCATCTCGATCAGCGTGAAGCCGCGCTCATTGGTTCGCTGTGCTGTCCTTGCCCGGATCATTCCGCAGACCTCGGCATCAGGCGCACGGTGCGAATGTCGGACAGCGCACCGCCTGGAGATTTGACGCGAATCCGCACCAGCTCCGGAGCCCAGGGCACATTGCCTTCGGGCACCGTCCAGTTGCCACCGAGCGGACTGACCTCGATGGTCCAGCTATAGCCCTCCGCCTGTCCGGTCGTCGTACCCGACTGCAATTCGGCGCGCGGCGGAATGCCGACCGTCATCAATGTCCGCACCGCCTGCATCAGCGCCACGTGTTGCTCCATCGCCCGGACGCCGCGCGTCTTGACGCCCATCACGGCGCCGATCGCAACGATCGAGACAGCCACCAGCGCCAGCGCCACCAGCACCTCGATGATGGTGAACCCCGCCTCACTGCGGTCAGTTGGCGGCGACGTCGCGGGCAACGATTTCAACCCTTCCGGTGAGCCAGTTGACGCGGACCTCATATCCCGTATCGAGCCGCGTCAGCGCGATGGAGCCGCCGCAGGAACCGCCATTGGCGAAGAAACGGATGGTCGACAGTGCCGCGCGGCGCTGGCAGCTCTGCGGCAGCACCGCATCGAACCGCACGTCATCGGGGATCCGCACCGTCATGCGCGACGACCCTGAATGGATCACGCGGCTCGGCGCATCGACCAGCGTCGCAACGCTGGTGCTACGCTCGATGGCGGCGTTCCGGTCGGCCTTAAGCAGCGTCGCGGTCTGCAGCGCATAGGCCTGCAAGCGCGACCGCGACGTCTGGTGCGGAATGAACGGAAGCAGCACGGCCGCCAGCAGCGCGATGATGGCGAGCACGCACACCATCTCGAGCAGGGTGAAGCCGCGCTGCGCCGCGTCATTCATGCTTGCCATGCATCCTTACTGGTCGTTGTTGGCGGCCGTGGTCTTCTCGAGCGAGATATCGGCCGAGGCACCGCTGCCGCCTTCCTGGCCGTCAGACCCGTAGGAGACGATGTCGTAAGGCCCGTGCTCGCCGGGCGAGCGATAGAGATAGGGGTGATTCCAGGGATCGTTCGGCACGTTGCCACCCTTCAGATACGGGCCGTTCCAGGCCGCGACCCCGGGCGTGCGCCGCACCAGCGCGGCGAGCCCCTCCGCCGTAGACGGGAAGCGCCCGGCGTCGAGATAGAACAAATCGAGCGCGCTGGAGAAGCTCTGCAGCTGGATGCGCGCGGTCTTGACCTTGGACTCGCTGAGATAGTTGAGCACGCGCGGTCCGATCAGCCCCATGATGAGGCCGATGATCGCGATCACCACCAGCATTTCGACCAGGGTGAAACCCGCCTCGCCCGAACGCCTCGGCGTTTGCGGCCGCACGCGACCGCGTCCCGCTCGCATGGATAATGCTTCGATGATGCTGTTGCGCGATATCATGACCGATGACCTCTGCTTTAACCGACTAGCTGCGTGACCGAGAGCAGCGCCGTCATGACCGAGACGATCAGCCCGCCGACGACGGTGCTGATCGTGATGATCGCCAGCGGACCGACGATGCCGACGACACGATCCAGGCTGCGCTGCAATTTAGCTTCGTAGAATTCCGCCACCCGCCCGGCCAGCGCCGGCAGCTGCCCGGTCTCTTCGCCGAGCCGCAGCATGCGCACCGCCATCGGCGGCAGGCTGTCCGCCACCGCGAGTGCTTCGGACAATTTGCCGCCATGGCGGACGCGGTCCGCGGCGGCGGTCCAGTTCGCCTCGCTCCCGGTCACTGCCATGATGTCGACGAGGATGCGCAGCGCGGCCGTGAGGTTGACGCCGCTGCCGAGCAGGACGCCCAGATTGCGGCAGAACAGGCTGGCGCGATAGAACTGGAACGCGCTGCTGATGCCCGGCACCCGCGAAATGCCGTTGACCAGCGCAGCGCGCACCCGCGCCTGTCGCAGCAGCCACCATGCGAGCGCAATCGTCGCCGCGCTGATCAGGCTTGCCGCTGTGGCGTTGGCGCGCAGGAAATCCGACAGCGCGATGAAGCTGGCGAGCGCCGTGTCCGAATTGCCGCCGAAATCACCGAGCACGGTCGAGAACTGCGGCAGCACGAACAGCAGGAAGAACAGCATCACGCCGGATGCCGCAACCAGCACGAAGGCCGGATACTGCATGGCGTCGGTCAGCTTGCGCCGCATCTGCTCGGACCGCGCGCGCTCGGTGCCCAGCATCTCCAGCACGGAATCGAGCGTGCCGGAGATTTCGCCGACCCGCACCAGCGCGATGTACATCGGCTGGAACAAGGTCGGATGGTCGGCGACTGCATCGGCGAAGCTCTCGCCGGTAAGCAGCGCTGCGCGGATCTTGGCGACCACCGGGCGCATCCGCCCGACATCGGCATCGCCGGACAGGAGCTCCAGCGCATCGTCGAGACGCGCGCCGGCTTTCAGCAGCAGCGCAAGGTCGCGCGTGAATGTGGTGACCTCGGCGGCACTCGGCCCGCCGAACAGGCTACGGCCGCCGCCGGCGCTTGATGCGCGCTTGTCCTCGGTGGTCTCGATCGGCAGCAGCTTGAGATATTCGATCCGTCGCGCCACCTCGGCCGCGGTCGGCGCCGAGATCGTGCCGTTCACGATCTCGCCAGCCTGGGTCAGAGCGCGATAGCGATAGTTCGGCACGGCGTCACCGCACCGTTGCAACGCGGAGGATCTCGGCGGGCGAGGTCAATCCGGCGCGGCATTTGGCGACCCCGTCATCGAGCATCGTGGTCATGCCCGCGCGGATCGCCATCGTATCGATCTTCAGCCCGTCGGTTCGCTCTCCGATCAGTTCACGCAGTTCATTGGACAGTTCGAGCAGTTCGAACACGCCGAGGCGGCCGCGATAGCCGGTGCCGCCGCAGCGTTCGCAGCCGCATGGCTCCTGAATGATCTCGTCGGCCTTAAAGCCGAGCGCGGCGAGCCGCGGATCCTCGGTGAAATCGGCCGATGCCAGCGGCCGCGCCGCCTTGCAGCGCTCGCACAATTGCCGGACCAGCCGCTGCGCGATCACGCCGCGCAGCACCGAACGCAGCAGATAGCCTTCGACCCCGAGGTCGAGCAGCCGCGGCACCGCGGCCGCCGCGGTCTCGGTGTGCAGCGTCGTCAGCACCAGATGCCCGGTCAGCGCCGCATGCACCGCGACGTGGGCGGTCTCCGTGTCGCGGATTTCACCGACCATGATCACGTCAGGGTCCTGGCGAACGAAGGAGCGCAGCGCGGTGGCGAAGGTCAGGCCGATCGCCGGCTTGATCTGGGACTGGTTGACGCCGGGAAGCTCGTATTCGACCGGATCTTCGATCGTGAGGATCTTGCGGCTCGGCTCATTGAGGATCGACAGGATCGTCGCCAAGGTCGTGGTCTTGCCGCTGCCGGTCGGCCCGGTGATCACGATCATGCCGTGCGGCAGCTTCAGGAGCCGCCGCAGCTTGATCTCGTCGGGCTCCGAGAAGCCGAGCTTTTCGACCACCAACAGACCGCGATCCTTGGGCAGGATGCGGATGACGGCGGATTCGCCGTGCTGCGTTGGCATGATCGCGACGCGGATATCGATGTCGGTACGCCCGGCTCGCAGCCGCGCCGCACCGTCCTGCGGCAGGCGCCGCTCGGCGATATTGAGATTGGCGATGATCTTGATGCGGGAGACCACCGCCTGCGGCAGCACGCCCGAGAGCGCCGCAACCGGCCGTAGCAGACCATCGATGCGCAAGCGGACCATGAGTCCGGCGGAGAACGGCTCGATATGGATGTCGCTGGCGCGAAGCTCGACCGCCTTCTCGATCAGATCGTTGACCGCGCGCACCACCGGGGCGCCGCTGGCAAGATCGCGCAGGCTCTCGATGTCGTCTTCCCGGGGCAGCGCCGCCGTTGTATCGGCGGTCTCAGCCTCCTCGGCGCTGGAGGCGTTGTTCAGCGCGATGGCGACGTCCTCCGACGAGGCCACCTTCACATTGATGTCGGCGCCGAGCACGATCTGCGCCGCGCGCAGCGTCGCCTGGTCGGTCGGGTCGACCACCGCGAGCACGGTGCCACCATCGACCGCACGGCACGGATAGACCATGGTCTCGCGCAGGAACCGCGGCGAGAACGAGCCAACCAGCGGTTCGGCCGAGGTCATATCCTGGAGCGTCAGGCGGCCAAGCGCAAAGAAGCGCGCGGCTTCGTCGGCGAACTCGGTCGGTGAGAGACTTGTGATCTCCCACAGTTTCAATTGCCTGACGTCGGCGCCCGGCCCGGTCCGGTCGGACGCTCCGTCGGTCGGCGTCAGGTAATTGTTCTGACGGAGATAATCCACGAACCGAACGGACAGGTCGTTGGCCATTCTCGATATCCCGCCACACTATCCCGGATCAGTTCGTGCCAAGGCCGCTGCGTGCGGTCGCGTTCGGCTCCCGGCAATTCTGCGGTTATCGATCCGAAGTGTGACAGCTGTGCGAAGTCACATCGTTCGCCGCGCTCAAGAAGCCTTGACGTGGCTTCGCGGACACGGCGGGGCATCGACTGCACAGATTTGGTGCGATGCGCTGGGCAGGTCGCGAACGACAATCATGTAACCAATTTATTTCTGTCATGTTCGATCGCTAAGAGTCCTCCCGGGGTAGGACCGATCGTCGCAAGCAATCGAAATCTCAGTTAGTCAGACCGAAGGGCCTTCATGCAACGCGTAGGCACAGTGGGCCGCTGCCCGACGATCCGTGGCGGCCTCGCAGCCATTTTTGCCTTGACGTCATTGGGTTTGCTGGCGTCCTGCAATTCCGCAACGGTCGGCGAGAGCGTCGACGCGTCCCAGCTCGACGTCACCGACAAGGTGCGCTCGCTGGATCTGACGCAGCGCCAGCCGGCGCCGGCGAACGCGCTGGCGGCCACGAGCGGCAGCCAGGGCGGCAGCGTGCGCGCGGCGATGTATGACGGAAGCGAAGTGACGGCGCTTGCGGATGCGCGGCCGCAGCCGGCCTCGAACGGCAACGGCTTCGACCTGAACTTCGAGAGCACGCCGGTGGCGACCGTCGCCAAGGTCGTGCTCGGCGACATCCTGCATGTCGGTTACACCATCGACCCGAGGGTGCAGGGCACGGTGAGCCTGGTGTCGGTTCGACCGGTGCCGAAATCCGACATGGTCTTCGTGCTTGAAAACGCGCTCCGCCTGAGCGGCGTCGTGCTGCTCAAGGATACGTCGGGCTACCGCCTGACGCCGCTCGGCGACGCCGTCGGCGGCGGCCGCGTCGATGCCGCGGCAGCCAATCCCGAGCCGGCTTCGGCATCTCGGTGGTCCCGTTGCAATATGTGTCGGCCCAGACACTGCTGAAGCTGACCGACAGCTTCGCCACCCGGGCCGGCTCGGTTCGTGCCGACACGTCGCGCAACCTGCTGCTGATCCAGGGCACCGGCGCCGAGCGCCGCACCGCCGTCGACACCGTGCTCAGCTTCGACGTCGACTGGATGCGCGGCCAGTCCGTCGGCATCTTCCCGATCTCGAGCGGGTCGCCCGCCCCGGTCATTGCCGAGTTGGAGAAGATCGTCGATTCCGGCGAGAACGGCCTCAGCCAGAACGTCATCAAGTTCATGCCGATCCAGCGCCTCAACGCGGTGCTGGTGGTGACCAAGAAGCCGGAGATGCTGCACACGGCTGCGACCTGGATCAAGCGCCTCGATCGCAACGACACCGCACGCACCTCGGTCCATGTCTACCGCGTCAAATACGGCGATGCGCGCCAGATCGCGCGGGTTCTGACCGACATGTTCCTCGGCGGTTCCTCCGGCAATTTGCTCGACAGCGCCGACAGCCAGCTCGCGCCCGGCTCCGGCACCTCGTCGACGTCGAGCGTCGCCGACCGCCTGTCGCTCAACAACAACAACGGCGCGAATTCGGGTATGAACGGCTTCGCGTCGCGCGGCACCTCGGGGACGGGCCAGGGCCTCGGCCAAGGATTTGGCGCCGGCGGGCAAGCGAACAATCCCAACAATCAAGGCCAGGGTAACAATGCCGCGCTGGATGCCGGGCGCGGCGCGTCGGGCTCCGGCAACGGCCAGCCCGTCATGCAGGACGTGCGGATCACGCCCGATGTCGTGAACAACAATCTCCTGATCTATGCCGACCAGGCCAACTATCGCATCATCGAGGCGACGCTGGTGCAGATCGACGAGCCGCAGCTCCAGGTCGCGATCGACGCGACGATCGCCGAGGTCACGCTCAACAACACCCTGTCCTATGGCGTGCAGACCTATCTCACCAGCCGGAGCCTGGGCCTGAAGCCGAACATGGGCTCGTTCACGGGCACCCAGGCCACCACGGCGCCCGCGACCACCACGGACGCAACCACCGGCGTCGCCACCGTCGCCGGCTCGGTCACCAACGCCTTCATCAACCGGGCCTTCCCGGGCTTCAACTTCCTGGTCGGGTCCGAGACGCAGCCGAGCCTCATCCTGGATGCGTTGCATGCCGTCACCAGCGTCAAGGTGCTCTCCAATCCATCGCTGGTCGTGATCAACAACCAGGTCGCGACCTTGCAGGTCGGCGACGTCGTCCCGGTGTCGACCGGCAGCGCCACGGTGCTGACCACCAGCAACACGGTGGTCAACACCATCGACTATCGCAACACCGGCATCATCCTGAAGGTCTCGCCGCGTGTCAGCGTCAACGGCACGGTGCGACTCGATATCGAGCAGGAGATCAGCAACGTTCCGCAGAGCAGCACGGTAAACCTGACGCCGACCGTGTCTGAGCGGCGGGTCAAGAGCCAGATTTCGGTCGCCAACGGCCAGACCGTGCTGCTGGCGGGCCTGATCAGCGAACAGCAGAGCGGCGCCCGCAACGCGCTTCCGGTGCTTGACCAGATCCCCGGTCTCGGCGATGCCTTCGGGCATCAGAGCAATGGCACCCAGCGCACCGAGCTGATCATCTTCATCCGCCCGCAGATCATCCGCAACGGTTCCGACGCCCAGACCGTGGCCGAAGAGCTGCGATCGAAGCTGCGCGGCAGCATCGCCACGACAACGACCAATGCGCCGATCACCACCAGCTATCACTGAGCCGGGCATGCGCGCACGCAGCCTTTTCACATCGCGCAAGTCGCTCTGCGCCTCGCTTGCTGTCGCGCTTTGGGCGGTGACCGCGTCAGCCGCGAGCGCCGACGGCGTCGCGCGCGGCGCAGCCGCCTTCCATCGCGGCGATTATGTCAGGGCCGCTCAGGAGCTTGCGCCGGCTGCCGAGCGCGGCAACCCGAGAGCGCTCGGCATGCTCGGCTTCATGTATGAGCACGGCTTCGGCGTACCGCAGGCCTACGCCGCTGCCGCCGATCTCTATTATCGCGGCGCCGTGCAGGGGGACCCGTTCGCGCAAGCCCAGCTCGGCCTGATCTACGACAAGGGCCACGGCGTCCCGACCGATTTTGTGCTGGCCTACAAATGGCTCAATCTCGCAGCGGCCCGCACCGGTGGGCGGCAGCGTGACGTCTATCTCAGGTTCCGCGACGCCGTCGCATCGAAGCTCTCGACCTATGAGATCATTGCCGGCCAGCGGTTTGCATTGGAATGGGTCCCGGACCGGCCGGCGCCGGACGTGCACCTGACGGTCAAGTAATCACCGATCGCAAGCCCGCACTGCGCGCGAGCCGTTGCGCTGCTGCGACAGCGAGATTTGCATCGCGCTGTCGCTCCTCCCGCCTGCGATCCCGCTCCCTGCCGTCACCTGCCGGACGAGCCCGCCGCATCGCCGAGCCCGATGACCTGGAAGGCGCTGTTCTCGTTATAGGTCTGCTTCTCACGACGCTTGCGCTTCTGCTCCGGCCGCATCTTCCGCCGCAGCCGGCGCCATCCGATCACGATACCGCTGATCGAGACGACCGTGCCGACCACGGACAGCAGCCACACCACGACGTCGCGCGCCGGCCAGATGCGCAGCAGCAACGGGACGTCGAGGCTATGCAGCGCGTTGAACAGCCAGCGATAGGATCGGCGGCTGTCATCGCTGCGGTCGAGGATCTCGGCGGTGGCCGGAGAGATGTGCAACCAGGTGTGGGCCGGATCATCGAAGCCGATCCGCAGCACCGGAAGCTCGCGCTGATGGTGCAGCGTGTACCAATAGGCATCCGGCTCATCGAGCTGATGCGCCGATGTCATCGCAGCGCCCGGCATCGCGCGTCGGGCCGCCCCGATGATCTCGTCACGCGAGAGAGCCGCGGGCGCGCCGGTCGCGGGATCGGCGAGGCTGCGACGGCCGTTGCCGTCGTCGAGCAGCATCAGAGCGCGTCCGCCGATCCAGACGAAGCGTGCCTCCACCGCCGGTATCGGCGGCGACTGCAAGCGCGCGACGATATCGGGCGTATCGTGGCCGCTGTAACCGACCGCGATCTCGCACGTGAGGCCGCGCCCGGCGAACGCGCCGCCGGGATTGAGCGACAGCCAGCCGCTGAACATCCAGGTGAGGACGAAGATGCCGCCGACGAGGCCGGCGATATGATGCCAGGCCATCCAGCCGCGATAGGGCGAGACGGCGCCATCAGCGTAACGGCGCGTCAGCCGCAGGCGGAGGATGCCGATCCAGAAGCCGGTGACGGCAACCACCAGACACACGCCCGAGATCCACAGCACCACATCCCGCCACAACGGCCCGTCCTTGCGCAGCACCGTCGGATAGATCCAGTGCGGGATCGAGCCGAGCCAGTTCCAGACCCGTTCCCGCCGCGTGGTGTCGAGCGCGATCTCGCCGCTGCGCGAGGAGAGATAGAGTTCGGTGCCGTCGGCATCACCGAGGCCGATCAGATAGAGCGGCCGCAGCGGATCGAACCGCGCGGTGACCGACCATTGATCGCGCGTCACGGTGTCGAGCAGCTGCGGCTGCACCGCGTGCGAATGATGGCGGGCGACGGCGAGCGCCTGATCGGCCGTGATGCCGTCGATGATGCGGCCATCGATCGCCGAAATGGTGACGGCGGCGCCGTTCCAGCCGATCACGCGATAGACCGGCGTATCATCCATCATCGCGAGGCGCAGGTCGCGCGGATAAAGCTCCGCGCCCGCAATCGCCATCGCGCGATCCGGTGAGATCTGCACCTTGTTCCAGAGAAGGACCGGGAGCGCAGCGAGGCGCTCGCCGTCGGTGAGGCGCGGAAACGCCACGTACATCATGACGAGGCCGGAGATGAACCACATCGCGAACAGGAGGCACGTCGCGATGCCGATCCAGCGATGGACGACATAGAGCCATCGCCGCGCTCGCCGGATCAGAGCCTTGCGCATCGTCAAAACTTCACGTTGAGGGAAAGTTCCGCGGTGCGCGGCATACCGAGCAGCCACTGCCCCGTGCCGTTCGAGGTCACCGCGTAGACCTTGTCGAACAGATTGTAGACCCGGAACGCGACCGTGGTGCGATCATCCGGCTTCCACTTGATGCCGCCATTGACCACATTGTAGCCCGGCCGCAACTGGGTGTTGGCGAGATCGGAGTACATCGCGCCGACGATCTGCACGCCGCCATAGGCAGACCAGTTCGGTGCGAAATCCCAGGTCAGCCAGACGTTCGAGACCTGCTGCGGCACGTTGACCGGAACATTGCCGCTGTAGCTGACGATCTTGCCGCCGACCACCTGGCTGTTGTTGTCATATCGGGCGCGCAACAGCGCCAGATTGGCGTCGATGCGCCAACCGTAATCCAGCGCAAGCCCGACCGACGCCTCGACCCCGCGGGAAGATTGCTGGCCGATCTGCAGCGCCAGGCCGGTGCCGGGATTGGCCGGATCAGGAATTGTCAGCCCGGTCTTGACGATATCGTAGCCCGCCAGCGTCCACTCGCCGCGGCCGCCCCAGAACGACTGCTTGACCCCGATCTCGGTCTGCTTGCCGGTCGCGAGCTGGAAGGTCTTCTGCGAGGTCGACAGTGAGATCAGATTGCTGACCGGATCGACGCCGACCGCGTACTGACCATAGAACGCGAGGTTCTTGATCGGCTCGTAAACGAGGCCGGTGCGCCAGCTCGTTCCCGACAGCGTGGTCTCAAAGCTGTTTGACGGCGTCTTGTAATCGGTGCGATCGACCTCCGGACGATCGTACCTGACGCCGGTGACAACAGACAATTGATCGGTCAGCGACAGCCGATCCTCTGCGAACAGCGCGTATTGATTGACGATCGCGTTGAAGCCCGGCGTGGTCGCCGTGGTCGTCGCGACGAACGACCCTGGATCGGACACGTAAGGGTTGACCGACGACGCGCCGCCATAGGGCGAGTTGTTGGTGTGGGTGAAATCGATCCGGTTGACGTCGAACCCGGCAACGAACTGGTTCGCAAGGCCGAACACGTGACCGCTGAAGGTCGTATCCATCCGGTTGCCGAGCTGCTTCTGGTCGTGGAAGATCTCGATATAGCTGGAGCGATCGATCAGCTGGGTCTTCGGATTGAAGGTGTAGTTTTCGATGTCGCGCCAGTGCCGCTCGCTGGTCAGATAGTAGAGCGTGTTGTTGACCTTGATGCCGTCGGCGACGTCCCACTCGGTCTTGAACTGGGTCCAGCTGTCCTGGTAGCGGATCGCGCTGTCGGATGCGTTGTAGCTCTTGAAGCGCAGCGCGTCCTGGATCGCGCCGTTGATCAGTGGCGTGCCGAAGTAGCGCGACGGGCTGCGATCGCCATAGTCCTCGGACAGCGTAAAGGCGAGATTGTCCGACGCCTGCACGCGCACGGCCGCGGAGACCACTGCATTCGAGGTCTTGTCCCGATCGACCCAGCCGTCCGACATGTTGCCGGTGGCGTTGATGCGGTACGACACATTGGGATTGATCGGACCGGTGCTATCCACCGACAGCCGCCGCGTCATGTTGCTGTCGAGCGAGACCTCGGCCTCGTTGTACGGCGTGGCTAACGGCTTCTTCGGGATCACGTTGATGACGCCGCCGATCGCACCTTCGCCGTACAGCACCGAGGCCGGGCCGCGCAGCACCTCGATGCGCTGCGTCGACCAGGTGTCGTAAGGGAACGTCAGCGTGCCGGAGCCGATATAGAAGCGCGTGCCGTCGTACAGCGTCATCACCGAGTTGCTGCCGGCAAAACCGCGGGTGCTGAACGACAGACCGCCATTGCCGGGCGCCGGCGTTGCGATGAAGCCGGCCGCATTCTGGGTGACGGCATCGAGCACATTGTGCTGGCCGCGTTCGGCGATGGTCTGCGCCGTGATGATCTCGACGCTGGCCGGCGTCTGCAGCGGCGTCAGATTGAGGCGGCTGCCGGTGCCGGCCTGCGTCGTTGCATTGAGTGTCGGTGATGCCGGCCCTGATGCGCCTGACGCTGCGGCACGCGGCGCGCCGCCGGCTGCGGCGACCGTCGCCGATCTGGCGCGTCGCGGCGCCGCCGCGCTGTTGCTGCTTCGCGCAGCGGGTTTGGGCTTTGCGGATGCCGAGGGGGCGACTTCGATCGGATCGAGCGTGGTGGGTGGAGCTGTTTGTGCCGAAGCCTCAGCCGGCAGCAGCAACGATGGCAGGGAGCAGACGAGACCGAGGCGCCAGTTGCGCGCAACGGAGGGAGACGAGGACATGAAACGACTCGCGGTAACGTGGCACGTCACCGCGAACGCGGACTGGCGCATTGCCCAAAAGGCAGTGCTCCGATCCCACCAGGACGCCCCCGCCCGATGTGCTCGCGTGTGACCACGACTGACGGCAGGTCTCCTGGCTCACGGGTCATCGCCTGTCGACGCCTTCCCGGGCCTGATGGCCCAGTGGCAAATTGACGAAAGGCTCGCCGTTTACAGTTGCGGGGACAGCTGCGGCATTGGGGTTACCCTCGCACCGCATTCCCTTTTGATCCCCGAAGGGAACCGTCGAGAAAAACGATAGGTGGCGGACGCAGAGCTGTCAATTCGATGCGATTGTCGCACACATGCTTTGCCGATGTACGTGGCCGCGACGTCACAAAGAGTGCGGGCTTACCTCACTAAGTCTCGACGCAATGCTCCATGATCGCATCAATCTCGGCGCGCGAGAGCGCACCCATCTCGGCGATGAATACGATTCGCGTACGCGGCACGCCGGGAGCCGGTACGCCGCCGGCAGCCAGCGTCGCGCGTCCGCCGGCGAGTTGAAATACCGTCAGCCGCCCGGGCTGCTCGACCGTCTCGAACAATCCCTTCGCCCGCGCCAGCTTCGGCGCCAGTTTACCGATCGCCAGTTGCAGGCGCGGCAGCCGCACCGGATGCTCCGAGGTCCAGCTCAGTGTCTCGAAGCGATCAGCCGCTGGCCGTCGCGGCGCGGTCTCGCGCGGCGCCGGCACATGATCGAGATCGGCCGGAAACAGCAATTCCGTTGGCACCTCGCCATGCAAGGCATCGACAATCACCGCCGCCGGCCGCACCGTTCGCACGGCGGCGCGGATCGCGGCGCAGGCGGCTGCATCGGCGAGATCCACCTTGCTCAGCGCCACCACATCCGCCGCCCGCAACTGCGAGCGCAGCAGCGCGTCATCCAGCATCGCCACCGGCTGCGTCGCGTCGACGACGCAGAGCACCGTCTCCAGCGGCGCCTCCTTCCAGATCACCGGATCCATCAGGTTACGGACGATGTCCGCGGGATCGGCGATGCCGCTGGTCTCGATCACGATGAACTCGGGACGCGGATCACGCCGCAACAAGGTTGCAAGCGTGCGCAGCAGATCGCCCTCCAGCGTGCAGCAGATGCAGCCGTTGCTCAGACTGACCACGCCATCACTGGCGCCGGCGATCAACTCCGCGTCGATGTTGATCGCACCGAAATCGTTGACCACGGCGGCGATGCGCTTGCCTTGCGCATGCGCCAGCAGATGGTTGACGACCGTGGTCTTGCCCGCCCCGAGGAAGCCCGCGACCAGCAGGATCGGGACCGGCACGTCAGCCCCCGATGACGGGCCGGCGCACCGGCCGGCCGGGCCGCGCCGCGACATCGAGCACGCCGTCATTGATCAGCGGCTGGCCGCTGACCACGAGGTGCCGCACGCCTTCCGCCGGACGGTTCATCGCCGAGAAGGTCGCGCGATCGCTCAGCGTCTCGTAGTCGAACACGACGACATCGGCATCGGCGCCCGCCTGCAATCTACCTTTGGCACGCATCGCCGGCGTGCTCGCCGACAGGATCTCGGCCGGGATCAGCGCGCATTTGCGGATACCCTCGAGCAGCGACACCTTCTTGCGCTCGCGCACCCACTCGCGGATGAAACGCGTGAAGCAGCCGGCCGAGCGCGGATGCGAAGTGGCGTCGTCCGGCAGCGGCCAGGCGTCGCCAGTGTAGGGCCGGCCATCCGACAGTGTCCACGGCATCGCGTCGGAGGCAATCGCACCGCCCGGATACAGCACCGCCATGTCGAGCAGATCGCGATGATGCGCGTTGTTCTCGATGTCGAGCACATGCCAGAGCACCAGCGTCGAGGGCTCCTCGGCCTGCGCCGCCAGCAGTTCCTCGCGGCTGCCGAAGCGGTGACCGTCGGTCACACGCTGCACCGAATCGTAGCCGAGGCCGTTGCGCTCCTCGAATTTGGGATCGCTGAAGAAGGTCGCCGCCAGCACCGTCGAGCCGGTGCCGTAGGGATAGGCCTCCACCGTGATCGGCAGGCCCTGCGCCTGCGCTTTCGCGATCAGCGCGACGCAGCGCTCGATATCGGTCTTGCTCGACGAGTTGAAGTGGCAGATGTGCATATGCGCGCCGGTGGCGCCAGCATAGCCGATCAGGCGGATATAGGCCTCGGCCGCGCTCTCGGGATCGATGCGCGACATGTAGGCGACGTGGGTGAAGGTCGGCACCGCGTGATCGGCGGCGAGCTGGCACACCGCGGTCAATTCCTGCACGCCGGCGCCGGGGGCATAGGCGTTGAGAATGCCGATGCCGATGCCGCCTTCATTCAGGCCGTTGGCGAGACGCTCGAGGATGCCGCCGACCTCGCTCTCGGTCGCCACGTTCTCGATCCAGCGGCGATCGCGCATCGCCGCGCCGAATGATTCCAGCGAGCTTTCCGAATTGGAGCCGGTCATCGCGCCGATGCGCGCAAACGCCCAGTTGGTCGCGGCGCCGTAGTTCAGCACCCGCCCCTTCTCGGCCTGACGCTTGTACCAGGATGCCACCGGCAGCACGCCGGCCTCGAGGTCGAGCGATGTCGTCACCCCGTCGAACGCCTGCATCCGATCAGCCGGAATGGTCTGGCCATGCGCGTGCAGGTCGATGAAGCCGGGTGCCACGACGAGCCCGGTCGCGTCGATCTGGCGCTCGGCGCCGCCAAGTCCGGTGCCGACAGCGGCGATCTTGCCGTCGACCACGGCGACATCGCCGACCGCGTCCATCCCGCTGGCCGGATCTACCACCCGGCCGCCGCTGATCACCAAACCACCCATCTCACCACTCCCCGCATTCCGAAACCGACCGGTCTCTTTTCGCGCACAGAGAAGCGCATCGCACGCATCGCGGCAACCCGGCCAGGGTTGTGGCGACATGCTCTGGCGGAATATCCGCCGCGCCGTGATGGCGATTGCAGGGGAGCCCTTCCCTACGATCCGGTTGCACACCGCGACGGCAACCCTCGCCAGAGATCGTTGCCTGGCTTGATGCGGCTCGCCACCAGTTTTGGCGGCGTACGGTCCCTGGAGATCGCCGCCTCGAATGCACGCTTGAGCCTGACATTGTCGATCTGCGCCAGGAATCGCCGGATCACGGCGTCCTGATCCACGCTCCGGCCGGAGATCGCCGCGCACAACTCCGCGGTCGCCTGCGGAAGAAGTGGAAAGCGTCATCGGCGGCGCCGCCCAGCCGGTCGACCTCGCCGGCGACACCGAGCACGTGCATCCGATCGTCGTCGTCGAGCGTCACGGCGAAGCGCAGCACGGCAAGCTGCCAGGCACGGAGCAGCTTGCTCTCCGGTTCGCTCACCATCTCGCGCATTAGTCGAACACCCCGCGCGACTGACCTGCCTCGGCTGTCGGGGGAGGTCAGACGCGGCGCGACTATCCCCACGCGGGAATAGGTTTTCGAGGGGAGCGCGCGGGCGATCGCATAGGAATCGCATAGGTGGAGCGCTCGGAGTCCCGATCCGCTCAGATGCCCTCGAACTGCAGGCGCGCCAGCCGCGCATAGAGGCCGCCCGCCGCGACCAGTTCGGCATGGGTGCCCTGCTCGACGATCTTGCCCTGGTCCATGACCAGGATGCGGTCGCAGGACAGCACGGTCGCCAGCCGATGCGCGATCACAAGCGTGGTGCGATGGCGCATCAATTCCTCCAGCGCGGTCTGCACCAGCGTCTCGCTCTCGGCGTCGAGCGCCGAGGTCGCCTCATCGAGCAGCAGCAGCGGCGCATCGCGCAGGATCGCGCGCGCGATCGCGATGCGCTGGCGCTGGCCGCCCGACAGCGTCACGCCGCGCTCGCCGAGCTGGGCGTCGAAGCCTTCCGGCAGGCGACGCAGGAATTCGGTGGCATGGGCGAGGTCAGCGGCGCGCTCGACTTCGGCGTCGGTGGCATGGGGCCGCCCGAACCGGATGTTCTCGCGGGCTGAGGCGGCGAACACCACGGAATCCTGCGGCACCAGCGCGATCCGCGCCCGCACCTCGGCCGGATCGGCCTGCCGGATCGGCACGCCGTCGAGCGAGATGATGCCCGATTTCGGATCGTAGAAGCGCAGCAGCAGATGGAACAGCGTGCTCTTGCCGGCGCCGGAGGGACCGACGATCGCGACCTTCTCGCCTGATCGAACCGAGAGCGACACGGCGTCGACCGCCAGCGCGTTGGGCCGGGTCGGATAGGCGAAGCTGACATTGTCGAAGCCGACATCGCCGCGCGCCGGCTGCGGCAGCGCGCGCGGCGATGTGGGAGCCGCGATCTGCGGCCTGACGCGCAGGATCTCGAACAGCCGTTCGGCGGCGCCCGACGCGGCCGAGACCTCGCCCCAGACCTCGCTGAGCTGGCCGAGGCCACTGGCCGCGAACGCGGTATAGAGAATGAACTGGCCGAGCCGGCCGGGGCTGATGGTGCCGACCAGCACGTCGTGCGAGCCGACCCAGAGAATCACGACGACGCTGGCGAACACGATGAAGATGACGATCAGCGTCAGCACCGCGCGCGCCTTGGTCGAGCTGCGCGCGGCCTCATAGGCCTGCTCGACCTCGCGGCTGAAGCGCGTCCTGGCGAGCCGCTCGCCGGTATAGGCCTGCACGGTGCGGATCGCGTTGACCAGCTCGGACGCATAGGCGCTGGCATCGGCCAGCGTATCCTGGGCATTGCGCGACAGCCGCCGCACCCAGCGGCCGAACGCGACCAGCGGGATCACGATGATCGGAATCGCCAGCAGCACGAAGCCGGACAGACGCGGGCTCGTGATCACCATCATCGCAGCGGCGCCGAAGAACAGCATCAGGTTGCGCAGCGCGATCGAGACCGAGGCGCCGACTGCAGACTTGATCTGCGTGGTGTCGGCGGTGAGCCGCGACACCAGCTCACCTGAGCGGGCGGAATCGAAGAACGAGGGCGACAGCGAGATCAGATGCGCGAACACGTCGCGCCGGAGATCGGCGACGATGCGCTCGCCGATCGTCATCACGAGGTAGTAGCGGGAAGCACTGGCGCAAGCGAGCACTGCGACGACCGCGATCATCACGCTGAAATAGCTGTTGATCATCGCGATGCCTTCGGGTGTGAAGCCGAGGTCGATCATCCGCCGCACCGCGACCGGCACGACCAGCGTGGTGATCGCCGCAATCGTCAGCGAGATCAGCGCGAGGATCGCCCGCCCCTTGTAGCGCGCCACATAGGGTGCGAGCGCAAGCAACGGGCGCAGGCGGGCACGGCTCTTCGCCGGCTCCACGATCTGGCTCTCGATGAAGGCTTCTTCATCGAGCAGCGCGTCGCGCGGAGGCTCGGGGGCGCCGCGAGGGGTCTCAAGCTGTTCGGCTACACTCATTATTCTTAGACCGGTTCTATCGCCCCCCACATAGGCCCGCCGACCCCCGGCTGGCAAATCCGGTAAAGTCCCAATGCGGTGATGGGCTTAAGCCCTTTCTTGGCTTGTTTTGGGGGTCTCCATGGGTTATAGAGCCGCCCAAATCCCGTACCTGAATGTCTTGAGATGGGCGCCGGCGCGCCGAAGGAACTGTCATGAAAGCCGATATTCATCCGAATTATCATACGATTAAGGTCGTCATGACCGACGGCACCGAGTACCTGACCCGCTCGACCTGGGGCAAGGAAGGCGACACGCTGAACCTCGACATCGATCCCAAGTCGCACCCGGCCTGGACCGGCGGCACCCAGCAGCTGATGGACCGCGGCGGCCGCGTCTCGCGCTTCCAGAAGAAGTTTTCGGGCTTCCTCAAGAAGGACTAAAGTCCGCTTCGGGATCCTCGCAATCGAACGCAAAACGCCTCCATCGCGGGGGCGTTTTTGTTTTTTGCGGGCTGCGCCGGACCGGCGGCCTCTCCATCCCGTCCTCCCGGCCTAGTGCGCAATTGCGCACGGGGGGCCGAGACCCATAACCACCGCGTTCGGTGATGAACGGGATTGCGGCCCAGCGCCGCGCAACAATTGGGATTCGGGGCAATGGGTCCTGGCTTTCGCCAGGACGACACCGAATGTATGGCACGACCTGCATCCACAACCGTCGTCCCTGCGAAAGCAGGGACCCATAACCACAGGGCAATGTTGTTACGGAGAGCCGTGGCCCCAGCGTCCCACAACGATCACCTTCGGCGGTTATGGGTCCCGGCCTTCGCCGTGACGACAGTGAATGTGTGGCACGCTCGCGATGTCCAGAGACGCAGAGCTTGTGTTCAACCGGAACAGACTGCCTGCGGGAGGCCCAACCTAGCGCGGATGTTTCGGTCGCTTGAGTTCGGCGACTTTGAACTTCCCTGCGGCCTGCAGGCTGCTGCAAAGCCACCAGGCCCTGTTGCGGTATTCGCCCAGGAACCATTTGGTCTCGACGCAATCCACGTAGGATTTGTAGGTCAGATTGTCGCGGCATGTTGTCGAGAACGGTCCATATGCTTGGCCGCCCGCCGACTCGCTGCACCCCACCCAGGGGTCCTTGCCGTGCGGCATGCTCGACTCGCAACCACCATTGCAATTGCTGGCGACCTTCTCCAGCGCGGCAATCCTGCCCAGCACGGAATCCGGCGACGGCGCGCGCGCTGACGACGATGACGTCTGAGCGGTTCTCGATCTCCGGTGCGACGCCCCTGTGGTCGCCGCCTGCGTCGGCCGATTTGGCCGCACCGCCGGCTTCGGTGCTTCGACCGTGATGGAAGGAAGCGGCTTGGCGGAATCGGTTTGTGATGCTGCCGGGCCGCACAGCAACACGGTCGACAAGACGGAGGCAGCTGAAGGCGCGACAAAGCGTGACGACAATCTCATGACTTGCCCTCCCAAATGCGGGACGGAACAGCCGTCCCGAGAGGCGCACGGTACCATACATCCCGGATTGCGCTACCGAGGGTTGAGGATATTTCCGCCGGTTGCTAGCCGTTTCATGAATACACGCCGTGGATCTGCGGAAGCAGCTCGCAGCGCAGGTCGGCGAAGCGTCGATCGACCCCGTTGCCACTGATCGACAGCGCCTGCGCCTAGCGATCCCCGAACGCCAGCCGCGCACCGAGCGCAACCAGGATGCTGCCGCCGATCCGCTGCATGATCCGCTGCGAGGTGCGCGAGCGCTGCAGCTTCGACATCACGGCGCTGGCAAAGAACACGCAGACGATATCGACCGCCGAGAAAGTCAGATTGACCGCTGTGCCGAGCAGGAACAGCTGGGCCCAGACCGGCAGGCTTGCCGACGCATCGACGAATTGCGGCAGGAACGCCAGGAAGAAGATCGCGGTCTTCGGATTGAGCACCTCGACGACGATGCTTTGCGCGAAGGCACGCTCCGCGGAGAGCGGCGCCAGTGTGGGACGCTTGGTGTTGTCGCGATCGCGAAACAGCGACAGGCCGAGCCAGACCAGATAGGCCGCGCCGGCGAGCTTCATCGCCATGAATAGCGGCGGCACCGCGTGAAACAGCAGCGCGAGCCCCGCAGCCGCGGCGATGACATGGACATAGCCGCCGAGATGCAGGCCGAGCGAGGCCATCAGCCCCGCGCGCCGGCCGCCCGCGAGCGTGCGGGCAGCGGCGTACAGCACGGCGGGACCCGGGATCAGTGCGAAGGTCGCGGTCGTGATCGCGAAGGCAAGGTACAATTCCATTGTGGCTTTCGTCTCAGTTCGCCGGAATCAACGCTGCGACCTCACGGTCATGAGGATTGTCGCTTTCGCCGAGCCCCGAGATGACGCCGGCGCGATCCTCGAGCTTGCGGTTCTGGCTCATCTTCTTCTTGGCGTCGATCCGGGTGATCGGCATCCGGAAGCCGACGATGCCGCGCAGCTGCGCCTTGATGAAATCATCGGGCGCATCGCTGACCTGCCAGACTTCCTTGCGCGAACTCTCGTGCAGCCTGGTCAACCGGGTGACGACATCGAGCAAGCGGTCGGCATCCTCGAAGAACTCGGCCGAACCGTAGGCGTGCACGGCAACGTAATTCCAGGTCGGCACCACCTTGCCGTGCTCGGCCTTGGTCACATACCAGGACGGCGTCACATAGGCGTCGGGGCCCATGAAGATCGCCATCGCCTCGCCAGTCGCGGGCAGCTTCCACTGCGGATTGGGCCGCGCGACGTGACCGTACAGCGTGCCGTACTCGCCCTCGTCCTCATTGAGGATCAGCGGCAGCGGCGTTCCGATCAAGCCGTCCGCGGTCGCGGTGACCAGCGTCGCGAGCCGTGAGGCCCGCATCGCGGCATGGATCGGGCCGAGCTCTTCCATCTTGAAATGCGGCGGCAGGTACATCGCGAACCTCTTGGTCGACCTGATCTATTGCTGCTCGCACCATAGCGCAGAAGTGGCCTATGATAAGGGCCACTTTCGATCATCTTGATTGGTCCACTATGCCGCGCCTGCGCGCCACCATCAGCATCCCCTCGCTCGGCGCAATCGACCGCGCCGCCGGACAGGTCGGGCGTCAGCTCGCGCAGGCCCTGCGTGCGGCGATCGCCAAGGGCGAATTGAAGGCCGGAGAATTGCTGCCGTCGACGCGTGCGCTGTCGGCCTCGCTCGGCGTTGCGCGTGGCACGGTCACCGAGGCGTTCGAGCAGTTGCAGGCCGAGGGCTATCTGGAATCGCAGGTCGGCGCCGGCACGCGGGTGGCGCCGACGCTCGCGGAACAAGCGCGGCCGGCTGCGATCGATCGCCGCCCGAACAAATCTGCGCCGATCCAGCTGCCACCGCGCGCGGCGCGACTTGCCAAAGTGGTGACGGCCTTCACGCCGATGCCCGAAATCCCGTTTGCGATCGCGGTCCCCGGCGGTGCGGTCGCCCCCGACGACAATTGGCGCCGCCTCGGCAACCGTGTGCGCGCATCGCGCGCGGCGCGCCCGCGAGCTATGGCGATCCGCGCGGACTGATGGAGCTGCGGCAGGCGATCGCCGACTATGTGCGCAAATCCCGCGCGGTGCATTGCGAGCCGGAGCAGGTCGTGATCACGGCCGGCACGCAACAGGGCCTCTATCTCGCCGGCCGCGTGCTGCTGTCGTCGGGCGATCGGGTGTGGGCCGAGGATCCCGCCTATCCGGGCATGACTGCCGTACTCGACGATCTCGATCTCGTCACCACGCGCGTTGGCGTCGATGCGCAAGGCATCGATGTCGATGCCGCGATCGCGGCGTGTCCCAATGCACGCGCGGCGTTCGTGACGCCGTCGCATCAGTATCCACTCGGCATGCCCTTGAGCATGGCCCGCCGCAACGCGCTGGTGGCGTGGGCGCAGCGTAGCAATGCATGGATCGTCGAGGACGATTACGACAGCGAGCTGCGCTATGCAGGACATCCCTTCCCGTCGATGCAGGGCCTCGCGCCGTCGCGCGTGATCTATCTGGGTACGCTGAGCAAGGTGCTGTTTCCCTCGCTGCGGCTCGGCTACGTCGTGGCGCCTTCGCCGCTGATCGACGCCTTCGCCGGCGCGCGGGCGCTGCTCGACCGGCATTCACCGACTGCCGACCAGCATGTGCTGGCGGCCTATATGCGCGAGGGCCTGTTCGAAGCCCACATCCGGCGCATCCGCGGCGTCTATGCCGCGCGGCGCGCAACACTGATTGCGGCGCTCGAACGACACATACCCGATGACGTCACGCTGCAACCAAGCGACCAGGGCATGCATCTGCTGCTGTGGCTGCCGCAGCGCTTCGACGATGTGCAGCTGGCGAAATCAACGCTCGCCGACGGCATCGTGGTGCGGCCGATCTCACCGATGTACAACGCAGCGGCGCGGCCCGGCCTGATGCTCGGCTTCGGCGGGTTTGAGCCGGAAGAACTGGAGGCGGCGGCGATCCGGTTACGTAGCATCCTGGATCGGAACAGACCAACGCGGCGGACCGGAGCATGAACTGGTCAGCCGCTGTTCGATGCCACATGAACTATTTCTGTTCGGCCTGCTCCGGCCGAACGGTTATGGTGTGGACACGCTTCGGCTCATCCAGCGAGTTCGACCCCGCCCCTCGTTCCCGCTCGGCGGTTTCGGCGCGAGCTTTCGCGTCTTCAATCAAAGCGGCGCAGGTCGATTGATCAATAGTGAATTCGAAGGGGACGCTATTATCGGGCGCGAAAAGGACCCGATGGATCACCACTCCATTCTTTTGAAACAGCGATACGAGGCGATCAAAGCAAAACCTGCCGGCAAATCGAAGTCGCTCCTCTTCACCTTCGGCTTTGTTGTGAGGAAGCAATCCCGCATCATTCGCCCTGTAATGCACATCGACGACGTTGTCGCGCGACTTTGCAGATTGGAAGGCGATCGGCGGCGTCGCCCTATTCGGCGCCTTCGCGTCAAACGCGTGAGCCATCGCTTCGATAGAATGAGCAATAGCCTGCGCCATTTCCGCGGGCGTCTTGGAGGGCGGCTTGGGCTCCGGATGGCCGACCGTCTGGCCGCCGGCATTGCCAATTGCGGCCACAAGAAGCGGTACCGAAGCGGCTGCGGCTATGAGCGACTTTCGCCGAGAGAACATGCTGCAGGCCCGCTATTTCCCGACATGCGCAACACCTGGTTCGGAAGGCGCTGTGGGTTGAAGGACATTGTAAAGGACCCCGCCAAACATGAACCAGCCAAAGGCGCAAAGAAGAATGCGAAAGCGCTTACGGTTGTAGTCAGCCAGCAAGAAGGTGCCGCCGAAATACGATGACGGACTAAGGTCGCCGGCCAGGTACGCAGCCCAGATCATCCGCAGCAGGGTCCACGCAAAGATCAGCAATCCGAGCATGACCCAGGCGAGAAAAAAGTGTCCAATGATCGTCCCCGGCAGGGCGAAGCTGATTGCGCCAGCGATGCCTCTCGGCACCGACCCTACTGCTCGAACGCCGCCTTGAGGCGGTTGAGCTGCGGCACCAACGGGTTGCCGATCGAGGAGCGATCCGGCGCCGGCGCGTGGATCGTGGTGTCGAGGCGACGGACGCGGGCCTGCAGATCCATCGAACGGGCGATCAGCTGCTGCAATTGCTCCGGAAGTTTCGTCACCATGTCGGCCGGGCCGGGATCGGCGGCCGACAGCTTGACCTTAGTCTTCTCGCGGTTGGCCTGGGTCAGCGTCATCTCGCCTTCCTTGACCGCGCGATGCAGCAGCAGCCAGGACGCGAGCTGCATCAGCCGCGTGGTCAGGCGCATGCTTTCGGTCGCATAGGTCAGGCTTACGGACCGTTCCAGCGCCTTGGCCTCGGCACGGCCGTCGCCGTCGAGATAGGCGGCGGTCTGCTCGACCAGGTCCATGCCTTCCCGGAACAGCACGCCGAATGCCGCAGAATTGGTCAGCCGTTCACTGAACAGCACAAGCCCGGCTTCGTTCTGGGAACGATCGGCCATGGTTAACGCCCTCACACCATCGTAACGCCCGCTGGCATCTCACGCGCCAGCTTATGATGAACAAATCATTGCGCGGGCGCGCCGAAGAGTCCAGCCGCAACCGGATTTATGGTTTCCAGCCGTGGATGCAACAAAAAAGAGCCGCCGTTTCCGGCGGCTTTTGAAGTTGATAACAGGGAGGCGTCAAACAGAGTGGACAGGAGCCACTCGGTGTCCAAACGAGGACAATGCAGTCATAATCGAGAAAGCTTAACCGATCGTAAATGAGCGGATTTCTTCAGGCTTTGTTTGCCATGTCGGCCATTGACCTAGTTTGGGACAGCTGCGCGCTGGTCCCCACGCGTCGTCCCGGCGAAGGCCGGGGACCATAGCCACCGGTGCCCGCGTTGCACGAGGCTGTGGCCCAACCCTACGCAACGAGGAGCAGCGGTGGTTATGGGTCCCGGATCGCGCTTGCTTTGCTCGCTTGTCCGGGACGCCGTGATGTGAGGTTGCAGCGCTTACGATTTGAAGAACGCGTCCGCGGCGTCCTTTGACGCGCGCTTCTTCGACATCGCCTCTTTCAATCGGTCGACTTCTGCGTTGAGCAGCGCGATCCTCTCGGTCAAATCCTCGACCGACAGCAGGTAGAGATCTTGTCCGATCTCGTGGCTGATCTTTTTCTTCGGCCGGTCGTCATCCTCAATCGGCATGTTGTCCTCCCGGCGATGTGATCTGGCGCCATGCGTCCAGAGATGGTAAATGTTGGGTCGAGGAGAATTTTGCAGTGACTTTCGTGTGCGTGCAACATCTGACGCGAATGCCCCGGCCCGACCGCAAGGAGTCTGACCGGACGGGATAGTGCGCGCCTGCGCGCCAGGCATGAGCCGACCCCAAGCCCTTCCGATCATGCGGGAGGGCTTTTTGATTTCCCGATTTGATTTTTCGGGGTCGGCATCACCGAAACGCGAAAGACTTCGACCCATGACCAGGATTCTCATCACCAGCGCCCTGCCTTACGTGAACGGCGTCAAGCATCTCGCAATCTCGTCGGCTCGCTCTTGCCCGCCGACGTCCACGCCCGCTTCCGCCAGCAGCTCGGCGACGACGTGCTGTTCATCTGCGCGACCGACGAGCACGGCACCCCGGCCGAGCTCGGCGCCATCGAGGCCGGACAAGACGTCAGGGCATTCTGCGATGCACAGCACGCCGGCCAGGCCGACATCTACCGCCGCTTCGGCCTGTCCTTCGATCATTTCGGCCGCACCAGCACGCCGCATAACCATGCGCTGACGCAGCACTTCTATCGCCGGCTCGACGCGGCCGGGCTGATCGAGGCGCGCACGACGCGGCAGGTGTTCTCGCCGGCCGACCGGCGCTTTCTGCCCGATCGCTACGTGCTCGGCACCTGCCCGCATTGCGCCGATGGATCGGCACGCGGCGATCAATGCGACCATTGCGGTGCGCTGCTTGATCCGCCGGAGCTGATCGATCCGCATTCGGCGCTGTCAGGCGACCGTGCGCTCGAGATCCGCGAGAGCCGCCATCTGTTCCTGTGTCAGTCGCAGCTCGTCGACCGCATCGGCGCATGGATCGACGACCGCACCGGCTGGCCGCCCTTCGTGGTGTCGACCGCCAAGAGCTGGCTCAATGCCGATTTGCGCGATCGCTGCATTACACGTGATCTTGACTGGGGCATTGCGGTGCCGCGCGAGGGCTTTGACGGCAAGGTGTTCTATGTCTGGTTCGATGCGCCGATCGGCTACATCGCGGCGACGCAGGAATGGGCCGCTGCCGCGCCCGGCCGCGACTGGCGGGAATGGTGGTGGCAGGCCGACGAGGTCAGCTACATCCAGTTTCTCGGCAAGGACAACATCCCGTTCCACACTGTGAGCTTTCCGGCGACGCTGCTCGGCTCCGGCGAACCGTGGAAGACCGCCGACGTGATCAAGGGATTCCACTGGCTCAACTATGAGGGCGGCAAGTTCTCGACCAGCAGGAAGCGCGGCATCTTCACCGATGCGGCGCTGGAGGAATTGCCGGCCGATCTCTGGCGCTGGTGGCTGATCGCCAACGCGCCGGAAAGCGCCGACACCGATTTCAGCGTCTCGCGGTTCGTTGCCGACGTGAACAAGGACCTCGCCGACATCTTCGGCAACCTCGTCAACCGCATCGTCAGCTTCGCGCATCGCGCGTTCGACGGCCGCATTCCGGATGGTGGCGTCCCCGGTGATGCCGAGCGCCGGCTCGCGCATGATCTGGAGCAACGCATCGCAGCGCTTCACCGCCATCACACCGCGCTGGAGTTTCGCGCCGCGGCGGCGACGACGCGCGCGATCTGGGACGTCGCGAACGCCTACCTGCAACACGCAGCGCCCTGGACGGCGATCAAGTCCGATCCTGACCGCGCGGCGGTCATCACGCGCGTCGGGATCAACCTTGTCGCGCTCAGCGCGACGCTCGCGTGGAGTATCGTGCCCGCCCTGTCGGCGCGCGTGCTCGGCGCGCTCAGTCGCGATGAGGCCGTGCCGCGCTGGCCCAATGGCCCACCGCTCCCGCTGCTGGATCGCGGTGCCGGCACGCCGGTCGCGAGCTTCGGCCCGCTGGTCGAGAAAATCAGCCCTGAAAAAGCCGACCATCTGACGGCCCGGTTCGGGGCGTAATGGCGTTTCGCTTCCTTGGAAAAGGCGGTATGCCATCCGCCAATCCTCTTCTCTGACCAGGGACCAACCATGACAAACCTGCCCGCGCAAATGACCGTCGTTGCCATCAGCAAGCCCGGTGGCCCGGAGGTGCTGGTGCCGGAGACCCGCGCGCTGCCGGTGCCGAAGGCCGGCGAGATCCTGGTCAAGGTCGCGGCCGCCGGCGTCAATCGTCCCGACGTCGCGCAGCGCTCCGGCTCCTATCCGCCGCCGCCCGGCGCCAGCGACCTGCCCGGCCTCGAGATCGCGGGCGAAGTGGTCGCGCTCGGCGAAGGCGCCAAGCACAAGATCGGCGACAAGGTGATGTCGCTGGTCGCCGGCGGCGGCTACGCGCAATATTGCATCGCGCAGGACGCGCAGGCGATGACGGTGCCGGCCTCACTGTCGATGCAGGAAGCCGGCGCCATTCCGGAAACGCTGATGACGGTCTGGCACAACGTGTTCGAGCGCGGCGCGCTCAAGGCCGGCGAGACGCTGCTGATTCACGGCGGCTCCTCGGGCATCGGCACGATGGCGATCCAGCTCGCCAAGGCGTTCGGCGCCAAGGTGATCGTCACCGTCGGTTCGCAGGACAAGGCCGATGCCTGCCTCAAGCTCGGCGCCGATCACGCGGTGAACTACAAAACCGAGGATTTCGTCGAGGCGGTGAAGAAGGCGACCGATGGTGCCGGCGCCAACGTGATCCTCGACATGGTCGGCGGCGACTATATCGACCGGAACTACGACGCCGCCGCGGTCGAGGGCCGCATCGTCCAGATCGCGTTCCTGTCGGGAACACCTAAGGCCACGGCCAATTTCGCCAAGCTGATGGTCAAGCGGCTGCACCACACCGGCTCGACGCTGCGCCCCCGTAGTAATGCGGACAAGGCGGCGATGGTCGCGGCGATCGAGGCAAAGGTGCTGCCGCTGCTGCGCGAAGGACGCGTCAAACCGCTGATGGACAGCACATTCCCGCTGGAAAAGGCTGCCGACGCGCACCGGCGCATGGAGACCAGCGAACATATTGGCAAAATTGTGTTGGTGGTTTAACTCTCGCAACCGAAGCGGGGGCGGAAACCCTTTGATTCCCTTCGCTTTCGTGTCATTTATCGCGCCACCTCCGGGCCGGTCGCCGGGCCCGGGCAGTTTGTCGATCGCGGAGTACTGACATTGCGTCTGATCAGGTGCCTTGCGCTGCTCGCGCTGGGCCTCATGATGTTTGCCGCTGCGCCTGACGCGTACGCGATCGACGCCGTCAGCGTGCGCAGCGATGCGCCGGCGATCGACTTGACGGCGGTTCTCGACCATCAACGCAGTGAAACCGACCGCATCCAGGTCTCCACCGCACCGGGAACCGACGGCATCGTGCGCCGCATCGAAGTTCGCGCCCGCGAAGGCGGCCAGAACTGGGTGGTGTTCGCGCTTGCCAACAACACGGACGACCAGCTCGACCGCCTGATCGTTGCGCCGCATTATCGCATCGTGTCGTCAGGCCTGCTGTGGCCCGACCTCGGCCTGTCGCGCATCGCAACCATCACGCCGTCGGTCGGCGATCGTCCCGAGCGGCAGGAGAGTCCGACCGCCGACGTGTTCCGCATCACGCTCGATCCCGGCGCTGTCGTCACCTATGTCGCGGAGCTGCGCACCGACAAGCTGCCGCAGCTCTATCTGTGGGAACCCGACGCCTACAAGGACAAGGTCAACTCGTTCACGCTGTACCAGGGCATCGTGATCGGCATCTCGGGCCTGCTCGCGCTCGTGCTCACGATTTTGTTTGTGGTCAAGGGCAGCATCATGTTCCCGGCCGCCGCCGCTCTGGCTTGGGCGGTGCTGGTCTATATCGGCGTCGACTTCGGCTTCTGGGGCAAGGTGCTCGACATGTCGAACAACGCCGAGCGCGTCTGGCGCGCGGCGGGCGAGGCGATCCTCGCCGCGACATTGCTGGTGTTCCTGTTCGCCTACCTCAATCTCAGTCGCTGGCACGTCCGCTACTCGCACATCACGATCGGCTGGCTGGTCTTCCTCGGCTCGCTGGTGGCGTTGGCGCTGTTCGATCCCGCGGTCGCCTCCGGCATCGCGCGGATGTCGCTGGTGATGATCGCCTTCGCCGGGTTCGCGCTGATCGTTTATCTGTCGACCCACGGCTTCGACCGCGCGGTGCTGCTGATCCCGACCTGGTTCCTGCTGGTGGTCTGGGTGGTCGCGGCCGGCATGACGGTCGCGGGCTCCGTCACCAACGACATCGTCGGTCCGGCGCTGCTCGGCGGCCTGGTGCTGATCGTGATGCTGATCGGCTTCACGGTGATGCAGCACGCCTTCGCCGGCGGCGGCGCCACCACCGGCGTCGTCTCCGATGTCGAGCGCCGCGCGCTGGCGCTGACTGGCTCCGGCGACCTGATCTGGGACTGGGACGTCTCCGCCGACAAGGTGTTCACCAGCCCGGAGACCGAGGCGCTGCTCGGCCTCAAGCGCGGCACGCTGGAAGGCCCGGCCGCGAAATGGCTCGAAGTGCTGCACCCGCTCGACCAGGACCGCTTCCGCGCCGCGCTCGACAGCGTGCTCGACCAGCGCCGCGGCCGCCTGGTGCAGGATTTCCGGCTGCGCACGCCCGACGGCCATTTCATGTGGTTCGCGCTGAAGGCGCGGCCGGTGGTCGGCTCCGACGGCGAGGTCTCCCGCGTGGTCGGCACCCTCACCGACGTCACCGAGTTCAAGAACTCCGAAGAGCGCATGCTGCATGACTCGGTGCATGACAATCTGACCGGCTTGCCGAACCGCCGGCTGTTCATGGATCGGCTCGGCGCGGTGGCGAACCTCGCCAAGACCATGCCGAACCTGCGGCCGACCTTGATGGTGATCGATCTCGACCGCTTCAAGCAGGTCAACGATTCCGTCGGCATCGCGGTCGGCGATTCCATCCTGCTGACGCTGGCGCGCCGGCTGACCCGCATCCTCAAGCCGCAGGACACGCTGGCGCGGATGGCCGGCGACCAGTTCGGCCTGATCCTGCTGTCCGAGCAGGACCCGGCGCGGATCACCAATTTCGCCGAGACCATCCGCAAGACCATCCGCGCCCCGATCGCCTTCAACGACCGCGAGATCTTCCTGACCGCCTCGATCGGTCTTGCGCTGTCCGACCCGGCGGCGCCGCTGACCGACGAGATCATCAAGGACGCCGAGCTTGCGATGTATCACTCGAAGCGGATCGGCGGCGACCGCATCGACGTCTACAAGCCGGCGATGCGGGCGCGGAAGACCGACCGCCTGACGCTTGAGAGCGACCTGCGCCGCGCCATCGAGCGGCAGGAGATCACGATCCTGTACCAGCCGATCGTGCGGCTCGAGGATCGCGCGATCGCGGGCTTCGAGGCGCTGGCGCGCTGGGACCATCCCAAGCTCGGCCGGATGGCGCCGTCGGAGTTCATCAACGTCGCCGAGGAGACCGGCCTGATCGTCGATCTCGGCATGTTCGTGATGGACCAGACCGCACGGCAGCTCGCGGTGTGGCAGCGCGCGATGCGCGCCCGCGAGCCGATCTTCGCTTCCGTCAACGTGTCGTCGCGGCAATTGCTGCGCCACGATCTGATCCACGACATCCGCACCGTGCTGTCGCGCTCCTCGGTCGCGCGCGGCACGCTGAAGCTGGAGCTGACGGAATCGCTGGTGATGGAAAATCCGGAGCACGCGGCGCAGATGCTGGCGCGGATCCGCGAACTCGGCACCGGGCTGTCGCTCGACGATTTCGGCACCGGCCACTCCTCGCTGTCCTATCTGCAGCGCTTCCCGTTCGACACCATCAAGATCGACCAGTCCTTCGTCCGCACCACCAGCCGCGGCACTCGCCCGGTGATCCTGAAATCGATCATCGCGCTGGCGCACGATCTCGGCATGGAGGTGGTCGCGGAAGGCGCCGAGACCGATTCGGACGCCGTCGAGCTCTACCAGCTCGGCTGCGAATACGCGCAGGGCTTTGCCTTCGGCGAGCCGATGGACGCCGACGCCGCGACGCGGCTGCTCACCGAGGAACGGCTGGAAGCCGCGAGCTAAGGCGCGAACAGCGACGCCGATGCGCTCCCTCGCCCCGTTCTTACGGGGAGAGGATTGGGGTGAGGGGCCGCCTCCGCGTAAACGCTGATGGCTGCATTCGCGGAGATTCCCCCTCACCCGGAACGCATCTGACGATGCGTTCGACCTCTCCCCGCACGCGGGGCGAGGTGAAGCAGCGCTCCACGGTCCGATTCGAAAAAGTGATCGCGCTCTACCGCGGCTTCGGCATGCGCTTGAACTTGACGCTCTTGCCGTCGGTCTGGCGCGTCGCGATGTAGCCGGCCTCGATGCAGGCTTCGCGCTGCGGCATCTTCTCCTGCGGGCTGCGTAGGGTTTCCCACCACGACGCCCGGTGCGCGGCGCGCGGCAGCGCCGCATCGATGATCGCCTCGATCTCGTCGAAGGTCAGCACGAATTCGGGCAGATGCTGCTTCTTCAGATAATCCCGCAGCGCGTCGTAGTCGTTCACGTCATCCTCAGGGCTCAGGGTTCCGGCAACCACCCGTTAACCCATTCGGCGGCCGCTGTCGCCATTTAAGGCGACAACAAGATTTCCCGTTGCATGACGGCGCATTGGAGCGGGACATGCCATTTCGACGGGGACACGACGCAAGGCGGCGGTGGCGGCTATCGGCCAGACTGCTGGTCGTTGCGTCGGTTGCGACCGTCCTTGGCTTCTCCGCGGTCTGCGCCGGCGTGATGTTCGACATGCGCCGCGGCGAGGAGCAACTCGCCCGCCGCACCCTGGAGAATCTGGCGTCGGGCATCGAGGCCGACATCAGCCGCAACATCGAGCTCTACGACCTGTCGCTGCGGGCGGTCGCCAGCAACCTGGAAATGCCGGAGATCCGCAATGTCAGCAAGGAACTGCGGCAACTGATCCTGTTCGACCACGCCGCGACCGCAAAGCACTTCGGCGCGATCCAGGTGTTCGACAGCAAAGGCGATCTGACCATCGACGCGGCGAGCCTCGATCCGCAGCCGGAGAACCGCGGCGACGAGGAGTATTTCACGGTCCAGCGCGACCATCCCGACACCGGGCTGTATGTCAGCCGGCCGATGCTGCATCGCGGCGCCTACGCCATCGTGCTGAGCCGGCGCATCGTCGGCGAGGGCGGCCGCTTTCTCGGCGTCGTGGTCGGTTCGATCCGCTTCAGCTATTTCCATGATCTGTTCGGGCGCCTGAACCTCGTGCCGGGCGACACCATCACCGTGCTGCGCAACGACCGCACCATCATCATGCGGACACCGTTCGATCTCGACGTGATCGGCAAGAACCTCGCCGAGCAGCTGGACTGGAAATCCGAGAACCTGAAGGTGGGCGGTGCGTTCTCCGGCAAGGGCCCGGTCGACGACACGCCGCGGCTCTATGTCAGGCGTAGCAGCAGCGGGCCGCTTTACGTCGTGGTCGGCAAGCCGCTCGAGGCCGTCTTCAATCTCTGGCGCACCGAGGCGATCCGGATCGGCGCGATTATGGGCTTTCTGGTCCTGTTCGTGCTGAGCGCAACGTTGGTGCTCGCGCGCGAGATCGTCCGCCGCGGCGACGCCGAGGACAGGCTGGAGGAGATGGCGACCACCGACGCGCTCACCGGGTTGAAGAACCGGCGCAAGTTCGATGCCGAGATCGACCGCGAATGGCGGCGCGCCGGCCGCTATGGCCAGCCGGTCGGGCTGTTGATGATCGATGCCGATCATTTCAAGGCCTACAACGACACCTATGGGCATCAGGCCGGCGACCAGGTGCTGGTCGGAATCGCGATCTGCATTTCGGACGCGGTGCGCCGCGCCGGCGATTGCCCGGCACGCTTCGGCGGCGAGGAATTCGCCGTGCTGCTGCCCAACATGACCGCGCTCGAGGCCTTCAACCTGGCCGAGATCATCCGCAACAAGGTTCAGCAATGGTGCGAGGGCGAGCTGATCACCACGGTCAGCATCGGTGTCGCCAGCATGCGCCCGCTCGCGGGCCAGCAATGGTCCGACCTGATCGAAGCCGCCGACAAGGCGCTCTACGCCGCCAAAGCCAACGGCCGCAACCAGTCGGTGCTCGCAACAGTGCCGAAGATCGCGCTGGTGGCGTAGCAGTCGAGCGGACAGCGGCAAAGACGCCGCGCTGCATACGCAATAGAGTTCGTCGCGAATCTCTCCACATCGTCGTCCGGCGAAGGCCGGAACCCATAACCGCCGCATGTGATTGTGAATGGGATTGTAGCCGCAGCGTCACGCAACAACGGGCATTCGGGGTAATGGGTCCCGGCCTTCGCCGGGACGACGCTGAGTTTGCTGCAGCGTCGAGACTCACATCGGCATTCTGAACGCGCGGCAACACCGCACGCCAACTCAACCGCGCCGCTTCTTCTTTGGCTTCTTGCCGAACTTCGGCTTCGCCGACACGTCCGGCCACTGCGTGGGGCCAGCGTGGCCGGACTTGCCCCGATGTTTCTTTTTCTTCCCGAACCTAGGCTCGTCGCCGGACGTCGGCCTCGAGCCTCTTGCTTCGCGATCGAAGCGGGACGGCGCCCTGGATTCCTGTCTTGGCGCATAGTCTTCGCGCGAACCGCTTGGCGCTTCGCTGGAAAACGCTCTCATCTCCCGATCCGGCTTGCCGCGCCGCTTGCCGGGCGCCTCGTCACGCGGCGCGTCGCTGCGCGGAGCGCGGTGGCCGCCGTCATCCCGATCGCGCCAAGGCTCGGGCCTGGGCTTGCGCGCCGGCTTCTCCGCGCGCGCTTCCCCCTGCGGTGCGTCCGCCAGCGGCTCGATGCGGATGCTGTCTTCCTTGTCCGGACGCTTGATCTTGACCGCGAAGGAATCCGCAACCCGCGTGGCGATCTCGAATTCGGTCGTCGTATCCATGATCTTGATGGCGCCGATGTCGCGCTTGTCGATGCCGCCGCGGCGGCAGATCATCGGCAGCAGCCAGCGCGCTTCGGCATTCTTGCGGCGCCCGATCGCGGCGCGGAACCAGACGGTCGCCTCCTCCATGCCATGGCGCGGAGACTTGCCGGTCTTCGCTCGCGGCCCGGCGGCGCGCTCATCGCGGCGCGAGGCGCGATCGCCGCGATCGCGGCCCCGCCCCTCGCCGGGATCGAGAATGTCTTCGGGCGCCGGAAGCCGCGCGCGATAGAGCCGGGCCAGCGCAGCGGCGACCGCCTCGGGCGACCGTTCGGCGAGCAAGGCCTGCGCGAGAACCAGGTCGTCCGCTGTCGCCTCTTCGGAGAACACCGCATCCTTCAACAGGCGCTCATGGTCGAGCTTGCGGATCTCGTCGGCCTGCGGCGCGGTGCCCCAGACAATATCGATGCCGGCCAAATCGAGCAGCAGCTCGGCGCGCCGCCGCCGTGCCGGCGGCACCAGCAGAATGCTGACGCCCTTGCGGCCGGCGCGGCCGGTGCGGCCCGAGCGATGCTGCATGACCTCCGGGTCTTTCGGCAGGTCGGCATGAATCACGAGATCGAGGCTCGGCAGGTCGATGCCGCGCGCTGCGACGTCGGTCGCAACGCACACCCGCGACCGCCCGTCGCGCAACGCCTGCAATGCCTGGGTCCGCTCGTTCTGGGTCATTTCACCCGAGAGCGCGGCCACGGAGAAGCCGCGCTCCAGCAGCGCCGCCTGCAAGTGCCTGACGGCTTCCCGCGTGTTGCAGAACACCAGCGCGCTCGGCGCTTCATGGAAGCGCAGCACATTGACGACCGCGTGCTCGACATCGTCGGCGGCGACCCGGATGGCACGGTACTCGATATCGGAATGACCGCCCTCGTCGCCGGCGACCTCGATCCGGAACGCCTGCTGCTGATACTGCTTGGCGAGCGCGACGATGCCGCGCGGAAACGTCGCCGAGAACAACAACGTGCGGCGGGTATCCGGCGTGGTCTCGAGGATGAATTCCATGTCCTCGCGAAAACCGAGATTGAGCATCTCGTCGGCCTCGTCGAGCACGACGACGCGCAATCCCGAAATGTCGAGCCGGCCGCGGCGCAAATGGTCGCACAACCGGCCCGGCGTGCCGACCACGATGTGGGCGCCTTGGGCCAGCTCGCGCTGCTCGCGGCGCGGGTCCATGCCGCCGACGCAGGAGACGACGCGGCCATCGGCATGTTCGTAAAGCCAGGCCAGCTCGCGCTGAACCTGCAAGGCGAGCTCGCGCGTCGGCGCCACGATCAGGGCCAGCGGCGCGGCGGCCGGCTCAAACCGCTCGGCGTCGCCGAGCAGATCCCTTGCCATGGCCAATCCGTAGGCAACGGTCTTGCCCGAGCCGGTCTGGGCGGAAACCAGGAGGTCGCGGCCGACGGCGTCGTCGGCCAGCACGGCGAGCTGGACGGGGGTCGGCTGTTCGTAGTTGCGCTCAGCCAGGGCGCGGGCGAGCGGCGGACTTGTGGTCGGAAAGGGCACGAGATGGGAAACCTTGATTGGTCCGGGCGCAGAACGTCGAGCGGGACGACCTGAAGCTGCGACCCCGGCAGGCGGCACGGCCGCATGACGATTTGGCGCTGCTTTACGCCAAGACCGGCCAAATCGCCATGCCCCCAAAGCCTTCCCGTGACGGAAAAGGCCCTCCATGGCGGAAAAGGTGCCGGATCAGGCCGGCTGCCCGATCGGGGCCTGGCTGCCGGCAATCCGGTCCATCAATCCGGACAACCGCGATGGCGGCGGGCTGGCTGGAGCAATCAGGCCGCCCGCCCCGCGCAGCGCGCCCGGCGCCAGCTCGCAGGCCAGCAGACGCTCACGTTCGTAGGGGCCGGGCATGCGGAGCGCGCCGGTCGACGCCGCCGAGAAGCCGAAGCGTTCGTAATAGCCGGCGTCCCCGACCAGGATGACGGCGCGATGACCGAGCAGGTCGCCCGCTGCAACGCCTGGCGCATCAGCGCGGCGCCGAAGCCGAGGCACCTCACCTCCTCCGCCACCGCGAGCGGGCCGAGCAGCAGGCAGGCATGACCGGTACCGGTCACGACCGGCCATAGCCGCAATGTTCCGACCAGGCGGCGGCCACGGCGCGCGACAAACGCGAGGCCGCGCGCAGGCTTGCGGCCCTCGCGCAGCCGCTCCGAGGTCTTGGCGAAGCGGCCAGGACCGAATGCGGCGTCGAGCAGACTCTCCCGCGCCGCCACGTCCGAACGGCGTTCCCTGCGGATCGCAACCGGTCTGTCGTTCGGAGAACCAGATGAGGACATCACGCCACCCTCGCCAGATAGATGAAGACCTCGTCGAGGTCGCGGCACTTGAAGCGCTCGGCGAGCTCTTGCGGACGCCCCATCGCGACGACGCGGCCGTGGCTCATGATCACGACGAAGTCGCAGAGCTGCTCGACCTCGGTCATGTTGTGCGAGGACAGCAGGATGGTGGCGCGCGGCGCTTCTGATAGGCGCGCAGCCGGCTGCGTACCCACTCGGCACGGTCAGGATCGAGCGAGGCCGTCGGCTCGTCGAGCAGCAGCACGTCGGGATCGTTGATCAGCGCCTTCGCCACCGCGACGCGGGTCTTCTGGCCGGCCGAGAGCCGACCGGTGACACGGTCGAGCACGTCGCCGAGCTCGAAATCCTCGATCAGCTCCTCGATCCGCGTCTTGAGGTTGGTGACGCCGTAAAGCCGGCCGAACACGGTCAGGTTCTGGCGCACGGTGAGCCGTCCCGGCAGCGCGACATAGGGACTCTCGAAATTCATCCGGCTGAGCACCTTGTGACGCTCGGTCGCATGTCATGGCCGAGCACCATGGCGCGACCGAAGCTCGGGATCACGAGGCCCATGATCATGGCGATGGTGGTGGTCTTGCCGGCGCCGTTGCCGCCGAGCAGGCCGACGGTCCAGCCCTTGGGCACGATGAAGTTCACGTCGTCGACCGCCCAATGGGTGCGGTACTGCTTGCAGAGATCCTGCACCGCGATGGCTGGCACTTCATCGGGACTGGATAGGTCCGACGAGTTGCCCTGTGCGGGGGCGGTGTTCGGCGACACGGATGTCAGATGTCTGCGGGGCAGCAAGCGTTCGATGCGGCTCATGGATGTCTCCCTTACTCGCCCATGGTGAGCAGGCCGCCCTTGTGGCGGGCGCTCTGCAGCAGGGCGACAAATGTGATGAAGCCCACGCCGAGATAGACGGCATTGAGCGCGAGGCATTCGATCATCAGGTCAGTGCGGAAGGTGCCATCGAGCAGCACGGCGCGCATGCCCTCGAATACATAGGTCGGCGTCAGCGACCAGGCGACCGGATGCAGCCAGAGCGGCAGCGCGGCGACCGGATAGTAGACGCAGCACAGCGGCAGCAGCACGATCATGATCGAGTAGGCGAGGCTCTCGGCGCCAAAGCCCTGCCGGATCACGAGGCCTGCGATCACGAGCCCGATCGCCCAGCTGGTCAGCACCAGATTGAGGAAGAACGCGAGCAGCCCCGGCCCCATCGCGAAGACGTTGAAGCCGAACAGCACGAAGGTCAGCAGCATCACCGGCAGCGTGCCGATCACGAGCCGAATCAGGCTCATCGCCATCAGCGACGCCGCAAGCTCGAACGGCTGCAGCGGGCTCATCATCAGGTTCGCAAGGTTGCGCGACCAGATCTCCTCCAGGAAGGTGAAGGTGAAGCCGAGCTGGCCGCGAAACAGCACGTCCCAAAGCAGGACGGCGCCGAGCAGCAGGCCGGCGGTGGAGGCCATCGCCGACTTGCTGTCATAGAGGTAGGTGTAGAGGAACCCCCACACCATCATCTGCATCGCCGGCCAGTAGATGATCTCGAGCAGCCGCAGCGATGACGAGCGCAGGATGTAGTAATAACGCGCCGTCATCGCGGCGATGCGGTTCAGTGACTGTGTCATGGCACGCACCTCCGTTTGCTAAAGCGTTTTCGAGCGAAGTGGATACCGGTTCGCGTGAAGAAAACGCGTCAAGACAAGATGGAGAGTGCCGTTCCGATTCGATCGGAACGGCGCTCGCGATTAGTCGAACTCGCGGCGGATCGGGCGGCGCTTGCCGACCTTGGGCGGAAACGCCAGCAGCGCGTTGGCCTGCACCCGGACCGGATGCTCGAGGCACGCCGCGAGCAGGTCCTGCAGATGCGAAACCGAGCCGTGCAGCCGGCACAGCGGCGTATCCTGGCCGAGCACGACGCGCGCCTCGACGAGGTCGACGCCACGCTGCACGATCTCGAACTGCGCCAGATGCAGGTTGCAGTCGAACATCCAGCGATAGGTCGCATCGAGAATGCTGCCGGCCGGCACCTTGCGGCCGTCGCGGTTGACGAAGGCGTCGTTGAGCCGGCCGTCGATGCTGGCGATCTGCGACCAGTTGATATCGGATGGCGCCGGATTGGCCGGCCGGGTGATGTAGTCGCCCTGGACGTAGCGGATGAACGGCATCGCCTCGTTGAGCAAGTTGGTGATCACGGCGATGCCGGACTGGCCGTCGGCCTGCGGCGCCATCGTGACGGGGTCGAGCACGTCGAGATGCACGGTGTCCTCGCAGACGTGATACTGGCCGTTGGGCATCTCCAGCGCGATCCGCGTCGCCTCCTCGGAGGAATATTCGTCGAGCACGGGCACGCCGAGCTGACGCGACCATTCCTGACGGGCGGCGCGCGAGGAGTATTCCGAATGCGTCACCGCGAGATTGAGCGACGAACGGAACTCGTCGACATGCGGCATCAACGCATCGAGGCTCGACGGATAGAGCGACAGAATCTTGGGCCCGAGATAGCGCAGATGCTGGGCGACGCGGGCCGGCGGGATCAGGTTCGAGATGAACGCGGTCGGATAGTCACCGCCGATCGAATCGAACCACCACGGCACGGTATAGACATGGGCGAGCAGGTCCTCGGCGCGGTAATTGCCGCCGCTCTGCATCGCGAACTGGCGGACGCCCTGGATGGTGTCGGTGATGACGGCGTCATAGTCGACACGGATCAGCAGGGTCTGGCCGGACGAGCCCGATGAACGGGTCGGAAACAGGTTTTCCGGCTTGTACTTCTTGTTGACGCACTGGTCCGGGAAGGCCGCGACCAGCTCGGGCTTGGTGATGACCGGAATCTTCTGGATGTCGTCGTAATCGCGCAGATGCTCCGGCTTGAAGCCCGCCGCATCGTACTTGTTGCGATAGACCGGAATGTCGCGGTAGGCGAGCTCGACCAGCTCCTTGATGCGGGCGAACTGCCGCGCGCGGATTTCGGACACCGGCAGATAGGGATGCCGCATGCATTCGCCGAGATAGTTCGCGGTCGCCGCGACCAGCTCGGGCGCCGCGTCGTTGGACGGCTGGAAGTCCGGCCGGGTGTGCTCGGTCTCCCAGAACTGGCGCTGCGGCACAGCGGCTGCATCGGAGGGGACGAGGGACGCGGCGGCCTGATCGTGCTCCGGCACGAGAGCAAGGCCGTCATCGGAAGTGCTGATTGCAAGGGTGGACGTCATCTTCAGCTCCATGATTGACGGGGACCGCCCGTTCATGGCGCTATCAATGGCGCGCGGCGCTGGTGCCCGCCGTGACGCGTGTCACACGCGGCCGCAGCCCGCGCGCACCCCACCCGTCGCGGTCGTTCGCGGCTGCGGCCCGTGACGTTCGCTGATTGTCGTTAGGCGATGGCTACTTGCCCCACGTCGCCTTCCTAATCCGCCCCTTGCCGCCGCATTTCTTGCAGGGCTCGGGATAGATTTTCCGTCCCGGCTCGCTCGGCTGCCTGACCTCGGGAAAACCTGTGCCGTTGCACGCGTCACACTTCTCTTCATCGGAAATAAGGTGCTTCACCATCGAACGTCCCGGATTGAAAAATCCGAAGCCCGCGGGCGCGGGCTTCCGCCACCGCAGGTTACGAACAAAGCCGGGTCGTGGTTTCAGCTGCATGGCTGCCCTGCGCGGCAGCGCATTCGAGAGGTCAAGGGAACGACGGCGGGACGACCGCCGTTATCACGCTCTCTTTTTGCGTCACGTCACTTCGCCTTGAGCGCCTTCTCGTGACTCTCGAGTGCTGCCGCCATCAGCTTCGGCAGTTGCGCGGCATAGACCTCGATGAAGGTGGCATCGCCGCAGCCTTGCGGATCGCGCGCGGCCTGCTCGGCGACGCGCGCAGCCTTTGCCTCGCATTTCGCGAACATGTGCCAGAACCAATCCGGACTCTTGCCGAGCGCCGGCTTGTGCTTCTTGATGACGGCGGCGCCGACCGCGCTCATCGCGTTGACGACGCCGGCGCCCAGCGTGCTGATGGCTCGCGCGTTCAGGATATCCTCGCGCGATTGCGCGGTGGCGTTGGTCGCGGTCGCCCGTCCGATCGTTCGTGCCTTGGCCGGCATGCTCAAGCTCCTTGTCGATCCCTGTCGATCCCTGCGGCAGGCCGAGCATCGGCCGGGGAAGTTGAGGAAGGCTCAAGGGGCATGGTTGAAAACCGCTATGGAATTCATTCCGGTTTTATGCGCTTCCGAGCGATCGGGCCGGGAGGGGTTGTTGCCTGCTCCCCTGCCGCCGCAAAATCCGTCAGCGGCCGTTACCCTTTGGCGCCATAGCGCCGGATCAGCTGATCGGCGACGTCGTCGAGATTGTCGCCCACGACCTGCGGCTGCGGACCGACGCCGAGCAGATCATTGCCGGGACGCTTGATCAGCGCGGCCTCCCAGCCGGCGGCGACCGCACCCAGCGTGTCCCAGGTGTGGCAGGCGATCAGGCAGAACTCCGAAGGTTTCGCGCCGAGCTCCTGCTCGACATAACCATAGGCCTGCCGCGACGGCTTGTGATGCTTGACGCCATCGGCGGAAAAGCGCCGCTCGAACAGGTCGACGATGCCGCCATGCGTCAGCTGCCGCGTCTGCACCTCGAGGAGATTGTCGGTCAATGTGAACAGCCGGAAGCCCGCCGCGCGCAGCTTGCGCAGCGCCGCCGGCACTTCCGCATGCGGCGGCATGGTGGAGAATTTCTCGGTCAGCTCCTTCCTGTCTGCCTCGTCGATGCTGATGCCGCGCGTGTCGGCCAGCATCTTCATGACGGCAGCGCCGATCTCGGTGAAGGGCACATAGCAGCCCGCCACCGTAAGCGCGGCCGAATACATGATGAAGTTCGCGAACCACAGCCGCATCGCGCTCTTGTCGCCAAAGATGCGCGCGAACACCGGCTCCATGGTCTCGAGGTCGAGGAGGGTCTCGTTGACGTCGAACACGATCAGAGGAAGCGCCACTTGTTCGTCTCCTGTTGCTGATTTGTTGGTCTCAGCCCCTGTCCTTCATCCGGCTGCGGTGCGCGGCCTGCTTGGCGCGGTTGCCGCAGATCGCCATGCTGCACCAGCGGCGCGCGCGCGCTCGCGTATGATCGGCGAACATCAGCGTGCAGGCCGGGCCCTCGCACGCTTTGATGTCGGAAAAGCTTTCCTCGCAGACGACCCTGGCCATCGCCTCGCCGATCGGCAGCAGCAAGGTTTCCGCAGGCGCCAGGGCCGCGTGCGCTCCAGCGCGAAGCCGTCATGATCGTCGTGGCGATGCGCCACGATCCGGCTGTATGCCTGATCGCTTTCGAGCAGCTGGTTCAGCGGCTCGAGCTCCCTGAGCGCGCGCAGCGCCAGCGGCCGGCCCATGTGCTTGCGGACGAAGCCACGGAACCATTCGCGCAAATCGCGCGCCTGAGCGGCGACATCGTCGAGCTCGCCCGGCCTCGCCCGCGCCTGGAGCTCGTCGAGCACATCTGACGGCACCAGCTTCGCCTGCGCCAGCCAGCGCAGCAGGTCGCCGCCGTCGGCGATCCAGTCGACCGGCGTATCGACCGGGGTCGCGATCGAATTGATGAAATCGAGGCCCAGGCTGTCGGCGATGAACATCGCGGGCGGGTGGGATTGCACGGTGATGTCCTCCTGCACGGACTTTTCGACGTCGCCGAAATAACCGGATTAAAGCCTATTGACAAGTTACGAGCACTGGACCATAAGCGGCGTAACCTGTCAAATGGCATTTTAAAGGTTACTTTAGAAACAAAGGAGCGAGCGATGTCGAACAAGGATGTCAGCGTGGTGCTTGCCCATGGCGCATGGGCCGACGGGTCGAGCTGGGCACGGGTGATCACGGCGCTCGACGCCGAAGGCATCACCGCGGTAGCGGCACCGTTGCCGCTGACTTCGCTTGCCGACGATGTCGCCGCGCTGAATCGCACGCTGGATCGCGTCGAGGGACCGGTCGTGCTGGCGGGCCATGCCTATGCCGGCGCCGTGATCGCCGAGGCCCGCTCGCCGCGGGTCAAGGCGCTGGTCTATGTCGCGGCGCTGGCGCCGGACGAGGGCGAAACGGTCGCCGACGTGTTCTATCGCCTGCCGCCGCATCCGTTCGCGCCTACACTCGCGCCCGACGCCGACGGCCTGATCTGGCTGCCCGAGTCCGCCTTCGCGTCGGCGTTCGCGCAAGGTGCGCGTTCCGAGGACCTCGCGGTGCTCGCCGCCGTGCAGCGGCCGATCTCGCCCGCCTGCATCACCGTGCCGGTCGGCCGTCCCCGATGGAAGGACGTCGCGAGCTGGTTCCTGGTCGCCGAGGAGGACCGGATGATCGCGCCGGAGACCCAGCGCAGGATGGCGGCCTGCATGAAGGCGACCGTCCGTTCACATGCCGTCGATCATACGCCGATCGTCACGGCGCCGAGGCTCGTCACTGACGTGATCCGGGAGGCCATCCGCGGCGTTGTCGCGGCGTGAAACTCGTTCCGCAATCAGGACAGGAGAGCTGCCATGCAGGACAAACCTCTATCGGCCGACCGGCTGGGCGCTTTTTCCGATGCGGTGATCGCGGTCATCATCACCGTGATGGTGCTTGAGCTCAAGGCGCCGGAGGGTGCGGCGTTCGCGGACCTGCTGCCATTGTGGCCGACCGCGATCAGCTATGCGGCAAGCTATCTGTTCATCGCGGTGATCTGGGTCAACCATCACCATCTGCTGCAGCTGGTGCGGCAACCGACGCCGCGGCTGATCTGGCTGAACTTCGTCCACCTGTTCGCTGTCTCGCTGTTGCCGTTTGCAACGGCGTGGGTCGCGCGGTCGCACATGGCTGCCGCGCCGGTGGTGGTCTATGCGGTCATCTTTCTTTTGATCGATCTCGCATATCTCGGCTTCGAACGCGCGGTGCTCGCGCAGGCGGACCAGACGATGATTTCCGAACGCGTGCGGACCTGGACACGGCGCCGCACGCTGCTCGCGCTGCTGGTGTTCGCGGCCGGCGCGGCCATAGCCCCCTTCGTGCCGCTGCTCGGCTTCGCCACGGTGTGTTGCGCGCTGCTGCTCTACCTCAGGCCCGAGGCGATCAGCGGACTAGCGACGCAGATCAAACCCTAAGACCAACTCACCACCACATCACGATCACAAGGAGTGACAGATGTCCCAGGTCAGATACCGCACCGCCGATGTCGACGGCTTCAAGGTGTTCTATCGCGAGGCCGGCTCGCCGGGTGCGCCGAAGCTGCTGCTGCTGCACGGCTTCCCGAGCGCGGGCCACATGTTCCGCGATCTGATCCCGCTTCTCGCGGACAGATTCCACATCGTGGCGCCGGACCTGCCCGGCTTCGGCCAGTCGGACACGCCGCCGCGCAACACGTTCAGCTACACATTCGACAACATCGCCGGCGTGATCGATCGCTTCACCGAGGTGATCGGCTTCGATCGCTACGCGGTCTACGTGTTCGACTATGGCGCGCCGACCGGCTTCCGCCTGGCGCTCAAGCATCCGGAGCGGATCACCGCCATCATCTCGCAGAACGGCAATGCCTATGAGGAAGGCCTCAGCGACGCTGGACGCCGATCAAGGCCTATTGGCAGGACCCGTCGCAGGCGAATCGCGATGCGCTACGCGCCTTCCTGACGCCGGAGACCACGCGCTGGCAGTACACCCACGGCACGTCGGATCCGGCGGCGGTGTCGCCCGATGGCCAGAACCTCGACAATTACTACATGGCGCGTCCCGGCGCGCATGACGTGCAGCTCGACCTGTTCGGCGACTACAAGAGCAACGTCGCGCTCTATCCGGCCTTCCAGAATTATTTCCGCACCCACCAGCCGCCGTTCCTCGCGGTGTGGGGCAAGAACGATCCGTTCTTCCTGCCGCCGGGCGCCGAGGCGTTCAAGCGCGACAATCCGAAGGCGGTGGTCAAATTCTTCGACACCGGTCACTTCGCGCTGGAGACGCACGCCGCCGAGATCGCGAACGCCATCCGCGAATTCCTGGCCCGCTGACCTCGACGCGCGCCGCCTACGCCCCGGTGACGCGCCAGATCACGTTGCCGACGTCGTCGGCCACCAGCAGCGAGCGGTCGGGACCGAGCGCGACGCCGACCGGGCGGCCGTAGGAGACCTTCTCGTCGGGCGCGAGGAAGCCCGACAGGATGTCGCGCGCCGGCCCCGAAGGGCGGCCGTTCTCGAACGGCACGAACACCACTTTGTAGCCCGACAGCGTCGAGCGATTCCACGAGCCGTGCTGGCCGATCGCCATGCCATCGGGGAAACCGGGCAACGTGCCCTTGGGCATCCAGCACAGGCCGAGCGAGGCGGTGTGGCCGCCGAGCGCGTAGTCCGGCTGGATCGCCTTGGCGACCATCGCCGGATCCTGCGGCACGCGATCGTCCACCGTCTGCCCCCAGTAGCAATAGGGCCAGCCGTAGAAGCCGCCGTCGCGCACCGAGGTCAGATAATCCGGCGGCGTTTCGTCGCCGATGCCATCGCGCTCGTTGACGACGGTCCAAAGCACATTGGTGTTCGGCTCCCAGGCGAGCCCGACCGGGTTGCGCAGGCCGCCGGCGAAGATGCGGCTGGTGCCGGCGGCGAGATCGAGCTCGTAGACTGCGGCACGGCCTTCCTCGACTGCCATGCCGTTCTCGGCGATGTTGCTGAGCGAGCCGACGCCGGCATAGAGCTTCTTGCCGTCGGCGCTCGGCAGCAGGCTGCGGGTCCAGTGTCCGTCGGGCTTGAAGGTGACGAGCTTGCGGCCTTCGGCGGTGATGCGGTCGGCGCCCGCGGTGTAGGGAAACGCGACCACGCCGTCGGTATTGCCGACATAGAAGGTGTCGCCGATCAACGCCATGCCGAACGGCTGGCGCAATCCCTCCATGAAGGCACCGCGGCTCTCGGCGACGCCGTCGCCATCGCGGTCGCGCAGCAGCGTGATGCGGTTGGCGCTGACGCCGAGCGCCGCGGCGCGCCGCATCGTCGCCTGCATCGCATAGTGGAAGACGCTGCGCGGTGTCCCCGCGATCTGCGTCGCCTCCGCGATCAGCACGTCGCCGTTCGGCAGCACGTTGATCCAGCGCGGATGATCGAGCCCGGCCGCGAAGGCGTTAACCCTGAGCCCGGGCGCAGCGGTCGGAAGCTGGCCCTTGTCCCAGCCCCTGGCGGTCGGCATCTTCAAGGTCGGAATCGCGCCCTGCGACTTCGCCGCCGGAATCTGCGGTGCATTGCCCCAGGCGGGCGCGGGCTGTGCGCCCTGCATCCGTCGCCATGCCACCGCGCCGGCCCCGATCGCCGCGACGACGCGGGCAAAAACTCCAGACGTGCTCATGAACTTCCCCTGTTATTCGCGCCGGTTATTGCGCCTTGTTATTGCCTTGCCGGCCGGCCGCGGCCCACAGCAGCATTCGCATAATGCCGGCCCTGATGACAGTAGTTATACGATCTTCGCAGCCGCACTCGAATCGAGGAGACTGGCTGCACGCTCCCTTGTCAGAGCGTTTTCCTCCCTGAGACCTTGCCCGCCCCGGTCGGCGGGCTTCCTTTTACGAACCGCCCAGCTCGGGCGCAGCTTGCCGTGGACCGTTATAGCTGGAAAAGCATAGCGATCCGGCGAATGCATGCGACCGTGCAGAGCCGGCGCGCCAATCTCACAGCGCAAGCCCACCTCACCAAATCCTGATCCCAGCTCCGAGCAAATTCACCTTCGTCAACTGTATGGCGGATCAGGAACGCTGGTCCGCGGCGGTCGTTGGTCGCGACACCAGCAAGGAGTGCATGAATGCAATGGAACACCAAGATCCTGGCTCTGGCCGCGGCGTCGCTGATCGCAACGACGGCCGGTGCGTTCGCGCAGGGCTACTATCCCAACGGGAACCCCGGCCCACGATACTACGGCGGCCCGCGCTACGAGACCTATCAGCCGCAGGTCATGTACAATGAACCCGGTTGGTCTGGCGCGATGAACGGCAGCAACCATCCGGCGCCGAGCTCGACCCAGGGCGACGTTGGTCCGGAAGGAAACAACAACGGCACGCTGACCGGCGTCTACCGGCGGTGGTAGCCCACGCAAATTTGAGGGCCCGTCGCTCGGATTGAGCGGCGGGCCTTTTGCCATTTTCGGCGAACCGACATCTGTGAACCACTCTCCAGAAATTTGGAGGACGATCACTTCACCATCGCGCCGTAGACGATGTCCTGCACGTTCTCGCGATAATATTTGCGCAGGTCGCCGGGCGCTGCGGTTCCGACCACCACGACGAGGCGCTCCTTCGGATCGCAGAAGAACTGCGTCCCGTAGGCGCCGTTCCAGGTGAACTCGCCGGGATTGCCCGGCACCGACGACAGCCCCTCGCTGGTGC
>NZ_LGTB01000054.1 GCF_001238275.1 Bradyrhizobium viridifuturi
GCCCGCCAAGGATCTCCTTGATGCGGTCGATCGAGGACAGGATCAGCGTCACCGCTTCGGCCTTCACCGGCATGCCGTCGCGGAACTTGCCCATCAGGGTCTCGCCGGCATGCGCCAGCGCTTCCAGCCGCGGCAGCCCGAGGAAGCCGCAGGTCCCCTTGATCGTGTGCACAAGGCGGAAAATGTTGTCCAGGATCTTCGCGTTGTTCGGATCCTGCTCGAACTGCACCAGCTGGTTGTCGACCGTATCCAGGCTCTCGCTGCTCTCCGTCAGGAACTCGCGCAACAGATCGTCCATGAAACCAACCTTCGAAAAACGCCGAAAACGCTGCGGCGCGCGACATCCACGCGCCTGACGAACTTGGGTCAGCTTCTCCGCAAAGCGTTTAAGTTTGGTTGAGTAAATGGAAAAGAACGGGATCAACAAAGAGATAAGGCCGCGCGATTGAATCGCGCGGCCGGTCGTAACCTTTGATTAATGATGTTCGCGCGGCTGCCTTCAGGCTGCGGCGACAATAACCTTGTCGCCGTCGAGCGTGAGCGTCACCTTCAGCCCGCAGGCTTCCGCGAGCAGGCGCGTGTAGTATGGCTGAACCGCATGCGCATCGACCGTGTTCGCCGACGTCCCGTTGAGGATATCGACGATGTTCTGCGGCACGCGGGCATTGAGCCCGGCGGATGTGATCCGGAAGATCGTCGCGTCACCCTCGCCGACCGGATCGACATTGAGCGTGCCGCCGCGCGGGATCGTCTGCTGCGCGATCACCAGCATGTTCAGCAGCAGCTTGACCCGGTTCTTGGGCAGCAGCAGCCGCGGCAAATTCCAGGTCAGCGTGACCTTGCCGTCTTCGATATGCCCCTTCGCCATGTTCTGGGCGTCGCCGAGATCGATCTGCGCGCCGGAGGAACCGGCGGCGCCGAATGCCAGCCGGCAGAATTGCAGCCGGGCCGACGCGGTCTTCGCGCTCTTGCGGATCAGATCGAGTGCGAAGTCGCGATCTTCGGGCTTCGGATTGTCATCAAGGACCTCAAGCCCATTGACGATCGCGCCGACCGGACTGATGAGATCGTGACAGACTTTCGAGCACAGCAGCGCTGCGAGCTCGAGTGCATCGGGAGCGGGACCGGGAGACGAAGTGCCAGACATCAATTGTTTCCTGGAAAGCCGCACGCCGATCGAGGAGTGCGAATCACGCATGCCTGTCGGCTTGATACACCGGGCAGACGGATGCTGCCAGCTTGCGGCGGGACTGGCATCATGATCTCAGGGGAAGACGAACAGGATATGAGACCCGCTCATGAATAAGGCACAATCGGCCACCGTCGACTGCGACAAGGCCGCCACGCTGCTCGAATCACTGACCGAACTTGTGATCCGGGCCGGCGAGGCGATTCTCGCGGTCAACCGTTCCGCCATGCATGTGACCGGCAAGAGTGACGGCTCGCCGGTCACCGAGGCCGATCTTGCCGCCGACCACATCATCGTCGAGGGGCTGACACGGCTGGCACCGCATATATCGCTGCTGTCGGAGGAGCGCGTGCATCTGGCGACGCCGCCCTACAAGGACAGTTTCTTCCTGATCGATCCGCTCGACGGCACCAAGGAGTTCGTCGCCGGCCGCAACGAGTTCACCGTCAATGTGGCGCTGGTCACGCATGGCGTGCCGCTACTCGGCATCGTCGGCGCACCCGCGCTCGGACTGATCTGGCGCGGCATCGTCGGCAAGGGCGCCGAGCGGCTGACGCTGCAAGGCAATGCGGTTTCGCAGGCCGAGCCGATCAAAACCCGTCCTTGTCCGCCGCGCGGCGCGCCGTGGACGGTTGCGGTCAGCCGCTCGCATGGCGATCCGCGCACCGAGGCCTTCATCGACGTACGCGGCAACGCCGTCCGCGCCGTGCTGGGCTCGGCGGTCAAGTTCGGCCGTGTCGCCGAGGGTGAGGTCGATATCTATCCCCGGCTCTCGCCCACTTCAGAATGGGATGTGGCGGCCGGTCATGCGGTGATCGTTGCGGCCGGCGGCAAGGTGACCGATTCGCACGGGCACCCCCTGCATTTCGGGCTCGGCCGCGAAAACTTTCTGGTGCCGGAATTCATCGCATGGGGCGACCCGGCCGCGGCGCCGTGATTACTGCGCGAGATTTTCTTCCAGCTCCGGCCAGCGCGCGGTGGCTTGCTTCAGGAAGCGCGCGGGATCGGCGGCAAAGGCGTCGCGGCTGTGTTCCCGGTTGAACAGATAGAGCCTGTTCCCGACGACGGCCCAGAAGCGCGGATTGCCGGCGCAGGTCACGCCCCGCACCAGATCGGTCGGATCATAGCCGCCGAACTGTGGGCCATAGATTTCCGGATGTGCCACGAAGGAGGCGCGGTTACCCTCGTTGCGGAAACGCCAGACCGCGCCGCTGTCGGCGGCCTCGAATTCCGGACGCCCCTGGGTGGCGGCAGCGTCGGTGAAATAGGCGACGGGATCGAATCCCTCGATCGCAAGGCCGGAGTAGCGGTTCGTCACCACGCGCTCGGTCGTGGTGGCCCGAACAGGCAAAGCGGGCCAGATGGCCGCCAAAATGCCCGCCAACAGGCCGAAAAACGCCATGCCCCGGCACGATCCATATCTTTCCTGCCGTTGTGCCGTCATAGTTGATACCGATAACATCCGAATCGAGGGGACACTGGGCGCAACCTAGAGCCGTGCCTGTTGGCATCAGGTTAAAGGGCAACGCCCGGATTTCGATAGCAGGGGTTCTTAATGACTTTCGCATCACGCCTTGCCGCGGTCGCGTTTGCCGCGCTGATGTGCTGGAGCGCAGGGGCGTCCGCGCAGCAGCCCCCACCACCGCAATATCCGCCGCCGCAGCGTGAACCGACCCCGTATACTTACGGGCCCGACGAACTAGTCGGCGCCGGACACAAGTTCTTCGGCAACGTTTCGCGCGGGCTCGCCTCGGTGATCGAGCGCGCGGTCAGCCAATGGGGTCTGCCCAACGGTTATGTGCTCGGCGAGGAAGGCTCCGGCGCGTTCGTGGCTGGACTGCGCTATGGCGAAGGCACGCTCTACACCAAGAACGCCGGCGACCTCCGGGTCTATTGGCAGGGCCCCTCGGTCGGCTTCGACTGGGGCGGCGACGGTGCCCGCACCATGACGCTGGTCTACAACCTGCCCTCGACGCAGGCGATCTACCAGCGCTTCGTCGGCATCGACGGCTCCGCCTATATCGTCGGCGGCTTCGGCATGACGGCACTGACCGCCAACAACATCGTGCTGGTCCCGATTCGCTCGGGCATCGGCTTGCGGCTCGGCGCCAGCGTCGGCTATCTCAAATACACCCCGCGCGCGACCTGGAACCCGTTCTAGGTCGCAAACCCCTAGTCGGGTGATGCGCCGGGGCGCACCGGCACCCGTTAGCGATTCACCTTAACGCGGCAAACGGGCTGGCCTTCGGCTGGCCCGCCGTGGCATTGTGATTAACAAATTCTTTCTTCTTTTCCTGGAGTGATCTTTCATGATCGAGCCGATCATGTACGCGGCGATCGGTTTCCTGATCTCGATGCTGTGTGGCCTGATGATCGTGCCGCTGGTGCATAACCGGGCGGTGCGGCTGACCACGCGCCGGATGGAAGCGGCCACCCCGCTGTCGATGGCCGAGATCCAGGCCGACAAGGACCAGCTCCGCGCCGAATTCGCCATGTCGGCCCGCCGGCTCGAGATGAGCGTCGACCAGCTCAAGAGCAAGACCACGAGCCAGCTCGCCGAGCTCGGCAAGAAGACCGACGCGATCAACCGCATGAAGATCGAGCTGGGCGAGAAGAACGCCGCGATCTTCGCGCTGGAGGCGCGCGAGAAGGCGATGAAGGAGCAGCTGCGCGCCACCGAGGAAGAATTCGGCGCCAAGACCGAGCTGCTGCGCACCGCCGAGCAGGCACTGACCGACAAGCAGGGCGAGCTTGGCAGGATCAACGCCGAGCTCAGCGACCGCTCGATGACGGCCGACAGCCGCCAGGTCGAGCTGGTCGCGGTGCGGACCCAGGTCGAGGAGTTGAAGAACCGGGTCGGCGATGCCGCCAGAGAATTCGCCGCGACCGAGGCCCGCCTCGCCCAGGAACGCAGCCAGTCCGAGACTGTCACCCGCGATCTCACCGACGCGCGCGGCCGGGTCGAGAATCTGAGCCAGCGCGTCACCGACCTCGACCGCCAGCTGATCGTCCAGGTCAAGGAAGCCGAGATGCTCGGCAACCGCGTCACCGATCTGGAGACGCGGCTTGCGACCCAGGGCAAGCTACTCGCCGAGCGCGAGTTCGAGAACGGCCAGCTCAAGCAGGCCAACGCCGCCGCCGAGCGGACGGTGCAGGAGCTGCGCGAGGAGATCGCCGCGGCAGGAGGCGGCAAATCGTCCGTGCTCGAGAAGCTGCGTCAGGAGAAGGCCGCGCTCGAGGAGCAGCTGCGCACAGCCCGCGACGAGCGCGGCAAGCTGCAGCGCGACATCAACGCGATCCAGCAACAGGCCGAGAGCTCCTGGGCGACCGAGCGGATGGAGAACGCGCTGCTGCGCGAGCGCATCAACGACATCGCGGCCGAAGTGGCCAAGCTCGCGATCCAGCTCGAGGGCCCCAATTCGGCGATCGAGGCCATGCTGGCGGCGGAGCCGACCGTGCCGGCCAAGGCCGCCGTCAAGCCGGCCAACGGTGCCGCAAACGGCGCCGCCCCCGGCAGCGGGATGCCCGAAGGCGGCGGCACGCTCGCCGAACGCATCCGGGCGCTGCAGTCACACGCCTCCCGCGCCCGCCAGCAGGGAGCCTGATTTACGCAGGGTTTGGCTTGACACCCCTACCCGGCACTTCGTAAATCGCACGCTCTGACGAAGCGCCTTTATCGACCGGCCGCCGACCAGCGGCCTTTGGCACGTCATATCCCGGACGCATAGCTCAGCGGGAGAGCGTTCCCTTCACACGGGAGAGGTCCAAGGTTCGATCCCTTGTGCGTCCACCATTTAGCTCCAGATTTCAACGATTTAATAGATTGATTCCCTTAGCGTGTGCCCCAGAGGAGTCGGGGCACAACGGGGGCACATCGCTTGCGGCACGGCTAGCCAAGAATCGCTTCCTGTCCGGCCGCTGCGATTTCGAGGCTGATCAATGCGCTTGGCTGATCCGAATACCATCGTAGGCGGACCCCTCGGCTGCACCTACGAGCCTGCCAGCAGCGTCTTCGCTGCTGTTGCTCAGGTGCCACGCGCGACGAACTGGGATTTCGCGCGACAGGCGAACTGACGCCGGGCGACGGGAGAGCCCGCCCGGCGTTCGAAGGATTCGATTCCACCGACGACAGTTAAGCCGGAAACCGGGTGCGAGCGGTTCCCGCCGGCGGTCCGGTTCCGGATCCGCTCCGATTTCTAATCCTTGGAATGCGGGTTCCGAGGATGGCTTCGCGCCGACGCCGAACCAAAGATTCCGGCCGCCCGCCGACGCCCGGCGCGCCGGTCAGGAATCGTCGCATGTGCGCCAAACAGCGTCTTCGCAAGGAGATCGTGAGGAACGCAGGCGATCGTCGAAGCAGGCCGAGAAATCTAGCGGAAAGGACGCTGACCACGAGGATTGAATAGCACGTGTCGCGAGTTGATCGTTCGCTGGGGCGGTCTCACCGCCTCGCCTTCTTGGGCGGGGATCAACCGGTGGAAAACGACTCGGAAAATACCAGCCACCCAGCCTGCTGATCGGCGCGCCCCGGCCACTCGTCCTCCGCAGATAGGCCTCCCAAACTCGTCACTCTGGATCTTGCCGGACGAAGACCTGCTGTCCTTTGGGACACACGTCGAACATCGGATGCCCCATGGCAATGCGGAATGTCGTGCGGTCTACACCTATCGCCGCAAAGCAGTGCTCAAGCGTAGTGTTATCATCGACGGCATGGTGCATTGCGGACTCTAAAACTCCCGCGCGCATTGCGTGCCTTAGCAGCTTGAGGACTTCGTCATCGCCTTCCGAGCAGTAAAATTTCAAGCGCATCCTGCCGCGGACGGGATAACAGCCCTTCATCCCGGGCTCCCGATCCTCACCGCGCTCTACCACGGCGTATCTTGGAATGTCCCGAATGTCCGGAGGCAACCGCTCGCCGTCCTCAGACGGGGAGCCGACGCCATCTGAACCGCGTCCGAGACGCGCCAGAAACCGAATTTCTCGATCCAATCGGAGAATGCATTGGCCCAACCCGGGCCGAGCGGCCCGTCGGGCCAAGCCTTGTGTTCCCACATGCCGCGCAATTGGCGCGCCGCAGCCCGCCATTCCGGGTTGGTTGCCATAGTCGTTCGCCTGTGGACAGACAGTTCGAATCGTGTGGAGTCCTAAGCCCCGGTGGCTCTCGCGAACCAGCTATGTCCATGCGGATATTGGTAGAAAGATATTTGTTGGGACGGGCCAGCGACTCTTGGATCGGATCGGTGAATTGCGGGGAAAGCGATTCGACAAACCCACCGGACGAAACGTAACAGACCGACAGGCGGCGCCCTATCCATCCCAACCACGTCTATCTTTCAGGAAGATCATCCCGTCTAACGCGGCCAGTTTGGGCTTCGCTTCGGATTCATATCGCCGTCTCGCCGTAACGAAACGTCCTGCGGCTTTTTCGGTGAGCCTGCCGCCCCATGAACCATCCCCGTTCTGGAAGATGGTGATGTTGTGTTCATCGGTATTGACGAAGCTGTTGCCAAGCGACGAGATCCTCCAGCGGCGGTCGAGCCAACGGCTCTTGTGTCCAGCGGCCCCTCTCAGTGCGCGCTCGCGTCGCCCCGGCTCGCAATCATGCCCGTGAGGCACCGTACCGGTACACCCGGACTTGCCGCTTGGTCCATCACAATTGCCTTGCTCAGCGTCTTCGCGGCCCCAGAAGTGCGAGGGGGTGCGATCATCAGCCGGCCGGGCGACGAGCAAGGCGGCTCGATCCAACGTGGAACCTCTACGGGGCGACTGAAACTGGCAGTTTTCTAGCATACTGACCTGGGTTTATCTCGACGACCTCCAACGGAGAACCTCCATGTACATACCCCCCCACTTTCGAGATGACGACCTGGAGAACATTCGAGCGACAATCCGCTGCGCCCGATTGGCCAACCTGATCACGGCCACGTCAGACGGGCCCCTTGCGACGCCTCTTCCGCTCTTTCTCGATGAGAGCGAAGGCGAACACGGCGCGCTGTACGGCCACCTAGCGAAGGGCAATCCGCAATGGCGCACGCCCCCGATCGGAGAAGCTCTCGCGATCTTTGCTGGCGCAGAGGCTTATGTGACGCCATCCTGGTATCCCAGCAAACGACAATCTGAACATGTGGTGCCGACATGGAATTACATCGCGGTCCACGCCCATGGGCCGACCGAGTTCTTCGAGGATCCCGATCGCCTGCTTGAAATCGTGACGCGTCTGACGAATATCCATGAGACGTCACGTGCGACGCCTTGGGCCGTCAGCGATGCTCCCGCGGATTTCATCGCCGCCCAGTTGCGTGAGATCGTCGGCGTGCGCATCCCCATCACCAAGGTCGAAGGCAAGCGCAAGATGAGTCAAAACCGCCCCGCTCCTGACCGCCTTGGTGTCGCCACCGGCTTGGCGGTGAGCATACTGCCACGGGATCAGGAAGTTGCAGCCCTTATCCTGATTCAGGGCTGAGGCTATAATGTGCATGACTGGCGCCAACAGGGCCGGTCGACAAAGAGCAAGCCTACATCTGCAGCTCTCACGGGCTCCACCGGCATTAGTCTTGCCGTAACGCCGGTCGAGGCATTGCGGATTGGCGGCAGCGGCGTCCTCTCAGTCGAAAGTTGTTCAACAACCCGGATGCTTCGACTTAGTATTCCGCGTACTGAGAACCCAATTTGCCTCACCAGAATGAACCGGTCTCGGAGAGATCAACCTGGCCCATCGATTGACTCGCAGAATTCACTTACGGAACGGTCAGCTTGAACTTACGCACCGTGTAGAGTCTTGTCCGTATTCTGACAGAGACGCAATGTCGTGTCAGGTCGGCGCGCATAGTAAGCGTTGAGACCTTCCAAAGCCCTTCCGGCCTTATTGCATGCCAACGCTGGCTGGCACGGCCATTGCTTCAACTAAATCGATCCAGAAACAGAGCTAAAGAAGCAACAATGCTCACGCTCTCCACCCGCCCTCTCGCCTCGGAAGAACAGTCCGCCCGTTCAGCTCCCTGGTGCGCGTTGCATCCGTGACGACTCTGTTCGAACCGCGACGATCGCTCCAGACATGTAGACCAGTAAATATCTAAGTCTCGAACACATTCTATCGCACGACCACATTTGCCTTAGGTTTATGCATGAAATCCGCGATTATTTTCGACTGGAATGGCACGCTGCTCGATGATGCCAACGCGGTGCTGCAAACCATCAATACAATTTTAAGCCGCTTCGGTCGCGCAGCTGTGGATATGCACAAGCTTCGAGAGAAGTTCGAACTTCCTCCTTCGGTTCTTTTCCGCAACCTGGACATGTCGAAAGATGAAATCGAAGTCGTACAGAGCAACGACAACGCCATTTTTCACGACACTTATGAGTTCCTGGCGCGCAACGCGGCCTTACGTAAAGGGGCTCGAAATGTTTTGCTCGCCGCTGATCAGCGAGCCATCCAAACCGTCATTGTCAGCAACCACATTGTTGGACCAATTCGCACACAATTGCGAAGACTTGGGATCAAGACTCACGTCACCGACATCTTGGCATTTGATAGCCGCGCAACTCAGTTTAGGAGCATGAGCAAGCAAGAACGGCTGCGCTTGTATATGCAGGCTAATGATCTATCCCCAGAAAGAACTGTCATCGTGGGCGATATGCCAGTTGAGACCGAGATTGCCCGCAATCTTGGCCTTATCAACGTATCAATCGTGGGTGGATATGTTTCCGAAGGGCGCTTACGCGCGGCAGGGCCCGACTACATGATTTATGATCATCATGAATTATTACCAATCTTACGGAAGCATTGCCTTTTTTAGGGCAGTTGAGTGATCGAAATAACATAACTGAATGTCTTCCGTCGGCTGCCGCTCTCTTTGCACCATATTCGGTGGGTGAGGTCGACGATCGAGCTTCTTTGTCGCTCGGTCGAATCATCGGTTGGTCCGATAACTCGCGCCAAATAGCGCAATTCGTTGCCATGGGGACTACATGTTCTTCTTTCGCCTGGCACGTTGCTTGCTGAAGATCATCCGCCTCGAAAAGCAGAAACTTCAAGGCCTTGGAAAAACAACATGAGCACAACGGCTTTGATCGGTGACGTCATTCCGGGCGCCGATGTTCTGAAACGTGCAGCGCGCATCGGTGCCGAAGTCAAAAATATCGAGCTATCGGGCGATCTACCGGACCGCACGATCGCTGCGATCAACAGCTTGCTTCTCGAGCACAAGGTGATCTTCTTCCGCAACCAACGACATCTCAATGACGTTGAACAGGAGCGCTTTGCTGCTCGTCTTGGAAAGCTAACGCCGCATCCGATGCTCGGCGCCGCCAAGGGGACGGCCTCGCTCCTTGAGCTGGACTCCACTCGCGGCGGCGGTCGCGCCGATGTTTGGCATGCGGATGGGACCTTCGCCGATGCCTATCCCAAGATTTTAGTCCTGCGGGCCGTAGCAATGCCAGCTTTCGGAGGCGACACCGTGTGGTCGAACACAGCTTCCGCGTATCTCGATCTGCCGCCGCCGCTACAACGGCTTGCCGAGGAGCTATGGGCCGTTCACAGCAACGTTTTCGATTACGCCGGGATCGCGCGTGTGCGCGAGGTGGACAAGAAACACTTCGACGAGGTATTCACCAGAACGGTTTTTGAGACCGAGCATCCCGTCGTGCGCGTCCACCCCGAAACAGGCGAGCGGACGCTAGTGCTCGGCGCTTTGGTGAAGCACTTTGTTGGGATCTCCAAATACGACGGACAAAAGCTCTTCGATCTGTTCCAGTCTCATATCACCGCGCCCGAAAACACTGTGCGCTGGAACTGGTTAGTGGGCGATATCGCGATATGGGATAACCGCGCAACGCAGCATTACGCCGTCAACGATTACGGGGACGGGCATCGCGTCGTACGTCGGGCTACAATCGAGGGCGACGTGCCTATCAGCGTCGACGGCCGGAGCAGTGTACCGCGCTTGAGGGTGACCGAATAAATGCCCATCGACGCCAGGCGCTCTTGCGTCTGAAGACGGAGAAAGCCCGGGCAATCAGAGTTATTTCGGGGCAGACGCGGGAACACGCTTTCCGACGCGATATCTTAGCTCACGGGCCAAACCCGGCAGCGTCTCGGTTGATGCATCGTACTGTTAGCTTTGACCGGCAGCTTCGAGAAGCCTCGAGCATCACTGTCATTCGCCGGCGACCGGTACGCGGCCGCCACGTTTCAATTTAGAAAATCCTCGATCCGTGGCCATAAAGCGCGCCAACATGGGAGCGATGAGCTTAGTCGGTTCGACCACTTGACCACCTTCACGCGTAAGGGCTTCTGCATATGCAATGAGATCGCGATGCACGGCCGCCGGCAGCTCCGCGCTCACTTTGACCGGCTTGTCATCTGGAAGCTCTCCTATTTTGAGCTTTGGCATGTTGTCACCCTCTATACGGCGTAAGTATGAGGTCACGATTGACAAGAACACGAACCGGGAAACCAGGTCGTACGGTCAAAGTAGGCTGGATGTTGAGACTGCGTCGAACCACCTGCTGTCCGGTCTGGTTCAGTGAGTCCGAGCCGCCGTGTCGCAATGCCTGGATAATTGCGCTGTCGTTGCTGTTGGTGTCCGAACCGGCGCCCAGTTCAGTCCCCACCGCCAGAAACGTCGAAAGCGCCGCAGCCTTGAACAACTCACCCCAGTGATTGTCGACCTCGTCTTCGAGGCCTGCATACCCTGCTGTGTCAGCGCCAGGCTGCCGCTCGAGAACGACGGAACGTCCATTTGGCATGATCAGCCGCGTCCAGACCAGCAGAACGCGGGACTGGCCGAAGGTGACTTGGCTATCGTATATACCGATCAGACGCGCTCCCTGAGGCACTAACAAGAACCGACCGGTGGGCGTGTCGTATAAGTTTTCGGTGACCTGCGCGGTTACTTGGCCTGGAAGGTCTGATCGAATCCCGGTGATTAGGGCTCCCGGAATGACCGTCCCAGCCTGCACGATATACGGTGAAGCTGGCTTGGTGATGCGGTCAGGGCTGACCGTACGACGGTCCGCAGAGGCGTTCACGAAGGCAAGCTTGCGGTCCTGGCCGTTCTGCGCAGATCCGTCATCGCCGCTGCTCGTTGAGTTCGGTGGCACGGCGCGGTCGCTTCCAACAGCCGGGGCGGCGGCTGGACGCACGTCTCGTCCATTGGTCGCGGCGAACAAATGGCTGATGCGGGCTGCCTCGGTCTCTTGATCTCGGCGCTGCTGGTCCGGATCGGCCCCGCTCGTCGGCAACGGACCTTGGGCGGCAAGGATCGGTCGACCGAGATCCCCGGGGAGCGGCGGACCAAGCTGTGGGACGGGTTGGCGCGGAACGCCAGCATAGTCCTTCGGCAGCGTCGTAATGCCGTCCGCAACATTGTGGTGGTCGGTACTGTAAAGCTCATCGGCCGTTTGATTACGGGAGCGATTGCTCTGTAGCGACCACAACACAGTTCCGCCGATGACGAGCAATGCAACGGCGCTTCCGCCGGCCAAGACCTTCCGCGACAACCGCGTGACGCGCGGATGCTCAGCTCTCAAGCGGAAGCTTTGGGACGGTTCGCCTTGTGTCGCCGGCGGAACTGCTTGCTCGTGATCGTTTCCATTGTTCATGACGACGGCCTCCCGTCGGTCCTGACAATACGGACCTTCTGCTGGTGCTCGCCGCCGAGCCGCAGCTCGGCGGCTGCAAAGAGTCGATCGACAATCAATACGTTGCCGTAAGCGCGATAGTTGACGAGTTCGGTCTTGCCATCTGGACCGATGACAAAGAGCGGAGGCATCTCGCCTTGCACGATGCCTTGCGGGAATTCGACATAGACTTTGCGGCCATCGTCATATACGGCGAGCGGCCGCCAGGGAGGACTGTCCCCCTCGATAGCATAGCGGGAGATGCGCTGCGCCGGCCCCGGAAGAACGGGCTTCAGCGCAGCTGAACGCGACCGTTCGCGTACCGCCTCTGGATAGTACCAGGCAACAGACGGCATGTATGGTCGCTCGCGGGAGCGGAGTTCGATCAGGTAAGTGCGCCGGTCAGTATTGACCACTAGGTTGGTCTCAATCGAAGCTCGAGTCGGCTTGACCAGGATATGGACGCGCCGTGTGTCGCCGCTCCCGCTCTCGGTATCGCCCACGACCCAGCGTACGGTATCTCCGGCCGCGATCGGCCCTGCTCCCGTCAACTGTTCTCCTTCCTCGAGCGCGATATCCGTGATCTGCCCGGGCGCGGCGTAAACCTGATAGAGTGCGCCAGGACTGTAAGCGTAGATTTGCGCCGCGTTGAAATACCCACGTTTGCGCGGTTCGACCCTCGCTGCGCTGTTTGCCGTCTCAACCCGGCTCACGGGTTCGGGCTTTTCCTTCTCGGCCGATTTGCCGCCGAGAGTTGGCTTCCAGAGCGGTGGAACGTGAAGCGGCCGCGAGCTGTCGTCCAGTGCCACTGGAGCAACCGGCAGCGGCGGGACCTCCGCGTCATAGCTGATCTTTGGCGGCACGTAGGTCGCGCACCCGCCGAGCGCCGACAAACAAAGCAAGAGCGCCGACAGGAGCGCTCGCTTTGAGGTCACAAACTCGGGCCGAGGCACATTGAGCTTGCTGTGCGGGAGGAAACGCTTCGAATGAACGTCAGACGGCGTCTTGGTCACTGACTCAACTCCTTTGACCAGTTGATGGCGCGGACGTAGACGCCAAGGGGATTCTTGCGCAGGCGTTCGGCATCGCGCGGCGTTTCGATCACGATCGTAAGAATCGCGGTCCAACGCTCCGTCGAGCTCAACGATCCGTTGTCGTAGGTGCGCTGAGTCCATGCGACCCGGAAGCTTTCCGACGACGCACGAATGACGCTCGAGACGTCGACAGAAATTTGCGCCTTACCCAGCTTGGCAAAGGGGTCATTGTTGCGCGCATAGTCGTTCAGCGCAGCGGCGCCACGATCCGTCGTAAAATCATAGGCCCGGAGCCAGTTTTGGCGCAGAACGATGCCGTCGGCGGGCAGACCTCTAACATCTTCGATAAAGCGCGCCAGATCGTAAGCGATCTGAGCGTCGTTGGGTTGATAGTCGATGTTGGCCGGCGCAACCCTTTGTGTCTGGCCGAGTTGATCGACTTCGACCACCCAGGGCGTGATCGAGCCTTGGCCCGATTGCCAAACAAGGCTACCTGCGAGACCGGCTGATAACGTCAAGCAGCCGAACGCCATCAAGCGCCAGTTCTTGGCCTGCACGCGGGCAGATCCAATGCGTTCGTCCCAAACTTGGGCTGCCTTTTGATAAGGCGTGATCGGTTCGGGCATGCGCCCGTAGTGAACTGATGGTCGTTTGAACATCGATGTTTGCCCCTGCGATCAAGTGATCGGTTTCAAGTCGTGCGAGGGAAGAATTTGAGGCGCTGCTCTGCGTTGGGGGTGCAGTGGTGCGTCTCAGCGCTCTCCTTCAGACAAATCGACGGAGGAGCCGCTGCCGCCGTGATCGCCTGAGCGAACCGCGTGGCCGGCTGCCGATGCGCCGTGCCGAATAGTCTCGGCACGCTTCATGCGCCGCGCCCAATCGGGCTGACCTTCGGCCGAGGTGCTCGCGGCCTGTGCGCCGGCTTCCCCACTTCCGCCGAGCGCAGCCGCCGCACGACGTAACGGACTCATGGCAGCCGAAGTGCCAGCCTCCGCTACGCCGGCAAGGCCGCCGCTGCGATAGGCGGCTGATACTCCGCTTATGACAGCGCCGCCACCGCGCGCGGCGCCTGCAATCGCCCCACCAGCGAGGCCAGCGCCACCGGCAACAACACCTGCGCCTGCCGCAACAATGCCGCCGGCAGCAAGGCCTGTTCCAATCGCGGCGCCCGCGCCGAGCTGAGGTCCGCCCGACACCAGGCCGTTTGCGATACCCGGACCGAAGATACCAAGCCCCAGCAAGGAGAGCGCCGCGAGCACCAGTGTCATCGCGTCTTCGATAGTTGGCTGATTGCCACCAAAGCCAGCGGTGAACTGCGAGAACAGGGTCGATCCAATGCCGACGATGACAGCCAGGACCAGGACCTTGATCCCTGATGATATGACGTTGCCCAAAACCCGTTCCGCGGCAAAGGCGGTCTTGCCGAACAGGCCAAATGGAATGAGCACAAAGCCGGCTAGCGTGGTGAGCTTGAACTCGATCAGGGTGACGAAGAGCTGGATCGCCAGGATGAAGAAGGCGAGCAACACCACGACCCAGGCGAACAGGAGAACGACGATCTGAACGAAATTCTCGAAAAAGCTGATGTAGCCCATCAAGCTGGAGATCGAATCCAGTAGCGGCCGCCCGGCGTCGAGTCCAACTTGGGCGATCTTTCCCGGCCGCAGGAAATCCGATGCAGACAGGCTTGCGCCCGATGCTTTCAGTCCAAGACCGGCAAAGCTCTCGAAGACGATGCGCGCCAAGCTGTTCCAGTTTCCGATGAGGTAGGCGAAGACCCCCACGAAGAGCGTCTTCTTGACGAGGCGCGCGATGATGTCTTCGTCCGGTCCCCAACTCCAGAACAACGCAGCGAGCGTGATGTCGATCGCAGCAAGGGTTGTTGCGAGATATCCGACATCGCTGCCGAGCAGCCCAAAACCGTTGTCGATATAGCGCGTGAACGTTTCCAGGAACTGGTCAATGATCCCCGTACCAGTCATGGCTTGTTCGCCTCAGGTGTCGCCAAGTTCGAATATCCCTGAGGGATCCGGCTTTGATCCTTTGAGACAGCTATCGAACTGGTTGAGCGATCGTGGCCGGAAGCTGCAGCGCTATCCTTCTTGCCAAAGAAACGACGCCGATTTTCGTCCCAGACGCGCTTACAATGCCGATAGCCCGCTGTTTCCTCCGGAGTGACACCGCGGCAGCGTGCGAGATCGGAGGCGGTTGCATCGGTCGTCTGCTCCGCCTTCGGTGCCGGCGGAGAATCGTCCCCGCCACGCAGCTGAATCGTGCAGGCCGCGACGGCCACCAGACCGATTGTCGTAAGCAGAGACAACGCCTTGAATGCCTTTACGTCGGTCATCAGTGAAACATCTGCACGTTGGAGGATTGATAGCCCTGCCCCGGTGTCAGGAACCGCCGAAGCTGTTCTCGTCCTTGATCTTGGGCTGAGGCGCGCTGAGCCGCTTCGAGGCTCTGCGCCCTGCCCTGCGCCGCCGCCGCAGCCGTGAGATCGGCAAGTTGTTGGGCTTGTAGCGCGAGGATCTGGTTGCCGACCTGAGTCGCCTGCAGGGCGCCACTGGCGCTCTGGCTTGACGTTACGAGCGCTGACGTCTGGATTCGATTGGTGTCGAGGTTGCCAACAATGCCGGCCTGGACGCGAAGCGCGTCTTGCGTCGCAGCATAGGAATTCTGCCATCGCGATTGAGCGTTGGAGATCAGCAACTGGTTCGACTGGCTGCTGGTCGCTGGCGCGTAGCTTGTCGAGAAGGCATGATCGATCTGCTGCACGTCGTAGGCGATGCGCTGGGCTTGGGCCAGTAATTGCTGGGTGCGCTGGATCGATGATTGCAATTGCTGCAGCGACGAATACGGCAAGTTTGCCAGATTCCTTGCCTGATTGATCAGCATCTGCGCCTCGTTCTGCAACGAGGTGATCTGATTATTTATCTGCTGGAGCTCCCGCGCGGCCGTCAGAACATTCTGGACGTAGTTGGTTGGATCAAAGACGATCAGCGCCCGTGCGGGCAGCGTAACGCCAAGCAGCAACGCGAAGGCGGCCGTGGTCCCCAATAGGCCAAGAGGTCTCATAGCGATTTCTCCAGATTGACGAGATTGGGGATCAGATCTGTCGCCCAGGCGACACCGCGGTGCTGGAGCCAGGCAGCCACGAAGCCGTCGGGTCCATGTTCGGCGGTGAGTTGCGAGATGGCAGCCTGGTCTGTCCTGGAAGAGGCTGCGGTGAATGCGAGCGCAACCTCACCAAGGCCAAGTTCGAACATCCGGTTACCGCGACGAGACTGGCAATAGTAGTCGCGCTTTGGCGTTGCCCGACTCAGAAGCTCGATCTGGCGGTCATTGAGGCCGAAGCGACGGTAGATGGCAGTGATCTGCGGTTCGATCGCCCGTTCGTTCGGCAGCAACAATCGCGTTGGGCAGCTTTCGATGATAGCCGGCGCAATCGCGGAGCCATCAATGTCCGAAAGCGACTGTGTGGCGAAGATGACGGACGCGTTCTTCTTCCGAAGCGTCTTCAGCCATTCCCGGAGCTGCCCCGCGAAATCCTCATCGTCTAGGGCGAGCCAACCCTCATCGACAATCAAGAGCGTCGGCCGGCCATCGAGATGATCACCAATACGATGGAAGAGATACGCCAGCACGGCGGGCGCAGCACTCGTTCCGATCAAACCTTCGGTCTCAAACGCCTGGACGGACGCCTCGCCAAGACGCTCGAATTCGGCATCGAGCAAGCGTCCGGACGGGCCGCCGAGGCAATAACGTTGTAAGGCGCGCTTTAGGGAGTTCGATTGCAGCAGGACTGACAGACCCGTGAGGGTGCGCTCTTCCCTCGGTGCCGAGGCGAGAGACGTCAGCGCCGACCACAGATGATCCTTGACCTCCGGGGTGACCTCGACCTTCTCCCGTACCAGGATCGCGCCGATCCATTCGGTGGCCCATCCGCGCTCGGAAGGATCATCTATCCAGGCCAACGGTTGCAGCGCGACGGGGTTTTCGTCTCCGTCAGACAAGGCGCCGCCCAAATCATGCCAGTCACCGCCCATGGCGAGCGCGGCCGCCCGAATTGAGCCGCCGAAATCGAACGCAAAGACCTGAGAATTCGGATATCGGCGGAATTGCAACGCCATCAGAGCTAGCAACACGGATTTGCCGGCACCGGTCGGGCCCACCACGAGGGTATGACCGACGTCGCCGACGTGGAGGGAGTAGCGGAACGGCGTTGATCCCTCCGTCTTGCCGAACAACAGAGGCGGACCCTTAAAGTGCAGATCCCTCGCCTCACCGGCCCACACGGCCGACATCGGAATCATATGGGCGAGGTTGAGAGTCGAAATCGGTGGCTGCCGCACATTGGCGTAGACGTGTCCCGGCAGACTGCCGAGCCAGGCTTCGACGGCGTTCACCGTCTCGACCATGCAGGTGAAATCCCGCCCCTGAATGACCTTCTCAACCAGCCGTAACTTCTCGTTGGCCGCATTCGGATCGCGGTCCCACACGGTGATGGTTGCCGTGACAAAGGCTTGTCCGATCTGATCCGACCCCAGTTCCTGCAACGCCGCGTCGGCATCAAGCGCCTTGTTGTGCGCGTCGGTATCGAGCAGCGTCGACGCCTCGTTGGTCATGACCTCCTTGAGGATGGCGCCGATGGACTTTCGCTTGGCGAACCACTGCCGCCGAATCTTGGTCAGCAGGCTGGTGGCGTCGGTCTTGTCGAGCATGATCGCGCGGGTCGACCAACGATACGAGAAGGGCAGGCGATTCAGGTCGTCCAGGATTCCCGGGGTCGTGGCGCCCGGAAAGCCGACAATCGTGAGGACCCGAATGTTGGCTGAGCCCAACATCGGCTCTAGCCCACCGGTCAGCGGCTGGTCGGCCAACAGCGCATCGATGTATATCGGAATTTCGGGCACGCGAACGCGGTGACGCTTGGTCGAGATCGTCGAGTGCAGGTAGGTTAACGTGTCCTGATCATCGAGCCAGGCGCATTCCGGCATAAATCCTTCAAATAGCTGCAGCACGCGGTTGGTTTGATCGACAAACCTGCGGAGCACCTCGCGCGCGTCTGCTCCGACGGTCCGATTCCGGCCCTCATAGAGGAGTCGCTCTGCCCGGGCAGCGCCCTCTTCCGGGGGCAGGTAGAGGACGGTCAGGAAATAGCTGGACTCATAGTGGGCGCCCGCCTCTTCGAACTGAGCTCTGCGCTCGGCGTCGACCAACGCAGACGCAACGTCCGGAAAGGTGTTCGGCGGGTAAGCACCCGCAAAATGGCGTTGCGCTTCAACGAAGACCGCCCAACCAGATCCCAGACGGCGCAGGGCGCTATTCAGGCGACCCGCGACGCCGACAAGTTCGGCCGGCACCGCGCTGTCGAGGTCAGGCCCCCGGAACTTTGCTGTCCGTTGGAACGAGCCGTCTTTGTTCAGGATGATTCCCTCGTCGACGAGGGCTGCCCAGGGAAGGAAGTCGGCGAGACGCGCGTTTGAATGACGATATTCGGCAAAGTTCATCATGACCGAGAACTCAGGTGTTGAGATGGCCTGGAATGCGCAGATGTCGGCGCACCACATCGACAAAGGCGGGATCGCGTTTGGCGGCCCAGACGGCGGCCATGTGGCCGATGAACCAGAGAGCAAGACCCGCGATCCAGAGCCGCAATCCCAATCCAAGAGCTGCCGCAAGCGTGCCGTTGACAATCGCAACCGACCGCGGCGCGCCGCCCATCAGGATCGGCTCGGTGAGCGCGCGGTGAACGGGCACGACAAAGCCTGTGACAGGTTCATCCATCAGATCACCACGCCGCCGCCGAAGGAGAAGAACGACAGGAAGAAGCTCGAGGCGGCAAATGCGATCGACAGGCCGAACACGATCTGGATCAGCCTGCGGAAACCACCCGACGAGTCGCCGAACGCGAGCGTGAGCCCGGTCACGACGATGATGATGACGGCGATGATCTTGGCGACAGGCCCCTCCACCGACTGCAATATCTGATTGAGTGGCTGCTCCCACGGCATATTCGAGCCGGCAGCCCACGCCGGTGCTGACGCCAAAAGAACCATCCCGGACGCGGTCAGTGAAGCGACATCTCGAAGAAAACGAAATTGCGGGCGCATGTCAGTCTCCTGCTGATGAAAGGTTGTAGTCACCGGCGGCGCCGAGCCCAGTGACGATGGCGAGTTCAGCGAGGCGACGGTCACCGCCGCGCCCCGCAAGCACGGCAACGAGGTTGATGGTCTCCGCGATCAGGGCGCGCGGAACCGTGACGACGGCTTCCTGGATGAGTTGCTCGAGTCGCCGCAGCGCGCCGAGCGCGCTGCCCGCATGGATAGTCCCGATGCCACCGGGGTGACCGGTGCCCCAGGCCTTGAGCAGGTCGAGCGCTTCGGCACCGCGAACCTCGCCAACCGGAATGCGATCCGGGCGCAATCGCAGCGACGAGCGAACCAGGTCGGAAAGCGTGGCCACCCCATCTTTGGTCCGCAAGGCTACGAGATTAGGCGCCTTACATTGGAGTTCGCGCGTATCTTCGATCAGAACGACCCGATCGGAGCTCTTCGCGACCTCGGCCAGCAGCGCGTTCGTCAAGGTTGTCTTGCCGGTCGATGTCCCGCCGGCGACGAGGATGTTCTTCCGTGCCGCGACCGCGTCCCTCAGATTCCTCGCCTGCTCCGAGGTCATGATCCCCCTGGCGACGTAGTCGTCGAGCGTGAACACCGCCACGGCCGGCTTGCGGATAGCAAAGGCCGGTGCCGCAACGACCGGAGGCAATAGCCCTTCGAAGCGCTCGCCTGTCCCAGGCAATTCGGCCGAGACCCGCGGCGAGCCGGCATGCACCTCCGCACCTACGTGGTGCGCTACCAGGCGAACAATGCGCTCGCCGTCTGCGGCCGACAAAGTTTCGCCTGTGTCGATCAGGCCATTCGACAACCGGTCGACCCACAACCGTCCATCCGGATTGAGCATCACCTCGATGATCGCCTCGTCTTCGAGGTAGCCGGCAATCGCAGAGCCAAGCGCGCTGCGCAGCATTCGCGCGCCGCGCGAATTCGCTTCCGATTGAATGGAATGAATTGCCACCGCCGCCCCCACTAAACGAGGCGCCTACGGGGCGCCTAAGATGGGATGATTAGAAAAGGCATCGATGGACGTGGCGCAACAAGCCGCTTCAACGATCGTGGACTAGCGTAGAAAAAGAAAGTCTGAGAATTGATACTCGAGGTGACGGTTCGCTGGGAGTGGCTTGCTTACCACTCCACATCGTCATTCGCGGGCAAGAGGATGACCGAGTCCTCATACAACCCAACTGACTCGACAGCGCAGCGAGTGTCAGCCGGCCTGAAGAAGAGGATTGAACTTATCCACGAAGCGATGGATCGGCGCCAGGGCAGCGCGAACCAGACCAGCGTCGCGATCTGCAGTACTACGTTGAGACCAAAAGCGACTTGATAGGCTTGGACGGGCCTATGGCCATCGTTCCTCACCCATTGCTCTAGGATCAGGCCTGTTGCAGATTGTGCCAGAAAGGCCCAGCCAAAGTGCAAGACGTTCAAAGTGCCATTGGCACGACCAGCAAGCTCAGGCGGAAAGTAATCCGCAATTACCGCAAAACTGACCACGGTCGCCGTTCCGGCAATTGCGACAACGGACCAAGGGAAAATGGACGGCAGAGGCGCTCGCAGGATCAAGGCCAGCTCGGCTGCGATAAGCAAGACTGCAACGATCGCTAATACCGTCTCCGCCCCGATTCCCCTTCGTTTGATGTGATGGACCGTCATGCCGAACAACCAGGCACCGCCGCCAAGCATGATCGACATTATGAACAGTTGCCTGACAAGACTTGAACGGTCAAACCCCTCGACGTCTGTCAGCCACGGCGATGCCCACAATCCCTGCAGGGACCAGGACGATCCAACGCAAGTCGCCGACAACGGTGCCATTCGCCAAAAGCGCCGATCGCTGAAGACGGAGCTCAGGGAAGCGGCCGCTGTTGATGGGGCCACTCCTCGTTCAGGCACTACGACGTAGATGAGAATAGCTGTCGCACCGGTCGCGAGGGCCATGATGTCAAAGAGCTGCCGCCAGCCCATCCAGGCGAGCAGGTGTTCGACGGGAGCCGTGGCGGTCACCGCTCCAAGCGATCCCAACATGATCATGTAGCCATTGAGCAACGCAACTCGCTCCCTGGGGAACCAAAGGATGATGGACTTCAGTCCTGCCGTGAGCGACGCCGCGACACCAAGCCCGATCATTGCGCGCGCGACCAAGAGGAGTAGGAAGCCGTTCGATACCGCGAATAGTCCGGCGCCGAGTGCTGCGAGCAACAGCAAAACGCTCTGTACGCGACGCGGACCAAAGCGGTCCAATAGAATACCGATGGGGATCTGAACCGCTGCGAAAACAAAAAAATAGACTGACGTAAGCAACCCGAGATCAGCAGCACCAACGCCGATATCCGAGCTGAGATGGCTGGCGATCAGAGCGTTGATCGTTCGAAACAGATAAGAGAAATAGGACCCCGCTGCAAAAGGCAGAAAGACGCGCGCGATTCGACGCCATGCTGTTAAAATTTGCATGCTGGCCCCTTTGCTCTCAGCTCGCTCGAGCCGATAGCGCGTCCAGCTTTTGTCAGTTCGGCTAAATCGCTGCGGTCGTAGGCTGGGGTAGAAAAAGAAAGACCGGCGAAATGCTCTTTCTACATGGTTCAATCAGATTTCTTCAGCCGGTTCCTGACGGCGTATATCTTCTGGAATTTCGCGCAAAAAGCTTTGCCCCTTTTGCAAACGCCGACCGAGCGCCTCGACAAATCCTTCAAAGCGCTCCCGGCCCTTTGCCTGTGCGGCCACCTGCGCGTCGTTGGGTAGCGGTGGCGTGATCGTCAGCCAGAAACGGATGAACAGGGCCAAGCTCTCGGCGGTCAAACCGACGTCGCGTTCCAGTCTCTGCATCTGACGGGAAAGCCGATCTAGGCGCCGGGTAAACGCTGCCTCCCGCCTGTCCGCGCCGTCCGGCGATAGAAACGAGGCAACCGCCGCCTCTACGATCGCAGACCGGGAAAGCTTCTTGCGATCGGCGAGCTCCGAGATCTGTTTCAGAATCTCCGGTGGGAAGTAGACGTTCATCCGGTCGCGCATATTACCTCAGAGCTCCATACCGTCATTCGGGTCCATGGCGACTTGACGGGCGACACCGCGCATCTGCTGGCGTATGAACCGGGACTGACGGATGGCATCCTCGTCGTCGTCAAGAACGGCCGCAAATTCCTCTGCCGGCGTCGGTTCGGTCGTCTCCTTAGCGATCGCGACATGATCGGGGAGTTCGGGCTCACGACGGAGCCCGCTGTTCGCCGCATCTTCCTCGGCCTCCGCGGCTTTGTCAGTTGGACCTCGCGTCGGCTTCAGAGTTCCAAGTGTTGACCATCCGTCCATTCGCGATGACTGACCTGATGCCGCCGGATCGGGCGGTGGCAAGACACGCTCGGTAAATCGCTGATCCTCGTAGTAGCGGACCTTCTTCGCCCGGATTGGCGGCGTGCCCGCCACCATGACGATCTCGTCCATCGGTGGAAGCTGCATGACTTCGCCGGGGGTCAATAGCGGCCTCGCCGTCTCCTGGCGCGACACCATGAGGTGCCCCAGCCATGGGTTCAACCTGTGCCCGGCGTAGTTCTTCATCGCTCGCATCTCGGTCGCCGTACCCAGCGCGTCGGACACCCTTTTGGCCGTCCGCTCGTCGTTGGTCGCGAAGCTGACGCGGACGTGACAATTGTCGAGAATGGCGTTGTTGGGGCCGTAGGCCTTCTCGATCTGATTGAGCGATTGCGCGATCAAGAAACTCTTGATGCCGTATCCCGCCATGAAGGCCAGCGCGGACTCGAAGAAATCAAGCCGTCCGAGTGCCGGGAACTCGTCGAGCATCATCAGAACGCGATGCCGGCGATCGCGGGCGTGTAAGTCCTCAGTTAGGCGCCGGCCGATCTGATTCAGCACCAGACGAATCAATGGTTTGGTTCGCGAGATATCGGAAGGTGGCACCACAAGGTAAAGCGTCGCCGGTCGCTATTTGCGATCAGATCGGCAATCCGCCAGTCGCAGCGACAGGTCACCTGGGCCACGACGGGATCGCGGTAAAGGCCGAGGAACGACATCGCGGTGGACAGGACGCCTGAACGTTCGTTCTCGGATTGTTGAGGAGTTCGCGCGCGGTTGAAGCGACCACGGGATGGGCACCATGCTCGCCAAGGTGCCGGCTGGTCATCATCGCCTTTAGCGTGGCCTCGATCGGCCGCTTCGGATCAGATAGGAAAGCTGCGACGCCGGCCAAGGTCTTGTCTGCCTCAGCATAGAGAACATGGAGTATGGCGCCGACTAGGAGCGAATGACTGGTCTTCTCCCAGTGGTTCCGCTTGTCGAGCGAGCCTTCGGGGTCGACCAGGACGTCGGCCACGTTCTGGACGTCTCGAACCTCCCATTCCCCGCGTCGGACTTCGAGGAGCGGATTGTAAGCTGATGACTTTGGGTTGGTGGGGTCGAACAACAGGACGCGGCCATGCCGCGAGCGGAATCCGGCGGTCAGTTGCCAGTTCTCGCCCTTGATGTCGTGCACGATGGCCGAACCCGGCCATGCAAGAAGAGAGGGAACGACGAGACCGACGCCTTTGCCGGACCGGGTGGGCGCGAAACATAGCACGTGCTCCGGTCCGTCATGACGGAGGTAGTCGCGGTCGAGTTCGCCGAGTACCACACCGTCCGGACCAAGAAGTCCCGCCGCTCGAACCTCTTCCGCATCAGCCCAGCGCGCCGAGCCATAGGTCTCGACGTTCTTGGCTTCACGCGCACGCCACACGGACATGCCGATCGCCGCCGCGATCGAAACGAAGGTCCCGGACGCGGCGATGAAGGCTCCCTCGACAAAGACCTGAGGCGCATAAGCATCGTAGACGAACCACCACCAAAAGAAGATCGGTGGGTAATAGATCTTGAGGCCCAACAGTTCGAACCAGGGCCGGCCAAGCTCCGGTTGATAGGCGAGCCGCCAAGCCGTCCACTCTGTTGCTCCCCAGATAGCCAGCAGAACGATCAGGCCGACAACGATCACCTGTCCCCAGAGGATTTTGGTTCCGGACATTCCGAACGTCCCTTCCGCAACTTGATTGGAGAGATTGCTAGAGACCGAGGTCACGCTTCCGACCAAAGCCCCATTCGATGCCCCCACCGTCCTTCACGACGCCGGTGACGTGTTGGCCAAGCTTCTTTTCGAGTTCACGCGACCAGGGCACCAGCTGAAAGCCCAACCCATTATCGATCATGGCGAAGCGTCCCGAGGCTAGCGTCAGCCGCTGGCGATACGTGCCCGCCACATGCTCCCCGGAGTCAGCCTTTACTTGTGGTAGGCGGATGTCGGCCGAGACTTTTGCGCCAGCCTCGTCCAGTTCGCGCCGGCGCAACGTGTTCAGGAGGTCGCGCTGCAAGATAATGCGTTGACCCTGCCGCCGCGCTAGGCCCTCCTGGATCAGATGCTCGGTACGGGCTTCCATGGCGTCGCGGGTCTCCCGCCCAAATCCTCCCATGGCGAGCGGCATGGGGTCGCGCTCGACCAGCCGGTAGTCGAGCCAGGTTGCCCCCTTCGCGGTGACCTGCTCACCAAGATCGAGATCTGAACGGGTCGCGAGCACCAGGGTGGGACGCGGGTCGTCGGCTTGACCGAAGCGTCGGACTTCGACGATTCCGCCGATCGGGGGTGCGTGGTCGAAAGCTTCGAGCCCTCGGAAGCGCACGTGATGCGCGCGTCCGTCTATTCCATCGATCAGGGCATAGGCCTCGCCGGTCAGTTCGTCATGCAGTCCACGGTCGACCAGGCGTCCGACAAGCTGGGACGTCGGCTGTTCGCCTTCGATGACGTAGTCGGCAACGCCGCGCGCTTCCCCGCGGTTGGTAAAGACGCGGTGCATGGTCTTGATGATATCACCACGCATGCCGAGGTCGCGAAGATTGCGCTCGGCCTGGAGCCCGACCATCCACTCCCCCGGCGAGGCGGGTGCAGCAAGACCCATCTTCTCCAGGTGTTGAAGGCGGCCGACCATCAGGCGCCGGATCTCGGGATCGGACTTGCCGGAATTCTCCGGGCGAAGATCGATAGTGCCGGTCTCATCGGCCGCCAGCCGGATCTCCCGATCGAGCCGCGTCCATCGTTCCGCTGTGACTTCCCTCTCTAGCGAATTGCGGATCTCGTGCTCCGGTTTTGGACCCAATTCGCAGGCGACCAGTTCCTCGGCGCGGGAGCGCAGGCCTTGGCTGATGTAGTCGCGGGAGATCACGAGATCCGCCCCCTCCACATCTACTCCCCGAACGAGAAGGTGGACGTGAGGGTTGTCGGTGTTCCAATGATCGATAGCAACCCAATCGAGCCGCGTGCCGACATCGGTCTCCATCTGCCTGACGAGATCGCGAACAAAGGCCTTCAGGTCGGTCATGTCACCGGCATCCTCTGGCGAGACGATGAAGCGGAAATGATGCCGGTCGTCCGTGCACCGTTCTGCGAAAGCCAGGCCATCAGCACGGTCGCTGCCAGCATCAAACATCTCGGCCCGCTCACCACTCCGGGTCACGCCGTCGCGCTTCAGATACGAGAGGTGGGCGGTCAGTGGTGCTGAACGGAAGGCTCGCCCTTTGTGCCGGACCACGCGCGCTTTCACCACAACGCGCCGCGTCGAGCTGAACAATCTGGCGCGGCTAAAGGCGAGGCGACCACGGCCAAACGTCGAGCGTCCATGGGCCGCCGAACGCCTGCCGGCTACCGTCTGACCCGAGGTGTGTCCCGCTTTCTTCGTCGCCCGCAGCACCTGGTTGATGAAGCTCTTGGGCTTTGGCGCGCGTGTACTGCGAATGCGCCCAGGCCGAATTCGCAGGTCGCTGTCGCCTGCGGTCATGACCGGGCCTCGAAGAACGCAGCGACACCTACAGTGCCGAAAACATGTTTGAATGTTCTGGGGAAAGTCTTAGGCGCGGCACGCGCCCCGACCGACCGGCACGCCGGAACCCAAGCCATGTCAATGGCTTGTGGTTCGACCGGCGAGCCCCTTTTATCTCGCCTTCCTAATCGGGCGTTCAAAGTCAACTCATTCCTACGCTTTTCTTCGACTCTTCGCACTTCAGCCATGACAGACTCTCTCCATCGACAACGCACAAACGTCACCACGCCGCGCTTGTGGTTGCAGTCACCAGGCGGGGTCCATGCGTTCCTTCGCGTTCAGCACTTCGGCCGTCGCATGCTCTTCATCAGGTTCATAAGCAGTCCGGCTCCCGTCCCGAAGGGCGCGAGCAGGCAAGAGATAGCGGACATTCCCCGTTTCGCGGCCCCGCCAGGGGACGCTCACCGCGCGGATCTCTAGTTTCGTTCCTCCTCCACATGCCGGGCGCAAACCCAGCGCTAATCCGTCGTAGTCTGCACCGCGGCTACCGTGCAGGCTTCAACCGCAGCCGTTGCGTGATCTTGGCGCCGAACCGGACGTGGAAGTCGGTCTCACTGACCCACATCCGAGGCAGAATGCTCGCAAGCTTGCGCGCGACCGCGGTGATAGCGCACAGCATGCTCGACCGTTTGGCGATCCACAGGCCCGACGCCGGCAGTGCCGACCGTTTCCTGACCCGCAGCAGCAGGCTTGCGGCCGCCTCGCAAAGCGACTCGCGCACTGCGACGTCGCCCTGTTTGCTGATGCGCACTTCATGATCGATCGACATGCCGGACTGGTGCGGTCTCGGCGCCAAGCCAAAATGTGCGCCTACCGATCGCGATCGGGCAAAGCGCCGGGAATCATCGAAGCCGACATTAAACGACAGGGTCGCAACGGGGCCGACGCCCAGAACCGTCATCAGGCGCCGGCAACCTGCATCATGCTGGACCACCTGCAGCAGCACACGATGCAGCCGATCATAACGCTCAAGGATGGCGCGGAGCACATCCGACATGGCTCTAATGGTCATTACGAAGATCGGATCGCTGCGCTCGATCAGCTCGCGGACGCGGGCCTCCAAGGCGCCACGGGCGACCGCTCCAACGAGCAAACCATAGGCCCGCAGCGCACGAATGTTGTTTTCGAAGTCGATCAGTTTGCGCTTGAGCAGCCTAACCTTGACCTCGCGAACGGCGAGACCCTCGCCATCGACGATGCAAAGACTGGTCTCCACAAGACCGATGCCCGACCCAACGAAAAGCCGCATCGGAGCTCTCCTATGTGGCAACGACCAGCTAAGTCGTTGCACCGGGCTGTCGGATTCGCCCACACGGCGGCTATTCCTGTGCACCGGTTTCTCGAAGCCCGATTTGAAGGGCCGCTCTGCCATCAAGTTCCGTAGGCAATCGCAATAGTCATTTATTGCGATGACGTTGCCTGAAGGTTCACAATTGCGATGCGGTGAATCTAAAGAGGTGACGACGCGGTCTTCCCGCGATGAGTTGAATGCCAAGCTGGTCGCCGAAGCCATTGCGGTGCTTCGCGAGTTGGTCTCACGCGCGCGAGACGCCGCAGACGAGTCGTACGATGACGGCCATTCGGTTGATACCTGGAAGAGCGAGGACTTCCGCGCCGCGATCGAGTGCGCCGAAGCAGTGATCGCGAAAGCGGCATCTGCCATGGCAGGGCCCCGCACAGAGTAGGAGCTCGCCGAGTCGACGCATTGCCGGCCGAGGCCGCTAGTCTCGTCAAGACGTGACGTCCTGTGTAGCCCCCGGACGCACATGTCCTGCCTGCCCACTGCTCTCGCTCCTCCGCCGATTGATTGCTGAAGCAAGCCATTACTGGTCATCGTAATGCCCTCGAGTCCGATCGAGCTACAAAAACGCCAGTACGCCTGGGGGCCATCTGCGAGACATCGGGCGACGAGATTGCAATCGTTGCGCAGCGCGAGAGCGCGAACGATGTCGGCCTACCGCGGATTTCCATCCGCTCAGCTCGTTCAACGAACAGCGTCGCGGCTGCTGATGACCTCCAGCTCGCGGTACACGTCGGCGGCAGTTGAATGCCAAGCAAATTTGCTAGCTTTGCCACGTATGCTCGCGTCTCGTCTGGCAAAGGTGCTCCCGCGAGATGTTCTTCGTAGCGAGTTGGTCCCGCGTTGTACGCAGCAAAAGCGCCGCGCGAACCGTAGCGGTCGAGCAGTTCACGGAGATACGCCGTGCCGGCCAGAATGTTGTCACGCGGATCGTACGGATCGCTTCCTAGGTCATAGCGTTGGCGTAGTTCCGCCCAAGTCGCCGGCATGATCTGCATCAGTCCCATTGCGCCCTTGGGCGACCTAGCATGCATGTCTCCAGCAGTTTCGATGCTCAATACCGAGCATATCCACCGCGCCGGGATCGCAAAGCGTCGTGAGGCTTCTTCGATGAAGGCCGGAAGCGTGTGGTTGGTTCGACAGATCGCTGGGAGCGCGGCGGACCCGTTTTTGGCCAGAGCGGTAGTGTCCGATGCGGTCAGAGCAAGCAGCAGCGACGCGACCACCCAAACAGGCACACCTGACCGAGCCAAGTCTGATATCGTGCTCGCGCCCGTGCGGCGTAAAGCAGCTTCGCGCTGATCATTTGGACCACCGCTGCGCCCGCCAGGCTTGCGAACGTCGGCTGGGACGGAGGAATGGTCCCGCAACCGATCCAACCGAGGAATGGCGGGATAAACACGTAGAACACGCACGGTCACTCCTCCCAGGTCCAGACCGGGAGCGCACAGCCAATCACCGCCGACGCCGGAAGAAAGCCAAAATATCGGCCGTCCATGGAGTCGTCCGACTGCCAATTCATGAGAAAGAGCTCGCCTTCGCCGACGGCGCGGCAGCCCTGCCATTTGGGCAGCGGCCGGCCGCGTCCGTCGCGGTCCTTCGCCTCGCCCACCGCAACATCATCCACCGAAATCGTGAGCCCGCTTCTGCAGACCGTCTGCCCGGGGAGTGCCAAGACCCGCTTTAGCATGGGGACCCCGACCGGTAGATAGCCGTTCAAATCGAGGAAGGTCGCGAGCGGCTCCGGCGGTTGAACGGCGACCAGCTCGGTGACATGGAAGCGCTTCGTCGGTCGTAGGCTGTAGAGACCGATTGGCACGCTTGCCGATGCATTCCAAATGTAGAGTGGAAGTGGCTCCAGGACGATCGTCGCGATGAGTGCGGCAGCGGCCGCAAGCGTCGTGGTCAGCGTCATCAGGCGGCTCGTCATCGCATCACTCTGCGACGATGGAGCCAGGCCTGGTGGCGCGTTCTCGTGTATGGACGCGGGTTTTCGTTGACGGACAGACGGTTATGAACGTGATGCCAATGATCGGGAGCGACGTCAGCCGGATCGATTCCAAGCGCCTCGACGGCATCGATCGTCTGCAACACGCGCTCGACCTTCGGCCAGCCAGAGAGCCGCAGCACGATCTCTCCGCCGGGCCTCACATACGGTACGGTCGAGCAGCGCTGTCCCGGTGCGACCGCGCGCAAGATGTCAATCCGCGAGATGATCGTGCCAAAGTCGTTGGATGTCCAACGGACGAAGGCAAAGATGCTGCCCGGTGCAAATGACAGGACACGGCGGTGACGATCAACCTTTCGTTCCTTGACAACATGACCGAACCGAATGCGGTTTTCGATACGCTTCTCGAGCCACAAAACTTCCACTTCCGTGAGATCGTTCATGCCGCCGCTCCCTGACGCTCGAATCGGGAACGGTATGCCTTGGGCTTAGCGAAACGCGTGTGCCTCTTCTGAAGGTGAGCAGGCCTGGCGGCCTGACGTTGCCAGTCAGTTCCCATGAAAGTTGAGGCTTGGTTCGCCAGAAAGAAGCCCAAGTATATATGGCTAGCAGCAGTACTGAGTTGTGCCCCCTTGCATGCCACGCTACGGCGACGATGCCGCGCAACGATTCGCGGCTGGAGTGCGCCGCGCATTCCAGCCGTCGGCGACGAAGTCGAAGGATGGACTTGCACGCAGGGTACGACGTGTCGCTGGATCCGAGACGATCTAGGAAATCGACCAACGTCCGGGCCGATTTCGGATTGGCGCCACGGCGCCATCAATCCGGACAAACCGGTCGCATCGGGAGCATCACCAAATGCGGCGACGAACTGACGCGGGCTATGCAGCACAAGGCGGCCATCACGATCCTGACGAGCATTCCCGACAATTTCAAGCCGGGTCTCGGGAGCCCGTAGCTCGCCGGGAACAAGGATCTGAAGTGCGCCGCGACACCGGCGGCGGTGCGCTGAGGATTTGCTAACGGACATGGCCTAGCGCCGCTCTTTGCCCGCATAGGGAATTGGCGCACGCCGTTTTGCGGGCAGTACGGTGCCGACACCAGGATCCGAGGTTGACTTCTTCTTGCCGAGTTTGGCCCATGCTGTCAGGTCAGCTACTGAATAGACCACGCGTCCGCCAATCTTGTGATACTCGGGACCGGTTCCGTAGGTTCGGTGTTTCTCCAAGGTGCGGCCGGACAAGCTCAAGAAGCGCGCGGCTTCGGACGTGCGTAAGTAACGCGGCGGCTTATCCGTGTTCGGATCGGACATTTGAAAAGCTCCGTGCTCCTTTGGAGCGCGTACGAGGTTCGCCGCGCGTCGACTGCCACGATCGCGGAGTAGAGGTGCTTAGGGGGATGCCGAAGATGATGCGGTGATTTTCGATACCCCCATCGAAGGCACTCGCCGCAGAAGCCTTTCAATGGCCGCCGATCTGTCAGAGCGAGGCTCCGCCCCCTCGGATCGTTCGATTGCGAGGGACCATGTCTTCTGAGCGCGGTCGGAATGCGTTTTTTGCCGAGCAGCGCTCCGGCGATGATTCGATGGACGCCATCCCTCAGCAATGCGCGGCGGGCGCTCGGACATCCGCGACCCGTTGCGGAGGGCGAGCTGCCGCTATGTGAGCGTCTACCGTCTGACCGTTATTCGGCGAAGTGGACCTCGACGTGCGCTTCCAAAATCGATGGATATCCGAAAGCTCACGTTCCGCAGCACCTTTGATGCGATGAACTTGGAGCGAAATACTCACGGTCCAGAGCTTGAGGAGCGCTCCGGCGGTGCCTGAGATGATCGAGCAATATCTTCCGCGGGTCCGTGGCACGGTCATGCTCAAGCAAGAGCGAGGCTCGACGTGCGGCCACGCTCGGCTGGTATCTCTTGCTCAAAATTGAAATGATCCGCTCGGATCGAGGCTGTGCCCTGGCATGGCTTGCCAATCGATCGAATCCTGACGGAAGCAGATGGCTCAGTCGGACTGACAGAAATTGCAGCCAGTCCGCCGTGTGAAAGCCGGAGCGAGGGGCCGCCGAAGTCGGAAACTCATGGCCGGCAGCCGCGAGCGGGGTAAAATAGTACCTTATGTTATTCTGCTTCCCGGTTTGCCAGCTAGGAAAATTGTAATCTTCCTGCTACATATTGACCAAATATGAAGCGCAAAGACGTCAAATATGCCTACGCCACACAATCCTCCCGCTGCGGTACGACGCGCGCTACGCAAGCTTGGGGCGGACATCCATGATGCCCGTCGACGCCGACGGCTGCCGATGGCGGTCGTGGCCGAGCGCGCCTTCACGTCCCGATCGACCCTGCAAAGGGTCGAAGCCGGTGACGCCAGCGTCAGCATCGGCATCTACGCCGGCGTGCTGCAGGCGCTCGGCCTGCTCGAGGGGCTGGGTCAGGTCGCCGACATCAGCAACGACAGCGTCGGCCAGGCCCTTGCCAGCGCGCAGCTTCCCAAGCACGTCCACCTCAAGCGGCGAACCGGACCATCCCACGATGGCTGACTTCGAGGTGCACATCGATCTGGACGGTCGCATGCGCCCGATAGGGTTGGCGAGGAGCAATCGCGTCAGAGGCGCGGAGACCATCCTCTTCGAGTACGACGCTGCATGGCTTGAGAATCCGGATCGCTTCTCGCTCGAGCCCGCACTTGCACTGACACGCGGCGCATTCGCTCCTCCCGCCCGATTAGCCATCTTTGGCTCCATTGGCGACTCGGCGCCGGACACCTGGGGCCGCCGCCTCATGCAGCGCGCCGAGCGCCGCCTCGCCGAACACGAGGGCCGTGCCGTTCGCACCCTTGCGGAAAGCGACTATCTGCTGGGCGTCGCCGACGAGAGCCGGCTAGGCGCGCTCCGTTTCCGCTGGATCGACGACGACGTTTTCCAGGCACCGGCCCGGGCCGGCGTTCCTGCCCTGATCGAACTCGGCCGGTTGCTCCAAATCACCGAGCGGATTCTCCGGGATGAAGAAACAGATGAGGATCTCCAACTCATCTTTGCCCCCGGCTCTTCCCTCGGCGGCGGGCGCCCGAAGGCCTCAGTCATTGACCAACATGGTCGCCTCTCCATCGCAAAATTCCCGAAGGAGACTGACGACTATAGCATGGAGACCTGGGAAGAGATCGCACTGCGGCTGGCTGGCCAGGCAGGTATCGCCACTCCGCAACACGAACTGATCGACGTCGCCGGCAAGCCGGTCATGCTGTCGCGGCGCTTCGATCGCGACGGTGCGATCCGCATCCCGTTCCTGTCGGCGATGGCGATGATGGGCGCCAAGGACGGTGAGCGCGGCAGCTATCCGGAGATCGTCGATGCCCTTGCTCAACACGGCGCACAAGGGAAAACGGATGCCCATGCCCTTTATCGGCGTGTCGTCTTCAACGTGCTGATCTCCAATGTCGACGATCACCTCCGCAACCACGGTTTCCTGTGGTTGGGAAAGGCAGGATGGTCTCTCTCGCCGGCATACGACCTCAATCCCGTTCCAACTGATCTCAAGGCCCGGGTGTTATCGACGAACATCGATCTCGACGAGGGCACCTGCTCGCTCGATCTGCTGGAGGCCGCATCGGAGTTTTTCGCGCTCACGCTGCCGCAGGCCCGCGCGATTATCAAAGACGTCGCCGTCGTGACGGCAACCTGGCGCGAAACCGCTAAGACGGTCGGCGCCCGCACGGCCGAAATCAACCGCATGGCTAGCGCCTTCGAGCACGAGGATCTAAAACGGGCGCTGGCGCAATGACGAGAACGTTCCTTCACAGCTTCGAGCCAGCGACAGCGAGCCCCATCACCGGCGGCAGACAAAGCTCGAGGCAGCCGACACCAAGCGCTCGTCGCGACCTGCAAGGGCGATGCGGCGACCGCCTCGTTAGAGGCGAGCCATGTCAGGGACCCGGAAGCCGGCCACGCCATCCCTCGCCTCGGCGCCCTTCGCAGCCTGTCTCATGTCAACGTGCTGGCGCCGGGTGAGCGCCTCTCGACAAATGCAGTCGCCGCTGCTCGTATACTCCACCTCGGGATGCGGATGTTCACCACTATCGGCATAACGCAGCGACCGCGTCATTCAAGCGGCGGGCGTCGACCATTGCTTGTCTTGATGGAGCAGAGCGAAAATGTGATCCTCCGCGACCGGTCGACCGATGAGGTATCCTTGCACTTCATCACAATTGGTTTGACGCAAATAGTCGAGTTGCTCGGTCGTTTCGACGCCTTCGGCGACCACGCCGATCCGCAGGTCCCGCGTCAGTGCGATGATCGATTTTACGATCGCCGCATTATCCGGTCGCCTCAGCATGTCCCGTATGAAAGACTGATCGATCTTGATGCGAGTGTAAGGCAGTTTCAGCAAATAAGTCAGCGACGAATATCCCGTTCCGAAATCGTCAAGTGCCACCGTCACTCCCAATTGCAGGAGTGACGTCAGGATCGATGACGCCGGCGCGTACTTCGAGATCAGCATCGACTCGGTTATTTCGATTTCGAGACGATGAGGAGCAACTCTGGCTTGGGAGAGGGCCTGCACGATTGTCTGCAGGATGCCGGTGTTATGAAATTGAGCCGCCGAAAAATTCACGGCGACCCTGAGGTCCGACGGCCAGTTCGATAGCGTCGCGCATGCGCGTCGGAGCACCCACTCACCGATTCCGTGGATCAGTCCGGTTTCTTCGGCGATTGGGATGAACTCGGTCGGGGAAATTATTCCACGGACAGGATGCCGCCAGCGAAGCAACGCCTCAAAGCCGGTGATTCGGTTCGCGTGAATATCAAAGAACGGTTGGTAGAGGAGGAACAGTTCGTCTCTGTCGATCGCGAACTCCAGATCCCGCTGCAGCGCCCTGCGCTCGTGCGCTGATTTGTCGTCGTTGATCTCAAAGAAGCAGATCGTTCCCGGCCCCGCCTGCTTGGCACGATAGAGCGCAATGTCGGCATTCCTCAGGAGCACATGAGGTACGTCGCCGTCGCGCGGGGCCACTGCGATTCCGATGCTAGTCGCGCCCGCGATCTCGCATCTTTCGATCGCGAATGGTTCGGCGAAGGCGCCGACAAACCGCTCGGCGATTTCCAAGGCGTCCTCCACCTTGGTCAGATTGGTCATAACAAGCGCAAATTCATCACCGCCGATGCGCGCAACGGTATCGGTCTGCCGTACGCATCGCTGTAGTCTCACCGCCGCCTGCACGAGAAATTCATCGCCAGCGAGGTGGCCGAATTTGTCGTTCACGTCCTTGAAGCGATCGAGGCCGAGAAGAAGAACCGCAAATTCCTCGCCCGTGCGGGCGAGCCTATTGAGGGCACCTTCTAAGCTCTCATTGAAGGCAAAACGGTTCGGAAGTTGGGTCAGGGTATCCCGTCGGCCCCTCCTTTCGGCCTCCAGTTGAGCAATAGCGCGTCTGGTAAATTCGAAGGAATGGGCGAAAACGCCGCGCAGGAGCACGAAGCCATAGGCCACGACCAGGATAGCGACGAGCAGATAGGCGAAATCGTCGTTCTTGCCGAGGCAAATTGCCGTACCCACAAAGATCGGAGCCGTGAACGCAACTGCCGCCGCCGGAATCGTGGCGAAGGCGAATGCGCCACCTGCAAGCATTCCAGAGCAGAGACATGTAATGACGAGCTGCCCGCCATTGGATGCGTTCGCGAAGAAAGCCACCGGCACAATTGCCCAGGCGGTCCCGAGAACCAGCGCATTCCGTACCAGCCGGTGCATGGCCTGGCGCGACACGAACTGAGGCTTCGTCATCAGTCGTGATGAACGCGCTTTCAGGCCTATCGATAGCGCGCCGCAGACGACAGTCGCCGCCCAGATCAGGGCAACGTTTCTGTCGGGCGAATGCCAAAGGGCAATTGCGAGCACGGTCGCATTGCAGGCGTTGGCCAGCATGATGCCCAGCGAATAGCCAAGCACGAGGGAGATCTGCTCGGCACGAATGTATCCTGCAACCGCTTCATCAGTGACCGGCCCGCCAAATGCCGCCAAATCTCCGGCTAGGAGCTTCGAAAGCCAGGAGTTCAGATATGCTCTCATTCCGGGACCCTGCAGGACTGGTTGTAACGTTGGCGCCAGCTCTGGAAGGTCGCGGCAAATCTTTGACAAAAGATAAACTCTTGATTGTACCAACGCCTCGCGACACCTCCCGACGCACCGGATTCATTGCTGAAGCTTGGACCGGTTAAAATTGAAGACGAACTCCGTTCGTTTCGTACAGAACCATCGTTTTATCGGATCGCAAATCAGAGCTTACTCGCATGCGGAAAGCATCAGCACCGCCGAATAGAACGGCTGGGTGCGAGATCGATCGGGCCTGACGAAGGGATGGCGGCCGCGCGCATTCCGCGGTTGGGGCGCGTGCTCCGACGACTTTCTCTTTGCGTGCCTCGCGGATCGCTGTCCTGCTGCACGGCACGCCAGCCACTAAAAGGGGCGATCTTTCGGCAAAGGTGCCAACGATTTTCAGCGTGTCAAAATCGCACTGCAGCTCTCTTACCCTGGAGCGCAACCAGCAGGCGAACCGCAATCTGCGCTGATTGCCGCGCCGGTGTTTGGCGGGCCTCACGACTGGCATGCCAATCCTCCGCGGCTGGCGGCTTCCAGGAGTCTGCAGGCGACATGAGTTCGAGCGCCATTCTCGTGACGCGATACATCTTCGCACACTTCGTCCAGAACCGCTCGCAACAGGGCAGCCAATTCGGAATCGACCAGACGAAATACCTCAATCCCTCGACAATGATCATGTTTCGGCGTGTATCGAGCGCAATCCCGTCTCGCGGCGATGGGTTTTGTTGAGCTGGATCAAGCGAACATGGTTCTTGACCCTGCCCAGCATCCCGAAAAGTGGACTAAGAATGGTGACGGTGAATGGCAGCGCGCGGATAAACCTGCACTGTATCTCTCTAAAGCTCGGGACACCAAGGACAGCGATGCCGAGAGTGTAACAAGCATCTCGACCGATTCGTGCGACAATAACGTTGATGTAGACAAACTCACTGAAGCGCTCGACGAGCTCCTCGCTTAACAATAGGCGGTTTGTCCAATGCTCCCGGCAGCAGCCATTCTGCTTCCAGAGGTGGCGGCCATAGACCCATTGCTGAAGGTAATTGGCTTCTTTGCGAACTTTGACGAGCGCCGACCAAAATTGTGGGCGCGGCTGTAGAGAACCCAACGTGTATCAGACTTCGTAGGGACTCCTCCTTCGGAAACGACTTTTTTGCCGAACGCATAGTCCGGCAAGTTACGAACGTTTCAGCTCGCAGTCTGAGTTGCCGCCGCCGGGCCAGCCAGTCGTTCTTGATTACGAAACGTTCTCGGTCGGACGCTTAGCCGGCTAACCTCCAGCACCGGTTGTAGGCCGATGACTTCGCATCGGTCGGTCGAGGCACAGCCGTCCTTCGGGCAGATCCATCGATCGAAGAGGTCGTTTCGTGCGCTCGATCCAGACAGAGCTGACATCAAGGACAACGCGGCGACGCCGAGTCCCGCTGAGAAGCCGGCCCAACGAAGATGCTTGCGCTGCTCTGAGTGACGCAACAAAGACGAGGACGGCGAGAGCTCCAGCTGCGTGATCCAGTCAACCTCACTCGACGTGACGTTATCAGCCCATCGCCGAACCCTTGTCCCGCGGGTCCGGGCGCGGTCACTCGCAGAGCTCCGCATCGACAAATCCGGCCAGAGCGTGGCCACTCAAACAATGGCAGCCTCCGGGCGATCACCTGGCCGAAAACACGCAATTGCCTGCGGCCTGTGCCACGTGCGCATTCTGTCGGACAAGCGCGCTTCATGTCTGAAACCCGCCTCCGACTGTCTTCGAAAGCCACATTGCGTAAAAACGACGCGGGAGCGCCCCTTGAATAATGCTGGCCCAAATCCTGCACCGGCTATCTGCGCCAGGAAGCTTAACGATGGCAACAAGATGGGATTCGCGTTTGGGCCTTGATCCGTCAATCGACAATGCGGTTGCCGCGCCCGAGGTCGTTTGTCTGCACCACGCTGGGAGAACGCAAGACGTTCCTGCTTGCCACGACCTCGCGCGGCATCGGTCATGCGACCGGACAATTGCGCTCAGAAGAGGGCCGGCGCATGTTCACTTTCACGCGGCACGCCTTCGGTGGTGGGCGATCTCGGTGGGATTCGGAGACAGACAACCATGTCCGTGTAGATCCAAGCATTCGTCGGATGGTGCGGTGGGCCACCGTCAAGGTCGCGAAAGGGCTTGCCGGCGCACCGCTACACTTAGTGAGCCGCGACGCCGGCATTTCGTCATCGACACCGGGCCGTACCCGGCAGATGCCGTTTAATGGCTTCATTCGAAAGCTGGATGAGGCTGCTCCATGTCAATCTGCCTGGCCTAACCCTCCTCCCGCGAGACCCCTTTCCCGCGATCAATGCGGCCTCGGTAATGATCGTCGACATGGCTCGATCAGTAACCTGGCCGCGGAACCCCCAGCACCGCCATTGCCTTCCGCGTCAAGGCTGACGGTTGCCTGCTCGCCCTGAAGCAAGGCGTCAATACATGATTGATGAACTGGATCTGCGAACCTTCACGCGACATCCGCAACGCGACGCTGTGCTCGGCGAAGTGCACGCGCGCCCTTTCACGCGCCTGGTTTCGCCCTTCAGCGTGATCCACTTCGCTTTTCTTGCACAGGGCGAAGCGGCCACGAGCGATCGCTGCCGCTTTATCGATTTTTGCCTCGAGCGCAATCTTACGCCGCCTGAGCAATCGGCGAAACTTCATCAGATTGTCATTGGTCCAGCTACGCTACGCTGGGAGCAGCATTCGGAATTCACAACATTCACCTGGATCTGGACTAACGCAAATCGTTCTGCCGCAGACCAATTTGACAAAGTTGATGGTACCGTCCGATCGCTGATCCGCGCGTTGCGTCAGACTGGACAGTTGCTGGTCGCGATCAGGCTAGAAGTGGAGCAGGACGCCTCGCCGACCAGGCGGGCCGAACAGATTTTTGACAAGAACAGCCTGGCCATGGTTGCCACAAAGAGCGGTGCAGGTGTAGCGGCCTCAGACTTCCGCGTAGACGAAAAAGGCTTCACGAAAATCCTCGTCTGCGACCTCGGGTTGACGTCGCACGATCTCGGAGCGTTGGTGCAACGGCTCCTGGAAATCGAGACCTACCGTCCGTTGGCGCTTCTTGGCTTGTCGACGGCCCTTGAGCTTGCACCATCCGTCGATCGCATCGACCGGCGTCTTGTTGAGGCACTCGAGAAAATGCAAAGCGGTGAAGGGCTGCAGTTCAACAACCATCTGCTTGCCGAGCTGACGGCGCTGGCCGCATCTTTCGAAAGAGGCGCGACCGGCAGCCTGTTTCGCTTCGGCGCCAGCAGGGCCTATAACGAGCTGGTCCAATCGCGACTGTCCATCATTGAGGGCAACGATGTCTCGGGCTATCCAACCTGGTCGTCGTTTCTGGCGCGCCGCATGGCGCCGGCGATGCGAACCTGCGCGACCGTGGAGGATCGTCAGGCGACTCTCTCGGTCAAGCTCGCGCGTACCGCCGATCTGTTGCGAACTCGGGTCGACGTCGAAATCGAACGACAGAATCGTGACCTGTTGCAGGCCATCAACGAGCGCGCGAGACAGCAACTTCGGCTGCAGTGCACGGTCGAGGGATTGTCGGTCGCGGCGATAGGATATTATGTGGTCAGCCTGTTTAGCTATCTTGCCAAGGGCGCGCATCATGTCGGACTGCGAGTAGAGCCCTCGTTCCTGACCGCAACCTTCGTGCCGATCGCGGTCGGCGTCATCTGGCTGGTGAGTTACAATGTCCGAAAGCGACACTTCAAGCACGACGACGCGCCCTCGGTTACTTACGACTAGATCTCCTCGAGGGAATCGGTGCGTCCGTCCGGGGACGCTCGCATGGTCGTGGTGCGACGCTGCCGCAAGATCGCGGCCATCTCCCGCGCAGGGTAATGCCCCGCCCGGACCAGCCGGGCGAGGCATCGTGGATCGAGTCAGTCGCCGTTGCGACGGCTGGGGCGGGACCAGATCAGGCTGAAGCCCTCGCCTTCCTCGTCGGCGAAGAGATTGGCGAAGATCGGAGCGGTGAAGCTCGGATCGTCGAGCTTGAGGCTCAGATAGTCGCGACCCTCGTTGGAGCGCTTGGACCAGCCGGCCCCGATCTCGGCCCGGCCGACGTAGATGCGGTGGCTCGGAGCGTTGTCGTTGGAGCGGTTGGTCTCGGCGACGATACGGACGCCCTTGGCTTGCAGGCTCAGGGTGACAATCTCGCCCTGGAAATCGTTGCCCACCTTCTTGAAAGTACCGATGTTAGCCATGTCACTTCTCCTGTTGTGTTTCGAGCCCGCGACCACCGCGGCCTCGATGGCGATCTAAAGGCCGAGGACGATCGGCGACGCACCCCTTGCGGGCCGGAGCGCAGCGGAGGACGCCGTTGTGGCGACTTTCTTGGCTCGCGAGGAATGGGCGAAGCCCAGGGGAAGAAAGTCGCATCAACGGCGTTGCGGCTCAGACGATCGAGGCGGAGCCGGTCTTCGGCCAGATCAAGCCATCTAAGAGGCCACGTGCGTCCGCGGGCTGGATCGCAAGCTCGGGAGAAGACTTGGCAAATCTCGGTTGGGCTGCACAAGAGGTTGGAACGAATCGGCGAACAAAGAGAAACAACCTGCCGCAAAGGGCGATGTCGTGATGAGAGAACAATCGAGAACGACTCACCGTGCCAAGCGAAGGGATGGGTCCGGCCGAGATCCGCGCAGCCTGGTCGAAGCGCTGCGAAGGGGCTCGCGATAGCTCTCACTCCAGCCACTTGCCACCGTTCAATATACCGATCCTGCGCAACCTGTTCGATGAAGAAGGTGACGATGGATCATCATTCGCGCGTTGCGGCCATGAGAAAGGTTGAGACTGTTGCCCCACCAGTTCAGCCGGCTCCAACAGGCGGGTCTTCGCAAGCAAGAACAGTCACCTGCGTCCATGTCGCGCCGCCAACGCAAAACGCGTCAGCAGCCCGATCCCCGCAAGCGTGAGCACCAGGTGCGACGGAAAAGGCCAGGCCGCCACTGACCGCACTAAGGCGGCGCGGCATAACGAGCCAATGCGTGGTGTGGTCAGAACAAGACCAGGCGCGAGCATGGTGGCGGCTTCATTCGGATGGATTAGGAAGGCGTCTTCCACCACCGTCGCAAGCCGCGACTTTGGAACCAAAGCTGGACGCGCCGGAGTGACAGGCGTCCAGCTCCGCTCGATAGTTTGGAAAAGACGGCGCTCACGCGCCACCGAATTTCCAGACGGGGATGCCGAAACGCCTCGCCTTGTCGGCGAGGTTGTCCTGGATTCCCGTACCCGGAAAATGCATGACGCCGATCGGCAAGAGCTCGAGCATGGCATCATTGCGCTTGAAGGGGGCTGCCTTGGCGTGCTTCGTCCAGTCGGGCTTGAATGCGATCTGGGTCACCTTGCGGCTCGTCGCCCATTTGGAAGCGATCAGTTCGGCCCCCTTGGGTGAGCCGCCATGGAGCAGGACCATGTCGGGATGTTTGGCGTGAACCTTGTCGAGGCGATCCCAGATGAGGCGGTGGTCGTTGAAGTCGAGCCCGCCGGTGAGTGCGATCTTCGGTCCTGCCGGCAACATGACCTCGGTTTGGGAGCGGCGCTTGGCGGCGATGAAGTCGCGGGAGTCGATCATCGCTGCCGTGAGCGTGCGGTGGCTCACCAGCGAGCCCGACCGAGGACGCCAGGACGAGCCGGTGTGAACCTCAAACTGCTCCATCGCCTGGTCGCGGAAGAGTTCCAGGCAATTTCGGCGCTCGATCAGGGTGATGCCCTCCGCCGTCAGGCGCTCGAGCTCGACCGATCGCACCTCTGACCCATTCTGCTCCCGCTGGCTTTTGTGCTGCGCTTGTTCATTGTCGTCGAGCTGTCGTTCGATACGATCGACGGCCCGGTGGAACAGGTTGACTGTTGACCAGAGGAGTTCGCTGAGATCGGGTTCAAGCCGCGTATTGCTCATCGTGGCGACCAGCACGTCGAACATATCGACGATGGTACCGGCGATCATCCGGCCCTCGGGAAGAGGTCTTGGATCTGGCTGGTCGTCGAAGGGGCGATAGCCGAAGAGCTGCAATTCGGTGAGGACGTGTTCGCTCGGAGACGGGGCATGCGTCGGTTCGATGTCGTCGTGGTCGGTCATCGCAAGAGATCCTTTTGGCGGAGCGGCCGCGCCCATCGCGGCCTTCGTGGCGATCACTCAGACGGCGGGCGGAACGGGCCAGAACCCGGAGCGGCTTGTCCGCCCAGGCCCGCAGGGCGTGGGTGGAAGCGAAGGGCCGAAGCGGCAGCGGAGGATGGCGAAGACCGGCTATTTTGCTTCGCGATGCAAAGCGCGCTCGCCAAATCGCGATCGTGTCTTCTCATTGCCTGCGCGCGGCGGAAAATGGCCGGACGCAGCCATTGCCGGCCCGGGCCGCTTGCCGTCCGATCGCCCGCTAGAAGGGCCGAAGGTCGCGTCCTCTCCGCCAATTGGGTTCGGCTATGACCGATCTTTCGCCATCGGTCGAATTACCGCGACTACCCGGCCTCGATCGTGGACGAGCGCAGGAAGCGGGCGGCATCGTCAGGAACAAGTTGAAGCCGCAACGCTGCCCGGAGAACCTCAAGGCCGAAGACATGCAGATCTTCATTGAAGTCGCCGAGCCAAGGCGATAGCGAGATCGCTTCACGCCGGCGTCCTCCGCGCGCCGGGTAAGGATGGCTTGTACGGCGTCTCCGGCGGCATCGGCGTCACGGGCGATATAGAGCCGACGCAAGCCAGCCGGCAGCAACATGGCTGAGAGATGATTGGCCGAAAGCGCAGCAGCCATCGGCAAGGTCGGCAGGACGCAGCGCAGCGACAGCATGGTCTCGATGCCCTCGCCGGCAGCGAGCACATCATCCACCAGGCCGAAACGAACAGCGTTACCGAGCAAGTCGCCCATGGCGCGCCGTGGGGTGTCGATGGGAGCCTTGCCGAGCCGGATGCGATCAAAGCCGTCCGGATCGAGCCAGGTGCGATGCACGCCGCATATCCGCCCATCAAGATTCGTGACGCTGGCTATCATCGCTGGCCATGTTTCCATCGGCAAATGCTCGTCGGGTCGATAGTAGCAACGTGGATGGAAGCGCAAGCTGCCGCTATGGTGGATACTGACTATTCCGCGACGCCGCAAATAAGCTTCGACCACCGTACCGTCGATGGAGCTGGACATTGCAAACAGGCGACGGGCGGCTTGCGGCGAACCGGCTCGCGCCGCTGGAGCGTCGGCTTTCGGGGCGGCTTGCTGCTCGCAACGAGGTAGCGTTAGAAAGCGTCGCGCCTCCTCGGCAACCTTGCGAAAATCGCGTAAAGCCATACTTTCGCGGATGATATCGAGCAGGTCCCCATGTTCTCCGGTGGCGGCATCGGTCCACTTTCCGGCGGGCCCCTTTGTCGATACCTGGAGCCGTACGAACAACGAGCGTCCTGGCGTATTGCGAACGTCGCCAACCACCCAGTACCGCCCCACCCGCTTGCCATTGGACAGATAGTGTCGGCATACGCCCTCGGCCTCGCGTGCGAGGCGGCGTACCAATTCTGAGACATCAAAGACCATCACGCGTCCTCCCGCTCAACGAAAGGGATCAAGTTGAGTTTGCTTAAGAGGATGTCGCGCGACGGCGACAGCTTGATCTTCCAAACGGCGCTTGCCATGTCAGCTTCTCCGAACCGGGCGGCCGGGAGCCTCTCTCGGCCTCCAACCCGTTCGCGGACAAGCCTGTCCAGCTCTCGCTCTCGCTTTCGGCGGCAAATGGCGTTCGTTGGCGTGTGCCGCGCTATCGGAAAAAACCAGGTCGCGCCGTCACATGGCGGATCGGATGAAGCTCAAATGGCCGCCGGCGGTGGCAGAGGCGATTATGTTGACTGCCCCTGAGCCAAGACGTTGGGGCGAACACGAAGCTGAACGCACGGAAATGGGTTCGTGGCAGCGATTGTATGAATCAGCCGATCGTGTCGACGCGAGAAGCCAGAGATTCCGATGTCGTCGTCGCAATCCCTGCGCGGGTCTCGATCCCGCAAGAATTCGAAACTGCCCGGACCTGGCAGTCCGCGATGGACATGACGGCGAGAGAGCAGCGCCCATCACCCCTGAACGTAAGGGTAGGCGTACCAGGCCGGAGACCAGGATCTCCGGCTTGGCTGACATTACGCCGCGCGGTCGAGCAACTTCTTGGCCTTGGTCTCCATGTCCAGGCGGACATCTTGATGCGGCTTGTCACGCGCGACGGCGGTGATGCCCTGCACGAAGTCGAAGATGCTTTCAGGCGGGCGGCCCTCCTCCGCCAGCACCGCATCTATCACCTTGCCTGTCTCGGCCTTGGAGAAGCCGCGGCGGCGCAAGAACTCGGTGCGATCCTCGTCACTGCGTGCCACGATCCGCGCGCGAGCGGCCTTGATGCCGTTGACGAACGGCATGGGTGAAGAGTCGGCGAAGCTCGACAATGCCGGGGCTGCCTCGTGAGCAAATCGCGAGGCTGCGTATTTGGAATGGCGGATTGTGATCTCCTCGAAATCTTCCACGCCCCACAGATTGCGATTCTGGCAAACCGCACGAAGATAGAAGCTCGCCATGCCGAGGGTCTTCGCGCCGACCTCCGAGTTCCAACAATAGAAGCCTCGGAAATAGAGGTCGGGCGAGCCGTCGCGAAGACGACCGGCTTCGATCGGATTTAGATCATCGACCAGAAAGATGAAAACGTCCCTGTCTGATGCATACAGGGTCGTCGTGGCCTTGGAAATGTCGACACGGGGATTGTAGATGCCGCTCGACCAGTCGAGTACACCGGGCACCTTCCATCGTGTATCGCCTGTGCCATTGCCGGCGATGCGCTGTACGGCCTCGACCAACTCGTGGTCGTAGATCCGGCCATAGTCGGGGCCGGTGACGGCGCGAAGCTCGACACGGCTCCCCTCGGTCTCGAGCGTTTTGATCTGCTCCAGACGATTGGCGTTCAAGCCATATTGCAGGTTGATGGCTGCGAGTGACGCAGGGAGCTGCCGCAGGTAAGCGGCCGGAGCGCCAACCTGGCTTGCAAGCTGACCGAAGCTCCAATGCGTCGGTGCAACCGGAGTGTCGGAGCCGGGCAACATCAAGGCCAGCCGCTCAGGGTCGGCACGGCTTGCGTTGACATGGATCAGCGCGCTTTCGACCACGCGCGTCCGGCTGCGGTTCGCCCGATCGTGCACCGTGCGGGCCAGCTCATCGAGCGACAGGTAACGCTGATCTGCTGGGCGGGAAAACCACTCCGAGGACACCCGACCGACGCGCTCGCCGCGCCTCACATCCACTTTGTATCCGCCGCTCGCAATTCGGCCGGCATCAACAATTTGCGTATTCATGGCAGCAATCTCCATGACGGGCGCCGGAAGACTCTCCTCCGACCCTCAACCCGTCATGGCCAAGGCCACCCCACTCTGCCTCTCCCTTTTTACGGCCACCCCGAGGCCCAAGACATTCCGGCGCGCCGCAGCTACCGTCAGGGATGGAAGCCCGAAGGGTGAAAACCCGGCGCAAGCGGGGTTTCAGCGTGAGCCGACAGCCCGCTCCCGCAGGGAGACGGCAATGAACCCGAGACCTACGGTCCATGGATGCTCACGGCGTGACGATGCCAGATTGCGGCGGCGGAACATACCGATTACGGAAAAGACGAATGTCCCGTGCGCCTCCCGGCCCCCGCACGACTGTACAGGCCACACTATTGATCTCGATGGTCGTCTGTCGCTGGTTCGGCAGTAAGCCGTGCTGACGTAACTGAAGAATCAGGGAAGCAGGGGACGGTTGATCGCGATGGACCCAGTTCGGCCCGACGACAGGGCCGAAGTCCAGATGCCCGGAGCCATTCATCGGCCCTGTTATTGCGCGATCCAGTCGCTGGTGATGGCGTGAAGGCTCGGCGGAAGACGAAGGTCCGGCGGCTTCTTGATTCTGAAAGCCGAGTCCGCGCAACGGATCCACGACAGACGGCTCGGCTTGATGGCCGCGCTGCATTGCGAATACGTGGGCGACTTCGCGTACCGTTGAGTCGTCGCTGCGTACTCTGTCTCGGGGCGGCACCGGTCGAGTCAACTCGAGGATGGCGCGCTGGCGACGCAGGTCCTCCTCTGAAGCAGTGAAACCCACACTGTCGCTGGTATCATCTCGGCTCTCGATGGAGTTATCGAAACTGTTGACGGTGTCGTGCCGACGCCGCAGGTCCTGGGCCCCTTGAGGACGCACAGGCTCGACGGGAAATGACGATGCGGCTTGCTGACCCGAGTGGTCGGTTCACGGGCGATATCATGCCGCACAAAGCGAGGATCGTCGGGCAACGCAAGCAGCAACCGCTCCGCCGAAGCTCCCTGCCTATTGGCGGCCCACCGCTCAAGGCACCACTGCCTATATTCGTTAGTATCCGCCTCGGAGGCAATACCGCCCGAGCTATCCAAAATGCCGTTGCGGTCGACAATCCCGGTAAGGCGGTCAGTAGGGCGGCCCTGCGACGGATTTCGCACAAGACGAGGACCGTCGCGCAACGCAGACTCACGATAGGGAGGATTCAAGCGAAACTCGGGCGACGTTCCCCTATCCCGGCCAGCACCGCGCGAAACTCCTGCGACATACTGCCCAGGGAATTGTCGCCCGCGTTGGATGATCCGACTCTTCTCAGCGCGACTGGTTGCTGGCGAAACTCCGTTGGATCGGCTGATGGAGAGGCTTCCGTTCTCGGGTGCTGGATTTCTTCATCCTCGATGATTGTTGGCATAGCGTGCGTAGACAAAGCTCGTTCGATAGAAGCCATACCTAGTCTCCCGGAGAACCGCCAAAGCCGGCTTTCGATAGCGGTAGACTGCCGAGCTTAGCTTACAGGATGCTGACAAGCTCCACGACAAAGGCGGTGCCTGCCTTGAGACGACTCCAGACGTGCGAACTTAAAGCCGCCCGTCGCGCGCGTCCATCTCCCCGGCCGGGGACTTCGGCGACTTCAGCAGCGCAGATCCTGTATCGCCACAGGTAAGACAACAACTTCGCGAATTTACCCCAAATCTCCTAAACGATGACCACACAAGAGAGATTAGATGAAGCCGCGCTGCACGTTCGCTTAACGCGACGCAAGCGGCGCAGGCGGGCGGCGTGGCGTCGAGCCAAAATCGCTCCGTCAAGCAAATCGATCCAGGAGACGTGAATGAAATTGGTGAAGACCTCCGTATTCGCATGCGGCCTTGCGGCTTTCCTTGTTTACCCAGTCATTGCGCAAAGCCTTGCCGCAGATGCCAAGGCTCGCAAAGGCGAAGCATCAAGCGTACAGAGCGGGATAAGCGATGATGACGACCCGTCGCCTAAGCTCAGGGCCGCTGGCGCAAAAGCGGGCAGGAAGTCGACCAAGGGCGCAAAGAATGCAGACGACGGCAACGCGTCCGACAATGAAGCAGTTGACGACCCTGCGTCCAACAGCACGCCGATAGGCAGCAAGCGGCACTGACGCGAAGACCTGTTGGGTCAACCTCCGGTCGCCCTGCGGCCGGAGGTTCAGTTGAAGCGCAACAAGATGGATAGCAGGATTGGGATGGTTGCCAGCTTCCAAGAACACGGCGAAGGAAGGAAGGGTCCAGGCGTGAACTTCCGCGGCTGTCCCGGACGGACGCCCAGGCCCTGACCAACCGCGGCGCAACGGCGGCAATCCTCAATAGCGAACAGCTAGATGATCTCGAAGTACCGCCGACGTTCAAAGTCAGTCACCCGATGTTGAACGGCCTCCCACTCCCAGCGCCGGGAGCAGGAAAAGGCCTCGACAAACCTTTCTCCGAACACATCATTGGCCGCCGGCGACTGTGCAAACCGATATGTTGCCTCCGACAGGCTTTGAGGCAGCCTTCCGAAGCGCGGACACATTTCCATGCTTGCGTCACCGACGATCGAAGCCGGCAAGTCCGCATCGGTCTCGACGCCCAGCACACCCGAACCGATAGCACATGAGAGAGCGAGATATGGGTTCATGTCTGCACCAGCCAGCCTGTACTCGAGGCGATGTGAAAACGGCTCTCCCGGAATGGCCCGCACCGCGCAGGAGCGGTTGTCAATTCCCCAGCTTGGGCAGACCGGCGCCCAGTAGCCGGGGACCAATCTCTTGTAGCTATTGAAGTTCGGCGCGGCGAGGACACAGAACTCATTCATGTAATTCAGTTGTCCGCCGACAAAATGCCTCATGATCTTTGAGACGTTGCCAAACGCGTTACTATCGTAAAACGCATTCTGGCCGTCCGAGAACACCGAGATGTGAATATGGCCCGACTGGCCGGGCCAATCCTCACAAACCTTGGCCATGAATGTTGCCATCATGCCTTTCGTCTGCGCCCAGGCTTTTATCATTGCCTTGAAGATGATCGCTCGATCCGCAGCTTCCAGGGCATCACAATGATGAAGTGATGCTTCAATCACGCCCGGCCCTGTCTCGAAGTGCAAGCCGCTGAGAGGTATTCTGGCCTTCTCACAAAGCGCCAAGATCTCGCCGAACAGCTCCTGGTGCGCGACAGAGCGCGCAATCGAGTAACCGAAAGGCCCTCGCGTGAACGGAGCCCATTGGCCGAACGGTTTGTCCTCAATCGTGTCGGCGTTCTCATTGAACAGCATGAACTCGAACTCGAACCCGGCCGTGCAGCCGTATCCGTGATCAGCTGCCCTTTTCAGGACTTTGCGCAGGATACCTCGCGGGCAGATGTCCTCATGTGCGCCCATAAACTCGGCAAGGTAGAGATCCTGATCGCCGAGATAAGACACCAAACGGCCGGTGCCAGACAGAACACGCAGATCGGCATCTCCGAATGCTGAGAGTGGCTTTTGCGTGAATCCTTCGGGAATGAGGCGGTCCGCACAATCCCACGCCAGCACCGCTTCAGAGAACTTGACGATCTTGTCTCCATTCGAGAGATCTTCACCCAGGACGTGCTTACCTCGAAGGATACCGTCAAAGTCGCTCACGCCAATCATCGCCGCACGAGCTGAGTTCGTGCGCGCCACACGGATGGCGGTCATTCGCCGCCTTCCTGCGCCATCAGATCGAACACCTGGTTCATCCGCAGCGCACGCAATTGGCGATAGTCATCCTCAAGCTGTGCCAGGTCGTTATTGACGAGGTACACGATGCCTGGTGTGGACACCAGGTCGATCGTCGGGACCAGCTTTTGGCCTATGGGAACGAATGCGATGGCATCCGCAAAGCTCGAGAGGTGACGGATTGCATCCAATCCGGAGTAACCGGCAACGACACCGCTCATATCGGAGATCAACGAGACGCACAGTGCATGAGCCTGTCGCTTGTAGGCCCCACGCAACCTCATACACTCACCAAATTCCTTGGGATTTGCGTACCGCCAGGCCGTCAGCGTCATATGATTGTCACCCAACGCCATGGTCCTGGCCTTTGCCGACATGGTTCCTTGCAGTCTCGCTCCGAAATCAACCAAAACTGGTCCGCGATCATCGACGATGATCTCCGCATGCGCTGGTCCGTTGACGATCTGAAGTGCCTGCAACGCACGCACAAGATAATCGGACAACTCCAGAACGATTGGCTCCCTGGATCCGAGCAACCACTCGCGTGAGCAGACCGACGATGCGCCCTCGACGGGAACGGTCTCATAAGTCCAGGCCTCGGTGATGAACGCTTCTCCATCGATCGAGACGGCATTTACGGTATATTGCTGACCGTTTATTTTCTCCTGTGCAAGCGCCAGTTCATTGAACGCTCCGACCCGGTTCGTCTTTCCGACGATGGCAGCCAGAGCGCGCTCGACATCCGCATCAGCCGAGCAGAAGAACACGTCCTCCGTGCCTGTGCTATTTAGTGGCTTGATCACGATCTCATCGAAGTTCTCTTGACGTTTCCAGCTAGCGATTTCAACGGCATTGTCAGACACGACCTGCCTGATCGATCGCACGCCTGCTGCGGCCAACGCTTCGGACATCCGCGATTTATCACGCCGGGCGGCTGACAGAGCCGTCCCATTCGAAGGCAACCCCAGCCGTTCCGAGATGGAATCGGCGAGCTCAACTCCGGTCTCAGACCCCGCTATAACGAACTCCAGCTCCCTGCCACGGAGGGCCTGAAGATGAAATTCGACGATCTCGTCGTGGGCCATGCATTCGTGGGGACGAATGACTTCATCGTACAGGTCCGCGTCGAAATGCGACTGGAAGATGGCTGGGATCTGTGCAGCCGACATCACGTGCACCGTTCCAATTCCGTACCGCCTGAACTCTTCAGGTAGAAATCGGCCAGTCGAATATGCGTCGACGATTACACATTTGCGTTCGTTCATGCGGTCCTCCGATATTGCGAGTAGACGTTGCCGACAGCGACAATCGTGATGAGAACATTTCCAATGAACGTGTGGAGCGAAGGCACGATACGAGAATCGAAGTACTGGAACAGGAACGTGATGACAGGGGCGGTGGACAGCACCATGTTGACGGTGAAGGGCTCGACGCGGCGGATGCCCTCCTGGATCAAAAGCAACGGAACAATGATCGTGGAAAGCCCAATCGCTGCGATCGCAGGCCAATGCTGCGAGATCTCAAGCACGATGGAGGAATAGTCGACCAGTCCCAGCAATAGGAAAATCGTTCCATAGAACCGATGCGCCAACACTTGTCGGCCGGAAAACCCGCAATCGAATAGTAGTTTGACCAGTATATTTGTGAGCGCCAGCGATAGGCCCGCCACGATTGCGAGGACGATGCCGAAGGACGATTGCGGTCCCCACTGCACACCCGCATTGCCGCTGACCGAGATCCAGATCATATAGCCGCCAATCATCGCAATCGTAACGCTCACGACGATGTCGGTTGCTGGCGGGATACCCTTCCGCCTGATCAGCGCATTCAACCACACCGTTGCGGCGGGTCCTATCGCCACCATGAACGCGACGACGATCGCAGGCTCGGCGTATTTCAGGCCGACAAATAATCCGATCCAGCTGACCGCGGTCACGAGATTGAGCGACACAAAAGCGACGAGCGCTGGCTTCGTCACTCGTGCCTTGCCCGTCCCGTGACCAGCGAGCAGATTGAACGACAGACATACCGCAGCAAAGGACACCAACAGAGCGACGAACAGGTCTGCCTGCTGAAAATACGATGCCGCATACACCTCTCCTGCCGCGCTCAGGACGACGTAAAGCGCCACGAAGAGAACTCCCAGAGCGAAGCGGCTTGTCGATCGTCCGCCGTTCGTTCGAGGTTGCTGCGGCGCAGCACGCAGCCCGAACCATGCCGGCGCGTCGGTTTCGACGAACTCCTTTTTCGATCTAGGCGGACCGCGTTTGGTTTGAAATGTCACTGTCCACCTCTCGTGCTTATTTGTTCGGCGTACGCAACACACGCCTCTCCGAACGCCGTGAATAGTCGCTTGCTCAGCAGATCGGTCGAGGCGTGCCATTCGGGGTGCCATTGCACGGCGATCTGCAGCGTCGGCGCGCCCACGACCGAAACCGCTTCGACCAGGCCGTCAGGCGCCCACGCCTCCCGTCTTAGGGCGCTGGCGAGCACCTCTATGCCTTGATTGTGAAGGGAGTTGACCTGTGCTTCGACGGTGCGCGCGATCGGAAAGAGCGCACCGTCGGGACATACCCTGATACTGTGCGCGACATCGTACTGGCGATCTCTCGGGCGGTCTGTCTTCTCGGCATGCATCTGGCCACTTCCTAGACTCCACGCGCTAAGGGATGAGCGAAGCGTGCCGCCGAAATAGACGTTGAGCTCCTGCAGACCGCGGCAGATGCCCAGGATCGGCATTCCCTGCGCAATGGCGTTTCTGATCGCTACCCCGGAGAGCCTGTCCCGGGGACGATCACGGATTCCAATCTCGATGTCTTGCTGATCAGGCCCTGGACAGGACGCAGGCGCCCTCAGAATGGCAGGATCGACGTTGGATTCGTCTCCTGTCAACACGAGCCCGTCGAGAGTCCGCATGATCGCCCGTGCGGTCTCAACGGACGCATCTTCAGCGTCGATCGTCGGCAATATGACGCAGGCCACGCCCGCATGATGAAGCAGAGCCTTGACGTACTTGCGCCGCAACCAATCGCGATGCACTCCATCGACCAACAGACGGTTCGAGGTGATGCCGACCACGGCGCGGGCTTTGTCTGGCCGTTGCAACGTCACGCGGGTTGTCCGCTCGTGCTGGCACCGCGCACAGACTGCTCATACAGTCGTCGGTTTCGCTCCTTCAACTGAGTGATGACGCTCGGCTGACCTTGCGGCCCCTTGACGAAGAGCCCTCCCCAGCTTGCGGCAACCTTTGCGTAAGCCGGATCCTGCATCCTGATTTTCTGGGCTTTGTGCAACAGCCAGAACGGGATGCCAGGCGAGAGGTGATGCTCGAGGTGATATTCATCCAGGTTTTGCCCAAGGATAGCCCGCTCCAGGAAATTTCCTTTGCGATTCCTTGTCAGATAGACGTTCTGCGTCTCGGTCTCGCACATCGGTGAATGCTCGGCGAGTTCAACAAACCAGCCAAGCACCTGGAACGTGGTGAGATAGGGCACGATCCAGAACAGGATCACGATGTGGAGCAGCCCAAGGGCATATGATCCGCCCAGGATGCAGATCCAGAAGAGATAGAAGCCATATTTGTCGATAAGTATGCCTGAGCGGCTCTCGTCCTCGGCATCCCTGATCGAAAACCGGTTGGTCCAGAGATACTTCAGGTACGCCACCGTCGCACCGCCAAATATCGGCTTCCAGATCAGGTTGAACGCGTATCGCTCAGGCGGCTGCACGTCGTAAACACCGTTGGCCAGGAAGAACTTCAGGTCAGGATCCTTGTCCGGGTCGCCGAGATATGGATGATGCAAATAGACGTGTGAGATCCGGTAGGCCCAGTGGCGCTGGAACAACGGATAGGCAGCGAACAGAATCCCAAGGACGTAGTTCCAGGTGGTGTTCTTCGCGAGCGTGCGGTGAGCCGCATCATGGGCGATCGTCGTCAATCCACGCTGGTAGGCGCCGATCAGAAGGACCGCGAGCGGATACAACCACCATGAGACCGACACGGTCGCGAGCGTGCACGCCGCGATCACGACGTAGTCTTTCGCGATATAGGCAGCACCCGTTATGTTATCGGGCCTCAGCTCGGAGAGCTGCCTATTGATTTCGCGACTGAATGGAACGGCCTCATAGCGTGACGACCTCAGTTTCCAAGCTTCTGGCTGATTCATGAGAATCCCTTCCTGATCACTTTCTAGGTTGTCAGATTGCGGTAAGCGCCTTGTGCAGATCGCGGACAATGTCGTCGACGTCCTCGATGCCGACGCAAAGCCGGATCGAACCGCCAAATATGCCCGCGGCCTCGCGCTTTTCTCGTGGAACGGTTGTGTGTGTCGTGGAGACGGGATGCGTCACCAGTGTGCGCGCATCCCCAACATTCGAAACGTGATACATCAAGTCGACGTTCTGGATGAACTTGCGTCCGGCCAGCTCGTCCTCCACCTCAAACATGACCATTGCGCCGTGCCCAAATGCCGGGTTGAGCGTCTGGTCGACGGTTTCCCGATCGGCGCCTTCGAAGAGCCCCGGATAGAAAACACGGCGCACCTTTGGATGCTTCTTGAGAGCGTCTGCGACGACCCTGGCGTTGGCGCAGTGCTGCTTCATGCGAAGCGGCAGCGTCTCAAGCCCCTGGATCAGTTGGAAGCTCGCAAACGGAGCGATCGCAGCCCCGGTATCGCGCAGCCAAGTCATGCGAGCCTTCAGCAGAAACTCGCTTTTTCCAAGATCGTCGACATCCTGCAGCGCGCTGCGCCAGATAATCCCGCCATGCGCCTCGTCAGGACCGTTGAACAACGGAAAGCGGGAGGCTCCGCGGTAGCTGAACTTTCCATTGTCGACAATCAGCCCGCCCAACGTGGTGCCATGACCGCATATGTATTTTGTCGCGGAGTACGTCGTGATCGCAGCACCGAGATCTGACGGCCGGCATACCAGAGGCGTCGTGGTATTATCCACCACCAGGGGAACGCCGTATTTCCGACCGATCTCCGCCAGCTGCTGGACCGGAAGCGGAATCAGACAGGGGTTCGAAATCACCTCTCCGAACAGGCATATCGTGCGATCATCGATGGCACGTTCGAACGTCTCGGGCCTTCGAGGATCCGCCGTCCTGACGCTGATGCCAAGACGCTTCAGCGTGTTATGGAGCAGGTTCCAGGTATTGCCATACAGATATGGCGAGGCGACGACATTATCCCCGACCTGCCCGCTTGCCAGGTTGACGATGGCAAGGAAGGTTGCCGCTTGCCCTGATGCGACGGCGAGCGAATCCCTTCCCGTATCGACCGCCGCATACCTTCTTTCCAGCGCGCGGGTCGTCGGATTGATGATCCTTGTATAGGTGAACCCATCAGCCTTTACGTTGTAGACGTCGGCAATGTGGTTCAGATCGCCATCGAGTTCATAAGCCGTGTTCTGATATATCGGCACGGCCACAGCCTTCGTCACCGGGTCGCGACGGTAACCCGCGTGCAGAACGGCAGTCTCGGGGGACCATGGCACCTGCGCGCTTGCTGCCACGCGAGGCGGCATCTTGACGAGGGCCTGGGACGTCTCCTGGGCGGATATTGGTCGCGCTGCCGCACCCTGACCAGGGCGGAAGTATGTCCGGAAGGCGCAACCCAACTGCTGAATCCAACCGGATTGAATTTCCCCGATGCAGCCGATCCGGAAACTCCGCGTCGCAATGTGCAGCTTGGAGTAGATGTAGAGGTTGTGGCTCGCCAGGTGGCGATACAGCCCATCGAATGCTGCCTGATCCGCCATCCCCGACGGCGCAACGAACGCAACGCAGACCGGCGACTGCACGTTGGCGGCCAGCAGCGGGGAGACCACTCCTTCGAGTTCGTTGAGCAGATCGTCCCTGACCTTCTCATACCTGCGTCGACGGGCAGGAATGCTCTCTTCCTCCAGGATCTCCAGTGCCCTGGTCGTTGCCTGAACGATGTGGGTGGGAGGTGTCGAACGCCATTCACCTGTGCGCTCCAGCGAGAGCCATTGGTCTCTCACGTCGAGCACAAATGACCTCGGCTCTTGAACCGCTTTCTCCAACAGTTCGCGAGAGGCGATGACAAACGCTACGCCCGGAGGCCCCTCTATGCACTTGTTGCTCGACGTGACCAGGACGTCAGGGCCCCCCTTGCTCAGGTCAATATCGATGCCGCCAAAAGAACTCATCCCGTCGACGATCGTCTTCACGCCAAGCCGCCTCGCCTCCTCCACGATCGCATCCAGCGGATTGACGATGCCGGTCGTGGTCTCGCAATGAACGAAACACAGGTGCGTAACGCCAGGATTTCGGTTCAGATGCTCGCCGATCTCCTGAGGATCCAAAGGGTCGGTCGCCCGCTTGGCAAGCGTCTGCGCCTCGACACCCCATAGCCGCAGCATCTTGTATATGCGCTCGCCATAGATGCCGTTTATGCAAACGAGCGGTTTGTGGGCTGAAGACACGAATGTTGACAGAGCGGCTTCCATCGCAAAAGAGCCGCCTCCCTGAATCGGGACCACCGAATAGTCGTCGGCATTTGCCAGCAAATCGAGGATCAGCCGCCGCATGCGGGCGGTCACTTCCTTGAACTCGCAATCGCGCGATGCAAGGTCAAGCTGCATTTGGCTCCTGACATCCAGCGATAACGACAATGGACCAGGCGTCAGCAAAGAACGCTGTCTTGTCACACTATTCCCCCTCAGTTGTATTCAACGATGCATCTGGAACAAAACCGCCCCAGCAATCGAGACGGCGAGCGCCGTTCAAGAGCTTTGCGCCCTGCGCGATAGAGCCCCGGTGCGCTCCGGATCGGCAGTCGAAGAAGCTGCCCAGGGACAACCTGCACATCCAGTCGCGGATGCGATGTGATGTCTCGCGAGGCTCTTGAGCGATGTCATTCAGATCTCCCAACTGTTCGCATTATGACCGCCCCTCGAACCCCATTTGGCGCGACGCGCCACTCCGATCCCGCCATACGCATCCCGCAGATTTGAGCGCGAGTGTCGGCTTGTCGCCGCGCGTCGACAGTTCAACCGGACGGCTTACGCGGCGCCACTCCGGCAATATTGAAGTCGGATTAGCCGTGCGCGTCCGACCGTGGCGGCCGGCCCGGATCAGCACGGCGCATTTGATGATCGCCGCTTCCTGCGTGAGCCTAAGACTTGAGACATTCTCACACTGTCGTTCGTTGGAGATTTTTGTACGCTGACGACCCTCGCCGTCTATTTTTGAGATGGTACAACTTGACGTTAGGTGCGTTTCAACCCTCTCCGGCATTTTCTCGTGTGAATTTTTCCTGACGTACGCGTCCACCTTCGGGAGACAAGACGACCTGTGCGGAGGTTCTCGGACGAGCTCCGTAGTCGCCTGGAGTTCAATGACGCTGTCGGAAATCACCTGAGCTCGATGGCCACGGACAGGTGAGCTAGCCTGCTCCGCCCGCTGTTGCGTGCGCGGCGCTTTGCCACATCGGCAAACAGATACGCCGTCTGTTTGCGTTCGATGGAGCGTCCGGAAAGCGGACTTTGGAGCGAGACGATGAGCGCATAGCCGGATGGCGAAGAGTAAGCAGCTTGCGCGGGCTCGAAGGCAGGTTTCTGACAGAACGATGATGGTCTAGAACGCGCGTTGCTTAGGAAATCGCTAGATGATTAAACCTCCTGAGAGCCGCACGTTTTGATCGCAAGTCATGCGCGGTCTGTCAGCAACCGGCCGCTCGATTTCCGTCCTGTCTGCGTAGTGTTCTGCCCCGTAAGTCCGTAGCATAATTATTGCAGAGGTTTCGGGTAT
>NZ_LGTB01000055.1 GCF_001238275.1 Bradyrhizobium viridifuturi
TGCCGCCAGGCCAGGCGGTGCCGCCGCCCGGCAACGTGCAGTCGCAGCCGTTGGCGCCGCCGCCCGGCTCCACGGTCGCTCCGCCCGGCGTTGCCGTGCAGCCGCCGCAGCCCGGCGGTCCCGCCGTTGCCAACACGCCGCCCGGCGCCAATCCATTGCCGCCGGGACAGCGGCCCAAGGGCGCGCCGCAAGCTGCACCACAGGGCGCCGCGCCGCAGACGCCGGCCGCGCTGCAGCCGGGTGACGAGGTGGTGCAGGAGCCGCCTTCGACCAAGATCACCAACAAGAAGGCGAGCTTCTCCGGCCTCGACAAGATCACCGGACGCATCATCAATTTCGACGAGGATATCGGCGAGACCGTGCAGTTCGGCGCGCTGCGGGTGAAGACCGATGCCTGCTACACCAGGCCGTCGACCGAAGCCGCCAACACCGACGCCTTTGTCGAGGTCGACGAGATCACCTTGCAGGGCGAGGTGAAGCGGATCTTCTCCGGCTGGATGTTCGCGGCGAGCCCCGGCCTGCATGGTGTCGAGCATCCGATCTACGACATCTGGCTGACCGACTGCAAAGGGCCGGACCAGACCATCGTGACCGCCGCGCCCGATCCGCCGAAGGCGCCGACGCCGCCTCCGCCGCCGGCCCAGAAGCGCGCGCCGCCAAAGCAGGCCGCGCCGCGTCCGCCGCCGCAGCCGCTGCCGCAATATCAGCAGCAGCCGCCACCTCCGCCGCCCCAGCAGCAGCGGCCGGGCGGGTTGTTCGGCGGCCTGTTCGGAAACTGATCGCGTCCTGCGACGACCGCGGGACGCTCATCCCGATCAAGGCATCCGATTGATCGGGGCGAGCTGTCCGGCATGGCAGAAGCCCGAGCCATCGCGCCCTTCGGTCGCCGCGACACGCACCCAGCTCGACTTGCTCTCAAGGACCGTCACCGTCGATCCGCGGCGCAGAGATTTGAGCACGTCGGACCCTGCCGACGGCTGCGCGAACAGGCCGGCTCCAGGCTGCTCCACGAACATGCGCGACTGATTGATCCTGGTGAGGTCGTCCGCGGCGATCCACGGCCCCGAGCGATCGAAGAAGCCGAGGCTGGCGGCGTCGGCTCGGACCAGATTGACGTCGAGTGCAACATTGCCGCACGGCAGCTCCAGCGCATGCTGATAGAGCGTCCAGCCGGCATTGTTGTAGAAGCTCCTTGTGTCGGCCCATCCGGTGGAGCCTGGCAGCCAGAACTGCGTGGCGAGGCCGCGCTGTCCGAGCTCGTTGCAGATCTTGCCGGAGCCGTAGACGCCGACGTGGAGCGTCCCGCGCTGCCGGAACGCGTCGTTGACCGCCTCGAAATAGCTCAGGACCTTCGCGACGCTGCGGGCGTCCGGCCAATCGCCATCGACGCCGAAATAGACCGTGGTTCGCGCAGGCTGGCCAATCCGGCCGGCCTCGTCGAGCGAGAACAGGGCGTCCGTTCTGCCGCGCTCGGCCGTGAACGTCTGAAGGCTGCTGTTGTTGTATTGATACGCGATGCCCAGCGCGAGGCCGGCACCCAGGATCGCATCGGCCTCCGGTTTCGTGATGCGTTTGGTGGGCAGGCTCGGCTGGTAGCCCGCTGCGTAGTATCTGACGATCGCCTTGACGCCGCTTTGCTTGATGGCGGGAAGGGCCCGGGTGACGTCCTCCGACGAGTCGGCGATGGCTGGAAGCTGAAGCTTCGCGGCCGCCGACGTTGCAGCGGTTGCGCGATGGCCGAATGCCGAGACGGCAAGGCATCCCAACAGCGCATCGCGGCGCGTGAGGGTCGATGGGCCTTCTGTACTGCGGCGCATGTGCGTCTCACTTTTCATAGGGGCTTCCGGGCAGCAGCACGTGGTTCTGCACGGTCAGCCCAGTGAGTTGCCAAACGTCCGCGTAGGCGACGATCAGCGAGGGATAGATCGGGATATGGATATTGCCAACCTTGCCGCCGCCCAGCTGAAGCGTCTGGCTGCAATCGAAGTGCAGGTGCGTGGACGTTCCGCGATGCACGCCGCCCATCCAGTTTGAAACCCGCCCGAGCACGGTCACGCCCTTCTGGACGCGCTTGCCGACGATCCCGGCGGGATCTGTTAGCGGCGGGCCGCGATGATCGCGAGCGCGTCAGCACCCTTGACCGGTTGCGTGGCGTCGAGCTTGTGGAAATCCGCCGGCGCGCCCGATATCGCCTTGTCGAGCAGCGCGCGATAGCGGCGGCGCGAGATTTCGACCGCGCCGAACGTCTTCAGGTGCTCGGTCACGTATTGTGTGTCGAGCAGTTCGAAGCCGCCGGCGATCAGCCGGGCCACCAGATGCACCAGCGCGACCTTCGAGGCGTCGCGCACGGTGTGAAACATGCTTTCGCCGAAGAAGGCGCGGCCGAGGCTGACGCCATAGAGGCCGCCGACCAGATTGTCGTCCTGCCAGACCTCGACGCTGTGGCAATGGCCCGACGTGTACAGCCCGAGATAGAGATCGCGGATGCGCTTGTTGATCCAGGTGTCGTCGCGGCCGGGCTGCGGCGCGGCGCAACCGGCGATCACGGCCTTGAACGCGGTGTCGACGGTGACCGTGAACACGTCCGAGCGCACCGTGCGCGCCAGGCGGGAGGAGACGCGGAAGCCGTCCAGCGGAATCACGCCGCGCAATTCCGGCTCGACCCAGAACAGGGTCGGATCATCGGCGCTTTCCGCCATCGGGAAGATGCCGCAGGCATAGGCGCGCAGCAGCACCTCGGGTGTGATCTCGGAGGAAGCGGAGTCGCGTGACGTCATGCCACAGAGGATAGCAAAGCGCGGGCGGTCTTGCGATGGGGGCTGCCGCGGGGGCGCGACGTGTTGACCAAACGCGCCAGTTCCTCCACAAGCCGCGCCATTCGGCCGCAGTCACCCGAGACGGACTGCGCGACCGTGCTACATTGCAACAAAAACATGGCGGCGCCGCCCGGGACTTGGTTGGGCACTTGGCGGCTCGCATGCCCGACAATCAGGACACATTGAGGGGGACGCTGCATGAAGTCGTCATGGCGGACGTTTGCGCCGTTGCTGGTCTGGCTGGTGATCTATCTGGTGCCGGTGCCATCAGGGCTGAACGCCAATCAGTGGCACTATTTTGCGGTGTTCGCCGCCGTCATCACCGGGTTGATCCTCGAATCGATGCCGGTCGGCGCGGTGGGCCTGATCGGCCTGACGGTCGCCGGCGTCGGTGGCTATGTCGAGCCCGATCCGAACAAGTCGCTGCGCTGGATGCTCGGCGGCTTTTCCGAGAGCACGGTGTGGCTGATTGTCGGGGCCTTCGTGTTCTCGATCGGCTACCGCAAGAGCGGGCTCGGCCGAAGGCTCGCGCTGCTGCTGGTTCGCGGGCTCGGCCGCCGCACCATCGGGCTCGGCTATGCGGTGGCGTTCTCCGATCTCGTGCTGGCGCCGGCGACGCCGTCCAACACCGCGCGCTCGGGTGGCACCATCTATCCGATCGTCAGCAACATCCCGCGCATCTATGGCTCCGAGCCCGGTCCGACCGCGGGCAAGATCGGCACCTTCGTGATGTGGACGGCGTTCGCGACCACGGCGGTGACCAGCTCGCTGTTCCTGACCGCGCTGGCGCCGAACGCCGCCGCGCTCTCGATCGCCAAGAAGCTCGTCAACATCGAGGTCGGCTGGTCGCAATGGTTCATCGGCTTCGCGCCGCTCGGTATCCTCTTGCTGCTGCTGGTGCCGCTCTTGAGCTATTTGGTCTGCCGGCCCGAGATCAAGGAGAGCCCGGAGATCGTGACCTGGAGCGAGGGCGAGCTCGCCAAGATGGGGGCGCCGTCACGGCAGGAATGGATCATGGCGGTGCTGGTGCTGCTCGCGATGTTCCTGTGGATCTGCGGCTCCAACCCCAATATCAGCGTGCCGCTGCTCGGCTCGAACTTCATCAACGCAACCACCGTGGTGTTCGTCGTGATCTCGCTGATGCTTCTCACCGGCGTGATCGCGTTCGAGGACATCGTCGCGGAGAAGAGTGCCTGGGAGGTATTCTTCTATTTCACTTCGCTGCTTACGCTGTCGTCAGGACTGAACGAGATCGGCTTCATCAAATGGGTGGCCGAGGGCTACGCCAAGCCGCTCTCCGGCACCTCGCCGCTGGTCGGGATGATCCTGCTCGTCACCTTCTTCTTCTGGATCCACTATTTCTTCTCGAGCATCACCTCGCATACTGCGGCCGTGCTGCCGGTGGTGCTCGCGGTCGGCTCCAGCATTCCCGGCCTGTCGGTGCAGACCCTGATGCTGCTGTGCGTCTATTCGCTCGGGCTGATGGGCGTGATCTCGCCCTACGCCACGGGACCGGCGCCGATGTATTACGGCAGCGGCTATATCGGCAAAGGCGACTTCTGGAAATTCGGGCTGATCTTCGGCCTGATCTACTTTGCCGGATTGTTGCTGATCGTGTTGCCCTGGTTACAGTCGATCGGGTAAAATAGCCACAATCCAGCGTGAAACAGCGCTCGGCCGGGAAGGAGGGGCCATCCTTTCCGATTCTTAACGCGCTTTGTCAGAGGGAAGCGTTCAAAATGCTTCCTCGAATGTGGCGCGCGCGGATTTCAGGGGACACATAGAGCCGCGCGAGCTCGTTCGTGTTTCTTCGTGGGCAAGTTTATGGACCAGCATATCAAAGACCCGTCGATCGTCGCACCTGGACCCGTCAGGCGAGCGTCGCGTTGGCCGGGGTTTCTGACCGGATGTGTGGTGCTGGCGATACTCGCCGGCATCGTCTGGTGGACGCGGCAGCAGGCCGCACCGCCGCAGGCCGGCGGCGGGCGCAATGCCGGTCCGATGTCGATCGTGCCGGAGACCATCGGCAAGGGCGATATCGGCGTCAGCCTCAATGCCCTCGGTACCGTGACATCGCTCGCGACCGTGACGATCAGAAGCCAGATCAGCGGCTACCTGATGAAGATCGATTTCAAGGAGGGCGACGAGGTCAAGAAGGGTGACTTGATCGCCGAGATCGATTCGCGACCCTATGAGGCGACGCTGGCGCAGGCCAAGGGCACGCTGGCGCGCGACGAGGCGCAACTGAAGGGCGCCCAGGTCGATCTCACGCGCTATCAGGGCCTCGCCACCCAGAACGCTGTGCCGCACCAGACGCTGGATACCCAGGTCGCGCTGGTCGCGCAGTATCAGGGCACGGTGGAGGCCGACCGCGCCGCGGTGAAGTCGGCCGAAGTGAACTTGGCGTATTGCCGCATCGTGTCGCCGATCAACGGGCGGGTCGGACTGCGCCAGGTCGATCTCGGCAACTACGTGACGCCGGGCGACACCAACGGCCTGGTCGTGATCACGCAGCTCGAGCCGATCAGCGTGCTGTTCACGTTGCCGGAGGACAATCTGCAGGCGGTCGCGAAGCGGTTGAAGGAGGGCGCGGTGCTGCCGACGGCGGCCTATGACCGCAGCGGCGCCAACAAGCTCGCCGAGGGATCGCTGCAGACCTTCGACAGCCAGATCGATGCGACCACCGGCACGATCAAGCTGCGCGCCCAGTTCGAGAACGACAAGCGCACGCTGTATCCGAACCAGTTCGTCAACATCCGCCTCCTGCTCGACACCCACAAGGATGCCACCACGATGTCGACCGCCGGCATCCAGCGCGGCGTACCCGGCACCTTCGTCTATCTCGTCAATGCCGACAGCACGGTCTCGGTGCGGCCGGTCAAGCTCGGCGTCACCGACGGCGACCGCGTCGAGGTGCTGTCGGGGCTTGTGGCCGGCGATCGCATCGTGATCGACGGCGCCGACAAGTTGCGCGAGGGCGCCAAGGTCGTCGTGCGCTCCGCCGCCGATGCTGCGAACCCGGCCGGCGCGGCCAAGGGGACGGTGAGTGGCGCGGCAAATGGGGCTGCGAAGGGCGATAGCAAGGGCGGCGCCGATCCCGACAAGGCGGGAGGCGGCCAGCACAAGCGGTCCGAGGACGGGCAGACCAAATGAACCCGTCGCGGCCATTCATCCTGCGGCCGGTGGCGACGACCCTGATGATGATCGCCATCATGCTGTCGGGCATGCTGGCGTTCAGATTCCTGCCCGTCGCGGCGCTGCCGGAGGTCGACTATCCGACCATCCAGGTGCAGACCTTCTATCCCGGCGCCAGCCCTGACGTGATGACGTCGTCGGTGACGGCGCCGCTCGAGGTTCAATTCGGCCAGATGCCGAATTTGAACCAGATGAGTTCGGTGAGCTCGGCCGGCTCGTCCGTCATCACGCTGCAATTCGGCCTGTCGATCTCGCTCGACGTCGCCGAGCAGGAGGTGCAAGCCGCGATCAATGCCGCGGGCAATCTGTTGCCGTCGGACCTGCCGGCGCCGCCGATCTACGCAAAGGTCAATCCGGCCGACGCGCCGATCCTGACGCTGGGGCTGACCTCGAAGACGATGCCGCTGACCCAGGTGCAGGACTTCGTCGACACAAGGCTGGCGCAGAAGATCTCGCAGCTGCCCGGCGTCGGCCTTGTCAGCATCAGCGGCGGCCAGCGGCCCGCGGTGCGCATCCAGGCCGACATCCGCAAGCTCGCGGCCTATGGCCTCAACATCGACGATCTCCGCACCACGCTCGGCAACGCCAACGTCAACACGCCGAAGGGCAATTTCGACGGCGCGATGCGCGCCTACACCATCAACGCCAACGACCAGATCCGCAATGCCAGCGACTACCGCTCGCTGATCATCGCTTACAAGAACGGCTCGCCGGTCCGCCTCAGCGACGTCGGCAACGTCGTCGACGGCGCGCAGAACGACAAGCTCGGCGCCTGGATGAACGAGACGCCGGCGATCATCCTCAACATCCAGCGCCAGCCCGGCGCCAACGTGATCTCGGTCGTGCAGGGCATCAAGGACCTGCTGCCGCAGTTGCAGGCGACGCTGCCGGCGGCGATCGACCTCAACATCCTGACCGACCGTACCGTGACGATCCGGGCCTCGGTGCGCGACGTCGAATACGAGCTGTCGCTCGCGGTAATCCTGGTCGTGCTTGTCATCTTCGTGTTCCTGCGCTCGACCCGCGCCACGCTGATCCCGAGCCTGTCGGTGCCGCTGTCGCTGGTCGGTACGCTCGGGGCGATGTATCTATTCGGCTTCAGCTTGAATAATCTGTCGCTGATGGCGCTGACGATCGCGACCGGCTTCGTGGTCGACGACGCCATCGTCGTGATCGAGAACATCTCGCGCTACATCGAGGAGGGCGAGTCGCCGCTGGAAGCCGCGTTGCGCGGCTCCGAGCAGATCGGCTTCACCATCATCTCGCTGACGGTATCGCTGATCGCGGTGCTGATCCCGCTGTTGTTCATGGGGGACGTCGTCGGCCGCCTGTTCCGCGAATTCGCCATCACGCTGTCGGTGACGATCCTGATCTCCGCCGTGGTGTCGCTGACGCTGGTGCCGATGGCCTGCGCGAAACTCCTGAAGCCGGAGGCCATGTCGCGCGAAAACACCTTCCAGCGGCTCAGCCGCGAAGGCTTCGACCTTGTCATCGCGATCTACGCCCGGATGCTCAACTGGGTGCTGGATCGCCAGACCTTCGTGCTGCTGATCGCGCTCGCCACCTTCGGGCTGACGGCGTTGCTCTACGTCGTCATCCCCAAGGGCTTCTTTCCGGTGCAGGACACCGGCGTGATCCAGGCGATCTCGGAGGCGCCGCAATCGGTATCCTATGCGGCGATGGCCGAACGGCAGCAGCGGCTCGCCAGCGCGATCCTCAGGGATCCCGACGTCGAAAGCCTGTCGTCCTTCATCGGCGTCGACGGCACCAACACCACGCTCAACAGCGGCCGCATCCTGATCAATCTGAAGCCGCACGAGCAGCGTAAGGCCGGTGTTGCGACAGTGATGAACCGGATCAAGGCCAGCACGGCTGATCTGACCGGTATCACGCTCTACATGCAGCCGGTGCAGGACCTCACCATCGAAGGCACGGTGAGCCGGACGCAGTACCAGTTCATCCTGCAGGATGCCGATCCCAACGAGCTTGCGGAATGGACGCCGAAGCTGGTCGACAAGTTGCGTGAGCTGCCTGAACTCAGCGACGTCTCCAGCGATATTTCCGCGCAGGGGCTTTCGGTGTTCGTCGACATCGACCGCGACCAGGCGGCGCGGTTCGGCATCACGCCGGCGACGATCGACAACGCACTGTACGATTCCTACGGCCAGCGCATCGTCTCCACCGTGTTCACCAATTCGAACCAGTACCGGGTTATCCTCGAGGCCGACCCGTCGTTGCAGAATTCGCTGGATTCGCTGTCGTCGATCTACTTGCCGTCATCGGTCGGCTCGACGCCGGTGCCGCTGTCGGTCATGGCCAAGATGCGGGTGGAAACCGCGCCGCTGCAGGTCTCGCATCTCGGCCAGTTCCCGTCGGCCACGGTCTCGTTCAACCTCGCGCCCGGCGCTTCGCTCGGCAGTGCAGTAACGGCGATCAAGCAGGCGCAGGCCGATATCAACCAGCCGCTCGGCATGATCACGAGCTTCCAGGGCGCGGCGCTGGCGTTCCAGTCCTCGCTGTCCAACCAGCTGTTCCTGATCCTGGCCGCGATCATCACGGTCTATATCGTGCTCGGCGTGCTGTATGAGAGCTTCATCCATCCGCTGACCATCCTCTCGACGCTGCCCTCGGCCGGCATCGGCGCGCTGCTGGCGCTGATGATGGCCGGGCAGGATCTGACCATCATCGCGATCATCGGCATCATCCTCTTGATCGGCATCGTGAAGAAGAACGCGATCATGATGATCGACTTCGCGCTCGACGCCGAACGCAACGAGGGCAAGCCGCCGCGCGAGGCGATCTACCAGGCCTGCCTGCTGCGGTTCCGGCCGATCATCATGACGACCATGGCAGCAGTACTTGGCGCGCTGCCGCTGATGCTCGGCAGCGGTGCCGGCTCGGAGCTGCGGCATCCGCTCGGCATCTCGATCGTCGGCGGCCTCCTGGTGAGCCAGCTGCTGACGCTGTTCACGACGCCGGTGATCTATCTGTGGTTCGATCGCCTGGCGCTGCGGTTTGCCGGGCGGGCGGACGAGGTCGGCGAGGCGAGCGGGTCGCGTTGAGCCATGGGTCCGTCGACGCCATTCATCCGCCGGCCGGTCGCAACCACGCTGTTGACCTTCGGACTTGCGGCGGCAGGCATCGTGGCGTTCTTCAAGCTGCCGGTGTCGCCGCTGCCGGCGGTGGATTTCCCGACCATCTCGGTACAGGCGACGCTGCCCGGCGCCAGCCCCGAGGACGTCGCGACCACGGTGGCAAGCCGCTGGAGCGGCATCTCGGCCAGATCGCCGATGTGAGCGAGATGACCTCGTCGAGCTCGGTCGGGCAGACCCGGATCACGCTGCAGTTCAACCTCAACCGTGACATCGACGGCGCCGCGCGCGACGTGCAGGCCGCGATCAACGCGGCGCGCGCCGATCTGCCGACCAGCCTGCGCAGCAATCCGACCTACCGCAAGGTCAATCCGGCCGACGCGCCGATCCTGATCCTGACGCTGACGTCGGATACGCTGACCCGCGGCGACCTCTACGATGCGGCGTCCACGGTGCTGGCGCAGAAGCTGTCGCAGGTCGAGGGCATCGGCCAGGTCGTGGTGGGCGGCAGCTCGCTGCCCGCCGTCCGCGTCGATCTGACCCCGCAGGCGCTCTACAAATACGGCATCGGCCTGGAGGACGTGCGCGCGGCGCTGTCGAACGCCAACGCCCACAGCCCCAAGGGCGGCATCGATGTCGGCGACCAGCGCTACCAAGTCTACGCCAACGACCAGGCCAACAAAGCCAACGATTACCGGTCGCTGATCGTGGCCTACCGCAACGGCGCGCCGGTCCATCTCTCCGACGTCGGCGAGGTGGCCGACGGCGTCGAGAATCTGCGCAACGCCGGGCTTGCCGATGGCAAGCCGGCCGTGCTGGTCATCCTCTACCGCCAGCCCAATGCCAATATCATCTCGACCGTCGACCTCGTGAAGGCATTGATGCCGCAGCTGAAGGCCTCGGTGTCGCCGGCGATCGATATCGGCCTTGCGGTCGACCGTTCGACCACGATCCGCACCTCGCTCAGGGATGTCGAGCGCACCCTGATCCTCGCGGTGCTGCTGGTGGTCTTCGTGGTGTTCGCGTTCCTGCGCAGCGCGCGCGCCACCTTCATCCCGGTGGTCGCGGTCTCGGTGTCGCTGGTCGCGACCTTCGGGGCGATGTACCTGTTTGGTTACAGCCTCGACAATCTGTCACTGATGGCGCTGACGGTGGCGACCGGGTTCGTGGTCGACGACGCCATCGTGGTGCTGGAGAACGTCACCCGCTACATCGAGGAGGGCATGAGCCCGCTCGAGGCGGCCCTGAAGGGCGCCAACGAGGTCGGCTTCACCGTGCTGTCGATGAGCATCTCGCTGATCGCGGTGTTCATCCCGATCCTGATGATGTCGGGCATCATCGGCCGCCTGTTCCGCGAATTCGCCGTGACGATCTCGATCTCGATCGTGATCTCGCTCGCAGTCTCGCTGGCGACGACGCCGATGATGTGCGCCGTGCTGCTGCGGCCGGATACCGGTGGTCACGGCAGGCTCTATCAGTTCAGCGAGCGCTTCTTCGATGCGATGCTGGGGTTCTATCGACGGACACTGACCGGTGCGCTCGAGCATCCCCTGAGCATCGTGCTGATCTTCTTCGTCACGATCGGCCTGACCGGCTATCTCTACGTCGTGATCCCGAAGGGCTTCTTCCCGCAACAGGACACCGGGCGGCTGGTCGGCTCGATCCAGGCCGACCAGAGCGTCTCGTTCCAGCTGATGCAGCAGAAGCTCGCGCAGTTTGTCGGCATCATCAAGCGCGATCCGGCGGTGGAGACCGTGGTCGGCTTCACCGGCGGCGGGCAGACCAATTCCGGCTTCGTGTTCGTCTCGCTGCGGCCGCTTGACCAGCGCAAGCTCGGCGCCGACGGCGTGATCGCGCGGCTGCGCCGCGAGATGGCGGTGGTGCCCGGCGCGAGCCTGTTCCTGCAGGCGGTGCAGGACATCAGGGTCGGGGGCAGGGCGTCGAACGCGCAGTATCAGTACACGCTGCAGGGCTCGACGCTGGAAGAGCTCAATGACTGGACGCCGAAGATCGCGGCGGCGCTGCAGCGCGATCCGAACCTCGCCGACGTCAACAGCGACCAGCAGAACAAGGGCCTGGAGTCCGACCTCGTGATCGACCGCGACGCCGCGGCCCGGCTCGGCATCACGGTGAGCCAGATCGACAACACCCTCTACGACGCCTTCGGCCAGCGCCAGGTGTCGACGATCTATGTCGCGCGCAACCAGTATCACGTCATCATGGAGGTCGCGCCGCGCTACTGGCAGAGTCCGGAGACGCTGAAGGACGTCTACATCAGCACCTCGGGCGCATCGGTCGGCGGATCGCAATCGACCAACGCGGTGGCGGGCACCGTGGTGGCGGCGGGAACCTCGAGCGCGGCGAGTTCTGCCAACGCCCAGGCCGCGCGCAACCAGGCCACCAATTCGATCGGCTCGACTGGGAAGGGCGCGGCCTCGACCGGATCGGCGGTCTCGACCAACAGCGAGACCATGATCCCCCTTTCGGCGGTGGCGGCGTTCAGGCAGGGCGCGACGCCGCTGGCGGTCAACCACCAGGGCCTCCTGGTCGCCAACACCATCTCGTTCAACCTGCCGCCCAACGTGTCGCTGAGCACCGCGGTCGCCAGCATCGAGGCGACCATGAACCGGATCGGCGTTCCGGCGACGATCCGGGGCACCTTCCAGGCTCCGCCAAGGCGTTCCAGGATTCGCTCAACAACCAACCGTTCCTGATCCTGGCCGCGATCATCACGATCTACATCGTGCTGGGCGTGCTCTATGAGAGCTACGTTCACCCGCTGACCATCTTGTCCACATTGCCCTCCGCAGGTGTGGGCGCCTTGCTGGCGCTGATGGCATTCAAGACCGAGTTCAGTATCATGGCGCTGATCGGCGTCATCCTGCTGATCGGCATTGTGAAGAAGAACGCCATCATGATGATCGACTTTGCGCTGGAGGCGGAACGCGGGCGCGGGCTGGAGCCGCTCGAGGCGATCAGGGAGGCCTGCCTGCTGCGCTTCCGTCCGATCATGATGACGACGATGGCCGCGCTGCTCGGCGCCGTGCCGTTGGCGGTCGGGATGGGCGACGGCGGCGAGTTGCGGCAGCCGCTCGGCATCGCCATCGTCGGCGGCCTGATCCTGAGCCAGGTTCTGACGCTCTACACGACGCCCGTGATCTACCTCTATCTCGACCGGTTCCGCCTATGGGCCCTGCGCGTCCGCCACGGCGGCGCGATGCGGATGCCGGGCTCCTCACTTCAGCCGGGCGAGTAAATGCCGACAGGTGCAGCGTTGCGAAGTCTTGAAATCATGCGAAAGCCGGTCCGATTCCTGCGTGGGGCGGCGTTCGGCGGCCTGAGCCTTGGTCTCGGCCTCGGCCTGTCCGGCTGCATCCCCGGGGCGGAGAAGCCCGAGCTCAGCCTCGAAGTGCCGGCGACCTATCGCGCCGCCGCCAAGGGCGACGCCGACGCCGCCGTTCCGGCGCTCGCCTGGTGGCGCGGCTTCCGCTCGCCCGAACTGACCGGGCTGATGGAGTCAGCGCAGCTCTACAATCTCGATATCGCGGTGGCGATCGCCCAAATCGTGCAGGCCGACGCGCAGGTCGGCGTGTCCGGCGCCGCGCTGCTGCCGTCCCTCTCCGGATCGGCGAATGCCGAGCGTCAGAAGGTGGCGACGGGATCGAGTTCGTTGCTCGGCGGCAGCAGCGGGACATTCTCGCAGTACAGCCTGGGACTGAGCGCAAGCTATATCGTGGACTTCTGGGGCAAGAACCGTGCGACGCTGGCGGCGTCGGAGGAGAGCGCCACCAGCGCCCGCTACAATCGCGAGGTGGTCGCGCTGAGCACGATGGCGACGGTTGCCAACACCTATTTCCAGGTGCTGGCGGCGCAGGACCAGATCAGGGTCACAAGGCGCAATCTGGCGGCGGCCGAGCGTATCCTCGCGCTGATCAAATCGCAGTTCGCCGGCGGCACCGCCTCGCAGCTCGATCTGTCGCAGCAGGAGGCACTGGTCGCGACGCAGCGCGCGGCGATCCCGCCGCTCGAGGTGACGGTCGGGCAGAACATGGCCGCGCTTGCCCTGCTGGTGGCGCGCGCGCCGGCCGATTTCCAGGTGCGCGGCGGCTCCACGACGCAGATCGCGGTGCCGCGCGTGACGCCCGGGATGCCGTCGGAATTGCTCTACCAGCGGCCCGACATTCGCCAGGCCGAGGCGCAACTGGCGTCCTCCAATTTCAGCGTCGATGCGGCGCGCGCGGCGTTCTTCCCTCAGATCCAGCTCACCGGCACCACGGGCTTCCAGAGCGCGGCGCTGGCCTCGCTGTTCGCGCCGGGCGCCTGGTACTACACGCTGGCCGCCGGGCTGACCCAGCCGCTGTTCGACGGCTTCCTGCTGGAGAGCCAGCTCAAGCTCGCCAAGGGCCAGCAATTGCAGAACCTGCAGGCCTATCGCAAGGCGGTGCTGTCGGCCTTTGCCGATGTCGAGAAGGCGCTGATCGCCCTGCAGAAGTATACGCTGCAGGAGCGCTTGCAGTCCGACGTGGTGGCTAGCTCGCGCAAGGCGTTCGAGGTCGCCGAGACGCAGCTGCGCGGCGGCACGGTCAACCTCATCACGGTGCTGCAGGCGCAGCAGACGCTGTTCACGGCCGAAAACAATCTGGTCACGGTGCGGCTCAACAAGCTCTTGGCGGCGAGTAGCCTGTTCCAGGCGCTCGGCGGCGGCTGGACGCCGGCCGGCACGCTTGCGGCAGCAGTGCAGTGAGGTCGATGATGCAGCGGTTCGCCACACTCTTCGTCGTTGCCCTTGTCGTCGCGCTGGGAGCGCCGGTCGGCATGGCCCGGGCGCAGCAGCGGCCGCCCAACAGCGTTCCGCTCGCCTTCGGCATGAACGCCGACCAGGCCAGCCAGTCGCTCGGCGTGCCTTTGAACTATTTGCGCGGCACACCGGGCAATGAACTGTTCGTCGCGCTGCCCAATGTCAGGGGCAGCGTGCTGTCGCGGCGCAGCGACGGGCTCTATCTGCAATTCGGCAAGGGCCGCCTGATCGCCTGGAAGGGCGACTGGGGGACCACTCCGCCATGAGGATCTCCGCCATGATCGCCAGCAGAGCATTGATCGCCTGCGCTGCCGTCGCGCTCGGCACGGCTGCCGTATCGGCTCAGGACCGGCCGCTGCGCTACGGCAGCACCGGCGGCGCGTATTTCGACGGCAGGAATGACGACCGCGATTTCCGCAGCAACGGCTCGTTCCCAGGCAGCTTCGCCGCCGATCCCTTCAGCGCGGGCTTCGGCGCGGCAGGTCTGTTCGGCTCGACGCCATATCACTCGGCGCGGCCGTATCCGTCGCAGGTGATCTTCGGTGCACCGTGCCGGGATTGCCGCCCGCATCATCAGCGGCGACTGCGCGATCGGCCCGATTGAGATGCTCGGGAAGGGCCTGCGCCGTTAGCCCTTGCGCAGGAGATCTTCGATGATGCGCGGCTTCATCCAGCCGGCCTTGTCGATAATCTCACGGCGCAGGGTGTCCCTTTCCATCTCATAGTGCTCGTGCGCGACGTCGCGGCCGCCACCGGCGGGGATTCCGAACGTCTTGAGCAGCGTGTCGTGCTGCGCCTTCCACCCGATCACATGCTCGGTCATGGCTTGCGTCACCGCCGGGAGAAAGCCCGGATGGCCGGCCAGGCCGCATGCCTCCGTGGTCTGCGGATCGCCCGCCAGCATCATCACGTTCCACTCGTCGAAGCCGATCAGACCCATCTGCGCGTAGAGAAACGCGCCGTGCGGCCCGTCCCAGATCTTCTGATCGATGACCAGGAACGGTACCGCTTGGCAATGGCCGTGGCGCGCCGTCATGTCGCGGTTGAAGGCATCGGTGCGCTGCTGCAGCCGCTGGTTGGCCGCAGCGAACACGGCAAGGCGATTGTCGGCGGTCGGCGCAATGCCGCGTTCGTCATCCGGCGCGAAACCCGCGTCGCGCAGCATCGAGCCGATCCTCGGATCATCCCACTGCTTCTTGTGAAAAGTGGGGGCTGCGCCATCGGCATCGGGAGCCGCACGCACGGCCTCCTTGAGCTCGCTCAAGGTCTCCTGCTTCTTTCCGAAAACCACCCTGCGCCCGAACATCGCGTGCCGATCCTGCCAAGCTGGGCGAAAAGCATGGCGAACAAAGCCCAGATTTGTCTTAACCGGTCAGAGCAGCCGGCTGCGATTGAACAACAGGGTGACGCGCGCGTTAAGGCCACCGCGAAAAGTCGATCAATCCGCCCGCGGCCGCAGCCTAACTGGCTGCGGCGCTTGTCGACTTCACCGGCGCCGGGCTGACGCGCGCGAACCGCACCACGAAGCGGGTGCCGTTGTGGGTGGGGTCGCGCTCGACGCTGGCATCGAGCTTGGCGGCCATCGCCGCGACGATGCGCTGGCCCATGCCGGTGCCGCGCGGATCGGCCTTGTCGGAGAACCCCACGCCTTCATCGCTGATCGCAAGCTGGAGGTCGTCTCCCTGCGGCTTGAGCTCGACATGGATCGGCCCGGCGCCATCGGGATAGGCGTACTTCACCGCGTTCATCACCAGCTCGTTGACGATGATGCCGATCGCGACGGCGCGGTCGGGATCGATCTCGACCGGCTCGGCCTTCAGCGTCAGCCGCGACATCTTGTTGCCTTCGGCCGATCGCCTGAGGTCCTCGAGCAGCGCCTCGAGATACTGGTTCAGCATCACGGTCTTGAAATCGTGCGAGGTATAGAGCCGGCGGTGCACCTGCGCGACGGCGGCGACGCGGCCCATGGCGTTGGTGAGCGCCGCCTTGACGTCCTGCTGGCTCGCGGAATTGGCCTGCAGATGCAGCAGCGATGCGATGATCTGCAACGAGTTGCCGACGCGATGGTTGACCTCGCGCAGCAGCACCTCGCGCTCGGCGGCGAGCGCGGCGTAGCGGTCGCGGGAGGCGTGCACCTCGGCCTCGGCTTCGTCGCGCGCTTTCTGGATCTCCGCCCGCCGCACCGCGCCATTCACCGCGACCTGGAGCAGGGGGATGAACTCGCCCCTGACATCCTTGACCAGATAGTCGGCTGCGCCGGCCTTCAGCGCGGTGACCGCAATCGCCGAGTCCTGCGAGGCGGTAACGAACACCACCGGAGGGGCGTCGGGTATCTTGAGGATCCGCTCCAGCGTCTCCAGCCCGTCTAGGCCGGGCATGTACTGGTCGAGCGCGATGACGTCGATGCCGCCCTGGGCGAGCCGGTCGAGGCCTTCCTGACCGCTCGCGGCGTGCACGACCTTGTAGCCGGCGCGCGTTAGGCCGCGTTCGACCAGGCGCGCCAGCGTCGCATCGTCGTCGATATAGAGCAGTGTCGGCGTTGCGCTGGTCATGCGGAGGCTGGCGGCACCTGAATCACGGAAAAGAACAGGCCAAGCTGGCGAATGGCGTTGGCGAAGCTTTCGTAGTTCACCGGCTTGGTGATGTAGACGTTGCAACCGAGTTCGTAGCAACGCTTGATCTCCTGGGAGTCATCCGTCGTGGTCAGCACGACCACCGGCGTCGACTTGAGATACTTGTTCTCCTTGACCCGCTTCAGAATGTCGATGCCGGTCATGTCAGGCAGATTGAGATCAAGCAGGATGAGCAGGGCCTTGTTCTTGCGCTCGACCGCGCTGCCATCCTTGCCGAACAGGTAGTTCACGGCCTCTGTACCGTTGGTGAACGGGATGATCTCATTGTTGACACCTGAGCGCCGGATATTCCTCTCAATCAGGCGGGCATGGCCCTCGTCGTCCTCGATCATGATGATGGTGACTGGATCGCTCATGATGCTTTTTCCCGGTTCTTGCCTGACCATTTGATAGGCAGCGTGATCGTGAACGTGCTGCCGTTGTGAAGTTCCGATGCTACCGACATGGTGCCGCCCAGTCTGCGCACAAGTGCGCGGACATGGGCAAGCCCGATGCCCTGACCGGGCTTGTCCTGGGTTCCGGCGCGGCGGAACAAATCGAAGATGCGCTGATGGTCCTTCGGATCAATGCCGCGGCCATTGTCCGTAACCTCGAAGATCGCAAAGCCGAGCTTGGTGCGGCCCTCGATCACGATCTCGCCGGGGACGCCGTCCTTGAGGTATTTGAGCGCATTGTCGATCAGGTTGGAGAATATCTGCTCCAGCGCGAGGCGGTCGCTGACGATATTCGGCAACGCGCCGATCTGGACGGCCGCGTTGGCCTCGGCCGCCTGGTGCGCGACCGTTTTGACGATGCCCTCGATCAGCTCGCGGAGATCGATCCGCTCCGGCTTGAACTCGCGGCGGCCCTCGCGGGTAAGATTGAGGATCGCGCTGATCAGGCGGTCCATCTTGGCGATCGACGACTTGATGAAGCCGAGCGATTCGTTGAAATCGTCGGATAGCTGCCTGTCGGGGCCTTCGAGCTCGGGCTCGGCCACGTCGGTCGCATCTTCCGGCATCGCCGCGCCAGCGACGCGCTGCGATTGAGCGTTGCGATGCGCTTGAAGATGGTGCCGCGCAATTCCTCCAGCTCGCTGGTGAAGCCCATGATGTTGACCAGCGGAGAGCGCAGGTCGTGGCTGACGATATAGGCGAAACGCTGGATTTCCTCGTTGGCCTCGCGCAGGTCGGAGGTCCGCTCGTCAACGATGGTTTCGAGATTGACGTTGCTGTCGCGCAGCCTGGCTTCGGCCTCGTCGCGTGCCTTTGACGATTGCCGCAGCAGCATCACCGACAGGGCGGCGAGCGCCAGCACCATGCAGGAGCCGGCGATGGTGACCGAGGAGGCCAGCACCTGGGTCCGGTCCGCGGTCGCGGTGCGCGCTGCCAGCAGGCGATCCTCCTCGGCGCGCATGTCGCGGCCGATCCGGGTGATCGCCTCCACCGCATCGGTCGAGGTGCCCTTGCGCAGGACGTCGATGCTGGTCACGGCGTCGTTGTTTCTGACGCGCTCGATGCTGAGGGCGAACTCGGCGAGCCGTTGTTCGACCGCGGCCTTGAGCTTCGCGGCATTGGCGACCTGCACCGGATTATCGACGGTCGTCAACTGAAGATGGCTGAGCGCGGCCGGGAGTCCCGCCGCGGCCGACTGGTACTCGGTCAGGTACTGTGGTGCCGATGTCAGCAGATAAGCCCTGGTCGCGCTTTCGGCGCGCCGGATATCCAGCAGCAGGTTGGCAACCTGGCTCTCGACCTCCACGGTGTGGACGACCCAGGCGTTATCCTCGCGCGCCTTGTTGACCAGCAGGACGGACGCCACGCTGATCGCGACCAGCACGAAAAATCCCGCCGACAGCAGGAGGATTTGCAACGTGGATCGGCGTCGTGAAACTGGCGTCACGACGGTCTCTTTGCGGGATTGGGATTCAATGCGTCCCCGTGGAAAGCCAATAACCCTTTAATACGCTTGAACAGGGCTCGGGTTCCACGGAGTTCCGAACTATTTTGGAACGTCGGACGGCTGGCCGGCGAGGTACTGCTCCAGCCAGTGGATGTGGTAGTCGCCCTCGATGATGTCGGGCTCGCGTACCAGCGCGCGGAACAGCGGCAGCGTCGTCTCGATTCCGTCGACCACCATCTCGTCGAGCGCCCGGCGCAGTCGCATCAGGCATTCGCCGCGGGTCTTGCCGTGCACGATCAGCTTGCCGACCAGCGAGTCGTAATAGGGCGGAATCACATAGCCTTGGTAAACGGCGGAATCGATCCGCACGCCGAGGCCACCCGGCGGATGGAATTGGGTGATCCGTCCGGGCGAGGGACGGAAGGTTTGCGGGTTCTCCGCATTGATGCGGCACTCGATGGCGTGGCCGATGATCGCGATGTCGCTCTGCTTGGCCGGCAGGTCGCCGCCGGCGGCAATCCGGATCTGCTCCAGCACCAGATCGATATCGGTGATGCTTTCGGTGACGGGATGCTCGACCTGGATGCGGGTGTTCATTTCGATGAAATAGAACTCGCCGTCCTCGTAGAGGAATTCGATGGTGCCGACGCCGAGATACTTCATGTCCCGCATCGCCTTGGCGCAGGTCTCGCCGATCCTGGCGCGGGCGGCCGCTGCGAGCACGGGCGAGGGGCCTTCCTCCCAGACCTTCTGGTGGCGGCGCTGCAGCGAGCAGTCGCGCTCGCCGAGATGGATCGCGCCGCCGCGGCCGTCGCCGAGAATCTGGATCTCGATATGGCGCGGCTTCTGCAGGTATTTCTCCAGATAGACCGAGGCGTCGCCGAACGCGACTTGGCTTCGTTGGCCGCGGTGGAGAGCGCGAGCGCAAGGTCGGCCTCGGTGTGCGCGACCTTCATGCCGCGGCCACCGCCGCCGGCCGCCGCCTTCACCAGCACCGGGAAGCCGATCTCCTTGCCGATCGCCAGCGCGTCGGCCTCCGAGGTCACCGCGCCGTCCGAGCCGGGCACGACGGGAATGCCGAGGCGCTTGGCGGTCTTCTTGGCTTCGATCTTGTCGCCCATCAGGCGGATGTGCTCGGCCTTCGGCCCGATGAAGCCGAGATTGTGGTCGGCGAGGATCTCGGCGAAGCGCGCGTTCTCGGACAGGAAGCCGTAGCCGGGATGCACGGCGTCGGCGCCGGTGATCTCGCAGGCGGCCAGCAGCGCCGGAACGTTGAGATAGGAATCCTTCGACGGCGGCGGGCCGATGCACACGCTCTCGTCGGCGAGCCGCACATGCATGGCGTCGGCGTCGGCGGTGGAATGCACCGCGACGGTGGAGATGCCGAGCTCCTTGCAGGCGCGCAGCACGCGAAGCGCGATCTCGCCGCGATTGGCTATGAGGATCTTGTCGAACATCGCAGCGCCTGACGTTGACGGAAGCTATTCAATGATCACGAGCGGCTCGCCGAATTCGACGGGCTGGCCGTCCTCGACGAGGATCTGCGTCACGGTGCCCGCGCGCGGCGACGGGATCTGGTTCATTGTCTTCATCGCCTCGATGATCAGAAGCGTCTGGCCGGCGCTGACCTTCGAGCCGACTTCAATGAACGGCTTGGCGCCAGGCTCGGGCGCCCAATAGGCGGTGCCGACCATCGGCGAGGGCACGGCGCCAGGATGTTTCGCAAGGTCGGTCGCAGCCGCAACAGCAGGCGCCGCGACGACGGCGGGCGCGGCAACCGCGTGGACGGCAGCGGGCACGGATGCCGCGATGCTGATGTTGCGGGCGACACGGACGCGCAGGCCGGCACGCTCGATCTCGATTTCGGTGAGGTTGGTCTCGGCGAGCAGCAGCGCGAGCTCGCGAATGAGGGCGCTGTCGTCGCTCTTCGAATCGCTCTTGGACTTTACGGCTGATTTGTCGTCTGGCTGGCGCGCCATGTTGTTTGATCCGAAATCTCTGTCTGGTGACGGGGAACGTCAGGATTGACGATTAAGTCTTTGCCTTTGCATCGATCTTGGCACCGATTTTGGTGGCAAGGCCGATAATCGCAAGCCGGTAACCGTCGATGCCGAAGCCGCAAAGTGACGCGAAGGCGGCTTTAGCAGTGAACGAGTGGTCCCGGAAGCTCTCGCGGGCGTGGATGTTGCTGACATGAACCTCGACAGCGGGAATCCTCACCGCAATCAGCGCGTCATGCAGCGCGATCGAGGTATGGGAGTAACCGCCAGCATTGATGATGATGCCGACCGCCTTCTTGGCGCGGGCCTCATGGATGAAGTCGATCAGTTCGCCCTCGCGGTTGGACTGCCGGCAGTCGGCGGTCAGCCCGAACTGGCGTGCGGTGTCCGCGCACAGCTTCTCGACATCGGCGAGGGTGGCGTGGCCGTAGGTCTCCGGCTCGCGCGTCCCCAGCAGATTGAGGTTCGGGCCGTTCAGCACATAGATCGTTCCGGCAGCAGCCATTGCAGGGGTTCCGGCCAAGAGGTCCGACAAGAGGTCCGAGGGGTTCCGACGAGGGGTGGAGTGGGCCGGGTTATAGGTAACAACCGGCCGCAGGGGAAGCCTTTAGGTGAAATCGGAATGCCTTTAACGGCTTCCTCCGCGTTGTCAGGTAGCTGGTGTAACCTACGGAAATTGCTGGTTAACCAAACCTCGCGGAAGCCGCGCCGGGGTGGCGCTCCCGCCCCGCCATCCACCGCCGTGACGCGAGAGCCGGCCGAATGCAAAACCCCGCCCCGAATGGGGCGGGGTTGAGAGTCGGCGGGGGCCTCTCACGGCACTCCCGCACCGAGGCCGGCTTAGCCCTCGATGATGTAGACGATCTCGTGGGTCTCCGGCTGCACGATGATGTAGCGGCCGTGGACCAGGATGAACTCATAGCCGCGCCACTGCGGGTAGATCGTCACGACCCGCTCCGGCACTGGATAGAAGTGCACGTCAGTCGGGACGCGGGTGCCGACCGCCACGTTGAAGTTCACGTTGGTGACCTCGGTGACGTGCTCCGACTTGATCGCGGTCGAGATCTGGGTGCGCTTCTCGGCCGGCGGAGCCGCGGTGGCCGACGTCGCCGCGTTGCCGGTGGTGGTCTGGGTGCGGCTGGTGTCGTTGGTCTGGGCGCGATTGGTGTCGGTCGGGCTCTTGGTCTGGGCGTTCTGGTTGGTGGTTGCACCGCTCTTCTCGCGGCTCTCGGCGTTCATGTTGCCGTTCTTTTCACGACCCTCGGCTTTCATGTTGCCGCTCTTGTCACGCTCTTCGGCCTTCATGTTGCCGCTCTTGTCGCGGCCCTCGGCCTTCATGTCCTTCGAGCTCTCCTTGCCCTTGGTGGTCTCGTTCTCCGAGCTCATGCCCTTCGACTTTTGGGTATTTTCCTGGGCGCCCTTGGTGGCGGGGCCTGCCTTGTCGGACTCGGCGCCCTTCATGCCGGGCGATTCACCCTTCATGCCCGAAGAAGACTCACCGGTCGTCGAATGTTCGGAACCCTTCATGCCACCGGAATCATGCTGCATCGTGCCCGACGACGCGCCACCTGACGGTGCAGAGTGCTGCATGGTCGCGCCACCGCCGGCCCCGGATTCCTTGTTGGCGCCGCCCGCGCCCTGTGCATTCGCGAAACCGGTGCCGGCGAGCAAAGCCGCCGCAGCGACCGAAATCAGAAAGCGCTTAGACATCGAAATTCCTCCTCGTTTTTCAGCATTGCCCGCGCCGACAACAAAAGAGGAAGTGCGATGTTCCTGTTGATTTGCGGTTCCCCGCGCTTTGTTTCCTGTGTGAATGCGCGATGAACAGCGCGCGCTTCAACCGCAGGCCCAGTCGAACTCCATGCTCGCAAGATCGAGCTGGCCATTGCCGCCGCCGAAATTGAAGCCGCCGAAATGCTCTTCGATCTCGAGATAGGTCGCGCTGTATTTCGGCGTCCACTGATTGGGAAACATCGTGCCGCCGAGATGGTTGCGGCCGTGCAGCCGGTCGAGACCTTGCGCAGTGCCGGCCTCGCTATAGGGCGCGATGTAGTCGCCGAGCTCGCCCTTGTGCAGCAGATGATCGCGGGGCGGCTTGCCGACATTGGGATCGTCGTCACGCGGCGCGAGCGCGATGCCGTAGGCGTGGTGTCCGGTCTCCGGGATGCAGCCGAACAGGCGATACCAGTAGGTCTTCTCCAGCTCGTCGATCCGGGTACCGCGTCCGACATTGACGTCGAACGCCGTGCGCGCCGCGCCCTTCACGAGCCAGCGCGGCGGCGGATTGGCTTCCAGCAGCGGATTGTCGGCAAGCTCAGGTGGTTGGCAGAGCGGTCCTGCGAACTCGGCCTCGGTGAGCCAGATCGCCGCGAAATTGTGGTCGATGATATCCTTCGTCCGGAATTCCATCGGATGACGGTTCTGTCGATACGCGAAGTACGGCAACAGATTCAGATCGGACGGACGTTCGATGGTCTCGGCCGCCGCGAGATATTGCGCGACCGCATCGATCTCGACGGGTTCGTCGTACTGCTGATCGGCGAACATCGCGAGCGCGACATAGGCGTCGCCCTTGGCGCGATACTGCGTCGGGACGCGCAGCGTGAAGCAGTGCTGCATCGGAAAGCCGTCGTGCGGACTGAGCGGCCATTGCTCGCTGCGAATGCCTGATGGCAGGCCGTAGCACCAGCCGTGATCATGCTCGGAGCCGCGCTGCGGCGCGGTCTTCAGCAGCGTGAGGTCGTAGCCAAGGGTTGGCGGGGCGAGCGGCATCGCGTGCGGCTTCCGTTGTTGGTGACGGCCCTTGGTTGCGGCCAGCGCGGAGTTGGTTCGGTGACCGCAACAAAAATCCGGCTGCCTGGCAGCCGGATTTCGTTGAGTGAACGAGCTTCGTCGGGAAGGGGATCAGCAGGTCGCCTTGCCGCAGCGGGCAATGCCGATCTTCTCCTTGAGGCCGTCGACGCCGACCGCGCCGATCACGACCTGCTTGCCGATCACGTAGCTCGGCGTGCCGTTCATGCCCATGGATTCGGCGAGACGGAAGTTCTCCTCGATGGTCGCCTTGACCTCGGGGCTCGCCATGTCCTTCTCGAGCTTCGCCATGTCGAGGCCGACGTCCTTGGCAACTGCAAGGGCGCGCGCCTTGTCGGCCGCGCCGCGGCCGCCCAGGAGCTTCTGGTGAAACTCGAGATACTTCTTGCCGGTCGGATCCTGCATGCGCACGGCAACAGCGACCTGCGCGGCCTCGACCGAGCCCTGGCTCAGCACCGGGAACTCCTTCAGCACCACCTTCAGCTTCGGATCCGACTTCATCAGGTCGAGCATGTCGGACATCGCGCGCTTGCAGTAGCCGCAATTGTAATCGAAGAACTCGACGAAGGTGACGTCGCCGTCCTTGTTGCCGAGCATGACGCCGCGCGGCGAGTTGAAGATCGTGTCGGCGTTCTTGGCGACGCTCTGCTCATGCTTCTCGGCCTCGGCGGCGGCCTGCCGCTTGCTGAGCTCGTTCATTGCCTCTTCGAGCACCTCGGGATGCGCGATCAGGTAGTTGCGCACGATGGTCTCGATGTCGCCGCGCTGGGTGTCGTTGAAGCTCTGCGCGGACGCCGTCAGCGGCGCGGCGCAAACGCCTAGCGCGAGCAGGGCAGGGGCAAGAAAACGAAGCGCTGGCATAGACAAAATCCTTGTTCGAGGTGGCCCGAAATGCGGCATCGCCGTGGGCCGGTTTCGGTGATCGTTGTATGGAACTACGGTTTATTTCTAGTTGTTTTTCTGACCCGGCATCGGCTTGGCGCTCACAATGTCGTCAGCTTTGACCCAGCCGGGCGTGCCGATCGCGAACCGCGTCTTGGCGCGCGACGCCAGCTCCCGGGCGGTCTTGGCGTCGCCGCGGAGATAGGCGGCCTGGGCTGAGGCGAGGTCGGCCTGGGCGTAGTCGCCCTTGCGGCCATAGGCCATCGCGAGCTGGGTGTAGCCGAGCGGCGCCTCGGGCTCGCGCGCCACCGCGGCGCGCAGCATGTTGATCGCCTCGTCGGTGGTGGCCTTGTTGTCGGTGGCGACCAGCGCCTGGCCGAGCAGCATCTCGATCAGCGGCGAATTGCTGGAGAGCTGCACCGCGCGGCGCAGCGGCGCGATCGCCTCCGCCGGCCGGCCGCCTTCGAGCAGGGCCTGGCCGCGCAATTCGTAGAAATAGGGATTGTTGGGCTGGACCTGGATCAAGCCGTCGATCTGCGCGATCGCCGAACGCAGATCGCCGTGCAGATAGGTGGTGATCGCGCGGGCATAGCGCGCCGGCAGGCTGGTGTTGGACAGCGGGTAGCGGCGGTAGACGGTGTCCTGCCGCTCCATGAAGCCCGAGATCTTGGCGCGCATCATGTCGTGACGCAGCTGCAGCGCCGGATCGTCCTTCTTGTCCCAATAGGGGCTCGAGCGCGCCAGTTCCTCCAGCGCGGACACGCGATCGACCGGCATCGGATGCGACTGCAGATAGGGATCGGCGCCGCGCGCGGCGAACAGGCTCTCGTCGGTGAAGCGCTTGAACGTCTCGTACATGCCCCGGGCCGACTGCCCGGTCGCAGTCAGGAACTTGACCCCGGCGCGGTCGGCGTTTTCTTCCTGCTGGCGCTGATAGGACAATAGCGAGCGCTGGATGACCGATTGCGGCGCCGAGATCGCCGCCGCGCCGGCGCTGGAAAGGCCGTTGCCGGCGCCCCGGCCGCCCGCACCCGCGGCGAGCGCGCCGACGCCGAGCAGCATCGCGATGATCATCTGGGTCTGCGCCTGCGCCAGTTGCTCGCGCATCTTGGCAAGATGGCCGCCGGCCAGATGGCCCGTCTCATGCGCCAGCACGCCGATGATCTGGTTCGGCGTCTCTGATTGCAGCAGCGCGCCGTAATTGACGAAGATGCGGCGGCCGTCGGCGACGAAGGCGTTGAACGAGCTGTCGTTGATGATCACGATCTGGATATTCTGCTTCTCCAGACCGGCCGCGCGCAGGATCGGCCGGGTGTATTCGCGCAGCAGCTGCTCGGACTCGGTGTCGCGCAGCACCGGCGGGCCCTTCTGCTGGGCCCGCGCAGGGACGACGGGACCAACGGCGAGCGCGACCGCGGTCAGCAGGGCGGTCAGCTTGAAGGTCCGAGTGAGGCGGAACAGCATGGGCGATCTATCGGCGATGACGGGCCGCGCCGGAGCAAACGCGGGTTCCGGGGCCGGCCGGATCGTACGCGTGGCGCAGTCTGTTGTTTTTACAGTTCTTCTTCACGCGAACCGGGGATGCACTTGGGGTATTCACCTGGCCTGAAAGCGCTATAAGGAGCCACCGAATGCGGCCAGTCTGGGGCGGTCGCGGATGACGGGAACCCAAATCCGGCCGCGGCCGTGCAATAGCAGAAATCCATGCCTGAAGCGACAGCGAGAGACCGTGTGAGCAGCCTTTTGACAGCGTCCGGGCGGAGCGATGTTCCGCCGTTCATGGTGATGGACGTGATGGCCGCCGCGGCGCGAATCGAGGCCGCCGGCGGCCATGTCATCCATATGGAGGTGGGGCAGCCCGCCGAGGGCGCGCCGAAGCAGGCGATCGCGGCTGCGCAGGCTGCGCTTGCCGGCGGCCGGATCGACTACACCTCGGCGCTCGGGATTCCCTCGCTGCGCGCGCGCATCGCGCGGCATTACCGCGACACGTATGGCTGCGGGGTCGATGCCGAGCGCATCATCGTCACGACCGGCTCGTCCGGCGGCTTCATCCTGGCGTTCCTCGCGATGTTCGAGCCGGGCGACCGGGTCGCGGTCACCGTACCGGGCTATCCGCCGTACCGGCACATCCTGACGGCGCTGGGCTGCGAGCCGGTGCTGATCGAGACCTCTGGCGACACCCGCCATGCCTTGACCGGCGAGGCGCTGCTGGCAGCCCATCGCAAGGCGCCGCTGAAGGGCGTGCTGGTCGGCAGCCCGGCCAACCCGACCGGCACCATGATGTCGCGCGAGGCGCTGTCGAGCCTGATGGCGGCCGCCGACAGTGCGGGCATCCGCTTCATCTCCGACGAGATCTATCACGGGCTCGACTATGCGTTCCCCGCGGTGACGGCGGCCGAGCTGTCGCCGAATGCGCTCGTGATCAACTCGTTCTCGAAGTACTTCTGCATGACCGGCTGGCGGGTCGGCTGGATGGTGGTGCCCGAGGTGCTGGTGCGGCCGATCGAACGGCTGCAGCAGAACCTGTCGATCTCGGTGCCGACCCTGTCGCAGATCGCCGCCGAAGCCGCGTTCGAGGGCCGCGAGGAGATGGAGGCGATCAAGCGCGGTTATCAGGAGAACCGCCGCATCCTGATCGAAGGCCTGCCGAAGGCCGGGCTGACCAAGTTCCTGCCGGCCGACGGCGCGTTCTATCTCTATGCCGACGTCTCCGACTTCACCTCCGACAGCTTCGCCTTCGCCAGCGAGATGCTCGAGAAGGCGCATGTCGCGGCGACCCCTGGCGTCGATTTCGATCCGATCCACGGCCGCGCCTTCATCCGATTTTCCTATGCGCGTTCCGCGGCGGAGATGCAGGAAGCAGTTGCGCGGATCGCGCATTGGCTTAAATAGCCCGCAAACTTCAAGAGCCTTCCATCTTGTCGGTTCGATCCGCTTCGCAAGCGCCGTGCCTGTTTCGGCGCTGCGGCACGCGACAGATCGCCGCGGATAAACGGCAGGCCTCACACAGTTCCATTTGACTTGAACGGCCAAGTTGATCTTGCTATTTCCGCCATTTCTGAGGGGGAGTGACACATGGCAACGGCAACCGTTGCCACGGCTTCACCGGCGTCTGCCGGTGGCAAGCCGTGGTATAAGATTCTCTATGTCCAGGTCCTGATCGCGATCGTGCTCGGCGCGGTGGTCGGCGCGTTCTGGCCGTCGCTTGCCACCAACGACTGGATCAAGGCGCTCGGTGACGGCTTCATCAAGCTGATCAAGATGGTGATCGCGCCGATCATCTTCTGCACCGTGGTCTCGGGCATCGCGCATATCCAGGATGCGAAGAAGGTCGGCCGCATCGGCGTCAAGGCGCTGGTCTATTTCGAGGTCGTCTCGACCTTCGCGCTGGTGATCGGATTGCTGATCGGCAATCTGGTGAAGCCGGGTGCGGGCTTCGGCAGCGCGGCGGCGAATGCGCAGGCGGTCGCCAATTATGCCAAGCAGGCCGAGGCGCAGAAGAGCGTCGACTTCGTGCTGCATATCATTCCGGACACGGTGGTCGGCGCCTTCGCGCAGGGCGAGATCCTGCAGGTGCTGCTGTTCTCGGTGCTGTTCGGTTTCGCGATCATGGGCCTCGGCGAGCGCGGCCACACCATCCGCTCGTTCATCGACGACGCCGCTCATGCGGTGTTCGGCGTGATCTCGATCGTGATGCGGGCGGCGCCGATCGGCGCGTTCGGCGCGATGGCCTTCACCATCGGCAAGTTCGGCACCGGCGCGATCCTCAATCTGATGGGGCTGATCGCGACGTTCTATCTGACCGCCGCGCTGTTCGTGTTCGTGGTGCTCGGCATCATCGCGCGGATCGCGGGCTTCTCGATCTTCAAGTTCCTGGCCTATATCAAGGACGAACTCCTGATCGTGCTCGGCACCTCGTCCTCCGAGAGCGCGCTGCCGTCGTTGATGGAGAAGCTCGAACGGCTCGGTTGCTCGAAATCCGTGGTCGGGCTCGTGGTGCCCACGGGCTACTCGTTCAACCTCGACGGCACCAACATCTACATGACGCTGGCGACGTTGTTCATCGCGCAGGCGCTGGGCTACGACCTCTCGTTCAGCCAGCAGCTCACGATCCTGGTCGTGGCGATGCTGACCTCGAAGGGCGCCTCCGGCATCACCGGCGCGGGTTTCATCACGCTGGCCGCAACGCTTGCGGTGGTCGATCCGCGGCTGGTGCCGGGCATGGCGATCGTGCTCGGCATCGACAAGTTCATGAGCGAGTGCCGCGCGCTGACCAATCTGTGCGGCAACGGCGTCGCCTGCGTGATCGTCGCCTGGTGGGAGGGCGAGCTCGACCGCGACAAGCTCAACGCCAATCTCTCGCGGCAGATCGATCCGACCGACATGGAGACCGCGCTGACGACGGATTGATCCGCGTCCGCAGCTAGAACCGGTCCAGCCGATACGGCGAGGTGTCCACCGCGGATGCCTCGCCGTTCATCGTTTCGGCCAGCACCCGCGCCGTCGCCGGGCCGAGTGTGAAGCCCTGATGGCCGTGACCGAAGTTCACCCACAGTCCGCGATGGCGCGGCGCAGACCCGAGCACCGGCAGCATGTCGGTGGTGCAGGGGCGGGTGCCGAACCATGGCTCGGGTTCGACGCGGCTGCCGATCTCGATCAGTTGCCGCGCCGCAGCTTCGGCGTAGCCGAGCTGGATCGGCGTCGCCGGCGCATCGAGACTGGTCAGCTCCGCGCCGGTGGTGATGCGGATCCCCTTGGCCATCGGCGCCATCGCATAGCCGTTTGCAGTGTCGACCAAGGGCAGATCGAGCGAGCGGCCGCCCTGGTAGTGCATGTGGTAGCCGCGCTTGCGCACCAGCGGGATCCGGTAGCCGAACTTGCGCAGCAATTGCGGTGACCACGGACCCAGCGTCACGACGACGTTGGCGGCATTGATCCGGCCGCCCGTGGTGTCGACCGACCAGCCGGACGTCGTCTGCGCCAGCGTCTGCGCATCGCCGTGCAGCAGCGTGCCGCCGAGACGCTCGAACAAGCCGGCATAGGCGGACACCAGCCCGCCGGGATCCGACACGGTCCACGGCCCGAGCCAGTGGATGGCGCCGGGCAGGTCGTCGCGCAGCAATGGCTCCGCCTTGGCGAGTTCGCGGCCGTCGAGCACGCGAAACTGTACGCCGAAGTCGCGCCGGTTCTCTTCCGCGACGGCGATCGCCTGCTCAAGCGCTGTGGGGTCGCGGTGCAGCAGCCGATAGCCGGCGCGGCGGATCAGATTGTCGGCATGCGCGTCGCGGATCAGCGTATCGTGCTCCGCGGTGGCGTAGGCGATCAGGCGCGCCCAGGCGAGGGTGGCTTCGCGGTGTCGCTCCGGCGTCGAGTTCCACCAATAGCGCAGCAGCGGACCGGCGTGCCGCGGCAGCGAGGCCAGGCGGTAGCGCACGTCGTTGGTGCGCCCCATCGCGATCCTCGCCAGCGTGGCGGGATCGCGCGGCATCGGATAGGGCCGCACCGCCTCGCTCTGAATGATGCCGGCATTGCCGTAGCTGGTCTCGCGGCCCGGTTCCTTGCGGTCGACCAGCGTGACCGACCAGCCGCGGCGCTGCAAATGCAGCGCCGTGCTGACGCCCACCATGCCGCCGCCAAGAACGATCGCGCTTTGCATTGCATCCGTCTCCGTCAGGCTCCGTTACGCCTGACGAACGGATGACCTGTCCAATAAAAACGCCCGGCGTGAACCGGGCGTTTTGACTTGTCGCTGGCGCTAGTTGCCGCCGCCGAAACGTCGCGACCACCAACCCTTGCGGGCCGGCGCCTCGGCCGCTGCGGGCTCGGGCGCAGCAGCTGCGGGTTCAGGCGCGGGGGCAGTGTGCTCCGCCGGGCTCTGAGCCGGTGCCTCCGGTTGCGGGCTCGACGTGAAGCTGACCTTTTCGCGCACCGTCGAGCGGCGGCGCTGCGCGCGGTCGCCTTCGGCAGCCGTGTCGTCTGCGACGGGCGCTGCAACGGGTTCGGGCTCGCGCGCGGCGACCGCCTCAACAGGCGCGGCTTCAACCGGCTGCCATTCCGGCGGCGCGGCGATCAGCTCGGGCTGCACGAGCGAGGGCGCCGGCTCAGCGTCGTGGCTGTCGAAATCGGCGACCGCGTCGGCGGCTTCGGGCGCCGGCGCCGGGCTCAGCTCATCGGCGATCGATCCGGCGAGACCGTCATCCGGCCCGCCGCTGCCGCGCCGGCGGCGGCCGCCACGGCGTCCGCGGCGGCGCGGACGGCGATCGCCGTTGCCGGCCTGATCGTCGCGGGCTGCGCCCTGGCTTCGTCGCCTTCTTCCTCATCGCCTTCGGCATCGGATGCGGCTACCGCCTCGGTGCCTTCGGGCAGGACATGCATCAGATCGCCGTCCTCGCGCGGCGGCTGGGCGCCGTCACGCGCCTCGCTACCACCGCGTCCGCGGCGCCGGCGGCGGCGCTTGCGGCGCTGGCCGTCGCCTTCACCCTCGGCGGCGCCTGTCTCCTCGCCGGCCGCACGGTCGTCGGCGAGGCCTTCGGTCTCGTTGGTCTCAACCTCTGCCTCGTATTCGAACAGTTCTTCCTCGTCATCGGCCTCTTCGGCCTGCGAGGGCGCGGAGGCCGCCTGCGCCGCGAGCAGCGCCTTGGCGGCTTCGAGCGTATGGACCTGCTCGCCGCGGTCGATGATGTAGGATTGCTGGCCGTGCACCGTGGCGTCGGCGACGATCGACAGCGAGACGCGGAAGGAATCTTCGAGGTCGCGCAGATGGCCGCGCTTGTGGTTCAGCACATAGAGCGCGACGTCGGTGCGGGTGCGGACCACAAGATTGTGGGTCGCGCCCTTCATCAGGATCTCTTCGATGCCGCGGAGCAGCTGCAGCGCCACCGACGAGACCGAACGGACGTGGCCTGAGCCGCCGCATTGCGGGCAGGGCTCGGTCGAGCTCTCCAGCACGCTGGCGCGGATGCGCTGGCGCGACATTTCCAGGAGGCCGAAGTGCGAGATGCGGCCGACCTGGATCCGCGCACGGTCCTGGCGCAGGCAGTCGGACAGCTTGCGCTCGACCGCGCGGTTGTTGCGCTTCTCGTCCATGTCGATGAAGTCGATGACGATCAGGCCCGCGAGATCACGCAGGCGCAGCTGTCGCGCCACTTCTTCCGCGGCTTCCAGATTGGTCTTGAGCGCGGTGTCCTCGATATGGTGCTCGCGCGTGGCGCGGCCGGAGTTGACGTCGATCGAGACCAGCGCCTCGGTCTGGTTGATCACGATGTAGCCGCCGGAGCGCAGCTGCACGGTCGGCGAGAACATCGCGTCGAGCTGGCTCTCGACGCCCATCCGTGAGAACAGCGGCTGGCCGTCGCGATACTGCTTCACCGCGCGCACGTTCGCCGGCATCAGCATCTTCATGAAATCGCGTGCTTCGCGGTAGCCGGCTTCGCCCGCCACCTGAATCTCGTCGATCTCCTTGTTGTAGAGGTCGCGCAGCGAGCGCTTGATCAGCGAGCCTTCCTCGTAGACCAGGGTCGGCGCCTGCGACTTCAGCGTCAGGTCGCGCACCGTCTCCCACATCCGGATCAGGTACTCGAAGTCGCGCTTGATCTCCGGCTTGCTGCGGGAAGCACCGGCGGTGCGCAGGATGATCCCCATGCCCTCGGGCACGTCGAGGTCCTGGACCACTTCCTTCAGCCGGGAACGGTCCTGGGCGAGTGATCTTGCGGCTGATGCCGCCGCCGCGCGCGGTGTTGGGCATCAGCACGGCATAGCGGCCGGCGAGCGACAGATAGGTGGTGAGAGCCGCGCCCTTGTTGCCGCGCTCTTCCTTGACGACCTGCACCAGCATCACCTGCCGGCGCTTGATCACTTCCTGGATCTTGTACTGGCGGCGCGGGCGGAACGCGCGCTCCGGAACCTCCTCGAGCACATCGTCGCCGCCGACGGATTCGACGACGTCCTCTTCCTCGCCTTCTTCGCCGTCATCCTCTTCATCATCTTCACCGGCGTCGTCGCCAGGCACGGCCTCGGGCGCGGCCACTTCAGCGAACGCGGCATATTCGGCGACCGCATGCTCATCGGCCACGGCGTGGACTTCGTCGTCAGCCACATGCGGCGCGTCGTCGGCATGAGCAGCGTTTTCCTCGACCTGCTCCTCATGGGCCCGCTCGGGCTCGTGATTGACCTCGATGGGCTCGAAGGCCTCCGGCGCGGCAGATGCAACCGAGGCTTCGACCACCGCGACGACGGGATCGGTCGGAGCGTCGGCAGCCGGCGCCTCGCTCACGGCCGGGGCGTGGTCGTGGTCGTGCGCATGGTCATGGTCGTGGTGGTCGTGATCGTGGTCATCGTGGCCATGATCGTCATGAGCGTGGTCATGATCATGATCATGGTGATGCTCGTGGTCCTCGTGCTGCGCATGATCATGCGCTTCATGCTCGTGACCCTCGTGGGCGATCACGCCATGCTCGTGGTGCTCGGCATCATGTTCATGGTGCTCGGCATCGACCGGGTGTTCGGCCGCGGGCAGCGCCTGGGCGTCGCCGGCCCCCTCGATCACCTCGCTCTGGACACGGTCGCCATGGCCGCGGCGGCGGGCATTGCGATGGCGCGAGCGGCGGCGATGGCCGCGATTCTCGTGCTCTTCCTCGGCCTCGCGATGGGCGCGCTCGTCGGCTTCGATCAGCGCCTGACGGTCGGCGACCGGGATCTGGTAGTAGTCGGGATGGATTTCGCTGAAGGCCAGGAAGCCGTGCCGGTTGCCGCCATACTCGATGAAGGCAGCCTGCAGCGACGGCTCAACGCGCGTGACCTTGGCGAGGTAAATGTTGCCGCGCAGTTGTTTGCGCTGGGCGGTCTCGAAATCAAACTCTTCGACGCGATTGCCGCGGACCACGACGACCCGGGTTTCTTCCGGGTGGGTGGCATCGATCAACATCTTGTTGGGCATTTTGGAGCTCTTGACGGCGGCGGGCGCGGATCATGGCGCGCGCAAACTGCGCCGCCCGGTGACGCGACGGTCCACCTGATTCGGGGGTGAGGGGAAGGCCAAAACGCGTCTCGCGGCGCAGCGCCGGACGGGAACTCACCGGGATGATGCGACGGGCGAGGTTTTCACCTCGCGTCAGCGCGATCATTCGGGGGATCCTGGTCGGCAATACAGTCTGGCGCATTAAGCGTCGGCCCGTCTAAACATGTTGGCGGCGAAATTGACCGCCGTATCTTTTGCTGAAAGCCCCGTCCGGCGCCGAAGCGCCTGCCGGCCATCGCATATCGAGGCCCCAAGGGACCGGATAATCGGTTACGCCGTGTCTCAAACCGTCCCTCTGGCGAGGGAGTGTGTCTGGGACCGGACGCCGCTCGGGCTTGAATCCGCCACTCCGTGTCAGCCGCGCGCGGCGCTGGCTGGGGAGGGACCGGAAAAACACGGCGGGATCTTCGACTTGGAAGGTTCCACCGCTGCACCGGGAGGCTGAACGCGACACAACCGGGAGTACTAGCCGTCAGCATCCCGTACATACGTGGATTGACCGTCGCGCGCAAGCGAAGCGTCACGCCGCCGCAACACTCGGTTCTTTTCGCCTTGGCGTCATTAGGGTGCGATTAACCGTGTGGTTCTAATGCGGTAAGAAGCAGCTGGGAGGCTCCGAATCGGGTGGAGAACCGCGCAAAACACCTTGTTTTTCTGGGATGCGGGCTGTTGTGCGCTGCAGCATCGGTGTTTGCCGTGGCCAGCGCCCCGAGCGCAGCCGAAGGACCGCAGACCGGTCAGTCTGCGCCGCCCACAAGCGCGCCCGCCGCCACCTCGTCCGACGCCAGCACCCCGAATTTCCCGGTCGCATCCGGCGCCAGGCTCGCCGGCGACGACAAGCAGACCCGATTCATCCTCGATCTCGACCGCAAGATCGAGTTTCGCGCCTTCCCGCTGGCCGACCCGTACCGCGTGGTGGTCGACATCCCGCAGGTCAATTTCCAGCTCGCGGCCGGCACCGGCTCGGCGGCGCGGGGATTGGTGAAGGCGTTCCGCTATGGCCTCGTGATGCCCGGCGGCTCGCGGATCGTGTTCGACATGACCGGTCCGGTGAAAATCGCCAATTCCTACGTGCTCGACGCTGCCAATGGCCAGCCACCGCGGCTGGTGCTGGATTTCGAGCAGGTCGATCGCACCAGCTTCGTGCAGTCGCTCGCGCCGGAGAGCCGACCCGAATTGAAGCCGGCGATCTCCGAATCCACCACCGCGACCATTCCGGCCGTCACCAGCGCGGCGCTGCCGCCGCTTGCGACCACCGACGCGCGCCCGCTGATCGTGATCGATCCCGGTCACGGCGGCATCGACAACGGCACCCAGTCCGGCGACCAGACCGAGAAGAACCTAGTGCTGGGCTTTGGCCTTGCGCTGCGCGACCGGATCGAGAAGTCGGGCAAATATCGCGTGGTCATGACCCGGTCCGACGACACGTTCATTCCACTGAACGACCGGGTGAAGATCGCGCGCGCGCAATCCGCGGCGCTGTTCGTCTCGATCCATGCCGACGCCTTGCCGCGCCGCGAGGGCGATGCCCAGGGCGCCACGATCTACACGGTGTCGGACAAGGCCTCCGACGCCGAGGCCGAGCGGCTGGCGGAAGCGGAGAACAAGGCCGACGCCATCGCCGGCGTCAATCTGACCGACGAGCCGACCGAGGTCGCCGACATCCTGATCGACCTCGCGCAGCGCGAAACCAAGACCTTTTCCAATCGGTTCGCCCGTCTCTTGATGGACGAGATGAAGACCACGGTGCGGATGCACAAGCATCCGCTGAAATCGGCCGGCTTCCGGGTGCTGAAGGCTCCCGACGTGCCGTCCGTGCTGGTCGAGATCGGCTACGTCTCCAACAAGGGCGACCTCGAGCACTTGGTGTCCGAGAACTGGCGGAACAAGGCCGTCGGATCGATGGTCCAGGCGATCGACACGTTCTTCGCCAAACGGCTGGCAACTGCCGGACCGGCAAAGTGAAATCGGCAGTCTGAAAAGCCGGGGTCGTTGCCCGGAAGCCCTAGTTTGGCCACAGCGCCGACGGTATAGACAATGGACCGCAGGTCCGCAGAATCGACCATATTGTCCGGCGGCTCTTGTATTTTCGTGTGCGCTCGATGGCTCGCTGGGCCAAGGCCTCGTTGTGTGAGGTTTCGCACTTTTGGACAGGCGCTTCTGACGAATGAGCGCCGGAGGGTAGGAACGGAACGTCGATAATGCGCCTGCTCGTGCGGTTTTTGGGTTTCCTGTTCGCCGCTGGAACCGTCGTGTTCCTGGTCGGAGTCGCAGCCGTCGCCGGCGCCATCTGGCATTTCTCCAAGGATCTGCCCGATTACTCGCAGCTGCAGGACTACGAGCCTCCGGTGATGACCCGCGTGCACGCCTCTGACGGCGCGCTGCTCGGCGAATATTCCAAGGAGCGCCGGCTCTATCTGCCGATCCAGGCGGTGCCGAAGCTCGTGATCAACGCGTTCCTCGCCGCCGAGGACAAGAACTTCTACGAGCATGGCGGCATCGACTACCAGGGCATGGCGCGCGCTGCGATCCTCTACGCACAGAACTACGGCTCCAATCGTCGCCCGCAGGGCGCCTCGACCATCACCCAGCAGGTCGCCAAGAACTTCCTGCTGACCAACGAGGTCTCGTTCGCGCGCAAGATCAAGGAAGCCTTGCTGGCGATGCGCATCGAGCGCGCCTATTCCAAGGACCGCATCCTCGAGCTCTATCTCAACGAAATCTATCTCGGGCTCGGTGCCTACGGCATCGCGGCGGCGTCGTTGGTCTACTTCGACAAATCGGTCAACGAGCTGACGATCGCGGAAGCGTCCTATCTTGCCTCGCTGCCGAAGGCGCCGGCCGCGCTGCATCCGGTCCGCAACCGCGACCGCGCCATCGAGCGCCGCAACTATGTGATCGACCGCCTGCTGGAGAACGGCTGGATCAAGCAGGCCGATGCCGACAAGGCGCGCAAGGACCCGCTCAACGTCACCAGCCGCTCGAACGGCGCGCATATCTTCGCCGGCGAGTATTTCGCCGAGGAAGTCCGTCGCGACATTTTCGAGCGCTACGGCGAAAAGAAACTCTACGAGGGTGGCCTCTCGGTCCGCACTACGCTGGATCCCAAGATCCAGGTGATGGCGCGCAAGACCATGGTTGCAGGTCTCGTCAATTACGACGAGGCGCAGGGCTGGCGCGGCGCGCTCCACAAGCTCGACATTTCCGGCGACTGGGGCGTCAAGCTCGCCGACGTCAAGTCGCTCTCCGACATCTCGCCGTGGCGGATGGCGGTGGTGCTGGAGACCAGCGATCAGTCGGCGCGGATCGGCTTCCAGCCGGGCCGCGAGCTCGGCGGCGCGGTCAGCAAGGAGCGGCAGACCGGCATCATCACGATCGACGGCGTGCGCTGGGCGAAGACCAAGGGCAAGGCGCCGACGGCGGTGTCGCAGGTGCTGCAGCCGGGCGACGTGATCTATGCCGATCCGCTGGTGACCAAGGAAGGCACGGCGGTCGAGGGCCAGTATCGCCTGCGGCAGTTGCCCGAGGTCTCCGGCGCGATGGTGGCGATGGATCCGTGGACCGGCCGCGTGCTGGCGATGGTCGGCGGCTTCTCGTTCGACCAGAGCCAGTTCAACCGGGCGACGCAGGCCTACCGGCAGCCGGGCTCGTCGTTCAAGCCGATCGTGTATTCGTCGGCGCTGGACAATGGCTATACGCCGTCGACCACGGTGATCGACGCGCCGATCGAGATCGATCAGGGGCAGGGCGCCGGCGTCTGGCGTCCGGAGAACTATTCGACCGGCAAGTATTACGGCCCGACCACGCTGCGTAACGCGTTGCAGCGCTCCCTCAACACGGTGACGGTGCGCCTCGCACAGGACATCGGCATGCCGCTGGTCGGCGAGTATGCAAAACGCTTCGGCGTTTATGACGAGCTGCCGAACTATCTGTCGTATGCGCTCGGGGCCGGCGAAACCACCGTGATGCGCATGGTCACGGCCTATTCGATGTTCGCCAATGGCGGCCGCCGGGTGAAGCCGACCTTGATCGATCGCATCCAGGATCGCTACGGCCATACCATCTTCAAGCACGACACCCGCGAATGCCGCGGCTGCGACGCGCCCGGCGGCTGGAAGAGCCAGCCGGAGCCGCAGCTGGTCGACCGCCGCGAGCAGGTGCTCGATCCGATGACCGCCTACCAGATCACCGAGATGATGGAGGGCGTCGTCCAGCGCGGCACCGCGACCGTCGTGAAGGAGGTCGGCAAGCCGATCGCCGGCAAGACCGGCACCACCAACGACGAGAAAGACGTCTGGTTCGTCGGCTTCTCGCCGGACCTCGCGGTCGGCGTCTACATGGGCTACGACAAGCCGCGCAATCTCGGCCGCACCGCCACCGGTGGTCACGTGGCCGCGCCGATTGCCCGCGACTTCCTCAAGCTTGCGCTCGCCGACAAGCCGCCGACGCCGTTCAAGGTGCCGGCCGGGATCAAGCTGATCCGCGTCGACGCCAAGACCGGCATGCGCGCCGGCCCGGGCGATGGCGGCAACACCATCCTCGAAGCCTTCAAGCCGGGCACCGCGCCGCCGGAGAATTACTCGGTGATCGGGGTCGCCGATGCCGATGGCCGCAGCCCTGCGCCCGGCCCGCAGCCCTCGCAGAGTGGCGGCCAGCCCGACGGCGGCTTCTTCATGCGCCCGGGAACCGGGGGACTTTACTAGGGCGTTTTCGCGCGAAGCGGACACCGGCTCGTCTGAAGAACAGCCGTCAAAACAAAACGCTAGAGAGCCCCGTTCCGATGCAATCGTGGAAATGGCTCCAGCAGCCTACGAACGCAAATCGCCGGGATAGTGCGGCCAAGCCGATTGCGCTTTGCCGCGCCGCTCGCTACATCCCCCGGAACCTTTTCGCCAACACCTGAAAGACCATGCGCGCGGAAATCGAACGCCTTGTTGAAGAGATCAAGCAGTCAGTCGGGCTGCTGAGGAGGCATCTTTGACGTCGAACAATCGACGGCACGCCTCGCTGAGCTGAACAAGCTCGCAGAAGATTCCAATCTCTGGAACGATCCCCAGAAGGCCCAGCGGCTGATGCAGGAGCGCACCTCGTTGGAGGACGCGCTCTCGGGCATCGGCAAGGTCGAGCGCGAGCTCGAGGATCAGGTCGGCATGATCGAGCTCGGCGAGGCCGAGAACGACGCCGGCGTGGTCGCTGAAGCCGAGAAGGCGCTCAAGGACCTCAAGAAGGAGGTTGCCCGGCGCGAGCTGGAAGCGCTGCTCTCGGGCGAGGCCGACAAGTTCGATTCCTATCTCGAGGTCCATGCCGGCGCCGGCGGCACCGAGAGCCAGGACTGGGCGCAGATGCTGCTGCGCATGTACACGCGCTGGGCGGAGAAGCACGGCTTCAAGATCGAGTTCCTCGAAGAGTCCCAGGGCGAAGAGGCCGGCATCAAGTCCGCCACGATCCAGATCTCCGGCCATAATGCCTATGGCTGGCTGAAGACCGAGGCCGGCGTGCACCGCCTAGTGCGCATCTCGCCGTTCGATTCCAATGCGCGGCGGCATACCTCGTTCTCGTCGGTGCAGATTTTCCCTGTGATCGACGACAGCATCAAGATCGAGATCAAGGAGTCCGACGTCCGCACCGACACAATGCGGTCGGGCGGCGCCGGCGGTCAGCACGTCAACAAGACCGAGTCGGCGGTGCGCCTCACGCACATTCCGACCGGCATCGCCGTGGTCTGCCAGGCCGGCCGCTCCCAGCACAAGAACCGGGCGCAGGCCTGGGACATGCTGCGTGCGCGGCTTTACGAGATCGAGCTGAAGAAGCGCGAGGAGCAGGCGGCTGCCGATCAGGCCGCCAAGACCGACATCGGCTGGGGTCACCAGATCCGCTCCTATGTGCTGCAGCCCTATCAGATGGTGAAGGATTTGCGCACCGGCGTGCAGACCTCCGACACCTCTGGGGTGCTCGACGGCGATCTCGATGAATTCATGGCGGCGACCCTGGCGCAACGTGCCTTCGGCACCGGGCCCGGCTCCGTCGAGGATGTGGATTAGCCCATGCCGCGCGTCGCTTTCATCGGATTGGGACGCATGGGCCACGGGATGGCGGCCCGCTACCTCGATGCCGGCTTCACGGTTGCGGTGTGGAACCGCAGCAAGGCCAAGGCCGAGGACCTGATCGCCCGCGGCGCGCTGTGGGCGACCTCGCCGGAGGATGCGGCGATCGATGCTGATGCCGTCGTGACCATGGTCGCGGACGATGAGGCATCGCGCGCCGTCTGGCTGACCAGGGATGGTGCCGCCGCCACGATGAAGGCCGGCACGCTCGCAATCGAGTGCTCCACGGTCTCCTATCAGCACACGCTCGATATGGCGCGCGAACTGCAGAGCCGCGGCCTGATCTACATCGATTGCCCCGTCACCGGCCTGCCGGAAGCGGCAGCCGCCGGTAAGCTGACGCTGCTGGTGGGCGCAGACAGTGCCGACCTCGACAAGGCACGGCCGTTCCTCGCGCCGATCGGCAGCACGATCCGCCATTTCGGCGCGGTCGGCACCGGCACCGTGTTCAAGCTGATCAACAACCTGATCGGCGCGGTGCAGATCGCGAGCCTCGCCGAGGGCGTTGCGATCGCCGAGCAGGCCGGTCTCGACATGAAATTGGTCGCCGAAGCGCTCGGGACCGGCGCGATCGCCAGCCCGCAGGTGATCCGCCACAGCAAGCGGATGGTCGAGCGCAATTTCTCCGGCGCATCCTTCACTGCGGCGCTGCGCCACAAGGATGCGGAATATGCCGTGCGGCTCGCCGAGACGCTGCTGCCCGGCGTGCCCGTGAGCCGCGCCGCGCTCGCCGCCTACGACAAGGCGAGGGCTCATGCCCCCGACGGCGACGAAGGCCAGATGATCGAGATCGTGTCGCGGCCGAAATAGGCAGGGCCGCCATTCACGGAAATCGGGTGGGAATTGTCGCGGCGTCGCGTTAGTCAGCTGTGCCCGCGCTGACGAGAGCCCGACATGCCTTCCACCGACAGCAGGATCGATCGCCGCGACTGGGGCCTGCTTGGCCTGCTGTCGGTGCTCTGGGGCGGCTCGTTCTTCTTCAACGGCGTGATCCTGCGCGAATTGCCGCCGCTGACGCTGGTGCTGCTGCGCGTCATGCTCGGCGCGATCATCCTGCTGCCGCTGCTGCGAGCCGCGAAGATCGAATTCCCGCGCGGCGCCTCCGCCTGGGCGCCGTTCTTCGCGATGGGGCTGTTCAACAACGTGCTGCCGTTCTCGCTGATCGTGTTCGGGCAGACCTATATTCCGAGCGGGCTGGCTTCGATCCTCAACGCGACGACCCCGCTGTTCGCGGTGATCATCATGGCAACGGCCGGCGAGGAGAGGCTGCAGGCGCGCCGCGTCGCGGGCGTGGTGGTCGGACTCATCGGGGTCGCGATCCTGCACGGCGATGCACTCGGCTTCGAGAGCCGCCAGGGCATCGGCATCCTGCTGTGCCTCGCCGGCGCCTTCAGCTACGGCATCGCGGCGCTGGTCGGGCGGCGGCTGCCACAGCGCGTGCCGCCGCTCGGCACGGCGACATTCCAGATGATGACATCGGCAGTGATGATGGCGCCGATCGCCGCCGTGGCCGATCGGCCCTGGCTGCTGCCGATGCCGCATTCGACCACGTGGCTCGCCGTGCTTGGGCTCGCGGCACTGTCGACGGCGCTGGCCTACATCGTGTTCTTTCAGATCCTGCAGCGCTCCGGCGCGACCAATGTGATGCTGGTGACGCTGCTGATTCCAGTCACCGCGATGCTGCTCGGCTACCTCGTCCTCGGCGAGCCGATCGCGCTGCGCGAGATCATCGGCGCGCTCGTGATCTCAAGCGCGCTGCTGCTGATCGACGGGCGTGTGCTGAGCTGGTTCAGCCGCGCGCCTGCTTCCACGCCGCATACCATCCGGTAAAGCGTCCGCTGTCGCGCTCGCCGCCGTGCCAGGCGGCATAGGCGGTGCCGTCATCGGCGACCAGCACCACGGCATCGAGGCCCTTGGAGCGGCGCAGCGTGTCCATCGCCTGCGCCGGGGTCTGCGCGATCGGGCCTGCGACGTTGAACGACGTGTTGACCGACATTTCGACGCCGATATGGCGGCCGAGCGCCTTCAGATAGGCGTAGGTGAGGGGATCGTCGGCCTCGCGCACGATCTGGATGCGGCCGGTGCCGTCGGCGTGAACCACGGCCGGAATTCTGGCCCGCGCTTCCGGCTTCGAATGCGCCGTGAGCACCATGTAGTTGTAGGCGTTGTAGTCGCCGTCGGATGCGCCGTCTTCCAGCTCGAAATAATCGCGTGCGGCTTCAAGCGTCGCCATCGGCGCCAGCGGCCGGATCGCCTCGCGGTACTTGACGCGCTCGTTGAGCCGCTCGCGCACCTCGGCATCGCAGGGGTTGGCGAGTATCGAGCGATGGCCGAGCGCGCGCGGGCCGGTCTCGGCCGCGCCCTGATAGATCGCTATCACGCCGCCCTGCGCCACCATGCTCGCCATCAGATCCGCAACCGCATCGCGCCCCTCCGACGTTGCGACGTTGCCGATCGCGGTCGAGGCTATGTCGTCGGCGTTGAGCGCCTCGGTGATGTCGGCGTTCGAGGGCGGCAGGCCGCAATAGAACGCATGCGACAGCGGCGCGCCGCGCGGCGCTCCCGCCATATGCGCAAACAGCCATGCGGCGCCGATCGGCACGCCGGGATCGCCGGGCACCGGTGGGACCCACATGTGCAGCCGCGTCTTGCGCTGCTGCGCGCGTCGAACCACGCTTCGTCAAAATGCTCGAGCAGCCGCATGTTGCCGAGCGCGTTCAGCGCCACGCCGCCGGTCAGCACCAGGCGATCGGTGCCGGTGATGCGCAAGAGGTGATCGATGACATGGATCATCGCATCCTCGAACACCAGCTGCGTCGCGGCGGCCTTGTCGACGCGATCCTTGGTGTCGGGGCGGTGATTGATGTCCTCGACGCGCAGCACGGCGTCGGGATTCCAGAGCTGATCGGGTCGCAGCGGCGGACCGAGGATGTCGATCAACGGCTGCTTGTACGGATTGTCGGCGGGATCGGCATACCAATTGGCCATCGCACGATTGAGCTGCACGCTGCCGTCGGGGCCGAGCTGCAGCACGTCCTTCAATCGCTGATAGTACGGATTGGTGGCGCGGTTCATGTCGCCCCAGGCGGCGGCGCCCATGTAGCGGCCCTCGCTGGAGAGCCAGGTCCAGCCGCCCTGGCTCGACGAGATCACGGTGTAGAAGGCGCCGAGCGAATCGAACAGGCTTTCGTTGCAATAGAGCTGCTCCATCTCGCCGTTCTCGGCGACATAGAGCGAGATCGAGCCGAGATCGCCGGTGCCGTCGAGCACCGCGATCGCGACGCGCTCGCGCAGATCGGCGAACGGCGAGGCGGTGAACGAGTACCAGGCGTGATTGTCGTGATGCGGCATGCAGATCAGCGGCAGTTGCTCGCCGAGCCCGTACATCCTGCCGAGCCTGCGCGAGATGCGCCGCACCTGGTCCATCTGTCGCAGGTTGATGGCGGGCGCGATCGGCGCGCGCAGCAATTTGATGCTGGCCGGCGCTTCCTCGAGCGAGGTGCGGATCAGCATCGACAGCAGTGCCGGATAGTCCCATGTCGTGACGAAGGCCGCGATGTCGCCGATGTCGCGGCCCATGCGCTGCAGCACCTTGCGCATATCCTCGAGCGCGTATTGCGGAAACTCGTTGGTATGTTTGTTTCCGGAAAAGCGCTCTTCCTCGTTGTTGACGATCAGGCGCGGGCCGTCCTTCTGGGTGACCTCGACCAGCGCGACGCCGGTGTTGTGCGTGCCGGGGCAGGCGAGGCCCGCGATATAGACGGTCTCGCCGCGCTGCAGCCTTTCGCGGATCGAGGCGATCGTGGCTTGCGCGAACTCGCCATTGACCTTGTGCAGGCCGCGACCAGCCAGCGCACGTTCGCTGAAGCGGCGCGTGATTTCATAGCCCGCAGCCGCAATACGCGGATGCCGCGGACCGGTACGAATGTCCGGTTTACGCAATCAGAACGCCTCGACTCGTGATCCCCAGATCGACCTTCAATCATAAATAGCGCCAGGCAACAATGCCGTTTCGCCCAACGGAAAAACCCGGCGCTTGCCAGCGTATGCGTCTCTTGCGAGACTTGCCGTCAAAACCACGACAAAAATCGGGAGAAAACGATGCCGGCTCGTTCTGGATATATTGGCGCAATCGCGGCCTTCGCAAGTGTGGCGCTGCTCGCGACCTCGGCCCACGCCCAGAAGAAATACGATCCCGGCGTGACCGATACCGAAATCAAGATCGGGAACATCATGCCCTATAGCGGCCCGGCGTCGTCCTACGGCGTGATCGGCAAGACCGAGGCCGCGTTCTTCAAGATGATCAACGAACAGGGCGGCATCAACGGCCGCAAGATCAACTTCATCAGCTACGACGATGCCTATTCGCCGCCCAAGGCGATCGAGCAGGCGCGCAAGCTGGTCGAGAGCGACGAGGTGCTGCTGATCTTCCAGGCGCTCGGCACGCCGTCCAATTCGGCAATCATGAAATACATGAATGCCAAGAAGGTGCCGCAATTGTTCGTCGCCTCCGGCGGCACCAAGTTCGGCGACCCCAAGAATTTCCCCTGGACGATGGGCTTTCAGCCCAACTACCAGAGCGAGGGGCGCATCTATGCGAAATACATTCGCGACAAGTTTCCAAACGGCAAGATCGCGGTGTTCTGGCAGAACGACGATGCCGGCAAGGATCAGTTCAAGGGCCTGAAGGACGGGCTCGGCGACAAGGCGGGCATGATCATCGCCGACAAGTCCTACGAGGTCTCCGATCCCTCGATCGATTCGCAGATCGTCGCGCTGCACGATTCCGGCGCCGACATCTTCTTTTCATGGGCGGCGCCGAAGGGATCGGCGCAGGCGATTCGCAAGGTCGGCGAACTCGGCTGGAAGCCGAAATTCTTCCTCGCCAACACCGCGACCTCGGTCGCCTCGGTCTTGAAGCCGGCGGGGCTCGAATATTCCAAGGACATCATCTCGACGGCCTATCTGAAGGACCCGACCGATCCGACCTGGGACAAGGATCCTCCCGTCGTGAAATGGCGCGCGTTCATGGACAAATATTATCCCGACGGCGACAAGGGCAACGCCAACAACCTCTATGGCTATGTGCAGGCCGAGGCCATGGTGCAGGTGCTGAAGCAGTGCGGCGACAATCTGACGCGCGAGAACGTGATGAAGCAGGCCGCCAATTTGAAGAACTTCCACTCCGACCTGATGCTGCCGGGCGTCATGGTCAACACCTCGCCGGACGACTACTTCCCGATCGAGCAGATGCAGTTGATGCGGTTCAACGGCGAGGCTTGGGAGCTGTTCGGCGACGTCATCACGGGCGAGGTAGGTCACGACGCGACACGGTAGGAGCTCGCTCCTGAGAAGGACCCGGCTCGCGCCGACACACCGCTGTCGTCCCTGCGAAAGCAGGGACCCATAGCCACAGGCGCGTGTTATTGAAGTGAGCTGGGACTCCAGCGCTGTGCAACAACAGCCATTTGTGGTTATGGGTCCCGGGTCGCGCTTCGCTTGCCCGGGACGACATCGAGCTTGTTGCGCGGTCGTGGGTTCAAGGCGCAGGTCATCCCCGGCACACCGTGGCGGCGTCCGCCAGGATCTTCTCCGGCCGGCGGGCACGGAGCGCCATGCCGCCGGCGACGCCGACGCCGATCACGTACATCCAGCCTTCGTGAAAATCGGACAGGTGCGAATTGAGCAGGGAGCTGGTGATGTTCTGCACCACCACGGCGAGCCCGACCCAGCTCACGAGATTGCGGCCGGCGAACAGCCTGACGTGGCTGGCCCACATCGCGTAGAGCAGCAGGATGCCCAGGAGCCCCGACTGGACCCCGACATTGAGGGTCTGGTTGTGCGGGTTGTTGATCACCTCGGCCTGAAGGCCGGTTTTCCCGGCTGCATCCCGGGTGAACAACTGCTTGATCGAGCCGGTGCCATGGCCGAGCAAGGGTGCCTCGCCGATGAACTTCACCGACTTCCGCCAATAGGTCAGGCGCTGCGCGGTGGAGGCGATGCCCGAAGTATCCTGCGCGCGATACTCGATGCCGACATCGGCGATGCGTTGGCGCAGATAGGGTGACGTCGTCCAGACCACGAGGCTCGTGACGGCGACCGCGGCGAACAACAGGCGTGTGGCGCGCCGGGACAGATGCAGCGAGGCGAACAGGACCAACAGCACCGGCATGTAGACCAGCGCGGTCCGCGCCGAGACGACGTAGAGCATGTTGACGACGAACAGCAGCATCAGCGCGATGGCGCCGGCGGCGAGGCGCCACTGTCGGGCCCGCAGGGCCGTCAATGCCGGCAGCGCCAGCGCGAAGGCGCAGAGCGCGAATTCCTGGCTCTGGTCGAGGTAATTCTTGACCGGCACGCCGTCGGAGGCGGTGTGCGCGAGCTTGAGCTGCGGCAGCGCCAGCACGATCCAGGACAGGATCATCAGCAGCGTGCACGACAGCAGGAAGGCCAGGAACACCCAGAGCCCGCGCTGCGAGCGCTGGAAGTAGCCGAGCAGGAACGGCAGCAGCAGCAACTTGCTGAGCGGCTTGATGCCCTGGAGCCGTTCGGCCCAGCCGGTCTCCGACCACGCCACGCCGATCACCGCGAGCGCTAGCAACGCAACGGGCAATGCAAAGGCAGGCCGGGCGAGGTCGAGAATGAACTGCTCCCAGTCGACGGTCGGGATCACGGCGACCAGCCACAGCAGCATGAAAATCGCGAGCAGCGACGTCGACCATGGCAGCGAGGCTGCGGCCAGCACGATCAGGATGTCGGTCGCACGGACATAAGCTGTCGATCCGGACCAGGTGCGAACGCGGTCGCGCCAGCGCATGGCGGGCGCGACGGCGGCATCGATCGCGTGGAGATCGGTGGTCATGACGGGCTACACGGTGGCGCCATTGAATGCCGCCATCGCGGCAGAGGCCGCGGGCACCGAGGTCATCGTCTCCGTGGCGACCCGATGCGACAGCAGGTCGCGCGCCTGGGTGTGGTGGCCGAACCGTTCGGCGAGCTCGGCCCGGTGCTCGCGGATCCGGTCGCGCCACTGCTCCTGCTGCGCCAGAACCCGGGTCACCGAGGCGCCGATGGACTCGATCGAGAACGGGTCGAAGTAGTCGGCGAGATCGCCCGCGACCTCGCGGAACACGGCGATATCGGAGCACAGCACCGGCGTGTTGGCGGCCAGCGCCTCGATGATCGGCACCCCAAAACCCTCGGCGAGGCTCGGCATGATCAGGCCATGCGCGTCGGCGATCAGCGCGGCTTTCTCGTATTCCTCGACATAACCGGAGAAGCGGACGTTGGGCGGCGCATGGCGGGTCAGGGTGGGGTCCCCGGTGTAGCCGATCACGACGAGATCGGCCTGCGGCAGCTTGCGGAACGCGCGGATGACGGCGGCGAGGTTCTTGCGCGGTTCGGCAGAGACGATCACGACGAAGTAGGGCCGTCTGCTGCTTGCGCCAGCCATCGCCAGCGGCGGCGCTGACGTGTCGAATTTTGTGCGGGGGTAGACCACCCGCGCCGGCAGATGCGCGAATTGCGGAAGCAGGGCGCGGAACCGGCCGAGGCTGTAGTTCGAGACGAAGGCGAGCTCGTCGGCCTGTTGCAGGCTGGTGAACAGACGCGACAGGAACAGCCGCGTCGCGACGTCGCTGAGCTTGAGGTCGGTCAGCGGCAACAGGTCGTGCACGACGCAGATCACCTTGGCGCCGCGCTTGCGCTGGATCGCCACCCGCGTCGGCGTATCGATGAGAATGACGTCATAGCCGCGCGCATCGACGCGGGGCGGCGGCAGCCGCAGCAGCGCCGATGTGTCCTGATAGCTGTAGAAGCCGGGTTCGAGCAGGAAATCGCCGAACAGCCTGAGATGGCGCAGATCGGTCGGGATGTATTCGAGGCCGTCGGCATGGTTTTCGATCAGGCTGACGCCGGCAGGCAGCAAATGCAGCGCGCGCAGGAAGCTGACCGCGAATTCCAGCGAGGTCGCGGCGCGGAGCTTGCTGCGGAACCACTCGATGGTGCGGCGCAGGCCGCCGCTGCTGCGCATCACCGGCGCATTCATGTCGGCTTCGTCGAGGAAGCGATAGAGCGCGAGCAGCTCGATCAGCCGCGATCCGTCGGGCAGCAGCCTTGTGCGCTGCTGACGGCGGCGCAGCTTGCGATAGCGGCGCGTGGTCTCGACCAGCAGCGTCAGCTCGTGGCCGTCGCCGGCCAGCGAGCGGATCAGTTCGCGCGTGAAATGGAAGATGCCGCGCTTGTGGTTGGGTTCGCCGAGCGCCTCGCTGACGACCAGGATCTTTGTCATGCGCTAATTTCTCTGAGCTCGAGGTGATGCGGGACGGGTGCATCCAGCGCGACGGTGCTGGCGATGCGACCGTGATCGAGGTTGATGATGCTGTTGCAGGTCCGGCGCAGCAGCGCGTGGTCATGCGAGGCGATGATCACGATCGCCGCGGTCTCGACCATCTTGCGCAGCCGCTGCTCTGCCTTGGCCGAGAAATTCTCGTCGACCACGCTGAGCCATTCGTCGAGCAGCAGGATGTCGGCGGGAAATGCGGTCGCGGTCGCGAACAGCACGCGCATCAGCATGCCCGAGGAGAACATGCGCAGCGGCAGCCGCTGCATGCGCTCTTCCAGCTCCGTGAAGGCCCAGATCTCTTCCAGGATCGCCGGCGTCGGCTTGCGGCCGGAGATCCGCAGCAGCAGGCTGATATTGTCGGCGGCGACGAAATCGAGATTGACGCCGGCGCCAAGGCCGAGCAGCGGCACGATATTGCCTGTTATCTCGACCTTGCCGCTGGTCGCCGGAAAGACGCCGGCGATCAGCCGCAGCAGGGTGGACTTGCCGGAGCCGTTGGGCCCCGCGAGGCCGATCCGAGCGCCGGCCTCTGCCTCAATCGAGATGCTGTCGATCGCGCGGATGATGCGCATCTCGCTGCTCTGACGGAACAGGCTCCCGAGCAGGCGGCGCTTCAGCGAGAAGTCGTAGGCGCCGTACAGCGGATAATCGAGGCAGACGTCGCGGAGGTGAATGCGTGCCATGCCTAGATCCAGAACGCCGCTTTGCGCAATTGAGTGATGGTCACGACCGCGGCGGCCGCGAGCGCGGCAAGGCAGGCCAGCACGTAGATCACGCTGGTCATCGCGACATGACCTGACGCCAGCGGATCGCGCCAGACCGCGAACAGATGGGTCAGCGGATTGAGCCGCATCACCGTGGAGCCGCGATCGATCATCTCGGGCGTCCAGATGATCGGCGAGGCCAGGAATGCCAGCGTCAGCGAGGACTCGATGATCGGCTTGATGTCGCGGTAGCGGGTCGCCAGCGCGCCGAGCACGAGGCTCACGCCGAGGGCAGCGATGACGAACAGGACGAGGCCGGGCAGGGCGGCGATGGCGCCGCCGACATCCCTCGGCGTCAGCGCGAGCCACAGGACCAGCGGCACCACCGCGTTGTGGGCCGCGAACAGCGCCTGGCGGAAGGTACATTGCAGCAGGAAGATCACCGGCGGCAGTGCGCGATCCTTGATCAGGCTGGCCGAGCCCTGCAGCGCGGTGGTGGCGTCGAGCACGACGCTGTTGAGGAAGGTCCAGGCGGTGAGGCTCGCCGCCAGCATCGGCAGCCGCGCCACTGCGCTGGCGTTGGAGAGATGGCCGATGACCGAGCCGAGCACGGCCACCATGATCGCCATCTGGATCGACATCCAGAAGGGTCCAAGGAGGGAGCGGACGTAGCGATGGCGTACGTCAGACCAGGCCAGCGCGGCGGCGATCTGGATCGCGCCGACGAAACCGGCCGTTTGGGGACGCGGGGCTGGGGCTAATGACCCTGCGTCCTTTGCGGTGGCCTCTTCGGAAACGACCTTGCGGTACACCGTCTCCACTCCCTCCTTGAAGGCTGTTGTCGAGTATTTCGTCAGTGCGCGATGCCGTGCGGCCTGCCCCATGCGGCGGCGCCGCTCCGGATCGTTGATCAGCGTCTCGATGGCGTCGGCAAGCGCGGTGGGATCGCCGGGCGGCACCGTGATGGCCTCGAGGCCGTCGCGGGCGACATGGGGGACGCCGGTGTCGAGCGCGGTGTTGACGATCGGACGGCTCGCCGCCATCGCCTCGAGCTGGGCCAGCCCGAAGGTTTCCGCATTGGTCACCGACGGCATCACGAAGACGTCGGCGATGCGCAGCAGCTTGACGCGTTCGCTCTCGGACACCGAGCCGAGCAGTCGGACGCGGTCCTGCAAGCCGTAGTCGCGGATCAGCTGCTCGAGATGGTCGCGCTCGCGGCCCTCGCCGACGATCCAGACCTCGAAATTGCGGGCGTGGGCCGATCGCACCAGGACGTCGAAGCCCTTGTAAGGCACCAGCCGGCCGCAGGCGAGCACGAGGCGGCCGCGGGCGTTGACGTCGTCGCTGTGCGCGGCAGGCCGGTCGTATTTCTCGACATCGACGCCGAACGGAACGGCGTGGCACTTGTCGGAAAACTCCTGCAGCAGCGGTGTGGTTTCGATCAGCACCGGATCGGAGACGATGATCGCGGACGCCCGCCGCAAGGTTCGCCGCATCATCGGCTCGACCAGGAAGCGCAATGCCGCGTGCGAGACGATGTCGGCGTGCCAGTGCACGACCAGCGGACGGGTGCGGCCGAGCCCGAATGCGAACACGAGGTCGGCGAGCGGGAAGGGCGCGTGCAGCGCCAGCAGATCGTGTTCGGCGATGCGGCGCCACAGCCGCCACGGATAGGTCGGCGCGGCCGGCAGCGACAGCACGTCGCCGAACGAATGCACGCGCTCGACGGCCACGTCATTGACCACGATCTGCCGCTCGCCGCCGGAGCGCGAGCAGACCAGCACGGCAGCGTTGAACGTGTCCTTCAACCCGGCGCAGATGTCGCGGATCACCGTCAGCGTGCCGCCGAACAGGTCGGGGTAGTAGACCTTGAAGATGTGCAGCACCGACGGACGCCGGGTCGGCTGCTGGTTGAGAACCATCATGGGCGGCTCGATCCGGATCATGCTGCGTACAGGGCGACGACGAACGGCAGCGCCAGCGCGGTGAAGAATACCGCCGAACGCAGCAGTGCCGGAAACACCGGCTCGATCGGACCGCAGGCCGCCCGCGGCGTGAACGAGAATGCCTGCGGCGTGAAGCAGAACGGCGCCTGCGCGGTGAAACGGGGGGTGATGGCGGCGAACCGAGCGGATTCGGGGTCGCGGGCCGAACGAAGAGACATTGCGTCGGATTCCCTGCTGAATGGATTTCTGGATACGTGGGAAAATTTCACACGTCAATGGCGTCGGGACTAAAATGTGGGATTATGTCCCACGTAAGGCGGTGGGACAACTTTTTTGGGAGGAGGGACTTGAGGGAATTCGGAACGCATGACGGCGCGCGGTCGCGCCGCGACTGCGCGGGCGATCGGGCGAATGCGGGAGTTGCTGGCGGAGCCGTCAGGCCGGCTCGGCGGTGCTGCGTTCGGTCGGCTGCTGCAATTGGCGCCTGATGGCCGGGATGTCGAAATGGATCCGCTCGGGCAGCATTGCGGCCGCCGGCCGCTGCAAATCCTGCTCGATGACGACACGCTTGCCGCCATCCGATGTCAGCGCGATCGAGATCGAATTTGCGCGCGGCTCTGTGATGAGGCCGGCATGCGCGCGGCTTGCATATTCGCCGGCGCGCAGGCCGCCGAAGCCGAACGCGAGCAGGCGGCCATAGATGTACAGCGCCAGCAGGTCGGTTTCGTCGAAGCGGCGCGGCGTTCCGGGCACCACGCCCGGCAGGCAGGGATAGCCGCCCGCCATCACTGTCGACACGAACTCCTCGTAAGGAACCTGGGCGATCCGGCAGGCTTCCGCGATCGCAAGGTCGAATCGGGGTGATGTCATGGAGCGGTCCGTATTGGCGGCTGTGCCGGGCCACCGTGACAGCCGCGCCCGCCAGCGGGCGTTGTGTCCGGAGGTGACTTTGTTTCCCATAAGTGGGAAAATGTCACACGTCAAGTGAGGTGGGATTGTATCCCACGCAGGGGACGGCTAAAAGTTAGGCATGAATGCCAAGGCCCCGAAGTCGAAGGTGGGATCGCCTGCGCCGATCGCCGCAGCGAAGCTGCACGCGCCGCTCGCGCGGATGCTGCGCCCGCTGGTGCGGCTTTGCATCCGCGGCGGCATGACCTTCCCGGCGCTGACCCAGCTGCTGCGCGAGCTCTATGTCAATGTCGCCGAACACGACTTCGCGCTCGAGGGCAAGGAGCAGACCGACAGCCGCGTCAGCCTGCTGACCGGCATCCACCGCAAGGAGGTGGCGCGGCTGCGCGGCGCGGGTGCGCCGGTCAACGCGGTGCCGGCGACGCTGTCGCGTACCAGCGCGATCATCGCGCGCTGGCTGGCCGCGCCCGAGTTCACCGACGCGAAGGGCGATCCGCTGCCGTTGCCGCGTACCGCAGATGGCGGCGCACCGTCGTTCGAGACGCTGGTCGAATCGATCACGAAGGACGTGCGGCCGCGCGCGGTGCTGGACGAATGGCTCGACCGCAAACTCGTCACCATCAATGACCGCGACCAGATCATGCTGGTCGAAGAGGCGTTCGTGCCGCATGGCGACGACGACCGCAAATGGCACTATCTCGGCCGCAATCTGCACGACCATGTCGCAGCCGCCGAGATGAACGTGTCCTCCGCGGCACCGCGCTTCCTCGAACGCGCGGTGCATTACGACGGACTGTCGGCCAAGCTCGCCAAGCGGCTCGAGGGCCGCTCGCGCGAACTTGCGATGGAGGCGCTGAAGGTCGCCAACCGCGAGGCCAACCGTGCTTTGGCCAAGGACAAGGGCGGCGACTACCGCTGGAATTTCGGCATCTACATCTATCGCGAGGGACCGGACGGTCCCGTCGATGACGATTCAGACGAAAGCGGCGCGACATGAGCGGCCCCATCATCTCGCGCCGCGCGCTGCTCGCCGCGTTCTGGCTCGCCGGCACGTCGCTCGCGGGTGCTCAGGTCAAGAAGCGTGGCAACGATCAGGGCATCGGCGGTACCGGGATCACCGGCTCCGACCAGGGCATCGGCGGCACCGGCATCGTCGGCGTGATCCAGCGGTTCGGCTCGATCTATGTGAATGGCGAGCGCGTCGCCTATGCGGCTGACGTGCCGGTTCGGATCGACGGCGAGACGGCGAACGCCAAGGCGCTGCGGATCGGACAGCTCGCGCGCGTGGTGGCCGAGCGCGATGCCGGCGGCACGCTGTCGACCAAGCGCATCGACGTGGCGAGCGAAGTGACCGGGCCGGTGGAGCAGATGAAATCGGGCGAGCTGACGGTGCTCGGCCAGAAGGTCGCCTGGAGCGGCCGCGACAGCTGGCTGAAGGTCGGAGCGCATGTCGCCGTGTTCGGGCTGCGTCGCACCGACGGCGTCGTCGTCGCGAGTCTGGTGCAGGAGCGTCATGACGCTGTGATGCGCGTCGCCGGGCCGCTCGAGCACGATCGCGCAGGGACTTTAAGGATCGGCGGGCTCAAGCTCAGCGGCGTCGACGCGGCGCTGGCCGGCCAGCGCGTACAGGCCGAGGGCCATGTCGCGCAGGGCGTGATGCAGGTCTCGCGCAGCCGCGCCGACGACTTCTCCGATCTTGCCGGCGCGAAGCGGCTGCTCATCGAGGCCTATGTGCGGCGGGTCGGCAATGATCTGCAGCTCGGCTCCGGCTTTGTCGCACGCGACCACTCGCGGTTTGCGCCGGCGGCCGATACGCGCGTGGTCGTCAACGCCCAGCTGACGGGCACCCGCGAGCTGCGCGTCGAATCGGTGCAATCGGTTGCCAAGTTCCCGGGCTCGTCGGTGAGGAGCCCCGGCACGCCGGGCCGCGGCTCGGGTGGCGGCGGCTCCGGGCCGGGAGGTGGATCCGGACCAGGCGGACGGGTGGTCCCGGTGGCGGCCGGG
>NZ_LGTB01000056.1 GCF_001238275.1 Bradyrhizobium viridifuturi
GCGGCGCAGCGGCGGGCGGCGCTGGATGGGCGGGAGCGCCCGGTGCCGGTCGCGGCTTCGGCTTTCCGTCAGGTCCGAGCTCTTCCTTTGGCTGCGCCTGTGCGACGACCAGCGGCGAAGTTTGTGCGTGCGACGCGGAGGTTGCGAATTGCATCACCGTCAGCGCAGTCGTGGCGAGCAGCACGAGACGAAGCTTTGTCATGGTATTGGAGTCCCCGGGGCGGAAAGTCTGGGCAGGAGAGAAAGTGAGAGCCGAACAATTCGGCAGGACGATGAATTGCCAGCCGTTAGGCCGGATTGTGGCGAGCGCCGAATCATCGACGAAGTTTATTTCGACATTATAACGGGTTGCATGTGTCTTTGTTCACTGGACATTCAGAAGAAACGCTTCGACACATTCGCAATCGATTTGGAACTAAGGCGCGAGGGTGACTTACCGCCCGGGCGGACGATCTGTCGCAGGCGGCGGGCCGGATGGTCCAGGCGGCCCGCGCACCGGTGATTCGTCGGGGGTGTTGCCGGGCAACTCGTCCGGCCGCGGCGGCTCGCCCGGTTCGCGCACGGGCGGCGGAATTTCAGGCTGCGGATTGCCCGGCGGAATCCCAGGCGGCGGTTCGCTCGGATTGCTCGGCGTCGCCGGCGGGATCTCGGGGGGGCTCGATCGGCATCACATCGAGGCCCCGTGGCCGATGCCAAGTCGCGTCGCGTGCATTGATCGCTCCGTTGTCGTTCGAAGCGATAACGGATCGCGCGCCGCGCCGTTCCTGCCGGCGTTATCCTGGTGCGTGGCAGACCGCCTCGATGTTGTGGCCGTCGGGATCGAGCACGAACGCGCCGTAATAGTTCGGGTGATAATGCGCGCGAATGCCCGGCGCGCCGTTGTCGCGGCCTCCGGCCGCCATCGCGGCCTTGTAGAAGGCGTCGACGGTAGCGCGGTCCTTGGCGGTGATGGCGATGTGCACCGGCTTGTTCATCGCGCCTTCGCCGCCGATCCAGAAATCCGGCTTGCCGTTGGCGCCGAAGCCTGCCGCCGGCGCGTGGCCGGTGACTTCCGCAGGCACTTCCATGATCAGGCCGTAGTCGAGCGGTGCCAGCGCGGTCTGGTAGAACGCCTTCGCGCGTTCGTAGTCAGAGACCGAAAAGCCGATATGGTCGATCATCGCGAGCCTCCCTTGTTGCATCCGCGCTCTCGCTTCACCTCACCTTTTAAGGGGCTTCAGGGGAAGGAGAAGATTGTTCGGTGCGACCGGCCTCAGCCGCGCGCAAGTCTCAGCTCCGCACCAGCAGCGTGTTGCTTCGCGTCCGGCCCTGATCGACGTAACCACGCGTGTGCATGTCCGCAATGCAGTCGTCGGTCCATTCGTCCTTCGACAGATGCTCGATCACGACCGCGCGCGGCCACAGTTGCTCCGGCGCGTCGCGGAAGAAGCCGACCAGCACACGATCCTCGAAACCTTCGACGTCGATCTTCAGCGCATCGACCTTGTCAGCGCCGGCCTCCTCGAGGATGCGTTGCAGCCGCAGCGACGGCACCTTGAATGCCTTGCCGGTGGGCGTGCCGGTGACGATGTGGCTGGCACCGAGATTGTCGCCGTCGGTCTCGATCATCAGCTCGCCGTCGGTGGGGCCTGCGGCCGCGGCGACCAGGTGCACCTGCGGAAAGCCTGAGGCCTGGGTGTTGAATTTGAGCCGCGCATGCGTGATCGGATGCGGCTCGATCGCGATCACCTTGCCATCGGGTCCGACATCGCGCGCCAGCGCCAGCGCATAGGTGCCGACATTGGCGCCGAGATCGACGAAGGTGCCGCCGGCGCCGACATGGCGGCGCAGGAACGCGAGTCTTCGAGGTTGTAGTCGGGATTAAACAGCGCGCCGCGCTCGGTCGCGCTGTGCTGGTGATGGAAGCGGAACGATGCGCCCTGGTAGGTCACATCGAGCGGTCCCGCGCCGAGCAGATTGACAAGCCGCGACAGCCATGGCCGGAACGCGCCGCGCCTCAATCCGGTGCGATGCGCAAGCCGGATGATGGCGGCCTGCGCCGCATTGGGCGCCAGGGCGCCGAACGGCGCCGGCGAAATGTCGTTGCTGGGGATCACGCACTGCCCTCGTCAAAAGCGGCGCATGCATAGCCGGTTTTGACGGGAGCGCCAACGCCCGTTATGCGGCCTTGGCCGAAGCTCGACGATTCCGCAGGAAGCGCCCGAGCAGCTTTCGCTTGCCCTTGCGCGGGATGAGGTCGACGTCACTGACCAGCTTGGCGCCGCCCTTGCGGCGCTCCAGCACGATCTTGCGGCTGTGAAACGCTTCGAGCTCGACGCGATGAGCGACGCTGACGATGGTCGCGTTCGGCAACTCCGCCGTCACCATCTCCATCATCTTGTCCTGGCTCTTCTCGTCGAGCGCGGAGGTCGCCTCGTCGAGCACGACGATGTCGGGGTTGTGCAGCAGCAGGCGCGCAAACGCGAGCCGCTGCTTCTCGCCGCCGGACAGCGTCTGGTCCCAGGGTGCGTCTTCCTCGATCTTGTCCTTCAGATGGTCGAGGCCGACCTTGTGCAGGGCGTCGCCGATCTGCTCGACGTTCCAGTCCTCCGCCGCGCCGGGATAGGCCACCGCCCGCCGCAGCGTGCCCGAAGGCACGTACGGCTTTTGCGGCAGCATGAACAGGCGGCGGTCCGCATGCAGTCCGACACTGCCGCCGCCCCACGGCCATAGGCCGGCAATGGCGCGGACCAGCGTGCTCTTGCCGGTGCCGGATTCGCCGGCGACCAGCAGCCGTTCTCCCGCATCGATCGCGACTTCGGTTTCGCCGACCACGGCCGTGCCGTCATCGAGCGTGACCGAGAGGTCGTTGAGACTCAGCATGGCCTCGCCCTCGGTCTCGCCGCGTTTGATGCGGCCGAAGCCGTCGCCGGTCTCGGCGCGCTCGAGCCCGTCGAGCGACATCATCAGCGACGCGATGCGGCGTGCGCACGCGTTCCAGTCGGCGAGCCTCGGATAATTGTCGACTAGCCAGCCGAACGCAGTCTGCACGATGGTGAAGGCGGAGGCCGCCTGCATCACCTGGCCCAGCGTCATGCTGCCGTCGAGGAACTTTGGCGCGCACAACAGCAAGGGCACGACCGGCGCGATGAGATTCGATCCCTGCGAAACGAGCGTCGTGCGCATATGCTGCCCGGCGAGCCGCGCCCATTGCCGCAGCACGTTCGAGAATGTCCTGTCGATGCCGTCGCGCTCTTCGGTCTCGCCGCCGAGCAGCGCGATGCTTTCGCCGTTCTCGCGCACGCGGGTCAGCGTGTAGCGGAATTCGGCTTCCGCCTGGTTCTTGTCCTCGGATATCTGCACGAAGCGGCGACCGATCACCATGATCGAGCCGGACGCAATGGCGGCGTAGATGATCGCGGCAATCACCAGGAAGCCCGGGATGGTGATGGACGAGCCGCCCAGCGTCACCGTCAGCGCGCCGCCGATCGTCCAGAGCACGACGATGAACGTGATGGCGGACAGCAGCGCCGACGTCACGCCGGCGATGAAATCGACCGGTGAGTCGGTCGCGATTCGCAGATCCTCGGCGATGCGGTATTCCGGATTCTTGTGATCGCCGTCGACGAGGTTGAGCTGGTAGTAGCGGCCGTTCGCCAGCCAGCGCGACACCACGGCGTTGGTCAGCCAGGCGCGCCAGCGCCGTTGAATCCCCATGCGGCCGAATACCTGCGCGACGCCCAGCAGGACGCTGCCGATCGCGAGCGGAAAGAAGATCGCGGTGAGGTGGAAGACGCTGACCGAATCCCGCTTCTCGATCGCATCGAAGATCGCGCGATTCCAGACGTTGATGCCGTACTGGACGGCGACGTTGGCGACGATCAGCAGCAGCAGGCCGATCGTGAACAGCCACGCCAGCCGGTCGCCATTGCGGCCCCAGTAGCCGCGCGCGGTGATCCAGAATCGGGTCAGCAGATAGTCTTTGCGCGCCTGTTCGGCTTCTTCGGGCGACAGTTCGGGATCGGGTTCGAGGATTTCAGGCGGCGGCGGTTCGACATGGTCGCCGTTTTCGGCAATGACCTCGACAAATTCCGATTTGTCGTCCGCTTTCTTGTCGTCCGCTCCGCTCGGTGCAGCGTTGCCGTCCGCAGCACTGCCGCGCTTCGCTCTCGCGTTCCGAGGCAAGGTGGCCTTGGCCGGCGAGGGCCTGTTCGACGATCCGGATTTTGCCTCAGCCTTACCCATCGCGCGACAACGCGAGGGAAATCACAAGGTTCCAGTGCGGTTCCGAGGCATGCAGAATGACCGGACGAAGCGTGCTGAGCTGTGCCAGCGCAATCACCTCACCCCGCCGGCGCCTGATCCCGCCGCAGCCGGCGCGAGCGCGCGGCCTTGTGCAGCATGCGCGCCAGCTGCTCGGCCGAATAGGGTTTCTGCAGCAGCTCGAAGCCGCCGCTGCCCTGCTGCGACAGCACCTGGCTGTAGCCGGAGGCGAGCACGATCGGCAGATCGAGCCGCTGCCGGCGGATCTCCTCGGCAAGCTCGATGCCGCTCATGCCGGGCATCACGACATCGGTGAACACGAGGTCGAACCGGCCGGGGTCGACGGTCAGCTCCTCCAGTGCGTGGGTGGCGTTCTCCACCAGCACGCAGGTGCAACCGAGCTGGGTCAGCGTGTCGGCGGCGAACTTTCCGACCTCGGCATTGTCCTCGACGATCAGGACCGTTGCGCTGGTCGGATCGACCGAAGGCGCATCCTCCATGAGCGGCGATTGCGCGCTGTGCTTGCCGACGACGCGCGGGAGATACAGCGTGAATGTCGAGCCCTTCCCGACCTCGCTGCTCACAGTGACCTCGCCGCCGGACTGCTTGGCGAAGCCGAACACCTGCGACAGGCCGAGGCCGGTACCGTGACCGACCTCCTTGGTGGTGTAAAACGGCTCGAAGATGCGGCCGAACAGCTCCTGCGGAATTCCGACGCCGGTGTCGGCCACCGACACCGCAACATGGCCGTGCGGGCTCGGCGGCGTGCTGGTCTCGGACGGCAGATTGTCCACGGCGCGGACCGCGATCGTGAGCCGGCCGACGCCGTCCATGGCGTCGCGCGCATTCACCGCCATATTGATGATGGCGGTCTCGAACTGGCCGGCGTCGGCGTTGACGAGGCAGGTCTGGTCCGGCACCTGCGCCGTGATCTCGATGCGCGAGCCGATCAGGGTCGCGATCATCTCGCTTAGGGTGCGGACGTTCTGGCAGGCATCGAACACCTCGGGCTTGAGCGTTTGCCGGCGCGCGAACGCAAGCAGCTGGTTGGTCAGCTTGGCGGCACGGTTCACCGTGTTGGAGATCGCATCGATGTAGCGCTGCCGCCGCGGCTCCGGTAGGTCCGGCCGCCGCAACATGTCGACCGACGCGCGGATCACGGTGAGTAGATTGTTGAAGTCGTGTGCGACGCCGCCGGTCAGTTGCCCGAGGGCTTCCAGCCGCTGGCCATGCCGCAATGCCTCCTCGGCTTCGATACGCTTGTTGGCCTCCTCCTCCAGGCGCTCGGTTCGCTGATAGGCGAGCACCAGCAAGCCGAACAGCAGCGCGGTGGCCGGGATGCCGAAGATCAGGTGCTGGGCCATGGTCGTGATCCAGCGCGCCCGGATCGCCAAGGTTTCCAGGCCGGCGCTGACATAGATCGGGTATTCGGCCAGCCGCTCATAGCGCATGCGCCGTTCGATGCCATCGACCGGGGAGCGGATCGTCATGGTGCCGGCCTGCGGATTGGCGGCCATCTGCTGTCCGAGCGGCCCGCTCGGCTCGAACCTGGCGTCGTGGTCGACGACCGGGAAGTGCGCCAGCACCGCGCCGTCGGTCCGGATCAGCGCCAGGAAGCTGCCGGGCTCGCGGCCGATCCGCGCATAGAAGTTTTCGAAATACTCCGGAAGCACCGAAGCCTGGATCACGCCGGCAAAGCTGCCGTCCGGGTTGCTGCGGCGCCGGCCGACGCTGAAGAACCGCGCGCCCTGATAGGGCGGCCGCGGGGTCAAGACCTCGCCGATATAGGTGCCGATGTCGCGCTCGACATGGATCCGGAAGTAGTCCCGATCCGAGAAATCGATGTCGGGAGCCGGCTCCACCAGGCTGTTGACCAGGGCATGGCCGCTGGCATCGAACACCCAGATCGATTTCACCTGGGGAAGCGTCTCGGCAACCTGGCGCAGCCGCTCGTGCAGGCTCTTCTCGCGCGCGACGATCTCGGCATCGCTCATGCCGCGGACGACCTCGGTGACCTCGCCGAGGCTGCGGTCGATGGTCTCGAACACCTTGAGCGCGTGTTCATGGGTGACGTCGAGGGTCCGCTGGATTTCCTGGTCGGCGGCCTCGCTGGTCGAGATCCGGGACATCGCCGAAGCGAACAGGAACAGCGCCAGCGGAAGGGCCAGCGAGCCAGCCATCATCCATTGCAGCAGTCTCAGCGAATTGCGTGGTGCGGTCGGCACGGGCGCTCCGGCTCCTTGCAGACCTTAACGCAAACCATTGTGCCGGAGGAAGCAAATCCCCGTCCCGGATCGCCGTATCGGAAGCTCGTCCGCGTCTGCGGGCAACGAAAGTCGGTTCGGGGCGCTCGGTCGGCTGCCGGGTCGAACTCAGGCCCGGCGCGGCGGGGCGATGACCGCCGGCCTGGCGGGGCCGGCCACGCCGCCCGCGGGGATCACGACCTCGTTAGCAGGAGCGCGGCAGTCAAGCGGAAAATCGGCCGGGAAGACGATCGGAGACGCTCTTTTTAGGGGTTCTAAAACCTCTCACGGGCAAATGCTTGACCCTGTGACTACCTGCTGAAAAACAGGCCGCATGACAGGCGATCCAGACACTTCCCAGGACATTCTTCACGATATCCGGCTCGGGCATGCGGATCGCGGTTTTGTCGGCAAGATCATCAGGCTCGATGCGCTCGTGACGGGCTCATCGCTCTCTCCGCAGGAGCTGGAGCAGCGCCTGGTCGAGATGGGATTTGTGGAAGGCGCGCGCGTGGAAATCCTGCATGAAGGCACGATCCGGCGGGACCCGATCGCGGTGCGCGTCGACAACATCACGATCGCGCTGCGCCGGAGCGAAGCCATGGCCGTGATCGTCGAATGACAACTGCATCCCTGCGCCTGGCGCTGGTCGGCGCGCCGAACACCGGCAAGACGTCGCTGTTCAACAGCCTGACCGGCAGCCGCCAGAAGGTCGCCAATTATCCGGGCGTCACGGTCGAGCGCAAATCCGGCGGCTTCGTCACGCCGGAGGGCCGCAGCGTCACCGTGCTCGACTTGCCCGGCACCTATTCGCTGCGCGGCCGCAGCCCGGACGAGGAGATCACCCGCGACATCGTGCTCGGCCGCTTCGACGGCGAGGCGGTGCCCGACCTCATGCTCTGCGTTGCGGACGCCACCAATCTGCGGCTGACCCTTCGGCTGGTGCTCGAGCTGAAGCGCGTCGGCCGGCCGATGATGCTCGTGCTCAACATGATCGACATCGCAAGGCGGCGCGGCGTGACGATCGATCTCGATCGGATGTCGCAGGAGCTCGGCCTGCCGATCGTGACCTCGGTCGCGGTTCGCAAGGGCGGTGTCGACGAACTCCTGAAGCGGACCGACGAATTCCTGGCGAAGTCGCATGAGGCGGCGGCCAGCGAGTGGACGACGCCGACGATTGCCGACCTCAAGGCGGCGCAGCGCGAGGCGGATCGCATCATCGCGGCGGTGGTGACGCTGCCGACCAAGCCGGACACGCTGACCAACCGGATCGATTCGGTCGTGCTGCATCCGGTCTGGGGTCTCGTGATCCTGGCCGTGATCCTGTTCGTGATGTTCCAGGCGGTGTTCACCTGGGCGCAGCCGGCGATGGAGCTGCTGTCGGACGGTTTTGCCGCGCTCGGGCAGCTGATCCATGACCTGATGCCCGCAGGCTGGGGCCTGTTGCAGAGCTTCCTGCAGAACGGCCTGATCTCGGGCGTCGGCAGCGTCATCGTGTTCCTGCCGCAGATCATCATCATCTTCCTGTTCATCCTGCTGCTGGAAGATTTCGGCTACATGGCGCGCGCCGCGTTCCTGATGGACCGCATCATGGGTGGCGCCGGGCTGCATGGCCGCGCCTTCATTCCGCTGCTGTCGAGCTTCGCCTGCGCCATTCCCGGCATCATGGCGACGCGGGTGATCGACAACCGCCGCGACCGCCTGACCACGATCCTGATCGCGCCGCTGATGACCTGCTCGGCGCGGATTCCGGTCTATACGCTGATCATCTCGGCCTTCGTTCCGGCGACCACGCTGTGGGGCTTCGTCAATCTGCAGGGGCTCGTGATGTTCGGCCTCTATGCCGCTGGGATCACCAGCGCGCTGACGGTCTCGGCGATCGCGAAATTCTTCCTGTGGCGCGACCACGCGCCAGCGCCGTTCATGCTGGAATTGCCCGACTACAAGATGCCGCGGCTGCGCAGCATCGCGATCGGCGTATTCACCCGCGCCAAGATGTTCCTGTATCGCGCCGGCACCACGATCCTCTCGATGATGGTGCTGATCTGGTTCCTGGCGTCGTTCCCGCAAGCGCCCGCCGGGGCCGAGGGGCCGGCGATCAACTACAGCTTCGCGGCGATGATCGGCCACGCGCTCGAGCCGCTGCTGCGGCCGATCGGCTTCAACTGGCAGATCGCGGTGGCGCTGATCCCGGGCATGGCGGCGCGCGAGGTCGCGGTCGCCGCGCTCGGCACCGTCTATTCGATCGAGGGCGGCAAGGAGGCGGCCGATCAGATCGGCCAGGTGCTGGCGCAGAAATGGACGCTGGCGACCGCGCTGTCGCTCCTGGTCTGGTACATCTTCGCCCCGCAATGCGCCTCGACGCTCGCGGTGATCCGCCGCGAGACCGGCGGCGCGAAGTGGATGGTGGTGACGTTCATCTACATGCTCGCGCTGGCCTATGCCGCAAGCTTCCTGACCTTCAATTTGGCGCAGGCGCTCGGCCTTCATTGATAAGAGCCGTTGTGGCGGCAATGGGTGCAACAGGCCGAACGACGAAGTAGAGTTCATCCGGGGGCGCCTCACGCGCATCCTCGGGTTCCCTGCGAGACCATGCAATGTCGACCTACGGCCTGGAGCGGCTCTTTTCGCCTCGAAGCATCGCGGTGGTCGGCGGTAGCCCGCGTCCGTCATCGCTCGGCGCAGCCGTGCTGCGAAACGTCAGGGCGAGCGGCTTTGCCGGCAAGGTCGGCGTCGTCAACCGGCAGTATGCCGATGTCGATGGCGTGCCGACCGTTCCGGACCTGAAGTCGCTGCCATTCGTTCCGGATCTCGTCGTCATCAGCGCGCCGCCGGCCGCGGTCCCGGAGATCGTGGCGGAGGCCGCCTTGGCGGGGGTTGCCGGCGCCGCGATCCTGTCGGCTGGTCTCGGCTACGGCGCGGGGTCGCTTGCGGAGCTTGCAGGGCAGACGGCGCGGCGGCACGGCATGCGCCTGATCGGGCCGAATTGCCTCGGCGTCATGGTGCCGCGCGCCAAGCTCAATGCAAGCTTCGCCTCGCATCAGCCGCCCGATGGACATGTCGCGCTGATCTCGCAGTCCGGCGCCGTCGCGTCGGCGATGATAGAATGGGCGGCGGAGCGGCGGCTCGGCTTCTCCGGTATCGCCTCGATCGGTGACCAGCTCGACGTCGACGTCGCCGACCTCCTGGATTATTTCGCGCTCGACGATCATACCAACGCCATCCTGATCTACCTCGAGGCGGTCAAGGATGCGCGCAAGTTCATGTCGGCGGCGCGCGCCGCGGCGCGCATGAAGCCGGTCATCGTCGTCAAGTCCGGCCGGATGGCGCAGGGGGCGAAGGCCGCCGCGACCCACACCGGTGCGCTGGCCGGTTCGGATGCGGTCTATGACGCCGCGTTCCGCCGCGCCGGCATGCTGCGCGTCTACGACCTTCGCCAGCTGTTCGATTGTGCCGAGCTGCTCGGCCGCGGCTTCGTGCCGCGCGGCAACCGGCTCGCGATCCTGACCAATGGCGGCGGGCTCGGCATCCTCGCGACCGACCGGCTGGCCGAGCTCGGCGGCGTTCCCGCGACGCTGATGCCGCAGACCATTGCGCGGCTCGATGAGTTGCTGCCGCAGGGCTGGTCGTGCGCCAATCCGGTCGACATCGCGGGGGATGCCGATGCCGCCCGTTATGTGGTGGCGCTCAACGCGCTGCTCGATGACGCCAACAACGACGCCATCCTGGTCGCGAATGTGGAAACCGCGGTGGCGCCCGCCGTGGGAATTGCCGAGGCCGTGGCGCAATGCGTGCGTGACCGCAGGACCAAGCGCAGCGCAGTCGCCGCACTGGTGCTCGCGGCATGGGTCGGCGCCGACGAGCGCACCGGCGCGATCTTCGAGGCGGCGCGGATTCCGCATTTCCCGACCGAGGACGATGCGGTTCGCGCCTTCATGTATCTGGTGCGCTACCGTGAGGCCTCTACGGCGCTCGCGGCGACCCCGCCCGGCGTCGCGTCGGTGTTCACGCCGGAGACGGCGGCGGCGCGGCACGTCGTCATGAATGCGCTGTCGGAAGGACGGGCATGGCTCGATCCGGCCGAGATCGTCGCCCTGTTCAAGGCCTATCGCATTCCGATCGTGACGACGCTGGTCGCCGACAGTGCCGAGGATGCTGCCGAGATGGCGGCGCCATTCCTCGCCGAGGGACATGCGATCGTGGTCAGGGTGTTCTCGCGCGACATCAGGCACGCGTCCGATGTCGGCGGCGTCATCCTCGACCTGCGCACCAGGGACAGTGTGATCGAGGCCGCCAGGACGGTTTTGAAGCGCGCACGAAGCGCGCGGCCCGACGCCATCCTGCAAGGCGTGACGATCCAGCCGATGATCGTGCGGCGCGCTGCGCGCGAATTGATCCTCGGCATCGCCGACGATCCGACCTTCGGCCCGGTGATCGTGTTCGGTCGCGGCGGCCCCGCGGTCGAGGTGATCAACGACAGGGCGCTGGCGCTGCCGCCGCTCGACATGAATCTCGCCCATGAGCTGGTCGGACGCACGCGTGTCTCGCGGTTGCTCGGCGGCTATGGCGATGTGCCGGCCGTCCCGGCCGAATTGGTGCCGCTCACCTTGGTCAAGTTGGCGCAAATGGCCGCCGACATTCCCGAGGTCGCCGAGCTCGACATCAATCCGATGCTGGCGGACGAGACCGGCGTGCTCGCGCTCGATGCGAGGGTCGCGATCCGCAAGCCCACCCGGCTGTTCGCCGGCCAGACCAGGCTCGCGGTCAGGCCCTATCCGTCGCAATGGGAGGGCGAGCTCGCGTTACGTGACGGCTCGCGCGTCACGGTGCGCCCGATGCGGCCGGAGGACGAGCCGATGGTCGATGGCTTCTTCAAGCGCGTGAGTGCCGAGGACCTCAGGCTGCGCTTCTTCCATGCGATGAAGGAATTTTCGCACGCGTTCATCGCGCGGCTCACCCAGCTCGACTATGCGCGCGCGATGGCCTTCGTGGCGCTCGATCCAGTGAGCGGCGAGATGATGGGCGCGGTGCGGCTGCATTCGGACTCGCTGTACGAGAACGCCGAATACGCGATCCTGCTGCAGTCCGATCTCAAGGGCAAAGGGCTCGGCTGGGCGCTGATGCAGCTCCTGATCCACTATGCGCAGTCGGAGGGACTGAAGCGGCTGTCCGGCCAGGTGCTCACCGAGAACACCACGATGATCGGGATGTGCCGCGATCTCGGCTTCACCGTGACGATGGATCCGGAGGATCACAGCATCGTCGACGTCGTGCTCGACCTCCGCAAGCCGGGGATCGATGCGGTCGGTGCCGATATCCTGATCCGGCCCACGGCGACTGGCGGCTCATAACAGCAGCGCCAGTCGCGGTCGCGGCAGATCAGATCTGGCGTTCGACCATCTTGAACTTGAGCTCGGCGATCGCCTCGGAGGGGTTGAGGCCCTTCGGGCACGCCTTGGCGCAGTTCATGATGGTGTGGCAGCGATAGAGACGGAACGGATCTTCGAGATTGTCGAGCCGCTCGCCGGTCGCTTCATCGCGCGAATCCGTGACCCAGCGCGTTGCCTGCAGCAAGCGGCGGGGCCGAGGAAGCGTTCGCTGTTCCACCAGTAGCTCGGGCACGAGGTCGAGCAGCAGGCGCACAGGATGCACTCGTAGAGACCGTCGAGCTTCTCGCGGTCCTCGTGGCTCTGCCTCCATTCCTTTTGCGGTCGTCGGCGTCGTGGTCTTCAGCCACGGCTCGATCGAGGCATACTGGGCGTAGAAATTGGTGAGGTCGGGGACCAGATCCTTCACGACAGGCTGGTGCGGCAGCGGATTGACCTTCACCGCGCCGCCCGCGCCGACATCGTGCATCGACTTGGTGCAGGCCAGGGTGTTCTGGCCGTCGATGTTCATCGCGCAGGAGCCGCAGACGCCTTCGCGGCAGGAGCGGCGGAAGGTCAGCGTCGGGTCGACGTGGTTCTTGATCCAGATCAGGCCGTCCAGCACCATCGGACCGCAATCATGGGTGTCGACATAGTAGGTGTCGACGCTCGGATTCTTGCCGTCGTCCGGGTTCCAGCGATACACCCGGAATTCGCGGGTCTCGGTGGCGCCGGCCGGCTTCGGCCAGGTCTTGCCGCCGGAAATCTTCGAATTCTTCGGAAGTGCGAATTCAACCATGCTTGCTCGCCTTCGTTCTCAGTAGACCCGCGCCTTCGGCGGGATGTACTGCACGTCATTGGTCATCGTGTAGTCGTGGACCGGTCGATATTCGATCGCGGTCTTGCCGGCCGGGTCGATCCAGGTCAGCGTGTGCTTCATCCAGTTCTTGTCGTCGCGGGCCGAGAAGTCCTCGCGCGCATGCGCGCCGCGGCTCTCGGTACGGTTGGCCGCCGAATCCATCGTCACGACCGCCTGCACGATCAGATTGTCGAATTCCAGCGTCTCGATCAGGTCGGAATTCCACACCAGCGAGCGGTCGGAGACCGAGATGTCGCCGACACCGCCATAGACCTTGTGGATCAGGTTCTGGCCTTCCTGCAGCACGTCGCCGGTGCGGAACACCGCGCAATTGTTCTGCATCACATGCTGCATGCTGTCGCGCAGCTTCGCGGTCGGCGTGCCGCCGGAGGCGTGGCGGAAGTGATCGAGCCGGCCGAGCGCGAGGTCGGCGGAGTCCTTCGGCAACTCCGGCTGCTTGGCGTTCGCCGTCAGCTTGTCGGCAAGGCGCAGCGCGGCGGCGCGGCCGAACACCACGAGGTCGATCAGCGAGTTGGAGCCGAGGCGGTTGGCACCGTGCACCGAGACGCAGGCGGCTTCGCCGATCGCCATCAGGCCCGGCACCACCGAATTGTCGTCGCCGTTGCGCTTGGTCAGCACCTCGGCGTGATAGTTGGTGGCAATGCCGCCCATGTTGTAATGCACGGTCGGCACGATCGGGATCGGCTCGCGGGTGACATCGACATTGGCGAAGATCTTCGCCGATTCCGAGATGCCCGGCAGCCGTTCATGCAGCACCTTCGGATCGAGGTGATCGAGGTGCAGGAAGATGTGATCCTTCTTCTTGCCGACGCCGCGGCCTTCGCGGATCTCGATCGTCATCGCGCGCGAGACCACGTCGCGCGAGGCGAGGTCCTTGGCCGACGGCGCATAGCGCTCCATGAAGCGCTCGCCCTCGGAGTTGACGAGATAGCCGCCTTCGCCGCGGGCGCCTTCGGTGACGAGACAGCCCGAGCCGTAGATGCCGGTCGGATGGAACTGGACGAACTCCATGTCCTGCAGCGGCAGGCCGGCGCGCAGCACCATGCCGCCGCCGTCGCCGGTGCAGGTGTGGGCCGAGGTGCAGGAGGCGTAGGCACGGCCGTAGCCGCCAGTCGCCAGGATCGTGGTCTGGGCGCGGAAGCGATGCAGCGTGCCATCGTCGAGCTTGAGCGCGATCACGCCGCGGCAGACGCCCTGGTCGTCCATGATCAGGTCGATGGCGAAGAATTCGATGAAGAACTCGGCCGCGTGGCGCAGCGACTGGCCATACATCGTGTGCAGCATGGCGTGGCCGGTGCGGTCGGCCGCGGCGCAGGTGCGCTGCGCCTGGCCCTTGCCGTAGTCCATGGTCATGCCGCCGAACGGGCGCTGATAGATCTTGCCGTCCTCGGTGCGCGAGAACGGCACGCCCCAATGCTCGAGCTCGTAGACCGCGTCGGGCGCGTTGCGCACCATGTATTCGATCGCGTCCTGGTCGCCGAGCCAGTCCGACCCCTTCACGGTGTCGTACATGTGCCAGCGCCAATCGTCCGGATGCATGTTGCCGAGCGAGGCCGAGATGCCGCCCTGCGCCGCAACGGTGTGCGAGCGGGTCGGGAACACCTTGGTGATGCAGGCAGTGCGCAGTCCCGCTTCCGAGCAGCCGACCACGGCGCGCAGGCCCGCGCCGCCGGCGCCGACCACGACGACGTCGTAGGTGTGGTCCTGGATCGGATAGGCCTTGCCGTTCGTGGCCGGGCCACTCCCGTTGGTGGCCTTGCCGTTACCTTCGCCGGCCATGGGTCAAACTCCCGATGACAATTTGAGGATTGCGTAGATCGAGGCCAATGCGACCGCGACGCAGAAGAAGTTGTTGGCCATCACGCTGGCGATCTTCAGCTTCTCGTTGTGGATGTAGTCTTCGATCACGACCTGCATGCCGATCTTCATGTGCCAGGTGCTGGCGACGATGAAGAGCAGCAGGATGATGGCGATCGGGATCGAGCCGAGGATCTGCGCTGCGCCGGCATGGTTGCGGCCGATCAGCATGATCACGACGACGATCACGGGAACGATCAGCAGCGTCATCGCGACCGCGGTGAGGCGTTGACGCCAGAAATCGGAGGTGCCGGTATGCGCGGAGCCAAGGCCGCGGACGCGTTCCAGCGGCGTGCGCATCGAGGAAGGGCCGCTCATCGTCCACCTCCAACCGCATAGGCAATGATCCAGACCAGCACGGTCAGCGAGATGCCGGCGATCAGCGCGCCCCAGGTCAGCGCTTCGCGCTCATTAGCCTTGAACCCGTAGCCGAGATCCCAGACGAAATGCCGGATGCCGCTGCACAGATGGTGCATCAGCGCCCATGTGTAGCCGAACACGATCAACTTGCCGATCGCACTGCCGGTGAAGGCTGGACATTGGCATAGGCGGTGGGGCCGGAGGCGGCGGCGATCAGCCACCAGGCCAGCAGCAGGGTGCCGAAATAGAGTGCCAAACCTGTGGCACGGTGAACGATGGACAGCGCCATCGTCAGCGTCCACCGGTAGGTCTGCAAATGGGGTGAAAGCGGTCGTTCGATCCTGGCGGTCATCGGCGGGCTTTATGCTGTGAGGGACCGCGCCCGGCCCATCGGGGAACGCGGTAGAGGAGTTCTATTTACGGACTAGGATCACCCCGCGCAACGGCCAATTAGCCTTCGCTCGAACCGAAGTTCATTGTTAGACTTGCCGAATTCTGGTTGATCCGCAGCGTGGTATACTAAATGCAAGGCTAAGCGAACTAAGAAGTGAATCTTCGTTCGCTTGGGCGGCAGGCGCGTTCAGCTGGCCGTTGACGGGGTCCGGAAGGCGTCGATCCTGCCCCATTGTTCCACCAGATAATCGACGAATGCCCTGATCTTAGGCGACGCGAGGCGCGTCGGCTGACGCATCAAATGCAGCGGCGTCGGCGCCGGCTCATGGTCGATCAGCAGGCGCCGCAAGCGGCCGCACGCGAGATCGGACTGCACTTGCCACGACGGCACACGGACGATGCCCGCACCATCCCGCGCCGCAACAACCACCGCGTCGAGGCTATTCATCCAGAGCCGACCGGATATGCGGAATTTGCGACCCGTCTTCGAGCCGTCGGCAAAGCGCCATGCGGCGCTGCCGGGCGAATCGGAAAACACCAGGCAGTCATGATCAGCAAGATCGTCCGGCGTCTGCGGCTCGCCGCGCCGAGCCAGATAATCCGGCGCCGCGCACACGATCATCTGCAAATCGGTGAGCTTGCGCGTGATGAGCTGCGAGTCGCGCAAGCGGCCGATGCGGACAGCGAGATGGATATCCTCCTCGACCATGTCGACGGCGCGGTCGATCAACAGCAGGTCGACCGACAGCGCGGGATAGCGGCGAAGAAACTCGACCAGCATCGGTGCGATCACGAGCCGTCCGACCAGGCTCGGTGAGCTTAGTCGAATCCGGCCCGACGGCTGATGCGGGTCCCGCGCCAGCGCCGCCTCCATCTCCCTCACCTCGCCGAGAATCGATTTCGCGCGCTCGTAGAGAATTCGGCCATCGTCGGTCAGCGCGAGCTGGCGCGTGGTGCGCAGCAGCAGGCGGGTGCCGAACTGCTCTTCCAGCGCGCTGATCTGGCGGCTCACCGAAGTCAGCGAGCTCGGCAACGACCGCGCCGCCGCCGACAGGCTGCCGGTCTCGACCGCGCGGACAAAGGCCGCCATCGCCGCAAGCTGGTCCACGCTCGATCCTTCCGCAATCCGCAACAGAGCCTGCTCAAGAGCATAGATACTCCCGAATCCCAAAAGGGGCTATTGATCTGCGCGAACAGCCTCCCGGCATCCGCTATGGGCGCCCAACGAACACTGCGAAGGACATGATGGCCGGCCTCGACCCCAGGGAATTGCTCGAGCTTGCGTTGTTGCTAATCGCGGTCGGTGCGCTGTCCGGGTTTCTCGCCGGCCTGTTCGGGATCGGCGGCGGCGCGATCCTGGTGCCGGTGTTCTACGAATGCTTTCGCCTTGCCGGCGTCCCGCTCGAGGTGCGGATGCCGCTGTGCATCGGCACCTCACTCGCCATCATCATCCCGACCTCGCTGAGCTCGTTCCGCGCCCATTATCGCCGCGGCGCGGTTGACATGACGATCCTGAAGCGCTGGTGGCTGCCGATCATGATCGGCGTTGCCGCCGGCAGCGTCACCGCGCGCTTCGCGCCGGAGCGGCTGTTCAAGATCGTGTTCGTGATGGTGGCCTGGTCGGCGGCAGCGCGGCTGCTGTTGGCGCGCGAGACCTGGAAATTCGGCGACGACGTGCCGAAAGGTTTCCTGATGCGCGTCTATGGTTTCTTCGTCGGCCTGCTGTCGACGCTGATGGGCATCGGCGGCGGCCTGTTCGCCAATCTGCTGATGACGTTCTATGGCCGGCCGATCCATCAGGCGGTCGCGACCTCGTCCGCGCTCGCGGTGCTGATCTCGATCCCCGGCGCACTGGGTTATGTCTATGCCGGCTGGCCAGCGCCGCGCGCTTTCCGGACGTTGCCGCGCTGCAACTGCCGTTCGCGCTCGGCTACGTCTCCCTGATCGGCGCGCTTCTGGTGATGCCGACCACGCTCGTCACCGCCCCGCTCGGCGTGAGGATCGCGCACGCGCTGTCGAAGCGCGCGCTGGAGGTGGCGTTCGGGGCTTATCTCTTCATCGTCGGCGGACGGTTCGTGATCAGCCTGCTGGGCGGGCATTAACCGCACTCAGTCCTTCAACCGGACCTCGCTATTGCCCCAGCACCGCATATCGCCGACCCCCTTCGATACGATCCATATCGGAGAGCACCTTCAAGCGCGCCGCGGTCGCTTCATGACTGATAGCCCAGCCAGGTTCCTTGTAGCGTTCTTCTGCAATGGTCACGAACCACACGACCTTCCGCCACCGCGGCTTCAAAAGCGACATGATGACTTCGTCGAGTTGATCTTCGGTCCGAAGACGGAAGATTCACCTCGCTCCATGTCAATTCGCTGCAAAGTATGCGTGGCCTCTGTTCCTCCGTGGGTGGAAGCAAATCCGGATACTGCTCGCAAATCGGAAAGAGAAGCTTGTCCTCAAGATCCGCAATGACCGCCTGAACCGAAGCATGGAATCGAATCCGTTCCTGCTTGCCAAGCCCTGCGATGTTCCTTTCAGCCTCGTAAATTGCGTCCAAAGCATCGAAGACCTGCAGACAGATCTTCTCGGCATACTCGCGGTTCATCCTTCCCTCGCGAAATCCCGCTTTCCTCAGGCCTTCGAATAGATACCCTTATACGTATCGCGCAGAATGTTCTTCTGCACCTTGCCCATCGCGTTGCGCGGCAATTCGTCGACCACGAAGACGCGCTTGGGCATCTTGAATTTGGCGAGCCGCCCGTCGAGCGCCTTCAGCACCGAGGCCTCGCTGACATCGGCGCCCTTGTTGCAAACCAGGACGGCGGTGACGCCCTCGCCGAAATCGGCATGCGGCACGCCGATCACGGCGGATTCGATCACGCCCGGCATGGCGTCGATCTCGCTCTCGATCTCCTTCGGATAGACGTTGAAGCCGCCGGAGATCACGAGGTCCTTGCCGCGGCCGAGGATGTGGACATAGCCCTTGTCGTCGATCTTGCCGAGGTCGCCGGTGACGAAGAAGCCGTCGGCGCGGAATTCGGCCTTGGTCTTCTCCGGCATCCGCCAGTAACCCTGGAACACGTTCGGACCCTTGACCTCGATCATGCCGATGGTCTCGCGCGCCAGCTCCTTGCCGGTCTCGGGATCGGTGACCCGCACCGTCACGCCGGGCAGCGCGAAGCCGACTGCGCCAGGCACGCGGTCGCCCTCATAGGGGTTCGACGTGTTCATGTTGGTCTCGGTCATGCCGTAGCGTTCCAGCACGGCGTGGCCGGTGCGCGCCGACCATTCGCGATGGGTGTCGGCGAGCAGCGGCGCGGAGCCCGAGATGAACAGCCGCATGTGCTTGGTGGCGTCCTTGTTCAGGCCGGGGTTCTGCAGCAGGCGGGTGTAGAAGGTCGGCACGCCCATCATCACGGTGGCGCGCGCCATCAGCTTGAGGATCGCGTCCGGATCGAACTTCGGCAGGAAGATCATCGAGGCGCGTGCGAACAGCGTCACGTTGCTGGCCACGAACAGGCCGTGGGTGTGATAGATCGGCAGCGCGTGGATCAGCACGTCCTTGTCGGTGAAGCGCCAGTAGTCGACCAGCGAATAGGAGTTCGAGGCGAGATTGTCGTGCGACAGCATCGCGCCCTTGGAACGGCCGGTGGTGCCGGACGTGTAGAGGATCGCCGCGAGGTCGTTGTTTTCGCGCGGTACCGTCGCGAAGTCCTTCGGCGCCTTGTCGGCGGCTTCGGTGAGCGAGCCCTTGCCGGTTGGATCGAGCGTCTCGACCTTCGCGCCGACCTTGGCGGCGATCGCCTTGATGCCGTCAAGCTTGGCGGGATCGCAGACCACAAGCGCCGGCTCGGCGTCCGATATGAAGTATTCGAGCTCGTTCAGCGTATAGGCGGTATTGAGCGGCAGATAGACGCCGCCGGCGCGCACCGTGGCGAGATACAGCACCAGCGCCGAAACCGACTTCTCGGTCTGTGCCGCGACGCGGTCGCCCGGCTTGACGCCGCGCTCAACCAGCACGTTCGCCATCTGGCCGGCGCGCGCGATCAGATCGCCATAGGAGATGCGGCTGCCGTCGATCTGCTCGATCGCGAGCCGGTTGGGATCGTCGAGGCCGTCGAACAGGCGGGAAAACAGGTTGGCGTTGGTGGTCGTGTTCATGCAACATCCCCTGAGGGGCGAAAGCGCCGGTAACAGTCCGGCTGGATTAGCAAAAACGCCCTTCGGAAAGCAACGGAGACAGTTTGCATGACAAATCATGGGAAACGCGTGGCCTGGGTCACCGGCGGTGGAACGGGAATCGGTGAATCCGGGGCGGAATTCCTGGCTGCGGACGGCTGGACGGTGGTGGTTTCCGGCCGCCGCAAGGAAGAGCTCGACCGCGTGGTCGCCAACATCACGAAAAAGGGCGGCAAGGCGGAGGCGATCCCGCTCGACGTCAGCAACAAGGCCGACGTCAATAAGGCGGCCGAGGCGATCGTCGCCAGGCATGGCCGCATCGATCTCCTGGTCAACAGCGCCGGCATCAACGTGCCGAAGCGCAGCTGGGCCGACATGGAACTGGAAGGCTGGGACAAGCTCGTCGAGGTCAACCTCAACGGCGTGCTCTATTGCATGCGCGCGGTGCTGCCGACGATGCGCAAGCAGCAGGACGGCTGCATCATCAACGTCGCCTCCTGGGCCGGCCGTCACGTCTCGAAGATGCCGGGCCCGGCCTACACCACGACCAAGCACGCGGTGCTGGCGCTGACCCATTCCTTCAACATGGACGAATGCGTCAACGGCCTGCGCGCCTGCTGCCTATCGCCGGGCGAGGTCGCAACCCCGATCCTGAAGCAGCGGCCGGTGGTGCCGAGCGAGGCCGAGCAGGCCAAGATGCTGCAGCCCGAGGATTGCGGCCGCACCATCGCTTTCGTCGCCAGCATGCCGGCGCGGGTCTGCATGAACGAGATCCTGATCAGCCCGACCCACAACCGCGGCTTCATCCAGACGCCGGCGAACCGGGATTAGGCCGAGCTCCCTCAACGGGTCGTCCCTGCGAACGCAGGGACCCATAACACCGGCGTTGGTGGCTAGCCTACGCTGGAGCCCCAGTTCGCGCAAAAACGACCATTCGTGGTTATGGGTCCCGGCTCGCGCGGAGCCTGTCATCGGGCGGCGCTTCGCGCCGACCCGTTGGCTTCGCCTGGACGACGGCGTGGGTGGTTCTACCTTACTCGCTGATCTCGTTCAGCTCCTTGCCGGTATGCTCCGGCACGAACAGGAACACGCCGATCGCCATCGCGATCATCAGCACGGGGATGCAGAGGAACGCCAGCGCGAACGAGCCGGTGTGCTGCTGGAGCGCGATCGAGACGAAGGGGAACAGCACGAAGCCGACGAAATAGGCGATCGCCCAGACCACGCCGTTGGCGGCGCCGCGGATTCGGGTCGGGAAGATCTCAGCGGTGAGCGTCGTGCTCGGGCCCCAGAAGCCGAGGAAGCCGAGACACCAGGCGAGCCCGAACGTCCACAGCAGGACGCGATCCTCCGAATAGACCCAGAGCGTCATGAAGATCGCGCCCTCGATCAGGGTCACGATGAAGGTGCGGCGGCGGCCGATCTTGTCGATCAGCCAGCCGACCAGGCAGAGGCCGAGGAAGCCGCACAGGCCGTAGAACACGTAGAACAGGCTGTACTCGGTGGTCGACCAACGCTTCTCGGTCGACAGGTACAGCGGCATCCAGGCGCGACGGTGCCGTAGATGCAGGTCGAGGCGCAGGCGACGAACAGTGCGACCAGGGTTGAGGGCAGCACGTCGGGCATGAACACCTGGCTGATGCCGACCGACTTGGCCTTGGTGAACCAGTTGCGGTCGTCGTCGCTGACGGTGCCGCCGCGCGCCAGCGTCTCCGAGATGCGCCGCTTGCGGTCCTGCGAGCGCACCCAATAGGGCGATTCCGGACAGGTCGAGCGGATATAGATCGCCAGCAGCGCGATCACACCGGGCACCATCACGGCGATGCGCCAGCCGAAATTGGCGGCGACGAGACCGCTGATCGCGCCGGCGAGCGTGGCGCCGAGACACCAGGCCGAGCGGGTGATGCTGATGACGCGGCCGCGCAGTCGCGCCGGCCAGGTCTCGGCCACCAGCATCGAGCCGAGCGACCATTCGCCGTTCAGCGCGAAGAACAGCAGTGAGCGCGCGATCACGAATACCGCAAAGGTCGGCGACAGCGCCGCGACCGGCATCAGCAGCGAGAACAGCGCGATGTTGACCGCGAGCAGCGTGCGGCGGCCATAGCGGTCGGCGAGCCACGGCCAGAAATAGAGCCCGGCGATGCCGACGAACAGCGCGATCTGCATGCCGGAGCGATACTCCGGCAGGGTGAGCTGGAATTCCTTGATCACCATCGGCGAGATCAGCGCGAAGATCACGCCGTCCATGCCGTCGAAGCCCCAGCCGAGCGCGTTGGCGGTGGCGATGTGCCAATGGGTCTTCGTGAGTTCGGTGCTGCCGGCGACGGCGCGGTAGTTGGCGTATTGCAGATGCTTCTGTTCGAGCGGACCGACGTCGCTGTCGGCATCGTTCACCATGGGCGCGGCGCGCCCATCCGCCGTAATGCTGCTCATGACCGGCATCCCCACGACCGCCTGCGGCGAAGCTGCGCCGCAATCTCAGGCTGAACCAATCGAACAATGGCGGCAAGCAAATTGCTCGCGGCAGCGCACGCGTCCATTCCGTTGAATGGAATGCGGGATGGGTTGCGCGAAGCCTCGCGCATACGGAGCGCGGCGCGGCCGGTTTCAGGAATCACAAAGAATTATTTCCGGAAACCGCCCGGAAAACCTCGCGTAGCTCAGCTCAACGACGGCGCTTGCATCAACCAACCCGCGCCGTTGTTGCCCCTTCATCGCCGGCGGAGACGCGCCGGCCAGATTACCCATTGGGAGACGAAATCATGTCGAAGCGTATTGCCTATCTCGCTGCCGCCGCCTTCAGCGCGCTCGCGATCACAGCCACCGTCATCGCGCCGGTCCGCGCCGAAGAAAAGACCGTGATGGTCGGCGGCGCCGCGATGTTCCCGTCCAAGAACATCATCCAGAACGCCGTCAATTCGAAGGACCACACCACCCTCGTCGCCGCGGTGAAGGCCGCCGGCCTGGTCGGCACGCTGGAAGGCAAGGGCCCGTTCACGGTGTTCGCGCCGACCAACGCCGCGTTCGGCAAGCTGCCGGCGGGAACCGTCGATAGCCTCGTGAAGCCCGAGAACAAGGCGACGCTGACCAAGATCCTCACCTACCATGTGGTGCCCGGCAAGCTCGAGGCTTCCGACCTCACCGACGGCAAGATGCTGAAGACCGCCGAGGGCGAGCAGCTGACCGTGAAGCGGCAGGACGGCAAGGTCTGGATCGTCGATGCCAAGGGCGGCACCTCGATGGTGACGATCTCCAACGTCAACCAGTCGAACGGCGTCATCCATGTCGTCGACACCGTGCTGATGCCGGCGTCGTAACACCCGGCCGCCCGGTTTAGTCCCTGACCGGTCCGACGAGATCGCGAGCCGGAGCCTCGCCCCGGCTCGCATTTTTGTGACCACATGAAGTGGCCAATATCAAACTGATGATGCCCGACCCTGTAACGGAATGCCGGTTCCCGGCGTATAAGCCGGTAACGACCACGAGCAGAGAACTTTCATGACGAGCCTTGCCGTCAGCGACCACCAGGCAGAGACCGCAACACCGGTGAAGGTGATCCAGCCGGTGTGGGTCCGGATCGTGCACTGGACCAACGCCTTCGCGATGATCCTGATGATCATGTCCGGCTGGCAGATCTACAACGCCTCGCCGCTGTTCAGTTTCACCTTCTCGCGCAGCATCACGCTCGGCGGCTGGCTCGGCGGCGCGCTGCTCTGGCACTTCGCCGCGATGTGGCTGTTGATGGTCAACGGCCTGACCTACCTGGCGCTGGGTTTCGCCACCGGCCGCTTCCGCAGGAAGCTGCTGCCGATCACCCCCGGCGGCGTGATTGCCGACACCAAGGCGGCGCTGACCTTCAAGCTGTCGCATGACGATCTCAGCAAATACAACTCGGTGCAGAAGCTGCTCTATGCCGGCATCATTACCGTCGGCGTCGTGATCGTGCTGTCCGGCCTGTCGATGTGGAAGCCGGTGCAGTTGCACTGGCTGGTGTCGCTGTTCGGCGGCTACGACATCGCCCGCTATGTCCACTTCACCTGCATGGCGCTGATCGTCGCCTTCCTGGTGATCCATGTCGCGCTCGCGCTGCTGGTGCCGAAGAGCCTGCGCGCCATGATCATCGGACGCTGACGGAGGGTATTATGGGTCGTCTCAGAAAACTCCTGATTCCCGGCGTCGACAGGAAGCTGCTGGTGCGCGATGCGGTGAAGACGATGCCAGAGCTGACGCGCCGCCGCTTCATCACGGCCGGCACCAGCCTCGGCGCGCTGACGCTGCTGACCGGCTGCGACGTGGTCGATTCCTCGTCGGCGGAGGAATTGCTGAAGAAGGTCTCGAAGTTCAACGACGCGGTGCAGGCCTGGATGTTCAATCCGGACGCGCTGGCGCCGACCTTCCCCGAGAGCATGATCACCAAGCCGTTCCCGTTCAACGCCTATTACGACCTCGACGATGCCCCCGTCATCGCGGCGGCGGACTGGAAGCTCGAGGTGCGCGGGCTGGTCGACAACAAGAAGGCGTGGACGCTCGACGAATTGTACAAGCTGCCGCAAGTCAAGCAGGTGACGCGCCACATCTGCGTCGAGGGCTGGAGCGCGATCGGCAGCTGGACCGGGACGCCGCTGCGCGACTTCCTCAAGATCATTGGCGCCGACACCCGCGCCAAATATGTCTGGTTCCAGTGTGCCGACAAGGACGGCTACAACTCGCCTTTGGACATGCGCACGGCGCTGCATCCGCAGACCCAGATGACGTTCAAATTCGCCGATGAGATCCTGCCGCGCGCCTATGGCTTCCCGATGAAGATCCGGGTGCCGACCAAGCTCGGCTTCAAGAACCCGAAATACGTGCTCTCGATGGAAGTCACCAACGACTACAAGGGCGGCTACTGGGAAGACCAGGGGTATAATTCGTTTAGCGGGAGTTAGCAGCCGTCGTCCCGGCGCAGGCTTACGGCCCCACCTTCCTCTGAAACGCCGACAGCAGCGCGCCGAGCGCGAGCATCGCGGCCGAGACGTTCAGCGCGAATGACAGGCTGCCGACCGCGTCGGTGATTGCGCCGACCACGATCGGCCCGAGCGTCTGGCCGATGCCGAAGGCGATGGTCATTGCCGCGATCGCGGTCGGCCAGGCTTCCGGCGGATAGTTGAGGCGCACGAAGGCGGTGGTCGAGCCGACCACGGCGAAGAACGCGACACCGAACACCAGCGCCGAGATCCCGAGCAGCAGCGGCGAATGGCCGAAGATCGGCAGAGCGGCGCCGAGCGCGTTGACGCCGAGAATGATTGTTGTGGCGAGCCCGCCGCGGTCGAGCGCCAGCACCCGCCGCCACACCCATGGCGTGACGAATGCGCTGACGCCGATCAGGCTCCAGAATGCGCACTGCGCCACCGCGCCGCCGCCGCCATCGCGGACATAGGCGATCATGAAGGTCATGTAGGCGATGTAGCCCGCGCCGAACAGGAAGTAGGCGGCGAGGTAGATCAGGACCGGCCTCACGGCGAATTTGGTCCGCACGATGCCGCCGGCGATCGCGTCGGCGTGGAATGGCGCAAGTAGCAGCGGCACCGTCATGATCACCGAGAGCAGGGTCATCGCCCACCACACGATCCACCAGGAGCCGGCGCCGAAGCCTTGCAGCACGAAGGGCGCGATCAGGCCGGATGCCAATATGCCGATGCCCGGCCCGGCATAGAACAGGCTGAGCAGGAAGTTGGCGCGTTCCGGTCGCGATTGCGCGATGGTTGCCGCGAGCGCGCCGCCGCCGACAAAGCCGATTGCGGCAGCAAAGCCGACCAGGAGGCGGGCAAAACTCAGCACGGCAAAATTGCCCGAGATGGCGCAAAGTGCCAGCGACAGCACGCAGGCCAGTGTCGACCAGCGCACCGATGTGGCGAGCCCGAAGCGCTGGATCAGCCGCGAGGCGAACAGCGCGCCGACCAGATAGCCGGCGGCATTGATCGTGTTCATGAAGCCGGCGGCCGAATACGACCACGCCAGCGAGTCACGCATATCGGGCAGCACCAGCGAATAGGCGAAACGGCCGATGCCGAGGCCGACCGTCGGTGCAAGCGATAGAATCAGGATCAGCCGCGCGGGGTGCGGGTAGGATGGGGTGGGGGCTCTCACAATTCACTCCGGCAATACCGGCATTGTGGCAGGCCGCGGCGCTCCTGCCCACCACTGGAGGCCGCAACACTGTCTTGCGTATCGGGCAATCAGGCGATCAGGACCAGCGCGACGCCGACGACTGTCAAAAGGGTTCCGGCGACGATCCGCGCCGTTATCTCAACGTGCTTGAGCATGACGGCGCTCATCGCCACGGTCACCAGCGGGTAGATCGCAGCGAGCGGCGCCACCAGCGTGATCGGGCCGTTACGGACCGCGGCGAACAGGCTGAGCGCGCTGAGCCCGTTGCTGATCCCGGTCAGCGCGAACCAGAACAGGCCTTCGCGCGGTGCCTGCACCCTGAAGCTGCCCTTGCGGATCCGCTGCACGGTCAGCACCACCAGCGAGGACATCACGTATCCGATCAGGCAGGCCCATAGCGGGCTCGGCCAGACCGCAAGCCCGAGCTTGGCGATCGGGGGCAAGATGCCGCGCACCAGCGCACTCGTGAGCGGCAGCAGCAACGCCCAGCTGCGCCAATGCCCGAGGTCGCGCGGCCGGGTCACGGTGATCACGGCAGCGCCCGCGACCGCGACGACGAGGCCCAGGAGCTGCTGCGGCTGCAGCGGCTCGTGCAGCAGCACCACGGCCGCGGTGACCGCGAACAGCGGCGCCAGATTGCCCAGCGTCGAGGTGATCACCGGGCCGAGCGCCCGGTTCGACGCAAAGGTCAAAAGCGTCAGCGAGGCCGGGAAGAACAGGCCGATCGCCACGAAGATCGGCAGGGCCCGCCAGACCACCGGCTCGCCATGCAGGATCAGCGGCGACAGCACCAGGAACAGCAGGGTGAAGGAGGGCACGCTGATCGCCGCCCCCGACAGCGGCTCGACGGTGCGCAGGCCGAGCTGCGCCAGCACCACCCCGGCACCGAGGAAAATGGCCGAGGCGAAGGCGTAGATAATGGCTGCGGTCATGAGTCCGTCTTGTTGGCTTCTTGAGGCGCGGTTGGCTCTTTCCGGGCCATTTTGGCCCTGCTCAGGGTGCCTTGCCAATCGGTGCGGGGCGTTTTAGCACTCGCGCCAGACGATGACGGGCATGCCCGATTGAATGAGGTAACGACCATGGCGACCCACAAACTGCTGCTTCTCCCCGGCGACGGCATCGGCCCCGAAGTGATGGCCGAGGTGCAGCGCGTGATCGACTGGCTGAATGCGCAGGGCATCGCCAAGTTCGAGACCGAGCGGGGCCTGGTCGGCGGCTCCGCCTATGACGCACACAAGGTGTCGATCTCGGAAGCCGACATGGCCAAGGCCACGGCGGCCGATGCCGTGATCTTCGGCGCGGTCGGCGGTCCGAAGTGGGACAGCGTGCCCTATGAGGTGCGGCCGGAAGCCGGCCTGCTGCGGCTGCGCAAGGATCTCGGCCTGTTCGCCAACCTCCGCCCCGCGGTGTGCTATCCGGCGCTGGCCGAGGCCTCGAGCCTGAAGCGCGAGGTGGTCGAGGGCCTCGACATCATGATCGTCCGCGAGCTCACCGGCGGCGTCTATTTCGGCGAGCCGAAGACCATCACCGATCTCGGCAACGGCCAGAAGCGTGCGGTCGACACCCAGGTCTACGACACCTACGAGATCGAGCGCATCGGCCGCGTCGCCTTCGACCTGGCGCGCAAGCGCCGCAACAAGGTGACGTCGATGGAGAAGCGCAACGTCATGAAGTCGGGCGTGCTCTGGAACGAGGTCATGACCCAGGTTCACGCGCGCGAATACAAGGACGTCACGCTGGAGCACCAGCTCGCCGATTCCGGCGGCATGAACCTCGTCAAGGCACCGAAGCAGTTCGACGTCATCGTGACCGACAACCTGTTCGGCGACATGCTGTCCGACATCGCGGCGATGCTGACCGGCTCGCTCGGCATGCTGCCGTCGGCCTCGCTCGGCGAGGTCGATGCGAAGACCAAGAAGCGGCGCTCGCTGTTCGAGCCGGTGCACGGCTCGGCGCCCGACATCGCGGGCAAGGGCCTCGCCAATCCGATTGCGATGATCTCGTCGTTCGGCATGGCGCTGCGCTATTCCTTCGACATGGGCGCTCTCGCCGACAAGGTCGATGCCGCGATCGCGGCCGTGCTCGCCAGCGGCTTGCGCACCGCCGACATCAAGTCGGAAGGCACCACGCCTGCCAGCACGAGCCAGATGGGCGAGGCGATCCTGAAGGAATTGCAGAAGCTGCACGCGTAAGTTTGACACGCGTCATTCCGGGTTCTCGCTTCGCGAGCCCCGGAATGACTGCTTCAAAAAAATGCCCGGCCGGAGCCGGGCATTTTCGTATCGGCTGCTTGCCGAAAATCTCAGTACAGCGGGAAGGTCCGCGGATAGCCGCCAAGGTCGGACGGCGGGCTGAGCGGCTGGCGATCGATCGGCCGGTTGTTGTTCTCGCGTCCGAACGAGGGATAGCCGACATCCGGCGGATAGGCATAGTCGTTGAACTTGCGGTCGCCCGGCAGCACCTCTGTGCCGGCATCCAGCCAGGAGCGCGTGGTGACGTAAACACGGGTACGCGGACCCTGCTGATAGACCCGGTTCGGACCCTGCGCGCCGTAATAGCGGCGGCCGTCGCGGTCATACTGCTCCTGCTGCTTGCGCTTGCTCGGGGTCTGGCTCTGCGCGCTGGCCGCGGTCATGCCGAAGGCGGTTGCGGTGACGGCAGCCGCGGCAAGCAACACCACGAGCTTGTTCGCGGCAGGGAGTTTCAAGGTCATCGCATCCTCGTCATTACGGCCCCTTCGGGGGCTGGCGCGTCCGCCAAAATCACTCGGAACACATTGTAGCCCTGGTGGGGAGGCCGTCACTAGGTCAATTGCGCCACACCGGGCCAGATAATGCGTGTCCGAGCGCAAAAGTTTCATGAAAACCAGTGCCTTGCCACGGTCTCGCCATCAAAGCGCGCCGCGCAGGAGCGGGTTCTCGCTGCCCGTCACCCAGTCGGCCGACAAAGCGGGCAGCCCGGAGGTAACGCAGTCGGTGCGCTTGAGCTCGGCATGAGCAAACAGCGCGGCGAGCCTCGGGTCATTGCCTGCGGCCAGCAGGGTCAGGCGGTTCAGCATGCAGACGATCGCGGCGCGCTGAGCCGGCAAGCTCGCACCCTGGCAGGTCCAGCCGGAAATCCTGAGATCGGGGGCGTCGGCCTGCTTGAGGAAACCGAGGCAGGCACGGCTGCCGTCCTGCCGCGCCGGGCGCAGCAGGGTGACGCTGCCGAACTTGCTGTCGACGATGCCGGCGGCCTCGAGCTCGCGGAGGCCGCCCGGGTCGAGCTGTCCGGCAATCTCGGCGACCGCGGACCCCATGGACTCGCCGCCAGGGCGGTAGATTTCCAGCCCGGCTATCGGTGCGCCATCGGCATCGGTCCAGTGGAAGACGTCCTTGCGGCCGCCCTCGGGATGCCGAAAGACTTCGTAAGCCTCTGTTTTGTCTCGTTGATCTAGCTTGCTGGTGGCGAAGGCCTGGGTTTGGCGCCCGGCCAGGCTCCAGCCCGCGGCAGCGGGTGCCGCTACCGCCGTTGCGTCCGGCAGCTGCCTCCATAGATAGGTGCCGAGGGCGACGAACAACGCGAGCGCGATGGCATAGGCGAACAGCCCGGAGAGCGTGGCGTACACCTCGTCCACGAAGCTCGTCAGGTCAGACGGATTTCTCGTATGATGGGATGCGGCCGAATCGGCCTGAAATAAACGCATCAAAACGCTCAAAGCTACGCAACGTTGTCTTGACGGGGTTTCTCGCATAGAAGCGCTGCCTCTTCCCTTTCCGCGAGCAGCGGGGGAACGGGCATATTTCGTCGGAGAGTGAACGATGGGTTACAAAGTCGCGGTGGTCGGTGCGACCGGCAATGTCGGGCGCGAAATGCTCAACATTCTGGATGAGCGCAAATTCCCCGCCGACGAGGTCGTCGTGCTGGCCTCGCGCCGCAGCGTCGGCATCGAGGTCTCCTATGGCGACCGCACCCTGAAGGTGAAGGCGCTCGAGCACTATGATTTCTCCGACATCGATATCTGCCTGATGTCGGCCGGCGGCTCGGTGTCCAAGGAATGGTCGCCCAGGATCGGCGCCGCCGGTGCGGTCGTGATCGACAATTCGTCGGCCTGGCGCATGGACCCGGACGTGCCGCTGATCGTGCCGGAAGTGAACGCGGATGCGACCGCGGGCTTCACCAAGAAGAACATCATTGCCAACCCGAACTGCTCGACCGCGCAGCTCGTGGTCGCGCTGAAGCCGCTGCACGACAAGGCGACGATCACCCGCGTCGTGGTGTCGACCTATCAATCGGTGTCGGGCGCCGGCAAGGACGCGATGGACGAATTGTTCTCGCAGACCAAGGCCGTCTACACCAATGACGAGCTGATCAATAAGAAGTTTCCCAAGCGCATCGCCTTCAACGTCATCCCCCAGATCGACGTCTTCATGGAAGACGGCTTCACCAAGGAAGAGTGGAAGATGATGGCGGAGACCAAGAAGATCCTTGATCCCAAGATCAAGCTGACCGCGACCTGCGTGCGCGTGCCGGTCTTCGTCGGTCACTCCGAGGCGGTCAATGTCGAGTTCGCCAATCCAATCACCGCCGACGAGGCGCGAAACATCCTGCGTAATGCGCCGGGCTGCCTCGTGATCGACAAGCACGAGCCAGGCGGTTACGTCACGCCGTACGAGGCGGCCGGCGAGGACGCGACCTATATCAGCCGCATCCGCGAGGACGCGACGGTGGAGAACGGCCTGGCGTTCTGGTGCGTGTCGGACAATCTGCGCAAGGGCGCGGCACTCAATGCCGTGCAGATCGCCGAGGTCCTGATCAACCGCAAGCTGATCACGGCCAAGCAAAAAGCGGCTTAAGCAGAGCGAACGGGGGGAGCGGCACCATGTCGGAACAAGCGGCTCCCACCCCAGCAGGTCCGGCGACGCCGCGCATCATGCGCGGCTTCGAATATGTGCTGTTCAACAGCCGCTGGCTGATGGCGCCATTCTATGTCGGCCTGGTCGTGGCGCTCGCCGTGCTGCTGCTGAAATTCGCCCGCATGCTGTGGGAGTTCGTGCTGCATGCGTCGGGCTACAAGTCGACCGAAGTCATCCTCGATGCGCTGGCGCTGATCGACGTCACACTGGTCGCCAACCTCATTCTGATCGTGGTGTTCTCGGGCTACGAGAACTTCGTCTCGCGCATCGACACGTCGGGCAACCCGAACTGGCCGATCTGGATCACCAAGATCGATTTTGCCGGGCTGAAACAGAAGCTGCTGGCATCGATCGTCGCGATCTCGGCGATCCACGTGCTGGAAGCGTTCCTGAACATCGATGCCGCGTTCGATGCGACGCGGATGACCTGGCTGGTCGCCGTGCACCTGGTGTTCGTGATCTCGGCGCTGTTGCTCGCGTTGTCCGATCGCTGGGGCAACGCTCACGACGAGGCGTAGCCGAAGGCGCTACTCGCCGCCCTTCAGGCGTCGGTGACGCTGATGAATTCCTTCGCGACCCGGTCGAGCACGAACAGCGAGCCCTCGGCGACGCCGAAATAGGCGCCGTGCAGCTGCATCTCGCCGTTCTCCACGCGTTCGCGGACGAACGGGAAGGTCATCAAGTTCTCCAGCGAGCGGAACACTGCGGCCTTCTCGATGCGGGTGACGAAGTCCTGCATGCTCTCATGGTCGCGCTGCTCGACCACCTCGCCCGGCTTGATGAACATCTGCATCCATTTGCCGATGAAGTCGCCGGGCGTCAGCGGCTTGATCTTGTCGACGAAGGCGCGGATGCCGCCGCACTGGGCATGGCCCAGCACCACGATGTTCTTTACCTTCAGCACGGTCACGGCGTATTCCAGCGCGGCCGAGACGCCGTGGGCGTTGCTGTCGGGCTGATAGACCGGAACCAGATTGGCGATGTTCCGGACCACGAACAATTCGCCCGGGCCTGCGTCGAAGATCACCTCGGGCGAGACGCGGGAATCGCAGCAGCCGATCACCATGGTTTCGGGAAACTGGCCACGTTCCGACAGATCCCGGTAGCGCGACTGTTCAGTCGGCAACCGCTGGGTCGCGAAGGTCCGGTAGCCGTCGATCAACTGCTTCGGAAAGAATTTCATGGCCTCTGGCTAACCACATGCCAATGACGGGAACAAGACTTTCGGCGTGCCGCCTGAGATGATACGGCAGCGTTGAAGGATGGTTCCTGCCCCAATGCCCAAACAATGGACAGCGGCGGAGCCCAAGCCCGCAGGAGAATGCCGATGACCCGTCCGCGCCGCAGCCTGCTGTTCATGCCGGGATCGAATGCACGGGCGCTGGAGAAGGCCCGCACGCTGCCGGCCGACGGTATTATCCTCGACCTGGAGGATTCCGTTGCGCCCGACGCCAAGGCCATTGCCCGCGAGCAGATCGCCAAGGCGGTCGCCGCCAAGGGTTTTGGCAAGCGCGAGGTCCTGATCCGCATCAACGCGCTCGATACGCCCTGGTGGGTCGACGACATCGGCATGGCCGGCAAGGCGCAGCCGGACGGCATCCTGGTTCCCAAGATCTCCACCGTCGACGATCTCAACGCCGTCGCCGATCGCCTCAGCGACATCAATGCCCCGGCCTCGATCCGGGTCTGGGCCATGATCGAGACCGCGCGCGCCGTGCTGGATGCCGACAAGCTCGCGGCGGCGTCGAAGGATTCCGAAATCCGGCTTGCCGGCTTCGTGTTCGGGCCGAACGACATCGCGCGCGAGACCAGGATCCGGATGAAGCCGGGACGCGCGGCGATGATCCCGATGATCACGCACTGCATCCTGGCGACCCGCGCGCACGGCCTCGAGATCCTCGACGGCCCCTATGGCGACATCGGCAATATCGACGGCTTCGCGGAGGAATGCGCGCAGGGCCGCGATCTCGGCTTCGACGGCAAGACGCTGATCCATCCGAGCCACATCGATGCCTGCAATGCGATCTTCACGCCGCCGGAGGCCGAGGTCGCCGAGGCCCGCAAGATCATCGCCGCCTTCGCGCAGCCGGAGAATGCCTCGCGCGGCGCGATCCAGCTCGACGGCCGCATGGTGGAGCGCCTGCACGCCGAGATAGCCAAGCGCACCATCGCGATCGCCGACGCGATCGCCGCGATGGGGCATTGACGACCATCGACCACGAGGCGCGCTCTAGTCGCGCTTCAGGCTCATGATGTAGTTCACGAGATCATCGGCCTCGCTTGGGCCGACGATGATGTTCGGCATCTTCGGATGGCTCGTCTTCAAGAATACCTTCAACCAGAGTGCAGTCGTCGAATGCCGGTTGGCGACGGCGACGAAGTCCGGCGGCACTTTCTTCGCACCGGTCGCGATCGTGCCGATGACATGGCATTCCTTGCACCAAGCTTCAGCCAACCGATGCCCGGCAGCAATGCTCTCTGTGGGTTGCTCCGCACCATCGGCTCGATGCAGGCGCAGCAGAAAGAGGGCCGCCAGCACGATGATGGCGACCAGCAATCCACGGCGCCAGACGGCGCTATGATTGAGCATCGACATTCACTCAGGACCCGGAGGTGGGGTTGCCTGCAGCTTCACCCAGCGCATCGATCGTCGCGGCGTTCGGGCAGTACTGTTGATAGCGCGCGCCGGACTTGCCGGCTGCGAGATCGTGGTCGCACTGCCGCTTGTGGCCGCACAGGCTGCAGACCCGCTCCATGTCGCGCAGCACCAGTGGCTCGATGCGGGCGAGTTTCTCCCGGTCGATGCCGAGCGCCGTGAGCAGCCTGGGCAGCTCATCGGCGCTGTGCGGCCCCTGGCGCACCAGCGCGGTGAGGTCATCGGGGCTGATCCGCAAATCGGCTGCGATCTGGCTGAAACTTGCATCGTCAAGTTCGCGCAGTTCACCCAGCTCCCGCCGATGCTTCAGCCAATTGGCGAATACATCGGCCAGATATTCAACGACAGGGTACCGAGGTTCGGTGGTCATGGGCGCCTCTGATGTAAAGTGGCGCCACACTATGATGCCTGCCGTGCAGCCGGGCCTTGCGGCAGATCAAATCGGCTCAGGTCTGCCGAAACCTCTCCGCCGCCCACGCATAGAGGCTGCCGGGGATCGGGGCCTCCTTGCCGCGGCCCTTCGGCGAGATGTGCAGACCGATGATCCCGGGATCGTTCAGATACTTCGAAAAATCCGACGGCTCAAAGAACAGTCTTGGTTCGGCGTGCACCGCGTAGAACGATTGCTTCGGCAACGCGTAGTGCAACTCGCCTTCGCGGCGCGCCAGCGCGGTGAGTGCGGCGGGGCCGTAGATCGCGATGCGGATGTCGGACAGGCGCCTGGACTTGCCGCGCAGCTTGCGTATCGCGAAGGTCAGGCGGTGGCGCAGCGCCAGCCAGTCCGGCGTCAGCTCGTCCTGCTGCATCAAGGCCTCGAACGCGCGCACGATCGGATCGTTGTGCGGCAGATACAGCACCGAGTTGCCGAGCTGTCGCGGCCGCTCCCAGGCGAAATAGGGCTTTGCCGGATCGATCTCGACGGGCTTGAGCAACAGCACATCGGCATCGAGCCAGAGGCCCGCGCGCTGCTTCATCAGCCGCATCCGGAAGAAGTCGCTGAATTGCAGGATGGTCCAGTCGCGCCACGAGCCGTCCGGCTCGGCCGGACGCAGCCGCTCCGAGAACGCATGCGGCAGCACCGCTTCGGCCTCGGCATTGCCGACACCATCGGGCAGTCCGGGGACAGGATCGAAGCTGTAGACGGTGACCTTGTGCCCGGCCGCCAGCTGCGAGCGCAGGCAGGTCTGGCGCAGCGCGTCCATCGAGCCATGCCAGAAGGTGACGATGTCAGGCAGCATGCGTGTCAGCCATCAGCAGGTTCGTGACAGGACGACCAAAGCGTTTTCAAGCGAAGTGGATACCGGTTCGCGTGAAGAAAACGCGTCAAAACTAGAACCTAGAGCACCGTTCCGATCTCATCGGAACGGAGCTCGATCAAAGAAAAACCCCGGCGCCTGAGGGCACCGGGGCGCGATGATACGCCGGGCCTCAAGCCCAGGCACGTTCCTTGAGCTTGGCCTCAAAGCTGTCGATCGACTTCTTCTTCTCCATCGTCAGGCCGATGTCGTCGAGGCCGTTGATCAGGCAGTGCTTGCGGAACGGATCGATCTCGAACTTCACCTTGCCGCCGTCGGGACCGCGGATCTCCTGGTTGGGGAGGTCGATGGTCAGCGTCGCATTGGCGCCGCGCTCGGCATCGTCAAACAGCTTGTCGAGGTCCTCCTGCGACACGCGGATCGGCAGGATGCCGTTCTTGAAGCAGTTGTTGTAGAAGATGTCGCCGAACGAGGTCGAGATCACGCAGCGGATGCCGAAGTCGAGCAGCGCCCAGGGCGCGTGCTCGCGCTCGAGCCGCAGCCGAAATTGTCGCCGGCGACCAGCACCTTCGCGTTGCGATAGGCGGACTGGTTGAGGACGAAATCGGGGTTCTCGCTGCCGTCATCCTTGTAGCGCTGTTCGGAGAAGAGCCCCTTGCCAAGGCCGGTGCGCTTGATGGTCTTGAGGTACTGCTTCGGAATGATCATGTCGGTGTCGACATTGATGATCTTCAGCGGTGCCGCGACGCCTTCCAGCGTGGTGAACTTATCCATCGGTGCTCTTCCCGGGCCAAAAGTAGGGGTAGGGGCCGGATGTTTATCGCGAATGTGACAGCGGTAAAAGGGCCATTTCTGCAAAGCTGGAGCCCATTCCGCTCCAATGGAAGCGTAATGGGCTCCAGCTTCATGTTTTGACGCGCTTTCGTCACGCGAACCGGGGGTCCACTTCGCTCGAAAGCGCCTTACCCCGCATCGGCCTCAATCGCCTCCATATCGGCGTCGGAGAGGCCGAAATGGTGCCCGATCTCGTGGATCAGCACGTGGCGGACGATGTGGCCGAGGGTCTCGTCGTGCTCGGCCCAATAATCCAGGATCGGCCGGCGGTACAGCCAGACCAGGTTGGGGAGCCGGGCCACGTCGCCATGGCTCTGCTGCGGCAGGCCGACGCCGTGAAACAGGCCGAGCAGGTCGAACTCGCTCTCGGCCTGCATCTCATCCAGCACCTCGTCGGTCGGGAAGTCGTCGACACGGATGATCAGACCCTCGCAGAGGGCCCGGAACGTCTCCGGCAGGCGCTCGAAAACCTCGTGCGCCATGGCCTCCATCTCGGCGAGCGAGGGGGCTTTTGCTGTGGTCCACATGACACTCCTTTAGCGCGAGTGCCTCCAGCGGCGCCAGCGCAGTTGACCTTAGCGGCGCAATGGGAGACCGTGCGGCCGATAATTGGGGCTCGGGTGGCGTGATGAAAAGGATCGTGGCGGCAGCGCTGTTGGCGGCATCAGTCGGGCTCTTGCTCCCGGTAGGCGAGGCGCGGGCGCAGAGCGCCGCAGCCGAAGCGCGCATCGGTGAGCCGGCTCCGGTGCGTGAGCGCGTCGTCGAGCGCCGCCACCTGAAGCGCGTGCCGATCTACCGCTCCCGGCCCGATCATTGGGAACCGGATGTGATCCCGCGCTACAATCCCGGCCCGAACGCCGTGCGCGATTGCACCGCGACCTATGTGCAGGAGCACCGGCCAAGCGGCACCGTGATCACGCCGCGCATGAACTGCTTCTGGCGTCCGGGCTAGCTGCGCAGACGTCGGCGCGTCGCACTGATCAGCGCGACGGCTGCGATCGCTCCCATCGTTCCATAGACCGCGAGCGCCATCAGCATTTGCGTGAGATGGCTCGCCGTCCCCATGCCGCCGCCCGGTCCTTGCGCGGCGAGCGCGACATCAATTGAAATCATGGAACCGAGCGCGGCCGCGCCGCACGTGTGCCATTTGCGCTGACTCTGTTGTGCCAACGGTGGTCTCCTGTGAGCGGCACCTCACAACACATACGACCAATGGCTATGCTGGTTTTACGTGCGGACACGAAAATTCACGCGGCCATATCGGAACCTGAGCGCGCCACCGGCATTCATGATTGTGGCGCAGATATTCACTTCCCATTCACGTCGCCCGCATTCTGCTTGCGATCTGCGTCGCGGCAACGGGGGTCGATTCGAAACTGAATCGTCGTTGCACGACGTGACATCCAGGAATCAAGGAGACAACGCATGAAGGTGATGAACGTTCTGGGGCTTGCGGCCGTCGGTGCCGTGCTGGTTTTGGCGGCGCCGGCCGAGCGCGCGAACGCGATGTCGCTCGCCACGCCAGGCACCGCCGCAACGGTTCAGGACAATGCGAGCCAGACCACCACGCAGGTACGCTATGGTCACGGTCATGGTCATGGCTGGCACCGTGGCTGGGGTCGCGGACATCACCGCGGCTGGGGCCATCGTCGCCACTGGCGCCACTGATCGCGCGGCGTATCAGCGCAGTTGAGACACAGGCCCGTGAGCAGCGGGCCTGTTGTCGTTCTCAGCCATCAAACCGGCAGATTCGCGCGCGCGAGATGACATCAATCGAAATCTGCAGGAGTTGATCATGATGAGATGGATCGGCGTTGCCGCTGTCGCATGCGCATTCGCATTGACGGCGCCGGCATCGGCAAAAGCTGCGGCATCAGCCAAGCCGCAGGCTGCGGCACAAGGGCAAGCGGGCAAGGCGACGGACATCAGCGCGCAGCGACATCATCGCCGTTACCATCGTCACCATTATCACCACGGCTACCGTCCGTATTACCGGCCGTACTACCGGCCCTATCCGTATTACCGGCCGTACGGCTCCTATTACTACGGACGGCCCTACTACTATCGGCCCTATCCTTACGCTTCGCCGGCGCCGTTTACCTTCGGCTTCGGGTTCGGCCCGTTCTGGTAACGAACCTCGCCGCATGGTGCGCGAAATGGGTGGCGCAGCAGGAGAGCAGCCCCGGCCGGGGCCGCTCCGGCGGTGTCATGGTGCAAAGCCCTTCGCCAGCAGCACAATGCCTTGCGCACCCGCCTTGCGATCCCTTGAGATCTCGACGTATTCGGGTGATTCCGACCAGGCGCGGAACGCGGCTTCATCAGGGAACGACATCAGCACCAGCTTGTCGCGATCCCAATTGCCCTCGAGAACTGCGGGATGTTCGTCGGCCGACAGCAGCCGCCCGTCGAACTTCCTGAACACATCGAAGAAGCGCGCCTGATAGCGGTCATAGGCGGCGCGGTCGGTCATCTTGAGCTGCACGATCACATAGACAGTCACTGACGTTCCCTTCCGGACTTTTTGCCGCACGCGCCTTGCGTGTTCATGGCGCATTCAGTTGCGCGTTTCTAGCGTCACGCTGGGAGCGACCGCAATGAACGCAATGCGACCGGCTGCCACGCAGCGCGGCTGTCATTGCTGTTGTCAGGGAGGTTCGGAGATGAGGGAGAGCTGTTTGCGGCGCGGATTGCTGCGCCGTCTCGGCGTTGCGGCGGCTGCGGTGTTCGTGTTGTCGATCGCTTCGCAGCAACGCGCCGAAGCGCTGTCGCCGGCGAGCCCGGGCACCGTGCCCGCGGCAAAATCCGCGGCTGATGCCATGACGACCCAGGTTCGGCATGGCGGTGGCGGCGGCCACGGCGGTGGAGGCTTTCACGGCGGCGGTTTCCACGGCGGCGGTTTTCATGGTGGCGGTTTCCGCGGCTTCCATGGTGGCGGCTTCCGCGCCGCGCCGGCGTTTCATGGCGGCTATCGCTATGGCGGCTTTCATCGCCATTACGGCGGCTATCACCGCTTCTATGGCGGCGGTTACCGCTACGGCTACCGGCCCTACTACCGGCGGCACTTCCATCACCGGCGCTATTTCTATGGATCGTCCTACTATCCCTATTATTACCCGGCCTATTACCATCACCGCCGCTGCCGGGTGATCTGGACCTATTACGGGCCACGCCGGATCTGCCGGCCGTGGTGGCACCATCGCCACCACTGGCGGCCGTACCGGGTCTATTGGTAAGGCCTGAAACGACAGCGGGCGCCTCGCGGCGCCCGTTAACTCCTCAAGCTAATCCCAGTTCTTCAGCTTCCAGGATTTGATTTTCCACGGCGTCAGGTTCTCCATCCGCCATTGCGTCCAGCGCTCCGGCGGCCAGTGGCTGAGGCGCGAGGTCTCCTTTACCTCGGGAAGCGGATCGATGATGCGCGGCGCGGCGCGGCGACGGTGCTTCTGCCGCGTCGCCTCGCTGATCATATCGACGAATTCGGGTTTGTCGGCCACGGCACGCGCTCCTTGCGAAGGCTTGTTTCGCAAGGAGGCAGTGTGCGTGCGCTCTGTTAACGAGCCGTTTCCGCAACGGCTCGAGCTTGAGACGAAACCTCTTATTACCGCCAGTCGCGGACGTCGACGAAGTGGCCGGCGATCGCTGCGGCCGCGGCCATCGCGGGCGACACCAGATGGGTGCGGCCCTTGAAGCCCTGGCGGCCCTCGAAGTTGCGGTTCGAGGTCGAGGCGCAGCGCTCTTCCGGCTTCAGCTTGTCTGGGTTCATCGCCAGGCACATCGAGCAGCCCGGCTCGCGCCATTCGAAGCCGGCCCTGATGAAGATCTTGTCGAGGCCTTCGGCTTCCGCCTGCTCCTTCACGATGCCCGAGCCCGGCACGATCATCGCGTTGACATGCGCGTTGACCGTCTTGCCCTCGGCGATCTTCGCGGCGGCGCGCAGGTCTTCGATGCGGCCGTTGGTGCAGGAGCCGATGAAGACGCGGTCGAGCTTGATGTCGGTGATCTTGGTGCCGGCGGTCAGGCCCATATATTTCAGCGCGCGATGCTTGGAGAGCCGCTTGGCCTCGTCCGTGATCTTGTCCGGATCGGGCACGAAGCCGGTGATCGAGATCACGTCCTCGGGGCTCGTGCCCCAGGTCACGATCGGCGGCAGCTTCGCCGCGTCCAGCCGCAGCTCGTGGTCGAAATGCGCGCCCTCGTCGGAGCGCAGCGTCTCCCAGTAGCGCATCGCGGCGTCCCAGGCGGCGCCCTTCGGCGCCTTCGGGCGGTCGCGCAGGAAGTCGAACGCCTTCTGGTCGGGCGCCACCAGGCCAGCGCGCGCGCCGCCTTCGATCGACATGTTGCAGACCGTCATGCGGCCTTCCATCGAGAGCGCACGGATCGCCTCGCCGGCATATTCCAGCACATAGCCGGTGCCGCCAGCGGTGCCGATCTCGCCGATGATTGCCAGGATGATGTCCTTGCCGGTCACGCCTTCGGGCAATTTGCCGTCGACGATCGCGCGCATGTTCTTGGCCTTCTTCTGGATCAGCGTCTGCGTCGCCAGCACGTGCTCGACCTCGGAGGTGCCGATGCCGTGCGCGAGCGCGCCGAACGCACCATGCGTCGAGGTGTGGCTGTCACCGCAGACGATGGTGGTGCCGGGCAGCGTGAAGCCCTGCTCCGGGCCGATGACGTGGACGATGCCCTGGCGCTTGTCGAACTCGTTGTAATATTCGATGCCGAATTCCTTGGCGTTCTCAGCCATCACCCGCATCTGCTCGATGCTCTCGGGGTCGGGGTTCGGCTTCGAGCGATCGGTGGTCGGGATGTTGTGGTCGACGACGGCGAGCGTCTTCTCGGGCGCATGCACCTTGCGGCCGGCGGCGCGCAGGCCTTCGAACGCTTGCGGCGAGGTCACCTCGTGCACCAGATGGCGATCGATATAGAGCAGGCAGGTGCCGTCCTCGGCCTCATGGACCAGGTGGTCGTTCCAGATCTTGTCGTACAGCGTGGTCGGTTTGGACATGAGCTTCAGCTCCAGAAGAAATTCAGTGTTGAATGGTGTGAGCGCGTCTTGAGCGCGCGAGCAGGCGAAAGCGTCCAGGCAGCGTTACGCTGCGCGTCTAAGCTCAGACGTTGCCGACGTCGCAAAGCGCCCGAAGAAGCGGCCGGGCAGCCGCGAGCGATCGTCGATCACGACGCGCTTGCAGGGCTGGGTTGCTTGATCCGGAACCATTCTAAATTTCTAACACAGGGCTCGCGCCCGCGACAATCGATCCATGCGCGGGGTGCTACGTCAGATAGGTATGCCGCAACAAAAAAGCGCGGGGCAGGCCCCGCGCTTTTGGTCACATCCCCTGAAAGGGAAACGTTTACTCGCCGACGGCGGTCTGGCGGTCCTGCTTCTCGACGATGCGGGCCGACTTGCCGCGCAGGTTGCGCAGGTAATAGAGCTTGGCGCGACGCACCTTGCCGCGACGCACGACCTTGATGGAGTCGATCATCGGCGACATCACCGGGAAGACGCGCTCGACGCCTTCGCCGTACGAAATCTTGCGCACGGTGAAGCTCTCGTTGAGGCCCTGGCCGGAACGGCCGATGCAGACGCCTTCATAGGCCTGCACGCGGGTGCGCTCGCCTTCGACCACCTTCACGTTGACGATGACGGTATCGCCGGGGCCGAACTCCGGGATTTCCTTGGTGGCGGCAAGCTTGTCGAACTGCTCTTTTTCGAGCTGCTGAATAAGGTTCATCGAAATCTCCATCGGCGGCGCGCCCAGCCTGTATGGGGGCTGCGCAAACGTCCATCTATCCTGCGCGTGTGCGGATTAGGCCGTGCCTATAAGGCAAAGCGCAGGGTTTGTCACCCGTCTGTCGTGTTTTTTGTCCGTCGCGGAGCGGCTTTTTGGCCGGCCTTGCGGGCCCAGAGATCGGGCCGCCGGGCCGCCGTCAGGGCCTCGGATTGGGCCAGCCGCCAGGCCGCGACCTTGGCGTGGTCGCCGGAAATCAGGATTTCCGGGATTTGGCGGCCCTCGAACTCCTGCGGGCGGGTATACTGGGGGTATTCCAGTAGTCCTTCGGAGAAGCTCTCCTCGGTTCCCGAGGCCAGCTTGCCCATCACCCCAGGCAACAGGCGGACGCAGGCGTCGATCAGCGCCATCGCGGCGATTTCGCCGCCGGATAGCACATAATCGCCGATCGAGACCTCCTCGAGGCCCCGCGCCTCGATCACCCGCTGGTCGATGCCCTCGAAACGGCCGCAAACGATCAGGGGGCCGGGGCCGGCCGCGAGCTCCATGATCTGGCTCTGGGTCAATGGCCGACCCCGCGGGCTCATCAGCAGGCGCGGCCGGCCGGGGGCGACATCAGCGGCGTCGATCGCCGCCGCCAGCACGTCGGCCCGCAGCACCATGCCCGGACCGCCGCCGGCCGGGGTGTCGTCGACGCTGCGGTGCTTGTCGGTCGCCGACGCCTGATGTCGCGCGCCTCCAGCGACCAGACGCCGCCGGCCAATGCCCTGCCGGCGAGGCTGACGCCGAGCGGCCCCGGAAACATATCCGGGAACAGGGTCAGCACGGTCGCGCGCCAGGTCGTCGCTTGGGCCGGGGTCTCTTGCGATGTCATGGCCTCTGGTTACGGCACCACGGCCGTAAGGTCGAGGCTCTGCATCATGGCGGCCGCGTCGACGGCGCGGCGGAAGTCGGCAAGGGCGAAGGTCGCGACGTTGATCTTGCTGAGGTCGAGCAGGCCTTCGGCGGCGAGGCCGGCGAGCTGGCCAGGTGCCGTGCGGTCGTACATGAACTGCCCGACCACTTCCCAGTCGTTGGCCAGCATCTCGCGGAAGGACAGTTCGAGCGGCACCTCGGCGCTGCCCATCAGCACCATGCGTCCGCCGCGCCTGAGCGCGCGCAGGCAGGAGAGCGTGGTCGAGGTGCTCTTCGCGGCGCCGAGCAAATCGAGCGCGACATCGGCGCTGCCGCCGGCGGCACGGCGGATGATCTGAACGTCGGCGGCGGCATCGCCGCTGACGACGGCGGGAATGACGCGCGGGCCGAATGCGTCGCGCAACTGTTCGAGCGCTGCCTGCTTGCGTCCGACGGCGACGACGCGTCCCGCGCCCATCGCGACCGCGAGCATCACGCCGCCCGAGCCGAAATAGCCGGTCGCGCCGTTGACGATGATGGTCTGCCCGCCGCGCAGGCCGGAGCGCTGCAAGCCGCCGAACGGCACGATCAGCTTGGCCAAGCAGATCAGCTCGGTCGCCGGCCTGTCGTCGAGACTAGCAAGCGGCGTGACGCAGGCGGCCGGCCAGCGTGCGATCTCGGCAAACACGCCGTCGCGCCAGCGTGCCTGCAACGCGAACGCCTCCGGCGTCGTCACCGTCGCGGTGAGGCCGATCAGGATCTGCGGCGGATCGCGATCCGGCACGTCGCCGCGCAGATGCGGGCTGAGGAATACGCGGTCGCCGTTTTGGACATGCGTGACGTTCTCGCCCGCGGCGACGACGCGCGCGATCGCATTGGTGCCCGGCACGAACGGCATCGGCGGCAGGCTGTAGGGCAGCGCGCCCGAGAGCAGCTTGTTGGTATAGGACAGCACCATGCCGGCCTCGATCCGGACCACGACGCCATCGGGCACCGGCTGGGGCGTTGCGACATCCTCGAAGCGAAGATCGTTGTGGGCGTGCAGCCGCCAGGCCTTGTGCGTGCTTGTCATGGTTTTGCTTTCCGTTGGCCGTCCTCATCGACAACGGACTATGTATTGCGCGGACCCGACCGCGCCAGATCGACGCTGCAAAATGCGGCGTCAGGCGTCAGGCGTCGGCGCTGCGCGTGTTAGCTTCGTCGGTGAGATGCTGCGCGAGCGCGACCGCAAGCGGACAGATCGCCAGTGCCGTCAGTGCGGTCGCAGCCGTCGCGAGTGTCGGGCCGAGCGCATCGCCAAGCAGGCCGTAAAGCACCGGCGCGATCGCGCCCGATCCGATGGTGCCGGTATAGAACAGCGCGAAGGCGCGCTCGGTCTGATGCGGCGGCGTCAGCTCGGGCACCGTGCCATACAGCACCGAGGAGGTGCCGTTGAGCATCACGCCGAGCAGCGGCAGCAACACGATCGCCGGCGCCAGCGGCAACAGCAGCACCGCAAGGATCAGCGCCGCCGTGCCGCCCTCGGTGATCAGCACGGTGCGCAGCGTGCCGACCCGCGCGCCGAGCCAGCCGCAGCTGAACTTCCCGGCAGCGCCGCCGATGAAGACCAGCGCCAGCGCGAGGCCATTGGTCGGCAGCGCGGCGCCCTTGTCGCGCAGCAGGAACGGCAGGAAGGTGAGGAAGCCCATCCTGACCGCGGTATCGAGGATTCCGATCGCTAGCAGCCAGGGAAAACCGCCGCCTGCGCCCGCGCGGCGTGATGTTGTGCTCGCCTTGTGCTCGGCGCCCTTGCCGACCGACGGCATCCAGAGCGCGATGCAGATCGCGACCAGCAGGCCGGCGGATGCGAGCACGAGCAGCGTGTGCCGCCATGACATGATCACGAGCAGGATCGAGGTCAGCGCGGGGATCGCCGCCTTGCCGAGATCGCCGCTGAAATTATAGATGCCGAGCGGCCCGCGCGCGCCCGCGCCATAGGCGCGCGACACCGCCGATGAAGCGATCGGATGCTGCGTGCTCGAGCCCGCGCCTGACAGCGCCAGCGCGAGGCCAAGTCCGATCACGCCGCCGGAGAGGCCGGCGAATACATAACCGAGCGCCGACAGCGCCGTGCCCGCGATCAGGATGATCTTGCCGTCGATCCGCTCCGCGACGCGCCCGACCGGAATCTGCAGGCCGGCCATCGCGCCGGCATAGAGCCCGCGCAGCAGCGCCAGCAGCCCGTAGCTCAGCGCGAACTCGGCCTGCCAGACCGGCAGCAGCACGTAGATCAGGTCGGTGTAGCCGTCGTGGAGGGCATGGTTGAGCCCAGTCACCGTCAGCGTGCGGGTTGCCCGGGCTTGGTCGGAACGAGGCGCGCCGGCTTCGACGGACACGCTCATCTCTGCCATCCAAGGTAAGAAAATCTAAAGATTGGATGATGGTGCATCGGAGGGCGTCTTCGAAAAGAGGAGATATCCAAGTGGCTTGTTGCGCAATATGCGCGCGATCGCTCGTTGTCACAAATCAGTAATAATCAGGCAATGTGTTAGAAAATCTGGTATTGAGCGGTCATGTTTGTCCCACGCCGCAGTCTGCCGCCGCTCAATGCGGTCCGCGCCTTCGAGGCCGCCGCGCGGCTCGGCAGCTTCAAGGAAGCTGCTGCCGAGCTCAGTGTGACCCATGGCGCGGTCAGCCAGCAGATCCGTTTGCTCGAGGAATGGCTGGGCGCGCCGGCGCTGTTCCGGCGATCGGTACGGCGCGTGGTGCTGACGCCGGCGGGCGCTGCGCTGCTGGCAGAATTCGCGCCGGCGCTCGACCGGATTTCCGCGGCCGTGCAGCAGCATCGCGCGCGGCGCGGCGATACCGCCGTCGCGGTATTGCGCGTCAACGCGCTCGCAACCTTCAGCCTGCGCTGGCTATTGCCGCGGATGAGCCGGTTTCGTACCGAGCATCCGGACATCGAGGTGCGCTTGAGCACGTCGAATGATCCCGTGGACGCGCTGCCTGAATCGTTCGATGTCGTGATCCGTGGCGGGCCTGACACCTTCCACGGATTCTCATCGCGCTTCCTGGTGTCGGAGCGAAGGTTGCCGGTGTGCAATCCATCGCTGCTCGAGCAACAGCCGCTGCGTGAGATCGCGGATCTCTCAAGGCACACGCTGCTGCATGTCACGTCGATGCCGCGGCTGTGGCGCGACTGGCTGACGGAAGCGGGACACTCCGCGCTCGAGCCGGCAGCGGCGCTGACGTTCGATCATTTTTATCTGACGATCCAGGCCGCGCTTGATGGCCTCGGCGTCGCGATGGGCCCGACGGCGCTGATCGCGGACGATCTCGCAGCCGGGCGTCTGGTGACGCCGTTCCCGGACGTCAGCCTGCCGGCGCGGAGCTACTTCGCCTACTTCCCGGCGGGCCGCAGCAACGATCCGCACAGTGCGGTGTTCTGCGACTGGCTTGAGCAGCAGGGCCGGATGACGGGCTGAAAATATCCGGGTTAGGCTGCCGACGGATCGTCGCCGTCGATTTCCTGCGGCAGGTCGATGACGACACGGCCGCCGGCAAGATCGACCGTCGGCACCACCGCGTTGGTGAAGGGCAGCAGCATCGTCGCGCCCTGCGGCGGGGCGATCTCGATGATGTCGCCGGCGCCGAAATTATGGATCGCGATCACCTTGCCGAGCGGCTGCTCTGCCGTCGTCACTGCGGCGAGCCCGATCAAATCGGTGTGGTAGTATTCGCCGTCGTCGGTGTCCGGCAGCCGGTCGCGCGGCACGTAGAGTTCGAGGCCGTTGAGCCGTTCGGCGTCATCGCGGCTGGCGACGCCCTTCAGCGTCACCACCAGATGGTCCTTGGCCTCGCGCGCATGCGTGACCTCGAACTGGCGCGAGCCGTCTTTGGTCATCAGCGGGCCGTAATCCCTGACGGCCAGCGGGTCTTCGGTGAAGGTCCACAGCCGGACGGCGCCGCGCACACCATGCGCAGCGCCGATACGGGCGACACAGACCGGTGCAGTCACCGTGGTCGCCGTTCAGCTTATGCCTTGGCGGCGGCTTCGGCCTGCGCCTTGCGCTCCTTGCGCGGCACGGCCTTCTCGGGGTTGTTGCGTGGCGCGCGCTTCTTGACGCCGGCGGCGTCGAGGAAGCGGGTCACGCGATCCGACGGCTGCGCGCCCTTGGCGAGCCAGGCCTTCACTTTGTCCATGTCGAGCTTCAGGCGCGCCTCGTTGTCCTTCGGCAGCAGCGGATTGAAGTGGCCGAGACGCTCGATGAAGCGGCCATCGCGCGGGAAGCGCGAGTCGGCGACGACGACGTGATAGACCGGACGCTTCTTGGTGCCTGCACGAGCGAGGCGGATAACAACGGACATTCAGTTCTCCTTCAAAGGTCGATGTGTTCGATTGATCGGTATTCCGCGCCACGCCGGCATCTGAGCCGTCGCGACGAGTTGCTCATTTCTTCTTACCCGGGAAGCCGCCGAGGCCCGGCAGCATCGGCTTGCCGGAAAGGCCGGTCAGGCCCGGCACGTTCGGCAGGCCGCCGCGCAGCCCGGCCGGCAAATCCTTCGGCAGATTGGGCAGGCCGCCGCCGGCGCCGCCCTGCATCTTCTCGGCGAGCGCCTTCATCTCCTCGGGCGAGGGCGGCTTCATGCCGCCGCCAAAGCCCATCGCCTGCGCGATGCCGGCGAGCGGGCCGCGCTTGCCGCTTCCCATGGCCTTCATCATGTCGGCCATGTTCCGGTGCATCTTCAAAAGCTTGTTGACGTGCTCGACGCTCTGGCCGGCGCCGGCCGCGATGCGCTTCTTGCGGCTCGCCTTAAGCAGGTCCGGATTCTTGCGCTCCTGCCGCGTCATCGAATCGATGATCGCGACCTGGCGCTTGAGTATCTTGTCGTCGATGCCGGCCGCCGCGATCTGGTTCTTCATCTTGGAGATGCCGGGCATCATGCCCATCAGGCCGCCGATGCCGCCCATGTTCGCCATCTGCTGCAGCTGCTCGCGCATGTCGTTGAGGTCGAACTGACCCTTGCGCATCCGCTCGGCGGTGCGCGCGGCCTTCTCGGCGTCGATGTTGGCGGCGGCCTTCTCGACCAGCGAGACGACGTCGCCCATGCCGAGGATACGGCCGGCGATGCGGCTCGGATGGAAGTCCTCCAGCGCGTCGGTCTTTTCACCGGTGCCGATCAGCTTGATCGGCTTGCCGGTCACCGCGCGCATCGACAGCGCGGCGCCGCCGCGGCCGTCGCCGTCGACGCGCGTCAGCACGATGCCGGTGAGGCCGACGCGCTCATCGAACGAGCGCGCGAGGTTGACCGCGTCCTGGCCGGTGAGGCTGTCCGCGACCAGCAACACTTCATGCGGGTTGGCGGCGGCTTTGATCTCGGCCGCCTCCTTCATCATGTCTTCGTCGAGCGTGGTGCGGCCGGCGGTATCGAGCAGCACGACGTCGTAGCCGCCGAGCTTGCCGGCTTCGAGCGCGCGCTTCGCGATCTGCGGCGGCATCTGGCCGGCGACGATCGGCAGCGTCGGAATGTCGAGGTCGCGGCCGAGCACCGCGAGCTGCTCCATCGCCGCCGGGCGGTAGACGTCGAGCGAGGCCATCAGCACCTTGCGCTTGTCTCGCTGGACCATGCGGCGCGCGAGCTTCGCGGTGGTGGTGGTCTTGCCGGAGCCCTGCAGGCCGACCATCATGATCGGCACCGGCGGCACGGAGTTGATGTCGATGGTCTGGCCGTCGGAGCCGAGCGTGGCGACCAGCTCGTCATGGACGATCTTCACCACCATCTGGCCCGGCGTCACCGACTTGACGACGGTGGCACCGATCGCCTGCTCGCGGACCCGGTCGATGAAGCTGCGGACCACCTCGAGCGCGACGTCGGCCTCGAGCAGCGCGCGGCGCACCTCGCGCATCGCGGCATCGACGTCCTTTTCGGTCAGCGCACCGCGCCCCGTCAGACGATCGAGAATGCCACCAAGCCGTTCCGACAGATTGTCGAACAATGCCGTTGTCCTTCGTTGCGCCCGTGAGCGCGCTTCGCTCGCTTCGGGTCATCCGCCCGCATTCGAGGGGGTGATGACCAGATAGTTTGCCTTGGCACCGAGCCAAGATGATGGTCCAAACACTTTCGCGCCCGAGGGCGCATCGCGCTGTCGGGCGTTGACCTCTGGCCTCCAGGACCAGTCGGCGGGTCGAAAAGACGAAGCTTTCCGAGAAAGTGGCCGCGTTAAACGCTGCCGGGGCGGCAAAGTCAAGGCAAGTTTCGCCGGAAATCGCGCCGCTTGCGCCTTAAGGTACTGAAATTACGTCATTTTGCTGCGTTGATTCCGAATTCGGCGTGGCCACCCATATAAACGGAGCCTGCCTCCTGTTCGGGAACCCGCTTGCCCATCACCCGCCGCCGCGTTCTTGCAACCTTGACCGGAGCCGCCGCTGCGATCGGCGTGCCCTCGATCTGGATGTCCCTGATGAAAACCTATGACGGCCCCGCCTCGGATCACTTCGACGGCCTACATTTCTTCGATCCGGATGGTTCGCCGCCGAAATCGCTCGGCGAGGTGCTGCGCTGGCAGTTCGCGGGGCGCGGCAAGCGCGCGGTCTGGCCGGAATGGGCGCCGAGCCCCTATGCCGATACGCCGCCGCCGCGGGTCGAGGGCGACAAGGTGCGGCTGTGCTTCGTCGGCCATGCCAGCTGGCTGATCCAGACCTCAGGCCTCAACATCCTGGTCGATCCGGTGTGGTCGATGCGCGCCTCACCGTTGAGCTTCGCCGGTCCGAAGCGGCACAACGATCCCGGCATTGCGTTCGAGAAATTGCCCAGGATCGACATCGTGCTGGTGTCGCACGGTCACTACGACCATCTCGACATAGCGACGCTGTCGAAGCTTGAAATGACGTTTGGTCCTCGCGTGATCACGCCGCTCGGCAACGACATCACGATGCGCGCGGCGGATTCCGCGATCAAGGCCGAGGCGTTCGACTGGCATCAGCGCGTCGAGCTCGGCAACGGACTCGCCGCGACGCTGGTGCCGACGCGGCACTGGTCGGCGCGCGGCCTGTTCGATCGCAACAAGGCGCTATGGGCGAGCTTCGTGCTGGAGACGCCGGCCGGCAAGCTCTACATCGTCTGCGATTCCGGCTATGGCGACGGCCGGCATTTCCGCCGCGTGGCGGAGGCGCATGGCCCGCTCCGGCTCGCGATCCTGCCGATCGGCGCTTATGAGCCGCGCTGGTTCATGCGCGACCAGCACATGAACCCGGAGGATGCGGTGAAGGCGCTGGCCGATTGCGGCGCCGCGCAAGCGCTGGCGCATCATCACGGCACGTTTCAATTGACCGACGAGGCGATCGACGCGCCCGCGATTGCGCTGGGTGAAGCGCTGGATGCGGCGAAAGTGCCGCGGGAGAAATTCGTGACGCTGAGGCCGGGCCAAGTGTTCGAGATTTGATCGTCGTCCCGGGCAAGCGAAGCGCGACCCGGGACCCATAACCACAAATGCCGATTGTTGGACAACACTGGAGCCGCAGCTCGCTCGAACGACTGGGCCCTGTGGTTATGGTCCCTGCTTTCGCAGGGACGACAGGTACTACTGCGCCGGCTTGATCGTCCAGGAGACGCTCACATTGACCGTCAGCGTTTCCTCGCCCTGCGCGACCGGTGTCGGTGCGGCGAATCCGGCCGTGGCCATCTTGGCGCGGAACACCGGTACCGGCGCCGAGCCGACCTCCGCGATGTTCAACGGCGCGCCGAGCGTGACGCCCGCACCTTGGCGTAGATTTCAGCCTTGCGGCGGGCGTCGGCGACAGCCCTTTCACGGGCCTCATCGAGCAGCTTGGAAGCCTGCGACACCGAGAAATTGATCCCGCCGATATCATTGGCGCCGGCGCGACCAGGACGTCGATTACGCTGGCGACCTTGCTGACGTCATGCAGCCTGATCGTGACGCGGTTGCTCGCGTGATAACCGACGATGCTCGGCGGCGCATTCGGCGACGACGGCGGACGGTTGGCGAATTGCGGCTGCAGCGACAGCCGCGAGGTCTGGTAGTCCTTTTCCGCGATACCGGCGGCCTTCAACGCTGCCAGCACCCTGCCCATCGTCACATTGTTGGCGTCGGAGGCTTCGCGCGCGGTCTTGGCGTCGGTGGTGACGCCGGCATCGAGCTGGGCCTGGTCCGGCGGCACCGAGACGGTGGCCTCACCCGTGACTGAAATCGCTGGCGGGAAATCGGAATCGGCCATTGCGGGTGCGGCAAGCAGGGTGGTTGCGAGGAGGGCAGCGGCGAAGGGTAGGCGGTTGGTCATCTGGCTCACTTCAGGGGTACGTAGACGTTGATTACGAGCTTGTCTTCGGCGGTCTTCAGCGGATCGGTGATGTATTCCTCGATGAAGGTGTCCTTGGCTTCGAGCTTCTTGTCGTCGAGGTGATTGGTGATCGCCTCATAGGTGTTGTCCATGTTGTCATAGGAGCCACGGTGGACGAACTTCAGTGCCTTGCCGTCGGGCGAATTGCCCATGCTCATGTTCTTGCCGAGGTTCTTCGCATCCTGATCGACCGGGATTTCGGCGATGAAGGTGAAGCCGGTGTCGTCGGTCGAGGTGTAGACGATCATCGGGTTGCCCGACGCCTTGATGCCGTCCTTGTCGAGCAGGGCGGTGAGCTGCTTGAACGCCTCGATCAGCGCGTCGAAGGCGGAATCCCAATTGGCCGTGCCCTTCAGCATCACGACCTTCTTCGGCTCCAATGTGAACGGCTCGCCGAACGGGTCGGCGGTCTGGACCGGGGCGGCCGGCGGCGGCGTCGGAGACTGCGACGCGGCCGGGCTGTCGGCCGGCGACTTGGTCTCGGCCGGCGGGG
>NZ_LGTB01000057.1 GCF_001238275.1 Bradyrhizobium viridifuturi
TTCGTTGAGCCCCTCAATACTGACCTGCGGCGGCCCAAGGGCCATGCCGGCACAGTAGCTTTCGTCGAACATCCAATTGGGAACCTCGCGGCTAAACCCACGCCGCTCCTCGGTATAGATGCACTTCAAATCCTTGCCGCGTCGGAAAGGTGCGACCTGAAGCGTCCGCCGAAAAAGCAGATGCCACGGATATGCAATTGTCGCGCTTCGAAGACTGTATGCAGAATGTCGCGTGTTGGCGGCGCTTGGAGCGGAAGATGTAAAGTCCGCCGTCGAACGGATCGGCTCCAAACGCCTCGCTCACCAGCATCGCCAGCGAGTCCATCCCGCGACGGAAATCGACCGGCTGCGTCGCGATCCAGATCGACAACCCGGGTCGCAGCCCGATCATCGGCCAACCGTCCCGACTGCCGCCAGCACCTCGCACAGCGCCCGCCGGTCGACCGTTCCCCTGACACGGATGCGAACCGCGCCGACCTCGATCTCGATTGCCGCCTGCTCCTCGCGCGTGTTCGCCGTCAGCACTCTTGAGACAGATTGAAGGGTTTTCCGGAAGGAGGATTTCTGGTTCATCGTAGCCACCAGGAGCGAAGATGAAGCAGAAATCCGGGCCGCGTAAGCCGGCGGCTGAACAAGTGTTGAAGGACATCCGGCGCCAGACCCGTCGGCATTACTCTGCGGAAGAGAAGATCCGTATTGTGCTGGAGGGGCTGCGGGGCGAGGAGAACATCTCCGAGCTCTGCCGCCGCGAAGGCATCGCCGCCTCGCTCCCTTGATACGGCGGTGGTAGCCCTTTCGTGCAGTTCAACGTAAGCGAACTTGGAGGTTCGGTCGATCGCCACGAACATGTGGAGCTTACCCTGTTCGGTCCGCACCTCGGCGATATCGATGTGGAAGAAGCCGATCGGGTAGCTCTTGAACCTCTTCTTTGCCGGTCTGTCGCCTTCGACGTCCGGCAGTCGGCCGATACCGTGGCGCTGCAGACAGCGGTGCAGTGATGAGCGTGTCAGTTGCGGGATGGTCGGCTGCAGTGCATAAAGGCGGTCATCAAGCGGCAATAGCGTGTAGCGCCGGAAGGCGACGATAACCGCCTCCTCTTCGACGGACAGTACCGTTGATTTTGCCCGCTTGGGGCCGGTTGGGAGGTCGGCGACCGAGGTCCGCTTCTTCCACTTGGCGACGGTCTTCTGGTTGATGCCGTAGCGCTTTGCCAGCGTTCTCAGGCTCGCTTGACTATGCTGTATCGCTCGACGGATCGCCTCTGTCGTCGTGGCGCTCCCATGAAGAACCTGGCCCATAGTGCATCCTTTGATTCGGCAGACAAGAATGCCCCATCAAAACCCGGGATCAAACATCCTAGCTAACCGAACAGCCGCATCAGCAACGCCTTGCCGACCGGCGCCGCGCGCACGCCGTGGAAGGCGCGGACATATTCGCCGGCATAGAATGCGCGCACGACATTGACCCGCGTCGCCACCGCGTCCTCGAAGCGGACGCCGAAGCCGTCGCGGGTGCGGCGGACGACGGTCGCGGCGACGTTCTGTCCGTAGACATTGCATTTGATCAGTGAACCGATGGCGGGCGGGACGGGATCGATGAAGCGCGCGCCCGAGATCGAGATGTCGGCCATCCGGATCAAGCGCATCTCGCTGTCCTGATTGATCAGGATCGGCTCGTCGCGTTCGAACCGCTCGGCCTTGCGGCGCCGCGGCTGCTCGATGCAGATGAAGCACACGATCGCGAGCACGACGCAATTGTACAGGCTCCAGGCCAGCGCCAGCCCGCCATAGGCTATGCTGTCGCCGCGCAGATGCAGGATGAAGGCATAGGCGATCGCCAGCAGCGTGATCAGCAGGGCGGCGCCATAGAGCCGCAGCAGCGGCCATTCGATGAAGCGGCGGTTGCGGTCGCCGCCCTTGGCCGTCACCTTGAATTTGTGGCCCTGCGGCCTGGCGAGGCCGGTCACGACCGCCTTCAACACCGCGGGCGCCGCGATGTATTGCGACACGTCGGTCATGATCGCAAGCGAGCGGCCGCGCGAGATCCAGGCCATCGTGAAGGCGTGCCAGACATAGAACGGCAGAAAATATTTCAGCAGCTCGAACAGGTCGGCATGAACCGCCTTGATCCCGAACAGCAGATAAAGCCACGGCACGACCAGGCCGAACACCTTGGTGCCGTAGACCGCCGCCCAGCTCATGAAGGCGTCGACCAGCGACAACCGGTCCATGAAGGCAAGCTTCGATCGCCGCGAGAACGGACCGCTGCGGCCCCGGAAGATCTGCATGAAGCCGAGACACCAGCGACCGCGCTGGGTGATGTATTCCTTCAGTCCCTCCGGCGCGAGGCCGATGGTCAGGCGCTCGTTCAGATAGACCGTGCGCAGTCCCTTCTCCTTCAGGCGCAGTGTGACGAGGTAATCCTCCGTCACCGACTCGGTCGGGAAGCCGCCGATCTGCATCAGGCCGGAGAAACGGATCAGCGATGAGGTGCCGCAGCAGAATGCCGTGTCCCAGGCATCCTTGGCCGGCATGAAAATGTCGAAGAAGAAGCGCTGTTCGTCGGGCCACACGTCGGTCGCCGCGAGATTGGTCTGGATCGGATCCGGGTTGATGAAGTGCTGCGGCGTCTGCACGACGCCGACGCTGCCGTCCTGCATCAGGCTCATGGCCCGGGTCAGGAAGTCCGGCATCGGGACGAAATCCGCATCGAGGATCGAGATGAACTCCGGCCGCTCCGGTAGCCCAGAAACGTGCTGGAGCGCATGATTGATGTTGCCGGCCTTGGCGTGGCGGTTGTCCGGACGGGTCAGATAGTTGCAGCCGAGCTCCTGGGCGAGCCGGCGCAGCCAGAGCCTGCGCCCATCGTCGAGCACCCAGACGCGATAATTGGGATAGTTGAGCCCGGTCGCGCCGATGATAGTGCGCTCCAGGATCGCCTTCTCCTCGTTGTAGGTGCAGATGAAGACGTCGACGAGCGGCGCGTTTGCGGGCAACTTCGATCGGCGCAGGATCGCATTGACCTCAGGCGAACGGTCGATCGTGCGGCTGAGGAACAGCAGCGACAGGCACACCGCGATCATCGAGGCCGCTTCGGCCAGCATGAAGGGATAGCCAACCAACGCATCTGCGGTGAGGCCCGGAGGCGGCAGGGTGTGGGTCACCCGCCACGCGAAATAGTGGACCAAGAGGACGAACGACATGCCCGTCATCATGACGCGGGCCAGGGTCTGCTCGCGATGGAGCAAGGGCAGGATTGCAAGACAGGCGCCGAAGGCGACCAGCCCGGGCGCAAATGCCGCCATCATGACTTTGCCGCGTCCGCGTTGAACACCACGCGTCCGGTGCGGCCGACCGCGCAATCCTTGCCCGTGGTGTCGAGCGCCGGCATCGAGACCGTCACGCGATACGGCTCCTTGTTCAACGCATCCGGATTGATCGCAAGGTTCGCGGGCGCGCCCGACGCGCCGGTGAGGTTGACGATCTCGCCCTGGAGCGCGGCGCTGCCGTCATTCGGCTCGAAGCTCGCCTGCTCGCCGAGTTTCAGCCCGTTGTAGACGCTCTCGGTGACGTTCGCCGTGACCACCGCGCCGCTGCAATCGAGCAGCTTGAGCAAGGGCTGCCCGGCCCGGACGTCCTCGCCGGGCGACGTCATCATCTCCCAGATGCGTCCGCCGACCGGGGCCTTGATGTCGGCTTCGGCCCGGTTGACGTAGTGCAGCTGCTCGGCGGCGATCTCGTGGGTCAGCCAGCCGATCTCCGCATCGGCATGCGCCAGATCGGCGCGCAGATCGCTGACGCGCTGGCGCATCTCCTCTTCGCGCTGCACGGAGCTCGGCCGGTCATTGTAGCTGTCGCCGAGATAGGTGCCGTTCTTGGCGGCCGTGAGCTCGACCTTGGCGGCGTCGAGGCGCCGTCGCGCGCCGATTTCGGTTTGCTGCGAGATCGCCTGCTCGCGCGTCAGGCGGGCCATTTCGACCGTCGACACGCTGCCCGACTTGATCAGCGACGACGCCCGCTCGACGGCGGCCACGGCCTCCTCCCGCCGTGCGGCGGCGGCCTCGATCGCGGTCTGGATTTCGGCGATCCGGGCCTCGAGCTGGAGGATGCGGCCGTCGCGGAACTGGCCTGCCTGGCGGGCAAGATCCTGTTGCGCCGTCTCGGCGACCGCAAGCTTGACCGCGAGACTCGGGCGCTCATTTTCCAGCCGGGACATCTGCCGCCGCAGATCATCGAGCCGGGCGCGATCGCCGCGCGCGTTGACGACGTGAAGGATCGTATCGCCCTCGCGAACCACGCTGAGCTGCGTGGATTTTTGCGGCTTCGCGCTCACGGTGCCGTCGATCGGCGAGCGCAAGGTCACGATCCTGGCATTGACCACGGCCTCCACGCTCGAGGTCTGCAACACGGCCTTGAGCGGCAGCCATCCGAAAACGGCGACGATGGCAAGGCCAATGCCGACCTTGAGCAAGCGGCGAACCATCCGGCCCGAGCCTGCGGGCGCTTCGGGATGGGGGGCGCTATCATTGACAGGCTCGCTGACCGGCTCGTCGTCCGCCGGCTGCAAGCGGTCCTGCAAATCGCGCTGCAGCCCTCGTGCGCCCGATTCCTCGTCCTTGCTAATGGACGTATGATCTTCGGGAAAGGGCTTCTGCTGTTCGTGATTCATGATGACCGGACCCTGAACTGTCAGTGCGCGCGGAGTTCAGAAACCGTAATCCTGAACGGCCAATGTGCTTTTGGGGTGCCCCTTCGACATGGCGCACCGTCCCACCGAACGGGGCGTTATAAGACGGCCCATTGATGGCCACTGACGCTATCTTGGGTGGCTGAGAGTTGCACACAACCTCGACGTTTTCAACAGTCATTTTCTACTTATGGTGTGACTAAACCGCGCGCTCGTAAAGCGGCTGCAAGACTCGACGCTGACGGAAGACACTGTGAATCGGCGTGGGATCTGGACGCCGATCAGTGTCCCACGTGCTTGATTGACTTCGCGCGTGTCAACACCTGGGGCGGACACGCCGCGTCAGGAGGCTCCAGACATGGGCCACGCTGCTGGCCGCGGGCCCGATAGAGCTGGACCGGCGATCATCCGGGACGGATCGAGTAATTCCTCCTTGCCGCAAGCCAATCTCACTGGTTGCGTTAGCGAACCTACAAGGTTTGGCAGGCGGCCAACTCAACAAGCTTACGTAACCTAACGGCCCCGGTCGCGCAGTGCGGGACATTCCCAGACGAAGGAGATCGCAGATGGCCTAAAAGAAACTCGTCAATCAAAGCGGGCTGACGCTTACGATTTTGCTCATTACGCGTGTTGACACGGAGCCGAACCAGTAACGGACCGATTGTGGCGGCGGCACTACCGGCGGGCGGTAGGCAGACGGTTGAGTACGGTAATATGCAGACTGCTTCCTCAACGGGATCGTGATTTCCTTGTCTTTCGATGGGCGTTTTCGAGCGCCTCGCAGACCGTGACAACTCGCGGCAGGAGCCGGAATAATCTGCTGAACGACAAGGCCGACCCTGTCGGTGTCGCGCGCCATGGAAAACTGCCCCTCAGTTCCGGATGGCGTTTGACACTGTCGGTGCCGCCGCCTGCTCGACGGGGTGCCCCAGATGGACAGAAAGCTTAAGCTCACGCCTCCGTCGCTCCCGCGCAGCGGTGATCGCGGGCGCAGAATTGTTGAATGGCCGTTCGGCCGCGACGCATCCTGGTTCCTTCATCTGGGTAGTACACAAGGACCGAAGGTGCTCTGGGACAAAGTATCCCGCGAGACGGCCGAGAGTCCATGAAACGACCGCAGGTCATCATGGGAGACGGTATACGCATATGAGCACCAATCTTGCGGTACACGAACCGACCAACGCGCTCCGGCTGGTCACACAGGCGTATATGAGCCTTCTCCTCATCGCCTTCGCCCTGATGCCGGCCCAGTTCATCGCCTACCTGTATTTCCAGCAGGATCCCACGCTAAAGTTCGAGAATCACCTGTTCCACGAATTCGCGATTGCCGTCGCCACTCTCGAAGGGCTGTTCGTCACCTATATGACGTGGCGTTCCTACCAGTCTCCAGGCGAACCTCTGTTGCGTTGGTTGACGCTGGGTTTTCTCGGCTTCGTGCTGGTCTATTCGCCGCACGGCGCCTTCACCGAGATGGCACACCGCAATATTTGGCTGTTTCTGCTCTATAAGTCAGCGTCGCCTCTCGCGATGTCGATTCTGCTCTTCGTTGGGCTGCTCAGCTACAACCAGCCGTCAGACGAGGTCGAGAGGTGTTCGGTTCCGCGCGCATGGCTGATCTGGTTCGGCCTATTCCTGACGATGGACATAGCCGTCGCCCCGATCGCCTACTCCCCTTATGCGGGACACCCCGCGGTACGCTTGTCCATGGAGGGCGGCGCACTAGTGTTCAGCGCGCTGAACGTCACGGCCATGCTTACTCGGCGGCTTCACTCGCCGCTCATGCTTATTTTCGGCATTTCGGTCGCGTGGTTTGCGCTATCGTCGCTCGCATTCATTCTGGCGGCGCCCTGGAATCATATGTGGTGGCTCGCCCACGCGATCTTTGCTGGCGGATTCTTCCTGCTCAGCTATGGCGTCGTCCAGGCGTTCCGAACGACGCAATCGTTCTCGACCATCTATAGCCAGGAAGAAGACGGCCCGCCTGGCCGAATCGATGGTCGAGACTCAAACTACAGCAAGTTCAAGTGAGCAATCAAAGGTTAGAGCGTCTTGCCGCCACCGACCCACTGACCGGTGCCGGAAATCGGCGACACTTCCTCGAGCATATCGGCGCCGAGATCGCGCGGGCCAAACGAACCGGTGCTCTATTATTTCTGTTGTCGCTCGATCTCGACCATTTCAAGGATATCAATGACTCACGTGGTCACAGCGTCGGCGACGAGGTCCTCCGTGCATTCGTGCGAAAGTGTCTGGAGGCAATTCGCCCTTATGACTCTGTCGCGCGCGTGGGCGGTGAAGAATTCATGGTCTTGCTGCCGGGAGCGACGCTCGACGCGGCTTGCGCGGTAGCCAAGCGCCTACGATCGACGATTGAAGGCACTGCATTGGACGTCGACGCCCAGCCGTCGGTCCGCGTCACCATCAGTGTTGGGGTGTCGGAGCTCGGGCGCGATGGAGACACCCTTGACGGATTGCTGAACGTCGCAGATCAGCGGCTCTATCGCGCAAAACATGAAGGTCGCAATCGTGTGATTGCCGCGTAGGCTTCGTTCATTCGCGCGCTTACCGTCGCGGGCCTTGCGAGGCGTTAGTCGAGTTCAGGCAATCGGCGCACACCCGCTGGTGCTAAGCGTGTCTTTGTGCTACTTGTAAGAGCTTACTGGAATAACCGGCGTCAGCGAAGGTTCGACTGTGATGAGTTTGTCAAATCCACGATCGCGCGTATTGCGCGCCGATTGGTTCGATTGGCGTAGTTCTGCCACAAGGGATTTCATTGCTCTCTTTGGGGGCGTCGTTCTTGCTTCGATCTTGGCGCATGTTTATGAGCTTGGCCCTCGATTGTTTCAGCTGGGACGGGGCTATGCGGATTCGGCACTCGACGCCATCGTATTCATGATGTTCGTCGCATTCTTTCTGAGCGTTGCGCTGACAATCTTTAGTGTTCGCCGCTATCGAGATCTCGCCCGAGAAACCAAAGCACGAACCATTGCAGAAGCAGAAGCGCGCGATCTGGCGCGACATGATCCATTGACCGGCCTGCCTAACCGTCGCCTGTTTGATGAAAAACTTGATGCGTGCCTCGGCCTCGCCGGCGACACCCACCAGGTGGCCGTTCTGATGCTTGGCCTTAGGGGCTTCAAGAGAATTAAGGACGCGCATGGCCACGCAGCGGGGGACAAGGCGCTTTGCGAATTTGCCAACAGGCTCGCCGACGTCTTGCGCACGGATGGCGTCCTGGCGAGGATTGGAGGCGACGAATTTGGGATCGTCATGCCAGACATTACCTCCCTTGAGGATCCTACCAATCTGGCGCGCCGTATTGTGGCGTCCGCCGGCGGCACTTTCGCGATCGAGACGGGGTCAGCCGAGCTTGGTGTTGGAATTGGCATCGCCATCGCTCCGATTGACGGCGTCAATCTCAACGAATTGGTCAGGGACGCAGAACGTGCACTTTATCGCGCACAAGGCGATGGCAGGTCGTGTGTTCGCTTTTTCGAACCAGAGATGGACATGCATGTCGAGCGGCGTATCGAGATCGAGCGAGAGCTTCGCAGCGCGATAACGGCCGATATTATCGAGCCGCACTACCAGCCGTTCGTTTCGCTCAAAAGTAATTGCATCATCGGATTCGAGGCCCTGGCGCGTTGGGAAAACAGGACTTTTGGGCATATTCCGCCCGACTTGTTTATTCCGATTGCAGAAGAAACTGGCCTCATCAACGCGCTTGGCAATCAGCTTCTTCGCCGCGCCTGTTTTGATGCCAATACGTGGCCGGAGATGTTTACGCTTGCCTTCAATATTTCGCCAATTCAGTTGCGTGACCCCGCGCTTGGACAGCGCATTCTATCGATCCTTGGGCAAACCGGGTTCAGTCCGAGCCGCCTGGAGATTGAAATTACGGAGAGCGCGTTCGTGGAAAAGACCGGGGTTGCGAAGACCGTGATAGATGAACTCCGTCAAGCCGGCGTCCGCATCGCGCTCGATGATTTCGGTACGGGTTATGCTACGCTTAGCCAGCTGCTTTCGTTTCGTCTCGACAAGATTAAGATAGACCGCAGCTTCGTGTCGCATCTCGACGACAGTACCGACAGCCAGGTGATCGTTCGTGCTATCCTTGGCATTGCAAATGGATTTGGTTTGACGGCCACGGCCGAGGGTGTCGAAGACGCTGGCCAGCTGGCCTATCTGGTGGCCAATGGTTGCGCAGAAGGACAAGGTTCTCTGTTCAGTGATGCCGTCCCGGCCGCCGGTATCCCCGCGCTGCTTAGTCGCGAACCCGGCCGCACGGCGGTTGAAGAGATGCGTCAAGACGTGAAATCGTGACAGGGGGTTTCGAGTCCTGCTCGGGGACCAAAGTTGCTTGCAACGCGCGAGGGTGTCTTAGCAGGAAGATCAAGCATTGTCTGACACACCGTCGTACTCACGCACGATCAGCGTTAGTCAAATTTCATCACCTTTTGGGCAACGCGTGGGCAACCATGTACCCATTACTAGAAAGAACGCTACGGCGAAGGTGACGAAGGATATCGCAAAATGCCGGGGTACCATTCGCCGCGTCACGCGCAACGTCAAACGCTGGCGAGATGCCGGTATGGCCTTACGATGGGTCGCGGCCGGCATGATCGAGGCCAACAAGGGCTTTCTTGCGTTCGTTTATCAAACGGCGCAGCCCTCTAACTAAGCACATGGTCCGAAAATCGGGGTCCATTTCAACCGCCAACTGGGGGCGACTTACGGCACGACGTGCGTCATTAATATCCCGACCAGCAGAACAGTGCTTAAGACCACAATGCCAATACAGATGCGGGCCGGGGTTAAATCGGAATGGGGTGTGGTTGTTCGAACGGGCCACGCACCTCTTGCCCTTGACGCGAGCGGGTACCGCTTCTGTATTTGTATCCTAACTTCATGCGGCTAGTTCTTTCTTTAGGCGTCCCGGCTTCGGGATCCCGACCACTGACGCTTTAGCTCTCTACCCGTCGCAACAAGGTCGCGCCCGAGAATGCTGACCCGTTCGTTCAGCGCGTGGCGTTACGCATTGCCCTCACATGGCGTCATTTTGACAGCAGATCGCTCGGACATACACTCCATCATGACCCGTTATATTTGGACTAGCATCGTACTTTCGATCTGGGCAGTGCGCTTCTTAACTCAAGGCGCGCAAGTTGGTAATCTTTCTCTACATCAACAGAATCCCGATGCTCCACGGACGGGCCGCAGCTCCCGCGATCCGCCTGAAGATACAGATCCAGCTCGAAAGGCTAACGGCGACTGACAGTACAGCATAAACATTGGATCGGGCTCCTACCTACTCTAGGGGGCGGCCGTCCGACCGGATCGTGGTCAGACACCAGGCACGCGCTTTTATGAACCGACCCGGGTTTGCCGGAGGCTCCAGCTCCTGAGAGGATGGAGCCAAGCTTTCATGTATAGACGGCCCCGCGGATGCAAGGGATTTCAACAGCGCTTTGGATACCGGTCGGGTGCGTTCATGTATACGGCCTGTCAGTGCGACCGATGCCATGGCCGCTGGCCCTGATGGAGATCGCGGATCGAGGCCTCATCAACGGGTCGCGCGTGTTTCGCTTAAAGCTCTTCGGGCTTGCTCGATCTCCAGCTCCGCCGGTGTCCATCATGCTGTCATTTGCCCTCACACCATTAGTGGTCAACATACGCGGAAAGTCAGACCGCGAGCTTAGGCCGATAGACGTCCCCGGTCGTCACCATCGCCCAGACGATCCGGGCCAACTTGTTGGCAACGGCGATGGCGACGACCATGGGTCGACGCCGTTCCAGCAGGGCTTCGATCCAGCCGCCTCCAACCCGGGAGCGTGCCTTCGGGTAGCGAACGCGTGCTCCGATGACAAGCAAGTGCCTGAGATAGGAATCGCCCTGTTTCGTAATCCGGCCGAGCCGATCCTTCCCGCCGGTGGAATTTTGCTTAGGCGAAGCCAGGCCGCGAACTCCCGCCCGGAGCGGAACATGGTCGTGTCCAGCACAGACGCGGCGAGAGCCGTGGCCGTTACGGGACCGATGCCCGGAATCGAGGACAGCAACTTCGCCATCGGATTTACTCGCTGGATCTGAACCAGCTCGCGCTCGATGGCCTCGACTTGTCGTAAAGAGGCGTTGAAGAAAGCCAAAGAGGCGCTCGACGAATGGTGCGAAGGGCACATCTCGATGACCGAGCCGCTTGACACACTTGCAGAGCTTCAAAGCACCATTTCGCTACCTAGCCCATCTTCAAACGGAAGACCAGCCCTACCGCTTCGGCTGAGCGATATCCACGTCGGAAGTCCTGCGATTAGTAGCCGCTATTCTCTTTCTCCAATGCATTATAGTTCGATTGGCACGTGGGTTGCTGGGACATCTGTGGCTTGGCTTCCCGAGTGAGGTCCTCGCCGAGGCGGCCAAGTCTCGACCGGAACCTTGCACGGACGGCACCTCCCCGTCGTCCGTGCGCTTTTCTGAAAGCGCGAGTAGTCAGCCGCACGGCTAAAGCGCCCCTTCGTGAAGATCATGCTATGACGTGTAAACAGGCTTTCGAGAACGCCATTGCGGTGCTCCGAGAATGGTCTGAGGGGCAGACCGAAACGAGCGTTGCCAGGATCGCGGAGCTAATGGCGAGAACGGCGCCTCCAGAACAGACGCTCTCTTGATCGGTTGGCTCCGACGATCACTCAGGGAGGCCTGCAGCCAATGGACAGGCTCAAATTCATACCCGCTTTCGAGGCCGCTAATCGCTCTGCCGATCCCGCCAAGTTGGCCGAACTTCGAGAGGTCATCCGCGAGCGCGGAGGTCCTGATGAATTTACGGTGGCGAGCACAGAGCTTGTGCGCAAGTATCCGCTTACGCTCCTTAGGCTGCCCAGAATCATCGGCGCGTTCACCCCCTGTTGCGTCGTGAAGGCTGACGCCATGGCCGCAAGACTCGGCGCGTCTACCGCTGCTTGAGCCTTCAACCGCGCAACCATACGTTCGAAGCGCCGGGTCAAAGCGATGACTGCCTTGCCTACTACCAGATCAAGCAGTTACCTCTAGGATCGCTACAGCTTAAGCTTTTGACACCGTCTGCGTTGGTTGCGCGGTGAGGTGGCAGCATGAGCAGCGGCGTTAACGCTCGTTACGATATCAACCGGAACCTACGGAAACTTGTCAAATGCAAGCGCCTGACGTCGGACGCGAGACGTCGCCGCCAATCGCTCCGCTGGAGACGCACCGCATGCCCTGGCGCCGTCACGACGATCCCATCGTCGTATTGCTCTTTCATCGTCGACGAGCATGATCGCTCGCGTTCTAGTGATATTCGATCAGGTGCACTCGGTCGCAGCTTGGATCTTCCTATATCGTGTCACGCGTGATGGCATCGGCTTAATGACCAACGGGATCGTGACGATGAACGTTGCACAGCCTCCAATTGACCCTGAGGGGATTTACATGACAGCGACCGAGCTCGCTGCGCAATTTAGGAGGACGCTAGCGACGATCGCCCGTTGGGCGCAAATGCCGAATTTTCCCCGTGCGACAGCCTTGAACGGCGATGCGCATTGGCTGGTAACTGAAGTACAGGTCTGGTGTCGCGAGCCCCAAAGGGCATACCGGGCCGCGCTACGTGCCAAAGAGGCGGCTATAGAGGCGGCTGTTGAGAAGGCTCGCTAGCGCCAACGCCTGATCGCAGCGTTTGCTCGCCGCCGCCCGCTGAAAGTCGAGCGATCAATTGTTCCGCCGCGTGACATGCCTCTCTCTCGCAAGATGGTCGTCCGAGCAGACGGCTCGCTTGCTCCTGCGACAGGCGATCATACTTGAATCGAAAGCGCACCGCGGAATCAGGTCAACAACGAGATTGGATCGTCCGGGGGGAGATGATGGCAAATCAGGGAGGCTGGAGCAGCCGCTAGATTAGATGACAATGGACGCCGCCCGGATACGGTCGTGGTACTCACCGAAGAGGACGTTTTAGCTGACGGCATTGACAGAGTTCACTGTCCTTGCCGCGGCAGATTGTCTCCGGCGCGTCGATCACGTTGGCGCCGCCGAAGATATCTTCTGAGAGCGCGAGCTTGAAGGTAAGCAACGGCGCTGCGGCAGCAAGGAGTCCGGAGAGAACGCGTTACGTAACCAAAGCCATGGCGCCCTCTTTGGGCGAGCCGCGCGCGACGATTTGCTGGAGCAGTTTGCGAGGCCGCTCAGCGGCCGAGCATGCAGTTCGTGGCCGTGAAGAGTAAAGAGCAACAAGCGGCGGTTCTGGTGTTCCGGACCCGTGACCTGCCGGTGCGGCAGCGAACTCAGCAATCCGAGGATCGCCTCACGGAATACGGTTAGATGGCTGCCAAGGGCCCCCACTTGGCGAAGTTGGTCGATCTGATCGAGGAAGAAGGATGATCAGTCCGCTTCCGATGTGGCCCGCGCCATGTTTTTTTTGATGCTTGATCTGTTCGCCGATTTCAATGACAGGATTGCGGATCTTGCACCAAAAGAAATCGCGCGACCCGCTTGAGAGAACGCACTCACGGAGGCTGATGACTGTTCCTGGCCTTGGCCCGATCTCCGTTTGTGGCAATTGCGACCTTGGCTCGACCAGTCGAGACATTTCCCAGCGGCCGGGACTTTGCCGCCTAGCTTGGCCCAACACCTCTTCAAAGATCGACAGGCGGCAAGCAAAAGCGCGGAGGAACATCCAAGATGGGCGAACGCACTCTGCGGGCTCAGAGCGATACGGCTTAACAACATATTTGTCCGGAAGTCGCGCGAGTCTCCGGCCGCGCTCTATGACCAAGCTTGCACCCTGATTGCCGAGAGACGTGTGCGCCTGGCTGCGCCGCCGTCGTGCGCTTCTCCGAACGCGCGAGTATCTACGCGCTGCGCCATCGCCACGATCGACAAGCCTCCACCGATCAACCCAAGCAAACAACTCGATAACCCACACAGACCAGATCGAGCTCCGCTATGCCTGACTTCCCCGGACAGCCCTGCGGTGCGAGGGGAAGAGGTTTCCGGAATGCTACGGAACGGCTTCGAATTTGCTTTATCTCCACGAGCCGACATCAAATACCCTCCCGGAGCGCAGCAAGATGGAAGGTTAGATGGTAACTGTCGCCATCGAGGAAGACGGCGACGACGAAGCATTCAGGCACGTAACCTACGCGGTCGCGACCGACGACCCTGCAGAAGCTGTAAAGCTGAGCCTGAAGGATAGCGGCGCTAAGGCCGCAATGGTGAACTGCCCACTCGAAGAGGAGCAGTTGCAACGGCTCGGCTTGCAGCCCGGTGAGTTGATCGCTCTACACCGCGACGAGGTTGATCCAATCATCCCGCGCCCTCGGCGTCACTGAACCTCAGTTTTCTGTCTGTCTCGTTGTTCGATCTGATACGGTTGCGTCCGGCTGATGACGAGTATGTCGGAATGTCATCACAGAGGGGCGGTGAGGAGCGCCCGACGCGGGATGAAAGTGCACCATCCTACCGCATGAATCCTGCAACGGCTTGGCACGCTGATTGCTGAGGCATGCACGGGCTTGGATGCTCGTACGTTGACACCCCATGAGACAGCCAAGCTCTTCTTTGCGCAGCCGTACGAACTCGGAGACTTGGCCGTGACTTCCCGTAACGACGCCTTGAAGAAAGCCAAAGGCGCTCGACAAACGGTGCGAGGGGACTATCTCGACGGCCGACGTTGCTTGACACTTGCAGAGCTTCAAAGGACCATTTCGCTACCTAGACGGCCCTCAAAGCAGAAGACCAACTCAACCAAGCCGGCTTGAACGATATCCGCGTCAGAAGTCTTGCAATCTCGGTATTCGCTTTCCTTCATTGCATTCTAGTTCGCTTTGGCACGCTCGTTGACGGGACATCTGTGGCTTGGCTGCTTTAGTGACAGCCCTCACCAAGGTGGCCAAGTCTCGACCGGGACACTTTTCGCACGGGCGGCGGCCTCTCGTCGTCCGTGCGCTTTTCTGAAAGCGCATGTAGTCAGCCGCACGCCTGCATTCTGGCATGCTGATTGCTGAGTGAGCCATCGGCTTGGCTGCTCTTCTTTCGCGCATCCCATGAGACGCCGCGCCCAGCGTAAGTTCGCACGGACGGCCTTCTAAGCCGTCCGTGCGTCCCCGCAGGACTACGCGCCCGCGCGGCTGAATGCGTCCCTTCGTGGAGATCATGCCATGACCAATGAGCAGGCCTTCGAGAACGCTGTTGCGGTGCTCCGAGAATGGTCTGAGGGGCGAACCGAAATGTGCGTCGCACTTGCCACGATCGCGGAGCTTATGGCGAGACGGGAGCTACCAGAACAGACGCTCTCGGTTGGCTCTGACAGTCACTCAGGGAGGCCTACAGCAAATGGATAGGCTCAAGTTCATTCTGTCCGTCGTCAGATGATTTGAGACTGCTTAGGCGGCTCGGGAAGGGAGGCTCTGGCTCATCAGGGGTTAGACTTTAAGCGGCCTGCAGTCGATGCTGCAAGCGACGATTTGCGATGTTGTCGCACTTGATGCGCTGACGTTCGGCCAGGATTGTCTGTGCTCGGCCAAAGTAGACATCGGCCGGCGTGAGATTGTCGATGCTCTCATGGTAGCGAACGTGGTTGTAGTGCTCGACGAAGACACTGATCTGTCGTTCGAGATCGCCGGGTAAGTAATAGTTGTCGAGCAGGATGCGGTTCTTCAGCGTCTGATGCCAGCGCTCGATCTTGCCCTCCCTGGGTCTGGGGATGATACGGAGCCCCGCGCGGTTTGCGGCACCCTGATGCATTCGAGCCTCGCGGTTACAATCGAGGGGGTGCCGCTGGGGTTGGCGGCCGTTAAGTTCTGGACCCGGAAGAAATTCAAGGGGACGGCAGCGCTTAAAAAGAAGATCAATCCGACCCGGATTCCCTGAGAAAAAAGAAAGCGTCCGGTGGTTGGAAACTCTCAAGCAGTCTACGCAACTCTTGGATCATCCCGGACGCCGCATCCATATCGGTGATCGCGAGAGTGACATCTACGAGCTTTTCTGCGCAGCACAGGAGATCGGAACTCATTTCCTGATCAGGATCTGCGTCGACCGCTTGGCTGGAGACGGGGATCACACGATTGCCGACGAAATGGACGAGGTCGCCGTCAAAGGGCTCCATCGCATCGAAGTCAGAGACAGCAACGGCGATCCCGACCAGGCCGTTCTTGAGATCAGGTATCGCAAGATTCGCGTCCTGCCACCGATCGGCCGGCCGTGGCGCTCCACATACGTTCGGGGCTCACGTAGATAATCCAGTGCTGATGCGGACGGCACGAACGCGGCGTGCAGGATCCGGCTGGTCGCGTCATCAAGATAAGCAATCAGCGAGCGCTCGGGCCCGCGGTTCTCGAACCAGTGGTGCTCCCGGCGGTTACGCGGCTGGTGGACCGAGGGCAGGCGGCGTCGCACCGCATTGCCGCAGCCCCCGCAACAGCCGAAACACCTGTCGCCGTTGCAACCGCAGTACGCTGGCCGCCTCGGCCACAGTCAGTCGTTTGGCTTGAACCTCCAGAAGCACATTGAGCCGCAAAAACTCGGCTTCGCTCATCGACACCCCACGATTGCCGTTCTCCGCAACTGCATTCCAACCGTGAAGTGCCATCTCAACTTTGCGGAGGGGGTCATCTCGATATTGCGGCTACACTGATGATTCGCATAAGATTGATTATGGAATACTTTTGCAAGTCTTGCGAATATGACTGAAACGACCTTGGATTACTTTGATATACTTATTTCGGCTTTTCGTCCAGCCCAGCCATCTCACGCCGGGTCGCAGCTTGACGAGTGCCGCTGGACGTAACCACGACGGGTTTTTCGTCTGAGCCACGACTCAAGAGCCTCGACGGCCTGCACGTGACCATCGAACAGATCGAGCCGCCGTCGACCGCGCCCACCGAGACGGCCCCATTCACGCACCAATGCCGTATCGCCAAACAGCGTCGGCTCGATCGAGAGCACATAGAACCGCGCCATGTTACGGGCCGGATCGCGGCGTTCTAGCACGAGGTATTGCACGGTGAGTTCGGACATGCGTGAGAATCGCAATTACCGAATCGACCGTCCAATTAAATAAATGAATCGATCAGCGCCAACGATTCAGAAATTTTATGCAGGCGGGCAAAGAGACGGTCGCGGTCAGGCTCGCGATAGCCCGCTGATTAAGCCCGCAGGCTCCGGCCGCGCTGGTGGCGGCGTACGCCTTAGAGATGTCGTCTGAGCAAGTTGCCCCCTGCGTGGTCTCGACGGAGGTCCCCTCCTCCGACCTCCGGCATTGCGCAAGACTTCCTCGAGCTGCGCGACGAGCTTCGCCCGGTGCTCGGCAGGAAGCTTGTCTAGATTGATCTGCTTCCAGCGGCACCGCCGGCAGGTCCGCCGCACCAAGGACGCCCAGCAGGCTCCAATCCGGCTCACCGCGCTAGAACCCTATGAGGAAATCCTTGTGAGCTTGCGGCATTTTTCCCGCGATTTCGGCGATCAGCGTCTCTCGGGTTTCGAGCAATTCGTCCAGGGTCACTTCATTGGCGGTCATGCCTTCGAAGCCGTGCGTGATTCGTGCTGGATGTCCTTGCGGCGAGGAAGCACGTACGGGACCGCTAGTCGAAGCCAGATGCGCCTATTGGTCTGGTACCGCCTCTTGCGGCTTGTCGGCCTGAACGGACGTCTGCAACCGGGCGGGGTCTACCTTTTTGCGCTGTGCCCATTCGACGAGATTCTTGGGTCGATAAGCGGGATCAGCGCGCCACCGTTTGAATACGCTGGTGTCGATCGTCTCGTTGACGGTGGGGTGCGTCCCGTCGTCGCGCACTTCGGGATCGGCGCCGATCGCGCGATAGAGAGGCGAACTGATGAGGTGGTAGATCCCGTAGCCGAATTTGCCGTAGGAATCGGCGATCGGCGCCGTGACGGAGTCTCCGTCCAGCTCGACTTCCGAACGGAAAGCGAGACCGTGCGATTCCGCTTTCTTCATCAGCCAGCGCAGCGGTGCCTGGTTCAGAAGATCGGTCTCATAGCCGCCCCCGACGTTGGCATGGGCGCCCACGAACCAGCGTTGCTCAACGCCGGACACCGGTCGCGGCTGAGCAATGACTGCATTCGGATCTTTTGGATGGCGGATAGTCCAAAGAGTAGGCGCGAAGTCGTTGCGATGTTCATCTATCGCAAGTGCGTGATATCCGTTGAGGATATGGATGCGCAGACCGGTCTGGAGATAGTCGAACTGCGATCGGCTGATTCCGGCGATGTTGCCGGCAGCCAGACCGACCGAGCCGACGGTATCCCAGACTCCGATCATCTTCACGTCCGCCGGCTGGGAGTATTTGAGGAGCCATCTTTCCTGCTCCGACAGCTTGCCCGCGTCCCCGGACGCCTGCATTTCCTTCAGTCTCCAGATGCTCTCTTCGTCGCCCTTCCTATAGCGTTCGAACAGTTCTGCCACGCCGATCGGCGAACCGGCTTTCAGAACGCCATCGATCGCAATCAGTCCGGCAAGTGCTCTTGCGGTATATGCGCCCCGGCTGAAGCCGAAGATGAAGATCTCATCGCCGTCGTTGTAGTTCTCGATCAGCCATTCGTAAGCCAGCCGAATGTTGTCATCCAATCCTTGACCAAACATTCCGCCAAGAACACCGTTCACGCCGACCGAGTAGTATACGAGTTGGGGCTTGTCGTCCTTGCTCTTCGCCGCAGTGAGCGCCCGCATCCGCCAGACGTTCGTATTGCTGTCGACGCTATTCCAGGTGCCGTCGAGATAGACCGCGAGGCGCTTCTGCTTCTGGTCAGCGCCGGCGAAGGTTGGCTGGCCCCCACTTTTTTCTGCGGGGCGCCCGACGATTACGCCGATCCAGACGATCGCCACTACGCCGAGAACGAGGGCGAACCAGTGCGCCATCCTCTCAATGAATCTTAGAAACTTCTTCATGCGTGGCTCCTGCCCGTATCGCTGACCGGCCCAATGTAGAATCAACGTTGTTTTCGAAGGATAAAGCGCCTGCCAATTCGACGCACGTCATACGCTAGAATTATTCACCGTCTACTTTGACGAGCTTTTCGAACGCTCCACGCACGCGCTGATGGAGACGCTCCGCTCCGCGGGATTACCAAAGGCCTTTGCCTTACGGGTTCGTAAGTTTTGTCTCTGGATCGTCGACCTTCTTCCTCTGCACCTCGGCGTCATGCTAGGTGCGATTCGCGCCGGACAAGGTCCCCAGAGAGCGGCATTTACCGATCGCAGCACGGGGTTGCCGCAGAACTCGCAACCTCCCTGAGGCGGCCGGAAAACGCGCCTGCGTCCGATTGGAGAGTGCCAAGGGCTAACTCTCCAGTAGTTGAAGTCGACATTGTTGCGTCCGGATCCGGCTCTTCGGAGCACCTCTAGAGCAAGAAGGGTACCCGCCAGAACCGACACAAAGGCGAAGGGCGCAACGACTCTGCGCCCCTCTAATGTCCGCAGCGCCCCTTCACCGCAGAGTTTCTTGAACAGCGTGTCGTAGGCGATTCCAATCAGAGCCGAAGCTTCGATGCCTTGAATCTTCGCGGCAATCTGATGTGCAGCGGAAGGGCTGATCCGTTCGGACCTCACGTCCTCAACGGACACACCGAGATGCTCCGCGATATGGTGCTCTCTAGTGAACTCCTCCTGATCTGCCTCGTAGATGCAGCTCAAACACGCGCCCCGCGTCGGCTGCCGATGATAGTGAACTACTAGCTCGCGAATATCTGTCGTAGAAGCATCGAAGACCTCTCCTGGAAATTCCATCTGGATCTTCCGTCTAGCCCGTCGGCTATCGACCGCGACCAGAAGTCGGGTCAACCAGGGACCATCCGACTTTTCCGGCAGATCCTGCAGCCTATACGATCTGGGCGTCAGCTTCAGACCCAGAAATTCACCCTGCGCGTGGCTCGACAGACGCTCGGCCTTCGAAAGGCCGATGTCGTCCTTACTGAACCAAATCTGACGGTTTAGGTTTCCGGGACTGACGACGTCGTCGTCGACGATGTGCAGGATTCCCGTGAAGTTCAGGTGTCTCGCTGCCCAAAGGAAGCCGTTCCCGATGGCGCCTGCACCGGCAAGATAGGAGTCTCCCAGAGCGACCGGCGCATCAAACGCCTCCGGATCGATTCCCAACTGATCGAAGGATATCCGCTGCGGCAGTGCGGCTTCGAACGGAAGCCGAGCTCCGAACACGGCTTGCATGGTCGCTGCTGCCGCGTAGCAGGCAACCAGGAGGCAAAGAATCCGAGGAATATCTGCGCAACGTTCCTGCGCAGGATCGCCTCCGATCACAGCTGCATCGGATCCCACATGAACCAACAGGGATGGCAGGCTGGTCTTGGCATCTACTCTGCCGATCAGCACTTCCAGAGCCGTATCTGGTTCTGCCCGGCCAAGAGTGACCGTCCCGATAGTCCTAGCCAGAAGAGCGACCAAATCGTCCGCTACGGCGGCAGCAGTAGCATCAGCAGGATCGAAGGTGATCGCCACCCCGAACTGCAACGCGTCGCCGGCAGACTCCAGATCGGTCCCGAGCGCCGCGGCAAGCATTGCTGCGTTCTCGCGCCTGGCTTCCGCAGTTAGACTATCCGTAGACATTCTTGCACCACTCGCTCGCCGGGCACTTCGTCCCAGGTCGCCGCGTCAGAGAACCTATACACCTTGGTTTGCTCCAAAAAGTTCTCGGAAAAGGTATCCCGGGCGAACCTCGGCACGACGAGCGACAAAGCCCCTCCATGCCGAACTATCGCCCAAGCGTCGTCCGCCTTCGAATGGAAGGCTCCTGCGGATGCGAATGGACCTGAGCAGCAACCATAAGCCTTTCCGAACGGAGCTTTGTGCGCAGCACGTCCATTCCCTCGACGGGGATCTGGAATCGGTTGGCCCTAGCGAGTTGAAGAGGCCGATAGCACTCGACGACGCTCGTAGCCTCGCGACCGCGACGACCCAACCACAAAACAACGCACTCGCTGTTCTGCTCTCCAGCGGCCCGCAGAAACGATAACGTCGCTTGAACGACCTGGCTCGAACAATGGATCATCAACCTGTTCCCTTGAGCCAAGCATTCCAGATCTGAGTGATGATGCCCCCGATTGTGTAGCTCGAGCTTCCGCGACAACCGTCCCAGTAATCCGTCACGTGACTGGGGTGCGTGTGGTATTCGCGAGATCCACGCATGCAGACGAAGGGCAAGTTCGTGACATGGTGAGGCCCGGCGTGGAAGACTCCCGTCGGGTTCGGCAGCAAAACCCGCAGCGGCTCACCGGAGGGCGTCTCCAGGCGAATGGAAGGCGGAAGTTCGTTCCAATTATCGCAGGTCAACGTCAGCCGCAGGGGCGTCCTGCCGCTGGCGTTGAACGAGCAGTTGATGAGCGGGAAGTCGATGCGATGCATCGTCCATCCCCGCCGCGCGCACAGTACAGGGCCGAGATGTTTCGTTTCCTCCCCGAACAGCGCTTGTACGGCGGCGGGATGCATTAGCCACCGCCCCCTTCGCTCGGGCCCCAGTCGATCTCGGCCTTACCGCTAAGGCCGTTTTCGACGTAACTCTTCGAAGGATCGAGCGTCCGCTTCCCCCCGGGCGTGATCACGCTCGCAATCCAGCCGGTGACGTCCTTGATGTTCAGTTCCTTCTTCGCCTTATCCAACTCATGCTGGATGGGCTGGTTTTCAGGAACCGAATTGAACCCTTCGGCGGGATAGAAGCCGGCCGTCGTCGAGATCGAGACCTCGATGTGATTCTTCTTGGCTTTCTCGATCTCCTCCTCTGCCTGTGCCAATTCGCTGCGTGCCTTGGCCATCTCCTTTTCGGCCTCGGCGTAAAGAGCCTCCGCCCGTTCAAGGTCCGCGCGGGCCTTGGCGAGATCGTGCCCAGCCTTTTCCAAATCGTCGCTCATGACCCTCCTCCATGCCGGGAAATCATCATGGATCACCATATAATACATATTTTTTATGTAGTCAATGGCCATTTTAAATGTAAAAAAAGTTGACTTTGTAGCCGAACAGTACATAATGCAGCCTACAACGAAGCAAATTCGTAGGTTTTGGCTATGGATCGCCGGCAAATGACGCTCATCTTGAGCGACAAGGAGATGGAAGTTCTCGATGAGCTTTCGCAGCGGCGGGGCATGTCTAAGACGGCCCTGCTCCGCCAGGCTCTCCGCCTCTATCAATCGGTCACCGAGCGGATCGAACGCGGAGAGAAAGTCTTCGTGGAGCATCCGACCACGAAAGATAAGGCCGAGCTCGTCGTGCTATGAAAAAGCTTCTCGGCGCCGCCGTTCTGTTGAATCGGCATACGGGCGAAATCGAGCCTGCGCAGATATTCTCGGGATGCGACGACGTAAACCGTCGACATTACGAAGATCTGTGGAAGCCGGAGCTGGAGCGACGCAAGGCCGATTTCACGAACTGGGATGAATCCGCAGCGGGCAATGCACAAGACTCGCACTGGGAATGGGATGAGATCATGACATCGACCCTCTCCTATGAGAGTTTTGTCATCGAATGCGGCGGCGTGACGCAAGGCTTGATGAACGTCAACGTCGCCACCAAGTTCGCGAAGCTCCCGCCGCACAACGGACGTGAGCTCGCCTATATCGATCGTATTGCGACTGCGCCCTGGAACAGGCACAAATTCACCGAGGCGCCCAAATACAAGGGCGTAGGTCGCGCGCTGTTCGCTACCAGCGTCAGCTTAAGCTTCGATCTCGAGTTTCGCGGCAGGATCGGCCTGCATGCGCTCGAGCAATCGGAGACCTGGTACCAGGAACTAGGCCTTACTGACTGTGGCTTCGACGAAGCAGAGGGAATGCGCTACTTCGAGATGACGGAAGAACAAGCGATCGAATTCCTCAAAGGAGCGGAGGTTTGACCATGAAACTTCTGTTTTCGACGCAATGGCTTGAGCAGAAGATCAAGTCGGATCCGGATATCGAGACGGATGCCGGGAGGCCGCTTGAGCGGAATGCAGTGGCGGATGACCTAGCAAGCGGAAAGTCATCCATCGTGGCACCACGTACCGCCCTCCAGTTGAGGATTGCGTTAGGTGCGCTCGTTCGCCAATTGCGCATGCGGGATCGCCTAACGTTACCGGAATTGGCCGTGAAGGCTGACGTCTCGGAAGAAGAGCTCCGGCAGGTCGAAACCAATCCAAGCTACACGGCGCGCCCTCGTCTTCTCCATAATCTTTCCAGTTTCTTTGGAGTTTCGCTGAACAATCTTTCTCAGATGTCCGGCGCGACGGTCGCAATAGATCGAAAACTGTACAATACAGCAGTCCAGTTCGCGGCTCACTCGGACGATGTTTCCAATCTTTCGCAAGAGCAGTTGGAAGTGTTGGAAGCATTCGTCGGGGCGTTAAACGAATTGGCATAGGCGAGTGCGAGTGATGATCGAGGCTGAGGTCGGAGAATACGAAAGGCGCGAGATCGACACTCAGGTCAACCGCATCTTACGCGACTTGGGAACTCCGGAGCCGCCCGTACGTCTCGCGGAAGTGCGAAAGCTCCTCAAGCTCGATCTCCGCTACTACAAGAGCACTGATCCCGGGTTTCTCGATGAAATCACTCACCGCTTCAAGCTATTCGCCAGAAAGACCATCCCCGACGTAGGCAGAATACTGAGCGACGCATTGACCAAGTCAAAGTTGACTGCGTTCTGGGTGCCGTCATCCATGCGTATTCTCTTGGACGAGACCGTACCGGAACCAAAGCACCGCTGGATCGAGAGCCACGAAATCAGCCATAGCGTCATCGGATGGCACAAGGATTTCTTGCTGGGTGACAACAGGGTCACCCTCGATCCGACCTGCCACGCTACGATCGAGGCAGAAGCCAACTACGGCGCAGGTCGCCTGCTCTTCATGTCGGATCGGTTCACCGCGGAGGCTCGCGACTTGGAACCGACATTCGACTCGGTCAAGAAGCTTGCCAAACGGTATGAGAATTCCATCGTGTCGACATTCTGGCGCTTGATCGAGAGCCGCGATCCGGAGCATGCTGCGTTCGGAGTCGTCAGTTCCCATCCTAAATTCCCGAAGATCGGTGCTCACGACGGGCCGTTGGCATGGCGCTACTTCATCAGGTCGCCGGCCTTCAAAGGCAAGTTTTCCAACTTAAGCCCGGAGATGGCATACGCTCTCGTCAAAGCACACGCTACCAATCGAACGAAGGGGCCTGTGTTCGAGGTAATCGACATACTTATGGATGACGCCGGCGAGAACTGGGAGTTTCGAATCGAGTGCTTTTCGACGACGCGGGCGGTGTTGACGTTGGGCCTCGCATCGAAGAAGAAGGCCTCCGTATTTGCGTAGCTGACTTTATCGAAGTCGCCTGGGAGCACTAAGATTTCACGCTGGGTAAATGGGACAATCGATTTCTTTCGTTCGATCCTTCCCCGCCGGAGGCGAGGAGCCCGCCGCATCGCAATAAGACGGCAGGTCGACGGCGCCGACCGGCCTCAACGTGGCGCCTGGTGTCCGTGTCATCCGTCCACAAGAGAGCGCTTCAAGGCTACGATGGCCTGCACGTCAGGGCACGTTTTGACGCTGCGAGGGCACAGCGTGGACCCGGAGGGGAATGTCTTTCCGAGCGTGGTATGCCCTGAACCGGGATGTCGCTTCCACGCATTCGTCCGCCTCGAGAATTGGACATTCGGAAGCGTCGGATAGTCACGCAAGCTGCGGCCTGGGCGACGAGCCGTACAACGGCACGATCCAACCCTGACCAAAGACACGTCAGCTTTGGATCGACGTTGCCGATTGGGCATTCATCGCTTCGGCCGACTGTTCCCGGGAGTACTAGCTAGCTAGTCGCCATAATAGACGAACGGCGCCCAGACAACAGGCCGGCGCTTGGCCGGATCGGCGTCGGCGATGAATTCTCTCTTCGTTTCCGACAACGCGACGCCGGGCGCCTGACCGTCCTTCACCTTGCGGAAGAAGCTCTCGACGAACTGGGCGGTACTGCCGTCGAGAACCGGCCACAGGGTAAGAACGGTGCTCGCATTCCCTCCCGCATAGAGAGCGAAAGGCAGACCCAGGATGCCCTCGCCCGACACCCACTTGCCGACCCCGGTCTCACAGGCCGAGATGAAGACGAGGTCGCTCCTGAAGTCGAACGTGGAAAGTTCAGACGCCCGCAAGTAGCCGTCCTCGTTCGCGCCAAGGTTCGTTTGCGAAAGCACTATACCGCTGAGCTCGGGATTTTGCTTATCGAGATAACCGTGCGTGGAGAACACCACATAGCGATACTTCTGAAGCCCGCCCTCGTTCTGAAGCCGCCTGACGGTGGCCTCGGATGCATCAGCGCCCGAGAACATGTCGCGGCCAGCCTTCAGAGAGAACAGCCCGGCCAGTTCACTTAGCTCCTTCGCAGCGCCCGGCAGGTTCGGCCAGGTCAGCAGACCGGACGAGCTCGCGGTCGGTCCACGCAACGCATCGATTCCGGACAAACTGCCGTCGGAAGGCGGAGCTACTGCATAAGTCGGATCACCCACCGCCAACATCTGCGACCGGTCGGTCTGCGTGTATCGCTTCACGCGCTCCTTCGACAAGCTCATCAGAGAGATCGACTGGATCGAAGAAATGTCGTGCTTTTCGACGAGAAAGGATCCATCGACCTTCAACGTCTCCAATGGAACCGATGCGAGAGGCCCGTCCGGGCTGATGTACCATCGCCGGGCCTGCAGCACGTCCGCAGGCAATGCTTTCGAAAGCCACGACGACAATTCCTGCCGGATCTCCTCGATGTCACCGACAAGCTTCGCTTCTGCAACCGCTCCGGCTTCGGCGGGCTGCATCCGGAAGGATCCGTCCTTCAACTTCCAAACGAGATTTCGGGGCACTCCAGGCGGCGGATATCGCAATCCCGCGACGCCGTCGGGCATGGCCAAGGCCGCCCGGTAAGCCTCGAGCGTGGCGGGTAGGTTCGCCAACTGCGGAAGGATTACCGTACCCTGCTTGCCGCTCCCGTTGATCCAAATCAGCAGCAGATCGCGATCGCCCTGGATGAAATCGAGAAACGCGCCATTCTCCGGAAGCAACGAAGCGGCATCCTTCCCGCTCACAAGCTGGAAGTCAGTCGCCTCCCGATAGAGAGGATACTTGGAGCGCAGTTCAGTATCCATTTTGGAGAAATCGGATGCCAGCCCGTCGCGTTGCGCTTCCAGGTCGGAGCGAAGCGTCACGTCGGAGACACTCGGAATCCGTCCGTCGAGGGCGGCAATCCGGAACTCGAATTCGGACAACGCGTTCCTATCGGCCTCGGGCAAGGTGTTCCGCGCGACACCGCGCGCGGAGGAAGTCTCGATCAGCGTACGTGCCTTCGACAACTCTGAAACTCTCACCGCGCCATCGAAATCTCCCAAGCGGGCCTCCAATACGGCGAGCGTCTTATAAGCTGGGGTCACCGTCGCGAAGAAGCTTCGCCGCAGATTGTCGGGCAGCCCACCTGCGGAGCGCAGGGCTTCCGAAGCCTCGACGACCCGGCGGAGCAGCTTTTTCGCGTCCTCAAACTCCTCTCCTGCCACAAGCACGGAGGCGAGAGCGCGCATGCTGTATACCGTGGCGATGTTCCGCGGCCCCAAGCGTTCGCTACGAAGCGTAATCACTTTCTCGAAGAACTGCTTTGCTTCCGCGCGCTGACCGGCGTCGCCGAGCGAAGACGCCAGATTGTGCAGGCTCTTCAAAGTTTCCGGATGTGCCTCGCCGAGTGTACGTACCCTGATGGCGTAGACTTCACGATGCTCGGCGATTGCCTCGGAAAAGCGGCCCAGAGCGGCGAGGATGGCGGCGTGATTGCTGCGCGAAAGCAGCGTCAGATGATTCTCCGGACCGAGCACCGTACTGCGCAGCCGGACGACCTCCGTGATAACTTCCAACGCTTCGTCGTTCCGACCAGCGCTGATCAGCGCTTGCGCAAGATTGTTCTGCACGCTGAGACGACTGGGATGGGTTTCCGGGAGCCTCTTGGCCAAGACCATCGCACAATACCGATAGGCTTGGATCGCGTCGTCATTCCGTCCGAGATCGGACAGCACGGCAGCGATGTTGTGAAGCGTGGCGATCGTATCGATGTTTTCGTCATCGAAGAGGGTTCGCGTTACCGTGAGTATCCGCTGGTACATCGAAAGCGCTTCGGCGAACCGACCGGACCGATATAGCAGCCCCGCGTATTGGTGACCGATATTCATCGTCTCGGTCTTGCTTTCTCCGATCACCTCCACGGCCAAGGAATATGCTCTGCGGGCCGCTTCGACCCCTTCGGAGACACGCCCACTGTTGAATAGGGCGTCCGCCATGTCGGAAATGGCTTCCAGCGTACGTGAGTTTCGTTCCCCGAGCCGCGCAACGAGAGCGGCGGTAATCGCACGGGATTCGCTGACGGCCTCATCGAACTTCGATTTGTCGATCAGCTGCCTTACCATCACCGTCCGGGTGACGAGAGTGTCCGGATGGTCAGCACCCAAGACCTCGATCCGCAGGCGAAGTACTCGGGACAGTACGTCGTCAGCGGCCTGGACGCGGCCCAGACGCCGCAGCGCGTATCCGAGATTATGCTCGCTCTCGAGAGTTTCCGGATGCCTGTCGGATAGCAGTTTGAGGCGCCCTTCATAGGCCAGCGCGAAAGCTTCCCTACCTGCGTCGTAACTCGATTGCCGCAACAGCGTGATTCCGAGGGTATTCCTGAAGCGCAGCTTGTCACGCGCCGGATCGCCTGGCAGGGGGTCCGCCTTGGCGATCACATCCCGGATCATCTTTTCCGCTTCGGCAGCGCGTGCGGTGGACAGGACGAGAGCGATCCTATCCTTAACTCGCAGCACGCGTAGGCCGTCCGCACCATCCGCTTCAATAGCCGCATTCAGCGCTCTATCGAGCGCCTCCGCCGAGGGAGCATCACCGGACGCCGCCACCCTGGCGACAAGAAATAGTGTATCGGCCATCTCCTTCTTCGAGAGCCCTGCGGAAGCATCAAGGGCCGCTTGAGCCGGGGCGACGGCTTCGTCGAAACGGGCCTGCCCCAACAGGTCTTCCGCACGAACCGTAGCCGCGCTCCTTCTCTCGGCTTGCGAGAGCGGGGCAGACATCGGCATGGCATCGAGGACGGCGAGCGACTCCCGATAGGCTCCTTTATCCTGAAGGAGCCTGGCTTGCTCTATGGCCGCATCCGGAGCCTGCTGCGCGTATCCGTACGAGGCCATCAAGGGGAGCAGAAACGCCGGAGCAAGACGTCGTAGGTTGCGCATATAAGCCTCGCCGCTAGATTACTTGAGTACCCACCAAGCGGACGGAGGCGTGCCTTCCCTGGGAAGGCTCCGCTGATCAGCGCTGAAATGCAGATTCATCGTGTCGGCGATATCTCCGAGCACCTTGGCGCTGTCGACTACGTAAGAATGACCGAAGGCGCGAACGATCGGTGCAACCGCGGAAGCGTCTATGGTCTCGTACCCATCGAAGGTGAGGACTCCGTCGACGGTCTCCCCGACGCGGCGGAAGTCATGGACGATCTTCGACGCGCGCAGGGCAACGTCCCCGCTGGAAGCATAGATAGTTCTATGCACGTCGATTGCGGCGAGCCCGGGAATGATCTTTTCCTTGAATATCTCCGCGTTGATGTCTGGAGCCGCCAACATCAACTCCCTAAGGTTGGGGATGGTCTTTCCCTTCGATGCGCGATCCCTAAGAACCGTGGTGACAAGGCGGTTTCCCATGCTGTGCGCTATGAGAAAGACCTCGGACGCTCCGACCGCGGCAACCTTGTCCAGAAAATCGTCGAATGCGGCCTCTGAGAGCTGAACGATCTCTTCGTCGTGCCAGTAGCCCTTCGTAGTGCCCAGGGAAGGCCAACTGAAGAAGATGGCCGCTCCGGGGAATGACAGATCGTGCGCAAGCTGAGCCGTCCGCAAGGCAGCATCTTCAAAGCTGTTGTTGTATCCGTGGACGAATACCAGGAGGGACTTCTTCGTGCTCTGACTAACGGCCTTTGCGAGTTCAGTGGTTGCGGCAACGGTATCTAGCGGAACGACCTGTTTGAAGACGAAATGCTTCGATGGATCGGGATTGACCTCAAATTTCCATAGTGTGGGAAGATTCATGTCCCCCGCCTTTCTCGCGGTAGGAATCGAAACCACCGTCTTTCCGAACTGGCTCTCGGCTACCCGCTCCGGTCCGAAGAACTCTGCAGGCGTCGAGCTTCCTGTCGCCTTCCGGTTTGTCGCGAAATATGTTGTGATCTCCACCCACTTCGTGGGCGGGTCGCTTGGCCCGCGGAACACCTGGATCGTCATGTCGGAACGGGTGCATTCGCGCGCGTAGACCAGATCGAGGAGTTCGCCCTGGACCTCCCTCAACTGCACTTCGAGGGCGTTCTTGGAAGCGGAATCTGCCGCTGCGGAAGCGACGGCGGTCTTGAGATCGGCAACCTGTACGTTTAATTTTTCGATTTGTTCGTCGATTTTCGGGGCTGCCGCCGATTTGATCGCGACGCATATCTCCGAAGTGGACGGCGTCGAATTCTGCGCAAGCACTCCGCTGGCTGACAAAAAGGTAAGCGTTACGGCAATACGGATCGCTGACGAAATCAAATGAGCCTCCCAAATTTCCAACCATCGCCCAGGCACCAAATTTCAAGCTAGCCTGCGGCGATACTATCGTTCAACTGAAAGCTGCAAGATACCAGAAGATCGCCAGTAGTCAGCACTAAAACTCGACGCCATTTCGTCCGACCACGGCATGGGCTAATTCAATGGCAGATTGATTAGGGCTGAAGTTTTCCCCTAAGAGAGGGCTGCCCTCCAGGGATCGGCAGCAACATCAACCAGATCGCGCGCCGCAAACACCAGTGTGCTGCCGGGTCTGCGAATTGCCGTCGCGCCCCCAGCATGTCTCCGACGCGGCGCTGAAACGCTGCCGACGCACACGAACCGTCCACCCCGACAACTGACCCCATTCGGGGTCATCCGCCTTTGGCTTCCGTCAGATCGCCAACGAACGCGGCGTGATCCGATCTATCGGAGCATAGAGGAGACCGTCTCCGCCGATCTGAACCGGTCCGTCGCTGCGGCGCGCCCTCGCGTCGAGGCGTTGGCCTGCGAGAGCTCTCCGGATGACATCCGCATCGACCCCTACGAACCGGATCGAGTTCGGCATCGCTTGGGCGAGGGTCTGAGCTTGACCGAGGGGAAACGGCAGCACGCCAAGCGGTCCAACGGGTACGCCTAGATAGGTGGCAGAGTCCTCACCGTCAGACCCGAGGAACGCTCCCTCCTGAGGCCTGTTGCCGCCGGCAACGTGCTCCGCCAAGAGCTGCGATGCCATCTCGCTGAACCCCATGCCGGCCAGAAGGTAGCCGACATGAGCCCGGGCAATGTCCTGAACCATATCGTCCCGTTCGTGGGCCGACGGGGGTTCGCCGTGCGTGTCCGGATCCAGCACGTAGAGGAAAGCATCGCGTGGTGGGATTTCGACACCCCAACGCGACATGACCGCCCAGCCCTTTGCGCGAACCGCGGTCCAGCTATCCTTCCCGGCCACGTTCCGCAATCTCTCAACCACGACTCCCTTGAGTTGGCCCTCGGCAGTTTTTATAGGACCAGGCAACCCGGTGCCGGTGCCGTTCGACGCCTGACTGGTACCCTTTGCCTCGGCGACCGCAACTCGACCCGATCCGGAGCCGCATATCCAATCCGGAAGCTCGGTCCCCTTTCCGGCTAGTCGGGTGACACGCAGACGCTTCGAGACGTTCGTTGGATCTCCGTCGATCGGTGTGAACCAATCGAAACCGTGGTATCGGGCGAGGTAAGCCCGGGCGAAAAATCGGCCGAACAAACCTGAAAACGCGCGCCGCATCTCCTTGCCGCGGCCAGGCCCCTTGCCCTTCCAAATGAGTCCGTCTCCGCCGGGGACGAGGAGCTCTTCGAACAGCAGGGCCAATGGCCTGCTCGATCCGCCACCGGTCTGAAGGAGCTCTCCGATGGCACATGCGGCCACGAAATCGGTATCCACCTCGCATTGGCCGCCGGGACTTATGCCGGAAAGCAACTCCTTTGGGCAGGCGCTGGGCGGCCGGACTACATAGCGAATCTTGTGAACGCTCATCTGTCCCCACGCCCTTCATAATCTCCGTTAAAATCTAATACCCGCCCGAATTTCGCAGCGTTTCCTCCCGCGCGACCATGGATTCACTTAGATTGTGCCGGACTTGTCCTGCAAGCAAAAATTGAGCAAAATTCTACCGTGCGGAGACAATCGACGTGGATGCATTCGTTTTTCTGAAGGGATTGCCAGCCGTTCTCGGCATCGTGGGCTTCTTCGTCTATCTCTGGGCCGGCCAGTACCGCATCGGCGGCGACCTCATGAAGGGCGTCGTCGATAAGCTGCGCGCCGCTCCAAATGTCGACATCAAGGATTACGCATCGCTCACGCCGACGCGCATCGGTCAATTGATCGAACGGGACACGGCCGTCCGCAGTGTGGTGAATGATCAGGACGTGAAACTGATCCGCCTCATCGTCATTCTCCATAACGTCTTGACCTTGATAGTGCTTCTGGTCTGCGCCGCACTCGTCGGCCTCGGCATTTGGCTCATCGCAAGGCCTGAGCCCCTGTCAATCGTGGCCAGACCGCCCGTTGCCGCACGTGCGAACGCCGACCTCGCGCTGACCGATCTCGATCTGGTGAAGGTCGAATGGGATGCGAAGGGACTGACCGAAAGCGTCAGCGTTTTCCTGGAGAACGTCGACACGAATGCGAGAACGGGCAAGAAAGCGGTATTGGCGGATGTCCGGAGCGTAACTTTCGGCGCCGACGATCTCCACGACGTCGCGAGCAACCGGAAATATCGAGGTAAGAACCGGGTGCGCACGGTCATCGAATGGAGCGGCCAAGCCGTGCGTTCGGACATCGCGGATATCCTTGTCGGCATCAAATACAGGTTGATGATCGGCGGGACGCTGATCACTCCGCAAGGAAGCCGGTCGATAAATACCCTTCTGGCCACCATCGACGACAGTACCGAGCAACTGCCGCGAGATTACTGCTTTTCCGTCGACTTCGCCGGCTGGAGTCGCTCGAACTCGGCCCTGGTAGCTCCCCTCAAAGCCTGCAACTCCAAGGCGGAGGTAAACCTGCCCTTCCTTCAGCAGGTCGAATGGAGCCGCCCGCCCGGCCTTGTTCTCAATGATCCCCTGGCCGACAGGCCAACTGCCCGGCTGTGCATTGCGGCGCCGCAGCGTCCCGACAATAATTGCTGACGGACCATGTCGATGACGGCTCATACGCCTTTCTCTGGAGAAAGATCATGACGGAAGTGAACCGCGAAAATCTCAAGAAATGGGCCCTCGCCATCGTAGCCGAGGTAGAGCCTGATGACGCGTTCGTCGTGGAAGACGGCTTCGACGCGCTGGTGGAGGAATGGCATCGAGCTGACGCACAGGACGAGGGGCGCTTCATAGGCGGGGCCGAAGTCGCGACTTTCGCCGCTATGGTCGCTCCGTTTCTTCTGGCGTTCTTCGGGGACGTCGCCAAGGACGTCGTCAAAGACAGAGTAAAGACGGCCGTAGGCTCCCTGCTCGATCGGGTGCTGGATCGTCGCGCCACCAAGGACGACGTGGAGAAGCTTCGTAAGGAAGTGACATCGGCGATCAACAAGAGCCGCTTTTCGTCGGCCGAGAAGGCGAAACTGGAGGCAGGTTTCGCCAAGCTGTACGCCAAGGTCGGCCCGAAGAAATGAAGGCCACTCATCCTGTGAGTCTGCTGCGCCGCCTCGGCATTTCCGACGGCCCCGCCGCGGCGGCAATCATCATCTCGGTTTGTCTGCAGTATCTTTTTCTAGCGAAATTGTGGGAGGGCTACCCGCTACGATACATGGGCGACGCCATCCATCCGAACGTCGTGCTCTCGATGATCAGCCTGACTGTGCTGGGCGCGATTGTCATAGCAGCTGCATCGCTGAACCGATGGCGAAACGGGACAAATGCCGCGTCGAAGCTTGAACGACCCGCCGTGAACACGTCCTTCGATTCCATCCGATCGGCGCTGGAGCATATCGCGGCGCGTTCGACCCTGCCTTCGCCGCCCGGCCTCTTGTACACTCCGAAGAATGGTGACGCCTTGGAAGCGAGAGAACGCGTGACACCGCCCGGCGATGCGGTCGTCGTCGGTCTCAACCAGCGTATTCGGCAGCGCGATCGACCGCGTGCCTTCGAAGCCATGTTAGGGCATGAGGTATCCCACCTCGAACTTGCCGAAACACGGCTTGAAATCTGGGCAAGACGCGGCATCCTCCTGCATTTCCGAACGCTCGGCTGGGCGGTCGCGCTATTCTGCCTAGTACTCGGCTTCATCGATCGCAGAGGCATCGGTAGCCATCCCTCTCTCGGAGGCTTCATTCCGGTCTTCGATGGCGCTGTCTTTGCCGGCCTGTCTTCGCAGTTCGCGGTTCTGATGCTCTCGAGCGCGATCGTTTTCGTCTATTCATACTATTTCGTCGTTCGCCGCGAGCACGTCCACGACTTCCGCGGCTCCCAACTTGCCGGAACGGACGCCTTGGCCGACGTCTTCGCCGCCCAGCGGCCGCCGGCGTTCCGGCCGTTCGACGCCTTCAAAGATTTCTTCAATCTGCATCCTGATCCGGCCGCGCGACACCGCGCGATCAGAAATCGTGACCTGATCCTGATTTCGGTGATCCTGTATCCGTTGGTCATGTCGGGCTTGCAGCCGTTGACATTGTTGCTGACGGCGGGCTGGCGCGACTTTTTCGGCGTGTCGAGAGAGGCTTGGAATCTCGGCCTGACTGTCGCCTCCGGCCTCTTCCTGTATGCCGTTCTGCGCGCTGATCTTGCAAGGTTGGGTTTGGGTCTGCTTTTGGACCCACGTCGGTACGCCCTGTTCGTTCCGATCTACGCTCTGGTCGCGGGTCTAGCCACACAGATCCCGCGCATCGTGCTGGAAGTCCTATACGGCTGGCGTCATGAATTTTCGCTCGACCAGATCGCCGATCGGATTTGGAGCGGAACGCTGATCGGGGGTGGTCGCATCGCGCTCATGACGGCCGCCATCCTCGGCCTGCTCGCCTTCCTGAACGGCGTCCGCATCGCCGCAACTGGCGAAACAAGGCCCGGCAAATGGAGCGCTATAGGTGACGTCGTCGCCGCCATTCTGGTGGTCGGAGCGTTCACCATCGCAAGCCTATCGAGCCTTCAGTTCGTTATCGGCGTGCTGGCATTCTGCGCGCCTCTGATTTTCGCTTGTGCAATATTTTTTGCATTAGTTTGTCGATGTCTGGACTGCGGTCGCAGGCGCACTTCTGCGCTGCGGCTGTCGACGCGATGCAGTTGCGGGAGGGACCATTTGTCTCTGCCAAAGCTTTGGACTCGACATCCATTTGAGGTCCAGCTGTCGGTGCCGAACCAAGTGGACATCAAGGGTCGAGAGAAGCCGGCCTAAACTGGTCGGACTCCGCGAATGTGAATTCGCTTTCCTGGAGGGCCACTCCGAATTGCCAGGCGATCTTCTGCGGCAAAGCCTTGCGCCAGTACAAGCTCTGCTCGTGCAAGGAATGCGAGTCGCCTTCCAAGTGCTTCTTCGGACAGCCGCCCCAACAGACCGGAAGGAACGAGCAGCGGCTGCAATTGGGCTGCCGCGTGGGGTCGAAGCCGGTCCACCAGTCCGCATCGCGGCCGGGCACCATGTCGCCTCCGGCACGGCGGATGGCGACGGGGCGGTTCTTCTCGCCCACCTGAAGCCCGCACCGATAGTGATTGCCGTCCGCTCCGATCACGATCGAATCGTTGGCCAGCGCTGCACAAACGGAGGTCCTTGGCAAAGGATACAGCGAGCGGGTTGTGGTTTCGTCAAGAGTTTTCTCGTCAGGGACCATCTGCCGGGACCGTTCGCGAAGTCTCTCAAACTCTTCCTCAGAAAGTTTCGTGCGGCTTAGAAATCCGGCGCGCTCGGAAAAGTCGGATATCCGTGCGAGTTGAAAAACGCACGGAAACGCTCTGTCGAACCAGCCGCGATCCTTGCAGAAGGCGATGAAGCCGTCCAAATCGCATTGGTTTCCGTGATCGGCATTGAACCTTACGTCGACGCGTACCACCTCGAGCAATCCGTCGACCACCGCGGTCGCCTGATCGAACGAGGAGACAGACGGATCGGGCGCCCTGCCCTTTCTATATCGGCGTCTCTTGTCGTGGTTCGCTTTGAGGCCGTCAAAGGAAATCTGCACCTGCCGAAGGCGGTGCCGCCTCACGAAGCCGGCGATGTCGTCCGGCCAGCATGTCCCGTTCGAAATTACGGAAGCGGAGTAACTTACCCCGATCTCCTCGCATAACGATTGAAGCGCAGCGGACGCTGCATCGATGAAATCGACGTTGAGGAGCGGCTCTCCGCCGTACCAGTCGACGTGAAGGCTGTCCTTACCCGACGCGACAAGGCGCTGTCGGGTCCAATCGACTATCGCCGGAACATCGCCTTCTGCGAGAGCATCGCGGGATCTCTCTTCGTAGCAGTAGTAGCAACCCAAGTTGCAGTCCTGCGTCGTCGTGAGGGTGATGACCATAGGCGTCCGTCCACGCGCATGCCAATAGCGCTCGCGGATCATGTGTAGCTCGTCGAATTCGTGGTCGACGAGAAAGCCCCCTCGCCGTAGTGTGGCGAGGAGCGTACGCGGGATCGTCTTGGCGGCGACCCTCCGCGGAGGACCGCAAAGCAGCTGCGCAAGCTCGTGCGCGTCCTGGCCCGACAGCCGAACCGAAGCGCCCGTACCCGCGTTGTACAGGACGTTGTCGTCGCCTAGCGGGACGCAGAAGTTGTAGCGCGATGATCGCAGACGATGCCGCGCTGCAGTCACTTGTCGATATCGACGATGGCGAGGCAGATATTCGTGCCGTACCCGCAAAGCCGAGCACCGACGCGACCGGCCTTCTTCAGATCCGGAGTGATAGTTTCGACCTGAACGACGTGCAGCTTGCCGGGTCGGACCTTCAACTTTACGTCCTTGTCGTCGGAGACGATCAAGCTCACCTTCGGCTTCTTGGTCGGTTTTCGCGCCATGGCTTCCTCCCGCCCCGTTTTCCGTGAACAACCTATGGTCGCATATTCTTCGCAATCGTCAAGTGCAGCCTTTTGCCCGTCTGAACTTAGGAATCCATGACGGCGGCGTGCGCCTGGCATCGAAGCCGTATCGAGGCTAAGCGTCCAGCGAACTCGTTTTCAATCGCTCCACCGGGTTTCGCCGATGATGTGGGTACGCGACTTCGCGACGGCCGTCGACGGCAGGCACGTCGGCAAGTCCGTCGGCAGGGTCGTAGCCGGTGGTGGACCGATTGAGACTTTGGTCAGGTGGCGTTCAAGGTCGCTTCGGCTGCTTTAATCTTGCCGAGGATATCCTCGAAAGAAGGGATTCCTCCGAAGATCATGCCGGCCATCTTCTGGTAGTCCGCCTTCAAAGGTTCGAGCATGCCGTCGACCGGTACGATACCGAACGTTCCGGGAGTCGCCTGGTCGAGATCGAGAGGCTTCCGGTTGAAGTAGAGGCGGGCATGGCGAACGCAGCTTTCCGCGAGCTCCAGATCTTTCAGTGCGGCTTCGCCGTGTTCGGAGGTCAGAAGCCGGAATATATCGTAGTAATGGCGCGACAATCGCTGCCCGTCCTTGTAGAGCTCCCCTCTGTTCTGGAACCAGTGTCGCTGTCCGTGCAGGATGATGATCTTGTCCCAGAACGTCCTCTCGGGCTTGATCGTCAGCACGTTTGGCACGGTGAGGTCCAGGCCGTCGGTGTCGGTGGCAGAATACGGACTGATCGTTTTCGTCTCATGCGGATCGAGCGCCGACTTGGCGCCGGATTCGATCTTCACGACGCGTCGGACGTACCGCTCGTCGGAATCCGCGAATGCGCTTGGATAGTGGAAGAGCAGGGATTGAACGTCGGGGTCGTCCGGATCGGGCTCGATCTTGAACGTCAGTCCTTCGAGCTCACCAGCGGCGAAGTTCGTCAGCGCGTTCTGGAATTCGCCGTTAATGAAACTGCTGCACCGCTCCTTTATTTCGTCAAGCTTTCGCTTGCGTTCGTTCGATCCCATCGCGCGGAGATCGTCGTCTGACGGGAAGTTTTCGCCGGGCAGGTCGTCGCGGAATACGGTGATGTCGATGTCTTCCGAGAACCGCTGGATCAGATCGAAGGCCTTCGAGAGTGACGTGCCGCGCCCTTGAAAAGCAGACGCTGCTCGATGCCCGCCTTGTTGTAGAGCGCGTCGAGGATCCAACAGACCCAGAAGTCCTTTTCGATGTTCTCCGGGGGGCAGGAGAGACGCTGTCCGGTTTGTTGGAACAGTCCCCGCCGGTCTTCAGCGCTTGCTCGAATGATCTGCGGCAGGTCGGTCATGATCGCATCTCATTGGCCGCGGATCGGCGGGAGCGGATCTGGCGCCGTTGCGTCGGACTTGAGGATATCTTTTACGATAGGAACGAGCCAGTCGGGGAGATCACCCAAGTGGTCCTGCAAATCCTTTCGCATGCGGTGCCCGTCGTCGCCGTCGTTCAGGATGGACTTGAGGCGCTTTGCGATCTTGTCGCCATCCGAAGGAAGAACGTCGCGCAGCCAAATCAGAGCTTGCACCAACTGCGCGGCCGGGCGGTCAGCCCACAGAAGTCGACTTGGCGCGACTTTCTTGAAGTCGATGACCATTTGGTCGAGTTGGATCGGCTTCACGCGGGCGTCCGTCCACACGACCACCTTCGCCGGCACGGCGTTGGTAAGTCCCAAGTTGTTGGCGGCGGTTATTCCGTCGACCAGTACTTTGGCGCCGTCCCGTCTCGCGACCGCCTGAATCACCGACTTGTAGTCCGGTGGCGAAATCTTCTTCGTCAGTTGGTTGGTGCGAGGAAGATCGTAGAGACCTTGGTCGATGCGCCTGATGCGGTTGTCACTCCGGAGGCGGTGGAGGGCGACGTCGACAGCCGATCGAGTGCCGGTGTCCGCAAAATCGCGTGCGGTCCATACCTTGCTCGGCTGAGGGTCATGGCTCATCCGATCGTATATCTGGTTCGCTGTGCTAGCCATTTTACGGTTCCATTGTAAGAAATTTGCGCCTTAAATCTTACAAAGTCAAGACCCTGTAAGAAATATGACTCATATTCCTTACGACCGGTTGGTTTGGAAAAGTGCTAATTTACTTAGTATGGCTGAGCAAAAGGACAGAAAGCTAAACAAGCTCGAAAGGACTCTCCCGCAGGGGCTTCTGGTCGATGCAGCCTGGATGGAACGGCATGGATATTCCACCAGCCTGCGCAATACGTATCGGCCGGTTGGCTCGTTCAGCCGGCGCGGGGAACCTTCAAGCGCCCGCTCGGCGAACTCTCCTGGCAGAGTGTCGTCGTTTCACTCCAGCGATTGCTCGGCTCCGATCTCGTCGTTGGCGGACGTACCGCCATCGAAGCGCAAGGCCTCGGCCACTACTTGAGCCAGGCGGGTCCTTCGACCGTACATCTATATGGAACGTGGCCTGCTCCCGGCTGGCTCGGCAAACTCCCGCTCAAACAGAAATTCCGCGTTCACCGCACGCAAAGCCTGTTCAAAACGCACGGGAGCCTGCCCGGATCAAAGTCGGGAACGACGCGAGAAATACCGGGACCATTCGACTGGCCTCTCACGGTATCGACGCCCGAACGTGCGTTCCTCGAACTGCTCGACGAATTGCCCCGCCACGAAAGCTTCCATCAGGTCGATGCTCCTGGCGGAAGGCTTGAGGAGCCTGAGTCCCCGGCGGCTGCAAACGCTTCTGAACGACTGCAAAAGCGTCAAGGTAAAACGACTGTTCTTCTGGTTGGCGGAGCGACATCAGCACGCTTGGCTCAAACACATCGACAAGTCGAAAGTCAATCTCGGCAGGGGAAAGCGAATGCTCGTCAAGGGCGGCAGACTCGACACCAAATACCTCATAACCATCCCGGACGACCTCAATGCCCCTGTCTGAAAAACTCGGCATCAAGTGGTGGCCTTGTTGATCGGGACCCCCTCCGCCGCGGCGATCCCGATTTTGTGGCGAGCCGTTCCCTTTCTGCCGGGGCTCCATTCCGGCCTATAAATTCTTTGAATAAATCAATCCAATAGAGCGCAATAGGCCAGCAGCTTTCGCCGCTTCCGCTGGCATCCAAATTGGCGCTTGATCCTGTTTTGTTCTCATCTAGAATATATTCCCAAATAGAGCGGCTCGCCCTGAGGCGTGGCCGTACGTCGACATGTCGATGATGCCTTCCGTGGAAAATCCCCCGGCCAGGTCGATATCGGCGACTCGGATGTGGACATCGAGAGCGGCGACATCGCAATCGCGCGCGGAAGGTGTTCAATCCTGCTCTACGATGACAGGGGAATTCATGAGTTTCAAAGTAACCGCAGCCGGCGCTTCACACGAACCTACCCTGCATTGTCCCAACTGCAATCACGAGATCCGGTTGACGGAATCACTGGCCGCTCCCCTCCTCGCTGAAACCCGTCAGCGCTTTCAACAGCAGCTGGCCGGCAAAGATGCAGAGATGGAGCGTAAGACCGAGGCACTGCGGCTGGAACGCGAGCAGGTCGCTAAGGACCGCGAGCAAATCGAGGACCACGTTGCGAAGCGATTGACCGCCGAACGAGCCCAGCTGGTCGCGGCCGAAAGCAAGAAGGCGCGAGAGGCGGCCGCAGCCGAGCTGCAGGCGAAGGAAGCGGAAACCGCGGAGCTGCGAGCCAGCCTGCTTACAAACAACGCAAAGCTCGCCGAGGCCCAAAAACAGCAAGCCGAACTGATGCGACAGCAGCGCGCACTCGAAGAGGAAAAGCGCGAACTCGACCTGACAATAGAGAAGCGCGTGCAGGCCTCAATCAGCGAAATCCAGATCAAGGCCAGGCAGGAAGCCGACGAGGCTGCGCGCTTACGCGTTGCCGAGAAGGACCAGACCATCGAGTCGATGTCCCGAACGATCGAGGAGCTCAAGCGCAAGGCCGAGCAGGGATCACAGCAATCCCAAGGGGAAGTGCTCGAGCTCGAGCTCGAAGAGCTTCTGCGCGGACGTTTTCCGACCGACTCGATTGAGCCGATTGGAAAAGGTGAGCTCGGGGCGGACGTTATTCAACAGGTGAATGGTGCTATTGGCCAATCTGCCGGCATCATCCTTTGGGAAACCAAACGCACCAAGGCATGGAGTGATGGGTGGCTCGCTAAATTGCGTGACGACCAGCGCCGTTCCGGCGCCGACGTCGCTCTGATCATCTCCCATGCGCTGCCGAAACAAATCGAGCAATTTGATCTCGTCGACGGCGTATGGGTGGCTCATCCGCGTTGCGCATTGCCGGTCGCCGTGGCGCTCCGCCAGGGTCTGATCGACGTGAGCAGTTCACGCCTCGTTCAGCAGGGCCAGCAGACCAAGATGGAGCAGGTCTATCACTACCTGACAGGCACGAAGTTTCGACAGCGGGTCGAAGCTGTCGTTGAGAAATTCAACGATATGCGCGAGGACCTCGACAAGGAGCGCAAGTTTATGGGCCGGCAATGGGCCAAGCGGGAAACCCAAATCCTCGCCGTCATCGATTCGACCGTAGGCATGGTCGGCGACCTGCAGGCAATTGCCGGTAAGGCCATGCCGGATATTCCAAGCCTAGATACTCCGTTGTTGGAGAACGCTGTTGAGGTCGAACGAAAAGCTGGATGATCCCTCCCCAAGCCTCTTTACGGTGCATCCGCGCGCGAGCCGCCTAGGATCGCATGCAGACTTCGGCCGGCTGTTCACGTCAAGCGCGTAACCAGAAGCGGGCAGTTCGCGGTCGCATTGCACGCCGAACCGTGCTCTCTCGTCATTCTGAATCGCAGCCCTGCGCTAACGGGGAACGAACGACGGACATAAGGATTCGTCGTATCAGGAGCTTTCTCAATGCTGATGGCGCGTGAACGAGGGCCAGCGATACGGACGCTGCGCGGATGGGCGATCCAGGTGCTCCAGGAAGCGGGCGCCATCCGCGAGTGCGAAGAACACGGTTGGATGCAAGATCGCGCCGATCCGCATGCACGGGAGCGGGCCATTGATATCGCTCGTAGAGACCCGCCAGCAGGCGTCTCCCTTGATGCAGCGGCGGCCGAGGTTCGCGACGTACTGAACTCGATCGGAGATACCTGTCCGGAATGCCCCGCAGACTAAGGGCTGGTGTTAAGCCTCAACGTCGGCCCGGCCTTCCCATTTCAGCGACCCAGCCTCTTTTCGACGCGCTTACGAGAATTGCCGACCTTTTTGACGGCCTTCTTCACGGCCGACGCCGAGCGGCCCGTCTTCTTCGCTTCGTACCGGACTTCGTAGTCCTGTCCCTTGGCTACCCGGGCTCGGTCCTGTTTGCGCCCACGCGCGGTCTTTGTCTTCTTCGCTGCAGCCACTGGCTTCTCCTCTTGCAAATGATGCCGGTGCAACGCCGCAAGGATTCGCTGGGTTCCTTCTTGGCGCATACTCTTCGGGCGCAGCGGAAGGGAGTTGTCCAGTCGTCGGTAGCTCGCTCAGTGGCCGCAGGAATGCTCGAGCATGGTAGGAATCCATCCGTCGAGAAGCAGGCCATCCCAAGATACGACCCCTTCATCCCATTTGGCGCCGTGCTCGCGGTACATCGAGGCCAACTGGGGTCTCCATTCGATCATCTGATCGTTGAGCCCATCGTGGACCTGACATGCGATCCGGATCGAACGTCTCCATAGAATTCACGCGGGATGTCCAGGATCGACATCCTTCGGCGTCTTCTTCTCACGCTGAGGGGTCATCTTCGCCGGGCTTTCTTTGCCAGGGACACCGCGGGGACCGAGCTCTTCGCGCTGGATATCGTCTTCGGAGTGTTCCGGCTCGACGCCATTGATGGGCCTATCGGGCATCATTCCATCCTCGCTTTGTCCTTCAGGTCGCGGATCCGGATCTCGGCTTCCTCCTTCGAGGTCACGATCTCCGATTCATCAGGTACGCGCGCTATCGCGCTGAGCCTCTTCAGCTCGGCGAGTTGTTCCGAGGTGGGCTTTTCCATTCTCGATTCCCCAATCGCTTGCACGACGGCTTCGTCATCGAGCACGTCCAGCAGCTGGTTTATGGTCTGGTCGCAATCTCTGGGACCGGGCTCGACATGACGGGCCAGAATGCCCTGAGCCTCTTGCACTGCCTTCAGCACTCGCTTGTCCGGATCCATGACCGGCACTCCAGATACTCTGAAGGCAGACGCCCCTAAGAACGGCGCGTTCCTTTGCTCAGGCCCTTGAACGAGCTTGCCCGGAGAAGGCCTCGGAGGTGATATCGCGATACTCGATGTCCGCGTAGAACTTGGGCTCGACCCAGGTGGCCTCTGGCTTCCTGATGGTCTTCGTGAGCTTCTGCTTCGGGCTTACGACTGTATCGAGCGCCTTGCGGATCTGCGCGGAGGTGGTCCGGCTCCATCCCGTGCCGACCTTGCCCATGTAGACAAGGTTCTTGCCTTCCCTCTTGCCCAAATAGAGAGCGGCTACGCCGGACGGGTCCTTGACGAAGCCGACCACGGGGAATTTGCCCTTCTGAATGACCTTGACCTTCTGCCAGGCCTCCACCCGATCCGACCGGTAGGGCGCGTCCACGCGCTTGGAGACGATGCCTTCGTAGTTCAACCTGCGGGCGGCGGCGAACAGCGCTTGGCCGTCTCCTTCGTGGTGCTCGCCATAGAGGACTGGCTCCTCGACCCTGTGTTCGTCGATCAGCTCCTTGAGTAGCCTCTTCCGCTCGATTTGCGGCTCCTTGCGCAAATCTCTGCCGTCCAGCCAAAGCAGATCGAAAGCGAAGTAGACCAGTCGATCCTGATCGCCTCTGCCGAGATCCGCCTGTAGTTCGGAGAAGTTCGTTCGTCCCTCATGGATGACGACGACTTCGCCATCGACGATGGCCTGACCTTCGATATCGAAGGCGCCAGCTATCCGAGAGAACCTGCTGACCCAGTTGTAGCCATTGCGCGTGTAGGCCCGACGGTCGTCGCCGTCGATGCGGAGCTGGATGCGGTAGCCGTCGTATTTGATTTCGTGAATCCACCGCGAACCCGAAGGTGCATTCATCTTCAGGGTCGCAAGCTGGGGACTTATGAACCCCGGCATCGGAGGGGCTTTCGGCTCCGCGGCCGGTGCCTTGGTACGCTTTGCCACGCTACGCAACTCACAAAAAACCCACCGCCGGTCGGGCCGACGGCGGGCAGTTTACCTACCTTACTCAACGAGTCTTCCAACTTCGAAGGCCTTCGCGTGTTCCGAAGGGGCAGAGGTGTGGTCGTCACGCCCGCCGCAGCCGCCGCGCCCTAGGGTTCCTGTCGGTCCGCCGGACCTCCATCCTCATCGAATTCAAACGAACTATGGGCGAGAGCCGGCGTTTACTGAGATCATGTCAGACGCCTTCGACTATTTCCGGGCCTATGCCGTCCGAGCTCTTTGCAGGGCCAGATCGATGCCGCGGGGCAAGATGAAGCACCTGCAGCTGGTGGCCGGTCGTATCTACAATCTTCTCAAGAAAGAGGCCGCCTTCGGCCCAAACACCCAACACCTTGAGGATTTTCGGGCAGCCCAGAAGCTCGAGAGGTCCCTCGATCGCAAGCCGGATGATGGCTCGATCGCTCAGATTCACCTTGCTCTAGGGAGTAAGCAAAGCACGGGACGGGAGGCTCGTTGAATGCCCACCGTCGACGCTCCCGGTGTAGCGAGCCTCCTGCGAGAATACGCACAGCGAACTGCCTTGCGTGGCGGCAATCCTTACAGAGCCAAGGCCTATTCACGGGCCGCGGATAGCTTGGCGGCTCTTGCTATCCCTCTTCACGTGCTCGTCGCCGAAGATCGGCTCACGGAGATCCCCGGCGTCGGCGACGCCATAGCCGACATTATCACCAAACTGCACAAGACAGGCACTCATCCGAGCCTCGAAAAGCTCCGGAAGGAGATTCTGGAGGGGGTGCTCGAGATGCTGGCCGTGCCCGGCCTCCGCCCCGAGAAAGTGCTGCGTCTCTACAAGGATCTCGGCATCACCTCGCTCGCGGAACTGGAGGCCGCCGCAAAGGATGACCGCATCAAGAAGGCCAAAGGATTCGGTGCCTCGCTGCAGACCAAGATCCTGCAGAACCTCGCCATAGCGAAAAGCGGTGAAGGCCGCCTCCACCTGCACCGTGCCGCCGCCCTGCTCGCACACGCCAAGGCCTCTCTGCGCAAGTCTCAGCCCGAGCTGAAGCGCATCACGATCGCGGGCGATTTCCGCCGAGGCTGCGAGCTCGTCGGCGATCTCACGATCGTTGCGGAGGCTCCCAAGGGCGCCAAGGCACTGAAGCGGTCGCCGGCAGATGGACTGCAGATCCGACTGTCCGATCGCGAGCACTTCGGAGCCGCTCTTCTCGTCGCCACAGGCTCCTCCGCTCACATCGAACAGCTTCAGGCGCTGGCGGCGGAGAAGGGACTTCGTTTGGATGCAGACGGCTTGCACAAGGGCCGCACTCTGATCGCGGGCGACGAGGCCGACATCTACCGCGCGCTCGGCCTACCCTTCATCGATCCTGAACTCCGGGAGGGGCGCGGCGAGATCGAACTCGCTCTGAAGGGGAAACTGCCGAAGCTGGTCACGGACCAGGACCTTCGCGGAATCCTGCACTGCCACACCGATGCCTCCGACGGCACCGAGACTCTGGACACTATGGCCAAGGCCACACGTCAGCGAGGCTTCGAGTATTTCGGTGTCGCCGACCATTCCAAGTCCGCCCACTACGCCGGCGGTCTGTCCGTCGAGAAGATCGTCGAGCAGCACCGGGAAGCAGACCGACTGAACAAGCGCTTCGGCAAGGACTTCCGGATCCTCAAGGGCATCGAGTCCGACATTCTGGCCGACGGCTCGCTGGACTATCCGGATGACGTGCTCGATCAGTTCGATTTCGTCGTCGCCAGCATCCACGGCCGCTTCAAGTTGGATCGCAAGGCACAGACCCAGCGCCTGCTTAGGGCCATCTCCGATCCTCATACCACCATCATCGGCCACATGACCGGGCGGCAGCTCCAGCGGCGGCCCGGCTACGAAATCGACATCGAGAAGGTGCTGCGGGCCTGCGCCAAGCACGACGTCGTCGTCGAGATCAACGCCCACCCATGGCGGCTCGATCTGGATTGGCGCTGGCACCAGGCGGCGCTCGAATTCGGCTGCATGCTGAGCATCAATCCAGACGCGCACTCGATTCCCGAGCTCGACCACACGCACTGGGGCGTCGAGATGGCCCGCAAGGGCGGTGTCCCTGCCGACCGCGTCCTGAACGCCATGACGCTTGCGGAGATCACGCGCTACCTCCGCCACAAGCGGCGCTCACTCGCCCGGGCGCCTGATCGGCGGCAATATATGAATGGGAGATACCGATGACAGATGTTTCCAAGATCAAGGAGCACATGGACGTGCTGTCGTCCGATAGGAAGATGGTGGGAAAAGTCGATCATCTGGACGGATCCGACAAGATCAAGCTGACGAAGCAGAGTTCGCCGGACGGTCAGCATCATCACTTCATTCCGCTCTCTTGGGTCGATCATGTCGATCAGCACGTGCATCTCAACAAGAGCGGCTCCGACATCACCTCACACTGGCAGCACGCTCAAAGCTGACCAAAACGTGCGGCAAAGGCGGAGGCGCCGGCGGGCGTCTCGTTAGGAGGACAACTTATGGGTATCGCGAAATACGAAATATTTGGGAAAGATGGCACTTGGCGCATACGCCACGACGGCAAAGCGGAGAATGAATACGCTTCGAAGGAAGCTGCATTCGAGGCTGCAATTGCAGCGGCTTCAATCGCGCTCCGCGAGGGCCACGATGTCACAGTGACCGCTCCGTCTAGTGAGACCACAACCGGTGCGGCCAAGCACTAACGAATTCTGGAGACCGAAGCGGGTCAAGTGCTTCCAGCGCGCAGCACCGACGCTTCGAGCTCTGAATCGGTGCGTTCCGATGGCAAAGGCCAAGGTGGCAACGGTGGCAAGCCGAGGACTTCACGCACAGGGCCAAACGAACGTCGATGGGCAGCGCATGCGCCTAGCCTGGACAGAGCAGCATAATGGGCGCGCACTGGGTAACCCTTGTGGTCAGCGAAGCCGTAGCCGGGATGACGCATGTCGAGCGTTCGCATCAACGCATCGCGCGAGACCTTCGCCAAAATAGAGGCGGCAGCGATGCTCGCGGATTTGGCGTCGCCCTTGATGATCGCTTGCTGCGGGATCGCGATGTCCTTCAAGCGTTTCGCGTCGATCAGAAGATGCTGCGGAGTTACCCCCAGCCCTTCAACGGCCCGCCGCATGGCAAGGATTCCCGCCCAGTAGATGTTGATGGTGTCGATCTCATCAACCTCGACAAACGCGACAGACCATGAGGCCGCCTTTTCCTTGATCTCTTCGGCGAGAGACTCGCGCGAATTCGCGTCCAGTTTTTTGGAATCGTCGATACCAAGGATGCGCGTGCCGGGCTTGAATATTACCGCCGCAGCGGCGACCGGCCCCGCAAGCGGGCTCATTCCGGCCTCATCAATACCTGCGACCGCTTCCTTCCCCTCTTGCCAGAGAAGTGTTTCGAAGCGGAGCATCTTGCGAAGCCGCTGCCCTTCGGACCGGTTCTCGAAGCGCCGCTTTTCAATCGAGGCGAGGATTGAACGCGCTCCCGCGCGGCCGTCGGCGCGCAGCATTTCCTCGAGGCCGGCCTCAAGAGGCCTGCCCTCGATAACGTAGCGCTGACGTAATTTTTCGAGTGAGTGGCGGTTCATGAGACCCCTCGACTGGAATAAGACCGGTGATCGCCAAGCTTTGTGGCGATTATCTGATGTCACAGCCAAGGAACTCTAGCGTTCACTGTTGTCGTGGCCTTCTGCGCCGTCCCGGCAAACAGGTAATGGCGGTGCGGTTGGGACTGGGGAGGCCATCGACAGTCCGTGACTTCCGAGCCGCCGCGCCAAGCTTTATTGGACCTCGATCACAATTCAGGAGGCGTTGGCTCTGGTCCGTTCGCGCGCTTCGCGGCGACGTTCACGGCGTTCGCGCCGCCGCTTGGCCCGATCTGCGGGCTGCCGAAGCGGGGGAACGGGCGCTGGCGAGCTCGCGATGGTCTCCCCAACCGAAGGCGTCTGGATCGCCTCCGAGGCTGCTGGGCGGGACTCCATGAACTCGAGAACGGCCCGCCCCTGAGCAGTGATCTTCCATCCGCCGCTTATGCGCTCGACGAGTCCTTGCGAGAAGATGTCGAGATCCGGAACCCGCGCAGCGAGGCGCCGGGTGCGATCCGCCCAATCGCGGCCGCTTGTCACCAGGATGGCCATGTCGCGTTTGAGGTCCTCCATGACGGCGAAGCCGTCCGGATAGCTCACCAGGATCTTGAGGACCGTCACCTGGAAGTTCACGCCCGCCCCGGATCGATCAGCGCCACATGGTGGGCGCTCGGGACAGGGCGTCGCGGCCGACCTGCCTGAGGCTATCGGGCGAAACCTCGCCTCTGGTCGCGGCCTCCAGGATCTTCGATGCGACGTGAGTACGTGCTTCGATCTCGCGGTGCGAGACGGTTTCGCATACTTCGTCGAGGACCGCGCGCAAAAGCGCGGTTGTTGTGGTGTCGAACATGAGCTGCCCCCATCAGGGAAAACGACACTCTAGCTCAATTTTGGCGCTGAGGAATCAACCATGTTAAGTCTTGCGGCAAGCCTTCCGGTCGGAAAACCGCGGCTTGAAGGATCCATGCGATCTCACGTAGACTGACGGTCCGGGACCAAGCAGACTCCCGGCGAGACTTCGGTCCAAGTTCTGCGCAGCACGCAACACGTGGAGCTTGCGCATGGATAGCGAACGACAACCCTCGTCCAGACGTACCGTTGCCATCCTCTCGCGAGGAGATGCCGTCGTACGTCGAGATGCCACCTCGAAAAGCGGCCGCTTCGTCGACGTCTTCGAAGCGCTCGCAGCCGTGGGCGTCGAAGGGCGCCCAGCCATCTACGACGAAAGCTTCGCCAACGCCGTCCGCGAAGAACTGCTCGCAGTGGACGGCGTGCTCGTCTGGGTCAACCCAATTCAAGACGGCCGAAACCGCGCCGATCTCGACGCGCTGCTGCGCGACGTCGCCGCGCAGGGCGTGTGGGTGAGCACTCATCCCGACGTCATACTCAAGATGGGTACCAAGGAGGTCCTTTACCGCACCCGCTCGATGGGTTGGGGATCAGACACGGCCCTGTATCAAACCGCCGCGGTGATGCGCGCCGAGTTGCCGGTCCGGCTCGCCGCCGGGCCACGGGTGATCAAACGCAACCACGGCAACGGCGGCCGAGGCGTCTGGAAGGTCGAGAAGCTGCCGGATTCATCCAGGATCAAAGTCCTGGACGCGACTAAGGACGCGCCGGAGGAACTGACGCTCGATGATTTCCTGCATCGCTGCGCGGAGTATTTCGAGAACGGCAGCGTCATCGACCAAGCGTTCCAGCCCCGCCTGAGCGAAGGCGTCGTGCGCTGCTACATGGCCGGCGACCGCTGCGCCGGCTTCGGTTATCACAAGGTCAAAGCCCTGGTCGAGCCGCCTTCCGCGCGCGCCGGGGCCGGCCCGCGGCTCTACACGTCCAACGCCGACCCGCGCTTCCAGCGGCTGCGGCGATTGATGGAGGACGAGTGGACGCCGCAGCTCACCTCATTGCTGGACATCGCGCGAGACGACCTGCCCGCGATCTGGGACGCCGACTTCATGCTCGGTCCCGTCCAGGCCGATGGAAGCGACAGCTACGTGCTCGGCGAGATCAACGTCAGCTCGGTGCATCCCTATCCGAGTGAAGCGCCGACAGAGATCGCCAGGCGGGTTGCCGACCGGCTGCAGCTTAAGCTCTGACGCATGCTGACGGTCAACGGGCTCAAGCGCCTGCACCTCTGCGTATCATTCGACCTGCAGGACGGCGAATGCGTCGCCCTGCAGGGGCCGTCTGGAGTCGGAAAGACCTTGCTGCTCCGCTCCATCGCGGATCTCGATCCAAACGAAGGAACGGTCAAGCTAGACGGCACGCTCAGAGAGGCGATGCCCGCCCCGGCCTGGCGAAGGCGGGTGACCTACCTCGCCGCCGAACCCGGCTGGTGGTCCGACACTGTGCGGGAGCACTTCACCGCTTGGGATGATGCCCTGCCGCTGGTCACGCGCCTGGGGTTGCCGGACGACTGCGGACCTTGGTCGATCCAACGGCTTTCGACCGGCGAGAGACAGCGATTGGGGCTCGTGCGGTCGCTCATGCTGCGATCGCGGGTGCTTCTGCTGGACGAGACAACCTCTGCGCTCGACCCGGCATCCGTTACAGCCGTGGAAGCCTTGATTGCCGAACGCATTGCGAATGGAACGAGCGTGCTCTGGAGTACCCACGACCACGGCCAAGCCCGGCGCGTCGGGTCACGGATTTTCGCAATGAAGTCCGACGGCGGCATCGAGGAAAGCCGGCCGTGACCTACATCCAGCTCTCGTACGGCAACCTGGTGCTGCCCGCGCTCCTTGTCGTCATGGACGGCGTCCTGTCGCTCGTGCTCCGCCTCAAGCTCGAGAAGCAACTGGCCATTGCGACCATGCGCATGGTGGTTCAGCTCGTTCTCGTCGGATTCGTTCTGACGTTCCTGTTTGCTGCAGTGTCGCCGCTCTGGACCGCTCTCGCCGCCCTGATCATGGTCCTATTCGCTTCGCGGGAGATCGTCGCGCGACAGAAGCGACGATTGACGGGTGTTTGGAAGTACGGCCTAGGAGCAACATGTACCCTTCTCGCCGCCGGCACCGTCACGATGTTCGCGCTCCTGACAGAGCTACGCCCGGATCCTTGGTATCACCCACGTTATGCGTTGCCTTTGCTAGGCATGATGCTGGGCAACACGATGACCGGAATAAGCCTCGGCTTGGACGTGCTGACAAACAGCCTGGTGCGCGAACGAACTGCCGTAGAAGCTTGTCTTGCACTCGGCGGCACCCGACACCAGGCCCTGTTGCCGATCATACGGGACGCGTTGAGAAGCGGCTTCATGCCGATCATGAACAGTATGGCGGCGATCGGCCTCGTTTCCTTGCCGGGTATGATGACGGGCCAGATTCTCGCAGGCGTTGAGCCGGTCGATGCAGTAAAATATCAACTGTTGATCATGTTTCTAATTGCTGGCGGGACCGGGCTGGGAACGTTGGCCGCGGTCCTGGGCGGCGCACGTCTGCTGACCGATCACCGACACCGGCTACGTCTCGATCGCATTTTGACCTAAAATTAGGGATGCGGTCTCGCTCTGTCGAAAATAGGTAGCGGATTGAAGAAACTCCATTTGAGACCGTAGCCGTCGGCGACCTTCAAGCAACAGCTCATTATCACCTCCACTTCTGGCCCTCGGCGTCATTTAGCTGCCTGCAGAATTTGGTTGCCATCGAGGCATAGCGGACCCTGGCAAGCCCTACGCTGGAAGATAGATTCGCGGTCTAACCGCGCGCGCCTCGCAGCGCTGCTTCCAGTCGCGCCTTCTCTTTATCCCAGCGGGTTTCTTCTGCCTGCGACCTCTTCTCGATAGCGTCGAGCTCAGCCTGGATGGCCGCAGCCCGCTTCGCGTGCTCCTGTTCGGCCTTGTCCAACGCAGCCTGTGCCTTGTCGACCGCCTGCTGACGGCGTTCACGCTCCTTCTGCCTGGCAGCCTCCTCTTTCGCTCGTTCAAGCTCGCGGCGCCTCTCTTCCCGTTGGTAGTCGAGAGCGGCCTTGCGCTCCGCCGCCTTGTCGACGGGGCGAGAGGAAGGCTTCTTCGCCTTTGAGCCTTTCGACTTGCGGGCAGCTTTCGTTGGTCTGCCGCCCTCAAGATTAGTGGGCAGGTCGGCATGCTCTTTGAAAGATCCGTCGGATCCGACCGGGCGCCTGAGCACGACGCCAGGCTTTGCCATGGTTGCGGCGATGACGTCCGGATCATCGCTTTCCTTCGCCGCGCCCTGATGAAAGAGATTGCTGTCTGCGCCCCACGCTTCGAGCGCAGCTTTCATGGAAGGAGCGGCTATAGCCAGATCGAAGAAGCCCAGCGACGTCTGGTAGGTTTTCAGTTTTCTGGCCATCGGTCTGATC
>NZ_LGTB01000058.1 GCF_001238275.1 Bradyrhizobium viridifuturi
GAAGTTCTCGGCCCGTGACGGGATGAAGGAGCTTACGATCACAAAAGGAGAGCCCTCCTCTCCAGGACTTCCGAGCGACACACTGGGCGTCGCCAACTTTCTTCGCGGGCTGAGCCGGCTTTGGTCCTTTCGAGCCACTCTACTCCCCGCATCGTCTGCACCAACCGCAAGACGATTCCCCATGTCGGCATCGAGCCAGCGCAGAACCTCATCGCCATCAAAGATCGGCCCGACCGGAGAAGGGTGCCTATTGATCTGGTCTCGCACCAGCCGGATACTGGATGACGGCCGCGAGCCGAACCCCTTCATGGCGTATTTCCGAGGACCTCATTCGGACCACCCAAGCGAACTCTCACATCTTCGACCTGCCCGCGGCCCACGCGCCCCATTAGAGTCGAATTCCAAAAGGCTTTCAGCGGAAGGGTCGGCCAGGCTCTTGCCAGACGTGCCCGCCGCAGCTGTGATTGAACATGTTCGCGAGACCAATCTCGGAGTTTACGATTTTCGGTCGGCCCAGGCCTGCTGGTCAAAGAAACCTTGCCCCAGATTGTCGAGTTTGGCGAACCGGATCGGATGTGGAGGGCTCCACCCATCGAGGTCTGGCCCCTACTTCCAGCCGCCTTTTTCTAGAGCGAGGGACCGCGTGATGTAGTACCTTGGGAAAGTTGACCGCGGTCAACTTTCCCAAGGTACCGAAGGCCAGACTTATCCTATGCGGGAAGTCAGGGCCTCCTCCAATGTAGGAACCCTACCTCGCGCGAGATTGTCCGGTATTATGACACCTATCGTCCTCCCTTTCGCGTCCGGACTTCCAAAAGTTGACCGCGGTCAACAAGCTGGGGAAATTTTGAGCATCAGTGAGCGCCTCGAATCCCAGGGGCAGGCGCTCCTTTGGAGCGAAGATTCATTCCGTGCCCTAGGAGCCTGGTCCGATTCAGCGAATCTCGAGGTCGCACGGCCATGGCGCCGCACCAGCGTACTGGTCCGAAGGAAAGTTGAAGGAGGAGGAACTTCAACCATCAAACGCCGCCAGCCTCCCGTGAGGAGACAATTGGGGGGCGGCCTTCAAGTGGTGTATCCGCCATGCTATATAAGGATACACAGCGGCGGATAGAGCAGCCCCCGATGGCTTTCCATATCAAGAATCCCGAGACCGACGCGCTGGCCCGCAGGGTCGCCGCGCTCAAGAAGATCGGACTCACCGAGGCCGTGCATACGGCGCTTGCCCACGAGTTGGAGCGCGAGCAGGGCAAGCCGTCCCTGGTCGATCTGGGCGTACAGTTCTGTCGCGATCTCCGGGCCAGGAGCAATCCGCAAAAGGGCAAGCCCGCAGACAAGGCGTTCCGCGACGGCCTTTACGGGGACGATTGATGTTTATCGATGCCTCGGCGCTGACCGCTATGCTGACTGACGAAAATGAAGCGCGGGAGCTGTTGGCTCGCCTTCATCAAGCGGCTACGCGCCTGACCTCGCCGCTGGCAGTGTGGGAAGCTGCGATTGCCGTAGCCCGAGTGCTTGATCTTCCCATCTCTGAGGCTAGCGAAGCGGTCGAGAGTTATCTGGCGCTGATGGAGATCAAGATGGTGCAAGTGCCGCCCGAAACGGCCCGGATAGCGCTCGAAGCCTTTGACCGTTACGGCAAGGGGCGGCACCCGGCACGCCTCAATTTCGGGGAGTGTTTTGCCTATGCCTGCGCTCGCCACTTAGGGGAGCCTTTGATGTTCAAAGGCACCGATTTCCCGCAGACTGACATCGAAGCTGCATGATGCCGTCGGCGCAGGAGTGCTCAGGGGCAGGTAGGTCGGGAGATACAAATCCTGGCCGACGATCGGCCGGCGATTGGAAGGGCAGGGGCCTTCCGAAGAAGGCGGGACTGTCTCAAACCACCAAAATCGATGGCAGCACACGACCCTGTCGGATGGCGCAACTGGCTAGGGTTAGCGCTTGATTTCAGGCCCTGGGCCGCGGAAGCCACTGACTTTGTGTTCTGACGTCCAATGTTGTCGATAAGAGAGGCTAGCAAGACAACAGAAAGCGGCTGTCGCTATGACGGAATCTATCTGCCTGATAGATTCCGTTTCAACCGCACCTATTAAGGTTATCAAGCCCTTGTTCTTCGGCTACAAAACGCCAGATCCGTTGCCCTGGGCCGCTATTGCTGGCCCGCTTGCGACCGCCGAGGACGCGCTTGCCCGGCTCGACGAGCGCCTCGCAAAGAGCCCAATTCGGGATGGGTGGATCAGCCGAAACCACTTCACCGACGCCTGCGCCAGTCTATGGCTGGAGGGCGAACTCGTCCACCTCGAAGATCTGGTTCTCCATGACGCCGGCATGGATATCCGCGCACCGACCCATGAGCTGACTCGGGCACGCGCCGTACTGCGCACCCGCCGTCGCATCGTCCGGGAAAAGCCCGACTGGGCGTTGTCACCGGCGGGCCTTGCCGCCTTGCGCGGCCTGGACGGGACGGGCGACCTGGATGAGGTAGGGGGCGAGCGCGAAGAGGGTGGAGCAGGGGATTGCGATGCGAGGGAGGCCGGCGATGTGCTGGAGGCAGCGCTCGCACTAACCGCAAATGACGATGGGCTGTCTGAGGCGCTCGCTGCCGTCGATGCCGCGATGGCCAAGACCGATCGCGCCCTCGCCAGCGATAGCCCGAGTCAGTTCCGTCACGCGACCGATCGCGATCCGCTGGTCTACGACATCGATTGGGACGAGGACGACCGCCTCGCCACCTGGCGCGCCAGCGTCGATGAGGCCCGCATCTTGCCGCCGACGCTCGCAGCGGCCATCGCGGCCGACGCATGGCGCAGCATCGAACCGCTACAGCACAGGCCATGGCTAGGCCAGTTGCTGGCGGCGGCGCTGTTGCGTCAACGTTGCAAAACGCGCTCCCACCTCGGCTGCCTGCACGACGGGCTGAAAACCATCCCGCGCGAGCGGCGCCGGTCGCGCGACACCGCGACGCGGCTTGTAGCGGAGCTAGATGCGATCACGGCTGCAGCCGAGGCCGGGTTGAAGGCGCACGATCGCTGGCTCAACCAGCGCACCCTCCTCCTTCGGAAACTTACCGGCCGCCGATCCACTTCCAAACTGCCGGCGCTCGTCGACTACGTGTTGACCCGCCCGGTTGTCTCTGCCGGCATGATCGCTGAGGAACTGGGAGTCACGTCACGCGCGGCCTTGGGCCTGGTGATCGAGCTCGGCCTGCGCGAGGCCACCGGGCGAGGGCGGTACCGGGCGTGGGGAATCCTCTAGGCATGGCCCTCAGACGGCCATTTGCGTTGTTTAAACCGGGCAGTAACCCCATCGTGAAACGCTTCGATTGCGGGTATGATTCGCCTAGCAGGAGAAAGTAAAGCAGAGACATGGCCCGCGGAGAGCTGATGAAGAAATTGTTGGCCAGCTACGGTCGGGACGATGAGTTCCGCGCCGTGGCGGAGCAAATCATCGGCGAAGAGGAAAAGAAGAACAACCGGGTGCTGGCGCGCAGCCTGCGCAAGACGCTTGAGGCCGGGCCAAGCCGTCCGAGCGGCCCGAAGGCGCTTGCACCCCTGCTTCCCTTCCCCGAAGCGGCCGCCGACTTCATCGAGCGGATCGAACCGCGGCATACGCGTAATGACATCGTTCTCGGTGCGACGAACGTGCGGGTGCTCGTCGGTCTTGTTAAGGAGTACCGGCGCGCCGAGGAAATCCGTCGCCACGGTCTCAAGGTGCGCTCAAAGCTCCTGTTCTGCGGCCCCCCAGGTTGCGGCAAAACGCTGTGCGCCGAGATATTCGCAGCGGAACTCGGATTGCCACTGTTCCTTGTGAAACTGGATCGTTTGATCTCGTCCTATCTCGGGGAGACGGCTGGCAATGTTCGCAAAACTTTCGAGTTTGCCCGCAAACAGCCCTGCGTCTTGTTCTTCGACGAGTTCGACGCGCTCGCGCGATCGCGTGACGACAGCAGCGAGCACAACGAGCTGCGCCGTGTCGTCAACAGCCTGCTGCTATTCATCGACCATATCCAGCCAAAGGGCTTTTTGATCGCCGCGACAAACCTCGACCGTTCGCTCGATCCGGCGGTGTGGCGGCGCTTCGATGAGGTCGTCTGGTTCGACAAGCCGGATCGCGGCATGATCGGACGTTTCTTGCGGCTGAAATTCAAGAACGTGGCGGCCGCGTTCGATCCGCTACAGCATGCCACCGCATTGGAAGGCTATTCCTATGCGGAGATCGAGCGCGTCTGCACGCAGGCAGTGAAGTCGATGATCATCGATCGCCGCAAGCAGGTGCGCGAACGGGACTTCAATCGCGCCATGGTCGACGAGGCGCGACGCCGCGCAGGACAGTCGCGTCTCGCACCGGCGAGCTAGGCCTCAGTGGCCCGATACGATCACCTGGAGCTCGTGCGGCTCCCCGAGCAATTCGAACGCCGCAAGCATGGCGGTGGTGGGCCGGCGCCGACGCGCGATCGCAATCAGCACAGCACCAAGCTGCGCGACGAACTCGACGCCTCCACGCAGCTGCAACAGCGTCGGCGCAAGCCTGAGTTCGTTGATCCCTCTTTGATTCTACGCGTACAGATGACGGGCGCGCTCCTCGAGGATGATTGGGAGAGGCTAGGGCTCACTGTCCTATCGAGCGATGCGGACCGCACGCTGGTCTTGTTCGCATCGACCGATGACATGCAGGAGTTCCGTGCCCGCCTCGATGCCTACCAGCGCGGCGCGCCGGCCGGACAGAAACGTGCGCCCTACAACACCTTCGTCGCAGGGATCGAAAGCATCGGATCGGTCGAGCCACGGGATCGGATCGGCCCACGGTTTCGTGAGGACGGATTCGCAAACCCCGATGATTTTTTGGCACAGACATTCTATCTGGTCGACGTCGAGCTGTGGGACCTTGGCGAAACGTCGTCTACGCGAGCGCAAGATCGAGGATGTCATCCGTTATGTCGAGGCTAGGGCTGGCGAGGTTCTGGATCGTTACGTAGGTCCCTCGATCAGCATGTTCCGCGCGCGCCTGACTGGCGAGCTCATTAGGACGTTGCTGACGATCGAAGAGGTCGCAACCGATCGATCTGCCGCCGGCACCGGATGTAACAACCGCGGAGGCGCTGGAAATGGCCCTGCCGACGGCCCCTCCGCTGAACGCCGTCACCGATGATGCCCCGCTCATTGGTATCATCGATAGCGGAGTCAATGATCACCCGTTCCTGGCGGATATTCTCGCTGGCGCGATTGGCGTGCCCGCCGATCTCGGCACCGCAGACGTTTGGGGTCACGGCACCCGTGTTGCCGGCGTTGCGGTGTTTGGCGACCTGCGTGCGCAGCTCGACGCCGGCGCGTTGCAGCGGGGCGCCCGTCTCTGTGCGGCGAAAGTTGTGAACGACCAAGGTGGATTTGATGATCGCCGCCTTGTCCCCTCGCAAATGCGCGAGGCGATCGCGACGCTTAACCAACGCTTTGGTTGTCGAATTTTTGTCGTCGCCCTGGCCGACCGCCGGCGCGTCTTCGACGGTGGCAAGGTTGGGACGTGGGCGGCGACGCTCGACGAATTGGCTCGTGAGCTCGACATAGTCATCGTCGTCTCGTCCGGAAACCGCAGCCCGCGTGGCGGCAATCGCCTCGAACAGGCAGTGACCGAATATCCGCGTTATCTGTTGGAGGACGCAACCGGCTGTTCGAGCCGGCTGGCGCATTGAACGTCATCACCGTCGGGGCTCTCGCGCACGGCGAGGGCCTCGATGAGGATGGGGCGGACGACGTCCGAGTCCGCCCCATCACGCGGTTGCATGAGCCCGCTCCATTTTCGCGGGTGGGGCCGGGCCCGGGCGGGGCTATCAAGCCCGACGTCGTCGAGATCGGCGGCACCCTGATCTTCGATCCAGTCGTCGCCCGGTTGCGGGGAGGGGAAGATGTCGGCAGCGCAGGCGTGCTGACGCTGTATCACAGCTATCTCGATCGTCTGTTCACGGCCGGTTCGGGAACATCATATGCTGCGCCGCGGGTCGCCTTCAGCGCCGCGCAAATTCTGTCCCGCTTTCCGCAAGCCTCAGCCAATCTCGTGCGCGCAGTGATCGTCGGTTCTGCGGAAATTCCACAAGCGGCGCAGGAGCGGCTTCAACTCCTTGGCAATGACGCGACACGCGCGATCTGCGGCCATGGTCTCGTCGACCTCGAACGCGCCGCATTTTCCGACGACGCACGTGTCACGCTCTACGCGGAAGACGAGCTCGCTCTCGATCATTTCGCCGTCTATCGGATACCGATTCCCGAACCTTTCCAGGCGGCCAATGGAGAGCGTTGCATCCGCGTGACGCTGGCATTTGATCCGCCGGTGCGTCATACGCGCACCGACTATGCCGGAGTCGGCATGAGCTTTCGATTGGTTCGCGGATGTCAGCCCGACTTGATCTTCGATCATTATCGCAAGCGTGAACAGGATGATGGTCCGTTTCCGGAGCTCGCTGCGCGATATAATTGCAACCTCGTTCCCGGACCGCAGGCGCGCGAGAAGGGGACGGTTCAGTCCGCGACCGTCACTTTCAAACGCGGTGTCGAAGAGTATGGCGACAGCTATTATCTCGTCGTGCGCTGCGAGAGCGGCTGGGCGACGCATATCGATCGGCAGGAATTCGCGATCGTTGTGGAGCTTCTGCAAAAGGCAGAAGTCCAGCTTTATGAACGGGTTCGGCAGCGAATTCGCGTTCAGGCTTAGCACCCGCTCTCCGGGTTTAGTCGTGGAGTGCTCGGAGGCTTCGGCCAAACTCGCGCGGCAGCTCGCAACATCGCCTGCGACAGGCTTCCGGGTTGACATGAGCGCGCTGCCTGCGCCCGGTCTGGTAGACGCCGTCTACTCCGGAGACGCCGTGATATGTCCGCCGTCCCGCTCTCGGCTACGTCTCAAGAATGGCTCAGGCGACCGTGACATTTCCGATAGTTTCTTGATTAACTCGCAGGAAACCTATCCGACGATCACCGAAGCCCTAACCGCTGCGGCGATCAAGCTGCTGGACATGCCCGAGCGTCTGCGACACTCGACCGAACAGGCGCATGATCAGCGCCCGTTGGCAAGTTCGAGCAGCCCGTCGCCGTGGTACGCGAATGGTGCGCACCAGCAAACAAGATCGCGGGTGCGCAACTCGTCGAGTTCATTCATCAGCGCGGGCTGCGCGACTATCCATGCACGATATTTCGCGATGACGTCGACGCGCGTGCCGTCGCGCCCGATCACGGACGGATTGCCCCACTTGCTTAGCCGACCGATGTAGACCTGCGATTCATTTGAGCGCTTACCGAACCTTCCGCGCATTCAGCACTTTGCACATGATCGTTCTCTTTTCTGTCGCACGGCTGAAGGCCCCGCCTCGCGGCAGGGCCTTTTGCGCCGCATCTCAGTCGCGGTTCGGACGGGACCAAATGAGCGAGTGGCCTTCCTCGCCTTCGACCTCGACCAGCGTCGCGTAGATCGGCGCCGCGAAGCTCGGGTCGTCCAGCTTGACCGAGAGATAGTCGCGGTTCTGCTCCTGCGACTTCTTCTTCCACGCGGCGCCGAACTCGATGGTGCCGGCGAAGATGCGGAAGTCCGGGGCTTTCTCAGAAGTGCGGTCGGCCGCGACGATCTTGGCCTTCACGGTACCGAGGGCGAGAGTCTTGACGGTGCCCACGAAGCCGTTGCCGTTCACAGTGAAATTGCCGATGGTAGCCATGTTCGTATCCTCTTCGGTTCTCGGGCCGCGACCACCGCGACCTCGATGGCTGTCGTTGACCGGAGGCGATTGGACCGCACCCGAAGGGCCGCAACGCAGTGGAGGGCGGCCAGGGCGAAGCTTTCTTGTCTCGCGAGGAATGGGCGCGCAGCGACCAGGGGAAGAAAGCTGCGAACGGCCGTTGCGGTCATGGAATCGAGGCGGAGCGCAGCGACGACGGCCTTCGGTTAGACATGCCAAATCGAGGACGCACTGGGCGCGTCAGGCCGACCGCGGGGGATATGACTGGTGACAGGCACGCGTACCGCACGATAACGGCAGAGCCACGTTGACCAAGAGACTCGCCCGCGCCCCTGAGGAGTCTTTCGAGGTACGGCCACCGCGAGTGCGATGCCGGACGAACGCAATTCGTGATGCACCGCCCTCACGCCGCTGCGGGAAGACGCCCATTGAGGAACAGACGAACATCTGGAGATCCCAGCGGCCCCACGCGGCGAATCCCAAGCCGCGCTGGACGAGGTGATGGGGGAAGTGCCTCCGCCTCCGGAAGACGCTAGGCGCACGACGGTGCACGCAAGAAGGACCTCGCCGCAAGGCGAGGGCCTTGGTGAGCTCATGAAGAGCAAGGGCAAGACGCGAGGCCGTCGCGCTCATGCCGCCTGGTCGATTTCGGCCGCTTTCGGCTGAAGGTCGTGCAAATAGGTAACAGCGCGCTGCGCGTGCGCCGCCGCCGAAAAGATGAAGCGCTTGTCGTTGGCCAGCACTTCCAGCCACGACGCAAGATAGCTCGCGTGGTCTGCACGCGGCTCGAGCTCCGGCACGATGCCGAGGTCCGCGCTAAGGAAGCAGGCGCCGAGCTCTGCGACAAGCTCCTCGCGGGCGCGCTCGCTGCTGTCCTTCGCGTAGCGGCTGAGATCGCGATTGACGCGGTGCGCCGGCGCGGTCCAGTGTACGCACTCATGCGCGAGCGTGGCCGCATAACTCTCGGCGTCGCGAAAGGTCTCGAACGGCGGCATCTGGATGAGGTCGAGCGCTGGCGCGAAGAAAGCCTTGTCGCCACCGTGCCGGATGGTCGCGCCGGTGTTGGCGAAGAACGCGTCCACGTGCGCGATGCGCTGCGCCGGCGGCGTGCTCGGAGCAGGGCGCGCGTAGTAGTGGTCGGGCAGGCCGTCGATCTGATCGACGCAGAACACGGTGTAGGCCCGCAGGAACGGTACGGTCCGCTCGACGTCGTGGCCGTTGTCATCCGTGTCGGTCTTGGTGATCTTGTTTGCGTAGACCACCATCGTTCCGCTCTCGCCCTTGCGGACGTGGCCGCCGAGCTCGAGAGATTGCTTGAATGTCATCCACATCGACGACGTGAAGCCGCGCGACAGTGCTTCCGACCAGAGCAGCACGACGTTGATGCCCTGGTAGGGCATTCCGTTGTGGCGCAGCGGCCGCGTGATGCGCCCAGCCGCGCTGGCCGCATTCCAAGGTCTGGTCCACGGCCGCACGCCGCGCTCCAGGTCCGCGACGATGCGATCGGTGATGCGCGCGTAGATGTCGGCGCGCGGTTTTCCTTCGTTCCTGCTCATTTCAATGACCTCCGTCTCGGAGGCCGCGCCTGCCGCGGCCCCTCACGGGGTCCGCCGCGGCGGCACCAGGCGCTCGCGCACCCGACCGGGCCGCAGCGCAGCGGAGGACGGCGCAGCCGTTGCGCGGGCGCCGAATCCGCCGCACGGACCAGACCGGGAGGGGCCGCGCTGGCGCGACGCGCCACTTTTCTCTTTGGCTTGCCGGCAACACGAAAAAGGGCCGGTCTCGCGACCAGCCCGCACAGCGACAACATGTGAAAGGCGGGGCCGAAGCCCCGCCCTCAGGCCTATTCGAAGGCGGCCATCTGGGTCGCGGCGGCTTTCTTGGTGATGGTTTCGCCGGCGTGCTCGACCTGTCGCTCGAAAGGCTTCCAGGCCTCACCGATGACCTGCTCGTAGGCGGCGACGGCGCCCTCGGCCGCCATGCGGAGCGCGTGCGCCTGGAGTCCCATGTCGGCCGCGAACTCGCGCTTGCGCTGCGCTTGGCTGTCGAAGCCGACGGGGCCGTCGAGATCCTCGTCGCGTGCGTCGTTAGCAAGCTTGGCGGTGGCTTCGCGCGCCTCGGTCACGGCGCGGGAGTAGAACTGGCCGGCGCCGTGGGCCGAACCAACGTATGCGCCGACGATGCGCTGAAGGTGGATTTCCATCGCACGCTCGCTGAGCCCGTCCTTGAGGGCATCGGCGGTCTCGATGACGAGCCGCTCGTGCAGCTCACGGATGCCATCGCTGTCGAGAACCGCAAGGCCGAAGCTCTCGGAGATCCGCAACGTTTGCGCAGAGTCGGGACAGGCGAGGCGAACCATTTCGAGCGTCGCGCCGCGGCGGAGTGGAATGACGCGGGCGGTGGCGCGAGGGGAGCGGGCGGTCTTGGTCATGCTGAGATCCTTTCTCGGTTTCACCTTGGGAAGCGGTCGGGCCCTTGGCCGTTGCTCCCTCGGGTGCGGTCGACCAGAACCGGCCCCAGCGGGCTGCTTCAGGGGGCGGCGGCTGCCAGGGCGAGCATGGGCGGGCCAAAGGCCGAGCGGGCTCTCGGGCCTGCGAAGGACGCGGCCCACCATCGCGAGACGGCCGCCGCCGATCGCTTCGCGACTTGCCCTTGAAGCGGACCGCGGACGGTTCAGACCGCAGCACAAACCGAGGGAGTGACGGCCAAGGGGCAGTCCGCCTCTGAAATCGCGGGAGATCGAGGCCAATTCGCGCCACGCTCGACGTCGCGAACGATCTTCGCGTGCTCCGCTTGCGCGGGGATTCGTCACGGCCTCCGTTCACCGCCACGCGGGGGAAGGGCGATTGCGCGCCCGAAGCTCGGCGATCGCCGCCTCCTGTCGATCGAGCTTTCGCGTGAGAGCGTCGATCTCGCCGCGGCGGGCCAGGGCGAGCTCCGCGACGTGCTGCTGAAACAGCCGCTCATCCGCGTTCGTCCAGCTCAATGCGCTTCGGCCGTGCGGCCAGCGTTTCGCCCGATCGGTGATTGTCAGCCGCTCGGCGCGTGCCGCGATCTGGCGCTCGATGACAACGAGATAGCGCTGCGTCTCGGCTTGCGCGGTCTCCAGGCGTACGAGCAGGGGGCGTCGGTCCAGGGGCTCGCTCATCTCAGCGTCCCCGTAGGCCACAAGGGCAGGGTGGGCTCATCTGTCGCGTCGTCGTGCGGGAGACAGACTGTGGCGATGAAGGAGATGCAGCCGGCAGTTACCCAGTCGACGGGCGCCGAATTGGTGCCGGCGTGCTTGCGTATGCCTGGGTTAAGGATCCCGTCGAGAGCGTCGGCGACGGCGCTCTCTGGGTTGTTGTGCGCATGCACCAGAAGGTTCAGGGCGGATAGACGCGCTTTCATGACTGGATCTCCTCTCTGTCGGTGCCGGACGGATCTTGGCGCGGCGCGTGCACAGACAGGTGCACGGCGTGTTTCCAGGCATCGGAGCCGGTGAAATGGCGTCTGAGCCGCGGATGCCAGACGACGAGGACCGGCGTTTCGCCGTCCTCGTCAGTGGCCGCGCGCCAGCCGAAGGCTTTGGCAATGAGGCGCCAGGGCATGGGTCACCTCCGTCCGACGAAGTCGGAGGGGCCGCCGTAGAGCTGGTGGCGTGCCTCGTCGATTACGAAGCCGAAGCCGCCGACGTGGTACTCGTTGGAGGGCACGAGGAAGCGGCGTTCCTCAGTTCCAGGCCCGCGTTTCCCGCCGAGCGTGGCGACGGTTTCGACGAAGCCGCTCGCGTGTTTGGATGTGATCGCCGACACCACGATCCAGTCCCGCGCATGCGCCTGCTCGAAGCCGCGGCGATCCTTCTCGCGGGATTCGCCCGGCTGCAGGATTGTGCCGGAGATCGCCTCCCAGGCGTCCGGCCAGCTGTCCTTGATCGTTATCGCGGCGCAACGGCGCTCGAACGCCGTAACGAGATGTGGGAAGGTGATCGCGACGATCGCCCATTCGGCGTCTTCCTCATACCAGCCCCCCTCTGAGCGCAGCATGGGATGGACCTTGCGGTTTCGCTCAGCCGAAAGCTTGAAACCGCCGTGGCCAGCAGTGGAGTGTGACGCCACACCCTCGGCGTAGACGGTCGAGCCCTGCGAGATTCCCCAAGGCGTGGAGATACGCAAATTCTGCTCGATCCGGCCGAGCATCTTGCGCTCGCGTTGATGCTCGGCGTTTTCGAGCACGGCATTGCGAAACGCCGCCTCGTCGCGAGCTCGCCGGAATGTCCATAGAAGTCGCCGCGCGTCCATTCGCCCATCGGGCGGCTGATGCGCCAGCCCGTCACGAGAAAATACCGGCCGTCGCGGGCCGGAACCATGACGAAAGCCATCTCGCCGACAAGCGCGGCAAGAAGGCCGTCAGCGCTGCGACCAAACGCGACGTCGTCGGAAGCAGGAAATGACGCGTTCATGCCGCGGTCCTCCCCTCGATGATATCGGCGCCGACCTCGTCGGCCGTTGCTTGCTCCAGCACGGCGTGGGGATAGCCATGGCGTGTCAGCCACTCCTTCGCATCGGGCTCGTTGGTCGCGAGATAGACAAGCTCGGCGTCGTCGCTGGCGCGATCGAACACCCGGATCGAGCCGATCGCCGGACGTTCGACGATGGCGAAGTGGAGCTTCGACTCCAGCGAGAATGTCCGATGGACGCGCACGGCAATGACGCCGCCGGCACCGTAGTCGGCCTCATGCAGAGTGAAACAGGCCGATAGCGAGACATTCCCGACGTCCCGTCCACCCTGTGTGCGGATGAGGCGGCCCTTGCTGTTGTTGGTCTGCCACGCGGCGAGCTTCTTCCTGAAGCGCGCCGGTGGCTGCGGCGTTCCGTCGGACCAGGCGACGATCGAGCCGATCGGTGCGTTGTCGATGATGGTGTGCGCGGACATCATGTCCTCCTTGTGTGAGCATGCGTGAAAAAGAAACCGCCGCCGGGGTGACCGGCGGCGGTGGACCGTTCGGAGGAAAAGACGCGTAGAGCTATTCGGCCGCCTCCCTGAATGCCTCGGCTACTTCGTCAGAGAGCTCATCGCCGATGCCGGCTATCTCCTCTTCGGCCCCGTCATCATCTGCCGTCGTCGCGCTCGACGACAACCATTGTGAAAGCTTCGTGGCATCCGGCGCGAAGCGCGCGGAGGAGTGGACGAAGTGTCCCTCCTTGAAGTGCTCGACGAGCGCGGCACGCGTGTCCTTCACGCGCTGGCGCGGCAGGACAGGGGTGTCCTTACACGATGCCTCGAGGGCAGGGCGCGACAGGCAGGAGAGGAAGTCCTCCGTGCCCATGTGCGGAAGGAAGCAATCCGCGCCTACCACTGCGCCGGCGATCCGGGCGACGATGCCGCTATTGGTGGCATTCTCCCGGCAAGAGAAGACATCGACCAGTATGTTGCGCGCCGCGACACGAAGCGTATCCATGTCGAACGCGAGCTTGCCATCAGCGTCGAACAGCACCGCTACGTTTTTCGCCAGGCGGCTGTGGCCGTAATAGGTTCCACCGCCTCCCGTCGTCACGGAGACGTTCTGGCCCGCGAAGGCGAGGACCAGAAGAGCCATCAGCGTGTCGTCCTCGATCGGCGCGCGGCCAAGCGCCTCGCGCAGCGCGTCGGTGCGATAGTCGCCGATCATCTCGACGCCCTTGCGCGTCACGTCAGGACGGGGCTTGGAGATCTCGCCGACGTCGTCCGAAGCGTTGTCCGAATCAGTCGCGCCCTTGCCCTTCGGTTTCTTCGGCGCAGACATGCGGTAGTGCACCGTCTGCACGCGGCCGTCGCGGTCGAGATACATCGCCGTACAGTCGGACTTCGCCGGCTTGCCGTGGACGCGCTCGGCCTTCGGCGGCAGCTTCACCTCGCCATAGTTGGTGGTCTCGGCGATAATGCCTTTCTTCGGCAGGTTAGCCGTCATCCACTCCTGCTGTGCGCCGAGGAAGGCCTCGACGTCCGTCGTGTAGCGGCTGTCCTCGTCGGCGGGAGCGAAGAGGTCCTCAACCCACTGAATGCCGTAGGCCTGCGCGAGGTCGTCGCCGAAGCTGGCGTGCCGAGCCAACATCCGGGTCTTCTGCAATGCCTGGGCGACACTCCACCACGAGACCTGCGGGTCGGCCTTCGACGGCTTGTGCTTCTTCCAGACCTCCTTCTGCTCGTCGAGCGATGCGGCAGCGATCGTGCGGAGCTGGCGCTCGTCGGGCATGTCACCCTTCGCCATGTGATCGAGCATCGCCGGCAGCACGTTGGCCAGCAAACGAAGTTCCTGATTTGACGCACCGGCAGCGTGAGCGCGACGCCGATTGCCTCCTCTGTCCAGGCGAGCGCGACCAGACGCTCGATTGCGCGCCACTGGTCGACCGGATTCAGCGCCTCACGGGCGATGTTCTCGACCATCGAGCGCATGGCGCCGTTGTCGTTCGCCGCCTCGTCGACCAGCACGTCGATCTCGTCGAGGCCGGCGGCGATCGCCTGCTTCACACGGCGGTGGCCTGCATTGATCAAGTAGCCGTTTCCGCCGCCGATTTCCGGCGTGATGACGGGCGGCTGCACGATGCCGACGGCCTTGATCGTGGCGAGCAGCAGCGCGTCGGCTTGCGGCGTCGACTTGGTCTGGCGCATGCGGTCGGGGTTCTCCTTCAGCGCGCGCGGGTCGACCTTGATGAGTTGCATGGGAACGCTCCTTTGGGGTTGCGGACCGGCGCTGCCGGCCCTCTCTCGTCTTCTTCCCGAAGACATCCCCCGGCCCGCGGAGCGGGGCGGGCCGGCGCAACCGCGGCCGAGCATCCCTGCCCGGCAGCACCAGCAGGGCCGAAGCCCTGCGCAGGATGACGGGCCGGGATCGCGTAGGCGGCGGTTGAGCGCGAGCGTCGGCGGCCCGCTCGATCTGCGAACGGGCCTATTCCCTTCCTCTCTTCCCTTTCTTTCATTCAGGCGGCCGCAGCCAGCTGGCCGGCGCTATCACCGTCCTCCGCCAAGGCTTTTTCCACCTCAGCGAGCTGCTGGCGCTTTTCGGCAAGCTCGCCGGTGAAGGCGAAGTCCCCGCTGTCGCGGGACTGGTAAGAGGCAAGCCGTTGGCGGGCATCCGCCAAACGCTGGCGGTAGCGCTCCCGCTCACCCTCGAAGTCGTCGAGGGCGTGCTCGAGGCGGGCGACCGCACCGAGCGGCGTCACGGTCATCGGCAGCTCGATCTCGTACTCGGCACAGGTTCGCAGGAGCATCGTGGTGTAGCGATAGCCGTCGCGGCCGAAGCGCTCTCCACTGTACGCGACGTCGAAGCCCCCGATCGAAGCAATGACGGTCTCGCCTTCCTGCTGAAGCTGGACCAGCGTCAGGATCTCCTTCATCAATGCGCGCCCAGCGAGCTTGCGTTCCATATGCGGCGCTCCTGTCACGGACATGCTGAACGCATCACCAACGGTCGGTGTGAGGCGCTCGATGTCCTGCCCGATCTCGCCGATCCGGCGGGCCGAGAGCTGGATGTCGCGCTCGGCATTGCGCATCTGTCGCCGCACCGCATGCTGGTCATCGATGTGCGCGGCCCGCAGACGTTCGAGCCGCGCGATGTCGGCCTCGAGGCCAGCCTTCTGCATCAGGCGCGGGTCGCCCGAGGCAATCGCCTTCGCCATGGCGAACTGGTTGGCCTGGCTTTCACCCATGTCCTCAAGCCGGCGGATGGAAGTGTCGCCGGAGAGCGCGGCGGCGATAAACCGGGCCTTGCGCTCGTTGTTCTGCCACATCTGCGCATCGAGGCTGCCTTCGGTCGCGTAGGCGAAGATATCGACCTCGTCATGCTGGTTACCCTGCCGCACGATGCGGCCCTCGCGCTGCTCGATCTGCGAGGGCAGCCAGGGCACGTCGAGGTGGTGAAGAGCCTTCAAGCGAAGCTGAGCGTTGACGCCAGTGCCCATCGTGTCGGAGGAGCCGATCAGGAAGCGGACCTTACCGGCGCGCACATCGCCGAACAGCCGCTGCTTCGCCTCGGACTTCTTGTAGTCTTGCATGAAGGCGATTTCGCAAGCCGGCACGCCCATGCGGACGAGCTCATCGCGGATCCAGCGATAGGCGGAGAAGCCGCGGCTCTTCTCGACGCTGATCGTGCCGAGGTCGGAGAAGATCATCTGCGCCGCGCCGGGCAACTCGAAGGGTTTTCCGTCCGTGCGCACGTAGTTGTTCGCGGCCGTCTCGCTCCAGATGCGGAAGGCGTTGCCGACCAGCAGGTTCAGCTTGTTGTCGGCTTCATTGTCGTTGTCCGGGTCCACCAGGCGCAGGTCGATGGCCGCGTGGCGGCCGTCGGTAATGACCGACAGCAGGATGTCGTCGCCGGGCTCCGGTGCGCGGTCGCGCTCCTCGATCGCCTTGATGCGCTCACCGAGCAGGGTCTGGTAGCGCTTGAACGCCGGAGACGGCTTCGCGGTCAGGATCTGCCGTTTTCCGGTCGATATGGCTGGCACTTTCACGTACTGGCGCAGGTCCTCAGGCATCACAACGTCCGCGAAGGAGCGGAACATGGCGATCAGCTCCGGCACGTTGACGAAGGTGGCGAACCGCGTGACCGGCTTGTATTTGCCCGAGGGCTGGAGCTCGAGTTCGGTCGTAACATCGCCGAACGTGCTCGCCCAGGCGTCGAACTCATGCAGCCCGCGCTCCGATAGCGCGGCATGTCCGAGATAGCGCTGCACCGAAAACATCTCGCCGAGCGTGTTGGTGATCGGCGTACCGGAAGCGAGCACCATCGCACGACCCGGGTTCTTCGTCTCGATGAAGCGCGACTTGACGTAGAGATCCCAGGCGCGCTGCGAACCGTTGGGGTCGACGCCCTTCAGCGTCGACATATTGGTGGCGAAGGAGAGCTTCCTGAACTCTTGCGCCTCGTCGACGATGATCTGGTCGACGCCGATCTCGGAGATGGTCAGAAGGTCGTCCTTGCGGGTTGCCAGCGATTCTAGCCGTTCCTTTAAGCCCTCCTTCAAGCGCTCGAGGCGCTTGCGCGAGACGCGGTCGTCGCTGTCCACCTTCATCAGGAGCTGCTCGTAGAGCTCGAGTTCGTCCTGGATCATCTGCTGCTCGAAGGCCGAGGGCACGCTGATGAAGCGGAACGCCGAATGGGTGATGATAATCGCGTCCCAGGTCGCTGTCGCGGCGCGCGACAGGAAGCGGTGCCGCTTGTCCTTGGTGAAGTTGGTTTCGTCGGCGACCAGGATGCGCGCGTTCGGGTAGAGTGCAAGGAACTCGCGGGCGGCCTGCGCCAGGCAGTGGCCGGGCACGACGAGCATCGCCTTGGCGACGAGGCCGAGCCTCCGTTGCTCCATGATTGCGGCGGCCATCGTCATGGTCTTGCCGGCGCCGACGGCGTGGGCAAGGTAGGTCGAGCCGGCGGCGATGATGCGCCAAATGCCGCGCTTCTGGTGCCCATAAAGAACAAAGGCGCCAGAGGCGCCGGGTAACTTCAGGTGCGAGCCGTCGAAGGCGCGTGGCGCGATGTTATTGAAGCAGTCGTTGTAGACGCGCGCCAGCCGGTCGGTACGATCAGAATCAGACCAGATCCAGCGCTGGAAGGCATCCTTGATCTTCTGCAGCTTAGTCTTTGCTGCTTCCGTGTCGACGACGTTGAGCACGCGCCGCTCGCTGTCGCCGTCCTTGATTGTGTCGAAGATCTGCGGCACCCGGCTGTTCAGTGCATCGGCGAGCAACTCGCCTGCGTGCCGGCGGTCGGTGCCCCATTCCGACGTACCGGCCGCCATCCAACCGAGCTGCCGGGCTTCCACGGTCCACGACGCCAATTCCGGCATGTGGTTGATCCTGATCTCGGCGTCAATCGTCTCCTTGACGAAGGCGACGATGTCGGTGGCCGGAATCCAGGGCGCGCCGAGACGCGCCGTGATGTCGGAGGGTTTGAGGTCGGCAGGCTGCACGGCTTGCAGCGCCGTGACATTGCGTTCGTAGGACGGATCGAGCGCAGCCGCGGCCTCCGCAGCCCTCAGCTTGTCACGGACGGAACCGGAGAGGTAGGAGTCGGCCGTCTGCCACGAGCCGTCCGCAGGATCGCGGAAGACGGCGCTGCCGAGTTCGGCGACGACGTCGTCGCATTCGCGGTGCAGCAGCTCGGCGACGTGGTCGATGTCGACATGCCCGCGTCGTTGAGCACGACGGCCAGCGCATCGGCCGCGCTGCCGATGACGGGCGCAGCCGGCGGCGCGATCACCCGCTCGGTGAAGATCGGACCGGGCTTGGCGGTGTTGGTCTCGAGGTCGTAATCCTCAATCGAGGCGACGAGCCAGCAGTCGGGGTCATCGAGGAAGGGCTGGATGTTCGGCCGGCGATGCGTCTCGCGCACCTCAGCGGTCTCCTCGTCTTCCGTCATGGAGACGGTTGTGAAGTTAATCGGGCCGAAGTCGCGGACGAAGTTCGACCAGGCGATGCGCAGTCTGACCTGCGCGTCTTTCCATGCTGGTCGAGCTCCTGCGCCTTCAACACCTCACGGACCGCATCGCGGACCGGGATCAGTTTCCGAATGATGCCAACATGCTTCTCGGGGATGCCCTCGGCACTGCGTCCCTTACGGGCCTTCACGATGACAGGCACGCCGTTCAGGACTTGCATCAGGCCGTGCGCCTTGTCGAAGAAATAGCTGCCCTCGCGCACATGCCGATCGGACGGGAGATCTAGGACGCTCTGATCATCCGCATCCTCCAAATGGAGCTGGATCACATCGGGCTCGCCGTCGTAGCGGTCTTCGGGAAGGAGACCGACTACGGCCGCCAGCGCCGCTTCGAGATCCTCGCCTTCGCGCGGCTGGCATGTATAGCTCTCGCCGAAGGGACCAGAGGCGAGAGCGTGCGTGCCGAGCACAAACGCCGGGTGCTTCGCGAACCAACGGTTCACGCGGATCGCGCTCTCGTCTTCTGTCGCCGGCCGCACCTCGTCGACATCGAGCCATGACAGACTTCCTTCCGGATCTCCGATCTTGCGCTTGCGCAAGAACAGGATGTCGACGACGACGTCGGTGCCGGCGCTGGCGCGAAAACTCCCCTCGGGCAGCCGGATCGCCGCAATCAGGTCGGCCGACTTCGCGATGTGCTCGCGCGCCGATGCATCCGCCTTGTCCATCGTGCCCGAGCTGGTGACGAAGGCGGCCAGCGCCCCCGGCTTCAGAAGGTCGATCGCACGCGCAATGAAATAATCGTGCAGGCGCAGTCCCATTGACCGATAGGCACGGTCGGAGCGCACGGTGCGGTCGGAGAACGGCGGATTGCCGATCGCGAGATCGAAGCTCGCTGGTAGTTCCGTGCGGGCGAAATCGCCGCCGATGATTCGTGCTTTCGGTTGCAACAGACGCACAATGCGCGCCGTGACCGGATCGAGCTCGATGCCGGTGACGTGCGAGACCTCCCGAAGTCCTTCGGGCATCAGCGCGGGAAATAGCCCGGTGCCGATGCCGGGCTCGAGCACGCGGCCGCCGCGCCAGCCGAGGCGCCGCAGGCCTGCCCAGATCGCGCGGACGATGAACTCGGGCGTGAAGTGCGCATACTGGGTGCAGCGCGCGAGCGAGGCGTGGTCGAGATCGCCGACGGCATCCTCCAGCTCCGCTCCGATCGCCTCCCAGCCCTTGCCGAATTCCGCCTCGCCCGGGCGCCGGAATACGAAGTTGGCAAGATCGGAGGCTCCGAATCCGATGAAGCGGATCAGTTGCTCCTGCTCTTCGAGAGTCGCTGCACGTCCGTCGGCATGGATCGCCGCGGCGAGCCGGATCGCCACGATGTTGTCGCGGGCGCGGTCCTTCCATCCCTTGGCCAGGGCGCGCTCACCCGCGAGATGGAAGTTCGTCTCGCGCTCTCGCGGAGCGGATGAAGCAGAGCGTGTGACCGCCGCGACCGGAAGCGATGGGGCCGGCGTCGACGGATCAGGATCCTCGCCGTCGTCCGGGTCGTCGGTGATACCGCCGGCGAAGGCGGTGACGCCGAGGCCAGAGGAAAGGGCGGAATTGTTGAAGAGGTCGAGGGTGAAGGGATCGTCTTGAGCCATTGGAAATTGTCCTTGAGATGAGGGCACGTGCCGTCGTCCCGCCGAGCTGCCTCGGCGGGTGCGGGTGGTCGCAGTGAATGGGGATGGGAGGCGCTAGCGGATGATGAGCGACAGCGAGATGTCTGTCTCGCTCAGCTGCACCCACAGATGGGTGTATCGAAAATCACGATTGATGAGCGGCATGAACCGCTCGGCCTCGATGAACTCGATGCTGTCATCGCTGCCGAAATGGCATCGCTTGTAATCGAACCAGTCCGGATTGCCGACCGGATGGCATTCCTCGGAATAGACCACGAGCGGTCGATCGCCGTCACCGAGCTTGCCGTTCGACATGATGTAAACGCCGTTGTCACCCACAAGCCAGAGCCCGGGCTTCTCGCCCTTACCCGGCTTTTGGCCGTAATAGGGATTGCGGAACCCGCCGTTGGCGGCGGCGTCGGATTGCCCGCGTTCGATAACCCTGCGGACGGCGGGGATGGGGAATGTGAACATTGCGCTCTCCCTTACGCCGCGATCGCGTCGGGCAGGTAGCGCAGGTGCACCGGCAGCTTCGCTGAAATCTCCGCCTCGGTGAGCTCGTCGAGCAGCTTCAGCAGGGTGCCGCGCTGACCGCCGTAGAGCAGCACGGTGCGCCTGCCACGTAGATGATGGGCCCATCGCTCGCCAGCGTAGCCGCGGTAGTCCTCGTGCGTGCTCGACCAGATGTGCTCGAGCCGCTCTTCGCGCGTCATCGCCATCATGAGCCGCGATTCTCGTTCGACGATCGCGGTGCGCATCCGATCGGGTGAAGAGCGCTCCGAGAAATTGCAATAGCCGTGGAAGTGACGGACGCAACGGCCGAGCGTCAACGCGAAGAAGACGCCGGTGACGCTGCCGGTGAGAAATTCGCGCATCGCGAACATCCCACAACGCATCCAAAGCGGTGGCAGGATGTCGAGCATGTAGTCGTATTCGATTTGGCCAATCTCAAACCATTCGCCCGAATAGAGCGCGGTCGCATCGACTTCGGGGCGGTTCGGCCTCTGCGAATGGCGATCGAACATCCGGAACATCTGCCGGCGGTCGGCGATGCCTTGATAGACCTTGCGGGTTGGAGAGGGGATCATGGGAGGGCTCCTTTCAGCCTCGTCGGACTGAAGCGCGGCTCACCCCTTCGGTTCGCCATCTTCTTCAGCTCTTGACCCCTTCTTCGCGGCCGCCTCTCCGGTCCGGAGGGTCAAGGGCCGCGTAGCGGGCGAAGCCTCCCTTGACGCGCCGGCCGGGCATGCGGCACGTCATTCCTCATTTCCCGTTTTCCTTTCGCGCTCTTCCTGTCTATTCCGCTCGGAATCTCATCCGCTTGCTCAGCCTCGCAGGACACCCCCGGTGACCGACTTCTCCCGGACATCATGGTAATCATTGATTGGCCGCAAGCAGCCCATAGACTGTTCCGACGAGCAGACCTCTTAGATCTTCGTTCCAGTCAACGGCTTGCGGTCGTGATCGCGTACATTCAATGCCAGTTTCGCCAGCAATCCCGCGAATACGCTCGGCGTAGACGTCACCTTGCCGATTGTTATCGGTCGCAGCCACAAGCCGAACGTTCGCGCGCCCAGCCAAGCTGCGGATGGCTTGCTCCGTGGCCGGCGACCAGCCGCCACCAGTGCTGACATACAGGGTGTGGGAGCACTGGAGCTCGATCGCAGCCAGGCTCATGGCATCGATTGCAGCCTCGGTGATGCAAACTCGCTCGGCGCACGTCGGCCCGAAGCGAAAGAGTTCTTTGGCCCCGTTGGTCGCGAACCCGCGCCAGTGCGGACCACGCTCTTCCCAACCAATGATGCGGCCGGCGAGATCGTCATGTGCGGCCCACATGCTGCCTTGCGGTCCCTCCCGCAACCGACCTTGAGCAACCGCAGCGGCAATAGTGACGTCGGGAATGCCGCGCCGCTCGGCGAGATAGTTCCAGGTCGCCGAGCCAGGCCTTGGCGGTCGCCGGCAGGCCCATCGGCTGACGATGGATGCCGACGCCGCCGGTTTGGGTGCTCGCTTCCAGACCGGCGCGGTCGCAATGAAGCCGACAAGCGCAGCGACGCGATCGCAGGCTTCAGGGAATCCGTTCGCGCCAAGATGCTCTGCGAGATCGAAGACATCTCCTTTGGCAGGCGACAACGGATCGAACCAGCCGCGTCCTTCGTGGATGACAATGATGATGTCGGCACCGCTCCGGTATTTGAGCGCCCGCCGGGTACTCTCCTTCAAGTCGATTTTCCACCCCTCGTTCTCGAGCACGGCGGCGCAAGCCACTTTGCTGCGCAACTCTTCAATGTCCTTCTTTTCCATGTTTTCGCTCCGAGCGCGCTCAACCCATCACCCGGTCCCTTCTTCAGTTTTTTCTGATCCGCAAATTTCGGAACGGAACTGGCCGGCCGCGGAGCCTTGCCGGAGGCAAGGGCGCGTTGACCAGCTGTCCAATGTGGCAGGTTAGGCCGCGGCGAAGCCTCCCTTGCCGCCGGCATGGCGCCAGCGGCACACCGGTTACCCGGCTCAATGAGCCGGGGACCACGGGTCGTACTCATGCACGATGGTGTCCTCTTCGCCGTCGTATTCGCTGGAAACCATGACGCCGAATTCGTCGTCGACCTGGAAGAGAACAACTGGGACCATCAGGCTGCGGGCGAGATCGAAAGCGTGATCCTGAGCGAGGGTGAGATTCTGCGACATTGTGCGGCTCCCGTTTGGGGCGGGGACCATCCCCGCTCGACAGGCGCCGATGTGTTCGGGAGCGGCCGCGGTCACCTCGTAGGCGGAGCCGAAGAGGTCGCACGCTTGCGTAGCGAACCCCTCGCGGGTTGATCGTAGAAGGCCGCACCCGGACCAAGGAAAGCCCATTCGAGAGCGGGGTGGTCCTCCTGCGGAAGCGAGATGCCGGACATGAGAGTCTACCCGACGGATGCGGGACACCCTCGAGCATTGAGCCGAAAGATCAGTGTTTGATGCGTGCTAGTGGAGACGGGCCAAACCAAAGTGCGGCTAGCGAGGTCGACGTTCTGCCGGCAGGGGTCCGTAATGTTGCTCGGTGAGCACGAACCAGAAAACGGAGCCGTGAGGACTGGCTAGTCGCTTTGTCGCGCCAGATCGAAGAAGCGGGTGAACTCGCCCTGAAAGCTCATTGCGACCGTACCCGTCGGGCCGTGCCGCTGCTTCGCGATGATTACCTCGGCCTTGCCACGCGCGCCCTGTAGTTCACGTTCCCAGGTCGCATGTTCTTGCGTACCCGGCTTCGGCTCTTTGTTCTTGAGATAATATTCCTCGCGATACACAAACATCACGACGTCGGCATCTTGTTCAATTGAACCGGATTCCCGAAGGTCGGAAAGTTGCGGCCGTTTTTCATCCCGGTTTTCGACTCCACGTGAGAGCTGAGATAGCGCCACGACGGGGACATTGAGTTCTTTGGCCAAGGCCTTGAGGCCTGTCGTAATCTCGGTGACTTCCTGCACGCGATTTCTGTGCGGCCCGTTGGGACCTGCCTTGCATGAGTTGAATATAGTCGACGATGATAAGATGAAGGCCTCGCCGCCGCTTCAAGCGACGTGCGCGTGCCGCCAGTTGAGCAATGGAGATCGCGCCGGTCTGGTCGATGAACAGCGGCAGATGCCGCATTCTCTGCCGGTGGTCAACGAGCTTGCCGAATTCGGCCTCGCCGAGGTCGCCGCGTCTGATGTTGGAGGAGGGCACTTCCGCCTGCTCCGAAAGTACGCGGGTCGCAAGCTGCTCCGAGGACATCTCGAGGGAGAAAAAGGCCACGATGCCACCAGCAGCGGGCCCGGCAGCACCACCAATAGGTCGGGTTGAATCATAGGCGCTTGCGACGTTGAACGCGATGTTGGTAGCCAATGATGTCTTTCCCATACCGGGACGGCCAGCAATGACGATCAGATCGGTCGGCTGTAGGCCGCCCATTCTAGCGTCGAGGTCCATGAGCCCGGTCGGAAGCCCAGAGAGCTTGCCATCGAACTGATAAGCTTTCGCAGCCCTCTCAACGGCGTTGTCGAGCGCAGCATCGAAGGTCTCAAAGCCCCCGCCATATCGACCCGTTTCGGCAATTTCGTACAGAAGTTGCTCGGCCTGCTGGATCTGGCCTTGGGGCGAACAATCAACAGCCGCATCGAATGCGGTGCTGAGCATATCCTCGGCGATCTTGATCAATTCGCGACGCACCGCGAGCTCGTAGATCGTCCGGGCATAGTCGGGCGCATTGACAATGGTCGTCGCTTCCGCGGCCAGACGAGCGAGATATTGCCCGGCAGAGAGGCCGACAATATCCAGAGTTGCCGGCAGGAACGTCTTCAGGGTGATCGGATTGGCGATCTTGTTCGAGCGAATCAATTCGCCCATGACTTCGAAGAGGTGACCGTGCAGAGGCTCAAAAAAATGGTTCGGCTTCAAAAACTCCGCGACACGGTCAAAGGCGTCGTTATTGATGAGGATTGCCCCGAGTAACGCCTGTTCGGCCTCAATATTCTGAGGCAGTTCGCGAGCGGTCGATGTCTCTCCTCCCGCCCGTTTGAGTGCTGCTTCTGCCAATACCGGCATATCCAAGGGCTAACCGCGCCACATCTCTCGATATCGCAAGGCAGCGGCTTGCCGGCCGACCAATCTACCTGCGAATCGGACAGGCCTATCTCCCCTGACCTTCTTTGCGTCAGGGATGAGCGCCCGCAGGGGGAAGACCGCCTGCGGGCTTCAGCGAAGCCGCCAGCCCGGCCCGCAAGGGCGACGCCCTCACGCTTCCCGCAATGATTTCGCCATCACCCATGTCTCGTCATCCGCCCCCTCATCAACCGATGAACGCACCAAAGTATCGGCTAGAAGGATTTTGAACCACGCGAATCCGGCGGACGGCTTGTCTAGGGTTCTCAGAGCAACCCTTGCCGCAGAGCGAGTGCCACCGCATGCGGCAATGTCAGCGCGGAAAGATTCCGTCTGGCATTGTCCAGGTGAAACTTTACCCCGCGAGGCTCACGCCAAGCAGATCGGCGATATCCTGCATGGTCTTTCCGTCAGACGTCCAAGCGAGACACTGTCGCTCTCTTTGACTGAGCGGTATGTTTGCTCGAACGCTAGCATTGGTGAGCTCAATCCTGGCGCTGACGTGCGCATGGTAGTTAAGCCCCAACATGTGAAGAACTTCGTGCGACGACGCAATGAACCGATCGAGCATCAGACTTCGATCGTCGACCGCTAGTGTAAATGCGGCGAGTTGATTTTTCCCTGTGGGTATCCTGATCGTCAGCCCCGTTCGAATCCGAAAACTCATCGCGTCGTCGAACATTCGGCGCTCCTTTGCAGAGCTTGCACTCCTCGCGTCACGCCCATCCCAAAACGCTAGCCGATCATTGACCCGTGGCTTCTGAAGTACAGGATCGATCTTATCGTACCCCTCCTTGAAATAGTGCTCAGTCCAACTCTTTGGATATGAGGAGATTAGGCGAGAGCTATCTGAATTGCGTTCCAGATAGGCAAACCATCGAAACCCCAACGCATGCGCAGTTCGCTCCGCCACACGGCGGAAATCGTCCTCTGTGATTGCGGTGTGCAGGCAATCAAAGAACTCATTGCACGCTCTCTCAACGTTTTTCATCGCGCCCCTGTTGGTATTTTCTATGCGATTCGGACGGGGTGTTCCCGTATTACGTGTGGCGCTGTAGTGAGTGGTTGCGGCAGCTTTTGGGCGAGCGCGCCACTAACCCCGCCTGTCAGAAGTGACAGATCAACGCAGCGATCGCCGCTGCTTTCTTGGCTTCCAAGTTAATGATTCGTAGCTTTGGGAACCGCAATGAAAGTCGTCGCTCTCTCGCGCTCTGCTCTTTTGAATCATTCTGATTTGATGTTCGGAATGCACCGCCTGCGTCGGCGCGTCTTCAGGGAGCGTCTGGATTGGGACGTATCGGTTTCGGACGGACTCGAGATCGATCAGTACGACGCGCTAGCACCCACATATTTGTTGGTCGTCGATCAACGTAGTGTCGTTGGCTGTGTCCGTCTCCTTCCGACCACCGGACGCAACATGCTGGCAAATACGTTTCCGGTTCTGCTGGACGGCCGGGATGCTCCGAACACTACTACGATCTGGGAAAGCTCAAGATTCTGCGTCGACACCCAGACTTTGGAAAGTCCAACTACGAATGGGCTGAAGAGCGCAACGTTTCTCCTCTTCGCTGCCATGATTGAGTGGGGGCTGCAGCGCCAACTCCAAGCAATCGCAACTGTTACCGATTTGCGCATGGAGCGCATCCTGCGGCGAGCGGGATGGCATTTGGACCGCCTCGGCTCTCCCCGGCAAATCGGCAATACCAAAGCAGTCGCTGGACTGTTGCCTGTTACCGAAGCGGCACTCCGAGCGGTTCAAGTAATGGGGAACATCCGCGAGCGTGCGATCGTCACGCCATCAAACGCAGCGCTCGCAGCATAGCCGTCGCATCTCATCTTTCACTGATACCAGTTCAAGGTTCCAGAATGGATCCGACAGCTTTCGCGGCAATGATCGAACGGTGCGTTCCAACGGCCGCCTACATTCAGCCGTTGACCGCAATCGTAAAGCAAGCAAGCGCCTTTGAGCCACTGCTCATCACCATTGCCCAGCGCAAACGGGTCCCAATTCAGGCATCCGACCGCAGCGAGGCCATTGAACTTGCGACCGAGGCGTTATCGAGCGGCCAAGCCACCCGAACCGGCCTCGCTCAACTCGATGCCAGGGACATGCGGGAAGCAGGCCTCACGGTCACCACGACGTTTGATGCGTGCAAGCACATCGCCGGCTTGAGCAGGTTGTTCGAGGCGAGATTGCGAGCAGCCGAAACGACGAAAACCAATCACGACCAGGCAATTGCCAGCGTCATAGCCAGCTTCACAGGCCCTGCAATCGCCACATCGAAGCTCCCCGAGAAACCGCCTGCATCCACCGCGATCAGTTCCCTTCCCAGCGCTGACGCGGGGACGATGGACACATCGGCAGGACCCAACACCGCGCCACGCTGGGACGTCTATCGCGCGGGAATCGGCGAATCAGCGCTCGTCTACAAGCGCTGAATGCGTCACTTCACCACAACCGGCGTCGCGCACCCCAGTCTTTCCAACAACCCTGCAATTGGAGCTCATGTCATGATTTCTCGTCTTAAGGATTCCGGTGCCCTGCTGACCATCGCCGTCGTCCTCAGTGTCGCCATCGTTGAGCCCGCTATGGCGCAAACGGCAAACATTGAGGGCGTGTTGCAAAATATCGTCAATATGCTCACCGGCAACGTAGCCCGCCTGCTGGCGACCCTCGCCGTAATCATCGTCGGCATCGCCTGGATGTTCGGGTATCTGGATCTGCGTAAGGCCGCTTATGTCGTGCTCGGAGTCGCCATCACCTTCGGCGCCTCCGAGGTGGTCTCGACCTTGACCGGTGGTCGCTGATGATCGAGGCCACGCGTCTGACGGAAGACACGTTGTTCCTCGCGTGCACGCGCCCTGCCATGATCGCCGGCGTGACCGTGGAAGCGATGGCATTCAACGTCATGTTTTCATGCATCCTGTTTCTCGCCGCGGGAAGTATCGTCTACGCCCTGATCGCGCTCCCGATCCATGGGCTCTGCCGGGTCGTCTGCCAGCGTGATCCCAACATGTTCAGAATTCTGCTTGCCTGGCTGGAGACACGCGGCCGGGCCCGGAACTCTCAACTCTGGGGCGGATCATCCTGCACGCCACTGAAGCTCATCCGCCGGCAGCAGGCGACGGACCTCGGCGATGCGTAAGTCAGCCGTGAAAGCGCGGGAGATCGAGCCCAGCACTTACTTGCCCTTCGGTCGCCATGTGACAGATACCGTCATCAGCCTCACGACCCGGGCGCTGCTCACCGTGATCCGAATCGACGGCATCTCGTTCGAGACGGCAGAGACAGCCGATCTCAACGACTTGCATGCCAAGCTGAACCTGACATTACGCAATATTGCCGATCCACGGTTGGCACTGTGGACGCATCTGGTGCGGCGGCGCACGGCTACCTACCCGGCTGGCAGCTTCCGCTCGCCGTTTGCCGATGATCTCAACGCCGAATACCGCGATCGGCTTCAGACGGAAGCGCTGTTCTGCAACGATCTCTACTTGACGCTGGTATTTCATCCCGGACGGGGAACAGCGGATGCTGCGGCCGACTTCTTCAAGCGCCTCGGCCGAGCCACCCGAGATGCCACCGAAGTCGATCATGATGCCCTGAAGCGATTGAGCGATGCGACGCGCGATATCGTCGCGGCGCTCGAACGCTATAGCAGTCGTGTGGCGGGACTGATCGAGCGCGACGGCGTCGTCTTCTCGGAACCGATGGAGCTGCTCCACGGCATCGCATCCAGCGAGTGGATGCCGATGCCTTTGCCACAGGGACCGATTGGACCGGCGCTTTATTCAAACCGCATCATCTTCGGTCGCGAATCCCTCGAGATCCGAGGCGCAGGCGGATCGCGCTTCGCCGGCATGTTCGGACTCAAGGAATATCCGGCGTCCACGCGGCCCGGCTTGCTCAATACACTGTTGTCCGCCCCGTTCGAACTCATCCTCACGCAGTCCTTCGCATTCCTGTCGAAGGCCGACGCCAAGACGATATTGACGCGGAAGCAGAACCAGATGGTGTCCGCGAAGGATCCGGCGGCCTCGCAGATCGACGAACTGTTCGATGCTCTCGACGATCTCGAATCCAACCGATTTGTGTTCGGCGACCATCATCTGTCGCTGCTGATCTACGCCGACACGCCTTCGCAGCTGCAGAACCAGATGAGTATCGCCCGCCGCGCACTAGCCGATGCAGGTGCCGTTGTCGCCCGGGAGGATCTGGGGCTCGAGGCGGCCTATTGGGCCCAACTTCCGGGCCTGTTCAAGTACCGGGCGCGCTCCGGCGCCATCAGCTCGCGCAATTTCGCGGCGTTCTGCCCGTTTCATACCTATCCTATTGGCAGGCCGACGGGCAATCACTGGGGACCTGCGGTTGCGATGCTCAAGACCGCATCGGGATCACCATTCTATTTCTCCTTTCACCACGGCGACCTCGGCAACACATTCATCTGTGGGCCGTCAGGATCGGGCAAGACTGTCGTCCAGAACTTCCTGCTCTCACAGGCCGAACGGCTCGGAGCAACTTACGTCTTTTTCGACAAGGACCGGGGGGCCGAGATTTTTGTCCGGGCTGCCGGCGGAACGTATCTGACACTTCAAAACGGAAATCCGACCGGCTGCGCTCCGCTCAAGGCAATGGAGCTCACGCCGGCAAACCTGTCCTTTCTTGGTGGGCTCGTTCGGCAACTCGTCACGCCGGGTAATCGTCCACTCTCCGTGACCGAAGGAGAGCGGATCGACTCCGGCCTGCGCGCTCTGGGTCAGCTGCGCCGGGCTGAACGTTCGTTCGGAGCCCTGCGCACGTTTCTGGGCCAACAGGATCGCGAGGGCATTGGCGCGCGGCTGGAGCAATGGTGCCGGGGCGCACCCTTCGGCTGGGTGCTCGACAGCGAGCACGACGAGATCCAACTGGACGCGCGATCCATTGGCTTTGACATGACGAGCCTCCTGGACCATCCGACCGTCCGCAAGCCCCTCATGATGTATCTCTTTCACCGTGTCGAGCAGTTGATCGACGGTCGGCGGCTGATCATCGATATCGACGAGTTCTGGAAGGCGCTCGGCGACGACGCATTCCGGGATCTCGCCAACAACAAGCTCAAGACCATCCGCAAGCAGAATGCGATGATGGTGTTCGGCACGCAATCGCCGCGCGACGCGCTCGCGTCCTCGATCGCGCACACCATCGTCGAGCAGTGCCCGACACAGATCTTCCTGCCCAACGCACGCGGCACGCGCTCCGACTATGTCGACGGCTTTCATCTGACGGACACCGAGTTTCGCCTGATCAAGGAAGAGCTCTCCCCCGAAAGTCACCGGTTTCTGGTCAAGCAGGGGCACAACTCAGTCGTGGCTGAGCTTGATCTCCGCGGCTTCGACGACGCGCTGGCCGTACTGTCGGGACGCACCGAGACCGTCGAATTACTCGACCGCATTCGCGGCCAGGTCGGCGATGACCCGGCGCAGTGGCTGCCGCTGTTTCACGCACAACGAAAGACCGCCAAATGATCCGTCAACGCACTTTCTCTGCTTCCATCGTGCTGTCGCTGCTGGGGCCAGCGATGGTTTCGATGGTCTCTCCTGTTGCCGCCGACATCGTGTTCGATCCCAGTGTCTTTGCACGGCAACTCGACCAGTTGATGGAGATGAAGAAGCAAGTCGACACCCTGACGTCCCAGCTCGCAGTCGCCCAGGACCAGCTCAAGCAGTCCAAGCAGCTTTATGACAGCTTCAACAAGCTGACCAATGCCAACGAGCTTGGGGCACTTCTGAACACGCCCCAGTTCCGCAAGGTACTGCCACAGCAGTTTTCCGACATCGAGCGCCTGACCGCGGGGCAGGGGAGCGGTAACTTTGCCGACGCCATCGACCATTATCTCTCACAGAGCCGCTACTATTCCGGCAACAGCGGCAACTCCTATTATCAGAGCGAGCTCGATCGTATCGCCCGTCAGACGGGGGCAAAGCACTCGCTCGGCCAAGCCGTCTATGACACGGCCTCTCAGCGCATCGATGCACTCGAAGAACTCAGAACGCGCATCAGCTCCGCAACGGACGTCAAAGAGGTTCTCGATCTGTCTGCTCGACTGCAGGCGGAACAGGCGCTCCTGCAGAACGACGTGCTGCGGATGCAGGGGCTAGCGATGATCCAGCAGGCGCGCACGGATATGGATCGGCAGCGCGAACGGGAAAAGGATCAGCAACTCACCGATGAAATACAGGCGGCGCTTCGATGAAACGGACAACTTACATCTTAGCGCTGACGGCAGCGGGACTCCTGACAGGCTGCAACGAGGCTCCCAAGACCGAAACAAAGACGGTGGGATGGTATCTCGATCATAAGAACGAGCTTGAGGCCATGCTCAACGCCTGTGGCGAGAATCCCGGAGACCTCGGCAGCATCCCGAACTGCGTCAACGCAAATGAAGCGCGAAATAAACTTACCGTCCAAGAGATGGAAGACGCGCTGAAATAAGGATCACCGCAATGGCCATAAACTCTTCGACAGTTTCTTGAGGGAGTTCGAGCAGCCGATCACGACCTTTGTGTCGACATCAGTCTCAAATCTGGCCTCTTATATTGACGGTCCGCTGCGCGTCGGCGTGACGCTTTACGTCGTTCTCTATGGCTTTGCTGTCATGCGCGGATCGATCTCCGAGCCGATTATGGAGTTCGCTTGGCGGGCAATGCGGATCGTTCTTGTGGTCCTGCTTGCGACCAATTCAAGCGCGTTCCAACAATACGTGACGAGTCTATTCTTCGACAGCCTCCCCAAGGAGATCGGCAGTGCTTTGGCCGGTTCCGGCCTAAATACCCATTCCGGGGCGCCATTTGATCAGCTGCTTACCAAGGGTATCGACGTCGCCAACAAGATCTATAAGCAAGCTGGTCTGACCAACATCGCGCCAGCGTTGGTTGCGGCCATTCTCCTTGTTTTCGTGGCGATTGGCTCCTTTCTGCAATTTGCGATCCTGCTCTATGCAAAGGTCGGGCTCGGCGTCGTCATCGCGCTTGGTCCCGTCTTCATCGCAATGGCGCTTTTTGAAGCAACGAGGCCATTCACGGAAGCCTGGCTTCGGCAGGTGGCAAACTTCGTGATCCTGTTAGTCCTGGTGGTGGCTCTGGTCGGTCTTATGCTGACGACCGTCACAGGATTCATCGACCGGTTCGGCAACAATGCGGGAACAGCCGGCGAGATGGTCGTGGCCGCGGTTGCGATCAGCGCGGTGCTGGGACTATCCGGCTACATCTCACTTCAGCTGCCGATCATCGCCGGTGGGCTCGCCGGCGGCGGCGCTTCGCTCGCCAGCCGCTTGGTAACGAGCCCGCTGATTGCCAATGCCACGGCCGCGGCGAGCGGCGCCTATGCCGGCGCACGCTGGTCGGCCAGCCGGGGTCTTGGCGCGCTGCGAGCCGGCCGCCAGGGCGGGAGCCTCCGTCGGACCCGCTCGCAGGGGAGCACGGCCGCATGACCCGGAAGCAAGATTTCTCACGCGTGCTTCTCAAGTTGCTCGTTGTGTCCGTGATTGCGTGCCAGCTCGGCGGCTGCGCAAGCTGGTCGAAGGCGCCGCCATCATGCGACGGCTCGACGCGACGTCCACTCAATCGTTCGCTGTGGGACTGGGAGAGCGGGACGCCACTGGCGACCCCGGAACAGGCCGCTCCGCCCACCGCTTCAGATCCGCTTACCCGGAAGGGGGATGCCGGTTCTTCAGCGCCAGCTGGGCAGTCACCTGCTTCCGGCAGCCACATTGACATCGCTGCCTCGTACCACCCTTGCGGCAAAGAGGTGTGAGATGGTCGGACCTGACGACTTGAAAGCGTATTTCGAGAATGCGCGTCGATGGGAACAGGACCTGTTGCTATCGGCTCACCGCTCGCGACGAACGGCATGGTTCATCGCAGCAGGCGCCTGTGCACTGGCGATCATCTCCGTGGGAGCCGTTGCAGCACTGGCGCCACTCAAGACAGTCGAGCCTTTCGTCATACGGGTGGATAATGCCACCGGCATCGTCGATACGGTTTCGGCACTGACCGCGACACCAGCGCGCTACGACGAGGCGGTGACAAAATACTTCCTCGGACGCTACGTCCGCGCGCGCGAGGGTTACAGCTATCCCGAGGCGGAGACGAATTTCCGGACGATCTCCCTGCTTTCGGGGTCGGGCGAGCAGACCCGTTTCGCGGCGTGGTACCGGGGCTCAAACCCGGAGAGTCCGCAGGTTGTCCAGGGACGGTTTGGGGTCGCCACGATTCGGATCAAGGCAATTTCCCTCCTGGCCGACAATGTGGCGTCGGTTCGTTTCATGAAGGAAAGCCGAAAAGGTGAGGAGACCCGCATCACCCATTGGGTCTCCACGCTCACCTTTTCCTATGCCAATGCGCCGATGTCCTCCGCCGATCGCCTAGTCAATCCCCTCGGCTTTCAGGTTTCGGAATATCGCGCCGATCCGGAGGTCGTGCCATGAAACGTCTTATCTTTCCGATAGCCTTGTCCCTCAGTCTTGCAGGCCCGGTCCTGGCGCTGCAACAACCGTCGCCGGGTCAGCATGACGCCCGGGTGCGCACCGTCACCTATGACCCGACCAATGTGGTCCGGGTCAACGGCGTCATTCGAGCTTCAACCCAAGTCATGTTCGGAGATGATGAAGAGGTCGCCCATGTCGCAATCGGCGATTCAGTTGCATGGGAGGTTGCGCCGGCCGGCTCCATTCTGTTTCTCAAACCGCGCGAGAAGCATCCGCCCACCAATCTACAGGTCGTGACCACTCGCGCGGACGGACGAAAGCGCTCCTACCAGTTTGAGCTATCGATCGCCGAGACCACGCTGGCCGACAGCTACTTCGTCGTTCGCTTCGCCTATCCCGGCGACGAGATCGAGCGGCGCCGCGCGGAAGCAGCCGCGCGAAGCTCTGAACGGGAAGGGGCACTAATCGACCAGACCTTCGACCTCCATCACGCCTATGGGGCGCGAAACTGGCGCTTCTCGGCCCAGGGGCCCGTTGATCTGGAGCCCGAAGCCGTCTTTGACGATGGCAAGGAGACCACATTTCGCTTTGCGGGCAACCGCGAAATCCCGGCCATTTACCTGATCAATTCCGACGGTTCGGAAAGCCTGGTGCCGAAGGATGTCCGCGGCGAACTGGTGGTCGTCCACGCAACGGCACGCGAGTTTCGGCTGCGCAAGGGCAACATCGTGCTCTGCATCTTCAATGAAGCGTTCGACCCCGTTGGGATCAATCCAGGCACCAACACCACGAGCCCGTCGATCGAGCGGCGGGCCAAGAAGACAGCTCCAACCGTAACGCCCCGATAGGCCCGACCCGATATGACCGAGCTCAATAACGAAACAATCGACGGCGACCGCGGCATTACCCCCGTCGGTCAGAGCGACCACGCACGAACAACGATGCTCAAGCGCGGGTTTGGCGCTCTCGGGCTCACGGCATTCGCCTTTCTCATCATCTGGAGCACGTGGAAAGGCGATAAGCCGGTCGCTGAGTCCGCCCGCAAGCTCATGATCCGCCAGGCAGCAGCATTCGAGCCTGCCACGGAAGCGCCGGCCGCACCGCTCACGACGGCGTCCATTCCGGCTGTACCGACCGCGGCCGCTCCGGCGACAGCCCCGCCCGTACCAGATCAGATGCTCGAAAGCGCACGCCGCGCGCCCGTCCTCGCTTACAACCGGCCGGTCTCTGCCGGTCGTTTAGGGCACAACGGTCCGACGGGGGCTGCTGCCGCCGATCCCTATGCTTTCGGACGGACGGAGCCGCCGAATGAACTCGCCGACAAGCTCAAGCCGACGGCGATCGAAGGCGTCCGCGCCGCACGGCTTCCCAACCGCAACCTCTTGGTCACCCAGGGCACCTCCATCCCGTGTGTGCTGGAGACCGCGATGTCGTCAGACGTCGCCGGCTTCGTGTCCTGCGTCGTGATGCGCGATGTCATCTCCGATTCTGGCAACGTTGTGCTCATGGAAAAAGGCACCCAAGTCGTCGGCGAATACCGCGGCAATGTAAGGCGCGGCTCAAAGCGCATGTTCGTTCTGTGGTCCCGCGCGAAGACGCCGACAGGGGTCATCGTCGCGCTCGCATCACCCGCCACAGACGCGCTTGGCCGGGCCGGCTTTGACGGTGATATCGACACCCACTTCTGGGAAAGGTTTGGATCAGCACTGCTGCTGTCGATCGTGGGCGATGCGGGTTCGATTGGACGTCAGCAGCTTCAGGACAGCTCGATTCAGATCAACAACACGACGGGTGCAGCGAACACCGCCGCAGGCATTGCAGTCGAGCAATCGATCAACATTCCACCCACGCTGAACAAGAACCAGGGCGAACTGGTCAATATCTTTGTCGCGCGAGACCTTGATTTCTCGTCTGTCTATCAGCTGAAGCGCATTGAAACACGGAGCCAGATATTCGACCGCACGGTCGGGGGCGCAGGGGTCGGGCCGGCCGAGGTCACGAAATGACGCAGCTCGCATCCATCGAGCAGAATGGCGGCCGTTTGGTCCTGGCTCGTTATCTCGAGCCGCTGAACCGATATCTTGCTGACGAGTCCCTTACCGAGATCGTGGTCAATCGGCCCGGCGAAGTCTTCGTAGAAGGACCTGAGGGCTGGACCCGTCACGCGGAGGCAGGGCTCACACACGACTACCTCTCGCATCTGGCAACTGCGGCTGCCGGATATACTCGCCAAGATATCGGACCTGAATTTCCCGTGGTGTCGACCAGTCTGATCGGCGAAGAGCGCTGCCAAATCGTCGTGCCGCCGGCGGTCCTGGCCGGTCAGGTCAGCCTCACGATTCGCAAGCCGTCGAAGCTGACCATGAGCTTGGCCGCTCTTGAGCGGACAAGGCTGTTTGACGAGGTCCGATCAGCCGGTGACGAACTTCATCCCGACGAGCACCGGTTGCTCGCTCTGAAGGAAGCCGGTCTTTGGCGTGAATTCCTGGAGCTTGCCGTCCAGACGCGCCGCAACATCCTCATCTCGGGCGCGACCGGATCAGGAAAGACGACCCTCTCCAAAGCCTTAATCGCGGCCATCCCGGCGCATGAACGGCTGATCACCATTGAAGATACCCTCGAGCTCACTATCCCGCACGAGAACTCGGTCCGGCTGCTCTACGCCAAGGACGGGCAGGGCGTTGCCAAGATCGGTCCGCGCGAGCTTCTGGAATCGACATTGCGCATGAGGCCAGACCGGATCCTGTTGCAGGAACTGCGGGACGGCACCGCCTTTTTCTATCTCCGGAACGTCAATTCGGGGCATCCAGGATCGATCACCACGGTTCATGCGGATAGCGCGCGGCTTGCCTTCGAACAGTTGACCCTTTTGGTGAAGGAGAGTGCGGAAGGGCGAGACCTCCATCGTGATGATATCCGCTCGCTGCTGCTGCACCTGGTTGATGTCGTCGTCCAAATGCAAAAGCGTGACGGCCGCTATCGCATCTCTGAGATCTACTATGATCCCATCCGCAAACGCGATCACGCCCGCTAAAGCCACGCGTGGCACAGTGCTCGCACTTTGCGCCGGGGCGCTCTTTCTGGTGGTCAGCTCAAACGTGCTGCTGCTCGGGCTGAGGGTTCACGACGGTGGATTTCACTTGTTCGAGATCGCGAGGGGTTGGCCCAGGTACGGCACGGATCCTCGGTTCGACCGCTGGCTGACGCTCTCCACTCTCGCCGGCACGATCGCGGTCTTTGGCCTGCTCGGTATCCTCCTCCGGCAGCGCCCGCCACCACTTCACGGCAAGGCGCGTTTCGCGTCCGAGCGCGAGATAAAGGCTGCGGGTCTCCGGTCGAAGGAGGGCATTCTGCTGGGCCGCAAGGACGGTGCGATGCTTTGCTTTGGTGGATCGGAACACGTTCTGGTCTATGCACCAACCCGGGCCGGCAAAGGGGTCGGCTATGTCATCCCGAACCTGCTGAATTGGGCGGATTCGGTCGTCGTGCTCGATGTCAAGAAGGAGAACTGGCAAAAATCGGCGGGCTTCCGCGCCGCCCATGGACAAGCCGTCCATCTGTTCGATCCCCTCGACGAGAACGGCTGTACAGCAAGGTACAACCCTCTGGGCTACGTGCGGAGCGATCCAGCCGACCTCTATAATGACCTGCAGCGCATCGCGGTCATGCTGTTTCCGGCAGAGAGCCGCGGCGATCCATTCTGGTTCGAAGCCGCCCGGACGGCATTTGTCGCGATCGGAGGCTACATTGCTGAAACCCCCGGACTACCTCTGACCATCGGCGAGATCCTGCACCAGCTGTCCGCTGTGCCTGACCTCAAGTCGCATTACGAGAAGATCATCGCTGCGCGGCGATCGAGCAGCTCCCCCTTGTCCCGCTCCTGCATCACCGCATTAAACGACTTCCTTGCAGCTTCGGAAAACACCATGAATTCGGTGCGCAAGACCGTGACCGCAAGACTTGGCCTGTGGCTCAATCCTCGCATCGATACAGCGACGTCAGCCAATGACTTCGATTTACGCAAGCTGCGGCAACAACCGATGTCGATCTATCTCGGCGTCACGCCGGACAATCTCGAGCGCATGGCGCCCTTGCTGAACCTGTTCTTTCAGCAGGTCGTCGATCTCAATACCCGCGAGCTGCCGGAGCACAATCCGAAGCTTAATCGCAAGGTCCTCCTGTTGCTCGACGAATTCCCAGCGCTCGGCAATGTCAACGTTCTGGCGAAATCGGTCGCGTTCGTTGCCGGATACGGAATCCGACTTTTGACGGTCGTCCAAAGCCCGGCGCAACTTCGTGCGATCTACGGCGCTGATATCGCCCGCAACTTCATGACCAATCATGCCGTTGAGGTTGTCTTCGCCCCGAAGGAGCAAGACGTCGCAAATGAGCTTTCGGAGCGAATTGGCTACGATACGGTGAAAGCTCGCAGCCAAAGTGGACCAAGGGGCTTTTCTGCTCGATCAACGAGCCAAACAGTGTCAGAGCATCGACGGGCTCTCATGCTGCCCCAGGAGCTCAAGCTTCTGCCCAGGTCCAAAGCATTCATCCTCGGCACCGCGATCCCTCCGCTGATCGCCGACAAGCTCATTTACTACGAAGATAAGGCCTTCCTGCAACGGCTACTGCCGGCGCCGATTCAGGCGATGCCGAAGGGGCTCTCGAACGCGTTGCTGGACGCCGAAATCAAGGAGCTTCGCTCCGAAGTCGCCGAGCTTCGCGCAATATTCCGTTTGCGGCCGATGACCGACGAGGAGGTGGCCGATCCCTCAACGATTCCTGACGATGTCAGTTTTGACTTTGGCGGGGTCGATGTGAATCTCGAAGGCTTGTCCGAAGAAGACCTGAAAGCCTGGACCGTGAAATACATCGACGCTCAGGTCATTCCGCCGACACGGCGGACCGTCCGAGAGCCGAAGGCTGAGCAGCATGAACGACAGGATTGACGCCAGCGCGGAATTCAGCCTGGAGCGGCAACGTCGCGCGCGGCCCGCGTCCACCCGAGAAAAGGGGGAAGACGAGTCCAGGGAAACAGCCTCCAATCAGCCTTCATCCGCGGAGGTCACCGATAGTGCGTTTCCGGACCGTATCCGCCGAAAATATTACGTGGTGGCCAGTGCCTCCGAAAAGGATGGATCCGACCGCGAAGCGCGGCTCTATGCCGATGAGCGGAAAGAGTACCTCGCGTTCAAGACCACTGAAGATCGCCTGGTCACCCGCCTAGCTGCCGCCGAAGTGATCCGGGACATGGTCAGCGTGGCACACCATCGCCGGTGGGAGGCGCTGCACGTCCGTGGTTCCGTCGAGTTCCGGCGCGAGGCGTGGCTCGAGGGACGCGCGCGCGGAATGGAGGTAGAGGGCTATCAGCCAAACGAGCTTGATCGCCAGGCGCTCGCTGACCGACGAGCCGCATCGGATCGAGCCCACGCCCGGACCAATGATGCCAAGGCCCGCTCGGCCTCCGACAGGTCAGTGCAGGCGGATAGGCTCGATTACGACAAGGGCGTTTCCGGACGTCTGATGGAGGTCGGTTTTGGCCCGTATCGCAACCGCGCCGACGCGGAGCCGTCAACTTATGTAGCCATCGAACTGGATAATGGCCGGCGACATCAAGTGTGGGGCATCGGCGTTGTAATGGACGTCGCAAATAGTGGCGCCAGGCCTGGCGACCGCATCTCTCTGCGCATGGATGGCGTTGAACCTGTCGTCAGGGCGATCAAGTCCATAGACGCCGCCACAGGAATCGCTAGCAGTGAACGGCGCCAGATGTGGCGCAACATGTGGAGTGTGACGGTGGCGGAACGCCGTGCAGACCGATCGGCGCCAGCGCATGATTCCGACCTGCTCGCGGCCCGATCCCAGGTTGTCGCTATCAACAAGCTTGTCGAACGCGCACTACCCAACGATGAGAATGCTCGCCAGAGCATTATGGCCTTCGCCAAGGAGCGGATCGCGCACCATCTCGAAAACGGTCGTTCGTTTGAACGCGCGACGGTCCTAGCCTCCGTGCAAGAGCGCCACCCATCGCGAAGCGAAAAAGATGAGGCGCGTCATGACGGCCGGCTAAGAGTGAAAGAACAAGAGCGCTGATTTTCTGATGCGCTCACGAAATAATTCAAGAGCAAGCGAGAGAACCGTTTGAGACGGCGAACGAGCCGCGGCTTTCTTTATCTCGTCGCCCATGATCGACTGGGCGAGCCGTGCGGTTCTGGCCTGGTTGGGAGCAAAAGTGACCAGCCTCAGTCTTCGAAGACGAGCGCGGTATGGAAATTCCAGGCGGTCGTGGCCTTGTCCTGCAGCTTCCTGTCGCGCGCGCGGCCACCGAGCGAAAAACCGTAGGTGTCCGGACGCACGACTTGACACGGAAGGGGCAAGTCGACCGCACGCGCCTTGAACAAATCGTGGAAGTTCAGCGACGATGGCTTCGGTCGCCGCTGCTCCGGAGCCGGCTCCTGCGGTTCGTCGATCGGAGGGTCGACCTCGGAGATGCGAGGTCCGTCTCCCGGCGAAGACCTCGTGAGGCAGCGCGATTATGAGAACGTGGGGCCCGCTTTTCGCCGCCAGATCTCGCGCGTGGTCCATGAAGGTCTCGACCAGGCGGGTCAGAGGCTCCTCGCCGGCCAACGCGGCCGAAAGCTCGTGGCGCGAAACCGCGCGCGTCGTCAGGTCGGAAAGCTCCAGAGTCGTCCCGAAGACCTGAGTGGTCATCCCGGGAACGAAGGGCGAAGGGTCGTGAGCTTTGTCTCCTGGGACGCGACGCCGTTCTTGCAGTCCTCAAGCCAGTCGCGAACGCGGTCGACGGTCGCCGTCGTGCCGACCACTCCCAAGCGGATCGGAGTCGGGATCGTGGGGCTGCCCTTGTCGAAGACGCCGAACGAAGTCAGTCCGGCGCGAATGTCGACGTGGCTGTTGTTCTGAAAGAACGCTCAACCGATGAACTGGAGTCTCATCACTCGATCTCCTAGTCGCTCGATGGCCGAAATCGGCGAGTCCAGCGGCGTGAGTGACTCGTCGTCCATGCGTGCGAAGCGAAAGGACTCCAGCGGTGCGAACTCCAGCAAGCGCGCCCGATCGACCTTCGTCCAGGGCGCTCGCAGGATCGCCTGCCAGATCAGAAGCTGGCTGAGAACGGAGCGGTTCTTCTCGATAGGCTTGATCCCCGACAGTCGCTTTTCATGAAAGCGGTCGAGGTCCTTCCCGTTGAACGTGAAGCGGTACGTCGGCGTGATCTCCAGATACCATTTTCCGCCCAGCCAGCGGAAACGCCCCTGAAAGGCGTTGTGGCGGTAGTACGTGAACTTCCTTCCGTCCTTCGAGGTCGACTCGTAGTGCGAGACCACAGTGGAGGTGCTGCGGACCTTGAGGTTCGGATACTTCAGCCGCCTCGGTCCCTCTTCGGTGCGTCCGATGAACGCATAGACATCGAGATCGCTGTGCTACCTCACCCCATGGCCCCACAGATCGTCGCGGAGCGCACCGTTCAGCAGCTGGACGAAACGACGCCGGCGCAAGTCGTTCTCGGAGAGCGCCCATTCGCAGGTTTCCAAGCGGTCGATCCTGCCGACGTCGATGATGGATTTCAAGCGCGAGGCCTCAGGAGCCACGAGGCTGTAGAGATTGTCCTCGTATATCGTCCATGCGCCGGGTACGTAGTCGCCGGGCTGGCCGGAGCCGCCCTGGTTCAGCGCCGCCCACGCTCCGTGCCGCGTGTGGCACAAGGCGGGCGCCACGTAGAGAGTGTCCGGAAATTGCCTCAGTTGGATCAGGTTCGCGAACCCCTCTTCCTGCGCATCATGGATTTCCTGATCTGGGACGGTCACTCCGGACGAGACTGCCGGAGCGTCGCCTGTGCCGCCCGGTGCATAGTTGCCCGGCGGGATCGGCTGCCCTTGGCGTCAGTAACTGTGCGATCGCGCCGGCGATCTTTCCGCCGCTCCTCGATCAACCGCGAGACGACGTCGTCCGTAATTTCATGGAAGTAGATCTTCGCTCCAGGATCTCGACGATGCGGTCGAGCACGGATTTGATTTTTTTGTCGGCAAGGTGTTGGCCGAGCTCGTTCCACCAGCGATCGTAGGCAGGCTTGAGCCGGAGCGGGCCTCGCCCTTCGCGATTTAGTCGGTTCAGGAGGGCTTGCGCTTCGGCGCGCCGCGCGTCCTCGAAGGCCTGCGCGTCACGTTCATCACGGAGTTTAGTCGAGCCGCAACGTCGATAACGGTTGATCGATAACTCGAATTGGTGATAGGAACTCTTTCTGTCCGTTAGACGGCATTGGGCTGCTGTCTCCGCGAGCGCCTGCAGGAACGCCTCAACGTCGAAGCGCGTGAACACGCGACGGCGCTTGATACGACCTTTGCCTTTGATGCGGCAGGTCAGTGTTTCGTCGCCAATATGCCGCGTGATCGTGGTCCGATCAATCCGCATCAGCCGCGCCAAATTGGGGACGTCGATCGTGCGTGTCGAGCGCCTGCGGTCGGGTGGTCATGTGGCGTCCAGGTACTTGATGCCGGCCGGCGCCGGCTAGCGGGCGGCGAAACGCTGCATTGTCGCGTCGTCGAAGAACCCGCACCAGCACCAGCCGCAAACAGTCGCGCCGCCGCGATGCCAGCTGCCTTTGGTGCCGTAAGACGATCGTCAGGTCGGAACAGTCGCCGCTGAAAACCGCGGCGCATCCGTTCGCGCCGCTGTCGGATGACAGCCAAGGCCTATCTGCAGGGCCGAGCCAATGAGGCTGGCGCCGATTTCATCAAGGCGGTCGCGAGTGGCCGGCGCGTGACGCAGACCAAGATCCGCGAGGAATTTGGTCAGGGCCGCATGGTCGGCACGCGCGAGGCCGTTGCGCGCGGCCTGGCCGACCGGATCGCGACGCTCTACCAAATCATCAGCGGCATGCTGCAGCAGCGCGCGTCGCGGCCGAGCTCGCCGCGGCGACCAGCACTAGCATTTGAATAGGCGCAAAACGCCCAAGTGCCGCTTGTCGGATGCTAGGCATCAAGCGGTCGTTGCCGACCCGCCAGGAATGCCCCTAGTCTGACTGAGTCACAAAACCGCCGGTCAGAATCAGCGATGGTTGAAGCATCGACCATTAGCCGATGAGGCCGATATGAGCGGGCGTGGCACCAAGACGAGCGAGAAGCGATTTGCGGCGTATTTGGAAGGGCTTGCCAGTGTCATCGGTCATGCTGATCGGAAGGCGCCGCTGCGCGACTATTGCGTCGGCCTGATGGCCTGTGGCGGTCGCAAGAGCGTGGAGCCGATGGCGGCGGTGACGGCTCCGGAGCGGACGGCGGCACAGCATCAATCGCTGCTGCATTTCGTAGGCAGCGGCGCCTGGTCGGATGAGAAGGTGCTGGGCAAGGTACGCGAGATGGTCCCGCCGGCGATTGAACGCCAGGGGCCCATCGAAGCCTGGATCATCGATGACACCGGATTTCCCAAGCAGGGGCGACATTCGGTTGGAGTTGCACGGCAATATTGCGGGCAGCTCGGCAAGCAGGATAATTGCCAGGTGGCGGTGTCGCTGTCGATTGCCAACCACCACGCCAGCCTGCCTGTCGCTTACCGCCTTTATCTTCCGAAGGATGGACTGCGGACCGCGATCGGCGGCGCAAGGTAGGCATTCCTGCCGAAGTCGGCTTCCAGACCAAGCCGGAGATCGCGCTGGAGCAGTTGCGGTGGGCCTGTGCAAGCGGCCTTCCGCGCGGTGTCGTGCTGATGGACGCTGGCTATGGCAACAACAGCGACCTGCGCACCGAGATCACGGCGCTGGGATTGACCTATGTGGTGGGTCTTCTGTCGAGCACGACGGTATGGGCGCCCGCCACCGGTCCCTTGCCGCCGAAGCCATGGTAAGGCCGCGGCCGTCCACCAACACTGATGCGCCGCAACCGTCAGCATCAGCCAGCCGCCGTCAAAGCGCTCGCGATCGGCCTGCCGGCCCAAGCTTGGCGCACCATAACCTGGCGGCAAGGAACGAACGAAAAACTGACCTCGCGCTTTGCCCGCGTGCGGGTTCGTGCCGCGCATCGTGATTATTGGCAAACCACCCGGCGAGCGCAGGAATGGTTGCTGATCGAATGGCCGAAAGGCGAGGACCAGCCAACCAAATACTGGCTTTCGACATTGTCGGAAGATGTGGCATTCCGGACGCTCGTTGAGACGGCTAAACTGCGCTGGCGCATCGAACGCGACTATCAGGACCTCAAGCAGGAGGTCGGGCTCGGCCACTTCGAGGGACGCGGCTGGCGCGGCTTTCATCATCACGCAACGATGTGCATTGCGGCCTACGGATTCCTGATTTCCGAGCAGGAGACGATTCCCCCCTCAGGCGCCCGGCGCGCCCGGCCGATCCCGCTCGATCGCGTTCCCGCAGATTACAGACCCCGCGGATTTGCCGCTGCGGACCCAACGTCACATTCCAAAGTCGATCGCGACGATGCGACGACGGTTCGAACATGGGCTCGTCCGAATGCTGTCGAGATGTCCTTGTTGTGCGATCAAGTTCGACCACTACACAGATCATCGTTTGTGACGCAGTAAGACTAGATGACCTGAAGCGAATGTTGATCTTCTCGTCGCGGCTAATGGCACGATCGTTGCTCGGCCATCGAGCTGACGCCTTACATTACCGGCATCATGGCAATTGCAATCGATGGGATGACGACATGCTGAGTATCACGAACATCAATCCGCGACACATCATTCCTGTGTAGCAGAACTTTGACTTTGTTTTTTGATCTACGACAATGGTCCCCTATTCGGGCATGATTATCGGTTCCACGGGATCGTTGGCCGATGACAATCAATCGCCTGCTCGCCGGAAGTACCTATACGGAAAAGGAGCGGAACTCGCTTAATTGGGCTTACCGGCTCACGCTGGAATCGCTTGGGTTGGTCGAGCGGGGAGACCCACTTTGCGAATTTATCGCGCGCAAGGTCATTGAGGTCCGCGCGCGCGGCGTAACGAACGCATCAGCCATCTCGCGGCTTGCAATCAAAGAGCTGAAGCTGAATTAGGCCGCTTCAGTTGACGCCCGTTCGTCCCATAGTCCCAGTCGATGCCGGTTTCCTTGTACCAGCCAGCATGGCGTTACAGGTGAGTTTGGTGCCGTTGTCGCAGACGATCAGGCAGGGTTTGCCGCGCCGCGCGACAACCGTCGTCAGTTCCCGCGCCACACGCCGGCCCGAGATCGACGTGTCAGGAATGGCGCCCAGACATTCCTTGCTGACATCGTCGACGATATTGAGGATGCGCGCCGGCCCGACCTAGTTCAATAGCGATCGGGACATCCCGCGGCCCTTCCACCTCCAAGAATTGGTAGTCGCACTTCGTGATGAGTTCGCCTAGAGTTAACTGGGGTGATCTAACTCGTTGGATTGCACACATGGTAGCCGGTTGCCTGGTCTTAATTGGTCACCTGGAGAGCGTCGGCCTTCAGAACGTAACGTTTGCGGTTACCATGCCTGCTGCGACCGACGCTATGAGGCTTCGCTCGATTTCGGGGACATCGGTTCTGAACTCGACGCCAGACACGGCGGATTTGCCTTGGCGATTTCCGCACTCAGTGAACGGGCACCTGAGTGATCTCGGCATCGAGGAAGGCGAGATTTGTCAGATCTGTGACGATGATTGGCAGATCTGGCCGCCCAAGCTCCATTAGGCGCCACAAAGTTGGCTTGCAGTTCGGCCTCACTTGCGAACGGTGCACCGGATGAAGGCGATAGGCAGTCCGACACAAGCAGCTCCGTTCAAAATCTACGCTGATCGCATGATCGAGATCGGGACCAACACCATCAACGTTCTACAGATGGCGTCGACTTTGCGGCTCAGGCGCAGCTGCGAAGACCCTTTTTTGTCTGTCCCAGCTCATGGCTTCACTCAACCGACCCTAACCTCCACCCAAGACTCGTCGTTCGCAAATCGGCACACTCTAGCAGCCAAGAATGCGGTCAAAGAACCAATCGACGATGACCGCGGCGGTCGGATTCTCCAGTCCTTCGACATCGTTTAGATGTCGGTGATCGACGAGTTTCAGCAGCGGCCGCACCTCAGCGTCGATCTCAGCGAAGTGGCGCCAATCGTGCCCTTCCACGGCGGGACGCACGCCAACAGGACGCACGCCAACAAACTAGGTTCTGAAGGATTTGAAGCGGGGCTTTGCGCCTGTCCGGCCAGATGCAGAGCGGCATGGTCACGTTCGACTGGGGGCTCGCTTCCAATCCCGCGGCGGTCTTCGGCGGTAGCAAGGCGAGCGGTCTTGCGCGGGACCGCTCGACCGAAGGCATCAGGGACTCGCTCGAAACGAAGTACATCGCAGTCTCGCTGTATCGAGCGGATGAACTGCACACAGAGCAGGGGCAGTGGCGCAGTTCACCACGGGAGATGAACAACGGACGTGTAGGAGGAAACATGGGCACGGTGAAGAACGTTATCGTCGTGGGCGGTGGTATTGGCGGCTTGACAGCCGCCCATGCGCTTCGACGCATCGGTGTGTTTGTGCGAGTCATCGAAATGGGAGATAGGAGCGACCGGATCGGGACTGGCATCACCCTACTCGGGAATGCGCTGCGAGCGCTCGCCGAATTGGAATTGGTGGAAGCGTCTCTGCAAAGCGGTCACGGGTGGGACGTCGTATCGATACGCGACGCCGCCGGAAACCCGCTGCATCAGCAGTTCTCGCCAAGAATTTGGGACCCGGATCGTCCAGCCGCGCTAGGGATCATGCGGCCGCGCCTCGGGCAGATCCTGGAGGAGGCCGCCAGGACGAGCGGCGCCGAGATCGCCTTCAATACGACTGTCACTCGGATTGATCAGGACGCTGAGGGCGTGACGGTGCAGCTCTCGCACGGCGAGACAGATCGCGCAGGCCTGTTGATCGCGGCCGATGGCGTTTATTCCAAGACGCGCCAGCAACTCTTCGGCGAAGAGTTCAAGCCGCACTACGCCGGCCAAGAGTGTGGCGTTACACTGTTTCTCGGACCGAAGCTATGACGGCTTCATCCTCTATCGCCATCCGACGGGGAGATTGGTTGGCGCGCTGCCGCTGTCGAAGGAGCTGTGTTACCTGTTCTTCCTGGGAACCACGGATGAAACGCTTCGTGTCGCTCAAGATCAGGTTTGCGATTATGTTCGAAACCTGCTCGACCCATTTACGGCGCCCGAACTGATCCAAGCGGCCGACTTGGTCGGCCAGGGCAATCATATAAGCTACCGCCCGTTCGACGTATTGATGATGCCTGCACCATGGCACCGCGGCCGCGTCGTATTGTTGGGTGACTCGGTTCACTCGCTGACACCGCAGATGACGTCGGGCGGCGGCATGGCGATCGAGGATGCTCTGGTCCTCGCTCAGGAACTCCATCGCAGCCACGACCTGGAAACCGCGCTCGCGGGGTATTGCGTTCGGCGTGAGGCGAGGGTCAAGCGCATATACGACATCGGATACGCCATTTGTAACGAAGAGCGCAATCCGATGCATAGCCGAGAATATCAGATAGGTCTTCTTCGTGCAGGCTACGCATTCCTGTCTGCGCCTGTCTGAATCGAAAACGGCCGCCGAAGTCAATTGGAGGACAACCAAGATTATGAAAAAACGAGCTCCGAGTGCCGTGTTCCGGGCAAACGTGCTTCTGCCCACTCGCTCCAGAGGCAGCATCTATTTCGGCCGGCAACTACCGATTAAATGATTCAACATTACAGAGTTTGAGAGGAGGACTGGGCTTCACAGCTCGCGCCGACGACGCCGCGCTTCTGACCTGAAGTGAAGACGCGGCGGGGATTTCGCGCGTCGTGGCTGCCGGTAGTCGTTGTCGACATAGACCCGCTCGATCGCGCAGCCGGATCCTGATGCTCCACGGACTCCAGCCCCAACGGCAAACGACGCTTGACGCTACAGCATCAACATCGGATCGGGCTCCTACCTATTCTGGGGGGGCCGTCGCTCCCTGGCCCCTCATCCTCTATTCATCCTACGGCGCCCGAGCTAAAGACGGGCTGAGATCGGTGACGGCGCTAGAAGAGGAGCGCGGCGGCATGTCCGAACAACCACCCTTCCATTCATATTCAACCGCGGCTCGCATCTGTATTGGCATTGCGGTCTTAGGTGCTGCTCTGCTGGTCGGGATAATAGTGATTCACGTCGTGCCGTAAGGCGGCCTCAGTGGTTAGTCGGTTTCCTCGCAAACCTCGCAGGATTGTCGGGCGCATTTGCGATGTTGGCCGCACTCATATGTCTGGTCCCCCGTCGGCGAGCTCGCGTCGCTTGTTCTGATAAGAAAGATTGACTTGTCGATGGCATCGATTGGCTGCTGCTCGACGTGTTGCATAGGCAACGACAGCCTTCGCCCAGCTTCGCGCGCGGGCCCCATAAACCTTCGTATCGTTCCATGTCCCTTTAGATGCCCGACGTTTCCCTACGTTCAATTGAGCCGCCGATCGCGATCGTCCTATTTTCAGGCAATGCGGTAGCGCCCCGCTATCGCTGCCCTCCTTGGGCGTTCCTCCCTAGACTTGGGTCGCTTGCGGCAACGTAGGCGGCCCTTCTTTTGTACGCGGTAAGGCGATGCAGTCAGGCGGCGCGATTCCGCCGAGCGTCGATTTCGCTGCTCCGCTAGCCATAAGCAATGCGCCGAAGCATTTTGGCGAGCCAGGCGAACGGTTCGACGTTGTATGGCGTCGCACAGTCGAGCATCGGCATCAGTGACCGTCAAGAACCGCATTCCGCTCGACAACTACTACCTGCCCGGCGACCTCGAACGACAGATCCGGGCTTTCGTCGAACGCCACAATCACGTCCACTAACATGACAGCATCGATAATCTCGCGTTGCCGATGCCTACTTCGGCCGGGCTAAGGCAATCCTTACCGCGAAAACGCATCAAGCGAAACTGGACCTAGTAGGCTCAGAGAGCCCGGAGGTGTCGGATGCAAGAGCGTCAACGTCGGTCGCTTACCGAAGAGTACAAGCGGCAGGCTGCTGAGCTGGTGGTATTGAGTGGCCGGTCGATCATGGCGGTCAGCAAGGAACTCGGTCTTCGCGACTCGGTGTTGCGGCGCTGGGTGGACAAGCTGCGGAAGGAGCGGCATCGGCGACGCGGCGCCCCAGCACGCAGGCGGCGCCGATGCCGGCGCACCAGGCTTCCGAGATCATCCGGCTACGTGAGGAGAACGAGCGGCTGCGCATGGAACGTGACATTTAAACAAACTGTCCAGCACGGTTGCGCGCCTGTGCGGCGTAGAAACGGCCTTGTGCTCCTCGGCGACTGGGAGGGTAGCGGCCGTTCGATTATTGGAGGCAAATCCCCGTTAAAAAATGGTCCATACGTGCATGCGAACTTGAGAGTGGTGACGTCGGCCTAGCGACGATCCCGATTAGGAAGATGACGATTCGCATAGCCCAGACCCTCCTGCTCATGGTTGAATGGAGGATTGCCATGTCAAAGAAGAGGACGGCTGGCGCCCGTCCGGAAGCCGAGCCAAGTGTCTGGGCTTCGTGTTACAGCAATTCCAGACAACGATCCGGCTGTTTCTTAGGAAGTCGATCGCGATCTTTGACCGAACACGGACATGAGCTTCCACGCTCTTGGCCGCGATCCGGCAGATTCATCGGGACAGCGGCGGGCGCTATAGCAGCCCGCGAGTCCATGCCGCGCTGCGGGTGCAGGGACGTGGCGCATCCGTGGCCGGATCGAGCGCTTGATGCATAGGCACGGCATCCGAGCCATCATGGCGCCCCCACGCCGGGTTTGCATCACCGCACGGTGCATTCACCTGCCGCGGGGCCGTCCATTGTCGCGACCGATGAGGATCGCCGTGATCATCTCGCCCGAAAGTGCGCGCGGAACGGGTTCCGGATCGAGCCAGCGAACGAGCTTTTCGAGAGTCTCGACGGTTGATTTCGCTGGAACGCGTTGGCCGAATTCCGCCCTTTTTCCGGGAAGTATCGCCGGGCCGCGGATCGCTTTCGGGCCTCCAATCGAAAAGCCAGCCTCGGATTGTCGACCGTCGGCAGCAAGGACCACGTCAGCATTCGGGAGCTTTGCGACCACGCCGCGGGTCGCACCGCAAAAGCGCCCGAGCGCGTCGTGGGTTACGTCCTCGACTGCAATGCGCTTCTTCGCAGGATCGATAGTGACTATTTTCACTAACAGCTACCATTTTTTACTCTCTCAACCATCGATCGACTTCTGGCAGGCGTCAACGCAATTGCACATCCCCTCGCTCCGCGGGTATGGAAATCCTGACTGCCAAAAATGCGGTCCCCCTGTGGCGCCATTTATCAACCGAGGATATCTGTGCTCGCTTAACTCTTTCGTGGGGTGTCGTTCTTTCTATCTTGTTAATGCAACGAATGCGGGCGCGTTTGCCACTCGAGTTTCTCCTGGAGGATATGCAACGCTACAAGCCAGCTCAGACAACGGCAGTGAATTAGGTGCCCCCCGATCCTGGTAGGCGCCTTGCAGTCCTTCTCTTCGATACAACTCGACGGTCCCGTCGACTACACACCACCTAAAGCTCGGGGGACAGAGGTGGTCGGGAGCCAAGTTGTGGAACCATCCGATCACTATAAGACGATCAGGAGGAACGTCGTGGAGTCATGAACTCTTCAAGTTCGCGCGACTCTCAACCGCCTTGCTGATCAGAATGGCCGCCTTCCCCGCCATTCTGGCAAAGGGCGCTTTTGGAATCTGCCGCGGAATCAATTTGTGGCTGCTTGCGAACAATCTGCCGACCGCTAATACACTAGGTCCCTTCAATGACGGATCGATTGTGAATGCTTCGTTGACGTGCGACTCGGTACCGGCGCTGCAACCCATACAGGATTTCGCGATGCCCATCATCTCGTGAGCATCAGCCAGATTGTGATCCAGGGCCAAGGCTCGCTTGCACTCAGCCACGCCTTGGGTCACCCGCTTCGTAATAAGCGCGCTCGATTGCACAGCCGGTGAGTGTCTCGGTGCGGTCAACAACGTCCCGCAATATGTGACAGTCGAGGGCGCGGGCAAGCCGAGGGTTTGGTGCGAGAGTGAGCAACGCGTCTTCCGACCCAGCATGCTGGCAGTAGAGTTGCCGACGCCATATTGGCTTTTTCCGGTCCCGGTCGTTGCAGGCCGCTGCGGGATGACTGCCGATTGTGCTCCCGAGAAGGTATGCTCTGACGATTCG
>NZ_LGTB01000059.1 GCF_001238275.1 Bradyrhizobium viridifuturi
GGTGGCGGCGGCTTGGCGCCGGCGGTACCGTCTTCGTTCAGGAAGGCGGCTCGCTGACCATCAAGGGCGGCTCGCTCTCCGACGATTCCGGCTTCAACGCCGTTGCCGGTGGCACCAATGGCAGCGGCCAGGCCAGCGGCTCGGGCTTCGGCTCCGGCATCTTCATCCAGGGCAACAACAATCTCAACTTCACGCCGGCCAGCGGCCAGACGCTGACGGTCGGCAACGACATCGCGGACCAGAGCGGCAATGGCGGCACTGGCGCCAATGCGGGCGTCGGTGGGCTCGCGATCAGCGGCGGCGGCACCGTCATCCTCGGCGGCAACAACAGCTACACTGGCAACACCACGCTCAGCGGCGCCGGCACACGGGTCTCGATCTCCGCCAACGTCAATCTCGGCGCTGTCACCAATGTGCTGAAGCTCGGCGACGGCACCGGCATCAGCTTCACCGATGGCTTCACCCAAACCCGCAACATCACCGTCGCCGGCGATCCGGTGTTCAATGTTGCGGCCGGCGAGACCGTCACCCAGAGCGGCGTCATCTCCGACGGCGCGACGCCGGGCGATGTCGAGGTCACCGGCGGCGGCCGGCTCATCCTGTCCGCGCACAACACCTATTCGGGCGGCACCGTCATCATTGGCTCCATCCTCGAGCTGGCCGCGAACGGCGCGGCGGGCAGCGGTGCGATCGCCTTCACCGACGGCTCTACCGAGAAGCTCGTGCTCGATGCCGCGGCATTCTCCGGGACCTCGTTCGGCACGGCGATCACCGGCTTTGCCGGCGGCGATACCATCGACTTCGGCAACATCGCCTATGACGCAACGGCGACGCTGTCCTATGCGAATGGCGTGTTGCTGGTGAAGAGCAGCGGCGGCACGACGCTCGCATCGCTGACCCTGAGCTTCGGATCAGGCGCCTCGCTCGGCTCGCTGATGCTGGCGTCCGACGGCTCGGCCTCGCCGCATCTCGAGCTCAGGTCGCAGGCGAGCATCGCCTCGGTCACGGCCGACACCACCGGCCACCTCACGACGCTGAACGCCGGCAAGGTCGTCACGATATCAGTCGATTTCAGCAACGTCGTGAGCGTGACCGGTGCACCGCAGCTGCTGCTCAACGACGGCAAGGCCGCGATCTATGTCAGCGGCAGCGGCTCGCATACGCTGGTGTTCAGTTACACCGTGCAGGACGGCGACAGCACGTCCGACCTGCAAGTGCAGAGCCTTGCGCTCAATGGCGGCACGATCAAGGATCCCGGCGGCCAGGACGCCGACGTGACCCATGCGGCGACCGATCTGCATCTGGTGATCGATGCGATCGCGCCGACCGTGTCGGTGACCGCAACCCCGGCCTCGCTGCTGGCCGGGCAAACCTCCACCGTCACCTTCACCTTCTCCGAGGCAGTCACCGGCTTCGCGCTTGCTGATACGACCGTGAGCGGCGGTGTGCTGAGCAACCTTGTCCATGTCGGCGTCAACGCCGCGCACCAGGACATCTACACCGCGACGTTCACGCCTGACGTGACCAACTCCGAGGCGGGCTCAGTACAGGTCAACGCATCCAGTTATACCGACGTTGCCGGCAATGCTGGCGCGGGGAGCAGCGCAATCACCTTCACTGGCGACACCAAGGCACCGACGGTGTCGGTCTCGGCCGATCACACCGCGCTGACCGCCGGCGATAGCGCGCTCGTCACCTTCACCTTCTCGGAGGCCGTCACCGGCTTTGGGCTCGGCGATGTCACGGTCCACGGCGGGACGCTGGGCAACCTGACCCATGTCGGCGTCGATGGCTCCGGCCGTGACGTCTACACGGCAACCTTCACGCCCGATGTGACCAACACTGAAGCGGGCTCGGTGCAGGTCAACACGTCGAGCTATACCGACGTCGCGGGCAATTCCGGCTCGTCAAGCAACACGATCAACTTCACCGGCGACACCAGGGCGCCGACGGTGACGGTTTCGGCTGACCACGGCACGCTGCTCGCCGGTCAGACCGCGGTGGTGACCTTCACCTTCTCCGAGGCCGTCGCCGGCTTCGCCCTCGACGGCGTCGACGTCAGTGGCGGCACCCTGGGCAGCCTCGTCCATGTCGGCGTCGATGGCTCCGGCCAGGATATCTACACCGCGACCTTCACCCCCGACGTGACCAACACCGAGGCCGGCTCGGTCCAGGTCAACGCATCCGGCTACAGCGATACGGCCGGCAATGCCGGCGCGGTCAGCAACACGATCAACTTCACCGGCGACACCCGGGCGCGACGGTGTCGGTCACGCTCAACCCGGACACGGTGTTGGCCGGCGACGTCTCAGTCGCGACCTTCACCTTCTCGGAGGCCGTTTCGGGCTTCAGCCTTGCCGGCACCACCGTCCATGGCGGCGTCTTGAGCAATCTCGTGCATGTCGGGCTCAACGGCTCCGGCCACGACGTCTACACCGCGACCTTCCAGCCCGATGTCAGTGACACCGAGACTGGCTCGGTGAAGGTCAATGCGTCGAGCTTCACGGACGTGTCCGGAAATGCCGGCGCTGCGAGCAATATCGCCACGATCGGCGGCGATACGCTGGCGCCGACGGTGTCGATCGCGGCGGATCGCTCTGCACTGCTGGCGGGGCAGACTGCGCTGGTCACGTTCACCTTCTCCGAACAGATTGCGAGCTTCGCGCTCGGCGACGTCACCGTGCATGGCGGCGCGCTGGGCAATCTGGTCCATGTCGGCGTCAACGCATCGGGCCAGGACGTCTACACCGCAACCTTCACGCCGGACGAGAGCAATGCCGAGGCAGGCTCGGTGCAGGTCACGGCGTGGAGCTACACCGACGTCGCCGGTAACGCCGGTGCGGCAAGCAACAGCATCAGTTTCACCGGCGATACCAAGGCTCCGACGGTGTCGGTCGCGGCGAGCCCGAGCACGCTGCTTTCGGGCCAGAGTTCGGTCGTCACCTTCACCTTCTCCGAGCACGTCGCAGGCTTCACGCTCGGCGATACCGTCGTCGCCGGTGGCGTGCTGAGCAATCTGGTCCATGTCGGGCTCAACGGCGCGGGCCAGGACGTCTACACCGCGGCCTTCGCGCCCGACATCAACGATGTGCTGGCGGGCTCGATCCGGGTCACGGCCTCGAGCTACACCGACGACGCCGGCAATGCCGGCGCGGCAGGCAACACCGCCATGATCGGCGGCGACACGCGCTCGCCGACGGTCTCCGTGATCGCCGATCATACGGTTCTGCACGCGGGCGACACGGCGCTGATGACGTTCACCTTCTCCGAGGAGGTCGCGGGCTTCGGGCTCGGCGACATTGCCGTCCATGGCGGCTTGCTCGGCAGTCTCGTCCATGTCGGCGTCAACGGCGCCGGCCATGATATCTACACCGCGGTGTTCACGGCCGACGTCACCGACCATCTCTCCGCCAACCTGTCCGCGACCGCGTCCGGCTACACCGACATCGCCGGCAATGCGGGTGCTGCGAGCAACACGGTCAATTTCACCGGCGACACCAAGCCGCCGTCGGCGCCGCTGCTGGCGCTGCACCAGGACACCGGCTTCTCGGGTGCCGACCACATCACCAGCAATGCGCTGATCGACTACACCAGGTCGGATCCGGCCGATACGTTGCGCTTCAAGGCCGACGGCGCATCGAGTTTCTCGACGTTGGCGCCGGTGTTCACCACGGACGGCGTGCACACCGTGACGGTGCAGGAGGTCGATGCCGCCGGCAATGTCAGCGCGTCGTCGAGCCTGACCTTTACCCTCGATACCACTGCGCCCCATCTCACCGGCATCACGGCGACGCCTTCCGGCGGCGTCGCCGCGACCGGCTCGCTGGTGCAACTGACCGTCGGCTTCAACGAGGCGGTTCGCGTCAGTGGCGGCACACCGGTCCTGACGCTCAACGATGGCGGCAAGGCAATTTACGATGCGGCCGCGACGGCGCTGCTCGGCGATCCCTCGAAGCTGGTGTTCGATCACATCGTGTCGTCGACCGACCGCGCAGGCTCGCTGGCCGTGACCGGCTTCGTCGCGAATGGCGCTGGTGTCGCCGACCTGGCCGGCAATGCGGCGTCGCTGTCGGCCGTCTCCGCCGCCTTCGATGCGCTGCACATCAACGAGACCGTCGTGCCGGCCTACACGATCGGGCCGATCACCCGGCCGGAGCTGCATCTGGATCTGGGCGGTCACGTCATCATGGATACCGTGGCGTCGGCGTTCGCCGGACAATATGGCCTGCAGTATTTGTTCCTCGGCCTGCCGGCGGGAACGCCCTATCAGACCGTTTCCGACTTTCATCTCTGATCGCATCGCGGTTGCGGGCGATCGGCTGGCGCGTCGCGTCATTCCGCTCAACGGAAAACAGATTGCTGCCACTGCAGCTTGCTGCAGTGCAGGCCATGCGGCATGATCCGGCCCTCGAAACGGACCTGATGGAAGCAGGTCCGCATCTCAAGGGGGAGGATCTGAATGAGACGGGTTTTGGCCGGCGTGTTGGCCTGTGTGTTTGCGATCTCGGCGAATGCGTCGCTGGCGCAGGACAAGCCTCCGCTGAAGCTCGGCGGCATCCTCGACATGTCGAGCCTCTATGCCGACATCACCGGTACGGGCAGCGAAACCGCGGCAAAGATGGCGGCGGAGGATTTCGGCGGCACGGTGCTCGGCCGCAAGATCGAGATCGTGGTCGGCGACCATCTCAACAAGGCCGACCTTGCCGCCAACATCGCCCGCGACATGATCGACAATCAGGGCGTCGAGATGATCTTCGATGTCGCGGCCTCCGCGACCGCGCTTGCCGCCGGCGAGATCGCCAAGGCGCGCGGCAAGATCATCATGTTCAACGGCCCGGGTTCGATCCGCCTCTCCAACGAGCCTGCGGCCCCTATACCGTGCACTATGTGTTCGACACCTTCGCGCAGGCCAATGTGACCGGCCTTGCCGCGGTGAAATCCGGTCTCGACACCTGGTTCTTCCTGACCGCGGACTATGCGTTCGGTCAGGACCTGGAGAAGGACACCAGCAATGTCGTGGTGAAGTCTGGCGGCAAGGTGCTCGGCAGCGTGCGGCATCCGATCAACACCTCGGACTTCTCCTCCTTCCTGCTGCAGGCGCAGGCCTCGAAGGCCAAGGTGATCGGGCTCGCCAATGCCGGCGGCGACACCATCAACGCGATCAAGCAGGGCGCCGAGTTCGGCATCACCAAGGGCGGCCAGAAGATTTCGCCGCTGCTCGCTTTCGTGACCGACATCGACAGCGTCGGGCTCGAGACCGCACAGGGGCTTCTGCTCGCTGAGGCGTTCTACTGGGACCTCAATGACGACACCCGCGCGTTCTCAAAACGCTTCATGGAACGCACCAAGCGGGTGCCGACCTCGGCGCAGGCCGGCGTCTACTCCTCCGTGATGCATTATCTGCAGGCGGTGAAGACCGCGGGCACCACGGATGCCGCCGCGGTCATGAAGGTGATGAAGGAGACCCCGATCAACGACATGTTCGCCAAGAACGGCCGGATTCGCGAGGACGGCCGCATGGTGCACGACATGTATCTGTTCGAGGTCAAGAAGCCTTCGGAGTCGAAGGGACGCTGGGACGACTACAAGCTGCTCGCGACCGTGCCGGGCGATCAGGCGTTCCAACCGCTCTCGGAGTCGCGCTGCCCGCTGGTGAAGAAGTGACGGACTGGCGAAGTCATGCAGTCATCCCGGGGCGATGCGTCAGCGCCGAACCCGGGATCTCGAGGTTCCGGGTCTGGTGCTCGCGCACCATCCCGGAACGACGGAGCAACAACCAATAACAACGAAAGGCAAAACGCCATGAGCGACAATCAGATGGTTCTTCAATCCCTCGACAAGGGCCTGCTCACCATCACCATGAATCGCCCGGATCGGCGCAATGCGCTCAATCCCGACATGACGCGCGGCCTTGTCGAGGCGGCGCGGCGGGCGCAGGACGATACCGAGGTGCGCGCGGTGCTGATCCGGGGCGCCGGCGGCACGTTCTGCGTCGGCGGCGACGTCAAGTCGATGGCCGAAGGCCGCGCGCCGCTGCCGTTCGAGGCCAAGATGGCGAACCTGCGCCGCGGCATGGAGGTCTCGCGCATTCTGCACACGATGCCGAAGCCCGTGGTGGCACAGCTTGATGGCGCAGCGGCCGGCGCCGGGCTCTCGATCGCGCTGTCCTGTGACCTCCGCGTCGCCAGCGCCTCCTGCAAGATCACGACCGCCTTCGCCAAGGTCGGCTTCTCCGGCGACTACGGCGGAACGTATTTTCTGACCAAGATGCTCGGCAGCGCCAAGGCCCGCGAGCTCTATATGATGTCGCCGGTGCTGTCGGCGCAGGAAGCCTATAACCTCGGCATGGTCTCCAAGGTGGTGCCCGATGCCGACGTCGAGGCCGAGACGCTGGAGCTTGCACGTTCGCTAGCGCAGGGGCCGTCGGTGGCGCTCGGCTACATCAAGCGCAACATCAACAATGCCGAGACCATGACGCTGGAGGCCTGCTTCGACGGCGAGGCGATCCACCACACCCGCGCCGGCGAGACCATCGACCACAAGGAAGCGGCCAAGGCCTTCGTCGAGAAGCGCAAGCCCACCTTCCAGGGTCAGTAAGCCGTGACCAATCACATGGCCGAATACATGCGGCTGCGGCAGATCTGCCTGGTGGCGCCGCAGCTGAAGCCCGTGATCGCTGATATCTCCGCGATCATGGGCCTCGACGTCTGCTACCGCGACGGTAATGTCGCCAAATACGGCCTGGAGAACGCGCTGCTGCCGGTCGATACCATCCTGCTGGAAGTGGTCGCGCCGTTCCAGCCGGGACCGGGCACCGCGGCCGGTCGCTTCATCGAGAAGACCGGCGGTCGCGGCGGCTACATGGCGATCTTCTGCTGCGAGGATCCCGACGCGCGCGGCGCGAAAGCCAATGCGATGGGCGTGCGGACCGCGAACGTGATCACGCACGCGCCGTATCACGGCGTGCAGCTGCATCCGCGCGACTGCCGCGCGGCCTTCATCGAGTTCAACCACACCGATGGCAGCGACGACATCCTGGGGCCGTATCCGCCGGCCGGCCCGGACTGGCAGAAGTCGATCCGCAAGGACACGACTTTGGCGCTGACCGAGGTCGAGATGCAGAGTCCCGATCCCGAGGCGTTGGCGGCGCATTGGGGAAAGATCGTCGGCATTGCCGCCGACGGTACCGTGGTGAAGCTGCCGAACAGCGCTTTCCGCTTCGTCAAGGGCAGTAGCGAGATCATGAGCGGCTTGACGTTCAAGGTCGCCGACAAGGCCAAGGTGCTGGAGGCCGCGAAGGCGAGGGGCTGCGCGGTTGATGGCGATCAGTTCCAGCTTTGCGGCGTGACGTTCAAGCTGGCGGCGTAACTATCGTCATTGCGAGCAGTGAAGCGACGAAGCAATCCATCCCGCGCGCCCAAGCGGCGAGGTGGATTGCTTCGCTTCGCTCGCAATGACGAGGAGACGGGTTGAGCCGACCGCTGTCATCCAATATCGTCGAGCGCAATAACAACAATGAGGCGCCCCCCATGCCGCATCCGCTCGATACCTTCTTTGCCCCAAAGAGCATCGCGCTGATCGGCGCCTCGCGCGACCACGAGAAGATTCCCGGGCGGCTGCTCGCGATGCTGCGCAAGAACGATTTTCCGGGCGCGCTCTACCCGATCAATCCGAACTATGACGAGATCGACGGCTTGAAATGCTCCAAGTCGATCTCCGAGATCGGCGCGCCGATCGATCTTGCCGTCATCGTCATTCCCGCCCGCGCGGTGCTGCCGGCGCTGGAGCAATGCGCCGCGGCCGGCGTCAAGAATGCGGTCATCATCTCCTCAGGCTTTGCCGAGGAAGGCGGCGACAGCGCAGCGATGCAGGATGCGATCGTGGCGCTGGCGAAGCGAACGGGCATGCGGATCAGTGGCCCGAACGCGGAAGGCTTCTACAGCCAGGTGCAGAAGGTCGCCGCGACCTTCAGCCCGACCGTCGACGTCAAGCCGGATGCGCCCGTTCTGATCGCGAGCCGGCGGCGGATCGGCATCGTCGCGCAGAGCGGCGGCATCGGCTTTGCGATCTATCATCGCGCCAAGGCGCTCGGCGTTGCGCTGAGCTATGTCGTCAGCGCCGGCAATGAGAGCGATCTCGGCGCCGGCGAATTCCTCGACTACATGGTGCAGGATGCCTCGACCGACGTGATCCTGCTGTTCATCGAGGGCATTCGCGACGTCGACAAGTTCCTCACCGCGGCGAAGCGCGCGGCAGAGCTCAGGAAACCGGTCATCGTCACCAAGGTCGGCCGCTCCGGCGCCGGAGAGCGAGCGGCGGCGTCGCACACCGCGAGCATGGCCGGCTGGTCGGCGGCTTATGACGCGGTGTTCGCGAAATACGGTTTCATCGTCTCCAATGATCTCGACGAGGCGGTCACGATAGCTGCCGTTCTCGCAACCAATCCGCTGCCGAAGGGTGATCGCGTCGCGGTGCTGACGGTGTCGGGCGGCGCCGGCATCTGGGGCGCCGACACGGTGTCGATGCAGGGCCTGCGCGTGCCGGAGCTTTCGGCCACAATCCAGAGCCAGATCAAGCAATGGATGCCGTCCTATGGCGCGGCGGGCAATCCGGTCGACGTGACCGCGCAGGGCGTCTCCTCCGGCGGCCTGCAGAAGAGCATCGAGCTGTTCGACGCGTCAGATGAAGTAGACGCGACGCTGGTCGTGCTGTCGCTGTCGAGCGAGACGCGGATGCCGTTCAAGGAGGCCGAGCTGAAGCCGATGATCTCGGCGCAGCGCAAGCCGGTGGTGTTCTATTCCTACACGTTGCCGTCGCACTTCGCACGGCAGGAGCTGGCGAAGTCTGGCGTGGTGGTGCTGTCGGGGCTCACCCATGTCGGCGTCGCGATGCGGCGGCTGGCGGACTATGCGGGCTTCAAGTCAGCGCCGGAGATCGCGGCAACGTCACCGGCGCACGATCTCTCGGCGCAGCTGAAGGCGAAGACGCTCTCCGAATATGACAGCAAGTCGCTGCTGCGCGCCGCCAGCATCGCGTTGCCGGAAGAAGTGCTGGTGACCGATCGCGACGGGCTCGATGCGGCGATCGAGCGCGCCGGATTTCCACTTGTCATGAAAATCCAGTCGCCTGACATCGCGCATAAGAGCGAGGTCGGCGGCGTCCGCGTCAACATATCAGCCAAGGGCGCGGCGTTCACCGCCTATCGCGACATGCTGGAGACGGTGCAGAAGGCGCGGCCGGACGCCGCGATCCAGGGCGTGCTGGTCGGGCCGATGGCGAAGAAGGGCGTCGAGATCATCGTCGGCACCATGACGGATGCGACGTTCGGACCGATGGTGATGGTGGGGCTCGGCGGCATCACGACCGAACTGTTCAAGGACGTGATCTACCGTCCGGCGCCGGTCAGCGCGGCGGAAGCAACCACGATGCTGGAGACGCTGAAGGCCGCGCCGCTGCTGCATGGCTTCCGCGGCGCGCCAAAGGCGGATGTCGCAACGCTCGCGCGGTTGATTTCGCAGATATCAGTGCTGGCCGCGCAGCACCGAAGCGAGATCGCCGAGATCGAGGTCAATCCGGTGCTGGTGCATCCCGAGGGGCAGGGCGTGACGATCGTCGACGCGCTGGTGGTGCCGAAATAGCGAGAGACGACGCTGCCGAACAGAGTCTTGGGCAGCACGAAACATCGATGCCGCCGCGCAGCGTGCGCGGCGGCTGGAGGATTGCGAACAGGCTTGCCCGGAAATCGGAGCTATTTTCCGAGAGCGATCCGGACGAGGTCTTTCAGCGCGAAATTGGGGCCGGATCCGGGGAACCAGTTCTTGTTCATGTTGAGGATCGAGCTGTTGTCACCGAACATCAGCCCGACGAAGACTTCTGCGACGATACGTCCGCCGACTGGTCCGAGCCGCGGCGTGGTCACCTCGACATCCGACTTGACCGGAATTTTCACCTTCACTGTGTGGTGCATTGCTTCGGCGAGAATGTAAGTCCACAACGGGCAATTCTTGCGGAATACCGGTGCCACCGAGAGGATGTTGGGCAGTGGAGAGTCGGGCTTGTCCACGCCCTGACCGATCAGGATATCCTCGTCGTTGAGCGGCTGAACGCCCATCGCGTATGCGATGTCCTGGCCCGACGGCAAGCCGAGCCGCCAGCCACGGAGCAGATTGCGCTCCGCAAGCACCGACGGGTTGGAGGCGACCGCGGGCGGGAGGTTCGCCAGCGGATTGACCAGCGCAGTATCGATTCGATAAGCGAACTGCAGACGCTTGGCCTTGACGGCGTCGTCGCCGTCATACTCGCGTGTGTCGATGTCGATGAAGCGACCCCAGTCGATGGCCCAGGCCGGGTTCATCTCGCGGAAGCCGGTCAACCCCTCCCTGTTCTGGCCGTTCGGAAAGATCGGAAGCAGGATGCTGTCATTCAGACGGTATCCCGGCCGGATCATCGAATGGCCGAGCCGATAGGCCGCAACGGAGAACTCCACCGGCATGAAGGGCTCGTTCTTCCAGTGGAAGAATTTCAGCTTCGACTGGTCATACCGTCCGCCGGTCTTGAGCTGGTCGAGCACTCCATGGTCGACGATTCGCGGCAGGAAATCGTACAGCACGATGTACTGATAGTAGTGCCGCACGATCCGCTGGAGGTCGGAGAATTCGGCATCGGGGTGCCGTTTCAGCATCGCATTGTGAAAGCGATGGAACAGACCCTGCAACTGCGAGACGATCGAATTCTCGTCGTTGCGTGGATCGCCGATCAGAGCCCGTTTCACTGACGCTCCGTTCCTCGGGAGGTCATGGGCGTCCGGGTCGTCGGCGCCGTGTATCGGATTGCCGAGCAGGAAGCCGTTGCCGCCATCATACAGATAGGGCTGGTCGTCCGGACCGCGGCCGTAGATGCAGTCGAGGTCGAATGCTGGCGTCCGGTAGTCGGTCAACGCATCCGGGTCGTTGCGCTTTTGCAGTGAGCTGTTGGGGTCGAATGTCAGATCGTGGTCGATGAACTGACCGAAATAAGTATAGAGCGCGGGAATCCCGCTCTCCTCGTCGTCGCGGCCGTCTTTCGGATCGTCGGCGGACGAGGTCATGGCTTTCGCAAGCTTGGCAAGCGCGTTCTGCGCGTCGGTGTCGGTCTTTCCGAAGGTCGCCGGCTCCATGCGGAACATGCGACCGAAGCGACCCTGGAAAAGCGGCGAACTGGCCGTTGTGGACAGCCCGCGAACGGGAACGGAATGCTTGGCAGTCATTGCGTTGCTCCATGCTGTGATGAATACGGAGCGCCCAATGACGGAGTGTATGACCGGTGGCGGTCTTCGAATGTGAAGTATCTCTCAAGAGTCGTATGAATGCATAATACCACCCACGAGGGTGTAGCGAATTCGGTCAGGTTGGTCAGGCGTGACGATCGTCGATGCGCTGGTGGTGCTGAAATAGGCTCGGGGTCGTCCCGGCGAAAGCCGAGACCCATACGCCGCGGCCCGCGGAATGGGCACACGCGGCGTCGGCTTCCCTCACAACCCAGTTCAGTGATTATGGGTGCCGGCTTTCGCCGGGACGACGTGTTGAGAGAGCCGTGCTAACAATGGCGAGAATGTAGGGTGGGCAAAGACACGTAGCGCCGTGCCCACCATTGCTTCGTGCGTGTGATGGTGGGCAAGCTTCGCTTTGCCCACTCTGCGCAGAGCGGTCTCACCGCCCCTTGAAGTTGGCGACGCGGCGCTCGGCGGTGGCCTTGACGCCTTCCTTGAAGTCCTCGGTCGCGCGCAGCTTGGTCTGCTCCTCCAACTCATGGTTGGTCGCGGCGAGCACGCGGTCGGCGAGGCCGGCGCGCATGGTGGCGCGGGTCGAGACCAGGCCGAGCGGCGAGCATTCGGCGATCTCCTGCGCGAGCTTCATCGCTTCCGCACGCACCTGGTCCTGCGGCACCAGCACGTTGGCGAGACCCCAGCGATAGGCCTCTTCGCCGGTGACGCGGCGGCTGGTGTAGAACATCAGCTCGGCATTGTTCTTGCCGATCAGCTCCGGCAGCGTCGTGGTCAGGCCGAAGCCCGGATGGAAGCCGAGCTTGGTGAAGTTCGCGGCGAAGCGGGCTTCGGGGCAGGCGACGCGGAAGTCGGCCGAGACCGCAAGGCCGAGACCGCCGCCAATCGCGGCGCCATGGATCGCCGCGACGATCGGCTTCTTGTTGCGGAAGATGCGGACCGCCTGAACGTAGAGATGGTTGATCGGCAGGTTTGAGGCCGGATCGCTCTTGGCGCGCTCCTCCTGCTCCTGGCGAGCCGGGTCGCCGAAATTGGCGCCGGCGCAGAACGCCTTGCCCTGCGCGGCCAGCACCGAGGCGCGGATCTCGATATTGTTGTCGAACTCCTCCAGCGCGTCGGCGATCTGGTTGATCAGCGCGACGTCGAAGAAGTTCAGCGGCGGCTTGCGGATCTCGATCAGGCCGACATGGCCGTGGATCTCGACGCCGATATCAGTGTATTTGGTCATGTTCTGTCCTCGTTGAATTAGCGCAAACCGAGCCCGCGGGCGATGATGCCGCGCAGCACCTCGGTGGTGCCGCCCTGGATCGTCAGCTTGGGTGCGGTCTTGATGGCAAAATCGAGCTGCTTTTCCAGCGTCTCGCGGTTGGTCGCGGTCTCTTCGACGAAGGCCGCGAGATCACGCACGCGATGCGGCAGCTGCTGCTCCCACACCGTGCCGATGTCCTTGACGATGGAGGCCTCCACCACCGGCTCCTTGCCGGCCTGCAGCATGCCGGCGACCGACACCGACATGCGGCGCATGGTGTGCACCTGCGCCACCAGGCGGCCGATGCCCTCGGCGCTGCGGGTGTCCGGATTCTTGCCGACCGCGCGCACCAGCTCGGTGAGCACGTAGTAGGTCTCGAGGAAGCGCTCGGGGCCGCTGCGCTCATAGGCGAGCTCTGACGTCGCCTGCTTCCAGGCGCCGTCGACCTCGCCCAGCACGTGATCGTCGGGCACGAAGTAGTCGGTGAATACGACCTCGTTGAACTCGAACTGGCCGGTGATCTGGCCGATCGGATTCACCTGGATGCCCGGCTGCTTCATCTTGACCAGGAACTGGGTCAGGCCGTGGCGGCGGTTTTCCTTGGTCGGGGCCGAGGTGCGGAAGATCGCGATCATGTAGTCGGCGATGTGCGCCGACGAGGTCCAGATCTTGGTGCCGTTGACCAGATAGCCGCCGTCGGTCTTGGTCGCGCGGGTCTTCGCCGCGAACAGATCGGAGCCGGAGTTCGGCTCGCTCATGCCGATCGCGAAGCAGACCTCGCCGCGGCAGATCCGCGGCAGGATGTCCATCTTGATGTGCTCGGGCGCGTATTTCAAAAGCACCGGCCCGCTCTGGCGGTCGGCGACGAAGAAGCGGCGGGTCGGCGCGTTCGCTACCCGCATCTCCTCGGTGACCACGTATCGCTCGAGGAATGAGCGCTCCTGGCCGCCATATTTCTTCGGCCAGGTCATGCCGAGCCAGCCCTTGGCGCCGACGCGGCGGGAGAATTCCGGCGCGTCGTTGTCCTCGCGGTTCGGCGCGTGGGGATCGAAGGTGCCGGCGGCGATTTCCTCGGCGAGGAAGGCGCGCACTTCCTTACGGAGCTGCTCGCACTTTTCCGGAAGGCGGATCGGATCGAAACGAAGGGCTGCAGTCATGATGTCCAGTCCTGATTGTTCTGCCTGATCTCAGCGCGAAGCCACCAGCGGCCACAATTCATCGGCGCCACGGTCGGCGACGAGCTTGCCGAGCTCGACCGCCCAGTGGCTCTCCGAGCCGAAATCGTCGCGCCATGCCAGCGCGCGCAGCGAATAGCGATGCAGGATGTGCTCGATGGTGAAGCCGATCGCGCCGTGCACCTGGTGCGCGATGCCGCTGCCGTTCTCGGCCGCTTCCGAACAGCGGATTTTTGCTGCCGCGGCCTCGAGGAATACCGCGTCATTGTCCAGCGACTTGGCGTTGACGATGGTGTCGGCCGCGGAGGTCGCGGCAGCCAGCGCCGCGGCGTTCTCGCCGGCGAGGCGGGCGAGGTTGTGCTGCACGGCCTGGAACTTGGAGATCTTCTTCTCGAAGGCGACGCGCTCATTGGAATAGCGCACGGAGATGTCGAGCATCGCTTCCAGCGCGCCCGCGATCTGCAGGCTGCGCACCACGCCGCCCATCAGCATCAGCGTGGTCTGGTCAAAGCCCTTCGGCGCCGGCTTGGTGGTGACGGGCTGCACCTTGTCGAGCGTGACGGTGTCGTTGTGATCGCCGCCAAGCCCGATGCCGGATTCGATCCGACACTTCGCGGCATCGACCAGCGCGATCGAGATGCCGTCCTTGCCGCTTGCAAGCACTGCAAAATGCTTCGCATCCTTTGCGAACGGCACGCCGCGGGCGCGGCCGGTGAGCGAGCCGTCGGCGTTCAGCGTGACGCGGTCCTTCGGGCTCGCAGGGACAATCGTCATCTCGCCCTCCGGCGAGGCGATCTTGCCTTGGGTCAGCAGCCAGCCGGCCAGCATTGTTTCGGCCAGCGGAACAGCGATCGCGTGCCGCCCGGCAACGTTGAGGACGCTAAAACCTTCGGCGAGGCTGGCACCGGAACCGCCGAGATCGTCGGGCACCCAGGACAGCGGCAGGCCGGCTTCGGTCAACGCCTGCCACAGCGGCGCCTTCCATGCGCCCTTCTTGTCGTGATTGATGGTCTGGGCATCCGCGAGATCGGCGAAAATCTTTTCCGCGGTCTCGGCGACGATGTTTTCACTCTCCGCCACAGCGTTCCTCGTGTTGATTGGCTTGGGTCCGGCTGTCAGGCAGGCCCTGCTTGCGGTGTTGTCTTGCGCTCAATGATGCGGAAAAGCCATAGCCGTGACAAGCGTTGCCCGCAGGGCCACTTGCGCAGATGGCATGAAGCCGGACCGGCCGCATGAATTCCGCAGAGTGAACTTTCGGGCGCTTCGGTTTGTATGCCAAGCGGTTTGCCAAGTGCGGCAGCAGACTGGCTGGCGGCACCGGTTCAGTCCGCCAGATGAAACCGGGCCGCCGTCCGCATGAGGCGGCAGGTTCATGGCTCGGCAACCCGGCGAGACCAGTCGGCGCGAGGGGCATTATGAGTTTCCATCAACCCATGTTTAGCTTGAGGCTGAAATCAGAGGTGACGTGATGAAGATGCATATGCTGTCGGGTGGACGGCTGCGGATGTCGAAGCGGACCTATCTGCCTGATGCGCCGCGCGGCGAGACGATCGAGCTACCGGTGTCCTGCGTGCTGCTGCGGCACACGCAAGGCAATGTGCTGTTCGACACCGGATGCCATCCCGATGTCGCGACCGATCCGGAAGGGCGGCTCGGCACGCTCGCCAAATACATGCAGCCGATCATGCCGGCCGACGACCACGTGCTGACCAGCCTGAAGGCCGTTGGCCTCGGTCCCGACGATATCGACGTGGTGATCTGCTCTCACCTGCATACCGATCATTGCGGCTGCAATGCCTTCTTCAAGAAGGCGACGGTCTTCATCCACGCGCTCGAGCTCGAGGCGGCGAAGGCCGATAACGCGTCCGATCGCGGATACATCGAGGCCGATTGGGATCATCCGCTGAAGACGGAAATCTTCGACAAGCAGATGGATGTGTTCGGCGACGGCAAACTGACGCTGATCCCGCTGCCGGGACATTCGAAGGGGACGACCGGTGCGCTGGTCAAGCTGGATCAGAGCGGCGAATACCTGCTCGCGTCAGATTCGCTCAGCGTACGCGCCAATCTCGATCAGCGGGTCTCGCCGCGAAACAGCCTCGATGTCGAGCAGTTCATGAATTCGCTCGACGAGATCGCCAGGCTCGAGGCGACAGGCGTCAAGATCATCTGCGGCCATGACGAGGCGCAGTGGGCCAGCCTGCAGAAGGGCCCACACGCCTATTTGTAATGGACCGGCGCGGTTTGCAGGTGTATTTCCGCGCGGTATGGTATGCCACCGCCGGAGATCATCTGGCTCACAACAACAAGGAAAATGCAGATGTCCAAGGATGGCTTGTGCGCGATCGTGACCGGGTCGGCATCGGGGCTCGGCGCCGCCACCGCGCAAATCCTCGCCACGCAAGGCGCGCGCCTCATCATCAACTATTCCAACAGCAAGGCGGAGGCCGAAGCGACGGCCGAGCTCTGCCGCAAGCAGGGTGCCGAGGTGCTGGTGGTGCAGGGCGACGTCTCGCGCGATGAGGACTGCAAGAAGATTGCGGCCGCGGCGCAGGGCTGGGGCCGCGTCGACGTGCTCGTCAACAATGCCGGCACCACCAAGCATGTGCCGCATCACGATCTCGACGGCCTGACCGCGGAAGACTTCCAACGCATCTATGCGGTCAACACCATCGGCCCGTTCCAGATGGTCCGTGCCGCGCGTGCGCTGCTCGAGGCCGGGGCGAAGGCCTCGGGCCGTCCCTCCGCCGTGGTCAACGTCTCCTCGGTCGCCGGCATTTCCGGTGGCGGTTCGTCGGTGGCCTATGCCGCGAGCAAGGGCGCGCTCAACACCATGACGCAGTCGCTGGCGCGCGCGCTGGCGCCGCTGATCCGCGTCAACACCGTGTGCCCGGGTTATATCGATACGCCGTGGTTCACCAAGGGCCGCGGCGAGGCGGGCGCGAAGCAGGTGCGCGATGCCGTCGTCGCGCGGGTGCCGCTGAAGGTCGCGTCAACCGCCGAAGATATCGCCAATCTGGTCTGCTTCCTGGCGAGTCCGGCGTCCAGCAACATGACCGGCGAGTTCGTCCGCATGGACGCCGGCATGCATCTCATTCAGTGACGCAGTGCCACTGCAGAAATGAAAATGCCCGGGGCAGCCCGGGCATTTTTTATTTTGAGCCAGTGTTTGGCTTGCGGTCACTTGTTTCCAATGTCCGGGATCACGCGCGCCGCGACCAGCCGGTTCCAGATGAACAGCACCACCAGCGCGCCGATCGTGGCGGTGATGAAGCCCGCACCCTGTTCGGGACCGTAATGGCCGATGGCCTGGCCGATGAAGGTCGCGAGGAAGGCACCGGCGATGCCAAGCACGGTGGTGAGAATGAAGCCGCTTGGATTGTTCGGTCCCGGAGACAGGAACCGCGCGATGATCCCCGCGACAAAGCCGACGATGATGACCCAGATGATGCCGCCCATGACTGTCGTCCTCCTCAGATGGAATCAACGCTGCCGCTAAAGCCTGCCGCGCAGCTCGTCGCCGCTCGGCAGCCGCCCGTCCGGCGTCAGATGATTGATCGCGTCGGGCAGGTATTGGCTCAAGCCCTGCAGCAATTGGTCGCGCGACATGCCGCTCTGCGACGCCAGGGAGTCGATCTGGTCGGCGCCGAGCGCGTTGGCGAGGTCGCCGGGCGAGATCTGCTTGTTGGGGCCATTGCTGACCCAGGAATTGGCCGCGTCGCCATGGCCCTTCTGCTGCAACTGGTTGAGCAGATCGCCGAGGCCGCCGCTGAGCACGGTGCCGGCAGCGCCGCCGGTGAGAAGGCCGCCAAGCCCGCCCTTGAGCAGATCACCGAGTCCGCCACCACCAGCGCCGCCGGGCAGACCAGCGGTGACATTGCCGGGGAGCTGCGGCGCCTGCGCCGGGGTCGACTGGGGAGCGGTTGCGCCCGGCTGGCCGCCGGTGAAATGCTTGACCGCCTTCCAGGCGAGCAGTGCCAGGATGGCCATCGTCATCGGCGACATTCCGCCGCCGCTCGAACTGTCGGATGATGTGCTTGGCGCGCTGGGACCGCGGGGGCCGTTCTGCATGCCGTTGAGTACGTCGAGTAAACCCATGATCGTCTCCTGCCGCAACCGTGCCCCGTGCGCGAAACATAGCTTCGGCCCATGACGGTTACAAGGCGGGCCACCCGGGCGGCGGCGCATCGAAATAGGCAGGCAACCAAAGGTCTGCTATCGAGCCCTTGATGAATGGATGTTTAGCCAGATGAATGACGACCGGCCGATCGGGATTGCGGGCGCCGGAAGCATCGGCTGCTTCGTCGGCGGCATGCTGGCTGCGTCAGGCCGCCGCGTCGCCTGCTGGCGCGGCCGCGGCTGATCCAGGAGATCGCGGGCAACGGTTTGCGGGTCAGCAGTTTCGACGGCTCGGAGCGTATGGTACCGGCCGACCGGCTCATTCTGTCCGACGATCCGTCGATCCTGCGCGATGCCCAGGCGGTTCTGGTGACGGTGAAGAGCGCCGATACCGGCGAGATCGCCGAATTGATCGCGCGCCATGCACCCGCCGATGCCGTAGTGGTCAGCCTGCAAAATGGCGTCGGCAACGTGCCGCTGCTGCGCGACCGCTTGCCGGACCGCAAGGTGCTCGGCGGCATGGTGCCGTTCAACGTTGTCGCGCTCGGCGACGGTCGCTTCCATCGCTCGACCTCGGGCGACATCGTGATCGCAGAGGATGATGCCGGCACCGCGGCGCGGCTGTCGGTGCTGGGTCTTGCGATCAAGGCCACCGCCAATATCGATGGCGTGCAGTGGGGCAAGCTGATCGTCAATCTCAACAACGCGCTCAATGCGCTGTCCAACATTCCGTTGCGGCAGCAGCTCGCGCAGCGCGGCTGGCGGCAATTGTTCGCGGACCAGATGGCGGAGGGCCTTGCCGCGGTGCGCGCCGAGGGCATCGCGCCGGTGTCGCCGACGCCGCTGCCGTCGGGCTGGATGCCGCATCTGCTGCGGCTGCCCGATGCGCTGTTCGGCATGCTGCTCGGCCGCACCATGAAGATCGACCCCGAAGCGCGCTCCTCGATGTGGGAAGATCTGCAGCGCGGCCGCCGTACCGAGATCGACTATCTGCAAGGTGTGATCACCGCGATCGCGGATCGCCGCGGGCTTAAGGCTCCGCTGTCGCGCCGCATCATCGCGCTGATCCGGAAGGCCGAGGCAGACGGCAAGGGCTCGCCGGGGCTGACGCCGGAACAGATCCGCGCGACAGTGTGATGAGCGCCGACGAGCATCTGCGATATCGTTCGCACAACCGAGGAGGTGACATCATGAGACGATCCTGCGTCATGCTACTCGCGCTTGTTGCGCTCGCCGCCAGCCCGCTGCGCGCTGCGCCGCCGACCGTGGTGCCCTCGCCAGGCTATGATGCGCGTCTGCAGGAGCAGCGCGCGGCAGCGAGCCAATCGGCAGCAGCAGCGCACAAACCGGCCACGCACCGACGTTACAAGCGCGGTCGCGCGCATTGACCCATTGCAGGGAAGGCCTCGGATGAAGCTGCTGTTGCTCGCACTCACCCTCGTACTCGGCATCGCAACGGCCGCTGATGCCGCCGACTATGCCGGCTCGATCAGTGCCTACCGGCGCGCCAACCGCATGCCCGCGGTGAAGCTCGACGCGAAGCTGAATGCGATGGCGCTGAAGCAGGCGCAGGCGATGTCGGCGACCGGATCGGTCAGCCATTCCGCCGGCGGCAGCTTCTTCACGCGCATCGCACCGCTCAAGAAGCAGCGCGCCGCGGAAAATATCGGAGCCGGCTTCATCGCCTTCGCCGAGATGCTGAAGCAGTGGGAGGATTCGCCGGGCCATCGCGAGAACCTGCTGATGCCGGGCGCCAAGCGCGTCGGCGTCGCCTACGTCGACAATCCGAAGTCGCCGTACCGCAGGTTCTGGGCGATGGTGATTACCGATTAGTTGCGCTTCGCGAGCTTGGTCGGCTGTGGCGTTGCCGGCGTGAACAGCTTCTTCAGGTCGTTCAGTCCGTCGGACAGCCGCGGCCAGTCACAGGAGAACGTACCCTTTACGCAGCTGCGCACCCGCGGTCGCGGCTCGGGAATCGGCACGGCTGCGACCCGCGGCTTGACTGGCTTTGCGGCAGGGACGGGGACTTTCGCCGGCTCGCTGTGCAGCGAGGCCTGCTGGAGCTCCGGCGGCCGCTCCTGCGGCTTTTCCTGCCGCTCGAGCTGCTTGGCATTGAACGCCGCGGCGATGCTGGAGCGGCGCTCCTTCTCGAGATAGCCGGTATATTCCTGGTCGATCTTCTTCTGCTCGTCCGGCGTCGGATTGGGACCGGCGATGTCGAAGCTGCGGTCCTGCATGAAGTCGTAATAGGTGTAGCCGCCGCCGGGCTTGCGGCGTCCGGCAAACTTGGCGTTGCAGTCGGCGAGTTGCGCGGTCTTGTCCTGCTTGGTCTTCGCCTTCTCGGCGAGATCGGCACAATCTTCAAAATCCTTCGGAGCGCTGCGCCACCATTGCGCATACGCGCTGATCGGCACCAGCGCGAACGCGGCGGCGAAAATGGCGACAGCCAACGTCGATGATCGTGACGGCATCACGGACATTGCAAGCAAACCCGAACGACACAGAGTGAGCAGATTGTCGCCATTTTAGTGACCCTTGTCACCCGGGAACCCGAAGTTTTTCCCGATCTGTGGAATGACGCTCATGCTGCTGTGTCTGATGGAACACAGCCGTGCGGTATTGGAATATCTAAAGAATTCTCATCTGAAGCCAACCGGAACATCGGAACAATTCGTCTCGAATTGCTCACTTCACCCTGTGCAGCAACGCGACCAGTTCCGCCTGCCGATGCGTGCCGGTCTTCTGGAAGATCGTCTTGAGCTGGTTGCGCGCGGTGGCAAGGGCAATGCCGGCCTCCTGCGCCGCCGCTTCGACTGAATCACCGCGCGCAAGCCGCGTGGCGAGGCGCGCCTGCGCCGGCGTCAACTCGAAGGTCGTCGCCAGCAGCGCAGAATCGAATGCGGCGCTGCCCTCGAGATCGCGGATCAACAGGATCGCGCGCGCGCCCAGGAACGGCGAGCGCGCGGCGGGCGGCACCGGCTGCATCTGGATCACGATCGGCCGCTTGTCGATCCTGCGCACCACGATCGGCGCTGTCGGCAGCGGTTGCAGGTCCGAACTGTGGGCCAGCAGATCGATCAGCCTGGTCAGATCGGCATTGGCCTGCCGGTCGAGCAGCGTGAGGCGGTTGTTGCGGATCGCGAGGTCGTGGCCGAGGCAACTCTCAGCATGGCCGTTCATGCCGATGACGGCGCCGAAGCGGCCGACGGCAATCGCTGCGACCTGGATCAGGTCGAGCGCGCTGGTGATGCCCGAGATCGCGGAGCGGCCGACGACGGTAGACAGGGTCGCGGCTTCGGTGAGCCGCGCCGACACCCGCGAGAGCGCCTTGACCTCGTCGGCGTCGAACATGCCTTCCTTCGGCGAACGCTGGATGCTCAGTGCCCACAATGCCGGGCCGGCGCGAAAGCCGATCCCCGCGAACCATTTCAGCCCGAACTCGCCGAGCGTCGCATAAAGCGGGTCGCGCAACATCTCCGCCTCGCTTCCGAACAGGTCGGCATCGGTGATGACGTTGGTGCCAGCCAGCATCAGCGGTACGCCGCGTGCCGCGCGGATGTCGGTGAGATGCAGATTGTGCGGGAAATAGGTCTTGGTGAAATAGTCGCTGATCGATTCCGAGCGCGGAATGTCTTCGGTGCGGATGTCGCTCTGAAGCATCGCAGCTCCGGTCGCGCCGACGGCCGCGCAGACCTCGTCCATGAAGGACGGCCAGGTCGCGGGATCGAGAACCACATCGCCTAGGCGCGCGGTTACGTCGTCCAGCCTGTGCACGTCGACCAAAGGCTTAAGCTCCGCCTGATGCAGTTTTTTCGTTGTTTCGCAAGGTGAAACAGGAAAAGCCTGGTTGCACCCGGTACCGTGCATAAGACAACCCGCGCCGCCTGTCGTGCAAGTTAAATCGGCGGTGCGGCTTCGGGGCAGGCCGGAAACCTCGGCGAAACATGATCGAAAATCGGCGAGCGGTGCGGGTCCACCGCTACCGCAGGTGCAGGTTCCGGCGGCGATCAGCCTCGGTCAATGCGACGCGGCAGAAGCTGGCGGCAATCGCGACCACGTCCGCGACGGTTTGCGGATATTGCTTGGAAACCCAGCGCAGCGCGATCGAGATCACCGCGCCGACCATGCCGGTCGAGAGCAGCGTCGCAGCTGCCCCCCTGTCGCCGTGCTTCGCATCGCGCGTCGGCGGCACCAGGATGTCGCTGAACACGCGCCCGGCGTCGAGCTTGACGGCATCGACCGCCGGGCTGATGCCGGAGATTTCCAGCAGGAAGACCCGCGCGGGCTTCGGATGCTCCTTCAGCCGGGTAAAATACAGCGTCAGCGCGGCGTGCAGCCGTGCTTCGGCATCGTCGCCGGCGGCCGCGGCGGCAGCCGTCATTTCCTCGTGCAGACGGCCGACGACATGGTTGTAGGCGGCGATCAACAGGGCTTCGCTGTTGGCGAAGGACTCGTAGAAATAGCGCTCGGTGAGCTCGGCGGCCTCGCAGATCGCCTTCACCGTCGCGCTGCGATAGCCGACCTCGCCATAGACCTCGATCGCCGCGTCGATCAGCTTCAGCCGCCGCTCGGTGCGGCGCTCGTCGGCGTCCATACCGCCATAGAGGCGGGCTTTTCGGCTGCTTGCCATGAAAGGCTATTGACATGAGCCATTGTCAGATGTCAAGTTATCTGACAACATATATTGTCAGTTATGACGCGGGAGGGTCAGTGCATGTCTGCTCATTTCGACGTGTTGATCGTGGGTGCCGGGTTGTCAGGCATCGGCGCCGGCTATCATCTGCAGACCAATTGTCCGGACCGCAGCTACGCCATTCTCGAAGGCCGCGATTGCATCGGCGGGACTTGGGACCTGTTCCGCTATCCCGGCATCCGCTCCGACTCCGATATGTACACGCTCGGCTATTCGTTCCGGCCGTGGACCGAGCCGAAGGCAATCGCCGACGGGCCGTCGATCCTGAACTATGTGCGCGAGACTGCGCGCGTCTACGGCATCGACAAGAAGATCCGCTTCAACCACCGCGTCGTGCGCGCCGACTGGTCGTCGGCCGATTCGCAATGGACGGTCGAAGTCGAGCGCGGACCGGAGAAGACGATCGAGCGCCTCACCTGCAACTTCCTGTTCATGTGCAGCGGCTACTACAAATATGAGCACGGCTACACGCCTGATTTCCCCGGCATCGCCGATTTCGCCGGCCGCGTCGTCCATCCGCAGAAATGGACCGACGACATCGACTATGCCGGCAAGAAGGTGGTGGTGATCGGCAGCGGCGCGACCGCGGTGACGCTGGTGCCGGAAATGGCCAAGACCGCCGCCCATGTCACGATGCTGCAGCGTTCGCCGACCTATGTCGTGGCGCGTCCGGACGAGGACAAGGTCGCCAACTGGCTGCGGGCGCGGCTGCCGGCGAAGCTCGCCTACGGCCTCACGCGCTGGAAGAACGTGCTGTTCGGGATGTATTTCTACCGGCTCTGCAAGCGCGATCCGGAGCGCGTGAAGAAGCTGATCCTCGGCGGCGTGCGCCACGCGCTCGGCCCCGACTACGACGTCGCGACGCATTTTACCCCGAGCTACAATCCGTGGGACCAAAGGCTTTGCCTGGTGCCGAACGGCGATCTGTTTCAATCCTTGCGCAACGGCGGATCATCCGTCGTCACCGACCAGATCGAGACCTTCACTCCCGGCGGCATCAAGCTCAAGAGGGGCAAAGTGCTCGACGCCGATGTCGTGGTGACCGCGACCGGCCTCGATCTGCAGGTGCTCGGCGGGCTCGAGATCAAGGTCGACGGTGCACCGGTCGATCTGTCGAAGACCATGAACTACAAGGGGCTGATGTATTCGGGCGTGCCGAACCTTGCCGCCGCCTTCGGCTACACCAACGCATCCTGGACGCTGAAATGCGACCTGACCTGCGAATATGTCTGCCGCATGCTCAATCACATGAAGGCGAACGGCTATGCGCAGGTGACGCCGCGGCGGAACGACCCAACCGTGACCGAACTGCCCTGGGTGGATTTCTCCTCAGGCTATATCCAGCGCGCCGCAGCCAGGTTCCCCAAGCAGGGCTCGCGCCGGCCGTGGCGACTTTACCAGAACTATGCGCTCGATATCATGACGCTGCGCTTCGGCTCGCTGCAGGATGAGGCGATCGAGTTTCTGCCGGCGCGCCGGGCTGGCGCGGCGGATGCTGCCGCGAATCCGGCGCGGCAGGTCGCATAACGCGCGACGTGGCGAACCAGGCACAACTTCGCGCGCGCCCGTTGGGGCGCGGGCTGGCGATCATTCGGCACCTCTGCTATGGGAGGGCTGCGCCCGCATGCTTGAGCCGCGGGCCGTGCGGTCCCGTAGCTCAGCCGGATAGAGCGACGGTTTCCTAAACCGTAGGTCGGAAGTTCGAGTCTTCCCGGGATCGCCACTTTCCGCCTGGTTGCGCGCAGCGCACGCCGCCGGCGACCGCTTCCTTCCCCCATCGAAGCCGCAACGGCCTTCGCGCGCTGCCTTCCAGCGCGGTGCGGCGGGCGTTTGCCCCCAAATTCACCCCAAATTAGGGAACGCTGCGGACAATGGGGAGGGGGCCACCGGAAGTCCGCGCGCATGCGATCGAGCGTTCCAGAACGGGTTGAGCAGGGCGGCAGCGACGCCCTTCGTGATCCGTTGCGCTCAAGCGGCCGGCCGCTCGTTGTCGATGTCGACGAGGTGATGGTGCCGGGAAGCGCCTTTCCGGCGGGGATCGCTTCCGAATTGAGCCGTCGCGTTCTCGCGGTCGCCGCCGCGATTGCCACAGCGTTCGGACCGGATGCGCGATCGACGCACGTTGCCGTTTCGTCGGGTTTCGATTCATCCCGCGCGCAGTTCGACCGCGATACCGTGACCTTCTTGTTGCAGGTGCTGGGCGAAGGCCGCCCGGTCTATCTCTGTTCGGAAATCCATCCCGAGCCGTTCGTCAGCGCTGTTGCCCAGCATCTCGGTGTCTTCACGGCCTGGGCCGCCGCACCGGCTGGCCGGTCGCCGGCGGTGCGGAGCGAAGACCTGCCGCCCGTGCTGCGCCAGGGCTTTGACTATATCGGCGGTGCAACGGTCGCATTGCCGGAATTCGCATCGCGCGTCGGGCGTCCCGGTCGATCCGAACCGGCGGCGCCTGTGCGGGCCGGTGTGCAGAGCTGGTTGAAGCTGCTCCGGGTGCATCAATACGCCAAGAACGCCCTCGTGCTGGTGCCGCTGCTGACCGCGCATAAATTTGCGCCGGGATCGGCGGCGACGTCGCTGTTCGCGGTGATCGCATTCTCGCTCTGCGCGTCGGCCGCCTACATCCTGAACGACATTCTCGACATCAGGGCCGACCGCGCGCATCCGGCCAAGCGCAGCCGTCCGATCGCAAGCGGAGTCATCGCGGCGCCGCGAGCCGCCGGCGCGATGGCTCTGGCGCTAACAGCCGCATTCGCGATCGCACTGTCCATATCGACCGCGTTCGCCGGTGTCCTGCTGGGCTATTTCGCGCTGACCACGTCCTATTCGCTGTGGCTCAAGCGCATCGCGATCGTCGATGTCGTCGTGCTGGCGACGCTGTACACCGTCCGTGTGATCGGCGGCGCGGTCGCGATCAGCGTGCCGATGTCGGAATGGCTGCTTGCGTTCTCGCTGTTCATCTTCATGTCGCTGGCGCTGGTGAAGCGCCACGTCGAACTCGCCGGCCAGCCCGATGGCGCGGTGCTGGCGGCGCGCGGCTACCGGGTCGAAGACAAGTCGATGATCGCGATCCTCGCCGCGGCATCGGGCTTCAACGCCGTCGTGATCTTCACGCTCTACATCTCGTCCGATACGGTTCGCGCGCTCTACAGTCATCCGCAGCTGCTCTGGGCCTGCTGCCCGATCCTGATGTACTGGATTGGTCGCGTGATGCTGTTTGCACAGCGCGGATTGATCGACGACGATCCGGTGATGTTCGCGCTCCGCGATCGCGCCAGCTGGATCGCGCTTGGCGCGATCGGCGTCATCATGCTCGCCGCCATCTAGCGATGCCGGCGGCTGCATTGCCAGGACGCGCGACGGCGACCTCCAATCCGGACGAGAGCCTGTCCGGCTGGGGCAACTATCCGAAGGTGTCGACTGAACTGCTGGCGCCACGGACGCCCGTGGGCGCACGGGATGTTCTGCTCGGGCGGTCCGGCGTCGTCGCGCGCGGGGCGGGTCGCGCCTATGGCGACGCGGCGATCGGCACCCACACCACGATTTCAACGCGCGGTCTGAACCGGATGCGGAGCTTCGATCCGGCAACTGCCGAATTGACGGTCGAAGCCGGCGTGACCATCGCCGACATCCTTGCCGCGTTCGAGCCGCGCGGCTTCTTCCTGAAGGTCGTGCCCGGGACCAAATTCGTCACCGTCGGCGGCGCGATCGCGGCCGACGTGCACGGCAAGAACCACCATCGCGACGGCGGCTTCGGCAACATCGTCGGGTCATTCCGCCTCGCGCTGCCGGGCGGCGAGATCGTGTCGTGCTCGCGCTCGGAAAACGCTGCACTGTTCATGGCGACCCTCGGAGGCATGGGCCTGACCGGCATGATCCTCGAGGCGACGTTGCGGCTGCTCCCGATCGAGACGGCCTGGTTGCGGCAGGACACCCGCGTCGCCGGCAATCTTGAGGCGGCGATCGATCTGCTCGAACGCAGCGCATCGGCCACCTATTCGGTCGCCTGGATCGACTGCCTTGCGCGCGGCGCGGCGCTCGGGCGGTCGCTGGTCTATCTCGCCGAGCACGCGACGCGCCGCGACAAGGAGCTGCTGGCGCCCGAGCTCGCGCCGTTCCCCAGCCCTCGCATGTCGCGATTGTCGGTGCCGAAGCTGTTTCCCGGGTGGCTGCTCAACCGCACATCGATGCGAGCGTTCAACGAGCTGTACTTCCGTCGCGGTGCTGCGCAGCAGGGCGAACAACGGCTCGTCCATTGGGATCCCTACTTCTTCCCGCTCGATGCGATCGCCGACTGGAACAGGATCTACGGCCGGCGCGGCTTCGTGCAGTATCAATGCGTGATTCCGCAGGCGCACGCACGCCGCGTGCTTGCCGACATCCTGGATCGGGTCTCCCGGCGCGGCGATGCGTCGTTTCTTGCCGTGCTCAAGCAACTCGGCGATGGCGGCGGGCCGATGTCGTTTCCGCTGCGCGGCTATACGTTGACGATGGACTTTCCGGTCACCGAGACGCTGTTCGCCTTTCTCGACCAGCTCGACGCATTGGTGGTCGATGCCGGCGGCCGGCTCTACCTCGCCAAGGATGCGCGGCAGTCCCGCGCGACATTCGAATCCGGATATCCCGGCCTTGCGGCCTTGCGAGACATCCGCCAGCAGACCGGCGCGAATGCGCGCCTCATCTCCCATCTTTCAGCTCGGCTTGGAATTTGATGATCGGCACAAAATCAATTCTGGTGATCGGCGGCAGCTCGGATATCGGGCACGCAACCGCGCTGCGCTACGCAAAAGAGGGCTGGCGCGTGACGCTCGCCGCCCGCGACATCGAGGCCGCGCAGCGTAACGCGGACGACATCAGGACGCGAAGCGGCGTCGAAACGACGGTTCAAGCGCTTGACGTGTTGCAGACCGCGCAGCTGGCCGGCTTCGTCGCCGGCCTGTCCGTGCTCCCCGACACCGTGGTGTGCGTCGTCGGAGAACTCGGCGACCAGCTGCGTGCGCAGACCGATCCCGAGCTTGCGACGTCGATCATGCGCACCAACTTCGAGGCGCCGAGCTTGCTGCTCGAACTGTTCGCGCAGGCCTTCGAGGCGCGCGGTTCGGGAACCATCGTCGGGGTCAGCTCGGTCGCCGGCGATCGCGGGCGGGCGTCGAACTACTACTATGGCGCGGCCAAGGCCGGTTTCTCGCAATTCCTGTCCGGGCTGCGCAACCGCCTGGCGCTCGCGGGCAAGGTTCGCGTCGTCACCGTCAAGCCCGGCTTCGTGCGCACCAGGATGACCGCGCATATGAAGCTGCCGGCGCCGTTGACGGTCGATCCGGATCGGGTTGCCGAGGATATCTACCTCGCCGATGTGACGAGGCCGCGCGACGTGATCTATGTGGCCAGGCGGTTCCGGCTGGTGATGGCCATCATCTGCGCGCTGCCGGAGACGATCTTCAAGCGGATGCGCATCTGACGGTCGGTCCTCCGACTGCTTCCGTCCCTGAGCTGCGCAGCAGCACGATGCCGACGATGAGCGCGATCAGCGGAATGATCGCAAAACCGCCGATCGAGAACGTGCTGAGCGCCCGTTCGCCATTGTGGGAAGACGCCATCTGCGTCGCTTGCAAATAGCCGAATGCGCCGATCGGGATCGGCAGAGCGTAGATGATCCCGCGTTCCCACTCGCGCGCGCTCGCCAGCAGCGCCGGCAACAGCAGCGCCAGGCCGACGCTGAAGATCAGGAAGTCGTAGTCGTAAGCATAGGGGCTGATGCAGACCGACACGATCGCGACGAGGCCGAAGCGCTCGCGTGCCGGCATCGGCCGGTAGGCTGCAATGAGGACCACGGCAAGCGCCAGCACCGCGACGACGCCCTGGGCGACAAACGCTGTCGACGCGGACAAGCCTGCCGTCCGCAGCGCCGCGTAGATCGAGATCATGCGATGCATCGGGTAATTGCCGTGCTCCAGGAACACCGACGAATCGCGCACGCTTTGCAGGAACGCGCTCCAGATCTCGACGCCAAAGACCGCCGTGCAGAACGCCGAGCTGATCAGCACGACGGCGGCGGCCGTCACCACCACGATCCAGGACCGCCGCAGCACGGCATAGACCGCGAACGCGATGGCGAGATGCGGCTTGATGATCATCAGCCCGAGCGCAGCCCCGGCCAGCGCTGGCCGTTCCTCGAAGAACAGGCAGACCATTCCGATCAGCGCGGCCGTCAGCAGGCCGTTCTGCCCGCAGGCCAGCGTGATCCCGATCGTCGGAAAGAAGATCATGAGCACGAGCACGAAGTTGTCGCCTGCAAGACGGCGCAGCACGGCGAGGTAAAGCGTCAGCGTCGAGGCCGCGAACAGCAGATAGGCAATCCCGACCGGGATCAGCGCGAACGGCGCCAGCAGCAGGCTGAACTGCGGCGGATAGGTCCACGACATGAAACCGTCGTGCCCGCCTGACGCCTCCTTCTGGATGACGATGAGCTTCGCGAACTGATAGGCCTGATCCACCGTGCCGAGCCACACCAGCTTCGCGGTGATGTAGAAGGCGGCAAAATCGACGAGTTCGCGGCCATGCCCGAGTCCCACTTGAGCAAGCCACACGGCCTTGAAGACGATTGCGATGGCCAGAAGCGCGAGGATGCCCCTGACGTAAGCGGTTCGCTTCGAGGAGGTCGACCGAATTGCTTCAAGGGTAGTCGCGAACATCAAGCTGGGCCCTGTTTTCGGCAATTCAGGCTAGGTCGAATAGGTTAAGCAGTCGAAAAATCGGGCCGGAGAGGGTGGTTCGATGTCTGTCGCGTGACAGCCGCGGGCTGCGCCGGAACCGGCGGTATCTCAGTGTCCGGATGCGAGTTTCGCTGGACGCTCCGTCGGCGGCGGTGATAACGGCTGGGAAGAACCATCTTCGACGGACCGCATGCCGAAACCTCCGCCCCCTTCCGCCAATCGCGGGCCCGGCCCATCCCCGCTCCTGCAACGCGCCGTGGTCGCCTTGCAGACGGGACAGGTCGTCGAAGCCGAACGGCTGGCGGCCGAGGTCTTGAAGGCAAACCGGACCGATGTCGGCGCCGCCTCGATCCTGGCGCGGGCGCTGATGATCCAGAACCGCAACGAGGAGGCGATCGCGCCGCTCGAGCGAGCCACCCGCCGTGTCGAGGATCCCGGCCTCGAGACCCTGCTCGGCGCGGCGCTCGGCGGCGCCGGTCGCCGCAGCGAGGCGATCGATGTGTTGCGGCGAACCAGCGCGCGGCGGCCGCCATACCTCCCCGCGTTTCAGGCGCTGGCAGGGCAATTGCACGCGGACGGCCGCATCGACGAGGCGGTAGCCGTGCTTGAGAGCGCGCTTGTTCTCGCGCCCGGCAGCCTCGAATTTCAGCTCCTGCTCGCGCAGTTGCTGCCCCAGCGCAATGAGCGTGGCCGCGCGCGAGAGATTCTGGAGAAGCTGCGCAGTGCGGCGCGGGACATCCGGATGTTCTGGCCGCGCTCGCGCGTGTGCTGCTGCTCGACGGCGAATACGCGGCCGCGGCGGATCTCTACCGTCAGGTGCTGGCGCAGCGCCCCGACGATCCCCTGACCCGCACCAGCTTCTCCGCCTGTCTTCTGGAAATGGGCGACCGCGCTGCCGGCGAAGCCAATCTGCGCCTGGCGTTGCGCGGCCGGCCGCAAATGATCGGCCGCACCACGGCCGCGCTTGCCATGGCATCGCACGGCCGCTTCTTCTTGCGTCCCAGCGGGTTCAAGAAATTCCTGAGCTAGGCGACTTAGCCGCTGCCTCACGCTCGTCATCGCCCGGCTTGACCGGGCGATCCAGTACGCCGCGGCTTCTCGGTCAAACTCCTCCGTCTCTGGAATGCTGGATCACTCGCCTTCGCGGGTGATGACACCGAACCTGTTCTAGATCGCCCCACAAACTCGATGTCGTCCCTGCGAAAGCAGGGACCCATAACCACCAGTGCGAATAGTTGCATGATGCCGGAACGACGAGTCGCTTTCGCAACACGGGCCGCGGCGTATGGGTCCCTGCTTTCGCAGGGACGACAAGAGGAAAGGGTCTTGTCCCACTTACACCCGTCGTCGCCCTCGCGCGCTCGATCTACGACCGGAACTGGCGGCGATAGAGTCCGGGCTCGCGGGCCATCCTGTTGGACAGCTCCTGTGCGCGCGCTGTTTCATCCGGCGTCATCGCCGCGGTCTGCGCGACCCAGTTTTCGCGCTTCACAGGGAAGCATTGCGCAACTGGCGTGCCCTTGGGCAACACGCCGCTGAAATTGGTGTCGTGCCAGCGCGCCGGGAAATGAACCCAGCCGTCGCGAAACAGGTCGCAATCGACGAGGCCGGTAAGCGTGGTGAACGGCAGATCGAACCGGTTGACCGGATGCGTGAAGAACAGCGAGTAGCCCGCCGGCGCCTCGATGGTCCACAGATTGACGAACTTGATCAGGAAACGGTCGGGCTCGAACAGCGGCGAGCCGGCCACCTGGCTTTCGTCGTGGAATCCGACCGGCGAGCGCGGGAATTCGAGCGCGCCCCCGGCCGGAAGATCGTTGTCCCACGTCATCTCGCCATTCTCGACCTTGAGATCGCAGACCAGCGGAAGCAGGAAGCCTGACGTCATCGCATCGACGAATGGCGGGCAGCGCTTGACGGTATCCTCTTCGCGATTGCTCATCGCATTGAAGGCCTGCGTCGGCATCGCCCTGAGCCATCCGGGAAGACCCAATGACGCAGGCACCGGCTCTGGAATCTTGCCCTCGAGCTCCGCCGGGCAGCGGAATCTGATGGTTATCGCTTCGTTGTTGTCGGACACGGTTCTGGTCCTTGGTTCGTTCAAAATCGGCAGCGCCATTGCGCCTGTCGATGCTGATCTAGCACGCGATGACGGGGCGGAGAAAGCAACCGCATCTGTCGCGAAACGAACCGCGGTATCGAGCTATAAGTTGTTGTTATCATGACAGATAAGGTAAGCCCTCGATTCCCGCTGCGACGCGCATTCCGATCCGGCTTTTCCGCGGCTTCCGGTTAGCCGGTGTGCAAGACTTTGCCGATAGGCATTGGCTTTCGATGTCCGTCGGGCGCATCATGGTGCGGTCGCCGACGACGCGATGTTCAGCAGGTAACGGAGGGACCAATGGCCGAATCGAAGGTTGAGACCGCCACCACTGCAGGCGCTACGCCGCCCTCCGGCGACGGCGGCGGTGTGAGCGAGCTCGCGATCGCAACCGTCCGCACCGTGCCGATCGAGCAGGCGCAGTCCCGCACCGAGCACGATCTGCTCGGCGAGGACGATGTGCCGGCCAATGCACTGTGGGGCATCCACACCAAGCGCGCGGTGATGAACTTTCCGATCACCGGCGTGCCGGTCGGCCATTTTCCGGAATTCGTCCGCGCGCTGGCGCTGGTGAAGCAAGCTGCTGCCCGCGCCAACAAGCGCCTGGGCTATCTCTCGCCTGAAAAGGCCGATGCGATCGACCGGGCCTGCACCCAGGTCGCGACCGACAAGGTCTATGCCGAGTCCTTTGTCGTCGACGCGATCCAGGGCGGCGCCGGCACCTCGACCAACATGAACGCCAACGAGGTGATCGCCAACGTCGCGCTCAAGCTGATGGGCAAGAAGCCCGGCGATTATAATACGCTGCATCCGAACGACGACGTCAACATGGCGCAATCGACCAACGATGCCTATCCGACCGCGCTGCGCCTCGCGGTGATCTTCGCCACCCAGCCGCTGGTGCGCGCACTGGATGATCTCGCCTATGCCTTCAAGGGCAAGGCGGTGGAATTCGCCGACGTTCTCAAGATGGGCCGCACCCAGTTGCAGGACGCGGTGCCGATGACGCTCGGCCAGGAGTTCGACGCCTTCCACGCCACCGTGAAGGAGGACGTCGCGCGGCTGAACGAGATTTCGAGCCTGTTCCGCGAGGTCAATCTCGGCGCCACCGCGATTGGCACCGGCATCAATGCCGATCCGCGCTATGCAGCGCTGGCGGTCGAGGAACTGTCGCGACTCTCAGGCCAGCCGATGGTGCTGGCCTCGAACCTGATCGAGGCGACCTCGGACCTCGGTGCCTTCGTGCTGTTCTCCGGCGTGTTGAAGCGCGTCGCGGTCAAGGTATCGAAGATCTGCAACGACCTTCGCCTGTTGTCGTCGGGGCCGCGTACCGGCATCGGCGAGATCCGGCTGCCTGCGGTGCAGGCCGGCTCGTCGATCATGCCCGGCAAGGTCAACCCGGTGATTCCGGAAGTGGTCAACCAGGTCGCGTTCCTCGTGATCGGGCACGATCTCACGGTGACGATGTGCGCCGAAGGCGGCCAGCTCCAGCTCAATGCATTCGAGCCGACCATCGGCTACTGCGTGCTGAGCTCGCTGCGCATGCTGACGGCGGCGATCGATACGCTGACCAAGCGTTGCGTCGACGGCATCGAGGCCGATCGCGAGCGCTGCCGCAGCCTGGTGCAGGGCTCGATCGGCCTGATCACGGCGCTGGCGCCGGCGCTCGGCTACGAGGCCTCGTCGCGCGTGGCACGCCGCGCGCTGAAGGAGAACCGCTCCGTCGCCGACATCGTGCTTGAGGAGAGGCTGCTGACGGAGGAGCAGCTCAACCAGCTGCTCGAGCTCGAGGCCATGACTCGCCCGGCGCGCCGCAACCCGTGCCCAAGTTGAAGGAGAGTTGAGAGCAGGCGTTACAGAGCGCGGGGCCGGATACACGAACCCGCCACTCGTCGCGCTCGGCCTTGTCGGGGGGGCGTCCACGCCTTCAATGTCGACTGCGCAACAGATGTGGATGGCCGGGCCAAGGCCCGGCCATGACGGCAGTAGTGTTGACCCGCGACGGCTACAGCGTCTTGATGAATTCGATCAGGGCGCGGCGCTCGTCTTCCTTCAGCTCCGGGCCGATCACGCCGAGGCGCTTCTCGTTCGAAAATTCGTGGCCGGAATTGCTGTTGCCGCGCTTGCTGGTGTCGAGCAGGAAGGCGTTCTTGATCTTGTCCTTCCAGACATAGCCGAGATCCTTGGGATCATACTCCCGGTTGCCGAGATAGAAGGTCGGGGGGCGATCCTTCACCGGCGACAGCAGCGCGAAGATGCTCGGGACCGACCCGTTGTGCAGGTAGGGCGGGGTCGCCCAGATGCCATTGAGCGGCCGGACCTTGTAGGCGAGCGGCGCCTGGATCTCGTTCGGTCGGTAGCCGTTGATGCGCTTGCGATCCTCCGGCGGGGTCTTGTTCTGGTCGTACCAGTAGTCGACGGTCTTCTCGACCAGTTCGCCGAGCGCGGGGCCGAAGCTGCCGTCCTTGATGTTCAGGTTGGCCGGCGTCTCGACGGTGCGGTTCTGCAGGCCCTCGGCTTGTGCGCTGTCGGTGCCGATATGGCTGATTGGAATCATCTCGACGTCGAGCAGCGGCTGGCCGGCGTCGTTCTTGATCCAGCGCTTCTTGTCCTTGAACAGCGCGAAGGCTTCGCTCTCCGGCAGCGCTTTGCTGTCGATCGCGGGTCCATGGCAGCCCTGGCAGTGCGTCTTGTAGAGCTCGCCGCCCTTCTTCGCGAGATCCATGTTGATCTGCCCGAGGATGTTCTCCGGCCATTTCGGCGATGCCAGGCCGCCGAAGCCCTTGTCCTCGCTGGGCGGCTCGCCGGCGATCATCCGTTCCATCTCGTGCAGCACGTCGACCCGCGCGCTCGATTTGAACAGGCCCCGGGATTCATCGAGCAGATTGAGCTCGGCGCTGACGCCGAGCGCCTCGCCGGCATTGCGCACCATCGGCTGCATGATCGAGCCGTCATACTGGACCCAGCTGAACCACGGCGCGTTCCAGATCCGCGGGAAATGCACCGGCGCGGAATGCGAGGCGTAGTTGTTCGGATTGTTCAGGTCGATCGAGAACACCTGGTTGCCGATCCGGTTGAGCGCATCGAGCCGCGCATAGCCTTCCTCGACGCTGTTGGCGGCGACCTTGGTCTCCAGTGCATTGATGTTGGCATATTGCTTGAGCACGAGATCGAGCTGGCCGCGCAGCGCCATGCGCTCGTCGAGGCTGGCCGCTTTGCCGAGGATCTCGTCGGCAAACGCGCGAAGCGGCCCGGCCAGAACCGGGTCAACAGCAACGAGACGCCGACGCTCTTCTGGAATTCGAACAGATTGGTGTTGGCCGGTCCACCGTCGATCACGATCTCGGTGCCGCGATAGCTGAAGCTTCCAGTGTGGCAGGCGGAGCAGGTCAGTCCGACGCCGTTCATCCCGGCTTTGCTGTGCGGGTTGCGCCACGGCGCACCGTTGGCATCGGTCATCGGGCCGCCCGGCGCGAAGCCGATCGGCAGCGCATCGGGCTTGCCGGGAATCACGGTGTCGGGAATAAAGCCGAAGCGGCCGAGGTAATTGGTGTCACTCAGCCGCGGCGCCGCGGTGAACAGCGGCCACACCGTCGGCTGCTCCAGCGCCATGAACCATTCGAGCGGAATGCCGAAGGTCCGCGTGCCCTGGTCGGCATGGTAGAACCAGCGCAGCCGCTCGGCGCTGACATTCTGATCCAGCCATACGGTCTTTGCCGGCGGTTGGTAGTCGACGACCTTGACGTGGAAGCCGCTCGCCACCGTCTCGATATCGTCCTTGAAGTAGAGGACGCCGGCGACAATCAACAACCCTATGAAAAAGATCGTCTTGCGAGGCATGCCCCGTCCCCCGATTCGCGGTACCCGCGCGTCATATTGATGAGATGTTAAAAATCGCCGAAACAGGTTCGCGTTAAGCGTGTAGTGCGTCGTGCAATATCCTATAGTGACGCCGCTTGGTCTACCAACGGAAATGTTGCAAGGGAAATGTTGCAAAGGAAATTTTGATTGGCTGTGAGCCAGTTCACTTGCGGCGCGCGCTCCTCGGCGGCATTTGCGCGCATCGGCGGCTGCGGCTAGAAGTGCCGGAGCAGCAATTCATCGAGATGTCATCTTGAACGCGCCAGGCGCACAACTGCTCACGATCATGGTCTCGGGCGACAGCACGGTGTCCGCGCTGCTGCTGCGCCCGGAAGTAGCCCGTGCGGCCTATGTGTTCGCTCACGGCGCCGGTGCCGGCATGACGCATCCGTCGATGCAAGTGATCGCTGAAGGATTGGCCGAGCGCGGCATCGCCACCTTGCGCTATCAGTTTCCCTACATGGAGAAGGGCAGCAAGCGGCCCGACCCGCCCGCCGTCGCGCAGGCCACGGTGCGTGCCGCGGCGGCGGAGGCCGCGCGGCATTGCGGCGAACTGCCGCTGTTCGCCGGCGGCAAGTCGTTTGGCGGCCGCATGACATCGCAGGCACAGGCCAAGGCGCCGCTCGAAGGCGTCCGCGGGCTGGTGTTCCTCGGCTTTCCGCTGCACCCCGCCGGCAAGCCGTCGCGCGAGCGAGCCAAGCATCTCGCCGAGGTCAAGATTCCAATGCTGTTCCTGCAGGGCACGCGCGACGCGCTGGCTGAGCTCGAGCTGCTCGAGCCTGTCGTGAAGGAGTTGGGCAGCCGGGCGAATCTGCATCTCGTGCAGGAGGCCGACCATTCCTTCCATGTCCTGAAGCGCTCCGGCCGCGACGACCGCGAGGTGATAGCCGAGGTGCTGGATGCGTTCGCGGCCTGGGTTGCGAAGCATTCGTAAGCAGGCACGGCCTTCGCCTGTGACACCATCCCGGTTTGCGCTGTGCTGCATCCGGGCTACTCTGTGCCCATGACCAGGATCCTGATCGTCAATCCCAACACCACAGCGTCGATGACCGCGACCATCGCCACGGCGGCCCGGGCGGTTGCCGCCGATGGCACCGAGATCGTGGCCGTCACGTCATCGATGGGGCCCGCCTCGATCGAAGGCTTCTACGACGAGGCGTTTGCCGTTCCCGGATTGATCGAAGCCTTGCTGAAGACGCCGGATGCCGACGCCGGCATCATCGCCTGCTTCGACGACACCGGCCTCGATGCTGCGCGGTCGGCCGCGCGCTATCCGGTGGTCGGCATCTGCGAGGCGGCGCTGGTCACGGCGGGCCAGATCGCCAGGCGCATCGGCATCGTGACCACGCTGCCGCGCTCGATCGTGCCGCTGGAGGAACTGGTCCGCCGCTACGGCTTCGCCGATCGCGCGGCGGTCACCGCCTGCGACGTCGCGGTGCTCGATCTGGAGAAACCGGGCTCGGGCGCGAGGGAGAAGCTGCAGGCGGAAATCGCGCGGGCGCTGGAGAAGGGGGCCGATGCCGTCGTGCTCGGCTGCGCCGGGATGGCCGACCTGGCCCATGCGCTGTCGGTGCAGTTCGGCGTGCCGGTGGTCGACGGTGTGGCTGCCGCGGTGAAGCAGGCGGAAGCGCTGGCCGCCCTCAAGCTGACCACATCGCGCCGTGGCGCCTACGCTTCGCCTGTCGCGAAGAGATACTCGGGTTTGCTCGAAGGATTCGCACCGGTATCCGAGGACTAGGCATCGTCATTGCGAGCGAAGCGAAGCAATCCATCTCGCCGCATGTGGAAGAATGGATTGCTTCGTCGCTGTCGCTCCTCGCAATGACGATAGAGGCGTCACGACGCCGCGCCGCCATAGATCCGATCGCGCAGGCGGCGCATGCCGGACAGCCAGCGTTCGCGGTTGGTGGCCTTGCGCTGCATGTATTCCTGCACCTGCGGGTGCGAGAGGATCAGGAAACGCTCTTCGGCCATGGCCTCGATCACCATCCGCGCCACTTCGCCTGGCTGCAGCACGCCGTCGACGCGGGCCGCACTCGGGCCGGGCGTCGTCATGCCTGTCTGCACTGACTGCGGACAGAGCACGGAGACGCGGATACCGCGATCGCCATACTGGATCGCCAGATGCTCCGCGAGCGCGACCGCGGCGTTCTTGGTCACGCCGTAGGGCATCGAGTTCAGCGACGCCAGCAGCCCCGCGGCCGATGCCGTGTTGAGCAGATAGCCGGAGCCGCGCGCGAGCATGCCGGGCACCAGCGCGCGCGCCGCGAACACGTGGCTCATCACATGCACCCGCCAGCTGACATCCCAGTCGGCATCGGACGCGGTTTCCTGCCCCTTGCGCGACAGCCCGGCATTGGAGAAGAACACGTCGACCGGGCCATACTTGTCCTCCGCGGCGGCGATCAGCGCCTTGACGTCTTCCTCGAGCCCGACATCGGCCGTGACGGCGAGGCCGTCGATGTCGCCGGCGACGCTGGCGAGCCGGTCGCGCGAGGTCTTGAGATCGGCGACCACGACGCCGCGCGCGCCGGCCTCCGCATAGGCCCGCGCCACCGCTTCGCCGATCCCGCTCGCGCCGCCGGTGACGACACAGACCTTGTCCTTGACGTGCATGGTTCGATGTCCCTGCTTGTTATCGTGAGATCCGGATTGTCAGCCCTGATACAGGCCCTTGTCACGCGCCTTCTGAATGGCGAGCGCGGCCATCAGATCGAGCATCGGTGTCGGAATGTCGGCCGCGCGGGCAAATGCCGCCGGTGCGCGCACCAGCACGTCGATCTCCATGGTGCGGCCGAGCTCGTAGTCTTGCAGGATCGACGGCTTGTGGTCCGGCGCGGGCCCTGAGCGCGTGACGCGCTTGACCTCGGGGATATAGCGTGTCGCCACCGCATTGGCCTCGTCGAGCAGGCGCGGGATCACGTCCTGCATGTCGGGATCGTCGCGGACGCCGCGTGCGGTCAGCCCGGTCAGCAGGCAGAGCACCGACATCGACATGTTGGTGAGCAGCTTCGACCAGATTGTTTCGCGGATCTCCTTGACCTCAGGCGATTCGATCGCGGCCTCGTGCAGCGCCGCGCGCAGCCGGGCGATGCGCTCGCTCCGGCGATCGTCGCATTCGCCGATCAGGAGTCGGTTGCGATCCGGCGACAGGTTCGCCACCACGCCGGGCGCGATCACCTCGTTGGAGGAGAAGATCACGCCGCCGATGATCCGCTCTTTCGGGATGGCGCCGCGCAGATGCCCGCCGGGATCGAGGAAGCCGAGGTCGGGAATCGCGGGATGCTGCGGCGGCAGGCCGAGACCGTACCACCAGGGAATGCCGTTCTGCGCGAACACGATTGCCGTGTCCCGCTCAAGCAGCGGCAACAGTCCGGTTGCGAGCGTACTGACGCCGGTGGCCTTCAGCGTGCTGATGACGACGTCCTGCGGCCCCAGTTCGGCAGGATCGGCCGACGCCTTTACCTTGGCAGTGACGCTGCTGTCGCCGACCCTTAGCGTCAGCCCGTTGGCCCTGACCGCGTCGAGATGCGGCCCGCGCATCACGCAGGACACTTCGTGACCGGCGCGTGCCAGCCGGACCGCAAAGTGGCTGCCGACGCGCCCGCGCCGAAAATGCAAATGCGCATCAGTGGAACTTGTCCTCGCAACGTGCCGCGTCAGTTTCCACAAGCGCAGGGCATCGCGCAACCCATCATGCACGTGGCGCGGCCACGCGCGCTCGAAAGTGATGGATCAAGGCGACAGCTCTCGTCATAGTGCCGTGCAAGAGCAATGCCGAGCCAGGGAGAAACGTCATGTCGGCCAGCCCAGTCCTGTGGAGCCTCGATGCGCGCGGGGTCGCGACCGTCACGCTGAACAGGCCCGAGGTCAACAATGCCTATGACGGCGCGCTGATTGCCGGCGTGCTGGCCGCGATCGACGACCTCTCGACCAAGCCGGTCCGCGTCGTCGTGCTCAAGGGCAACGGCAAGCATTTCCAGGCCGGCGCCGACCTGAAATGGATCAATGGCGTGCGGCCGAAATCGCCGGAGGAGAACGAAGCCGCGTCGCGCGCCACCTTCGAGGCGGTGCAGCGTCTCAACACGCTGCCGGTCCCGACCGTGGCGCTGGTGCAGGGCGGCTGCTTCGGCGGCGGCACCGGCGTGATCTCGGCCTGCGATATCGTGATCGCGGCCGACAACGCGTTGTTCTCGATCACCGAGGTGCGCTGGGGCCTCACCGCGGCGATCATCATCCCGCAGCTCTGCGACGCCATCGGTGTCCGCCAGGTGCGGCGCTACGCGCTGACCGGCGAACGTTTCGGCGCCGAGGATGCCCGCCGCATCGGCCTCGTCCACGAGGTGGTGCCGCTTGCCGATCTCGAAAGCGCGGGCAGCAAGGTCGTGGAGCAATTGCTCGGCAATGCGCCGGAAGCACTGGCCGAGACCAAGAAGCTCGCGATGGAGAGTTCGTTCGGCGGGATGGGGGTCGACGATGCGGCCTACAAGCGCCTCGTCCATTTGCACTCGGCCAAGCGGCAGACCGCCGAGGCCGCCGAAGGGCTGGCGTCCTTTGCCGAGAAGCGCGCCGGACGATGGGGTGGCGCGGCCTAGGCGCGCCGCTCAACAGCCGTTGCAGATGCCGCGGATGCTGCGATAGACCTCTTCGTCGTCGCGCCGCATCTGCTGCAGCTGTTCGAATGTCTTCGCTTCGCTCGACTGCGTGACCGTCGGCGCAGGCTTGCGCTTGGCCGCCAGCTCCTGCTCCTGGCGATGGTAGCAGGCTTCGCGTTCCGCCTTGGGCTCGATGAAGCGGCAGGTCTCGATCGCCGCGGCTGGAGTCGCGATGATGATGAGGCCAAGCGAGGCTGATAGCAGGAGTTTCAAGCCGGCGATCCTTTCACGTCCTTGTCTCAGGTCGGCGTGCGCGGGGCAAGGCTGCCGTCGCATCACAGCGATTGCGACAGTGACTTCTTCAATGTCTTCAGCAGCGCCTGTACCGCGGCGGCGTCGACGCGGCGTTCGGGAACCGCGGCCTTGACCCACAGTTCGGGAATCGGAAACTCGGTGAGGATCGGCTGCAGCGTGCCCGCGCGCAGCGCGTCAGCGACCAGATAATGCGACAGCAGCGCGATGCCGTTGCCGGCAATAGCGCTTTGCGTCAGCACGCGGCCCTCGTTCGAAGAGAGGATCGGGCGGACCTGGATGTTGATGCGGCCGCGCGGTCCCTCGAACGGCCATTCCGGCCCGGTGGGCAGAAAGCTGAGGCAGCGATGATCGACCAGATCGCGCGGATGCTTCGGCGTGCCGTGCTTCTTCAGATACGCCGGCGCGGCGCATACCAGCCGCGGCAGCCGGCATAGCGGCTCGTCGACCACGCCGCCGAAGGAATGCGGGAAGGCGCCGATTGCGATGTCGAAGCCTTCGGTCACCGGATCGACGGGGCGGTCGATCATCACGATCTCGAGCTTCACGCTGCTGTTCTGCTTCTGGAACACCGTGAAGGCATCGGTGAGCCGCGCCACAGTCAGCGAGGTCGGCGCCTTGATGCGCAGGTGATCGGTGAGATCGCGCTGCTTCTCGCCCATCCGCGACAGGAGATCGCCGACATCGGCAACGACGCCGCGGGCGCGATGCACATATTGCTGCCCGGCCTCGGTCAGCCGCAACTGGCGGGTCGAGCGGTGGAACAGCGCGGTGCCGATCCGCTCCTCGAGCTGGGTGACGCGCTTGGCGATGACCGATGTCGCGACCTTGAGCTTGCGCGCCGCGGCGGAGAAGCCGCCGGCATCCGCGGTGGCGAGGAAGGCTTCGAGATTGACCAGCGTATCCATTTGCGCTTCTCGGCGGTTTTCACGATTCGCGAAAGCTGATTACATAATTTGGTGGATTGTACTGCAATCCGCATCAATTCATAGTCGGCCCAATCAAACTTGTTCAGGGCGGAAATGATGCGAGCGAGCACGATCGAAGAACCTGCGCGGCAGGTCCCGGTCTATGGCGAATATGACGTGGTGGTGCTCGGCGGCGGACCGGCCGGCATCGCGGCCGCGGTCGGCGCGGCACGCGCCGGGCGGCGAACGCTCTTGATCGAGCGTTACGGATTTCTCGGCGGCATGGGCACCGCGGCCGGCGTGACCAACTTCTGCGGGCTGCACGCCAACATCTTCGGCGAGGTGCGCCGGGTCGTGCAGGGCATTGCCTCCGACCTCTTGGCGCGGATCGACCGGCTCGGCGGGCTGAACGCGCCGCATCTGATCCTCGGCAAGATCCTCGCGCAGGCTTACGACAGCGCGGCCTACAAGATCGCGGCGGACGACCTGCTGGCGCATCACAAGATCGATATCCTGTTCCACGCGCTCGGTGCCGGCGTCGTGATGGACGGCGCGCACATTCGTGCGCTGATGGTGGAAACCAAGGCCGGCCGTCAGGCGGTGCGCGGTGGCATCTTCATCGATTGCTCCGGCGACGGCGATCTCGCGGTTTGGGCCGGTGCGCCCTACGAGGTCGGCGACAACCAGGGCGGCATGCTCTACCCCTCGATGATGTTCCGCCTCAACGGCATCGATCCGGCGAAGGCGGGCGATGCGTGGCGGACGATTCCGGAACGGATGGCGCAGGCCGAGGCCGCCGGCACCCACAAATTCCCGCGCAAATCCGCGATCGTAAGGCCGCAGAAATCGCAGATCGAATGGCGGGTGAATTTCACCCAGGTGACGCGAAGCGACGGCGGCGCCATTTCCGGGATTGATCCCGACGACATGACGCGCGGCGAGATCGAGGGGCGACGTCAGGCGGTCGAAGCGTTCAAGTTCCTGCGCACGGTGCCGGGCTTCGAGAACTCCTACATCGTCGATCTGCCGCCGCAGCTCGGCATCCGCGAGACGCGGCGCGTGATCGGCGGCTACATGCTATCAGGCGAGGACGTGCTGGGCTGCGCCTCATTCGAGGATTCGATCGGCGTCAATGGTTGGCCGATGGAAAAGCACGTGCCGGGCGATGTGACCTTCGAGTTTCCGCCGATCCCGGAAAGCCGCGGCTACAACGAATTGCCGTACCGCATGCTGGTGCCCGACGGCGTCGACAATCTGCTGGTCGCCGGGCGCTGCGCTTCGATGACCCATGAAGGGCAATCGGCGGCGCGCGTCTCCGGTGCCTGTTTTGTGATGGGCGAGGCGGCGGGAACCGCGGCAGCGCTCGCACTTTCGGGTAATACGATTCCGCGCGACATTTCCGTCGAAAAGTTGCAACAACAGCTTGGCAGACAGGGCGCGTTCATCGGCCGCGATCAGGCCGTGCCTGAAGGAATCTAGAGCGTTTTCAAGCGAAGTGGATCCCGGTTCGCGTGAAGAAAACGCGTCAAAACAGGAATCGAGAGCCGTTCCGATTTGATCGGAACGGGCTCCAAGTGGAGACGGCAATGAAGGGTTGGGCGCGGCTCGCACTCGCGGGTCTGCTGATATGGGCCGCGAGCGGCATCGCGCGGGCCGATGATCTCCTGAAGGCGAAGATCGGCGTGCTGCGGCTGTCGTCCTCGGCGCCGGTGTTCATCGCGCAGGACAAGGGCTATTTCCGCGACGCCGGCCTCGATGTCGAGCTCAAGTTCTTCGACGCGGCACAGCCGATCGCGGTGGCGACCGCGTCAGGCGATGTCGATTTCGGCATCACCGCCGTCACCGCTGGTCTCTACAATCTCGCCGGCAAGGGCACGCTGAAGGTGATCGGCGGCATGAGCCGCGAGAAGGCCGGCTATCCCCTGATCGGCTATTTCGCCAGCAACAACGCCTATGCCGCCGGCCTCAAGACGCCGAAGGATCTGGCCGGCAAGCGCGTCGCGGTGACCCAGGTCGGCTCCAGCTTCCATTATTCGCTCGGCCTGCTCGCCGACAAATACGGCTTCAAGCTCTCGGACGTGAAGATCGTTCCGCTGCAGTCGCTTTCGAATGCGGCTGCGGCGCTGAAGGGCGAAACCGTCGATGCCGCGCTGCTGCCGGTCTCGACCGCGCGGACGCTGATGGATTCCAACGGCGCGAAGTTTCTGGGCTGGGTCGGCGACGAGACGCCGTGGCAGCTGGGCGCCATCTTCGCGTCGCCGAAGACGCTGACCAACCCGCAATTGGTGAAGCGGCTGCTCACCGCGCTCACCCGCGCCGACCACGAGTATCACGACGTGATCCTGACCGCGATCAAGGACGGCGTGGCGCCGATCAACGACAAGACCAAGCCGCTACTCGAGATCATTGCCAAATACACCAACCTGCCGGTCGCGCAGGTGGTCGGCAATTGCGCCTATATCGATCCGGACGGCAAGCTCGACGTGAAGAACCTCGACAACCAGATCAAATGGCTGCAGGAGCAGGGTTTTGTCGACAAGGGTTTTGATGCGGATGCAATTGTCGCCAAGGATTATGTGAAGGCGGATTGATGATGCAGCGCCACGCGCACCACGCTATCCCCGTCATCCTGAGGAGCCGCGCAGCGGCGTCTCGAAGGGTCGACGGCCCGGATGCAGCAGCTCGGCCGTTCACCCTTCGAGACGCGCGCGACTGCGCGCTCCTCAGGATGACGGGACTGGAAGCGGGGTCGCGGTGAGATGGACCTGATCGCCGACCATATCAGCCATCGCTTCGGCGCGCTCGACGTGCTCGACGATGTCTCCTTCCAAGTCGCCGCCGGCGAGATCGTCGCGATCGTCGGTCCGTCCGGTTGCGGCAAGAGCACGCTGCTGTCCATTCTCGGCGGCCTGCTGCGGCCGAGCAAGGGTGCTGCCGAGCTGCGCGGCGCGCCGCCGGCCGGCAGCCTCAATCCGTTGACCTTCGTGTTCCAGGATTTTGCGTTGCTGCCATGGAATACGGTCGAGGAGAACGTCGCGTTTCCGCTGCTGCATACAGGCTTGAGCGTCGGCGAGCGCCGCGCCGTGATCGACGACGCGCTACGCCGCACCGGGCTGTCGGATTTTCGCGCTGCCTATCCGAAGCAGCTGTCCGGCGGCATGCGCCAGCGCGTCGGCATTGCGCGTGCGCTGGCGGTTCGTCCGGCGATCCTGCTGATGGACGAGCCGCTGTCGGCGCTGGATTCGCAGACCCGCGAGCTGCTGATGGAGGATTTCGTGCGCCTGCTCGCCGACGGCGCGATGGGCGCGGTCTATGTCACGCATAACCTCGAGGAAGCGGTGCGGCTTGCCGACCGTGTCGTGGTGCTGTCGCGTCGCCCCGGCCGCATCCGGGAGATCGTGACCATCCCGATGACGCGCGCCGAGCGCGGCACGGCGGACGCGCGCGGACGGATGGCCGCATTGCAGGGCGAGTTGTGGTCGCTGATCCGCACAGAGGCGATCGATGCCGAGCGCGAGGTCCAGCATGCTTGACCGCTCCCCGCAGGAGGCGAAGGACCGATCGGCGGAAGCGACGCGGCCGGTCGCATTTCGCGGCGCCGGCTTCACGCCCGGCGGCAGCCGCTCTGCCGGCTGGATCGCGCTCGCGCTGGTCATCGCGGTCTGGCAGCTTGCCGGCAGTGCCGGCTGGGTCAATCCGCTGTTCCTGCCGGCGCCGTCGGCGATCGCGGTCGCGATCACCAAGCTCGCGATGTCGGGCGCGCTATGGCAGCACCTCTCCTGGTCGATCATGCGGATCGGCACCGGTTGGATCATCGGCACCGCCGCCGGCGTCATCGTCGGCTTCGCGATCGGGCTGTCGACCATGGCGCGCGGCGTCGGCATCACCTTCATCTCGGCGCTGTTCCCGATCCCGAAGATCGCGCTGCTGCCGCTCTTGATCCTCTGGCTCGGGATCGGTGAGGAGCCGAAGATCGCGACCATTGCGCTCGGCGTATTCTTCTCGACCGCGATCTCGGTCTATAGCGGCGTCGACGCGGTGCCGCGCAATCTGATCCGGATGGCACAGAGCTTCAACGTTCCTTTCCACGCCATCGTACGCCGCGTGATCTGGCCGGGCGCGTTGCCCTCGATCCTCGCCGGCTTCCGCATCACCGCATCCGTTGCGCTGTTGCTCGTCGTCAGCGCCGAGATGATCGGCGCGCAATACGGCATCGGCGCCTTCGTGCTGCAGGCCGGCAATCTGATGCAGACCGACCAGCTGCTCGCCGGCGTCGTGATCCTGTCGCTGTTCGGGCTTGCGGTCGGCAAGCTGATCAACTTGCTGGAAACGCGGCTGCTGCACTGGCGGTAGGGAGCGTCAGCCGCAATTGCAAATGTCGTCCCTGCGAAAGCAGGGACCCATAACCACAGGGCCTAGTTGTTAGAACACGCTGGGGCCTCAGCAACTCCAACAACGAGACCCTGTGGTTATGGATCCCGGCTTTCGCCGGGACGACAGCGAGTACACGTTTCCGGCTACGCGTTGCCCCGATCCTCGCGGAACAGATCGAGCTTCTGCTGCACCGGACGGTCGGAGAACGAGAACAGCACGGAATCGGCATCGGCCTCGTGGGTGACCCAGTGCCAGCTCGGCACCACGAACAGATCGCGCGGCCCCCATTCGAAGGTCTGGTCGCCGACCCGGGTGCGGCCCTTGCCCTCGATCGCAGCAAACACGGTCGCATCAGTGGAACGATAGCGCGCGGTCTTGAAACCCTTCGGCAGCAGCTGGATGAAGGTGCCGATGGTCGGCATCGCGAAATCGCCGGTCTCGGGGTTGGAGAATTTCAGCTTGAGGCCATGGCAGGCGTCCCACTCGTCGCTGGTCCTGGCCTTCTCCAGCGCCTCGCGGGTGTACTCATAGGGGTAGTTGAAGATCGGCGAGGTCCTCGATGTTCGCTTCTGATCGATCGGCAAGAGATTGTGACCGTAGCGAGCGAAGCTGGCGCCGGCCGGCTTGGAGATCGACTGCTGGTCTTCCATGGCGCCTTCGGCAAACGAGCAATCGAAGAACTGCACCATCGGGATGTCGAGCCCGTCGAGCCAGAACATCGGCTCATTGGTTTCGTTGGAATGGTCGTGCCAGGTCATCGACGGCGTGATGACGAAATCGCCCGGCGACATCGCGGTGCGCTCGCCGTCGACAGCGGTGAAGGCGCCCTTGCCCTCGAGCACGAAGCGCAGCGCCGACTGGGCGTGACGATGGGCGGGGGCGATGTCGCCCGGCACCACCATCTGTACGCCGGCGAAAAGTGAGGTCGTGATCTTGGACTGACCGCGCAGGCCGGGATTTTCCAGCACCAGCACGCGGCGCTCGGCTTCCTTGGCCGTGATCAGCTTTCCGGCCTCGTTCATGTAGTCGCGGATCTGGTCGAACTTCCACAAGTGCGGGCGGCAGGCGCTCTTCGGCTCCGGCGTGATCAGATCGTTCATCACGTTCCACAACGCCGAGAGGTTTTGACCGTCGATCTTCTTGTAGAACGCCTCGCGCTCCGGGGTCTTCTGCACGGCTTCCATGGCAAGCCTCCCATCGTTCTTGTTTGGTGCAATTTAATTGACAGTATACTGACAATATGGCTAGCGTCAACGAAACAAGCCAATGACGAAATGCAAGGGAGGTTCCGATGAAGCTGCATGGCTATTTCCGGAGCAGCGCGTCCTACCGGGTCCGGATCGCCCTGAATCTGAAGGGGCTGACTTCTGAACACCTGCCGCATCATCTGCGCAAGGGCGAGCAATGCGCGCCGGCCTATCTCGCGATCAATCCGCAGGGGCTGGTGCCGACGCTGGAGAGCGACGCCGGCGCGATCCTCACCCAGTCGCTCGCGATCATCGAATGGCTCGACGAGACCAATCCCAATCCGCCGCTGCTGCCGAAAGACCCGCTGCGGCGCGCCAAGGTGCGGGCGTTCGCGCAGGCGATCGCCTGCGACACTCACCCGGTGCAGAATTTGAAGGTGCTGGCACGGTTGCGCAAGCTCGGCCTGCCCGAGGAGCAGGTGACCGAATGGGCGGCCTGGGCCAATCGCGAGGGCCTTTCGGCCTGCGAGACCCTGATCGCTGACGAGGCCGGGCCGTTCTGCTTCGGCGATGCGCCGACGCTTGCCGATCTCTGCCTGGTCCCGCAGCTCGCCAATGCGCGGCGGTTCGGCGTCGACGTCTCGGCCTATCCGCGCCTGCTCAAGGCCGAGGCCGCGGCAAAGCAAGTGAAGGCGTTCGCCGACGCCGCCCCGGACAAGCAGCCCGATGCCGAGTAGCAAGCCAACGCCCGTCACCATGGACGCGGTCTACACCGCGCCCGGCTATCTGTTCCGGCGGATGCAGCAGATCGCGGTCGCGCTGTTCATCGAGGAGTGCAAGGCGTTCGATCTGACGCCCGTGCAATACGCCGCGCTGGTCACGATCTCGACCCATCCCGGGATCGACGCCACTCGGCTCTCGGCGGTGATCGCGTTCGACCGCTCCACGCTCGGCAATGTGATCGAGCGGCTGCAGGCCAAGGAATACATCGTGCGCAAGCCGGCGCCCGAGGACAAGCGCGTCAAGCTGCTTTACCTCACCAAGGCCGGTGCGGCCGTGCTCGGCGACATCATGCCCTCGGTCGACAAGGCGCAGGCGCGGATGCTGCAGCCGCTGAAGCCGGCCGACCGCAAGACGCTTCTCTCGCTCTTGACCCAACTGGTCGACCTCAACAACGAGTCCTCGCGCGTGCCGTTGCGTGCCGAAGACGCGCTCGAACATTTGGGGAGGTCGGGCTGATGGCGGATAGCAAACCGGTCCTGATCGCGGGCGGCGGCATCGGCGGCCTAGCCGTGGCGCTGGGGCTCGCCCAGAAGGGCATTCGCTCGATCCTGCTGGAGAAGGCGGCCGCGCTCGGCGAGATCGGCGCCGGCATCCAGCTCGGGCCGAACGCATTCCACGCCTTCGACTATCTCGGCGTCGGCGAGGCCGCGCGCAACATGGCCGTCTATATCGATCAGCTCCGGCTGATGGATGCGCTGACCGCCGATGAGATCACCCACATCGATCTCGGCGAGACGTTTCGCGCGCGGTTCGGCAACCCCTATGCCGTGGTGCATCGCGGCGACCTGCATGGCGTGTTCCTGCGCGCCTGCCAGAACCACGAACTGATCGAGCTGCGCGTGTCCAGCGAGGTCATCGGCTACGAGCAGGATGGCTCGTCGGTGACCGTAAAGCTCGCCAATGGCGAGCGCGTCACCGGACGCCTGCTGATCGGTGCCGACGGGTTGTGGTCGAACATCCGCAAGCAGGTCACGGCGGATGGCCCGCCGCGCGTCTCCGGCCACACCACCTACCGCTCAGTGATTCCGACCGAGCAGATGCCGGAGGATCTGCGCTGGAACGCGGCGACGCTGTGGGCCGGCCCGAAATGCCACATCGTGCATTACCCGCTGTCGGGCTGGAAGGTGTTCAACCTGGTCGTCACCTATCACAACGATGCGCCGGAGCCGGTCGCTGGCAAGCCGGTTTCCGAAGCCGAGGTGATGAAGGGCTTCACCCACGTTCACGAGCGGGCGCAGAACATCATCCGCCACGGCACCAACTGGAAGCTCTGGGTGTTGTGCGATCGCGATCCCACCGAGCGCTGGATCGACGGACGCGTCGCGCTGCTCGGCGACGCCGCGCATCCGATGCTGCAGTATTTCGCGCAAGGCGCCTGCCAGGCGATGGAAGATGCGGTCTGCCTGTCGCACATGCTTGCCAATCACGATGATCAGGCGGCGGCACTCGACGCCTATCGCGCCCAACGCTTCCCGCGCACAGCGCGCGTGCAGCTGATGTCCCGCGCGATCGGCGAGCACGTCTATCACCCCGCGGGCGAGCACGCCCGCATCCGCAACGCGATCATGAGCGCGAAGTCGCAGAACGAATGGTGCGACGATATCGCGTGGCTGTATGGCGGGACGGGGTTGGGCGGTTAGCTGTCACAAACTCAGCCGTCGTCCCGGACAAGCGAGCGGAGCGAGCGCGATCCGGGACCATAACCACGAATGGGTCTGTGGCGCGACGCTGGGGCCCCAGCGTCGATGTAGCGGCAGAGGCCGGTCGTTATAGGTCCCGGCCTTCGCCGGGACGACACTGAA
>NZ_LGTB01000060.1 GCF_001238275.1 Bradyrhizobium viridifuturi
ATCGCATCTTCGATGCGCTCCGACCTCCCCCGCAAGCGGGAGAGGTGCAGCGAGTCCGCGGCCAAGCTGATTTCAACTGACTTCGTCCTGCTCTAGCGCCGCGAAGGGGACCGCCGTGCTCGCCGTTGAAGGTCTGGTCAAGCGGTTTGGCGGCTTTCGCGCCGTCAACAACGTGTCGTTCCGCGTCGAGCAGGGCGAGATCCTCGGCCTGATCGGCCCGAACGGCTCGGGCAAGAGCACGATTTTCAATATGCTCTCCGGCACCTTGCCGCCGACCGAGGGCTCGATCCTGTTCGACGGCCGCGAGATCGCGGGGCTCGCGCCGCACCGGATCATCGTCGGCGGCATCGGCCGCACCTTCCAGATCCCGCGGCCGTTCCATCGCCTCAGCATTTTCGAGAATGTCGTGCTCGCCGGCTTCTATGGCCAGGGCCGTCACAGCCGCGCCAAGGCGGAGGAGGCGGCTGAACGCGCGCTGGCGATGGTTGGGCTACCGACCGATCGCTACAGCAGCGTCGAGGGTCTGGGGGCCGCCGGCCTCAAGAAGCTCGAGCTGGCCAAGGCGCTCGCCACCGGGCCGAAGCTGCTGCTCGCGGATGAAAGCCTCGGCGGGCTCGACGAGGCCGAGATGGACCAGGCGGCCGACATGTTGCGCCGGATCCGCGACGAGCTCGGCATCACCATCATCTGGGTCGAGCACATCATGGGCGTCTTGATGCGCGTGGTGGATCGCGTGATGGTGCTCGATCATGGCGAGAAGATCGCCGAGGGGCTGCCGGCCGATGTCGCCGGCGACGCCCGCGTGATCGAGGTCTATCTCGGCACCGATGCGGATGCGAGCCTCGCAGCCGCGGCCGCCGCGCAGGCGCGCCGCCGGATCGGGGCATAACGGCATGCTGGAGCTGAAATCGATCGATGCGGGTTATGGCAGCTTCCAGGCATTGTTCGACGTCAGCCTCGACGTCAGGGCGGGCGAGGCGGTAGGCGTGATCGGCCCGAATGGTGCCGGCAAGACCACCCTGATGCGCGTGATCTCCGGCCTGATCCGCCCGATCAAGGGCACCATCGCTATGGAGGGCACCGACGTCGTCGCGACGCCTGCGCACCGCATCGTCAGCCTCGGGATTGCGCATGTGCCGGAAAACCGCCGGCTGTTTCCGCGGCTCACCGTGGCGGACAATCTGAAGATGGGCGCCTACATGCCGGGCGCCCGCGCGCACTATGCCGAACGGCTGGAGTTCGTGTTCGAGCTGTTCCCGCGGCTCAAGGAGCGCCTGCAGCAGATGGCCGGCACCATGTCGGGTGGCGAGCAGCAGATGTGCGCGATCGGCCGCGCGCTGATGTCGAATCCGAAACTGCTGCTGCTCGACGAGCCCTCGGCCGGACTCGCGCCGGTCGTGGTGCAGCAGGTGTTCGAGCTGGTCAAGCGTATCCGCGCCTCGGGGCTCACGGTGCTGATCGTCGAGCAGAACGTGCAGCAGGTGCTGCGCGTGGTCGACCGTGCCTATCTGCTGGAAGCCGGCAGCATCCGCGCCGCCGGCACGGCAGCGGAGCTCGCGGCCAGCGACACCATCAAGCAGGCGTATCTGGGGGTGTGAACATGATATTCGAGGAACGGACGGCCCGGCACACCTGCTTATTCTGCCGTCATCCTGAGGTGCGCGCTCTTGCGCGCCTCGAAGGATGGACGCAGCCCGCGGCTCATCCCTCGAGGCTCGCTACGCTTGCACCTCAGGATGACGGCGACACCAGCCCGGCTAGAAGCTGTACAGGTCTAGGGTAGAGTAGCCATGCAATCCTTCCTCGACATCTTCGACATCTACCTGCTGGAGGCCGTCATCAACGGCATCCTGCTCGGCGGCGTGCTGGCGCTGCTGGCGCTCGGGCTCAATTTGATCTTCGGCGTGATCGACGTCACCTGGATCTGCTACGCCGAGCTCGTGATGATCGGCATGTACGGCATGTACTATCTGGTGCAGGTCTTCCATCTGCCATACTGGGCCGCGGCGCCGCTGGTCATCCTGCTGGTGGCGCTGCTCGGGGCCGCGCTGCACTTCTTCGTCATCGCGCCGCTGCTGACCGCGCCGCCGATCAACCAGCTGCTCGCCACCGGCGGCGTGCTGTTCATCCTGCAGAGCTTTGCCACCGTTGCCTTCGGCATCGACTTCCGCAATCTCGGCATCCGCCTGCCGGTGCTGGCGCTCGGCGAGATGAATTTCAGCTACGCGCGATTGCTGTCGTTTGCGGCGGCGCTGGTCGGCATGATCGCCGTCTATTTGTTCCTGACCCGAACCTTCACCGGCACTGCGATCCGTGCCATCGCGCAGGACCGCCAGATCATGCCGCTGATGGGCGTCGATCCCAAGCGCATCTATCTCGTCACCTCGGCGATCGGCGGCGGGCTCGCCGGCCTCGCGGCCTGCCTGCTGGTGTTGCAGTATGACGTGCATCCGTTCGTCGGCCTGTCGTTCGGGCCGATCACCTTCCTGATCTGCGTGCTCGGGGGGCTCGGCAATTTCATCGGCGGCTTCATCGCGGCCTTCGTGTTCGCCGAGATCATCTCGCTCGGCGGCCTGTTCTCCGATCTCGAATGGGGCTACGTGCTGGCCTTCGCCTTCTTCATCGTGATGATGTTCATCCGGCCCGCGGGCTCCTGGCGAGGCGCTCGTGAACAGGCAGGCTGCCGGCTGGATCATTGCGCTGCTCGCGCTCGTCGCGCTGCCCTTCGTGCATCGCGATCCCTATCATCTGCACGTGCTGGTGCTGATCCTGATCTGGTCGTTCGCCTATACATCGTGGTCGATCATGGGCCGCTTCGGCCTGGTCTCGCTCGGCCATGGCGGCTTCATGGGCATCGGCGCCTATGTCACCGCGCTGCTGTGGAATCACCTCGGCGTCTCACCCTGGATCGGCATCCCCCTGAGCATGGCGACCGCGGGCGTGCTCGCGCTTGTTGTCGCCTATCCCTGCTTCCGCTTCCGCATCACCGGGCACTATTTCGTGCTGGTGACCTTGGCGCTGTCCGGCATCGTGCTGCAGGTCATCACCGCGACCCGCGACTATACCGGCGGCTCGCTCGGCTATACGCCGCAGCGCGCCCCGAGCGGCAAGGGGCTGTTCGCGCTGCAATTCGACGACAAGACCACCTGGTACCTGATCGCGCTTGCCGTGTGGGTCGCGGGCCTCGTGATCTGGCGCGCGATCGACCGCAGCATGATCCGCCACGCCATGGAGGCGATCTCGGAGGACGAGGACGCCGCGGCCGCAGCCGGCGTCAACGTCACCGCCGAGAAGCTCAAGATCACCCTGATCAGCGCGCTGATGACCGCGCTGTCGGGCGCGCTGTATTGCCAGTACCAGATGTTCATCTCGCCGGACACCGTGAGCGGCATCGCGGTCTCCCTGCAGATGGTGTTCGCCGCGATCGTCGGCGGCGTCTATGTCGCGCTGGGCCCGACGGTCGGCGCCGTCATCACCATTGTGCTGGCGGAGGTGCTGCGCATCTCGTTCGGCACCAAGGCGGTCGGCTGGGACAACCTGGTCTATGGCGTGCTGCTGGTGCTGTTCATCATCTTCCTGCCCAAGGGCATTCTTGGTAGCGTGATCGACCGGATCAAATCGCCACGCAAGCCGTCGAGAGGCCATGAACAACAAACCGTCCCAATCGCTCGCCGATGAACTGAAGCCCTTCATCGCGCCGTTCCGTTTCGATGGATCGGGCGAATTTCACCTGAAGTCCTACCCGACCGCCGAGAAGGGCGGCATCGACAAGGAGGCCGGCGGCAAGATCATCGAGGCCAACCGCAAGCGGCTCAACGATTACCAGGAGAAGCTGTACGCCCAGGACCGCTGGTCGTTGCTGCTGATCTTCCAGGGCATGGATGCCGCCGGCAAGGACTCCGCGATCAAGAGCGTGTTCGAAGGTGTCAACCCGCAGGGCTGCGAGGTGTCCTCCTTCAAGCAACCGTCGAGCCGGGAACTCGATCACGACTACATGTGGCGCGCGATGATCGCGCTGCCGGAGCGCGGCCGCATCGGCATCTTCAACCGCTCCTATTACGAGGAGTGCCTGGTGGTGCGGGTGCACGCCGAGGTGCTCGCCAAGCAGAAGATTCCGAAGAGGTTGGTGACCAAGAAGATCTGGCGCGAACGCTTCGAGGACATCTCCGCGATCGAGCGCTATCTGTCGCGCAACGGAACCGTGATCCTGAAATTCTTCCTGCACGTCTCCAAGGAGGAGCAGCGCCGGCGGTTTCTCGATCGGCTGGAGGAGCCGGCCAAGAACTGGAAGTTCTCGATGGCTGATATTTCCGAGCGCGCGCTGTGGGCCAAGTACCAGGCCGCCTATCAGGACATGATCCACCACACCGCGACCAAGGACGCGCCCTGGCACATCGTGCCGGCAGACCACAAATGGTTTGCCCGTGCCGTGATCGGCTCGACCATCGTCGGTGCGCTCGACCGGCTCGATCTGAAATTCCCCGTGGTCGACAAGGCCGAGCTCAGCGAATTCAGGCGCGTCCGCACCGCGCTGGAGGCGGAAGCCAAGGGCGGAGCGGCCGAGAAGAATGCGGCGAAAAAGGAGACCGCGAAGAAGTAGGGCGCGAAGAAGTAGAGCGGCGTTCTTTCCGTTGTCGCATCGTGCTCGCGGGTGAGCGAATGGCCGCGTGAGGTGGGCACGCCCGTCAGGCTCCCTCCCCGCAAGGGGGGAGGGAACCCTGCCCCCTTACTCGCCCCACGGCCTGCTTTTGCGTGACGGCATCCACGCGGACAGCACAAGCCGGCCGCAGCGATCGAACTCGCTATTTCGGAATATTAGAAATATATCGCTGAGTTGCCCGACGTGTCAAGCAGCCCGGTCGAACGCCGGTCAGCCCCGGCGCCTTTGCATGGGGTTGTTTTCGATATTTTGGCCGGCGCGTCCCTTACGCGCTAGCCCTTGCGCGAGGGCATCCAGGCGGACAGGAGGTAGAAGCCGATCGCAACGATCAGGAGATAGCGGAAGCCGAGCAGGGTCGAACAGGACTCGGCAAGGCCGCCGATCACGGAGCCCGCGATGTTGGATCCGAACGCCTGGTCGGGATTGGCTTCGTCGCGGAACGAGCGGGCGAAGATCACGCCGGCGAAGAACATCGGGCCGAGCGCCAGCGCGCACGGGATCACGTAGCGCCACACGATGCCGCCGCTGAGGAACGTGTCGAGCGGCACCAGCACCGAGACTGCCAGCAGCGCCAGCAGCCCGGCGTAGTGCCGCGCCGGCCGGGTGGACGGCACCTTGATCACATACAGATTGGCCGCGAGGATCAAGAGCAGCGCGGTGAAGAACACCGCGGAGTTGACCAGCCAGGTGCTGCCGAACAGCAGCGCCATCTGCACCACGGCCTTGGTCTCGAGCAGCATGAAGGCCGCGCCGAGGAAGAACATCCGGTTGTTGGGTCGCCAGGCGCCCTTCGGCTTGAACAGATAGACGAGGCCAAGCCCGAGCACACCGAGCAGGATCATCGAGCGAACCGTCAGGTCGGGGATCAGCCGGCCGCTGACATAGAGGAACGGCCAATCGTCGCTGGTCGATTGCTTGGCGCCTTCATTGTCGACCACCAGCTTGGCCGGCGCCAGCGGCACCCAGTCGCCGCGCTGGGGCGCAGCCTTGTCCTGCGCCTTTTCTTGCGGCTTGTCGAAGCCGTTGACCGACAGGTTCTCCGGCGGAATGCTGTTCAGCCAGAACTTGCCGCGGTCGCGGAATGCGGTGGAGATGCGCGGATTGCAGCCCGCGATGATGGTGGTGAAGCCGACCGCCTCGGACGATGTCAGCGTTTCCTTGTAGGGCAGTGGCAGCACCAGCGGATCGCAGCCGAACACCTGCTTGGCCATCTCGGCGACGCGCTGCACGATCCAGCCCTGGCGGTAGTAATTGTACATCACGAAGATGCCGTCCTGCTTCAGCACGCGGCGGACGTCCTGGAATGCCTGTTCGGTGAACAGATAGCTTTCGAGACGGATGTTGGCGTAGCCGCTGTGCAGGATCAGCGAGTCGACCAGCGCATACACCACGAGATCATATTTGCGTTCGGTGGTGCGCAAGAAATGCCGGCCGTCGTCGAGATGCGGCACTACCCGCGGATCCTGATAGGGCTTGTCGGGATGGTTGTGGATGCCGATGTCCTGGATCGCGGGATCGATCTCGACCGCATCGACGCGCTCGACGCCGAAGCGCAATGCGTGCGCCAGGTCGTTGCCGGAGCCGGCGCCGATGATCATGACGTCCTTGAACGGCGCGCCGCCGCTGTGCTTCTGCAGCAAATGGATCAGCGAATAGGACGAGCCGCGTTCGCTGAACGGCATCATTTCCTGGTGGCCGATGCTGTTGACAGTGATCTCGCCGCTCTTCTTGTTGAGGTCGACGGCGTAGTAGGGCGACCAGCGGATGTCATGGTTGCCGGAGCGATCGGTGTAGAATGCGGTAAATCCGACCACGACGATGATCGTCACGAGGCGCAGCAGCGACAGCGCCTTGTCCTGGTAGAGCAGGTAGGCGATGCCGGCGCAGCTGATGCCGAACCAGACCACCGGCGGCGCCTGCGCGAACGACAGCAGCGAGAACCCCACGATGCCCGCGAGGCTGCCGCCGATATTGAGCGAATAGCCGGCGACACGGTTCGGGTAGGCGTCGAAGGCGCGGCCCAGCGTCTGGCCGAGGCCGACGAACATCAGCGCGATCAGCACGAAGAACAGTCCGGCGATCGCCTCGATCGGCACCACGAACTTGGCGAGATCCGGGTTGCGATACTCGGTGCCGAAGAACACCTCCTGCGGCGAGGCCTGATGGCCGACGTCGACCGCGAACTCGCCCCATTGGAAATACAGCACCATGATCGTGGCCACGGCCGCGAACGTCACGAGGGCTAGCCCCGGAAACAGCGCGAGCCAGTTGGTGGTCCGCCGGGCGGCAAGGCAGCCGCAGGACATGCCGAGGAAGGCCGCCAGCAGCACGATGTTGGTGAAGAATTGCAGGAACACGACCTTGGCCGAGAACCAGCGGATGCAGGCCAGTTCGAGGAACAGGATCAGGAATCCGACGAGGAAGAGATTGAATCCGGCTTGTCGCTGATTGGGTCCTTCGACCGTGTTCGTCGCGGGCATGATCGCCATATCTCCTTAACCAAACAAGGTCGCGCCCATAACACCCGGCCGCCGCCGGCACCCTAGATGCAACCCGTTGAGCAAAGATTGACTTGCCTGCCCGCGTACGCGCGATGGTTGTCTCCGTCCGCGTCACGCATGATGTCATGGTGTAGGAGAGGTTTAGCGGTGAGCGTGTCTGCTTGCGTCATGCAGGACGCGAATGCCCCGGGGGCAAGCATCGACCGCGTGAGGAGAACACCCTCGTTGGCTCCCCCTTGCGGGGGAGGGTGGGAGGAGGGGTAAGGCCCCGGGCGGGATCATGAGAGTATGGCTATCGCAATCTCAGTTGTTGAATCGCACGTCGAAGAGCGTGTCGTGTGGCCACCACTCTCCCTAACCCTCCCCCACAAGGGGGGAGGGAGCCCTTCCGTTGGTTCGTCCCTTACGTGAGTGCGCGGCAGTGCCGCCGCGCGCTCACTCACGCCGCGGCTTCTCCGAACACCATCTGCCAGCCCTTGCGCGTGTCCATGTATTCGCGCACCTGCTTGATGCGGCCCGCCTCGACCACGAACACGAAGCAATAGTCGTTGTCGTAGGGCTTGCCGCCCGGCAGCGTCGCGCGCATGCGCTCCTCGACGATCACGCTGTCGCCGTCGGCATGAACCGCGCGGAAAGCGATGTCGATCTCGGAAAACAGGCGGTGCATCTCGGTCGAGATGAAGCGGGCGATCGCCTCCGCGCCGATCATGTGATCGGTGTGATCGAGCGCGACTGCGGTGGCATTGCGCCCCGGCGCGATCCATTCGGCATCCGGCGCGAACGCGGCGGCAATCAGCGTGGCGTCGCGGGTCCTGAACGTCTGCCAGGCGTTGAGGACGATGTCCTTGTTGGTCGGGCTGGTCATTGCGATATCTCCGGGGTTGATCGATCGACTCGATCTAGGCCGGCGCGGCGGGACGTGCTGGCCGGAATCGGACCTCATCACCAGCGGCCCCTTTCCCCGATCGCGCGATGCGCTAGTGTCCGGCCATGCTCAGCTTCGAGGTCTGCAACGCGGCGCGGCTGCGGCGCGACGTGCGCTATGACGGCCGCTTCTTCACCGCAGTGAAGACCACGCGGATCTATTGCCGTCCGGTCTGTCCGGTGAAGCACCCGTTGCCGCGCAACGTCGCCTACTACCCGACTGCCGCCGCGGCGGAGGCGGCAGGCTACCGGCCGTGCCTGCGCTGCCGTCCTGAAACCGCGCCGTTCTGCCCGGCATGGAATGGCACCCGTTCCACGGTCGCGCGTGCGCTGAAATTGATCGACGGCGGCGCGCTCGAGCGCGGCTCGGTTGCCGCGCTGGCCGACCGGCTCGGCATTACCTCGCGCCATCTTGGGCGGCTGTTCGAGCGCCATGTCGGCGCGAGCCCGCAGCAGGTCGCGACCACCCGCCGCGTCCAGCGCGCCAAGCGCCTGATCGACACGACGAACGATGCGATGACCGAGATCGCCTTCCGCGCCGGCTTCGGCAGCGTCCGCCGCTTCAACGCCGCCTTCGCCGACCTCTACGGCCGCTCGCCGTCGAGCCTGCGCGCGTCTTCGCGCGGGCGGAGGTGAGGGGGCGCGCTCAGCCATGCGGCCACGTTAGGTCAACCCCCCTGACCATCTTTACCCATTGCGGCGGCTCGCCATAATCGTCTAGAACGACGGCGCAAAGCGCGTCCCGGCAACCAACCGTCAATGGTTTTGACCGAGGGTTTTGGCGCTCAACAGGGTTCGGCAATGCTGATTCGCGGCCAAATTGATGGGATTTCGGGGGAGGTGGCACAGGCTACCGCCACGATCCCGGCCGCAACGCCCGCCCTCCTTATTGGCGGCCTGCTTCTTACCTGCCCCTGAGGGCCGGCTGGGCGTCTGCGCCTGGGCACTCAGGGGTTTGTACGAGATCACCGGACCCTGATAATCGCCCAATGTAAACGCTCAAGCAGCAAACATGACGGGCGCAAAGCTCAAAGGAATTTCTGACATGGCCACCGCTGGTAAGTCCGAGAAGGACCGCGTCATCATTTTCGACACCACCCTGCGCGACGGCGAGCAGTGCCCCGGCGCCACCATGACCTTCGAGGAGAAGCTCGAGGTCGCCGAGCTGCTGGACGATATGGGCGTCGACGTCATCGAGGCCGGCTTCCCGATCACCTCGGAAGGTGACTTCCAGGCGGTCAGCGAGATCGCCCGCCGCTCCAAGAACTCGGTCATCGCCGGCCTCTCCCGCGCCCACCCGGCCGACATCGACCGCTGCGCCGAAGCGGTCAAGTTCGCCCGCCGCGGCCGCGTCCACACCGTGATCGCGACCTCGCCACTGCATATGCGGGTGAAGCTGAACAAGACCCCCGAGGAAGTGATCGAGACCTCGGTGGCCATGGTCGCCCGCGCCCGCAACCAGATCGACGACGTCGAATGGTCGGCCGAGGACGCACCCGCAGCGAGATGGACTATCTGTGCCGGATCGTCGAAGCCGTCATCAAGGCCGGCGCCACCACGGTGAACATTCCCGACACCGTCGGCTACACTGTGCCGGAGGAATACACCCACTTCATGCGGACGCTGATCGAGCGGGTGCCGAATTCCGACAAGGCGATCTTCTCGGTGCATTGCCATAACGACCTCGGCATGGCGGTCGCCAACTCGCTGGCCGGCATCGTCGGCGGCGCGCGGCAGGTCGAGTGCACCGTCAACGGCATCGGCGAGCGCGCCGGCAACGCCGCGCTGGAAGAGATCGTGATGGCGATCAATGTGCGGAACGACAAGTTTCCGTACTGGAACAAGATCGACACCACGCAGCTGACCCGCGCCTCCAAGGTGGTGTCGGCCGCGACCTCGTTCCCGGTGCAGTACAACAAGGCGATCGTCGGCCGTAACGCCTTCGCGCATGAGAGCGGCATCCATCAGGACGGCGTGCTGAAGGACGCCTCGACCTACGAGATCATGCGGCCCGAGATGGTCGGCCTGAAGCAGTCCTCGCTGGTGCTGGGCAAGCATTCCGGCCGCCACGCCTTCATCCACAAGCTGGAGGAGATGGGCTACAAGCTCGGCGCCAACCAGCTGGAGGATGCCTTTACGCGGATGAAGGCGCTGGCCGACCGCAAGAAGGACATCTACGACGAGGACATCGAGGCGCTGGTCGACCAGGAGATGGCGGCCGCCCACGACCGCATCAAGCTGACCTCGCTGACCGTGATCGCCGGCACCCATGGCCCGCAGCGCGCGACCATGAAGCTCGACGTCGACGGCCAGATCAAGATTGAGGAAGCCGAGGGCAACGGCCCGGTCGACGCCGTGTTCAACTGCATCAAGCGCCTGGTGCCGCACGAAGCCAAGCTGGAGCTGTATCAGGTCCACGCGGTGACCGAGGGCACCGACGCGCAGGCCGAAGTCTCGGTGCGTCTGGCGCACGAGGGCCGCTCGATGACCGCGCGCGCCGCCGATCCGGATACGCTGGTCGCCTCGGCCAAGGCTTATCTCGGCGCGTTGAACAAGATCGTGATGAAGCGCCAGCGCGACGTCCCGGCCTCCAAGGTCGCGGGCTGACGAGCGAGAGCGATCGACATGTGGAAACGCGGCGCTTCGGCGCCGCGTTTTTGTTTCGGGCGCGCATCTCCCCACCCGTCATCGAGGCGCGCACCGAGCGAGCCTCGAAGGATGCACGGCCGTCGGTCTCTGCGCTTGACGGCCCTTCTGCATCCGATTCCGGCGGTCAAGTGCGAGAGCCCAGGACCCTCTTTTTCCTGGCGGCGGTTGGCGGAGACAGCGCCTGAATGACACGGCATTCGGCAATGCGGCCGCCCTGGCAGGAGTCCAACGTTTCGCGCAGCTCCCGCCGCAATCGCGTCAGCGCCGCGATCTTTCGTTCGGTCACCTCAAGATGCCGAACCACAAGCTGGTCCACTTCCTCGCATGGCTTCTCGCCGTGCGCGGCTAGCTTCAGTAGTTCACGTACCTGCTCGATCGTGAAGCCAAGGTCCCGCGTACGGCGTATGAAGCCAAGCCGTTGGAGATGCTCGGCTGCGTAGCTCCGGTAATTCCCGGCAGTGCGCCGCGGTGCGGGGAGAAGGCCGATCTTTTCATAATAGCGGATGGTTTCGATTTTGGTGTCGGTGGCTCGGCCCAATTGCCCGATTGTCAGCGCATCCATCTCTTGACCCTGTAGCGACTACAGGGTCCTAATATAGCTCGTAAGCCCATCGAGCGACAGGCCGATCATGAGCTCGCATTGTTGCGGACAACATCACGAAGACCTGGGCGGCGATCCGCTTCGCCAGAGCGCGTATCGGCGGGTCCTGTGGTCGGTCCTGGCGATCAACGCCGCCATGTTCGGCGTGGAGGTCGGCGCCGGGCTTGCCGCCGGTTCAGCCTCGCTGCAGGCCGATGCGATCGATTTTCTCGGCGATGCCGCCAACTACGCCATCAGCCTGCTCGTGGTTGGCATGGCGTTGCGCTACCGTGCGGCTGCGGCGCTCGCAAAGGCTGCGACGATGGCGCTGTTTGGGTTGTGGGTCCTCGGGATCACGGCGTGGCACGTCTTGAACGGCACGCTGCCGCATGCAGTCACCATGGGCAGCGTCGGGCTCACGGCGCTGCTCGCCAATACAATCTCATTCTGGCTGCTGTGGCGTCACCGCACGGGAGACGCAAACATGCGCTCGGCGTGGATCTGCACGCGTAACGACGTTCTCGGCAATCTCGCGGTGCTGTTCGCGGCCGCAGGTGTCTTCGGGACCGGCACGGGTTGGCCCGACGTGATCGTGGCGGCGGCGATGGCCGCGCTTGCCCTCCAGGGATCGGCGTCGGTGATGCGACAGGCAAGGTCCGAGTTCAGGTCGAACGCCGATGTGGCGCCAACCGTCGGTTTGCGTCACGGTGGGCGCCCGGCGTCCATGGAGAGGCGTGGGTAAGGGCTGCATCAGCGCCGTGGCAGAATTCATCGCGTCCGCTTGTTCCAGGGGTGGCAACATGGCCTTGCGTCGAGGACCGCTGCTGATGTTCGCGCTGCTGCTGTCCACGACGGCCGCGCAAGCTGGAGAGAAAGATCCCAAGGAGCCCACGGCCATCGTTGAGCTCGGCGGAGCGAGCGAATGGGGTTTGCCGGGCGCCTCCAGTCATGGCCCCTCGCTCGCCGTCGAGTTCACGCCGATCAAGGATTGGCTCGAAATCGAAGGAGGCGTTGATCGCATGTTCCATAGCGGACGTGGCGAGTGGGGTACGGACCTCCTCTTCAAGAAGCCCTTCACCCTGTCGGACAAGCTCGAGTTCATGGTCGGCATTGGTCCGCAATGGACATTTTCGCGGGGAGGGACCCAGACCAGTGCGGAGTTCGCGCTCGACTTCATGTACTGGCCCACCGCGGATCGGAAGTACGGTTGGTTTCTGGAGCCATCATACAGCTACGCGTTCAACCGCGGACACGAGCGATCACTGAGTACCACGGTGGGCCTGCTCATCCCGATCCCGTAGTCGACACAACGCAGTTCGGCTCGATCCCCGCCATTGCGGGCGGAGCGAAGCAATCCATCTTTCCGCTTGTCGATACATGGATTGCTTCGTCGCATTGCTCTCCGCAATGACGGCCGAGGTTGATGGGTTGGGATGAATTCTGGCTTTCCGGGTCATTGTTGGAATCCCATCCCAATAATCCCTCCCATACCGCACTGCTTTGGAATCTTCCGCGCCATCCCCGGCGCTACCCTGCGTGCTTTCCGGGGATGCCGCCCATGCCGCTTGCCTCCATCGACGTCGACCTCCCGCGCGCCGCGACGCCGGCGGAGACCGCGCTGACCCGCCGCGTCGACCTCACCACGCTTCGCCTGTTCGTCGCCGTCTGCGACGAGCAGAACCTCACCCGCGCCGCGCAGCGCGAGGGCATCGCGGCCTCGGCGGTGTCGAAGCGTATGAACGATTTCGAGTTGGCGTTCGGCGTCACGCTGTTCAAGCGGCTCGCCAAGGGCATGGCGCTGACGCCGGCCGGCGAGGCGCTGCTGCATCACGCCCGGGTCACGCTGCTCAATGTCGAGAAGATCGCGGTCGAGCTGTCGGAATATTCGCAAGGCGTGCGCGGCCATGTCCGCATGCTCGCCAACCTCTCGGCGATCGTGCAGTATTTGCCCGAGGATCTGTCCGCCTTCTTCGCGGCGCACGAGCTGCTGCGCGTCGATCTGCAGGAGCGGCCGAGCGGGCAGGTGATCCGCGGCATCGAGGAGGGCGCAGCCGAGATCGGTATCTGCTCGGCCGAAGCCGACAGCCGCGCGCTCGAAGCCTTTCATTATCGCTACGACAATCTGGTGGTGGTGATGCGGCCGGACCATCCGCTGGCCGGCCGCGAGAAACTGCTGTTCACCGAGACGCTCGATTTCGACCATATCGGCCTGCACACCGCGAGCTCGATCTATCTGCGCTCGCAATATGCGGCAAACCAGGCCGGCAAGACCATGCGGCTGCGCATCAACGTGCCCGGCTTCGATGCGGTCTGCCGTATGGTGCAGGCCAATATGGGGCTCGGCCTGATCCCGGACCGCGCCTTCGCGGTCGTCGGCGCGGGCATGGGCCTGCGTGCAATCCCGCTGCGCGACGATTGGGGGCGGCGAGAGCTGAAGATCGTGGTCCGCGGCGCCGCGCATCTGTCCGCGACCGGCCGCCTGATGCTGGACTATCTGCGCACGATCGAGACCGACCGGGTCGGGCGGATCGGCAGTCCGCGCGCTTGAGCTGTCGCTGGAAGGCTGCGCAGAAACTCGATCAGCGCCGCGTTGACCTTGAAGTTCAGCCTCCCACGGCCATCTCGAGGGGATAGCTCCGGGAGAGGTCCATCATGACGGTGAATCAAATCAGGCCGGCGCATGTCGACGACGCTGCGGAGTTGACGCAAATCGCAGCACGTGCGGTGAAGAATGACGGATTCGACGATAACGCTGTCGCACGCTTCATGCCCGGGCTCAGGGTCAACCTCGCGCTCATCGCAGCCGGGCTGGTCTTTGTCGCCGAGGGGGACGACGGCGTCCTGCAGGGCTGGGTGTCGGTGAGGCCGACCGGAATCGGAGGGCTGATTCTCCTGGAAGGCATCTTCGTCGAACCGGCCCATTCGCGCAGGGGCGCCGGCAGCAGGCTTTTTTCAACCGCAGTCGGGCTCTCGCGAAAGCTGGCGGGGAACGTCATCCTGATCAATTCGAGCCCAAGCTCGGTCGACTTCTACGCTCGCCTCGGCGCCAATAAGATCGGCGCCACGCCGTTCGTGTTCTCGCCCGACGTCGAGCTGACGATGTTCGCGTTCACGATTCCGGCAGTTTGAGCGACGAGGACGTCGACCGCGCGAGACCTGCATCAATCTCAATATCTCAGTGCAGAATCTTCACGGAGCAGGGGACTTCCGGTTTACCCTCCACGCGCTACCTAGTGGTCAACGCTTCACCGCAGCGGGTTGCGCGCGAGTGAGTTTGCGATGCCGTCCAACCCACCGCGCCCGCCGGCGAGGTGACATGCAGGAGGTCGATGATGACCGAGATCGTATCCGGCGTACGAATCCCGGACAGCAAGATCGCCCGGGAGGCCGCCGAGCTGGTGCGGCAATACGAAACCGAGATGCTGTTCAATCACTCGGTCCGCGTGTTCGTGTTCGGCGCCCTCAAGGGCGTCAGGCAGAATCTGAAGTTCAATCCTGAACTGCTTTATGTCGCCGCGCTGTTTCATGATCTCGGCCTTGTCGATCACTTCCATAGCGAGACGAAGCGGTTTGAAGTCGACGGTGCCGATGCGGCGCGCGCGTTTCTCAGGAGCCACGGCATCCCAGAGCCGAAGACCGACCTGGTATGGGAAGCGATTGCGCTGCACACCACGCCCGGCATCCCGCAGTTCATGCGGCCGGAAATCGCGCTCACCAACGCGGGCGTTCTGGTCGATGCCGTCGGTGTCGGATACGACGACTATACGGCCGAACAGCGCGACGGCGTGCTATCAGCGTTTCCGCGCGGCGATTTCAAGAACGAGTTCATCGAGGTTCAGACCTGCTCGGCCCTGAAGAAGCCACAGACCACGTTCGGCACGGTCAATTTCGACTTTGTGATGGATCACGACCCCACGTTTCACAGGCCGAACGCCTGCACCCGGATCCGCAACACGCGGTGGCCGAGCTGAGCGGGGCGGCGGACATCATCCGCCGTCAAGCGCGGCGAGGCGGTCGGCTTCCGCGATGTCCTCGACGGTGTTGGCGTTGAAGAACGGATCCAGCGGCTCGGTTGGCCATTCGACCGTGGCCAGCGGATAGCGCGCGGTCCAGCGGTCGATCTTGCGCACATCCTCCTCGACCAGCGCATGGCGCAATTCGCCGCGCAGGCGCACGCTCCAGAGGCCGATCACAGGGTGGGTCTGCCCGCCGGATGAGGCGACCGCGAGCTCGGCATTCTCGGCGGCGCGCGCCTGCTCCAGGCGTGTGACGAGATCGCGCGGAAGAAACGGACAGTCGCCCGCCGCGCTCAGCACCCATTTGGCATCCGGCCGGTTGGCCGCGGTCCAGTCGAGTGCCGCCAGGATGCCGGCGAGCGGGCCAGGATAATCGGCGACATCGTCGGCGACGACGGGAAGGCCGAACGCGCCGAACCGCGCAGGGTCGCCATTGGCGTTGATGATCAGCCCGCTGCATTGCGGGGCTAGGCGGTCGATCACCCGTTGCAGGATGGTGCGGCCCGCGATCTGGCGCATCGGCTTGTCGCCGCCGCCCATCCGCCGCGCGAGGCCGCCGGCGAGCAGCACGCCGGGAATGTCAGTCATTGTCGGTCTCGCCCTTGCGCTTGTGACGCATCGATTCCTCTTCGACATAGTCGAGGTTCTGGTCGTAGACGATCCGTTCCTGGCCCGACAGCGCGATGAAGCGCTTGCCGCGCGCGCGCCCGACCAGCGTCAATCCGACCTGCCGCGCCAGATCGACCCCCCATGCCGTGAATCCGGAGCGCGAGACCAGGATCGGGATGCCCATCCGCACCGTCTTGATCACCATCTCGGAGGTCAGCCGCCCGGTGGTGTAGAGGATCTTGTCGGCCGGATCGACATTGTGGCGGTAGATCCAGCCCGCGATCTTGTCGACGGCGTTGTGCCGGCCGACATCCTCGGTGTAGCAGACCGGCGTGCTCTCCTTGCACAGCACGCAGCCGTGGATGGCGCCCGCTTCCAGATAGAGCGACGGCATCGTGTTGATGGTGTGCGTCATCTGGTAGAGCCAGGAGGTGCGCAGCTCGGCCTTCGGCAGCGCGACCTTCTCGACGGCTTCGAGCAGGTCGCCGAACGCTGTGCCCTGGGCGCAGCCCGAGGTCTGGGTGCGCTTCTTCAGCTTCGCCTCGAAATTGGTGTGGTGCTCGGTGCGCACCACGACCACCTCAAGATCGTCGTCATATTCGACCTCGGTGACGACGTCATCGTATTTCAGCATATTCTGGTTCAGCAGATATCCGAGCGCGAGGTATTCGGGATAGTCGTTGATCGTCATCATCGTGACGATCTCCTGCGCGTTGAGATACAGCGTCAGCGGCCGCTCGACCGGCACCTTGATCTCGGTCCGCGCGCCGGTCTGGTCGACGCCGACCACGCGCTCCGTCAGCCGCGGATCGTCCGGGTCTGGAACAATGGTGGGAGCGGTGGTTTTCGCGGTCACAGGTCGCAGTCCCGATGGGTTCACATGGCGATAGAGCTGGGGATATAAGCACGATCGGAGATGGACTGGCCACTCTCCGCCGCTTCGCCGGAACTGCCATGGATGGTCCGGCCTTGGAGATAACGCCGCAGTTCGCGATCCGGGTCGAACACATCTTGTCGACGACCGAGCATTGAGAGAGACAATGGCGCAGCTTTCGGACGACTGCTTCGCATTCGGCGGGCCGATGATGTCGGTGGACGAGGCCGTCGCGATCATCGCCGCGCGCGTCAAGCCGGTCGGCGAGACCGAGGCCGTTGCGCTGGTGGACGCGGATGGACGTATCCTGGCCGGCGACATTGCCGCGCCGCTGCCGCTGCCGCCCTTCATGAACTCGGCCGTCGACGGTTATGCGGTATCGGGTGCGGACCTGCCGACGGACAGCGAACGCGCGCTTCCGGTCGCCGGCCGCGTGCAGGCCGGTGCATCGGCGCAGCCGGCGCGGGCTGGGCAGGCGGTGCGAATCTTCACCGGCGCGCCGATGCCCGCCGGCACCGACACCGTGTTCATGCAGGAAGACGTGCGGATCGACGATGCCGGCAATGTGATCCTGCCGTCCGGCCTGAAGCCCGGCGCCAATGTGCGGCCGGCCGGCGAGGACATTGCACGCGGCAATGTCGCGCTGGCATCGGGGCGGCGGCTGCGCCCGCAGGACATCGCGGTCGCCGCGGCTTTCGGGCTCACCACGCTCGACGTGGTGCGGCGGCTTCGCATCGGGGTGTTCTCGACCGGCGACGAGCTGGCCGCGCCAGGGAGCGCGCGTGCCGAAGCGCAGCTGTTCGATTCCAACCGCTTCATGCTGATGGCGATGCTGCGACGGCTCGGCTGTGAGGTCGGCGATCTCGGCATCCTGCGCGACGAGCGGGCCGAGCTCGCCGCGGCGCTCAAGCAGGTCGCGCGCAGCTACGACCTGATCCTGACCACCGGCGGCGTCTCGACCGGCGAAGAGGACCACGTCAAGGCCGGCATCGAGCAGGCCGGCTCGCTGGTGCTGTGGCGGATGGCGATCAAGCCGGGCCGCCCGGTGGCGATGGGAATCATCGACGGTACGCCGCTGATCGGCTTGCCCGGCAATCCCGTGGCAAGCTTCGTCACCTTTGTCCACGTGGTGCGGCCGACCGTGCTGGCGCTCTCGGGCGCCGTACCGTCTCCGCTGCTGCCGATGCCGGTCCGGGCGGCCTTCAGCTACAAGAAGAAGACCGGCCGGCGCGAATATGTCCGCGTCTCGCTGCGGCGGGCGGCGGATGGTGCGCTGGAGGCGACCAAGTTTCCCCGCGAAGGAGCCGGCCTGCTGTCCTCGCTGGTCGAAACCGATGGACTGGTCGAGCTTGGCGAGACCGTCGTGCGGGTCGAACCGGGCGATGTCGTCGGATTCCTCGGCTACGCCGGTCTGCTGTAGCGCTGAGAGGCCGCCGAGATCGCGTGGATCGGACGATCGCGCGATTGGAAATTCAGATCGCCCGATAGGCAAACATTAACAACAGCCTGCGCGGCAACCCGACGCTGCTAGAGGCGTTCTAAATATGCTTGCCTGTGGCATGCCAGAGAATAGAGTTGATTCAGCAAGCGCGGTTTGCGCAAGAGCGAGGTTCCAAGGCGGGTTTCATGAGCGGAGACGACGTTCACAAGGTTCGCGCGTTCGAGCATCCCGGAGCGGGCAGGAAGCGGGCGAAAGCCACGCCTAAGGGACGCCAGGTCGATCCCGTGGCCGCGCACGAGATCGAGGTGCTGCTCGCCGACCGGCCGCGGCGGCGCGACCTCCTGATCGAGTACCTGCATCTGATCCAGGACAAGTACCATCAGATCTCGGCGGCGCACCTGGCCGCGCTCGCCGACGAGATGAAGCTTTCGTTCGCCGAAGTGTTCGAGACCGCGACCTTCTATGCGCATTTCGACATCGTGAAGGAGGGCGAGCCTGACATCGCGCCGCTCACCGTGCGCGTCTGCGATTCGCTGACCTGTGCGATGCTCGGCGGCGAGCAGCTCTTGAAGGATCTTCAGTCCCGCGCCGGGCCCGGCATCCGCGTGGTGCGCGCGCCGTGCGTCGGCCGCTGCGATACCGCGCCTGCTGCGGAGGTCGGCCACAACTTCGTCGATCATGCGACCGTCACCAACGTGCTCGCGGCGGCGAAGAGCGGCGACACCCATGTGCATCTTCCGCCCTATGTCGACTACGACGCCTATGTCGCCGGCGGCGGATACGAGCTGCTGGCGCGGCTGCGCTCGGGCGTGCTGCCGCGCGAAGACCTGCTGAAGGCGCTCGACGATGCATCGCTGCGCGGTCTCGGCGGCGCCGGTTTCCCGACCGGCCGCAAATGGCGCGCCGTGCTCGGCGAGCCCGGGCCGCGGCTGATGGCCGTCAACGGCGACGAGGGCGAGCCCGGCACCTTCAAGGACAGATATTATCTCGAGACCGATCCGCATCGCTTCCTCGAGGGCATGCTGATCGGCGCCCATGTGGTCGAGGCGCCCGAGGTCTACATCTACATCCGCGACGAATACCCGGCCTGCCGCGAGATCCTCGATCGCGAAATCGCCAAGCTTCCGCCGGGCGGTCCGACCTTGCATCTGCGGCGCGGCGCCGGCGCCTATATCTGCGGCGAGGAATCCTCGCTGCTGGAATCGATCGAGGGCAAGCGCGGCCTGCCGCGGCACAAGCCGCCATATCCGTTCCAGGTCGGGCTGTTCGGGCTGCCGACGCTGATCAACAACATCGAGACGTTGTGGTGGGTGCGTGACATCGTCGAGAAGGGCGCCGAGTGGTGGAAGAGCCACGGCCGCAACGAACGCCATGGCCTGCGCAGCTTCTCGGTGTCGGGACGCGTCAAGGATCCCGGCGTCAAGCTCGCGCCGGCCGGCATCACCCTTCGCGAACTGATCGATGAGTTCTGCGGCGGCATGGCCGACGGCCACACCTTGCAGGCCTATCTGCCGGGCGGCGCATCCGGCGGCATCCTGCCGGCCTCGATGGACGACATCCCGCTCGATTTCGGCACGCTGGAGAAATACGGCTGCTTTATCGGCTCGGCTGCGGTCGTCGTGCTCTCGCAGGCCGATGACGTGAGGGAGGCCGCGCTGAACCTGATGAAGTTCTTCGAGGACGAAAGCTGCGGGCAATGCACGCCCTGCCGCGCCGGAACCGAGAAGGCGGCGCTGCTGATGCAGCAGCCGGTCTGGGACAAGGAGCTGCTCGACCAATTGAGCCAGGCGATGCGCGATGCATCGATCTGCGGCCTCGGTCAGGCCGCCTCCAATCCGCTGACCTCAGTGATCAAGTATTTTCCGGACGGCTTTCGTCCGCAGCAAGCCGCCGAATAGGCGGGCCGGGCAGGGCGAATTTCGACGAGGATTCGAATGAGCAACGACAAGAACTCTCCGCCGCAGGGTTACGGTCACGACGCCAAGGGCGCTGCCGGAGGAAAGAATGTCCCCGACGGTCGCGTCACCGTCACGCACAGCGAGCCGATCGGCAAAATTGGCGGAACGGGCGGCGGGCCGCAGATGATCCAGTTCGAGCTTGATGGGCAACAGGTCGAGGCGCGGGCCGGCGAAACCATCTGGCAGGTCGCCAAGCGCCAGGGCACCGAAATCCCGCATCTCTGCTATTCGCCCGCGCCGGACTATCGGCCGGACGGCAATTGCCGCGCCTGCATGGTCGAGATTGAGGGCGAGCGCGTGCTGGCGGCGTCGTGCAAGCGAACGCCTTCGGTCGGCATGAAGGTGAAGTCGGCGAGCCAGCGCGCCGTCGCGGCGCAGAAGATGGTGATGGAGCTGCTCGTCGCCGATCAGCCGGCGCGCGAGACCTCGCACGATCCGGACTCGAAATTCTGGCACTGGGCCGAGAAGACCGGCGTGACCGAAAGCCGCTTCCCGGCGGCCGAGCGTTGGCACGCCGACACCAGCCATCCGGCGATGCGCGTCAATCTCGATGCCTGCATCCAATGCGGCCTCTGCGTGCGGGCGTGCCGCGAGGTGCAGGTCAACGACGTGATCGGCATGGCCTATCGCAATCACGATGCCAAGATCGTGTTCGACTTCGACGACCCGATGGGCGAATCGACCTGCGTCGCTTGCGGCGAATGCGTGCAGGCTTGTCCGACCGGCGCGCTGATGCCGGCCGTGATGCTCGACGACAAGCAGACCCGCGTTACCTGGCCCGACCGCAAGGTCGACTCGCTGTGCCCGTATTGCGGCGTCGGCTGTCAGGTCACCTACGAGGTCAAGGACGAGAAGGTGATCTATGCGGAAGGCCGCGATGGTCCCGCCAATCACAACCGGCTCTGCGTCAAGGGCCGCTTCGGCTTCGACTATATCCATCACCCCAACCGGTTGACCAAGCCGCTGGTGCGGCTGCCCGGCGTCAAGAAGGATGCCAACGACCAGGTCGATCCGGCCAATCCCTACACCCATTTCCGCGAAGCATCGTGGGAAGAAGCGCTCGACCTTGCCGCGGCGGGCCTGCGCAAGATCCGCGACGAGAAGGGCGCCAAGGCGCTCGCCGGCTTCGGTTCGGCCAAGGGCTCCAATGAAGAGGCCTATCTGTTCCAGAAGCTGGTCCGCACCGGCTTCGGCTCCAACAATGTCGACCACTGCACGCGGCTGTGTCACGCCTCGTCGGTGGCGGCGCTGTTCGAGGGACTGAGTTCGGGCGCTGTCTCGGCGCCGTTCGCAGCTGCCGCCGACGCCGAGGTGATCTGGGTGATCGGCGCCAATCCGACCGTGAACCATCCGGTCGCCGCGACCTTCATCAAGAACGCCGCCAAGCGCGGCGCCAAGCTCTATGTGATGGACCCGCGCCGGCAGACCCTGTCGCGCCACGCCACGCAGCATCTCGCCTTCAAGCCCGGCAGCGACGTCGCGATGCTGAACGCGATGATCCACACCATCATCACCGAAGGCCTGACCGACGAGCAGTACATCGCCGGATACACCGAGGGCTACGACGACCTCAAGGCCAAGATCCAGGAGTTCACGCCGGAGCGCATGTCGCCGATCTGCGGCATTCCCGCCGAGACGCTGCGCGAGGTCGCGCGCGCCTACGCCAGCGCCAAGTCGTCGATCATCTTCTGGGGCATGGGCATCAGCCAGCATGTTCATGGCACCGACAATGCGCGCTGCCTGATCGCGCTGGCGCTGATCACCGGCCAGGTCGGCCGCCCCGGCACCGGGCTGCATCCGCTGCGCGGGCAGAACAACGTGCAGGGCGCCTCCGACGCCGGCCTGATCCCGATGTTCCTGCCGGACTATCAGCCGGTCGGCCGCGACGACATGCGCGGCGCCTTCGAGAAATTGTGGGGCCAGGAGCTCGATCCGGTGCGCGGGCTGACGGTCGTCGAGATCATGAATGCGATCCACGCCGGTGAAATCCACGGCATGTATGTCGAGGGCGAAAATCCCGCGATGTCCGATCCCGACCTGCAGCACGCGCGCGAGGCGCTCGCCAAGCTCGATCACCTCGTGGTGCAGGACCTGTTCGTCACCGAGACCGCGTTCCACGCCGACGTCATCCTGCCGGCCTCGGCGTTCGCCGAAAAATCCGGCTCCTTCACCAACACCGACCGCCGCGTGCAATTGGCGCGCGAGGTGATCAAGCCGCCGGGCGATGCGCGGCAGGATCTCTGGATCATCCAAGAGATCGGCAAGCGGATGGGATTGCCCTGGAATTACGCGGGACCCGGCGAGGTCTTCACCGAGATGGCCGAGCTGATGCCGTCACTGAAGAACATCACCTGGGAGCGGCTGGTGCGTGAGGGCGCGGTGACCTATCCGGTCGACGATCCGGACAAGCCCGGCAACGAGATCATCTTCACCACCGGATTCCCGACCGAGAGCGGCCGCGGCAAGATCGTGCCGGCCAAGGTGATCCCGCCGGACGAGCTGCCCGACGACGAGTACCCGATGGTGCTGTCGACCGGACGCGTGCTCGAGCACTGGCACACCGGCTCGATGACGCGCCGCGCCCAGGTGCTCGACCAGATCGAGCCCGAGGCGGTCGCGTTCATGACGCCGAAGGACATGCGCAAGAAGGGGCTCGCCCCCGGCGACTTCATCCGTCTCGAGACCCGCCGCGGCGCGGTCGAGGTCAAGGTGCGCGCCGACCGCGACGTGCCCGAGAACATGGTCTTCATGCCGTTCTGCTACGCGGAAGCCGCAGCGAACCTGCTGACCAACCCGGCGCTCGATCCGTTCGGCAAGATTCCGGAGTTCAAGTTCTGCGCGGTCCGCGCCGAGAAGATCGATATCCGGACGGCGGCGGAATAGCCGTCCGAATACAATGTGAAGATGTCGACCTGTCTGGTCGGCCAAAATCGCGGGAGATCGGCTATGCGAACGAATATCGTGGGAGCCCTTTGTGCCATCGCAATGATGGCGAGCGCGCACGCGGCGGTGAAGGAAGAGCCGGTCACCTACACCGACGGTGAGACCACGATGAAGGGCTTCGTGGTCTATGACGACGCAACCCAGGCCAAGCGGCCCGGCATTGTCATGGTGCATGAATGGTGGGGCATCACCCCGCATATCCACAACGAGGCGAAGAAGTTCGCGGAGCAGGGCTATGTCGCCTTCATCGCCGACATGTATGGCGACGCCAAGACCGCCGACAACCCGAAGGATGCCGGCGCGCTGTCCGGCTCGGTGATGAAGAACCCGAAGGTAATGGAGCAGCGCTTCAACGCCGCGCGCGAGCAACTTGTCAAGCAGCCTTCCGTCAATCCGCAGCGGATCGGCGCCGTCGGTTACTGCTTCGGCGGCGCGGTCGTGCTCAACATGGCGCGCACCGGCGCTGATCTTGCCGCCGTTGCCGGCTTCCACGCATCGCTCGGGCTGAATACTCCCGCGCCGGCGCCGGGCACCGTCAAGGCGAAGATCCTGATTCTGAACGGTGCGGACGACCCGTTCGTGAAGCGCGAGCAATACGATGCGCTGAAGAAGGATTTCGACGCGGCGAAGGCCGATTACCGGATCATCGAATATCCCGGCGCGGTGCACGCGTTCACCAACCCCGAAGCCACCGAGCTCGGCAAGAAGTTCAACCTGCCGCTCCGATACGACGCCAAGGCCGATCAGGAATCCAAGGCCGAAGCAGCCAAGCTGTTTGCCACGAACCTGCAGAAATAAGCGGACCGGCCGCCCGCATGATCAAGGTCATCATTTCGGGCGGCTTCGCTGCGGTCTACCGCGAGGTGCTGCCTGAATTCGAGCGCAGCACCGGCATCAAGGTGGAGACCGGATCCGGAGCGTCGGAGGGCACCGGCCCGAAAACCATCAGGCACCAGCTTGCGCACGGCACCAAGGCGGACGTGGTGATCCTGTCGCGCGAGGGCCTGCGCGGGCTGAACGAAGACGGGCGGATTCGCGCGGGATCCGAATCGGGCCTCGCGACGGCGCCGCTGGCCGCCGCGGTTCGGGCCGGCTCGCCCAGGCCCGACATCGGCAGTGCTGCCGCGCTCAGGCAAGCCTTGATCGACGCCGGCCGGGTAGTGGCGCCAAGCAGCACCAGCGGACAGTTTTTTCGCGACAAGGTCGTCCCGAAGTTGAACCTGCCGGACACGGTGACGCTCACCCTCGAGGCGCGCGGCACCGAGGCGGCCGAAGCGCTGCGCGCGGGCAGGGCGAATCTCTCGATCGGGCCGACCAGCGAGCTGGTGCAGGAGACCGGTATCGAGGTCGTGGGTCTGCTGCCTCCCGATCTCCAGCTTGTCCAAACCTTCACCGCCGCAATCGTCAGCGACTCCACCGCGCCTGAAGCGGCCGGGCGCCTGATCGAGTTTCTTTCCTCTGATACCGATCTCCTGCTCGCGGCCATCAGGCGGGCAGGCATGGAGCGGCCCCGCGGCTAGACCGCCGCCGACCGGGCTGCGTCGATCATGCACTGTTGTGAGACGTCCGGCTCAGCGATTGCCGGGCGCGACGTTGAGCGGCGCACCCCCGGTCGAAATCGGACCTGACGGTTTGGGCGCCCGAACCGGCGGCTTTCGCGGTTTCGGGGCGGCCTGCGCGACCGGGGCATGCGGCGGCTCGACGACGGCCGGCGCCGGCACGGGAGCCGGAGCGGGGCGCTGCAGCGCGTCGACCTTCGAGGTCAGGGCCGCCAACTGGTCGACGATGGTCTTCAACTGGTCTTGCTGGTCGGCCATCGATTTGCTGAGCGCGCCGATGTCATCCTCGAGCTTCTGCTGGGTCGCGAGCAGATCCGGCAACGTCTCCTTGTCGCCTGCGGCCGCCTTGTCGCTGGCTGCGGCGTTGCCGAGCGACGGAACCAGCGGTGCGATCTGGGGCCAGGCGTAGACGCCCCCGGCGCCTACACAGGCGATGACGACGACCAGCAGGAACCACGGCCAGCGGCGGCGAGCGGCAGGAATCGGGCTTGTCGGCGCATGGCGGTGCCATGCCTGATCGGAATCGTTGGTCACCTATGCTTCCTAGTCCGCTTCGGCAGCAGTTGCAATCAACGCCGAGTCTGACCACTTTGCAGGCATGTCCCCCTCGTCCGGAGCCCCATTGGCCCCCACGCACACGTCCCAGCTTCTTGAGGAACTCGTCGCTCAAGCACCGGACGGCCCCGTCGATCTCGAATGGCTCCTCAGCAACCTGGACAAGCGGTCGTTCGGCCTGCTCCTGTTGCTTTTGGGGCTGCTGGTGATCATTCCCGGCGTCGCGACGATCGCGACGCTGGCGCTGCTGTTTCCGGCGGTCGAGATGATGCTTGGCCGCAGCGCGCCGGCGTTTCCGAGTTTCGTCTCGAAGCGGCAGTTCGATTTCAAGCGCTTCAAGCGGTTCACCGTCTTTGTGCGCCCGATGCTGCAGGCGATCGAACGCATCAGCCGGCCGCGCTGGGACGCGCGTCGCGACGTGATCGACCGCCTCGTCGGTCTGGTGGTGTTTCTGCTGGCCTTCTCGGCAGGCTGGCCGCTGCCGCTGGTCAACGTCATTCCGGGAATGGTGGTCGTGCTGATCGCGATCGCCTATCTGCAGGAGGACGGCCTGCTGCTCACTATCGCGATGGCGGCGGCGCTGATTTGCCTGCTCGGGCTCGGATGGACGCTCTGGGCATCGTTCGGAGCGGTGATGAGCTGGTTGGGGTTGTGACCTTCGACGCCGATGCGGGCAGCTGTCCCGGCATGAGGGGTCGACATCTCGTGCGGGCATGATCATTATCTCGCCGGACGTCGCGGCAAACAGCGACGCGAATGGGGAGAACAAGATGCGTTGCATCACGCTCGCGGCGATCGCCGCGTTCAGCCTTGCTTCCACGTCGGCGGTTCCTGCTGCCGACAAGAAATACGATCCCGGCGCCAGCGATACCGAAATCAAGATCGGGCAGACCATGCCCTATAGTGGTCCGGCTTCGGCCTATGGCACGCAGGGCCGGGCCGAAGCTGCATACTGGAAGATGATCAACAGCCAGGGCGGCATCAACGGCCGCAAGATCACGCTGCTGAGCATGGACGACGGCTATAGCCCGCCCAAGACGGTGGAGCAGACGCGCAAGCTCGTCGAGCAGGACGAGATCCTCGCCGACATCGGCTCGCTGGGCACGCCGACCAATTCATCGATTCAAAAATATCTGAACAGCAAGAAGATCCCGCATCTTCTGATCTCGACCGGCGCCTCGAAGTGGAACGATCCGAAGGAGTTTCCGTGGACCACGCCGTTCTATCCGCCCTATGCGCAGGAAGCGAAGATCTACGGCAAGTACATCCTCAAGGAGCTGCCGAGCGCGAAGATCGGCGTGATCTATCAGAATGACGACTTCGGCAAGGACTATCTCAGGGGCTTCAAGGAGGCACTCGGCGATAAGGCCGGTCTCATCGTCAAGGAGTTCAGCTACGAGGTGACCGATCCCACGATCGATTCCCAGATCGTCAATCTGAAGGCCGCGGGCGCCGACGTGCTGATGACGATCACGACGCCGAAATTCGGCGCGCAGGCGATCCGCAAGGTTGCCGATCTCGGCTGGAAGCCGACGCACTTCATCGTCTCGGTCTCAAGTTCGATCGGCGGTGTGCTCGAGCCCGCCGGCCTCGAACCATCCACCGGGCTGATGACGGCGCTCGCCACCAAGGTGGTGGGTGATCCGGCCTGGGATACCGACAAGGGCGTGCAGGACTATCTCGCCTTCATGAAGCAGTGGTATCCCGAGGGCAATCCGATCGATGGCAGCAACCAGATCGGTTATCTCTCCGCGCAGTTCACGGCCATCATCCTGAAGAATTGCGGCGACGAGCTGACGCGCGAGAACTTGCTGAAGCAGGCCACCAACATCAACAAGGTCTCGCTGCCGCTGCTGCTTCCTGGCATCACGGTCTCGGTGTCGCCGACCAACTACTCCACCTTCGACACGTTCAAGCTCGCGAAGTTCGACGGCAAGACCTGGAAGTTCTTCGGCGAGAACATCAGCACGGCGGCGCGCTGAGGACTGGCGAGACGTAGCCATGCCGGTCGGCATCCATGGGCGCAGCAGATTCGCTGCGCCCATTTGGAGCGCCTTGTTGTGTCAGTTGCGATGGTGGCTGCCACGACCGCGCGTGGCCCACAGCTGATACTGGTCCCCTGTTGGCACAGAGGTCGGCCGCCGCGGCCGAGGCCGGGCGGTAACCTCAACCCAAGCTTGCAACTCACCTACCGTGGAACTACGGTCCTTGATAAAGCGCCAGCATTAGGGAACCATAGCTCCACGGGCCCACGCATGGCCCTCGCTCTTCGAGCAAGGGAGGACGGTCGTGAACGGCCAAATGCATCCGGCGGCACCTCACCATCTGCCGTTCTTCGTCCCCGGTCCCAATGGCGACGACACCCTTATGGTGGTGATGGGCATCTTCCTGGTTGTGGTCGTCTTGTATGTCGGCACGCTGTACTGGAAGTTGCACAGCCTGCCGGAGCGGATGGCGCACAAGTCGCAGAAGCTGCAGTTCGAGATCGTCGCCGTGCTCGGCCTGATCTCGCTGTTCACCCACATGCACATCTTCTGGATCGCGGGCCTGCTGCTCGCGATGATCGACCTGCCGGACTTCAGCACGCCGCTGCGCACCATCGCGGGATCGGTGGAGCGGATCGCCGACGCCACGCCGCCGAGGTCCGTGCCGCCGCCGGAGCCGGACGCCGTCGCCGCCGCAGAGGAGGGACAGGGCCATGCTTGAGCTCCTGCTGTGCTCCCTCGTCACCATCCTCCCGGACTATCTCTATCGCCGCTACCGGCAGGGCAAGCGCTTCGGCAAGGAGATCACGTTCTTTTCGGTCTGGCACGAGCTCAGATGGGGCATCACCGGCTGCCTGATGCTGACGATCGCGCTGATCACCATGATCTTCTACTATCATCCGTCCACCACCTCGGCGGCGATCTACTTCCGCACCGTGCCGATTCTCCCCGAAGTGGCCGGCCGCGTCGCCGAAGTGAATGTCGGCTACAGCGCTGCCGTGAAGAAGGGCGATGTGCTGTTCAGGCTCGACAATTCGAAGCAGCGGGCCGCGCTGGAGACGGCGAAGCGGAAAATCGCAGAGGTGGAAGCGTCGCTGACCAGCGCGCGGGCCGATGTGGTCAAGGCGGACGCCCAGGTCGGCGAGGCCAAGGCGTCCTGGCAGCAGGCCAAGGACGAGCTGGATACAAAGAGCGAACTGCAGCGCCGCAATCCGGGCATCGTGCCGCAGCGCGACATCGAGAAGCTGCAGGTCGTGGTCGATCAAAGACAGGCCGGCATCGATGCCGCGAACGCGGCGCGCGAGACTGCGGGCTTGCGCGTCTCCACGCTGCTGCCCGCCGAGAAGGAGAGCGCGGAGGCATCGATGGCGGAAGCGCAGGTCGATCTCGACAAGACCTATATCCGCGCCGGCGTCGACGGACGGGTCGAGCAGTTCCTGTTGCGGACCGGCGACGTCGTCAACCAGATGATGCGACCGGCCGGCGTATTGATTCCCGATGAGGCAGGCCGCAGCGTGTTGCAGGCCGGCTTTGGCCAGATCGAGGCCCAGGTCATGAGGCCCGGCATGATCGCGGAGGCGACCTGCATTTCGAAACCCTGGGTGATCATCCCGCTCGTCGTCACCGGCGTGCAGGACTATATCGCCGCCGGTCAATTCCGTTCCGGCGAGCAACTGCTCGATCCGCAAGCCCTTCGCCAGCCGGGCTCGATCCTCACTTTCCTGGAGCCGCTCTATGCGGGCGGGCTTGAAGGCGTCACGCCGGGCTCCAGCTGCATTGTCAACGCCTACACCAGCAACCACGATGTGATCGCCGATCCGAAGACCGGCGCGCTCAAGGGCTTTGCCCTGCATGTCGTCGACGCGACCGGGCTCGTGCACGCGCTGCTGCTGCGTATCCAGGCCTTGCTGCTGCCGGTCAAGACGCTGGTGCTGAGCGGGCATTGAGATTGCCGTGGCGGCGGCTGGCTGCCCGGAAGCTTGTCTCATGCGGAGGACGGGTCATGACGCCCTTGCTGGATGAAATTCGACGCAGCCCGCTGCTCTGGATGCTGATCTTCGTTCCAGCGGTGCTGGCGGTCGAACTCGTTGCGCCCTCCTCTCATACCGCCCTGTTCGTGCTGGCGGTGCTGGCGATCGTGCCACTGGCCGCGCTGCTCAGCCATGCGACCGAAAGCGTCGCTGCCAGGACGGGCGATGCGATCGGCGGACTGCTCAATGCGACGTTGGGAAATCTGACCGAACTGATCATCGCCGTGGCCGCACTTCAGGCAGGGGAGCATCTGCTGGTCAAAGCGTCGATCGTCGGCGCTATCGTCACCAATTCGCTGTTCATGCTGGGCGGGTGTTTTCTGCTCGGCGGATTGCGCTATCCGCTCCAGGAATTCAATCGCGCCGGTGCGCGACTGCAGGCGGCCCTGCTGCTGCTCGCCTCGATCGCGCTGCTTGCACCGGCGGCGATTGCCGGGCTCGAGCTGGCGCAGGGCGGTGCCTTGACCAGAAGATTGAGCCTTGGCCTCGCGCTTCTTCTGATCGCTGCCTACGGCCTCGATTTGCTGTTCTCGCTGCGGACGCACAAGGGCCTGTTCGCGACCGAGGATCACGGCGAGGCGGATCATGAGGCGAACTGGCCGATCGGGCTTGCGGTCGGCACGCTCGTCGTCGTCACCGTGCTCGTCGCGCTGGTCAGCGAAATATTCGTCGGATCGGTGCAGAGCGCAGGGCAGGCACTCGGAATGGGACCGGCCTTTATCGGCTTCATCGTCGTTTCGCTGGTCGGAGCGGCCGCGGAAATGGCCGTGGCATTTTCGGCGGCCCGCAAGAATCGCCTCGACATGAGCGTCGGCATCGCGCTCGGCAGCGCGTCCCAGATCGCCCTGTTCGTGGCGCCGGTGCTCGTGATCCTGAGCTATGTCATCGGCCCTGCGCCGATGGACCTGCAATTCTGGCCCGGTGCCGTGGTCATGGTGATGCTGACGACCATGACCTGCGGCTTCATCACGAGCGGCGGCCGCTCCGCCTGGTTCGTCGGCGTCATGCTGCTGTTGATCTATGCGATCTTCGCCATGACGCTGTATGTGCTGCCGCCCGGGGTCGCGCGCTCATGAGCGGGCAGCCGGACAACGCCATGCGCCGTCGAGGCTTGCCAGGCGGATGGGTCCGGCTTGCCGTACCGCTGGTGTTTGCCTGCAGCGTCGTCGGCCTGCTGGTCGAAGCTGCCGTGCCGCACTTTCTGCCTGACAACTCGTTCACAGCGGCCGTCGGAGGCGCTGCTCAGGCGGGCGTATTCGCGATCTGGCTCTATCTAGCCTGGCGCATCGCCAAAACCCTTCAGGGTATCTACGGTCCCGACAGCGTTCGCTACCTTGAGCAAACGCCGGTTTGGAGAATTCTGCTTCACGTGACGGCGGCCTATGGCCTTGCGGCGTTCTGCTTTGCGGTGATCTACGCATTGATCGTTCGCCGCGACGCCGACGCCTTCTCGGCTCAGCTCAACCTCGGCAACGCGCTCTATTTCAGCATCGTGACCATGACGAGCACAGGATACGGCGACATCTTCCCCAAATCAGGTTGGGCAAAGGCCGCCGTGTGCGTGCAGATCATATTTGGCGTTCTTTATAACGTGCTGTTCTTTTCCATCTTTGCAGGACTTGCCGGGCGCAGGCGGGGAGGGTGACGCGACAGCGGCGGTCGGCCCCGCGCGTCTGCGACTGATGTCGGGTGGCGATTCACTTGTCCCGTGTTGCCGGTTGTCGCAGCTGGAAGCGTCGCTGACATCCGCGCACTCGAGGAAAGCGGCGAAACCGTGCTGGTGCACCGTTACGCCGGCGTCGGATTCGCGCGCGGAGTCGCGAACGAGGCGGCCGTCCATCTCCTCGCCACGGATCGGCACTGCCCGTGATGGTGTGGTGCGCTTGGACATGCAGCCATCGGAGAAAAAATCCGCATGCTATGGCAGCGAATGCGTCGGCAGTGAACAGGCAGAGACTCTGTCGGAATAATATTTCCTTGATGGTCGTCAACGCGAGCAGCGCGATACATGCGAATTTTTTCGAGGGGCACTCATTATTTAGGAGATTTCCAATGTTGAGAATAGTGACTGGAACAACCGCACTCTTCCTCATCGCATCGTCGATTGCTAACGCGCAGGGTCCGCAAGCCGCTCCCGCCTCTTCGGAACGCTTGAACATAGCGGACCGCAATAATCTCACGGACATGCGGATCGATCTCACGAAGGCTGCGTTGCAGCTGACCGCCGAACAAGAAAAACTATGGCCGCCAGTGGAGAGCGCGATACGTGCCAGAGCGGAGGATCGGAAAGCGCGCGTAGCCAAGGTGCAAGAAACAGTGGGCAGGCGAGTTGACGAAAGCCGCATCGAAGCTTTGCGTAATCGTGACCCAATCGCCTTTCTGCAACGACGCTCTGAAGCATTGGCTCAACGATCCGCCGATTTGGACAAGCTAGCCGAGGCGTGGCAGCCGCTCTACAAGACGCTCAATCCCGAGCAGAGGCAGCGCGTGGCGGCTCTTGCCATTTTTGTACTCCACGACATGAGCGATGTCATCGAGCGACGCAGGGCGATGATGCGGGCCGATGACGACGAAGACTAGAATTCGACTGCCGCATTCAGTTCGCGAAACCTGATTCTAGGAGAAACCAATGCGAACCAGTCTATTTGTGTCAGCGATTGTTGTGGCATCCGGTGCGGCAAGTGTGGCGGCTGCCGACAATCTCAAGGGGACTTACTATCTTGTAGGAGCCCAGACTTGCCTGGTGGCACCGGCTGGATTCAAGCAAGACAGCAATGGAAACCTCACGATACCGATTGGCGAGACAAACCTCAGTCAACTCACCACTGAAGGTCGGATCATCTACCATGGTGACGGCACCGGCGAAGCGAAGCAGACCTTCGTAACCATTGTTCCACCAACACCCAATTCCTTTGGAGCGGCGGTAAGCGCGGGCGCTATGTCTTACTCGTTCACTTACGAGCAGGAGGGGGATAATGCCTATCGCATGACCGTCAAGCCCGGTACCTTTAAGGGCGAGCTCAACGCTGGTCCAAATGCTGGCAAACAATTTTCCATCGAAGGGGACAGCCGGCTGTTCCGAGTCTCCGACGACGGAAAGAGGATCGCAGCAGCAATGGACAAGCCGTTCGTCCAGAAGATCAGCTTTTCGGGATCGCCTCAGCCCGTTCCGCGGGTCTGCACCTCAATCAGTAACCAGTCCATGATCAACGGCTCCACAGTTACGGAAGGAAGGAGCAGATAATCGCGTTGACCGCGATTATGCGATCCAGGTTGCATCGGCGCAGGCGTGACGCCTGCGCCGATGTCGTTTCAGAAATTAACCGTGCGATTCACACTGGCACCGGCCGCTTGCGGACGCGGCCAGCTTCCTGTTGATGCGGTCTTTAGGCGTCAAAAGATGTGTCGTCTACCGGCAGGGACGACAGTGCAGATGGGCACCCAGCATTCGCGGCCGGCGAACCCGCCATTGCCAAACCCCGCATTGACCGCGCGACGGCGGCCGGGCACAGCGTGTGGCGAAGTCATCGAGCGGTCGCAAGAGCCGCAGGGAATACCGCCGCACTGGATTTTGCAGTGCAGCAACGGCGCAATCAGCCCCTGCTAAAGGGGCAATGGCAATCGTCGTTGCTTCTCTGTAATGGTGCGACCGGATGTCTCGGGGCCGAAATTCGTGCTCCGCAATTACGCGGGAGGAAACATGCGTAAATTCATTTTGGCTGCGGCGTCGATCGCGGCCTTGACCTTTGTCGGACCGGCGTCGGCGCAGTCGCCGATCGTCCTCAAGTTCAGCCACGTGGTGGCCTCGGACACGCCGAAGGGCAAGGCGGCCGACAAGTTCAAGGAACTCGCCGAGAAGTACACCGGCGGCAAGGTGAAGGTCGAGGTCTACCCGAACTCGACGCTTTACAAGGACAAGGAAGAGCTCGAGGCACTGCAGCTCGGCGCGGTGCAGATGCTGGCGCCGTCGAACTCGAAGTTCGGTCCGATCGGCATCAAGGAATTCGAAGTCTTCGATCTGCCCTACATCCTTCCCGACCTGAAAGCGCTCCGCAAGGTGACCGACGGTCCGCTCGGCGCCCAGCTGCTCAAGAAGCTGGATTCCAAGGGCATGACCGGGCTCGCCTATTGGGACAACGGTTTCAAGCAGATGAGCGCGAACAAGAAGCTGGTCGCGCCGGCCGACTACAAGGGGCTCAAGTTCCGCATCCAGTCGTCGAAGGTGCTGGAGGCCCAGTTCCGTGCGCTCGGCGCGATCCCGCAGGTGATGGCGTTCTCCGACGTCTACCAGGCGCTGCAGACTGGCGTCGTCGACGGCCAGGAGAATACCTGGTCGAACATCTACACCCAGAAAATGCATGAGGTGCAGAAGTACGCCACCGTCACCAATCACGGCTACATCGGCTACGTCGTGGTCGTGAACAAGAAGTTCTGGGACGGTCTGCCGGCCGACATCCGCGAGCAGCTTTCCAAGGCGATGAAGGAAGCCACCGAGTTCGGCAACAACCAGTCCGCCAAGGAGAACGACGACGCGCTCGAAGCGATCAAGAAGGCCGGCAAGACCGAGATCATCTCGCTCTCGCCCGAGCAGGACGAAGCGATGCGCAAGGCGATGATGCCGGTCTACAAGGACGTGGCTTCGCGCGTCGGCCAGCCGCTGATCGACGAATTCCTCAAGGAGACAGGCCGCAGCCCGATGAACTGAGGCGTGATCCGGAAAACCAGACTCCGGTTTTCCGGACGGATCATGCTCAACAAAACGCGGATCTGAACCGCAAATCACAACGACTGCCGCGGCCGCATCAGGCCGCGGCCTGGGTGCCGTGGCCGGTTGCCGCATCAGGCCATGACGGGGGAGATCAATGCTGCTGAAGATTCTGGACCGGCTCGAGGAAATCATCATCGCGAGCCTGATGGGGGCCGCGACGCTCCTGACCTTCGTCACGGTCGTGCATCGCTTCCTGGTCGACGTGCCCGTGCTCTATCCGTATTTGTTCGGCATCAATCTCGCATGGTCGCAGGAACTCTGCATCTACATGTTCATCTGGATGGCGAAGTTCGGCGCTGCCTATGGCGTGCGCACCGGCATCCATGTCGGCGTCGACGTGCTGATCAACCGCCTCAATGACGCCTGGCGCAAGCGCACCATCACCTTCGGTCTGCTCGGCGGCGCGCTGTTCACCGCGATCGTCGGCACCATGGGCGCCAAGTTCGTGTACGAGCTGATGCACACCGACCAGGTCTCGCCCGACATGGAGATCCCGAGCTGGATCGTTTACGCCTGCATCCCGCTCGGCTCCTATCTGATGTGCTTCCGCTTCCTGCAGGTGTGCTGGAATTACTGGTGGACCGACGAGCTGCCGCATCATGACGCCTCTCATGTCGACGGCGTCGAGACCAGCAAGACCGCGCCCGTCGCGCTCGGAGAAGCGTGATGAGCGCCGCCCTTATTTTCGGACTGCTGTTTGCCCTGATGCTGACGGGCATGCCGATCTCGATTTCGCTCGGCCTGACCGTGCTCACCTTCCTGTTCACCATGACCGAGGTACCGATCGAGAGCGTCGGCCTGAAGCTGTTTTCCGGCCTCGACAATTTCGGCATCATGGCGATCCCGTTCTTCATCCTCGCCGGCACCTTCCTGACCCGCGGCGGCGTCGCGCGGCGCATGATCGCATTCACGACCTCATTGGTCGGGCATCTGCCCGGCGGCCTCGGGCTTGCCGGCGTCGCGGCCTGCGCGATGTTTGCGGCGATCTCGGGCTCGAGCGTCGCCACGGTGGTTGCGATCGGCTCGATCATGATGCCGGCAATGGTCGATCACGGCTATCCGAAGCGCTTCGCGTCGGCGTGATCTCGACCTCGGGCGCGCTCGGCATCCTGGTGCCGCCCTCGATCATCCTGGTGCTCTATGGCGTGTCCACCAACACCTCGATCGGCGCGCTGTTCATGGCCGGCATCGTGCCGGGCATACTGCTCGCGCTGATGCTGGCCGCGGTGACGTTCTTCGTCGCGCAGCGCAACGGCTATCCGAAGATGCCGCGCGCGACGATCGGCCAGCAGTTCACCGCATTCCGCGAAAGCATCTGGGGCCTGTCGCTGATCGCGATCGTGCTCGGCGGCATCTATGGCGGCATCTTCACGCCGACCGAAGCCGCCGCGGTCGCCGCGACCTATGCCTTCTTCATCACCGTGTTCGTCTACAAGGAGCTCAAGCTCTCCGAGGTGCCGAAGGTGCTGCTGCAGGCGGCGAGCATGAGCTCGATGCTGCTCTACATCATCACCAATGCGGTGCTGTTCTCGTTCCTGATGACGCATGAGCAGATCCCGCAGGAGATGGCGGCCTGGATCATCGACAAGAACTTCTCGGTGTGGATGTTCCTGCTGGTCGTCAACGTCATCCTGCTGCTCGCCGGCAACGTGATGGATCCGTCGTCGATTCTCCTGATCATGGCGCCGATCCTGTTTCCGCTGGCGACCAAGCTCGGCGTGCACCCGGTGCATCTCGGCATCCTGATGATCGTCAACACCGAGGTCGGGCTGTGCCATCCGCCTGTTGGCCTCAACCTCTACATCGCGAGCAGCATCGCCAAGATGGGCATCAGCGAGATCACGATCTCGGTGCTGCCTTGGCTGTGCGCGATGCTGGTGTTCCTCGGCCTGATCACCTACGTGCCGGAGATCTCGCTGTGGCTGCCGCGGCTATTGGGAATGATCTGAATCAATGCGCAACACTTGCGCTTCGGATATTTCTGGCGGGCAATGAAGCGAATTACATCTTGGTAAGGGATGCTTCTCTGTCCAATCCGTAAGTTGAAGGCGAGGGCGAGCGGCATCATCTTCAAGCAACCTTCAAAGGAGGTTTCGATGAAGAAAGTTCTGCTCGCCGGCGTCGCGGCGCTCACGATTGCCGGTTCGACCGTGGTCTATGCCCAGCATCGCCCGTGGTTTCACGGCCATATGCGGATGAGCCCCGAGGATCGGGCCGCCTTCCTCGACGCGCGGATCGCCGCGGTCCACGCCGGACTGAAGCTCACCGCGGATCAGGAGAAACTGTGGCCGCCGGTGGAGGCCGCGGTGCGCGACTTCGCCAAGATGCGGATGGATCGCGCCAATGCGCGGATGGCTGCGGATAAGACCGACGCGGACAAGGCCCAGAAGCCGGATGACCCGGTCACCCGCCTGCGCGAGCGTGCCGACAACATGGCTGCGACCGCGACCTCGCTGAAGAAGATCGCCGATGCCGCCGACCCGCTCTACAAGACGCTTGACGACGGCCAGAAGCGGCGGCTTTCCATGCTCACCCATATGGAAGGGCGTGGGTTCGGTGCGGAGGGCTGGCGTCGCCACCGCCCCGAGCGCGGCATGGACCGCTGGGAACACGGAGGCCGCGGCATGGACCACGACCATTTCGACCGCGACGACGGTCCGGATCAGGAGCGCTCCGGCCGGCTTTGACGGCCTGCCGCCGACGCTTACGCCAAGCCCATGAAAGGCCGCCGGAATCCGGCGCCTTTCGGCTTTGTAAAAGTCGGGAAAACTTGCGCCAGCTTGCTGGACATCGCGGAATCGCTTTGCTAAACGACGGCCTCTCTTGCGAGGGTCATTTCCGGACAAGTTCCGGGCGCATAGCTCAGTTGGTAGAGCAGCTGACTCTTAATCAGCGGGTCCCAGGTTCGAGCCCTGGTGCGCCCACCAAGCTTTTCAATAGCTTAGGTAAGCCCTCGTAGCGGTCATTCCGACAAGCAGCCATGTCTATTTCGACAAACCGGCTGCTTTTTTCGCTCCTCGCGCCGCTGCCTGGTCCCCGATATCGGCTGTTTGCGCGTCCATTTCGCGTAGGTCGGCAATTGCCGCGCCGACCGGTGGCGGCCTGCTGCACGCAGTTCCGCGTCCGTCAGATCGCTGTCGGCGCCCTCCGCAAATCCGCCATGGCAGAACGAGGTAAACGAAAGCTCAGCTCGGATGCCGGCTGCCGCGACGATGTCCTTCATGACGCTGCGCAGGTACCGCAAATCCTTGCGTTTAGCGATCCATGGTATCGGGGTAAGCGATTTGCGGTGCGCGTGATTCCGCTGGAAAACCAGCCCCGAAACCACGTGTTGCTTGATGGCGACGAGCTCGGCCATCAGCTCCGGGAAGAGGGCTTCTCCCCGGTCATCGAAAAGCGGCCACCAGGCTTCTTGCCCGTTCTTGGGATGGACGATCTTGACACTGTTGGGCCGTTCCTTTGGCCGGTAGTGCGTGATCTCGAAGGCGCAGAAGACATGCTCCTCGCGCTGCAACCATTCCCAGGTCACCAACGCTGCCGTTGCAACCGTGAAGGTATCCGAGCTTCTTCGCGGCTTTTCTGAACGCAACGAGATCGTCCCAGGTGGCGGTCGGTGTCTCCCGGACAGGCTTGCCCGGATCGAACGCGCTGTTGGGCATTGTTGATGAAATCAAATCGATCGAGCCCACCGTACAGCAAAATAAGCATGCTGAGCAGCACTGGGAGAATCTATCGGGTTCAACCGATAATTTTCCCAATCATCCGTGCTCTTGAACTCCGCCCGGCCCATGGCTGACGCGGCACCACCGTGACCCGCTTGCCTGGGACGTCAGGCAGGGCATACGACGAAATCACCTCGACCTTGTTCAGCGCTGACGTGAACGACGAGATCTCGGCGCACAGCGGCGCTGGAAATGCTGATGTCACGCTCATCGCCAGCGGCAAAGTTTTCGCGATCGAGACCGCGCAGGCGAAGCCGGTGAAGATTGCGAGCGATAGCCGCTGCCGGTCTCGTCCCGCAAATGGGGCCAATGCTTCGATCGCGACGCGCATGGGTTGCTTCTTCCTCAGGGCATGATGTTCGGCTTGAACACCGAAAGCGGCGCCGGATCGCGGCTTGGCGCCGGCGGGACCTTTCCGTCGACATCGGTAAAGCCGTATTCGGCCGCCAACTCCGAGGCGAGCAGGATTTGGCCGCTCTTAGCCATCATGTTGGGATCGCCAGCGAGCGCAGCCACGGCGCGTCCGGCGAACACCGGCGTTTCGCCGCGTTCCGTAATTAGCCTGGCGAGAGCCGGCGGCACGCGGTCGGGCTGCGCCGCAAGCTTCTCGCTCTTGATGTAGCCGGGCCAGATCGAGACCGCGGCAATGCCGAATGGCTGCAGCTCGTGCGCCATGTCGCGCGCCATGCGATCGACGCCAGATTTCTGCACGCCGAACGGCACGTTGAAGGTGTAGCGGATGCCGCCGCCTGATGACGTGTTGACGATCAGGCCACGCCCTTGCGGTAGCATCAGCGGCACAGCGAACTGGCTGGCGATAAAATGCGAACGCAGGCCGACGCGGTGCATGGTGTCCCATAGCGAGGCCGGCACCTGCCAGAACGGCACATTCACCGGCATCACGTTCGGCGCCGCGAACACGTTGTTGACGAGCACGTCGAGCCGTCCGTGGTCGCGCCGGATCAGGTCGAAGACCTCCTTCACCGAACCATCGTCGGAATGATCGCACAGCACGCCGATGCCGCGGCCGCCGGCCTCGTCGATCGCGGCAATGGTCTCGTCGAGCGAACCTGGCCATTCCGATCCGCCGCTATTGCGCGTCCGTGCCGTGACGATCACGGTCGCGCCGGATTCGGCAAGGCCGATCGCCACACCCTTGCCGACCCCGCGGCTTCCTCCCGTCACCAGTGCAATGCGATCCTCGAGGCGTCCCTTGGTCATGCGATCTCCCGATATGGCTTCTCTGGAAGGTATCTTGACAATAATCTTCCTAGGAAGATATTAGGTCGGGAGCGTTGAAGGCGTCAACAGGGAGGTTTCGCGATGGTCACCAGGGAAGAGAACGAATTGCTGTGCCGCGTCACGGGTGACGCGCCGATGGGACGGATGCTGCGCCAGCATTACTGGCTGCCGGCTGTGCTCTCGGTGCGCGTGCGCAAGGGCGAGGCGCCGGTTCGCGTCAAGCTGTTCGGGCGCAACTTCGTCGCGTTCAGGGGCAACGACGGCACCGTCGGTTTCCTCGACGAGGCCTGTCCCCATCGCGGCGCCTCGCTGGCGCTGGCACGGGTCGACGATTGCTCGCTGACCTGCCTGTTCCACGGCTGGAAGATCAAGGCCGATGGCGAGGTGCTGGACGTTCCCAACGAGCCGAACAATCCCAGGGAATTCGCCAAGACGGTCAGGGCGAAATCCTATCCGGTGCGCGAAGGCGCCGGCCTGATCTGGGTCTGGCTCGGCGCGGGCACGGCGCCGCCTGCGCCCGACTTCGAATGGATGGATTTGCCGCCGGACCAGGTCTACACGGCCGGCATCGAGCTCAATGCAAACTGGCTGCAGGGCGTCGAGGCGACCATCGATTCCTCGCATGTCGCGCTGCTGCACCAAAGCTGGACCGCGACCTCGTCGACCGATTTTGGCGCGACGCGCGTCAACACTGAAGTGGGCTACGAGTTCGAGAAGAAGGCCTACGGCTTCCGCGCCGCGGCGTTGCGCACCGGACCGGACGGATCGTGCCTCGCCCGCGTCACCGAGTTCGTGATGCCCTATTACGGCTTGATCGCGCCGATCTATTCCGGGCCGCAGCAGGATCGCACCGCGATCATCGCGGTGCCGATCGACGACGAGAACCTGATCCAGTGGTACATCTTCTACAATCCCGAGAAGCCGGTGGATTCCTGGCGCAAGGTGCAGCGCGCCAACCAGTGGCCGATGGCCGGCGGCCTGCCGGGCGATCAATCCAACAATTGGGGGCAGAACCGCCAGATCATGGATGCCGGCAACAGCACCGGATTCCACGAGATCGTCATCGAGGATTTTGTGGTCATGGTCAGCATGGGTCCGATCGTCGACCGCTCGCAGGAGTATCTCTGTTCGGCGGACCAGGCGATCGTCAGGGTGCGCCGCCAGCTGCTCGACGAGGTGCGCGGCTTCATGGCCGGCAAGCCGCCGAAGAGTGGCCAGAGCGAGACCATGTCCTACAAGGACATCCGCGCAGTCGGCGGCCGCCTCGCCTCCGCCGCCGAGGATTGGCGGCAGATTCCCCGCTGATCGGATCGCAAGCCGGGCGCGGACGTAACGTCCGCGCCCATGTCTCAGCCTTGGTCCGGAGACGATTTCACATGAACTGGCACCATCTCTGCGCTGCCGCGAAACTATCGGAAGGGGAGCCGCTAGGCTTCAGGGTGGGCGAGCGGCGCGTCGCGCTCTACAAGTTCGGCGACGATATCTTCGCAACCGACGACGTCTGCTCGCACGCGTTCGCGTTGCTCTCGACGGGCTTCCTCGAAGGTCACGTGATCGAATGTCCGCTGCACGGCGCGATGTTCGACGTGCGCGACGGCAAATGCCGGTCGAGCGCCTATAAGGATATCGCGGCATTCAAGGTCGAGATCCGCGATGGCGAGGTCTATGTGCAGCTCGACGGCGGCGCTGCCCTGGAAGCCGCCGGCGAAAGCAGTGCGGGCGTCAAACTGTGAGTGGCCTCGTCGTCATTGGCGCCTCCTATGCCGGCATCCAGGCAGCGCTCACCGCGCGTGATGCGGGCTATACCGAGCCGGTGACCGTGATCGCCGATGAGAACGCACTGCCCTATCAGCGGCCGCCGCTGTCAAAGGATTTTCTGCTCGGCGAGATCGGCGCGCAGGGCCTCCTGATGCACGACGAGGCCGTCTTCGCCGACAACCGAATCGATCTGCGTCTGGGCCACCGCGTTGTCGAGATCGATCGCAACGCCGGCCAGGTAGTGTTGAACGGAGGCGCGGCGCTCGGCTTCGACAATCTCGTCATCGCTACCGGCTCGCGCGCACGGAGGATCGCGGTCTCCGGCGCCGAGCTCGACGGGGTCTGCTATATCAGGTCGATCGCCGAAGCCGCCGATCTCAGGGCGCGGCTCGGCGAGGCCCGCGAGATCGTGATCATTGGCGGCGGCTTCATCGGGCTCGAGGTCGCGTCCTCGGCATCCAGGCTCGGCAAACGGGTGACGGTGATCGAGGCGGCGTCGCGATTGCTCGAACGGGCCGTGTCTCCGGCAGTGTCGCGTTTCCTGCTCGACGTTCATACCTCGGCGGGCGTTGCGGTGAAGTTCGGCACAGCGGTCTCGGCATTGATCGGAACGAGTGGGCGGGTTGCTGCGGTCGAGCTGGCCGGAAGCATCCATCTTCCCGCGGACCTTGTCGTCGTCGGGATTGGCGGCATCGCCAATGACGAGCTCGCCGCTGCCGCGGGCCTCGAATGCGCCAACGGCATCGTGGTGGATGCGCACGGCCGGACGGCATGCCCGGGCATCTACGCCGCCGGCGACTGCGCCAATCACTACAGCCGGTTCGCGGAGGGCTGGATCAGGCTGGAGTCGGTCCAGCACGCGCAGGACCAGGGACGGGTTGTCGGTCTCGCGATCGCCGACCGCTATGAGCCGTACGACAGCGTGCCGCGGTTCTGGTCGGATCAGCACGATCTCAAGCTCCAGATCGTCGGGCTCGCTTCGCGCTGCGACCGGACCGAGATCCGCGGCGAGATCGAATCCGGCCGGTTCTCCATGTTCAACTATCGGCAGGGCAAGCTGGTCGCGGTCGACAGCATCAACAATCCCGCCGATCAGATGGTGGCGCGGCGGCTGATCGCGGCCGGGATAACGCCGGCGCCCGAGCAGGTGGCAGACAGCTCGAGCGATCTCAGATCGCTCCTGAAGACGGGCAGCAAGGCCGTCGCGTAGTGCCACCGGCGCCGCTGCTAATCCGCTGCAAGCCGGCTGGACTTCTTCGTCGCCTTCACGGATCGGACGGCAAGGAGCTTGCGCAGGCAGCGGTCGAGCATCGCGAGCTCCGCCTTGGTCAGCCCGCTGGCCTCGGTCACGCCCTCGACCACTCTCGCGACCTCGGCAATACCGCGGTCGGCAGCCGCAAGACCCTTGGCGGTCAGGCGGACCAGCTCCGAGCGGCCATCATCGCTGGCGGAGACGCGCAGCACGAAGCCGCCTTCCTGGAGCCGCGCCACGCGCTTGGTCATGGCACCCGACGTGACGAGAAGCGCGCGGAACAGGTCGGTTGGGCGCAACTCGTACGGCTTTCCCGAGCGCCTGAGCGCCAGCAAGACGTAAAGCTCGCCGGTCTGCAGCCCGACGGCCTTCGCGATCGCCTGCAGGCGCATTTCGTGCAGCTGGTTGACGCGCTCCAGCCGCAGCAATGTGCAGGCGGCGGCGAGGTCGAGGTCGGGACGCTGTTCCAGCCACGCCGCCTCGATGTCGTCGTAGAGGGTGCTGTCGGGTGTCGTCGGCTGCTTGATCGCAGGTTCGGTGCGGCGTGACACGCTGCTCTTCTTCATTCCCTTCCAGTCCCCTTCGTCCCGCGCCAAGGCGCCGGCACCATGCATCGCAGCAATCTAACACCGCCACATCATCGTGTCGCCTTGCAAGTTCCCGGCATAGCTGCGCGCCGGGGACGTCACTCCGCGAAGCGGCCATTTGCGGACTTTCGTCGCGGTTGACAATTATCTTCCTGAGAAGAATATTCCAGGTAAGAAAACAGGGGAGGAGTACATGCGCGGACTTCGCGCGATCGTCACGTTTGCGGCCTTGGTCGCTGCTTGCGTCTCGGCCCGGGCGGCCGAGACTGAACTGATTCTCGGGCAAACCATGCCCTATAGCGGGCCGGCATCGGCGCTGAGTGCGGTCGGCAAGGTGCAGACCCGCTATTTCCAGATGATCAACGATCGTGGCGGCATCAACGGTCACAAGATCAAGCTGATCTCGCTCGACGACGGCTATAGCCCGCCGAAGGCCGTGGAGCAGACGCGCCGGCTGATCGAGAATGACGAGGCGGTCGCGATCTTCGGCAGCATGGGCACCGCGCAGAACGCCGCGGTGCAGAAATATCTCAACGGCAAGAAGATCCCGCAGCTGTTCGTGTTCGCGGCGAGCGCGCGCTTCGCCGACCCGAAGACCAGCCCCTACACCATTTCGGGCATGACGCTGTTCAGCACCGAGGCCGCGATCTACGCGCGGCTGGTGGCCGAGCACACGCCCGCTTCGCGCGTCGCCGTGCTGTACCAGAACGACGACTACGGCCGGGAATATCTCCGCAGCTTCAAGGCCGAGCTGGCCCGGCTCGATCCCAAGGCCGAGATTGTCGCGGCGTCGCCCTACGAGGTCACATCGCCGACGGTCGATTCGCAGGTGGTCTCGCTGGCCAGCACCAACGCCAACATCTTTCTCAATGCGTCGACCGGCAAGTTCACCTCGCAGGCGATCCGCAAGGCGGGCGAGCTCGGTTGGCATGCACAGCAGTTCCTGCCGATCGGCAGCAACTTCGTGCCGACCATCCTCAAGCCGGCCGGGCTCGAAAACGCCAAGGGTGCGATCTCGGCGACACCGACCAAGTCGGTCGGCGATCCCGAATGGGCCAACGATCCCGCCTATCTGGAGTGGCTGGCTTTCATGAAGAAGTACTATCCCGAGGGCGATATCGAGGATCAGCTCAACTTCACCGGCTGGAATGTCGCCGTGCTGATGACCAAGGTCATTGAGGCCTGCGGCGACGATCTGTCCCGGCAGAACATCATGAAGCAGGCCACCGCGCTGAAGAACCTCGCGCTCCCCGGCCTGATCCCGGGCATCACGGTCAACAGCAGCCCGGACGATTATCGCCTGATCACATCGCTGCGGCCGCAGCGTTTTGATGGCGAACGCTGGGTTCCGATGTCCGGCGCCATGGCCGCGCAATGAGGGTGGGCCGAGGATCGCGTGCGGCTGCTAGCGGCCGCGCCTCAGTTCCTCGGTGGCGCGCCGGAGCACCTCGTGAAGCCATTCGTGCGACGGCTCGCCCTCGACGCGTTCGTGCCACAGCAGCCGGACTTCCACGGGCGTCGTGGTGTAGGGCAGTTCATGGGCCGTGATCGCGTGCGCCGCCTCGAGCGCCCGCGCCAGTGGCCGCGGAACGATCGCGGCGAGTTCGGAATCGATCAGCAACGCAGGCAGTGCGAGGAAGTGCGGCAGCGAGACCGCGATCCGCGGCGGCCGGTCGCTGTCGGACAGCGCCCGTTCCAGCGCGGGGCGGTCGTACATCTCCGAACGGCGGGCAAGCCCGCGCTCGGAGATGAAGCCGCCGATCGCGCCCTCCTGCTCGCCGCCAAACGAGACGACAACCAGCGGCAGGTTGGCGAGCTTCGCGTTGTCGAGCCGGCCGAGCTTGCGCTTCTTGCCGACGATCAGCACGTCGTCATATTCAAATAGCAGGGCGGTGTGGAAGCGGCTCGGCGGCGACGAGAACACGCCGATCGCAACGTCGATGCGGCCGAGGTCGATCTGCTCTGCCAGATCGATCCGCGTCACCGGCTTGATCGTGAGATCGATCGCCGGAGCCTCGCGGCCGAGAATTTTCAACAGCGGCGGCGCCAACACCATCGTGGTGAAGTCGTTGGCGGCCAGCGTAAACAGCTTGGTGGATTTCGCCGGTACGAAGGTCGGCAGCTCGACGGCCGTCTCGAGCGACCGCAGCGCCTGGCGAACCTGCGGCGCCATCGTCAACGCGCGCGCCGTCGGCTGCATGCCGGTCGCGGTGCGGACAAACAGCTCGTCATCCAGCATCTCGCGCAGCCGTGCCAGCGAGTGGCTCACCGCAGACTGGCTCAGTGCGACTTTCTGGCTGGCGCGCAGCACGCTGCGCTCCTCCATCACGGCGTCGAACACCTTGAGCAGGTTCAGGTCCAATGTCTTGAACGAAACGGACACGATGAGAGTCCCGTCGGTAGCGGATCGCGCGCCTGTGCGGAAATTTGCGATCGCACGCAGTTAAGGCCAGGCGCCCGGCTGATGCAACCGGCCGGATTTTCCGGGGCAGGTTGCCGCTTTGCCGCCGTCGGCGTTCTGAAGCCGGTTCAGGATCACCCTGCAAGACTTTCACTTCCGCAATCCCGTGTTCTGGCCAAGAGTGCGGCCGCCGGGTTGGGAGGAAACAACATGATCAATGCCTCGGTGAAATCGAACCAGGGTGGTGCGTGCAGGTCGCTCGGATTGGTGCTGGCGCTCGCGATGCTCGCAGCACCTGCGATTGCCCAGAACGGGCCGGTCAGGCTCGGTGTGCTGACCGACATGTCGTCGCTCTACGCCGATAACGGCGGTCAGGGATCGGTCGTTGCGGCGCAGATGGCGGTGGACGATTTCAAGGGCAGGGTGCTCGGGCGCCCGATCGAGATCATCGCGGGGGATCATCAGAACAAGGCCGACATCGGCGCAGCGATCGCCCGGCGGTGGCTGGAGAACGACAACGTCGAGGCGATCCTGGACGTCCCGAATTCCGCCGTCGCGCTGGCGGTGCAGGGCATCACCCGCGACAAGAAGAAGCTCTTCCTCGCTACCGGCGCGGCGACGTCCCGCCTGACGGGCGACGAGTGCTCGCCGACCGGCATCCATTGGACCTACGACACTTACGCGCTGTCGCAGGGCGCGACCAAGGCGATCTCGCGGCTCGGCGCCAAGTCCTGGTTCTTCCTTTCGGCTGACTACTCGCTCGGCGCGCAGCTCGAGGCTGACAGCCGCAAGGTGATCGATGCCACCGGCGGCAAGGTGCTCGGCGCGGTGAAGCATCCGATCAACACGCCCGATTTCTCGTCGTTCCTGTTGCAGGCGCAAGCCTCCAAGGCGGACGTGATCGCGCTGGCCGATGCCGGCGGTGATTTCATCAACGCCGTCAAGCAGGCGGGCGAATTCGGAGTGACGCGCACCCAGAAGCTTGCCGGCCTGATCGTCTTCATCGCCGACATTCACAGCCTCGGGCTGCAAAGCGCGCAAGGCCTGATGCTCAGCTCGGCGTTCTATTGGGACTTTAACGACGAGACGCGGGCATGGTCGAAGCGCTTCATCGAGAAGACCAAGAAGGTGCCGACCATGATCCATGCCGGGACCTATGGCGCCGTCATGCACTATCTCAAGGCAGTCGAAGCTGCAGGCACGCTCGATGGGCCGACCGTGGCCGCCAAGATGCGGGAACTGCCGGTCAACGATTTCATGACCCGCGACGGCAAGATCCGTCAGGATGGCCGGCTGATTCGCGACATGTATCTGTTCCGCGTCAAGTCTCCCGAGGAGTCGAAGTACCAGTTCGACTACTACCAGCTCCTGGCCACGATCCCCGGCGAAGAAGCCTTCAGACCGATGGAGGACGGCGGATGTCCGCTTGTGAAGAAGTCGTGATCGAACCGGACGCTACGCGCGGCGTTGCGCACAATCCGATCGACGAGGTGATCGCGAGCCGGCTCTCGTGCCGCGAGTTCTCGGGCAGCCCGGTCGCGCGCGCGACCATCGAGCAGATCCTGCGCGTGGCGCGGTTCGCGCCGAGCGGCGCCAACATCCAGCCTTGGCACGTCTATGTGCTCGCGGGCACCGCCAAGGCCGAAGTGTCGGCTGCGCTGCTGCACGCGTTTGAGACGGAGCCGAGCGAGCACGTCTCCGAATATCAATACTACGCCAGCGAGTTTCCCGAGCCATATCTCGGCCGCCGCCAGGAGTTCGGGCGCTTGTTCTATGGCTCGCTCGGTATCGCGCAAAGCGACGCCGCGGCGCGGAGCAGGCAGACCGCGAAGAACTTCGGCTTCTTCGGCGCACCCGTTGGGCTGATCATCACCATCGATCGCCGCCTCGCGATGGGAAGCTGGCTCGATCTCGGCATGTTCATCCAGAACGTGATGCTGGCGGCGGTCGGACGCGGGCTGCAATCCTGTCCGCAGGAAACTTTCGCGAAGTATCACCGGATCTTGCGTCCGGCGTTGTCGATCCCGGCCGAGCAGATGGTCGCCTGCGGAATCTCGGTGGGTCACCCGAGGGAGCGCGGGAGGGCGCGGCTGATGCCGCGCGCAGATCTGGAGGCATTCGTCTCCTTCAAGGGATTCGAAGATTAGAACAGGAGAAAGCCATGGGAAGCCGTGAACAGCTGATCGAACGTAGCATTCCGTTTCTGCGCGAAGTCAAGGACATGACGCCGAGCGCGGCGATGGAGCGCTGGCTCAACGAGACGTATGGAGAGACGAGCGCGCTCTATCAGGATCTCGCTCGCCTCATCAAAACGGGAGTCGAGGAGGGCTGGGCCGCGAACCAGGAGGTCGAGGGCCCGAACTATCGGCGTAGCCGCATCCTCGAGCCGGTCCCTGAGACGTTCCAGTTCAGCATCACCGCGGTCTACATGAACAGCGCCGATCCACGCCGTTTCAAGGACGACGACGATCATGACGTGTTGCGCGGGCAGTATCACGGTCACCCCTATGGCGAACTCAATCTCGTCGTTCCCCTCGACAAGGGCGCCGAGTTGAAGGGGCTGCAGGGCTGGCAAGGACCCGGCTGGACCGCGCCGGATCCCGGCAGCCGGCATTATCCGGAAGTCAGAGGCGGCGCGGTCATTGCGCTGTTCTATCTGCCGGCCGGCCGCATTTCGTATGATTTCAAGGCGCCGGTCTGACGCCGGGCACATGCGCCAATCTGCCTGGAGCAAGCACATGACGTTGATCTATCCGGTCGCTTCGAACCGCATCCATCCCGCGCGGCTGTCGCCGGACTATCGCTCCACCGTGAAGCGCGCGCCGCAAAAGCCGTTGATCCCGATGCGGCATACGCTCTCGGAGC
>NZ_LGTB01000061.1 GCF_001238275.1 Bradyrhizobium viridifuturi
CATCGGCGGCCATAATGTCATTGCGGCGGGCTCCGGGACCTTCGCCGTCCGGGTTGATCGGCTGATGCTGAAAAGATCGAGCGAAACCGTCGCCGGTCCGTCCGTCGCCGGCACCGTCAGCGAGGTCGAATACCAGGGGACCTATGTCCGCGTGGTCATTGCCATCGACGGCGGATCCGAGATCTCGGCCCAGGTCACGGAAACCCAGTTCGATGCGAACAACTACGCCGTAGGTGAGCGCGTTCTCGCCACATGGGACCCAGCGCAAGCCAGCGTTCTCAAGACCACCCGTTCTGCAATCGTCCAATCGCCCGAAACGGCGCCGTGGCACCAAGGGAGACAGTCATGACCAAATCCTCGAAACTCAATCGTGGCATCAGCCGTCGCGCCGTGCTGAAGGGCGCGGCCGGAGCTGCCGGCCTTGCGGCGGGTTCGGGCGCAATTACCGGATTTCCCTATGTCCAGGCGGCCGATCCGAAGGTTCTGCGTTATCTCGGAACGGCGGTGAACGAAGGTGACGAGATTTCGAAGAAATGCTTGGCCGACACCGGGATCAAGATCGAATACATCACCGCCACCACCGACGATGTGACCAAACGCGTGATCACCCAGCCGAACTCGTTCGACGTGCTGGATACGGAATATTTCTCGCTGAAGAAGCTGGTGCCGTCGGGCAATATTTTCGCGCTGGATGCCAAGAAGATCAAAGAGTTTGACAACATCACCCCGGTGTTCACCAAGGGTCAGTTGCCGAACGGCAAGAAGATCGGCGATCAGGGCACCGCACCGTGGAAGGTGCTTTATCTTGAGGGCGCGAACTCCAAGACGTTCTCCAAAACGCCGACCGAATTCGTGACGCTGATCCCGACGGTCTATAATGCCGATACGCTCGGCATCCGGCCCGATCTGATCAAGCGGCCAATTTCATCATGGACCGAACTGCTCAATCCTGAATTCAAGGGCAAGGCCTCGATTCTCAACATTCCGTCGATCGGAATCATGGATGCCGCGATGGTGGTCGAAGCCACCGGTCAGCACACCTATGCCGACAAGGGCAACATGACCAAGGCCGAGATAGACCTCACCATGAAGATCATGACGGAAGCCAAGAAGGCCGGCCAGTTCCGCGCGTTCTGGAAGGATTTCAACGAGTCCGGCAACCTGATGGCGTCGGGTGAAACCGTGATCCAGTCGATGTGGTCGCCCGCGGTCACCAAGGTGCGCTCGATGGGAATCCCCTGCGTGTTCCAGCCGCTCAAGGAAGGCTATCGCTCGTGGGCATCGGGATTCTGCGTATCGAAGGCAGTTTCCGGAGCAAAGCTCGATTGGGCCTATGAGTTCGTGAACTGGTATCTGTCGGGCTGGGCAGGCGCCTATCTCAACCGCCAGGGCTATTATTCGGCCGTACTGTCCACCGCCAAGGCCAACATGACGGCGGACGAATGGGGCTACTGGATGGAAGGCAAGGCCGCCGTCAGCGACATCAAGGCGCCGGACGGCACGGTTCTCGAGAAGGCCGGAGCCAAGCGCGACGGAGGATCCTACGACGACCGCATGGGCGCCGTCGCCTGCTGGAACGCCGTGATGGATGAGAACGACTACATGGTGCGCAAGTGGAATGAGTTCATCGCCGCTTGATGCCGCCTAACGGATTTGCCGGGCCAAGCGCCCGGCAAATCCTTCTTCACCATCACCGCAATCGACATTTCAATGATGCAAGACCGGAAATCCTTCGTGGCGTGGCTTCAGGCCGCACCGATGATGCTCGTTTTCGCACTGTTCTTCCTGCTGCCGCTGCTGTTCGTGACGATTGTCAGCGCGTGGGACTACAACGAATATGAGATGATCCCGGCCTTCAGCCTGCGAGGCTACACCGATACGTTCGAGGGATGCATTGTCGAACTGCCCAACCTCTGCACCATCCTGAAGACTTATCTGAAGACGCTGGAATTATGCCTGCTGACCTGGGTCCTGACCCTTCTGATCGGCTTCACCGTCGCCTATTTTCTCGCATTCCACGTCCGGTCCAAGACCTGGCAGATCGTGCTCACCCTGCTTTGCACCATCCCGTTCTGGACGTCGAACGTGATCCGCATGATTGCCTGGATTCCGCTTCTTGGCCGGAACGGGTTGGTCAACCGGGGCCTCGAGGCCGCGGGCCTGATCAAGCAACCGCTGGAGTGGCTGCTGTTCTCGGAGTTTTCCGTCGTACTTGCTCTGGTTCACCTCTTTACGTTCTTCATGGTGGTGCCGATCTTCAATTCGATGATCCGCATCGACAAGCGGTTGATCGAAGCCGCCTATGACGCCGGCGCGACCGGGTGGCAAACCCTGGTGAACATCATCATTCCCCTGGCAAAGCCCGGAATCGTCATTGGCTCGATCTTCGTGATCACGATCGTCATGGGTGATTTTGTCACGGTCGGGGTGATGGGCGGCCAACAGATTGCATCCGCAGGCAAGATCATCGAGGCACGCCTGAATGCGTTGCAATTTCCCGCGCCGCGGCCAATGCGGTCATCCTGCTCGGCATCACGATCCTGATCATTTCGGCGCTGACGCGAGTCGTCAATATCCGCAAGGAACTGTGAGATGGGCGAGAAGCGGCCGCGATCTTTCTATTTTCTCGCCGCGTTTTTCACGGCCTACGTCCTGTTTCTCTACGGACCGATGTTCGCGATCTACATCCTGTCGTTTCAGGGGCCCGAAGGTGGCCTGACCTTTCCAATGAATGGCGTGTCCCTCGTCTGGTTCGGCAAGGTGTTCTCCGGTTCGGGCATCATCGACATCGGGGCGTCCTTCAAACGATCGCTTCAGCTTGGCCTCGTCGTCATGGTGCTTACGGTCGTTCTCTCGGTTTCGGCCGGCCTGGCCTTCCGCAGATCGTTTCGCGGTGCGTCCTTCCTGTTCTATGTTGCCATCGCCAGCCTGATCATGCCGTCGATTATCACCTCGCTCGGCATCGCCTGGAATTCCGCCTGCTTGACGATTTCATCATCAAGAGCGGCGCTGCAGGTTGGACGACGGCGATGGGGCTCTTTACGTCGGGTCTTGGTGCTCACCTGACCTGGACCCTGCCCTTTGGCCTGCTGATCATGTTTGCGATTTTCAACAGGTTCGATAGCCGCCTTGAAGAAGCGGCGCGCGACTTGGGCGCGACACCCTGGCAGACATTTCGGTATGTCGTGCTGCCGATCATATTGCCATCCGTCGTGGGTATCGGCCTGTTTGGATTTACCCTGTCCTGGGACGAACTCGCACGCTCAAGCCAGACCATCGGCTCCGTCAACACTTTGCCGCTTGATTTGCAGGGCTTGACGACGACCGTTACAAAGCCGGACATCTATGCGCTGGGGACCCTGACCAGCGCGGTTTCCTTTCTCGTCATTCTGCTGGCGCTGATTGTGATTCTTGCACTTCGGGCTCGGCAAAGGCGTCACGGATCGGACGCAGGCAAGGGAATGGTGTAGGACCGGCCCGATGCGCATCTCGATCATCGACCCGAACGTCACCGCCGCGACGACGGCGAGGACCGGTCAGGGCGGCTTTCGGCAGGCCACGAGCTGCCCGTAGTCGATGGAGGGGACCGCAAACGCTCATGGTTGACATCCCGGCATTGAGTCAGGCGCAAGCCGACGAGCATTTTCTGCGACAGTCTTTCGACGTGGCGCGCCGCGCGCTGACCCACGGCAATCATCCCTTCGGCGCCGTTCTGGTCGACCACGACCGGCGGGTGCTGCTTGAAGCCGAAAATGGCTTCATGCCTGCTCGCGACGGCACGGCGCATGCCGAGCGGTTGCTCGCAACGCAGGCCTGCGTGACCCTTCCAGCCGACGTCTTGCTGCAGGCAACGCTCTATTCCTCCGCCGAGCCTTGCGCCATGTGTGCGGGCGCAATCTACTGGGCCGGCATCGGCCGCCTCGTCTACGGCCTGAGCGAGCATGCCTTGCGCGAGCTCACCGGCGACCACCCCGAGAACCCGACGCTCGACCTCCCTTGCCGTGAGGTGTTCCGCAGCGGTCAGCGGTCGACCGAGATCGTCGGACCGCTGCTGGAGACGGAGGCCGCGGCGCTGCATCAAGGTGTCTGGCGGAAGAGCTGAGCTGGCCAGGCTTCGCCCCCTTCCCCTGGAGAAAGAAGAATGGCGCCGCGGGGAACATCGCGGCGCCATCAGTGCCACCCGGTGGAGCGGTCCGGGTGGATCAGAACTTCACGCTGATGCCGGAATAGAGCGATTCCTCGGTGCAGGAATTATTGCTGACGCCGGCAGCGACGTTACAGACGACACTCTTGGCGTGGTCGAGGCCGAACTTGTTCTGCCAATAGCGATAGGCGACCCAGACGTCGACGAAGTGCGAGTATTTCGGACCCCAGAACGCCTTGCTCGCATCGAAGGTCAGGCGGATCGGCTCGGAGTTGAGCTCGACCGCCGTGCTGACATTGGTGACCGGGTTGAAGGCCATCGGCTCGTTCTCGGTGCCCTTCTTGCCATACCAGCCGGCGCGGCCGCTGATCGAGAAATACTGCATGTTCTCGGGCAGGAAGCCGAGATCCATGTAGTAGTTCACTTCGACGGCCCATGTCGGCTTGAATTTCGTGTTGCCGTCGCTGATGCAACTCACGCCCGGTACGCCCGCGCCGAACAGACCGCACTGGTCGAACGCATTGTGGTTGAAGAACTCGTAGTACATCAGCGGGGACACGTTGATGTAGCCCTTGTAGGGAAGATTGAATTCGAACTGGAGACCGGCAACGACGTCACGCTTGGCCGGCGCGAGGAAGTTGTTCTCCGTATTGGCGTCCATGCCGACTTCGAACGAGATGTTGTTCAGCGGCCCCATGCTGAACGCCTTCGTGTTGAAGATCTGATTCCAGCCGAAAGTCGAACGGAACAGGCCGTAGATCTCGGTAGCGCCGGCGCAGGTGGCTGGAGCTCCGGTGATGGTCACGCCAACGTTCGAGCACGGCGAAGCCGGGTCGTTGTGATCCGACTTGAACATCGAGATCGTGAAGAAGTTCTGCCCGTAGGCCCAGATGTCGAAGTGCGTGAACGAGTAGACCTGCTTGGCGGTCTTTCCGTTGATGCTGCCGTCGGGACGGACGGAAAAGACGCCGGGATCGGTGCCGGAGAAGATATACGAGTAGGTCACCCGGTCATCGATCACCAGAAAGAAAGGCAGGTCGGCGGCCGGCTTCGGCGCCTTGACCGGCAGATCGGCGGCGCTTGCAAGGTTAGTGGCTGCCGGTATCAGCCCGAGCGATAGCGCGGCGGCTGACAGGGTTCGGCGGAAATTGAACATCGTGAAGACCCCCAAAGTGAAGCGTCAGGAATTCAGGCTTCAATGGGAGCCTTGCGCAGCTTCGGGGCGGACAGGAAGCCTGAAGTTTCTTCAGCTGCTGATGCGAGTTTGATCAACAACCTCTGCGAGTTGGTCCGGCTCGATCGGATTTAGCGCGCCAAAGATTTTGCTTCGATTGAATTCAGAACTTTTCGAATTATGCCCATCATTGTTCGGCTTCCGCGACATTTCCGCGCAACGCGCGGAGCGCCGTCGACACGCGAAAAAGCCAGACAAAGCCGCGCCGTCACGCTCTGCTCAAATTTCCACCATCGATGCCTACCCCTGTGCGAATTGGATCGACAGTCACAATTCTGCAACAGCGAAGTTCGGGTGCATGGTCGGCCAACGGCGCCAAGCCGCGCGCACCGCGGACGCACCCGGTGGACTGACGGGAAAGCTCAACTATGCCGAAGGCTTGAGCAAGCGCTGGCGCTTTTTGCTACTTACGCATGCAGGCAAACTGGCTCACTATTGCCGCTCCCTCTCCTCACGAATGCGATAGTCCTGGGATGCGAGACACGACATCGGCCGCGCCGCGCACGAGTGCCACCCCGCTCTTGCAGACGGTCGGCCTGACCAAGCGATACGGTTCTTTCCTCGCCAACGACAAGATCGATCTCGACGTCTGGTCGCAGCAGATCCATGCGTTGCTCGGCGAGAACGGCGCAGGCAAGTCCACCCTCGTCAAGACCATCTACGGTCTGGTGCAACCCAGCGAGGGCGAACTGCGCTGGGAAGGCCAGACCATGGTGCTGTCGGGTCCGTCGCAGGCTCGCGCCCGCGGCATCGGGATGGTGTTTCAGCACTTCTCGCTTTTCGACAACCTCACCGTTGCCGAGAACGTTGCACTCGGCCTCGATGGCAAGGAATCGTTCAGGGAGATGTCCGCGCGGCTTGAGCAGGTGTCTCGCAGCTATGGGCTTCCGCTCGATCCCAAGCGCGAGGTCTGGCGGCTTTCGGTGGGCGAACGTCAACGCATCGAGATCGTCCGCGCGTTGATGCAGAATCCCAGATTTCTCATCCTGGACGAGCCAACCGCGGTGCTGACGCCGCAGGAAGCCGACCAATTGTTCGTCGTGCTCGAGCGCCTCAAGAGCGAAGGGCGTGCAATTCTCTACATCAGCCACAAGCTCGAAGAGGTGAAGAGGCTGTGTGATACGGCAACCATCCTGCGCGGCGGCAAGAAGGTATCGACCTGCAATCCCAAAGCGGAGACCGCCGCCTCGCTGGCGCGCATGATGGTCGGCACCGAAATCAAGGAAGTGAAGCCGGCGGCAAGCCGCAAGATCACCGTGCCACGGCTGGTGATCAACGATCTCAACCTCGAACCCGACGATGCGCATGGCGTGCGCCTCAAAGGCATCTCATTGGAGCTCAGAGGCGGAGAAATCTTGGGCATCGCGGGCGTAGCCGGGAACGGACAGGACGAGTTGTTTGCGGCATTGTCGGGCGAGCGGCTCGCCAGTGACCCCGGCACGATCGTGATCGAGGGAATCGCGGCCGGACATCTCTCGATCAGCCGGCGGCGCAAGCTTGGAGCAGCCTTTGTGCCCGAAGAACGTCTCGGTCACGGGACCGCGCCGCGCATGAGGCTTTCGGAGAATGCCCTGCTGACCGGACACGCCGCCGGCAACATGGTGCAGCACGGTTTCGTCAACACGGCGGCGACGCTGAATGCCGTCGACCGTGCGACGGAGACTTTCGACGTGCGCAAGGCAAAGCGCGATCCGGAAGCCGCGAGCCTGTCAGGCGGCAACCTTCAGAAATTCATCGTCGGCCGCGAGATCCTGCGCAATCCGGCCGTGCTTGTGGTCAGCCAGCCGACCTGGGGCGTCGATGCCGGCGCGGCTGCCGTGATCCGACAGGCCTTGCTCGATCTCGCGGCCGGCGGCGCTGCAGTGCTGGTCACGAGCCAGGACCTCGATGAACTCATCGAAATCTCCGACCGAATTGCCGTGATGTTTCACGGCCACCTGTCCGCATCGCTGCCAACGGCGGAGGCCAGCCGCGAGAAGCTCGGCCTGTTGATGGGCGGCAGCAGCCTCGAGACAAAGGAGCAGGCGCATGCAGCTGATACTTGAGAAGCGCGCCGAGCGATCGAAGACCGTCGCGCTGGTCTCCCCGCTGATCGCGATCGGCCTCACGATCGTCACCATGACCATCCTGTTCATGGTCCTCGGCAAGAATCCGATCTCGGCGCTCTACGTCTATTTCATCGTGCCGCTCACCGACGGCTACTCGCTGCAAGAGATCGCCGTGAAGGCGACCCCGCTGGTGATGATCGCGATCGGCCTGTCGCTTTGCTACCTCGCCAATGCCTGGAACATCGGCGCCGAGGGCCAGTTCCTGATGGGGGCGGTCGCGGGAAGCTGGATTGCGGTGAAAACGCAGGGCACCGAGGCCGGCCATTGGGTGCTGCCGGCGATGCTGCTGCTCGGCGCCGTCGCCGGCGCGCTCTATGCCCTGATCCCCGCGATCTGCAAGGTCAGGTTCGGCGCCAGCGAGATCCTGACCTCGCTGATGCTGGTCTACGTCGCCGACCTGCTGCTCGACTATCTGGTCCGCGGACCCTGGCGCGATCCGCAGGGCTTCAACTTCCCGACCACCGCCGAGTTCGACCCGGTCGCCACGGTGCCGACGCTGATCGAAGGCGGCCGACTGCATCTCGGCTCCATCCTGGCGCTGATCGTGGTGGCCGCCGGGGCCGTGCTGCTTGGCAAGACCATCAAGGGGTTCGAAATCCGCGTGGTGGGCGCAGCGCCCCGTGCAGCCCGTTTCGGCGGGTTCAACGCCAATCAACTCATCCTGCTGACGTTTGCAATCTCCGGCGCGCTTGCGGGGCTCGCCGGGATCATCGAGGTCGCGGGCCCGGTCGGTCATCTCCAGCCGGGCATCTCGCCGGGCTACGGCTTCACGGCGATCATCGTTGCCTTCCTCGGCCGCCTCAATCCGATTGGAATATTAATTGCAGGGCTCTTTCTCGCACTCACCTTTATAGGCGGCGAGCAGGCGCAGATCACCATGAAGATCCCTTTGGACGTCACCAAGGTTTTCCAGGGAATCCTGCTGTTCTACGTGCTCGCCTGCGACTCCCTCATTCTCTATCGCTTCCGTATCGTTTCCTCCTCTCCGCAGGTGGCGCGTGGAGCTCATTGAAGCCATCATCCTGTCGGTGCTTGCGGCATCGACACCCCTGTTGCTGGCAGCGACCGGTGAACTGGTGGCCGAGCGCTCGGGCGTGCTCAATCTCGGCGTCGAGGGCATGATGATCGTCGGCGCCGCGTGCGGCTTCGGCGGGGCATGGCTGACCGGCTCGATCATCATCGGCGCCCTCTGCGGGATGCTTGCCGGCGTGCTGATGTCGCTGCTGTTCGCCGCGATGGCGCTCGGGCTTGCGGTCAACCAGGTCGCCACCGGTCTGGCGCTGACCATCTTTGGCGTCGGGTTGTCCGGCCTGATCGGCGCCGGCTTCGTCGGCGAGCGGATCACACCGGCGCCGCATCTCCAGATCCCCTTCGTCACCGACATTCCGCTGATCGGGCGCATCCTGTTCGGCGAGGATGGGTTCGTCTACCTGTCGCTGGCGCTGGTCGCGGCGGTATGGTGGTTCCTGTACCGGACGCGGGCCGGGTTGATCCTGCGTGCCTGCGGCGACAACCATGTCTCGGCGCATGCGCTGGGCTATCCGGTGCTGAAGATCCGGATGTATGCCGTGATGTTCGGCGGCGCCTGCGCCGGACTCGCCGGCGCCTACCTGCCGCTCGCCTACACGCCGTTCTTCATTCCGGGCATGACCGCCGGCCGCGGCTGGATTGCACTCGCGCTGACGGTCTTTGCCTCCTGGCTGCCCGGCCGGCTGGTGATCGGAGCCTATCTGTTCGGCGCGGTGACGATCCTGCAATTACACGCCCAAGGTGCCGGCATCGGCATTCCCTCTCAGTTCATGTCATCCCTGCCCTATCTCGCAACCGTGATCGTCCTGGTGCTGCTGTCGCGCGCGCGGACCGGCGGCTCAACCGCGCCAGCGGCGCTCGGCACCGTGTTCGTGCCCGATCGATGACCTTCCTTTCCGGGGAGCGCGATGGGGCGCGCCATCCCGGACCATGGTTCACCCCGCTATTGTTGGAGGACATCACGATGAGAAAGAATTTGCTTGCAGCCGCCGCGACGCTTCTGTTGGCAGGAGGCCTGACGAGCAGCGCCATTGCCGCCGAGAAGCTGAAGGTCGGGTTCATTTATCTCGGACCGGTCGGCGATCTCGGCTGGACCTATCAACACGAACTTGCCCGACAGGCGGTCGTGAAGGAGTTTGGCGACAAGATCGAAACCACCTTTCTCGAAAATGTTCCCGAGGGCCCCGACGCCGAACGCGCCGTCGAGCAGCTCGTCCGCGCCGGCAACACGCTGATCTTCACCACCTCCTTCGGCTACATGGATCCCACTTTGAAGGTGGCGAAGAAGTATCCCAACGTGCATTTCGAGCACTGCTCCGGCTATAAGCGCGACAAGAACATGGCGACCTACTCGGCGCGCTGGTACCAGGGCCGCTACATCCAGGGAGAAATCGCAGCCAAGATGTCCAAGGCGGGCGTGCTCGGCTACATCGGCTCGTTCCCGATTCCCGAAGTCGTCTCGGGCATCAACGCGACGATGATCGGCGCCCAGACCGTCAATCCCAACATCAAGGTCAAGATCATCTGGGTGAACTCGTGGTTCGATCCCGGCAAAGAGGCCGACGCCGCCAAGGCGCTGCTCGATCAAGGCGCCGACATCATCATGCAGCATACCGACTCGCCCGCAGCGATGCAGATCGCAAGCGAGCGCGGCAAGTTTGCATTCGGCCAGGATTCCGAAATGATCAAATTCGGCCCCAAGGCCCAGCTCACCTCGATCCTCGACACCTGGGCGCCGTATTACATCGAGCGCGTCAAGGCGCAGCTCGACGGCAGCTGGAAGTCCGCGGATACCTGGGGCGGTCTCGAGACCAAGATGTTCGAGATGGCGCCCTACACCAACATGCCGGATGACGTGAAGAAACTGGCTGAAGATACCCAGGCTGCCATCGCGGCCGGCAAGCTGCATCCGTTCAAGTGTCCGGTTGTCGGGCAAGACGGCAAGGAAGTCGAATGCAAGGGCGGCGATCACCTGGACGACGGCCAGATCCTCAGCATGAATTTCTACGTCAAGGGCATCGACGACAAGCTTCCCGGCAAATGAGCGATCGCCCGAACAACAGGTGTCCTCCCTCCGCGGAGGGCACCTTGGGCGATTGCGCCTCCCGGTGCTCGCCCGAAACCTAACCGGCGTGCATGGCCCGCGCGGTCGCGCTGTGACGGCGGATCAGATCGGCGACGTCGAGACCCGGGATCGCTCCGTCGACGACGGTCCAACGGCCGCCGACCATGACGCGATCAGCGCGGTGCGCGCCGCACAGGACGAGCGCGGCAAGAGGGTCACCGCGACCGGAGAAGCGCAGCTCGTCAAGCTTGAACAGCGCGAGATCGGCCGCCTTGCCGACCGCAATTTCGCCGAGTTCGGGGCGCCCGACGCAAGTTGCCGAGCCCTGCGTCGCCCATCGCAGCGCATCGATGTGGCTGACTCGATTGACGCCATAGCGCGCCCGCTGAACCAGGAATGCAGCGCGCACCTCCTGCATCAGATTGGACCCGTCGTTGGAGGCGGAGCCGTCGACGCCAAGCCCAATTCCAACACCGGCCTCTTCCATCTCGCAAACCGGGCAGCAGCCCGACGCCAGGACCTGGTTGCTGCATGCGCAATGGCTGATTGTCGTCCCCGCCCGACCGAGCCGCACCATCTCTTCGGCGGTGAAATGAATGCCGTGGGCAAGCCAGGTGCGAGAGTTGAGCCAGCCGCACTGTTCGAGATAGTCCAGCGGACGACAGCGATACATCTCCTCGCAGAATCTGTTCTCGTCCTCGGTCTCGGCGAGATGAGTGTGCAGACGAACCTCGAGCCTGTGGGCGAGCTCGGCGGTCTTGCGCATCAGCGACGTCGTCACCGAGAACGGCGAGCACGGCGCCAGCGCGATCTGTACCATGGCATCCTCGCCGCGCTGGTGATACCGGGAGACGACGCGTTCGCTGTCGGCGAGGATGGTGTCTTCGTCCTGCACCACGCTGTCGGGCGGCAAGCCGCCGTCGCGCTGCGAGAGATTCATCGAGCCGCGCGTCAGCAGCACGCGCATGCCGAGACGCCGGGCCACCTCGACCTCGATGTCGACCGCGTCTTCCAGCCCCGCAGGAAACACGTAGTATGATCGGTCGTCGTCGTGCAGCCCGAGAGCAGCAATTCCGACATCGCTACCGTGACGCCGAGCTGCAGCGAGGCCGGCGTCAGCCGCGACCACACCGGATAGAGCGCCTGAAGCCAGGGAAACAGCTCGCGATCGAGCGCAGCCGGAAGGGCGCGGGTCAAAGTCTGATAGAAATGGTGATGGGTGTTGATCAGGCCAGGCAGCACGACATGGGCGCCGGCGTCAAAGATAACCGCGTTGGAGGCCGCGGCTTCGCGGCCGCGACCGATCAGTTCGACGATCTTGCCATCCCGGACCACAACGCCGCGTTCGGCGCCCTTCGCCAGGATGGAAAGCGGATCCTTGATCCAGATTGGTTGCGTTTGAGCCATGATCCCAACATCATACCCGACTGCCGGGCAAAGCCCAGAGATGCAAGGATCGGCCCACAATTGGCGTCAGTCTTGCAAGACTGCCTGCAAGGATCATCCGAGGGACACAACCCGGAGAAAGCGCTGACATCGCCATGGACCTGAACACGATCAGAGAGATCGCGCGCCCACAGACCCGCGCACAATTGCCCGTTTGGACAGCAGGCGATGCATGGCTTGCGGGCGGAACATGGCTGTTTTCCGAACCGCAGGTCCATTTGAACCGCCTGATCGACCTGACCGACCTGAAGTGGCCTGCCTTGACCGTAAGTGACAAGCACCTCAACATCGCGGCGACCTGCACTGTGGCGCAACTCGACGCTCTCGCCTGCGCGCCCGACTGGATCGCGGCCCCGCTGATCGGCCAGTGCTGCCGTGCCTTCCTTGCGTCCTTCAAGATATGGAAGACGGCGACCGTCGGCGGCAATATCTGCATGTCGCTGCCGGCGGGGCCGATGATCTCACTGGCTTCGGCGCTCGATGGCGTCTGCACGATCTGGCGCGCAAACGGCAGTGAACATCAAATTCCGGTGTCGGATTTCGTCGTCGGCAACCAGCGAAATCTGCTGGCCGGCGGCGATCTCTTGCGGCAGATCGATATTCCCCTGACTGCGTTACGGCGACGCTCGGTCTTCCGCCAGATATCGCTGACGCCGGTCGGCCGCTCGGCCGCGCTTCTGATCGGAACTCTGGACAGCGACGGCGCACTGTGGCTGACCGTCACCGCCTCGACTGTGCGGCCGATCAAGCTCTCCTTTGCGGGCTTGCCCGGACGAGATGCGCTCCGCACAGCCATCCTGCAGCAAATTCCGGACTCCTTGTACCATGACGATGTTCACGGCGAGCCGCTCTGGCGCAAGCATATGACCTTGCGTCTGGCCGAAGAGATCCGCAGCGAACTCGCGATTGGCTCATGATCTCTGGTGTCGCATGAGCATCGATGTCAATGGCAGGAGGTTTGCGCAGACGCCCGGCCCTGGCCAATGCTTGCGTACGTTTCTGCGAGAGCTCGGACAATTCGGCGTCAAGAAGGGCTGCGACGCCGGCGATTGCGGCGCCTGCACCGTCCTGCTGGACGGCGAGCCGGTCCATAGCTGCGTGATCCCGGCATTCCGCGCCGAGGGGCACGCCGTCACGACAATCGAGGGCCTCGGGTCAGAGAGCAGCGCGCATCCGCTGCAACGCGCGTTCCTGGATGCCCAGGGGTTTCAATGCGGCTTCTGCACCGCCGGCATGATCCTGACCTGCGCTTCGCTCAACCAGGCCCAACGGCAGGAACTCGGTGTTGCGCTGAAGGGCAACATCTGCCGTTGCACCGGCTATCGCTCGATCCAGGACGCGATGGACGGAACGACGAATGTTGAAGAAGCCGCCGCCGGTGACGCCTTCGGGCGCAGTCTGCCCGCGCCGGCCGGACCGCTCGTGGTACGGGGTGCGGCTCCCTACACGTTCGATATCGCGCTTGACCGGTTGCTGCACATCAAGCTGCTGCGCTCGCCGCATCCGCACGCGAGGATCATCGGGATCGACAAGACTACGGCGCTGGCGGTGCCAGGCGTACATGCCGTCCTGACGCATGAGGACGCACCCAAAATCCTGTTTTCGACCGCGCGGCACGAAAGGGATTGGATGGATCCGGACGACACCCGCGTGCTCGACGACACGGTGCGTTTCATAGGGCAGAAGGTCGCGGCTGTGGTGGCTGAGACCGAGGCGGCGGCCGAGGAAGGTTGCCGCCGGCTCAAGGTCGATTACGACATTTTGCCGGCGGTCACGGACCCGGCGCTGGCGATCGCGCCGGGTGCGCCGGTGATCCACGGCGACAAAACCGCCGAAACCCATCGTGTCAGCAACGCAGCCCGCAATGTGGTCGCCGAAAAGCACGGCGAATTCGGCGATGTTGCCAGCGCGCTCGTAAGTTCAGCCGCGACCTATGAAGGCACGTTCACCACTCAGCGGGTCCAGCACGCCGCCCTGGAAACCCACGGCGGACTTGCCTGGATCGATGCCGGCGGCCTGCTGAATGTCCGCTCCAGCACCCAGGTGCCTTTCCTGGTCCGAAGATCGCTGGCGCAGATCTTCGATCTCCCGCTCGACAAGGTACGGGTGTTCTGCGAGCGCGTCGGCGGAGGCTTCGGCGGCAAGCAGGAAATGTTCGTTGAAGACATTCTGGCGCTCGCCGCGATTGCAACCGGCCAGCCGGTCAAGCTCGAATTTACCCGCGAGGAACAGTTCATCGCGACCTCGACCCGGCATCCGATGCGCGTCACTGTCAAGGCCGGCGCCGACAGCGACGGCAAGCTGACGGCGCTGCAGCTCGACGTGCTCTCCAATACCGGCGCTTATGGCAACCATGCCGGGCCCGTGCTGTTCCACGCCGTCAGCGAATGCATTAGTGTCTATAACTGTCCGAACAAGAAGGTCGATGCGATCGCGGCCTATACCAACACGGTGCCGGCCGGCGCCTTCCGCGGCTATGGCTTGCCGCAGACGCTGTTTGCCGTCGAGGCCGCCATCGACGAATTGGCAAGACAGCTCGGCATCGACCCGTTCGAGATCCGCCGACGCAATATCGTGAAGCCCGGCGATGCCATGCTGTCGCCGCCGCCATCGCAATACCATGACGTGTTCTACGGCTCCTACGGGCTCGACCAATGCCTCGATCTGGTCGAGCGCGCAATGTCCGCGGAACGCCCCGACTACGGGCTTTCCGAGGACTGGCTGATCGGTGACGGCATCGCGCTCACCATGATCGACACCGTGCCGCCGGCCGGGCATCTCTCCGATTCGACGATCACGCTCCGAGACGACGGCGGATTCGAGCTGACGGTGGGGACCGCCGAATTCGGCAACGGCACCAGCACCGTGCATCGACAGATCGCCGCGACGGCGCTGGCGACGACCGTCGATCGCATCAGCCTGCGGCAGTCCGACACCGCGCTGGGGGGCCACGACACCGGGGCCTATGGCAGCGCGGGCACCTTCGTGGCCGGCCGCGCGACGCAAGCGGCGGCAGAGCAACTAGCCGATGGCATCAAGGCCTTAGCGGCGGAGCTGAGCAACGCTGCCGCCTCGTCATGCATCGTCGAGAATGAGACCGCGATCTGCGGGAGCGAACGCCGGTCGTTCTCAGAGCTTGCATCGGTCGCAAGGGCAAAGGGGCGCGTGCTGCAAGCCAGCGGCAATTCGGCCGGCACGCCGCGCTCGGTCGCGTTCAATGTGCAGGGCTTTCGGGTCGCCGTGAACAAGGGTACGGGAGAGGTCCGCATCCTGAAGAGCGTACAGGCCGCCGATGCCGGCCGCGTCGCCAATCCGATGCAATGCCGCGGCCAGATCGAGGGCGGCGTCGCGCAATCACTCGGCGCCGCGCTTTATGAGGAGCTGCTCATCGACGATGGCGGCAGGGTGATCAACCCGACGTTCCGTGACTACCATCTGCCGTCGTTCGCCGATGTGCCGCGCACCGAGGTCTATTTCGCCGAGACGTCGGACGCAATCGGCCCGATGGGCGCGAAATCGATGAGCGAGAGCCCCTATAACCCGGTCACCGCGGCGCTCGGCAATGCCATCGCCAACGCCATCGGCATTCGCATCACCAACACGCCGTTCAAGCCCGACAAGCTGTTTCCGGCGCTCAATCAAAAGTTTGGCTGAGACCTGCGAGGACCGAAGCCGGCCAATGCCCGACAAACCGGGCCAGGCCTTCACCTATCCCCTGGCCACGGTGCACTCGATCTGGCCATGCGGCTCGTCGGTGGGCAGAAAGACCTGGTTGTTGTTGTCCAGTCCGAAGGCGGAGAGGTTCATCGGGATGAAGTGCATGTTCGGGCAGGCCATGCTGATCTCCGAAATCTCCGGCACCGCTGCGAGCGCCGCCTCGCCCATCCGGTAGAGGCTGTCCTGCACGCTCCAGCTATAGGTCGTGGCAAACACCTCGAGCACGGTATCGAGAATCCTGGCATTGGTCGCGGGGTAGCTCGCCGGCTTTCCCGACCATTTCCAGGTTGCCACCATGCTGGTCGCGCAGATCCGATCGTTGGTTGGCGGAATCGTCGTATAGCGGTCCCTGACGTAATTCTCCCAGCCGGACTGCGTCGACTTCATAAAGGCAAAGTTGTCGATGCCGGACGACATCACCATTGGACCGCCCCGAGTCACGGCGACGTCCACGGTCGGCTTGCCATTGCCGTCGAGCACGAAACTGTGCGGATGCGGCTTGCCGTCGAAGCTCAGCCGGCTCCATTTGGTCTCGTGCGAGGTGATCGACGCCGAGGAGACCTGCGGATACGTATCGAGGTATTTCTGCGCCAGGACCTGGCAGAACTCTTCCGGGCTCAACCCGGTATTCTCCCGTGCGACCACGTTCACAATGTTCTTGATCGTGTCGGTCGACACCGTCGAAGAGTTGTCGGCATCCGTGAAGGTGCGGGCGAAATCGCCTTCGAGCATGGCCTTGATGTTGAGTTGGCTGACCTCATTCCGGTCACCGTCGCGATGAACGCGCATCACGCGGACGCGGCCCTTCCCATATCGGTTCATGATCAGCGGCACGTTTCGGCTCCAACAGGCTGGCGATCGTTACGGATGCTAACTCGGGTTCTGGATAAGGAGCAACGTTCGTGCCAGAGGCAAGCTGGCACTGCCGTCGTCTCGTCGAGGGCTGCCCAGGCCACACGAGACGAAGGGGCCGCCTGAGCGCCGAAACTCCGCCGTTGGCGAGATATTGCCCATTCCTCGCCTGCCGACGCGGCGACCGATCGTTCCCGCCGTGGCAGGCGGGGATCAGCTTCCCCGGTATGTCGCGTAGCTCCACGGCGTCACCAGGAGTGGTACATGCAGATGACCTTCCGGCTCGCTCACGGCGAAGCGCAGGGTGATGCGATCGAGAAAAGGAGGATCCGACAACGGCACACCGCGCGCGGCAAAATATTCGCCGACGCTGAATGTGAGTTCGTATCTTCCGATCGGCACGGGGCGTCCGTCGATCAGCGGCGCATCGGTTCGACCATCCGTATTGGTCGTCGTACGCATCACCACCCGGTTGGCGCCGAGTTTGGCCAATTCAACCAGTTCGAGAGCGACGCCCGCAGCCGGCTTGCCGCTGTTGGTATCGAGCACGTGTGTCGACAGGCGGCCGGTCACTGCAAGACGATCGCTGCCGGTCACCGACTGGTCCAGCCGCAACGCCGCGATCCGGCAGATTTCGTCGATCGAGGTTTGCGTTTCCGTCACTAGGTCGTTCGGCAGACGCCGTTCGAAGTCGCGCAGGATCGAGTCCTTGGTGTGCCGACGCACGCAGACGATGTATGGAAAGCCGAATTTCGAGCGATACGCGGTGTTGACGCGCTCGAACGCCTCATATTCAGCATCCGACAGGCGGTCGAGACCGACACTGTTCTGTTCGGCACCGGACTCCGCAGTCAGCCCCCGGGCACGCTGGGTCTTGTCGGCGAGGTCGGGGTGCGCCTTGATCAGCGCCATCCGCAGGTCGGCCGGCGCTTGATCGACCGCCGCCCTCATCGCGGCGAACAGGTCGCCGATACCGGCGAACGGCCGCTTGGCTGCCGCCTGTTCGACGATCCACGGCGAATGCTCAAAGATATTGGCGAGCGCCGCGACAAACTCGTCGCGGCTGCAGGCGTTCAACTCGACAAGCGCATTGGACATCAGCGATCCAGTTGTGGCTGCATGTTCGGCACCGAACTTCGCAATGACCGAACTTCCTCCAAACAATCCATGTGACACCGGGGACGCAAGGACGATCTGAAAGCAAGGACTATTCCATCCGAGTCGCGTCGCCGGCAGAGGCTCATCTAACGGCGGTCGTAGGACCAGCCGAACACTCCGCTGCGGCGGACCTCGGGTTCCGCGGCTGGAGCGGCCGCCGGTGCTTCCGCCTGCGGCGCAGCCGGTGCGGGTGCGGGCAAGTTGTCACACTTCAGCGAGTAGACCAGTTCACCCTTCGCGGTACGACCAATCGGAGCGCACGCGTCGACAGCCGGCGGCGCGGGCCTTGCGGCCGGTTTGATGGTCGTCGGCTTGGTCTGCGCCATGGCGGGCGATGCCAGCAACAGCAGGATCGGCAGGACCTTGTTCATGGGCGGCTCTCGAACATCCGTGCATTGAACCGGACCGAACCGGCAAAGTCCACGACAACACCGACCCGCCAGTGCCGATTATTTGGTCGTGACCAAGAAATTTGCTCGCTACTTCGTGACCCCTGCCGCCATCGCGGCTGGCTCATGCGAGCGATAGATAAGCGGCTCAGCGACGTGGTTCGCAGGCAATGCGCATCACGTCGGTGCACCAAATCGCCAAAGGGAGAGAGACATTGTCCAGGCTATTCCTCATCGCACTCGGCTCGATTCTCGTCGGCGCGGCATTGGTTGGGCCCGCGACGGCAGCCGAACGTCATCCCGCCAAGCCGGACCGGAATGCCAGCGTCCAGACCCCGGCGCGCACCATCGACGCCTACGCGGCTTGGCCGCGGCCGACGCCTGAAGTGTACGCCGGACTGTCGAGCTATTATCGGGGCGGCTATTCGGCCCCGGCTGGGCGCTGACGCCAGCACCAAAATTGCGGCTACATCGGCTCACAATGTCGCCGGCTATCTCTGGGGACCCTCAACGCAGGTAGGACTCCCCCGGGGTGGCTGGCGCCATCTGCCGTCCGACCGGGCCGCCAACGGCGAGCAGCGCCGGGAGATACGGCGACGTGATCAGCAGCGCGTTGGGCAAACCGATCCCCGCCGAGACGCGCGTCGCATCGTATCGATTATTTCAGTAAAATCAATATGTTGAATATGGTTTGGCGGGAGAGATCGAACCTCCAAACTGAGGAATCAAAATTGTTCGCTTGCGGCGCAAACCGGACTTTCGGCGGCACGGTGATGCCGAAGCGAAGAATCTGGCGATGAATGGAGGAGCGATCGATTCCGCGCGAGCGCCACTAGACCGTGCGCGGCTGATCGCGGTCACCGTGTGTGGTCCGGAGGTCAGAAGACGAGCAGCGATCTCCCCTCACATGCAAGAGCACAACAGCGCGCGCTGTGAGGCGTCAGTCGCGTTCGAAAATCTTGGCGCCAGGGTAGATTCGCCTGGCGTACGCGACGACCCGCTCTCGCTGCTGGGTCTCCAGGAACGGAGTTGGATTTTGCACGACCCGACGACGAGGTGCCAAAGGCCATTAAGCTTCTGAATGTTGATGATCATTGGAGCGTTCCTCGAAGAACCCGCGTTCCTAAGACGTCCAGAGGTGCAGTAGGAGTGCGTTGTCGGGGCCTGGACGACCGCTTATGGCATCGCGTCCATACTGGTGGACCATCTGCGCCTTGGTCTGCTTCTTCTAGCGTTGCCTTCTGCTCGCTTTTTGCCGGGAGCGCTATTCCGGTCGAATACGTTCGGGAAAATACGTAAGGTAGATGCGCCTGCAATTCGATGCAGCTGAAAGCAAAAACCCGGCAGCCAATGAAGACCGCCGGGTGAACGCCAGTATTGTCTCGGGGATGAAATGCATTCCCCTTCTGCCGGATTTTTTCTGTGCGTGCTATCCGGGCGACTACGCTCGGAGTTTGTACGTGGGTCAAAGCGGGTCCGCAAAGATGCCCCGTGGGTTGAGGCCAAGGCGCTGCAGTCCCTCACGCCCTTTTTCCTCTGTGCGTGCGCTGCTCGGCTTTGGCCGCGCGGCTTCGAGCGGCCGTCTGCCATCCCGTTTGGCTCTGCTCGGATTGATCCACGTCAGCACCTCCGCTCATGCTCGGCTTTAGCCTTCCAGAACTTGCAAGATCGGGAGGTGGGCCATGCAAGTTCCGACATTGGGTGATGTGTGCCTTGTGATCACGATCACAGGCATGGTCATGCTGATCGAGATCGGGGTTTTCGTCGCCTTGGGGCTCGTCTGAGCCGTCGCGCGTTGATGCCGATGGATGGCGCTAACGGGCCGCATCTTTTCGCTATGCCCGCGGCAACGTTGAATTGCGCCGATGCAGCGTCCCGTGGCGCTACGATTATTTGATGTAGCGCAACGAACGAGATGGAAGGAACCATCAGGGTTCGTTCGGTTGCGAATGGGTTTGCCGTGCGGGAACCCGGATTTGGAGCGCGCAACTAGGGCGGCTGTTGGGGCGACCCCTTGCTAGCAGTCACCCGAAAGAGGCCGCCTTATCGGCGGCCTCTTCCATTTCCATGCTTCATCAACGGTCGGCGCGATGCAGTTGCTAGTTGCTCTCAATAGAGGTGGCTGACACACGGCTAACGGCATCGGGATGGGTCGGCTTCGGCGTGCCCAAAGCGGATCAGCCGACCAGAGCAATGCCTGCAGCGGCAACGAGGTACAGGGGCCAGGCACCTCAGAGCTTGATCCAGCGCAAGATGTCGGGCCGCGATCTTCGTTAGTTTGGCGTCCGTCAACGAGGGATCATCAGATGAAATTACGGAACTGGTGTGCGGCCCTAGCGCTCTCGGGCGCGGTTACCTCCGCAGTAGCCCAATCGGACTTCTCACCCTCTCCCACCGCAAGAAAGTATGCACCTCGTTTGGTCGAGATCATGAGCGCGGCGCAGCTCCAGCATCTGAAGCTCTGGTTGGCCGGCAAGGACAAGAATTGGGATCTGGCTGCATATGAATTGCGCCAGTTGACCGACAGCATCGCCGAGGCTGCTGTGCTCTATCCAGGCATTCCTGTAGACAACGTGACGACAATGATGGCGCCACTGCTCTCAGTCTCAGATGCGATTGCAGCAAAGGATAGCCGCAAGTTCGCTGGCTCTATGAAAGGACTCACCGATGGCTGCAATGCGTGTCATAGCTCGATGGAACGCGGCTTCGTCGTCGTGAGACTGCCAACCGACCGGTTCTTGCCCGCCAATCAGCTGTTTGCGCCCCAAGGAAAGGCCGACGTGAGGCGTTAACACCGACCTCGCGCATACTGCTCCTGGCCCCAACTCTCTGGCGGCGGCGGTCTGATCTTTCTCATTTTTGCGACACGGTTAGCGTGATCTCCGGGCCAAACCTCGTCTTGAGCAAGATCAAGTACCGGGGTTTTCGCGAGGCATATCTTTTCAAATCAAGCCTCTGGAGACCAACCAATGCCCCCCCATAAGCAGGTCCTGTTTCATTCGGCTGCGCGTGAGAAGGTACTGCACGGCGCCACTCTGCTCGCCGACGCTGTGCGGGTAACGCTGGGCCCCAAGTCCAAATCCGTGTTGATCCAGAAGAGCTGGGGACCGCCGGTCGTGTGCAATGACGGCGTGACCATTGCGAAGGAATTCAATCTAAAGGATCCGGAAGAGAATCTCGGTGCGCAGGTGCTCAGGCAAGCCGCTGAGCGAACCGGGGACGTGGTTGGCGATGGAACCAGTACCTCGACGATCCTGGCTCATGCCATTCTAGCGGACGGCGTCCGCAACGTCGTTGCAGGGGCGAGTGCGATCGACCTCAAGCGCGGTCTGGATCGTGCGTCGCATGCTGCGATCGACGCGCTGCGTGCAATGGCTCGACCAGTCAAGACTCAGGCGGAGAAAGCGCAGGTCGCAACGATTTCGGCTCACAATGACCCATCGATCGGCGCGCTCGTCGCCGAAGCGCTGGAGAAGGTCGGCGACGACGGCGTTATTTCCGTCGAGGAGTCCAAGACCACGGAGACCTTGCTCGAAGTCGTCGAGGGCATGAAGTTCGACCGCGGTTTTCTGTCGCCCTATTTCGTGACCGACGCCGACCGAATGGAGGCCGTACTCGAGGATCCGGTGGTGCTGCTTTGCGATCACAAGATCGGCGCGCTGCAGGATGTCGTTGCGCTGCTCGAACAGGTTGTGAAGTCAGGACGTCCGCTCTTGGTCATTGCCGAGGACATCGAGGGTGAGGCCCTGGCTACCCTGATCGTCAACCAGCTTCGGGGGGTGTTGAAGGGCTGCGCCGTCAAGGCGCCAGGCTTTGGTGATCGTCGAAAGGCGATGCTGGAGGACATTGCCGTCCTGACCGGGGCGCAGGTCATTTCCGAGGAACTCGGGTTGAAGCTCGAAAGCGCCGGCCTTCAACAACTGGGCCGCACAACCCGCGTGGTTGCCGACCGGGAAAATACGACGCTCATCGGGGGTGGTGGTGAGAAGGCCCGCATCGAGGGTCGGATACAGCAGATCCGTCGCGAGATCGAGAAGACCACCAGCGACTACGATCGCGAGAAGCTCCAGGAGCGTTTGGCCAAGCTGTCCGGTGGCGTTGCGGTCATTCGTGTCGGCGCCCCGACGGAAGCCGAAATGAAGGCCAAGAAGGAAGCGCTGGACGATGCCATCAGTTCGACCAAGGCGGCAGTTGCCGAGGGCATTGTACCCGGCGGCGGACTGGCCCTCCTGCGCTGCATCGAAAAGGTGGGCAGGGAAGAGGAGCGCTGCGAGGGCGACGAAAGAACTGGCGTTCAGATTCTCAAGCGGGCCCTTGAGGCGCCGGCCCGCCAGATCGCCGAGAACTCGGCCGCGGACGGTGGAGTTGTCGTCGCGCGGATGATGGCCGGCCAGGACAACACGGGCTTTGACGCCGCTCGCAAAACCTATCTCGACCTCGTCGCGGCCGGCATCGTGGATCCTGTCAAGGTGGTGCGGATCGCGCTCGAAAATGCCGTTTCCGTAGCAAGTGTGCTCCTTCTCACGGAAGCCACCATGACGGAAATTCCGGAGCCGAAACTGGAGCGGCGCCCTGATCCAGAGATGGCCTTTTGATTGGAGGTGCCCGATGTCCGATTTCGTCTGGGGCGTTTCGACCTCCAGCTTTCAAATCGAAGGCGGAGCGCGCGTCGACGGACGGGGCGAGAGCATCTGGGACAGGTTTTGCCGCCAGCCGGGCAAGGTCAAGAACGGTGATACCGGCGATTTGGCCTGCGATCACTATCACCGCTTCCGCGAAGACATCGCCCTCATGCGCGATATGGGAGTTGGTGCCTACCGTTTTTCGATATCATGGCCCCGCGTCCAGCCGGGCGGACGCGGCCTGTGCAACGAACCTGGACTGGCTTTCTACGATCGATTGATCGACGGACTTCTCTCTGCAGGCATCGAGCCCTGGATCTGCCTGTATCATTGGGACCTGCCGCAAGCACTTCACGAACTCGGAGGTTGGCAGGCCAGGGACATCGTCGGCTGGTTCGCCGACTATGCGGCACTGGTTGGGAAGCGCTACGGCGATCGCGTCAAGCGATATGCCACGTTCAACGAACCCTGCGTCTTCACCCTGTTCGGATACGGATTGGGTTGGCATGCTCCCGGCATCGCCGATGCCGATGCGCTGCATAAGGCGATTCATCACGTCAATCTGAGCCACGGCACTGCCGTCGGAGTGCTTCGCGACCTGGTCAAGGGAGCTTCACTGGGAGCAATTCACAATCGCCAGCCGTGCTATCCGGCTACCCCGAATCCCGCCGATGAGGCAGCCGCCCTCAAATTCGCGAACTATTGGAACGACGCGTTTCCCTTTCCCCAGCACTTCGCGTCCTACCCTCCCCTTCTCGCCAAACTCATGGAGCCATTTCAGCAACCCGGTGACATGGCAGCGATCGCAAAGCCGGTCGACTGGTTTGGCTTGAATCACTATTCACCGCACTACATCAAGGCCGACTCCAACCTGCTTGGCGCCACATTCGGTGCGCCTCCTGTCGATATCCCTCGAACTGCCATCGGTTGGCCGATCGTTCCGAACGCGTTTCGCGATACTATCATCGACGTCGGCAAGCGTTTCCGCCTGCCCATCTATGTGCTCGAAAACGGCACCGCCGCCGATGATCGATTCGACCGTTCAGGCACCGTGCATGACTCTGAGCGGATCGCTTACCTGCAGGCGTACATCAAGGCAATGCAGGAGGCGATCACGGCAGGAGCCGATGTGCGCGGCTATTTCGTCTGGTCACTTCTCGACAATTTCGAGTGGACGGCCGGCTACTCCCAACGCTTTGGCCTCGTCCACGTCGATTACGTCACGCAACGCCGGACGCTCAAAGCATCAGCTCACTGGTATTCCGACCTGGTGGCGGCCCATCGCTCGCAAGACGCTCGAGGTGGCGTGGAATCAGCGGCATTGGCATGAGCGACATCGTAACCTTGACCGTCAATCCTGCTGTAGACGTCGCCATTACAGTTGACACGATCCGCCCCATCTTCAAGCTGCGCGCAAAATCGCAACGGCACGACCCAGGCGGCGGCGGTATCAACGTTGCCCGCGTCATCCACCGGCTGGGCGGGTCGGTCAGCGCGATATATCCAGCAGGCGGCCCCATCGGCGAACTGCTCACCAAGCTCGTCGAAAAGGAAGGCGTCGCAAGCAAGACCGTCCGCATCGCGGGCAACACGCGCGAGGATTTCTTCGTCGCGGAAGCCAGTACCGGCCAGCAATACCGGTTCATCCTGGCCGGTCCGCAACTCGCCGAACATGAATGGTCCGCTTGCCTCGATCTACTCTCGAGCCTGGACCCGTTTCCCGATTTCGTCGTCGCGAGCGGGAGCCTTCCCGAAGGAGCGCCCGACGATTTCTACGCAAGGGTCATTGCCCTGTCCAAACGGCGTGGGGCGAGAACAGTTGTCGACACATCCGGCCCTGCGCTTTCCGCTGCAGTTTCAGCGGGAGTCGACGTCATCAAGCCGAATCTGCGGGAGATGCGGGATCTCATCGGATACCAGCCCGCGGACGTCAACGAGTGGATAGCCGCAGCCAAAGATGTCGTGAATGAGCGGCAAGCCAAGGTTATTGCACTGACGATGGGGCATCTGGGCGCGGCACTTGTCACCAATGACCGCGTTCTGCGCGCGCAGCCGCTGCCCATAACCCCTCGTAGTGCGGTAGGCGCCGGCGATAGCTTTCTTGGCGCCCTGATATGGCGGCTCGCTGCTGACGCCGACCTTCGCGACTGCTTCCGCTGGGCAATGGCCGCCGGGGCAGCCGCCCTTCTCAATGAAGGCACGGAATTGTGCCGGCCTGATGATGTTAATCGGCTCGCCGACCTTGTCGTCACGGAAGTGTTGTCAGGGTCACCGCCGGAATAGCCGGCTCAGCCGCTTTTTCCGCTGGCGTTGCGTGGTCGAGCTGATCGAGCGCCAACAGCAGCCCTCCAACGCGCTCAAGCGAGGAGTCCCAATCGGCGACCCTGCCGTAGTTGTCGACGAGCCAGTTGAATGATCCCTGCACAAGGGTGAATGCCGCGGCCGCTTGGGTTAGTTCGCCAAGGGTCATGGCGCCCGCCAGGAATTTGGGTGCGCACAAGACGAGACCCATGACCGGCGCCAGCAGCGAATTGCCCTGCGAGACCAGGGTCGTGCGCATCAACTGCCAGCATAAGTGGCGCCACCGGGTCAGCGCATTCTGAAGCCCCTCTCCGAGCGCACGTTTGACGCCGGCTTCTTGCTCCCTGGACGTTATTCCTTCCCCGATGTCTCTGAGCAGATGCGCCGCTGTAATCAACTCCGCCTCGCTCTGGTTCTTCAGCTGAATGACTCCTGGCAGGGGCGATCCGACAACGAGCATTGCGCTCGTCGCAATGCTCGAATAGACAACGACACCTACGACGAGATATCCCGGAATCCACACGCCGTGGCCGTAGACGGTGAAATTGATGCTCCCTCCGACGCTCCAGAGCACCTGCAGGAAGATGATTGCCGTGAGGAGCGAGGAAACCAATCCGAGCGCGAAATCAATAGGTGCATCCGTTGCAATGCGGGCGTCCTCCGCAATCCGATATTCAGGAATCTGCTGCTCGACTTGAACTTGTGCCAGGCGAGCATATCGGTCGTTCTCGACCCAGTAACTGATCAAGTGCAGGCTTAGCCACTCGCGCCATCTGCGTTGAACCGTCATGCGTCCCCAAACCGAGGTGACGGCGAGCGCGATACTCGCCAGACAGAGTGGGATCAACCGAACCGCCTGCGTCTGGAGACGGTGCGCATCCCTTGCTTCCAGCGCATCGAAGAAATCACGATTCCAGTAGTTGAACAGGAACTGCGTGTAGAGTTGCAGGACAACGATAACCACCAAGGAGGCGCAGAGCAGCCAAACCTGCCGCGCGGACGGGCCGCGCCAGAAGGCTGATGCGCTTTCCCAGAAGCGGGACCACTCCTTGGATGGCTCGCCGAGGCTCTGATCGAGGATCATTTGATCGAAGGATACGGATCATCGCTGCCTCTCAATTGATCTTTCGCAAGGCCTGACGGGGCCAATCCCGCACACTGCCAATCGCAACTTCGGTTGCCATGAGGCGCACGCATGCTGCATTGCGGGAGAACCCGATGACTAGCTCCAGCTACATCCGATGGTTCGGCGAGATCGGCCTCAACGATGTGCCCTCAGTCGGCGGCAAGACTGCGTCGCTCGGCGAGCTCTACTCGGTTCTCACAAGCCAGGGCGTAAGGGTACCAAACGGGTTTGCAATCACCGCCGCCGCCTATCGAGATGCCCTGACAGAGAGTGGAGCAATTGAGGAATTGCACAAGCTGCTTTCCGGCCTGGACAAGCGCAAGATTGCCGACCTTGCACGGCGCGCCGCTGCGGCCCGTGCAATCGTGTACGCCGCGACCGATCGGGACGATCTGCGCGCTCAAGTGAATACGGGCTACAGCAGGCTTCAAGACGAATACGGCCGAAACCTTGCAGCCGCGGTGCGCAGTTCGGCAACCGCAGAGGATTTGCCAACGGCGAGCTTCGCCGGTCAGCATGACAGCTTCCTCAACATACGCGGACCAAGCGAGCTGTTCGATGCGTGCCGCCGCTGCTTTGCCTCCCTCTTCACCGACCGCGCGATCTCGTATCGCATCGACAACGGCTTTGACCATTTCAAGGTCGCGCTCTCGGTGGCAGTGATGAAGATGGTGCGATCCGATCTCGCCGCCAGCGGCGTGATGTTCACATTGGACACGGAATCCGGGTTTCGCGACGTCGTCTTTGTAACCGGTGCCTATGGACTTGGCGAAAACATCGTCCAGGGCTCGGTCGAACCGGACGAGTTTTACGTCCACAAGCCGACCTTCAAGACAGGCTCCCGCGCGGTCCTGTCCCGTCGCCTGGGTGCCAAGGACAAGAGAATGGTGTACGGGCGCGGCCATGCGACGACGCGCAATGTGCGCACGTCCGCGACCGAACGACGACGCTTCTGCATCTCCGACCAGGATGTTCTCAAGCTCGCCGGCTACGCGATCGCCGTCGAAGATCACTACTCGGTGAAAGCGGCCATGCCAATGCCGATGGACATCGAGTGGGCAAAGGACGGAAAGAACGGTGAGCTCTACATCATCCAAGCCCGACCCGAGACCGTTGCGTCCCGCAAGAGCCCCGCAGCGCTGAACAGTTACACCCTGAAGTCCAGCGGCCGCGAATTGGCGCGCGGACGCGCTGTCGGCGAGAAGATCGCAACGGGCGACATTCGTTTGGTCGCCAACAAGCGGGATTTGCGCGCCTTCAAGCCGGGAGAAGTGCTCGTCGCGCCATCGACCAGTCCCGATTGGGAGCCTGTGATGAAGCTCGCGGCCGCTATCGTCACAGATCACGGCGGTCGGACCTGTCATGCCGCCATTGTCGCCCGCGAACTGGGGGTACCGGCAGTTGTCGGAACCGAGAACTTCAGTCGCAAGGTCAAGAACGGCGCGACGGTCACGGTTTCCTGCGGTGAAGGCGACATCGGTCACGTCTACGAGGGAGCATTGCGATTCGAGGTCGAACAGGTGGTGACAGATGCGCTGAAAGCGCCAAAGACCGAGATCATGGTCAATCTCGGCAACCCGGAGATCGCGTTGAAGACGGGCATGCTGCCCAGCTCCGGCGTTGGTCTTGCCCGAATGGAGTTCATCATCAACGAGCACATCGGCGTGCATCCGATGGCATTGGCCTGTCCGGACAAAGTCAAATCCGCAAAGGATCGGCAGAGCATCAAACAGCTTACGCGGCTTTACGCCACACCGTCCGATTTCTTCGTCGAGCGGCTGTCCGAGGGCGTTGGCCTGATCGCAGGGGCCTTTTACCCCCGCCCCGTCATCATCCGGCTGTCAGACTTCAAGACCAATGAATACGCGAATTTGACGGCAGGAGCCGACTTCGAGCCGAAGGAAGAGAATCCAATGCTCGGCTTTCGCGGTGCCGCGCGCTACGCCCACCCAGCCTACGCACCGGGTTTTGCCTTGGAGTGCACTGCGCTCAAACGCGTCCGCGAGGACATGGGCCTGACCAATCTGAAGATCATGATCCCATTCTGCCGCCGCGTGGATGAAGCCCGCCGCGTGATCCAGGCCATGGATGAGCACGGCTTGAAGCAGGGCGACAAGGGACTCGAGATCTACATGATGTGCGAGATCCCGAACAACGTCATCCTGATCGACCAGTTCGCCAGGCTGTTCGACGGATTCTCGATCGGCTCCAACGACCTCACGCAACTCACGCTCGGCGTGGATCGCGATTCCGACATTGTCGCTTTCGACTTCGACGAGCGCGATCCCGGCATGCTCGAAATGCTTCGCCTCGCCGTCGCAGGCGCGAAACGTAATCGGCGTCACATCGGCATTTGCGGCGAAGCGCCGGCAAACTACCCCGAGATCGCTCGATTCCTGGCCGAACTCGGAATCGATTCGATCAGCGTCAATCCATCGAGCGTCCTGCGCACGATCAATATCGTACGTGAAGCCGAACAGGAGACGCTTCGCCGTGTGGGGTGAAGGCTATGCCTTGGCTGGCGCTCGCACGAACCGGCACTCGAGACGTTGATCGACGTCCAGCACGGTTACGAGGGCAAATTCCGGATCTGTCCCGATAGGGGTCTCCGTGCGGCGACCATCTCGCACTGAACGCAGCGCGCAGGGCTGCTGCCTTCAGCATCGGTTTCGCTGGAGACATTGCGGTCGCAGGCGCGCTGGCACAGCTCACATACTTACCCCCTGGGATTTACCCGCTTGCTTCCTTGCGGATCCATGCCACGGGAACGTTACAAGTTCTCGGTCAAATGCTTCTCGATTTCGGCGACCGGATGCTTCGTAAGGTCCTTGTGCAATTCGGCCACGAGGCAATCCTTCACATCGTCATGGAGGGCCCCACGAAGATCCGCCAAGGCCCGAGGAGGCGCCACCACGACGACCGCCTTGGTCTTGCGCTGCCGAACCAACTGCTCGAGGGCAGCGGCCATCTTGCGCGCAAACTGATGCTTCTCCAGATCATGCCAATCGACGGCTTCGACCGCACTCCTCTGGCCGGAATGCATCGCCTTGCTGACTCGCCCCGGTCCCTCGCTGCCCTGCACGTGCGTTGGCGGATTCTCGTCCTCAAATACCTGCTCGAGCTTAAGGTTCAGAAACTTCTCATCACCCTCGTTGCGCAGAAACAGAGCCTTGCGGCCATCGCCGACAAGGACGATCGTGTTGTGTGGGATTGCTGGTTTGTTCATGATGAAGATCCTTCGCCTCTGCGCTCTCCGAACGCGCGTCAGAACGGTGCCACCGAGGAGCCCTTGGACATGCTCCTACGAGCGATGGATGTCTGTAAGCTTATCTGCCGGCACGAAGCTTGATTTTCATCAAAGGAACCACCCGCAGGCACTTTTATTGTGTGTCTCAGGAGGTTCGTCATGAGTACAATTCCTGATCTGACCATTTCTTCGGAAAAGGTGGCTGCGGTCCTCACCAAGGCTCGCCAATTCGATGCCAAGGGCCCCGTGACGGATCCCGACTCCGGATCGAACGCATGTGACGACTCGATGATTTCCGTTCTCGAGGATCATTCTGACGACCCCGTCCAGACCGAGCTCGTGGCCCTCATTCGCGGGCTGAACGAGGACGAGCAGATCGACCTGGTCGCACTTGCCTGGCTCGGACGCGGCGACGGCAGTCTCGATGACTGGGACGAACTTCGCGCTGAGGCGGCCCGCGCGCACAACAAACGAACGGCCCGGTATCTTTTGGGAATACCGCTGCTCGGCGATTATCTGGAAGAGGCGCTGTCCCAATTCGGTCATTCCATCGAAGAGTTCGAACAGCCGGTCTAGTCATCATGCCCTATCGATCGAACGCGGATCTTCCTGCGCCGGTCCAACACCGCCTGCCTCCGCACGCCCAAGACATTTATCGCGAAGCTTTCAACCATGCTTTTGCGGCGCACGCTGATGACTTGCGACAAGAAGAGATTGCACATCGCACCGCATGGGCGGCGGTCAAGCGGTCCTACATCAAGCTCGATGATGAATGGGTGTCGCGACAAGGCGCGCACCAGGCGCACGGCAGGCACTCTTGATGCATATCAGTACGGCCCTTCCCGCTGATTGAGAAAATGCCCTCCCAATCGGGAAACTCCTCATGATCAAGGAAATTCTTGTTCACATTCCGACCGAACGGTCACTCCGGCCGGTCGTTGATGCATCGATCTCGCTCGCACAATCATTTCGCGCCTCTCTCGATGCAATGGCGATCGGATACATGCAGCCTAGTATGGCCTACTCCGCAGACGGTGCCGTCGTTACCGCGGTTGCTGCCGTACTCGCGGCGGAGCAGCGGCACGCCGCCGAACGCAGCGCGGCTGCACTTGCGGTCTTCGAGACGGAGGCTCGACACGCAAGAATTGCGTATGAATGCCGCTCGATTCAGGACTTTCCGGCGGAAGCGGCCTCCTCGATTGGTGCTGCCGCCAGGCTCTATGATCTTGTCGTCGTGCTGCAACCGGACGCGGCCCTGGAGACCCACGACAACGCCACCGCGAGGGAGATTTTGCTGCAGGCCGGAGGCCCCGTGCTGTTCGTGCCTCATATCTTCCGTGGGCCCTTCAACCCGAGGCGCATCGGCATTTGTTGGGACGGAAGCCGCCTTGCCGGGCGAGCGCTGAGAGATGCAAAGTCCTTTCTTGCGCACGCCGAAGCAGCCGTGGTCATTTCCATCAACGAAACCCAGGTTGCTCCCGCGGAGGCCTCCGCGCAGGAACTGATGCGACACATGGGGCGGACCACGCTCTCGGCAAGGCTGATCGAGTTGACGGCCGAGCGGTCGGAAATTCAGCCTTCGATCCTGTCTTTGGCGGCCGATGAAGGCCTCGACATGCTGGTCATGGGTGCCTACGGGCACTCTCGCCTGCGAGAAGGAATTCTCGGAGGCGTCACGCGGGAGATGCTCAAGACGATGACCGTGCCGACCCTCATGTCCCACTAGACTGACGGTCGTTTTCTGGCCCGATCCCCTGCGGACGCGACTTTGTTGTCAGTCGCGCGAACATCATCCAAGCCGTGGCGAGCGCCCGACCAACTTTCGAGATCAGGAAGCTCCGGTTGAGCTGGATCAATTGACGATCCAACAGCGCTAATACTTTTCTGAGAGAGAACGGAGCCCTCTGAAAGAGAATATGGTCAAACGCTACGAGAGCTGGAGAACACGGTCCTTCCTCAGCAGGTTCGCCCATCTCATGGAACGAACAGGCCTCGCCTTGGCCGGTGGCTCGTGCGGCCTGTTCGTGGCGGCTCACATTGCAAGGTCCAATTTCAATCTGATCGACACCACCGCCGCTATCCTCGGCATGATGGTTTACGGTGCGAGCGGCTTCTATCTCGGCATCGATTTGCCTCCTGCTCCGCAGAAGCTGCGAGAGCTGTCTCTGCGCGGTCTTGGGTCCAGGGCGGATGCCGTGGAGCTGCTGAGTGCGACCGGCACCTTTCTCACCGCAGTTGTGGCGGTTATTGCGGTCAGCAGCATCATCCTCGACGAGGTTGCGCGCCCTCGCGGCGCGATGTCCGCATTCGTTGGCTGGGTTCTTGGCGCGTCGATGCAAATCGCCGCCGGCATTATCGCACGAACCCGGACGCATATTTCCTGACGCAGGTCGCTCGATGAGGGCGGTGTGGTCATAGACCCGCTCCCAGGCGCAAGCGTGAGCACGCCCTGAACCGACAAGCAAACCAGATTTGCGGTATCAGCGAAACTCGCGACCCATTGATGACCGCGGACAGAACTGCCTGGCGACCAATAGCAGCGTCATTCCGTACCCTGCTATCGCTTCAGAACCTTGTTTAATCTGGATAAGACACATCAAGCTTGTGGGTCTCGACAATCGCTATGATCTTTCCGGCAAGGTCCTTGCCGGACCGGAAGGGATTGTCGCCCATGATCTCAAGCAGTTCGGTGGTCTGGTCGAACATCTCGGCGATTTCGGCGTTCCGGACCGGCACGTGCACCCTCCTCCCTTGGATCAGGAGGCTGGTGTTGGCATTTTCTTCGTCGCCGGAAACCGCTTCAGGATCGCAATAACCTCATCATCGCTGACCTGCCGAAAATCGCGGTAATAGTAGCCAATCGCTCCAAAGTCCCGCGGCGTATCAAGGCAAACGATCGCGTCGACCTCCGAGTGCAGCCGCTGGAGCGTCTCGAGCGGCGCGACCGGTACAGCAAGGACCAATTCCTTTGGCTCTCGCTTTCGCAGCGCGTGGATCGCGGCGAGGGTGGTCGCGCCCGTCGCAATACCATCGTCGACGATGATTGCGACTTGCCCTTTGACGTCGGACCGGGCGCGATCGCCGAGATATCGTACGCGGCGCCTGTCGATCTCCGCAAGCTCATCCATGCAGATGCCGTCGAACGTCGCCTCACTCACGCCGGTCAAATCGATGACATCCTGATTGTGAACGATGACCGGTTGCTCACCGTCCACCACCGCCCCCATCGCCAATTCCGGCTGCATGGGCACGCCGATCTTGCGCACCAGAATCAGATCAAGCGGGGCTTCCAGCCGCTCGGCGACCTGAGCGGCCACGGGAACGCCGCCGCGAGGCAGCGCTAGGATCACGGGGTGCCGGCTCTTGTACTTCAGCAAGGCCCTGGCCAGCTGACGGCCAGCATCTTCTCTATCCTGAAACAGCATGTCGCTGGGTCCGTTCGCGTTTAATACAACAGTATTGCTCCGGCGCCTCCGATCGTTGATCAGTGTCAAACCGTCTCAGATCCTCGTTTGGCACCAAGTTGCCATGCTGGACCGCCAGAACGAGCTTTCGACTGAGGATGCCGAGAATGACAGCATCCCTGCCCTTGCTCGCAAGGTCGCCTTCCTGAGCCATCCTCAGAGCTACACCCCCGTTCCCGATCGCCTTCAGGCGCGCGAGACCCACATGTCCTGGGTCTTCATGAACGCGCGCGGGTCTACAAGCTCAAGAAGCCGGTCCGCTTTTCCTATCTCGATTTCTCGACGCTGGCGCGCCGCAGGACGGCGTGCCTGGCGGAAGCCAGCCTCAATCGCCGGCTCGCGCCCGACGTTTACCTCGGCGTCGTGCCGTTGACCGAGGGTCCTTCAGACTACGCGATCGGCGGTTCCGGCCGGGTGGCGGACTGGCTTGTCGTGATGCGCAGGCTGAACGAGGACGAAACGCTTGAAGCCGTTCTCCGCAGGGGCAGCGCTGGCCGAGCCGACGCCGACCGGCTGGCGGCGGTTCTCTCTCGCTTCTATTCGCATGCCGCGCGAATCCTGGTCGCTCCAGAGACCTATCTGGCTTCGCTACACGAAGCCGCTGCCCTCGATTGGCAGGTGCTGCTAAATCGCCGTTTCGATCTGCCGCACGGCACACTGCTGCGCATTGCGGCCGTGCAACGGCGATTCCTCAAGGACAACGCTTCGATACTGGTCGAACGGGTCCGTCGAAGGCTTATCGTCGATGGCCACGGCGACCTGAGACCGGAGCACATCTGGCTTGCGCCTCCCAATCCCATCATCGACTGCCTCGAGTTCAATTCCCGTTTGCGGGCCAGCGATGCATTGGCCGAGATCGCGTTCTTGCACCTGGAATGCGAGAGGCTTGGCGGCCGATGGTTCGGCGATGCGATCCGGCGGCGACTGGCGCGCGCGCTGCAGGATGACCCGGCAAGTGGCGTCTTTCTATTCTATCGACTTGGCCGTGCGATGCTCAGGGCGCGCTTGTCCATCGCGCATTTGCTCGACGCGCACCCGCGCACGCCCGAAAAATGGCCTCGCCTGGCGCGAGCCTATTTGGCGATCGCGGAAGCCGATGCGAAGCGGCTGGAACAGCTCCTCGCCCGATAGATTGGGTGAACCTCGTCAAGCCTGATACATCAGGAGATCGGCCAGCGGCTCACCCTGATGCAGCCGTTTGATGGCTTCCGCGAGCAGCGGCGCCGCCGAAATCACTTCAAGCTTCGCAAGCACCGGCCCCGGAGCAAGCCGGAACGGCGGAACAGTATCGGTCGCGATGATACGATCGATCGATGCATCGGCCAGCGCCGTTTCAGCTCCCGGCATGAACAGGCCGTGGGCGACGCACGCAATCACGTTCTTGGCACCATGGGCACGCGTCGCTTTTGCCGCACGGACCAAGGTTCCGCCGCTGCTGATCAGATCGTCGACCACCACACAAAGCGCATCGGTCACCTCGCCGGCGAACAGATCTCCGGAGACGCGGCCTGAACTGCGATGCTTCTCGACAAAGGCCTTCCCTATTGGTCTCTGCAATGCGTTTTCCAACGCCTCCCGCAAGACGTCGGCTCGCTTTCCACCGCCCAAATCCGGAGAGACGACACTGATCGGCCCATCGCCCGCGATTGATCTGATCTTTCCAATCAGCAGCGGCGCGGTGGTGAGCGCGACGGACGGACAGCGAAATGCGTTCTCAAAGGCCGCCTCGTTATGCACATCGAGCGTGACGATCCGGCTTGTACCTAGCGCCTCAAACAAGGATGCCAGGTAACGTATGGTGACGGGATCGTTCGCTTTCGTTCGACGATCCTTTCGGGCATAGCAAAGATATGGCGTGATCGCGGTCACGTTCGTGGCACCCGCGTCTTTCAGTGCGCCGATAAAGAACAGCAGGCGACAAAGCTTGTCGTTCGGACTCTGGTCCGGGCCGCCGTGAAGGCTGTGAACCACATAGACATCGCAACCGGCAACCGTATCGAGCGAACGAGCCTTGTGCTCGCCGTCTTCAAAGCTGCGTTCTCGTGGGCTGCAAGCGTGCAGCCCAAAGCGGTCGCGATTTTCCCGCCAAGCTCCGTGCTTCCGTTCAGCGCGAATAGACGCAGCCGATCACTCCGCGCCAACGCAGTGCGAGACGTCCACCTACTATCTGTCATAGGCGCTCCGCCAATCGTGACGAGGAAACACTTACGCCCGCAAGCTGTGTTTGCTCAGTACTCTCACCGTGCTCGCCTGCGGCCCCTTCTCCCCGCGTTCCTCGACGTAGCTGACACGTGAGCCGACTGCGATGTTCGAGCGACCTTCGAGAACACTGTTGCAGTTGAAGTAGATTTCCTGGCGGTCGGCGCCCTCAAGGAAGCCGAACTCACCGCTTGGATCGATCCGCACGACGGTCCCGACCGGCTCCCCTTCGTGGAACTTGGTCTGGCCGCGCATAAGGCGCACCTGGTCTTGCAACTGCCTGCGCGCTCGCTTGAACGCGTCGTCAACCGCAAAGGTCAGATCTGCGTACCGCTCATCCTTCTTGGGCGTTCGACCGACATTGACCTCGCGCCCTTCCGGAAGCGCCAGCCGGATGCTTACCTGATACTGACCACCTGTCTTGTGGCGATCACCGGGGCCTCGCACGACGATACGCCCCGCGGTCGCTCGACCATACTTGTCTTCCAGCTCGGAGATGTGCTGGTCAATGCTCGCTTGCAGGGCTTGGGTCGGGGTCAGATTCTCGAATTCAACTTGGGTCGGGGTCTGCATGACCTGCTCCTCCGATTGGCCTGTCGATCTGACCATGCCGGGCGCCAGTCTCCTTGAGCGAAATCAAACCGGCTCGATGACGAGGCGTCACGAGGCACTCGGCGCCCCTGCTCCTTTTTTCGCTCCCGCACGAAACCTTGAGGCACGTCAAAGCCTGCCGACGCAGGGGCAGCGACTAATTGACGGCCCGCCTCTAATCCGGGAGCACGACATGAGCACGACAACGGGTGTGACTGCATTGGACCATACGGTCCAGGAAACGAACGTTTGGCTCAAAGCGATCGACCAGGAGCTGGCCTTGGAAAATCGCCACCACGCCTACAATGCGTTGCGAGCCGTCCTTCATGCGCTGCGCGATCGGTTGCCGCCGGAGGTCGCCGTCAAGTTCGGGGCCCAACTGCCGATCATGGTGCGCGGCATCTTCTATGAGGGATGGCATATGGCGGCGACACCGACCAAAGAACGCCATCTCGAGGAGTTTGCGGAGCATATCCTTAGGGACCTTTCCCCGCAGTTTCCCATTGATCCGCTGATGACCGCCCGCGGCGTCTACGAAATTCTCTGGGAAAAGCTGGACCCAGGAGAATTCGGAAAGCTCATGGCCCACCTGCCGGCCCCGTTGCGGACTTTGCAGGACTGACCGGAGGGGGACGATTCATGCACAGTGACCGGCCGCGCGACGTCCTCATTCCGCCACTTGGGCTCGCGGGAACGCTGACGCTACCGGTCAACGCACGCGGTCTGATAGCCTTCGCGCATGGCAGCGGTTCTAGCCGGCTCAGCCCAAGGAATACTTTGGTTGCAAGGGCGCTGAATCATCGCGGCTTTGCGACACTGCTGCTCGATCTTCTCACGCCGCAGGAGGAGCAGGATCGCTCAAACGTCTTCAATATCGTCATGCTGGGAGATCGTTTGGTTGCGGCAATCGACTGGCTTCAAAGCCAGACATCAGCGATTGCCGATCTTCCGATCGGATTGTTCGGCGCCAGTACCGGCGCCGCAGCCGCCCTCATTGCGGCGGCGCGGCTCCCGGATCGAGTCGCCGCAGTGGTCTCGCGTGGCGGCCGTCCCGATCTGGCCGGCAACGCTCTGCCTCACGTCCGCGCGCCGACCCTGTTGATCGTGGGAGGCGCCGATAGCGGCGTCATCGGGCTCAACGAAGGCGCCCTCGCCCGTCTTCAGGAGCCGAAGGCCCTCGAAATCATTCCCGGCGCAACGCACCTGTTTCCCGAACCAGGCGCAATGGATGCCGTCATCGAACATGCGAGCCGATGGTTTGAGCGATACTTGCACTCACCGAGCTCAGTCCGCGCCGCAAGCCGGCAGAGCCAATAAACTGCTGTCGAACACCTTCGTAGACGGCTCCACGCTTCACCTGAGACAACGCCTTGCTTACTCGGCGCGCGAGCCGACAAAAACCTGTCCAGCACTCATCGCTGGCCCCGATCCGATGGCTGGCTGCACCGTGCGAGATTTGACCTGGATCATGATGGAGCCGCCCAGTCCCGTCACAATTTTTCCAGTCAGCCGGAGACGACTGTCATGACGAATATCATGGTGGCGACAGATGGTTCAAAGGGAGCTTGTCGCGCGATCGATGTGGCGGCAGACCTCGCCAGGGCATTGTCGTGCGATCTCCTGATCGTGACAGTTGCAGATCGCCTTCTGGGAGAAGAAGTGCGGCAGCTGCCGCACACCGGAGCCAGCCCCGGCGATCTGCTGGAGGCCTTTACCGGTCAGACGCTGAAGGCCGCCGAAGCGCGTGCACGCGAGCTGGGGCTGTCCCGGATTGAAGTTCGGACCTGTTGGGGTGACGTCACCCAATGCTTGATCGATCT
>NZ_LGTB01000062.1 GCF_001238275.1 Bradyrhizobium viridifuturi
CTCAGGGAGCTCGCCATGAAGAAGGGTGCGTGGGCCAACATCCCACCAAAAAGCAACCGCAGTGGTCCGATCTGCTTCAGCCCGTATCTCTACCGCGCTCGCAACCATGTCGAGCGGTTCTTCAACAGGATCAAGCAATGTCGCCGGGTGGCGACGCGCTACGACAGATTGGGCGCCAACTACCTTGCCTTCGTTCAACTCGCGTCGATCAGGATATGGCTGCGCCTTAATGAGTCCGCGTCCTAGATGACAATGGACGCCACCCGAATAGGGGCGTGGTACTCACCGAAAAGCAGGTCTTGGATGACGGCACTGACAGAGTTCGCTGTCCTTGCCGCGGCGGATTGTCTCCGGCGCATCGAGCTGATGCTCGATCCGCGGCTAACTTCACCTTTGCTTTACCAGCTGCAGCGCTGCCCTGAGCCAGACAATCGACTGTTTTTCTTTCGTTATTTCTCTCGCTAATTGGAGATCACTTGATGCCCTTAAGCAATTCTCCCAGGACGGGAGCCTCAACCGTCTCCTGCAACAGCTTGCGGAAGGACACCGGTTCAATTTGGATTTCCTTGCTGTCACGCAGTCGAGCGATGGCGGCAAGTATTGTGCGAACATCGTAGGTCGAGTTGAAGACCTGTGGCACCCCGCGTTCGATGTCGAGAAGGGTGTAGACGGCCTCCATCGCGGTGCGAACCGAATACTCGGTTGTGAATACACAATCTCGCTCGGCCGCCTCGGCAAATTGTCCTATGAACGCGAAATTGGCAGCTCCTTTTGGCACGACATCCGGCCGGTCGCCCGCTCGCCTTGGCATAAAAAGGGAGGTGATGTAGGGCATCATGACTGGAACCGTTTTTGCGCCGGTCTCGGCGAGTTGCGGTATCTCGGCAATGGGCACACCAAGGTGATATAGCCATTCCTGCGTAACTTCAGCGCCTGTGCAGTCTTGCATCGGCTTCTTCACGAAATCACCGAGCTTGTTGACAAAGAGAGAATAGAGCCACACGATGATTTGGTCTTTTGGCTGATGCTTGAAGTGCGGCTGGCGGTTCACCGTCCAACTAAGCAGCCAACTCGAATCCTTCACCGTAACGATGCCGCCTGTGACGACCTTGCCGCCGAATGGATCACGTTTGGCGATCTTACGAATATAGTCTGGGATGCGCGTGTCCAAGGTCGTGATGGTCGCAGACTCCCACTTGGTCGCATGGATGTTGCCGCCGAAAACGTCAGGCCGCCCGAACGCTGTGCTTTTTTCCGAGATGCGTCGCCAGAGGTCCCATGCTGGAGCAGGACCTTCATTGAGCGTGGCGGGCGTGTGATGATCGCCGGTATCGGAGTTCTCCGTCAAAGACCCGATTGTCACAAAAACGAGATCGTCGGCGCAGAGATCGATTCCGTTGCTGGCCCCGTCTCTTTTGTAGTTGATGCGCGTGGCCTGATTGTATTCGGGCCGGATCGCGAAATCGACGTCGGTGACTTTGACGCCGAATTGAAAGTTGACCCCCTGCTTGGCCAGCCAGTTGCACAGTGGCAGGACAAGGGATTCATACTGATTATACTTTGTAAACTTCAGTGTACGGAAATCCGGGAGCCCGCCAATGTGATGGATGAATCGATGGAGGTAAAGCTTCATTTCCAGCGCGGAATGCCATTCTTCAAAGGCGAACATTGTGCGCCAGTAAAGCCAGAAATTGCTGTTCAGAAGATCCTGCCCAAAGACTTCATCGATGCGTTTCTTCTCCATGTCCCGAGGGTCCGCAAGAAAGATGGCGATCAAATCTTTTTGCGCGTTGCCGGTCAGGCTGAAGAGGCCATCTGTATGGGCATCCTGCCCTCTATTCACAGTCGCTCGTTGTAACGAGTAGTTCGGATCATCCTTGTTCAGCCAATAGAACTCATCGAGCACGCTGGCGCCTTCCAGTTCCAGCGATGGGATCGACCTGAACAGATCCCATAGACACTCGAAATGGTCCTCCATCTCCCGACCACCCCGAATGACGAATCCTCTCTCTCGCTGCTTGGCGCCGTCGAGCGCACCGCCCGGCAACGTCAGCCGTTCGAGAATTGTGATTCGGTTGCCTGGCATATGTCCATCGCGAATGAGGAACGCCGCACCGGCAAGTGCCGCTAGACCAGCACCGATGAACCAAGCAGTCTTCTTGTCCACAGAAACGGGCTTACGAGGGCGGGCAAAGGCTTCGTAGTTTCCGCTGCTGCAATACATAGCTTGTTTCCTCCGCTTGGTCAGCACGTCCATGGGGGTCATGAAAACATGTGCTCCGGCGCCGCGTGTTGATGCGGGACGCCGATTGTCAAGCCACCATCAAGGACTATCTCAGCACCAGTCATATAGCTTGACTCGTCGCTAAGCAGGAATGCGATCGCCTGAGACACTTCGATCGGCTGGGCAGCTCGTCCCAATGGAATGGGGAAAAGGGCCGGGTCCAATCTCTCAGTCATCGTCGTGGCGACGAGCCCAGGATGAACCGAGTTAACGCGCACGCCGGAGGCCGCGCACTCCAGCGCGGCAGACTTGGTGACACCACGCACGCCGAACTTGGAGGCGACATAAGCATGAAGGCCGGGGCTGCCTCGTAGCCCCTCGATCGATGAGACGTTGACGATAGAACCTCCGCCCGCGCGCCGGATTGCTGGTAGAGCGGCCCGGATGCCGAGGAACACGCCGGTAAGATTAACCGCCAGAGTCCTATTCCATTGATCGAGTGAAAATTGTTCGATCGGAGCCATGCTGGCGACACCCGCATTGTTGACGAGCCCTTGTAAGGCGCCAAATTTGCTCTCTGCGGCCGCAACTGCCATTGCCCACGATTTCGGCTCGCTAACATCCTGGTGCACATAGATGGCGGCATTTCCCAGTTCGGAAGCGAGAGCCTCTCCGTCCTCATCAAGGATATCAGTGACTACGACTCGCGCGCCCTCTGAAACCAACAAACGGGCATGGGCCGCTCCCATTCCTCGCGCCGCACCAGTCACCAGAATGACCTTCTCGTTCACACGTCCCATGATAGGGTCCTCGCCCGGGGCCATCGATCAGTTAGCTTGGTACGGCGCTGCCAACGAAGTGCAACAAATCAACAAGAGCAATGCGCATGCCAAAAGCAGGCTGATTGGTTAGACGAATCGGGCCGCTACATTGATCGTATCGCAGCGACCCACTCGGCCGTCGTGTTACACTTCCGACATCATGGGCTCAGCCGGACATTGGTTGAGACGGAGGCAAGAAGCGAGCGGCAGCTCGGGCGGAACTCAGTTCGCCATATCTTGCGAGCTTCTTCTGAACGGAAGGGGAGGGGGCGGTTCACGCGTTCGAAAGGAGATCGACAGATCGCAGCTTGGCATCATACTCCTCGTAAGTGCCAAGCATGATCTGGCCAACGGCCAAATTGTGCACGGGATCGATGACGGAGGGAGAGTCGTAAGTCAGAGAAACAGGACCCGTGAATAGTACTTCTTCGCCCGACTCATCTCGCCGGAATGTTCGGTCGGTGCACCACTTGACGAGCTGTGTTGCAGCTCCTTTTCCGGATGGCGTTATTGGAGGCAAATGCCGTATCGAATAGAAGTTGGTGTGTGTCGAGCACATCTGTCGGGCTGCTGTTCTCAGGCGCGAATCTGGCTGAGCAGTTATGGTCAGCAGACGCTTGCCTGCCGGACGCTCAAGTGTCCCTTGAATTAAGCCGCCCTCTCGAGTCAATGCGATGTGTGCAAACTTTTTGGGAGCTCCGAGCCCCTCTCGTCCGGAGGCGAGGGCAGCATCGTTCGCGGTCACATAGATGTAAGGAATATAGAAGCCGGTCTGCCCACCAGGATCACGAACCTCGATTCCAGAATACTGCTCCAGATATGGTCCGACGATGCTTGAGCGGTAACTTGCTATACCTACGACGCCCAGTGGGGGATTCGCTGCAGGAACTAGCTGCTTTGGTAATAGCCGCTCCACGTCGCTTGCAATTGTGAAGATGGCTTGAACGGCTTGGCAGTTAAGAAACGCGCTGTCATGCTCTTCATCGCCGTGATAAAGGGGCGCGTCGAACGGAATACCTCTGATTTCAGTCATTAATTATCCTCCGGTAGAGCGCCCCGCGGGCGCTTGGTGGAGTTCGCGAGATCGCGGAGGACGCACGATAGTGGTCATCCGTTATGATCTTCGCGAGACCCCATCCTGATCCTGGTTCACGACCGCGGACCTTGCGGTCGTCTTCTGCGAGACCGAGCTATGGATTCGTCCAGAAGCTAGAGCTTCACGCCTTTGGGAGAACGATGCGACAGAAGGATCGTAGCCGAATACGTTCGCGCTATCCCGCGTCCGGAGGCGCCCGTCGTACTGTAGCCACGAGTTTCATGCTCGTAGACGCTCATAATATCCGGCGGAGGCCGTGCGCAAATGCGGTTTCTGCCGCAGCAGCTCGAACGTGTGGTTTCATTGCGAACACACCAGCATTCATCTTTGAACAAGCGGACTCGCCGGACGCGAGTTCGCCCTACATCACCGGGCGAGTGGTAGTTTGAGCGGAATTCGGTGATGGCGTAGCGCAGCAAGTTGCGTGCCAGCCTCGCGATTGAGGCGCTTACCGGCCGACTTGTTGCGTCATGAAGTCTGGCAGCCGACCAACTCTGCGCAAGATGTTAGACTCGCTCCCGTTCGAAGCGAACTGCCTCGACCATCTCCTGGAGGGCGATCTGATGCGCGGGGTGAACTGCTGTTACTGAAGCCAGCGCAGATAGCGCTAAGCTGGCCGAAGGTGGTGACGTTCAACGTAAGCGCAAAAACCATCGCGTTATGCTTCGGAGCGAGTGTGCAGGGAAAGCCGCTATCACGGCAATATCGCAGCAAGCACGGAGAGATGGGTAGTTGAACCACTGGGGCAGCAAGCTGGCCAAATGCGTCGGTACCAAAAGGCCAAGCTCTCGCTCGCAGAGTGGCCGTCATCCTTCATGCCATATGGACCGACGGTATCAAATTCCAGGCAGTGATCCGGCGCATGAACTAGCTTTAACTTTAACCACGCTGCAAATCTGCCGGCTTGCTTCGAGCGGTCAAACATTTATGAGTTTCGGCCACGCACACCGAATCCGACGGGCCGATTCGGTTCTGTCCTTGAGCAGGTGACTGGGCCAGCGCGACTTGGCACTCCCAAGAGGGACTTGGTCGCCGCGACAAAGAGTGCTTCTACTCTAGTTGTCGCCCTGCAAAAACGGCGATTATCGAGTGCTACCGGAGGCGGGAAAGCTCGGTCGAGGAGGTCGAGCGGGCAACGTCTGGGACAACTCGGCGATGGAGAGCTTCTTCTCGTCGCTCAAGACGGAGCGCACCGCACGCAAAACTTATCGAACCAGGAATGAGGCCGGAGCAGATGTCTTCGACTACATTGAGCGGTTCTACAACGCCACCCGACGGCACTCGGCGATCGGCAATCTCAGCCCGGTTGAGTTCGAGCGAAAGGTGGGATTAGCTTAACTGAGCGGCTACGAAGCCGGCAGCAGCTCCATGCTAGACTGCCCGCTCGAAGAGAGGCAGTTGCAGCGGCTCGATTTAAAGCCTGGTGAGTTGATCGCTCTAAACCGCGATGAGGTTGATCCAATCATCCCGCGCCCTCGGCGTCACTGAGCACAGTTCTCTGTCTGTCTCGTTGTTCGATCTTATACAGTTGCGTCCGACTGATGACGGCCATGTCGGAATTTCGTCACGAATGGGCCGTGAGCCGCGCCCGACGTGGGATGAAAGTGCACCATCCCTACCGCATGCATCCTGCAACGGCTTTGGCACGCTGATTGCTGAGGCATGCACGGGCCTGGATGTTCATACGTTGACCTCCCATGGACAGCCAAGCCTTTCATAGCGCAGCCACGCACGGGCGGTTTTTAGACCCGGCCGCCCGTGCATCTTCTTCAGCCGTACGAACTCGGAGGAATTGCCGTGATTAGCCGTAAAGAGGCCTTGAAGAAAGCCAAAAAGGCGCTCGACGAATGGTGCGAAGGGAACATCTCGATGACCGACGTGCTTGATACACTTGCAGAGCTTCAAAGGACCATTTCGCTACCTAGACGGCCCTCAAAGCAGAAGACCAACGCAATCACGCCGGCTTGAACGATATCCGCGTCAGAAGTCTTGCAATCTCGTTATTTGCTTTCCTTCATTGCATTCTAGTTCGATTTGGCACGCTGGTTGCTGAGACATCTGTGGGCTTGGCTGCTTGAGTGATGCCCTCGCCAAGACGGCCAGGTCTCGACAGCAACTTCACGCACGGGCGGCCCTCACGTCGTCCGTGCGCTTTTCTGAAAGTGCGAGTAGTCGGCCGCGCACCTGCACCTAACCTTATGGCACGGCGCTTGCTGAGGAGCCGTGGGCTTGGCTGCTCTTCTTTCGCGCATCCCATGGGACGCCGAGCCCAGCGTAAGTTCGCACGGACAGCCTTTTAAGCCGTCCGTGCGTCCCCCGCAGGACTACATGCCCGCGCGGCTGAATGCGCCCTTCGCGGAGATCATGCCATGACCTATGAGCAGGCCTTCGAGAACGCTGTTGCGGTGCTGCGAGAATGGTCTGAGGGGCGAACCGAAATGAGCGTAGCGCTTGCCACGATCGCGGAGCTTATGGCGAGAAGCGAGCCACCAGAACAGACGCCCTCGGTTGGCTCTGACAATCACTCAGGGAGGTCTGCAGAAAATGGACAGGCTCAAATTCATACCCGCCTTCGAGGCCGCCATTCGCTCTGCCGATCCCGCCAAACTGGCCGTACTTCGAGAGACCATTCGCGAGCGCGGCGGCCCTGACGAGTTTACGGTGGCGAGCACCGAACTCATACGCAAGCATCCGCTCACGCTCTTTAGGCTGCTTACGATCATCTCCGACGCCGCACATGAAAAGCAACGGCCATGATCATCAACCCAACCTCTCGAAGTTACACCATTCTCATCGCGGAGGCGGCTGTCTCTGTTGTTCATGTGGTCTGCAGAGCATGGCGGCTGTACATGCGGTCAAATAGATCGGTCGAAGACATCGACCAAGGCGAAAAGCCTGCGCAATGGCCGCCCCCATCCGTCTTCGACGGCCTAATGCGCTCAGCGCCAACGTGCCGAAATGACTGAGGTGAGGTCCGCCATGCCGCCGCTCGTCGTAATCATCGCTTCGACGCACCTTGGCGTTTTAGCCACGATCAACATCACTGCTCAGCCCTCAGAAAATATAGATGAGTGCCGGAAGATGGGCGAGTCAGCGATCAAGGCTGCGACATTGAAGCCCGGCTTTTCTGCCGCCTATGTCTGCCACGACACTACTCTCCAGCAAGGGTTGTCGGGCGCGTTAGGCATCGTTGCCTACATGCAGAAAGAGGATGGCAGAGTAACGATCCTAGAGGGCCACATGGCGACGCTATCAGACTGCAGGATTGCTGGAGTGGCAGCAGTTGCTGCTGCGAGCAAAATTGCTCCCAATACGACGGCTTGGGCTTGGGCCTGCTACGACGTCGGTAGCTTTGGACGGTGAAGCGATGAACATTACCAGCCTTCGCGCATGATGATTTCCGGTTTACGACCATTCGCCAGCGTCTTGGAGCCCTTCAGACCACTGGCTATAGCCACAAGAGGCCGAGTGCGACCCGAATTCCGCAGCGGTGCGTCTCGAACCAATTGCCCAAAATGCTTGATACTTGACCGGTCAAAAGCGAATGGATCAAAGTGGGGAAGTCTTCGAGAGAGCTGGTTGGTGCAAGGCTTACACCCCAGGGCACTCAGGGGTTGGGGCGGATAGAATAGAAGGAGTCATGATGGTCCTGAAGGCGTATATGGGACTAGATCAGACGAGTCGCACACGTAAACATGGTGTTACCAGCCACTCTCTCGGGCATGCGAAGCGGAATTCTCTTCTAGGATCGCGAATGATAACGGAGTTCACGTTAGTACCAGCCCACATAGAGACAGAATGCGGTCCAGCCTGCCATTACCAAGATGGCCGTTATGTTGATCTGCTTTTGCGTCATGGTACGTTCGCGGTTGCGCCTTGGTCGAGCTCCGTTCGGTGGCGATTGACAAACACCAGCAGCTCAAGGGTTGTCGTGCAAAATCCGCGCCGCCGAAGACGGCGTATCGCAGCAATTGTCGGATTGAGGCGGGGGCGCGCAGCCAGACCGTGGTTTGTTCAGGTGCTGTATCTAAGCTCGCTGCATGACGACCTGCTTCGTGAGCCACTTGATGCGACTGGGGCGCGCTATTGGTTTGGCAACAATGTCAAGATGATGGTGCCGCCGCTCGTCGAGCTCGTGAAGCGACTTCAAATCGGCGGAATGAGAGCTTCCGCCGCAGCAGACAGCAATCGTGGCTGATGACGCGACATGCGCCGTGCGGCGAATATTTCGCGATTCGGGCGCGGTGTCATGATGTCAGCGCGGATGAACTGCAACACGCGCGGCCACTTCAACTCAGGAACTGAACGACGATGGCAATGGGTACGATTAAGAAATGGATTGACGATCGCGGCTTTGGCTTCATCGCGCCAGATGATGGCGGTGCTGACGTATTCCTCCATGCATCTGCGCTGCCGCTGAGCACGGTGCCCGAGGTGGGTGCGCGCGTCTCGTTCGAGGTCAAGCTCGACCCGCGATCGGGCCGGATGCGAGCGCGCGACGTGCGGATCGCTGAGTGACGAGTGACTCATGAGCGATCATAAGAGCGGCATCTCGGTCGTGCTGAACAACGAAGTCTCGCAGGTTCTTAGTACAATCATGCCGGATCGCGCGAGGCTCGCCCGCAAGGTCCATCGCATGTAGCGATGCTTGCCGACCTGATCGACGCCAGCTCGCTTCCCGAATCGGCCTACGCCTTATTCTGCTCGCCGGCCTCAACGGTAAAATCGCAGATCTCGACAAGGAGATCGCGCGACGCGTTCGAGGACGAGGTATTGCGCAGGCTGATGACCGTTCCCGGTATCGGTCCAATCTCTGCCACTGCGATCGCCGCTCTGGCACCGCCGGACGACACCATCGCCAGGGGCAGTGACTTCACCGCTTGGCTCGGCTTCACGCCTCGTCAAAGATCGACAGGTGGCAAGCAAAAGTTCGACGGAACATCCAAGATGGGCGAACGCACGCTACGGCGCCTCCTGATCATCGGTACACGACGAGTCGCGCACGTAAACATGGTGTTGCCAGCCACTCATGCCCCGGCCGAGGATCTGCGCGCCATCCTGCACTTTCCGTCATAACGTGTTGTAATTCCGTATCGAGTAATTCCTCCTTCTTCAAGTCTGCAGATTGCGTCAGGCAACCTACAAGGGTTGGCAGGCGGCTAACACAACAAGCTTAAGTATCCTAATGGCCTCGGTCGAGCACTGCGGGGACATCCCAGACTAAGGAGATTGCAGATGAGCCTACAAAAATCGTCAATCAAAGCTGCGACGCTTGCCGTATTGCTCATCACGCGTGTTGGCCCGGAGCCGAATCAGTAACGGACAGATCGTCGCGGTGGCGCTACTGGCGGGCAGACCGTCGAGGTACGCTACGCAGAGTCCGTTTCTCAACGGGCTCGTGATTTCCTCGTCTTCCGATGGCGAGTTCTCGAACGCCTTACAGACCGTGACGACCGGACCTTCAGCGGAGCGGGTGGCCTGAACGTGGTGGGGGCGTATACGTAAACGCAGGCCACGGCGCATTGATCCCACGGCGGCGGGAGCTGGCCACTCCTGTCGGCGCCGCCGCCTGCTCGACGGGGTGCAGCACAGATGGACGAAAAGCTGGAGTTCCTGCCATCGGTCTGCACAGTGCAGCGGTGATCGCGCGCGCCAAGTTGTTGACTGGCCTTCCGGCCGCGACGAATCATGGTTTTTCATCTGGGAAGTACAGCAGTGACTGAAGGTGCTCTGGGAGGAGCATATCTCTCCGAGACGCCAAGAATTCATGAGACGGCCGCAGGCATCATGACAGACGGTATATGCATATGAGCACCAACCTTGTGGTGCACGAAGCGACCAACACGCTCCGGCTGGTCACACAGGCGTACGTGAGCCTTCTCCTCGTCGCCTTCGCCCTGATGCCTGCCCAGTTCATCGCCTACCTGTTTTTCCAGCAGGATCCCGCGTTAAAATTCGAGAATCACCTATTCCACGAATTCGCGATTGCCGTCGCCACCCTCGAAGGGCTGTTTGTCACCTATGTGACGTGGCGTTGCTACCAAGCTTCAGGTGAACCTCTGTTGCGTTGGTTGACCCTGGGTTTTCTCGGCTTCGTGCTGATCTATTCGCCCCACGGCGCCTTCACCGGGATGGCACACCGCAATATTTGGTTGTTTCTTCTCTATGGGCCGGCGTCGCGTCTTGCGATGTCGATTCTGCTCTTCGTTGGGCTGTTCAGCTATGACCAGCCCTCAGACGAGGTCGAGAAGCGCTCCGATACGCGCACATGGCTGATGTGGATCGGTCTGTTCCTGACGATGGACATCGCCGTCGGCCTGATCGCCTACTCCCCCTATGCGGGGCATGCCGCGGTACGCTTGTCCATGGAAGGTGGCGCACTGGTGTTCAGCGCGTTGAACGTTGCGGCCATGCTGATGCGACGGATTCAGGCGCCGCTCATGCTCATTTTCGGTATTTCGGTCGCGTGGTTTGCCCTATCGTCGCTCGCATTCATTCTGGCGGCGCCCTGGAACCATATGTGGTGGCTCGCCCACGCGATCTTCGCTGGCGGGTTCTTCCTGCTCAGCTATGGCGTTGCGCAGGCTTTCCGAACGACGCAATCATTCTCGACCATCTACAGCCAGGAAGAAATGACTGCCCGCCTGGCCGAGTCGATGGCCGAGACGCAAAGGGCGCTCCAGCAATTGCAACTGAGCAATCAACGGTTGGAACGCCTTGCCGCCACCGACCCACTGACCGGTGCCGGAAATCGGCGCCATTTCATCGAGCAAATCAGCAACGAGATCACGCGGGCCAAACGAAGCGGAGCTCCATTATCTCTGCTGTCGATCGACCTCGATCATTTCAAGGATATCAATGACTCACGTGGTCACAGTGTCGGCGATGAGGTCCTCCGCGCATTCGTCCGAAAGTGTCTGGAGGCGATCCGCCCTTACGACTCTGTCGCGCGCGTGGGAGGTGAAGAATTTATGGTGTTGCTGCCGGGCGCGACGCTCGACGCCGCTTGCGCGGTAGCCGAGCGCCTTCGATCAGCCATCGAAGGCGCTGCGTTCGACGTCGGAGCCCAGCCGTCGGTTGGCGTCACCATCAGCGTTGGGGTGTCGGAGTTCGGGCGCGATGGAGACACGCTTGACGGATTCCTGAACGTCGCCGATCAGCGGCTTTATCGCGCAAAATTTGAGGGACGCAATCGTGTGATTGTCGGGTAGGCCATCGTTCATTCACGCGCGTAGCCCCTGACGTTCCGCGCCGTGACGATAGTTACTCGGCTTCATTCTCCAACTCGGACCCAGGACTTCAAATTGCCATTCGCTAGTGATTCATCAATTTTCAACATTCGCGTATGAGTTCGCCGCAGGAGGATGCCAATATTAGAATTGGACCACTAACTTGCCGAGAGTTGTCATGTCGGCGATTGGTACGGCATTATTCAACAGTCTTCGTTTCGAGGAGCGTTCTGGTGACTTCTGCGTCGACTGGACGCGGAAAATATTCACTCGACGATCGATATCGACGACGTGGTCAGCGAAGGTTCGGCTGTCATGAGTGTGCGAACGCCCCGATCAGGGGTATTGCACGCTGATTGGTTCGACTGGCGTAGTTCTGCCACAAGAGATGCCATAGCTCTTTTTGAGGGCGTCGTTCTCGCCTCGATCTTGGTGTATGTCTATGAACTTGGTACCACTATCGGGCCTGCGCGCTACGGATCTCGAGGTTGAAGTTGCAGGGTAACTTAAATCCTCTGCGCACGATGAGGTTTCATCAACGTGTGCTCACAGGGCGGGGCCGTCCAGATGTTCGACCCCCTTCCAATACTCTCACTCATCGGAGGCGGAGATCGAGAGGTTCGAGGCCGTAGCTGTGCTCCGTTTGAATTGATGGTGTATTAAATTGAGGTAGTTTAGGAGACTTGGGAGCGTTTTCAACTGTATGTGGATCACTACGCGTACCCGGCATGTCGAAAGAAGTTTGCACTGCTTGGGGGCAACGTCTTGACAAACTTTCCTATCAGCCTAACCGACGTTGTCACGGGGCGTGCGGGTCGCCGCAGCGCGCACTATGCTCGATCTCTGCCGACGTAACGTGATCGGAAATTGTTCTAGCCTGCCGGAATAAACACGAAGATTGATCGTCCGGCGATTCATGCGTGTACGACGCAGCGTATCGCATCGCGCCACTAGACTGCTAGCACAGCAACTTCGTGCCAATCGATGGCGTGAGAAGTGAGGGCTAACGAGGTAAGACGTTCAGAAACCGATCGTGAAGCTCACGCGGCATCTTCGCCAAAAGAAATTTTTCGATTATCCTACGATCGTCAGAGAAATGTTGAGCGCCATCGGACACGGAGTTGCCCTTGACACGGAGTTCTCGTCCAGACCCCCCCGTCTTAAAGCTCACCTTAAAGCCGCGAAAGCCGAGTTCGCCCGCCCCACCGGCAGCAGTCTCTACTTTCCTTACTTTTTTGAGCAGTTTTAGAAGGGCAGTCGTATCTGTGCGTCCAAGCTTCCACGTTGGGTTGGGACGGCCAGAAAAAATGTCAATTTCTACCTGAGCGCGATCGGGTAGCTGTTCCATCGAGTTCCTAGCTTGCCGGGGCTCGGGCCAAGCCTTATCGGATATGAACGCTTCGGCTTGTGACCATGTAAGTACAGAAATCGGTATAAGGGCCGCGATTGCAAGTCCTCGGATCCGAAATTGCAGCGCCAGCATTGTCGACGTTCCTCGCTGCCGTTTGGCCCGGCTTATGCGACCAACATCCAACGTTGTCTTGTCGATACCAATGATAGTCATTGTTCGGCCAAACGACCAGAGCCACGTACCAGCCGGAACCTGCGGCCAAGGGACTCGAGAAGTTCGCTGCCGGTTTCAATCCATCCGATTGAGCTGCGGCACTCACATTGCTGCAAGCCATGGCTGTCGCGGGGTGTCCACTGGCGCGACCTGGCTGAGCGAAGGTATTTGTCGCGTTGTTGTTCGCGTAGTTATAGCAGTTGTTGTAAGGCTGAATGTTGGGAACATTCCAGAGGCCCGGGTTGTAGGCTGGCGCATCAACGGCGCGACATTGCGGGCATGAAGGTGCGCCCGCCAAATTGCCTTCAAACCTAGCCTGAGCATGGGTGGCAGTGCGCGAAGTGACGTGCCGGCGGACTTCGTCGTTTATGGCGCTCCCCGATGTGGTGATTAGCCAGTCCTCAATGTCGGAATCCGCAACGTAGTTGGCAAGGCCAAGGCCTCGATCGAGGATGCCTTCGTGCACAAACAGGCGTTTCGGCCCGGTCAAGCTTTCGACGTGCTGCGCGATATGAAACCCGCGGTACCCTAATCCGCCGACGACCCCTGACGGCCTCGAGTGGGTGAACGTCGATGAGGCTCTGATCCGTTCGTCAAGTTCTTTCTCTTGTGCGGCCGTCAGCTGCCAACTCGGGTTCGCGTTACCCGAAAACACGTCCAGCGTTACCACCGTTGTCATATTAGCCTCCGTCAAGCAAGGCAGATGAGTCGCGAAACCAGCGATAGCGAGGTTACCTCGTATAGGGGGCAGATCACCTCCTGATACTGATAGGAGCGTCCGCGACCTCGCCCGATAAAGAGAATAGTCCCGCGCAATTGCCCGAGCGTAAGCGGCACTTTACTTGTGTTGCCGAGTGCAAAACTTCACGAGGTTCGCATATTTGCGAAGGCGTCATCTAGCAGGCCGTTGAAGAACTCAGCCGCGTTCGCAAACGAAGGCTGAATCGTCGCCATTGTGGATGTAGAAGTGGCCAACGAGCCTGCCGGCAGAGCCGATCATGGCCCATCCGCGACCACAGGACGGATCATTCTCGTCGTGCCCCTCCCATGAGAACTCGGCGCAGGCCGATCCGTCGCGAGTGCCGTAGCGAGCATCCAGGAAGCCCTTGAGAGCCCCAAACGCTATTTCGCCATCGGACTTGCCCCGGAAGGTGAGATGCGCCTCTCCGACAAGATCGAGGAAGTCGCTGTCCCAGTTGTCCATTTCGACGATGCGCCAGCGGCCGGCAAAAGCCTTGGCGAAGCCGGGCACTTTGGCCATCAGCCGGCCTCCGCGATCAGCTTGGGCAACCGCACCAGATTGTAGGCGGCGGCAGCAAAGGTAAAGGCCCATCCGACCCGATCGCGGCCGCGGAAGCGGGTCTTGTCTTGCCCGCCGATCGTCTTGATCCAGCCGAATGCCTCCTCGATGCGCTTGCGGATGCGCTGGCTGACCACATAGCCGCCGTGCCGTGTCGTACGTCCGTCGATCGCAGAGCTGCGGCCGTTGGTGTTCTGCGCAACATGCGGCGTCACGTTCATCGAGCGCAGCTCGTTGACGAAGCCTTCTGCATCGTAGGCTTTGTCGGCACCAAGCGTGATCGCTGTCGGTCGATCGGCACGAGGCTCGATCATGTGCAGCGCAGCCACCCGTTCGGCATGCCCACCGGCCTGCGTCAGGCAGGCGTCGACCAGCAAGCCGTGGCGGTTCTCCATCAGCCCGTGCCCGATGAAGCACAGCTTCGTCTCCTTGCCTTTTCCCTTGCGGTAGAGCCTGGCCTCCGGATCGGTGGTCGAAGCATGGGTGTCGTTGGAGCGCTTCTGGCCATGGAAGTTCGCTTCAGCATTGCGCCCGCCGCCTTGGGCCGGCGGCTCGCCGGAGCTATCCTTCGGTTTGACGCTCTTCATCGAGGCCCACGCCCCGATCAGCGTGCCGTCGACCGAGAAGTGATCGCTCGACAGAAGCTTCTTCACCCTGGGCTGCGCCAGCACCGCCGCCAGGAACTTCGCCGCGATGTCGCCTTCCAGCAGCCGGTCGCGGTTCTTCGAGAATACCGAATGGTCCCAGGCTGCATCGTCGACGCCGATTCCGACAAACCAGCGGAACAGCAAATCATATTCCAACCGCTCCATCAGAAGTCGCTCCGAGCGATCGAATAAAACGCCTGCAACAGCATCGCCCGCAGCAGCTTCTCCGGCGGGATCGACGGCCGTCCAATCGGCGAATAAAGGGCGGCGAAATCGTGCTCCAGCGCCGCCAGCGCCTCGTTCACGATCGTCCGGATCCCTCGCAGCGGATGATCACGCCGCACCCTTGCTTCCAGGTCGACGTAGCTGAACAAATCGCCCGTTCGATTGTCGCCGCCGCGCACGCACCGTCTCCGAATCTCGTCGGAGCCAATGAATCATGATCGTCGGTCGGCGGCGACCACCTTTTTCAACAGCCTGCTAGTCTTGGTGACCGACTCGGCGCCCGGGTTCCCTCAAGTTCGAACTGGGCACCGAGCGGGGCGTCGGTAGGTTCGAACGTGCCTTCGGCGTGCTGCGTCAGCGAAGCGAGCAGGCCGGATTGGCCAGATCAGATCGGCTTCGAGGCGAAAACGACTCCTCCAGTCGCTAAGCACGACGATCGCCATGCGGAGCAATCGAACGAAAGCCGCGGCCCACAATGTCAGGCGCGCCTGACGAAGATTACTTCTATCATCGTTCGAGTCACGGCGCTCCACTCTCGTTCTTGGGACTGCAACTACGAATTGGAGCGACGACCCATCAGCTTGGACTGCATGTGGGCAAGCGCGTCGCTCAACCTTGCTGCTTCCTCAAAACGGGTCTCCTGGTGCGGCGGACGCGCGCCAGGATCGAGCAGGATGGCCTGAGCGGATTCCGACAGCCGGCGCAGCGGCGTTCTGAGCCATTGGGCGGCACATAGGAGTAGCGCGAGTGCGACAACCGCGCCAGCGCCGAGAATGATCCAGAACAATCGGATCAGTTCTCGGGTTGATGACATAGCATCGTCAGCGTTCTGTCGGATCAGGAGAGACCAGCCGAAGCTAGGGAGGTCAGCAAAACCAATGCTCGGAACGATCACTGTGAAATAGTCCTTGCCGTCAGGCCACCGCTCGCTCGAAAACGCTCTGGTGACGCGGCTGGCGGCAAGCGCTGAGCCGACGCTTAGCCGCTTGTTGACGAGATCGGTCGGACCAAAAAGGACGGTTCGGTCCCGCGAAAGCAGCAGCACATCGATTCCGGGCGCCTGCAAAGCAGCCATCCCCTCCTGCACCCATTTCCAATTGAGGTGTGCCCCGATTACGCCGACGACGGAACCACCATGCCGTAAGGGAGCGGCCAGATCGACGAAGCGATAGGGCTCAGCGGATACAGGCAAGAGGCTCGCGAGGAGTTGGGCCTCGTGAACATCGACCGCAGCTGGCGCATCAAGGCCGCGCCTGAACCATGGTCTCTGCGCAACGCTTGCGCCCTCAAGCATCCCATCCCTGGCCGCCAGTACCTTGCCCTCGAGATCGGCTATGCCGAGCCAGGAGTATCGTCCATCCAAGCGGCTCAGGAATTGGATGTGCTCACGGGCATTTGCCGGGTCGGTGGGGTCGATCAGGTCGGCCATACGTGCTAGGTCCATCCAAACCCCGTAGAGGCGCCGCGCCAGCAGGTTCGCGCTCAGTTCGCCGCGGGTCGTCAATTTCTCGACCTGCAATTCCTCGCCGCGCTGCTCCAAGGCCGCGGTGTACAGTGTGGCTGTCACGATCGCCGGCACCAGCATCAACGTTGCGCCGCCGACGAACACAAGCGTGCGCAAGCTCAGCCCTCTGTTCGCCATCACGCCTCCTCAACGGTTAAGAGCCCGGGCCAATTCGCGGATGATGCGAACGATGTCCCCGCGATCGGCTCCGGGAAGAGCTCGGGCGGTGTGAAGCTTCTCGATAATTTGGGCCCGCTGCTCGATGCTCGGCGAAAACTTTAACCGGTAACCGTCACGAGTTGACGCAAGAACACGCGCCTCGACGTCGCCAATAGCTGGGATCGTCAAATTGCCTGTCGCCCCGACCGAAAGGCCGAACGGTCCGCTGATGCGGGCGCCTTCCGGCCCGAGATTCACGAGCCAGCCACGGTGCAGATCGTCTCCGATCGTCAAAGTGATCGGTTCAAGCACCTGGCGCTGCGGCCTATTGTATCGGGGGCGTTCAATGCACGCCGCGATCGCCACCAGCAAGACCAGAACGTTGTAGACGGTCCAGAACAGAACGATGGCGACGCCGTCCCCGGCTGCTAAAGAGGTATTGAAGACGAAATCGGAATTTAGCGGCACGATCAGGCCGCCAACGGTCAATCCAAAAAGGATCAGGAAAGGTCGCATCAATGACCATTGGACAACGATCCTCGTTCTGTCGCCGCCCTTGGCCGTCACCGAGAAACGATGCGGTCCTCTCGTCAAGAGGCCGAGCGCCGCGGCCCGACAAATCGGCCACGCAGCAATCAGCTGCGCCGTATCGTTGACGATGGGGATAAACAACCCCTTCGAGAGCCAATTCAGAGCCACGAGGACCATGACGTAGTACGGGATATAATATCTGGTGATATCGACGAGCGATGCATTCATGATCGTAATGCCGAGCCACCAGTACAGGAGCGGACAGATCAGACTCGCCAAGCGGAAGGGAAAGGTGGTTAGCCAATAGAGCACGGAATCGATGACACTGATCCGGTGCATCAAACCCAATCGATGCGAACCAAATGGATTGTAACAGTTGCGCGCAATTTGCATCAGGCCGAGGCACCAGCGGCCGCGCTGGACGATATATTCCTTGAGCCCCTCTGGAGCCAAGCCCTCGGTCAGCGCTTCGTTGAGATAGACGGTTTGCCATCCATTTTCGGCAAGCTTGAGCGTGAGCAGGAAGTCCTCGGTCACGCTTTGCGTCGGAAGCAGGCCGATCTGTTGGATTGCATGAACTCTCATCACGGATGAGGTGCCGCAACAGATCGCGATTCCCCAGGCATCCCTTGCCGATTGCACATTGTCAAAGAAGTGTCGTTGCTCGTCCGGGTACCCGGCGCTGATGCCGAGGTTGTGCTGGATTGGATCTGGATTAAAAAAATGCTGCGGCGTTTGAACTAGGCCAACACCTTGATCGTAAAACAGTGCCACTGTGCGGTCGATGAAATCGACATGTGGAATGAAGTCCGCATCCAGGATGGCGACAAAATCCGGTCGATCTGGATTTAGGGCACGCTGGGCAAGCGCGTGGTTGATGTTTCCCGCCTTGGCATGCGCGTTGTCGGAGCGCGCAATGTATCCGACAGAGTGCCGCTCGCAGGCTTGTCGGAGCCAGTCCCTGCGACCATCGTCAAGGACAAAGACGCCAAGCTTTGGAAAGCGCACGGCTTTGGCCCCGATGATGGTCCGCTCGAGTATCTCGAGCGGTTCATTGTAGGTCGTGATGAAGATGTCTACGCTTGGCGCTTCTCCAGGTGACCACCATCCTACGTGTTCGTCGGCCTCTGCCGTGCGCTCTCTCACCCGCGAGAGGATCACGAATGCGATTGAAGAGGAGAGAACAGTCAGGGCCTCGAGCGTTGCGAAGCCCCAACTGACCACGGCATCCGGGGTCCAGTCGAGCGGCACCAAGGTCTCAGTGAACCGCCACGCAACGTAGCGCCACGAGAGAAGTGTTGCCGTTCCAAGCAGAAGGGTGCGCCAGTACCATCGGTTCGGGTTAAGTAGCGGGAGGACGGTCAGGCGGAGCCCGATAATGACGGCGGCTCCCGCTAGAGCGGCGAAGAGTGGCGATAGCAGAGCCATCAGAAGCCGTACCGTGTGAAAAAGCGACGGAATTGGGCGATCGGGCCGCTCGAAAACACAACACGTCCGGTGCGCCCGATGGCGCAGCCAAGATCGGGTTGTTGTGCGAGACCCGGCACCGTCACTGTCACGTCGAAGCGCTGCAGATGCTGCGGACTCGGACCAACGGCCAGGTTCGCGTAGAGGGGCGCCGCACCGGATCCGCCGAGCCGGGTGACCGTTCCGTCGAAAATTCGCTCGTCGCCGAACAGCCGAAACTGCACCGCCGTCCCCGCGGATAAGTTATCATAAAGCGATTCGGCTACGCCCGCTGTGACGACAAGGCTATTGCAGTCGACAAGCTTGACCAGATCTTGTCCGCGCCGGGCGTACTCGCCATTGTCCACCAGTATATCCCAGACAAGCCCTAGAACCCGGGCATTGAGCGTCGCGGAAGTCAGCCGATTGACGCGCAGACGCTCCGCATCGATCTGCCGATCGAATAGAGCGATACGCGCCTTGATTTGCTCCTCTTCGACATACGACTCTGCAAGCCGTTGATCTAGTTCTCGAATGCGCTGCGTCGAAAAGGGGGCATCATTATAGGACTCTCCGATGAAGACGCCGGTGCGGGCTGAGGCGAGTTCCGTCTCGAAATAGTTGACCCGCTGCTGCGCACTCTCCAATTCTTGTTGTGTGACGTCGAATGTCGCGCGCGCCCGATCTAGGTTGGCCACGGTCTGAACGCCGCGATTGTTTAACTCATTAGCGCGTTTGAATTCGGCGTCCGCCTCACGCAGGCGTGCGGCTGCTGCGTCCTGCGCCGCCTTTGTCTCAGCGATCCTCGCCTCGATCTGTCGAATCCTGCCACGCTGATAGTCGGTTGATTGCGCGTCAAATCCGGCTCTCGACCGCGACAGCGCGTCCCTCTGGCCGGCAATCCGTTTGAGTTCGATGCGTTGATTGTCGCGGTCGCGCTCAAGTTCAAGAAGCCGAGCGGTATCAAATCGCTCATCGGAGACCTCAGCCGCGAGTTCTCCTGCATTAATGCGCGCTCCAATGCTCTTGACGGAAAGCGTTACCCGGCCGTCGATCGGGGCACGCACGACGTAAAGTCGGGCATTTACCGTGGCATCAGCCGAAGTCCCAGCGAAGTGCTCACCTAGGATGACGTACAGGCCGCCGGCCAGTAGGATCAAGCCAATGACCACACGTATGAGCTTCATGAGAGACTTCCAATCACATTCAAGCTGCCTTTTCTAGCGCAACTTAGAGGCGAATTTGTGGAGGCAAGCAAATGTGACACTGCAGTCAGACGTTGAACATGAATTGGATCGTTAGAATGCGAGACAGTTGATAACGACGGCGATCGGCAAGGTCACACTGTTCGAGGTCGCAGATCGTGCAGGCTCTGCATCTCGCGAGCTCTCCGGAGGGAATAGAGCGCTGTCGTTCCTTGTTCACGCTCGGCGGATTGATTACCGCGTTGTAGACGATGGCCGCACTTTGAGCTGATCAAATATAGTCGAGCCTTGGATGAACCACTTGCCGCAACCAAAACGTTAGTCGTCGCTTGGGTTGTTGTCGCCCATTCCAGAAACCCAATCGAAATGTGCGACGCAGGTGCGGCCGGTTCCGCAGCGCCAATGCGTCGTAAACGAAGGGCTCAGCCAGCACGGGCGCTGTGCGTGTTCGCCGTTCGCGTTCTCATCGTCGGTTGCAATCGTGGGCATTCGGTGTCTCCTAACTTGAAGAAGGATTGACGATGTCCCGCGTGGTTGTTTGCTCAGTTCCGATCATCAACTATTTCAAGGTAGCACAACCTCCAGCATGTCCATGCCTACCTCCCTTAGTAGGTACTTGGCCGCGGGAAGAAGTCCGACGTCTCAACTGCGCAGAATTCGTCTGCATCTGATGATGCTCGATCCGCGGCCAACTTCGCCTTCTCTTGGATAGCCGAGGAGAGCGAATGAGTGAGGAACGACTCACGGAAGGCTGTCGTGGATTGATCCATGGAACGGGTGATGAAGACGTGCGACGGATGTCAATCAGCGTTGGACCGGGGCTTTTCTCACGCGAAGATACTCACTGGCCAACAAACTCCGGAACTTATGGTTGAATGCGGTATTTTGAAGGGGTGGCCGTGAGAATGCGACGCGTAACTTGAGTCAATCTAATATCAGCCAACGGTATTTTCCAAAAAGCTCCGAGGATCTTTAAAGGCATTGCCCGAGACGTCCACGTGGACGTCATCATCTTGCGATGACAAGCGTCCAGTGTTTGTCAAGAAAGGACAATGGGTAGTCGTTCGTTAAGAAGCCGGATTGAGCTTTGCGGAACCGACGAGCGTTTGCCATAGGAACGGGCGCAAGAGCTCCCTGCGCCAGGCGAGGATGCGGCGCAAGTTGTGGCCGACGGCTGAGAGGACGACGTTGGCGGCATCGCCGGCACGGCCTTTGAGGTAACAGCGGCCGAGATGACCTTCTGCTTTCATGTGCCCGATGATGGGCTCGATCGCGGGCGGCGGCGCAGTTCGCGCTTGATGATGCCGAAGACGCCGCGCTTCTGACCAGAGATGAAGACGCGACGGGCATTTTGCGCGTCGTGGCCACGGTACCCTTGTCGACATAGGCCCGCTCGATCGAGCCAGTGAGTGTCTCGGTGCGACGTCATGCAAGGTGTGACCGTCGTAAGGGTTGTCGGGCAGCGACCTGGCGTGCAGCACGAACAGGCACCGGGAGCCCGGCTGTTATTGGTGACGATGGAGGTCTTCACCCCGAATTCGTAAGGCGCAGCGGCCTTGCCGTTGCCGATGCATTCCACCTCTGGGGCATGCAAAGAATAAAGCTTCCATCCGCGCTGACGCTGCTGCTGCAAGCGGATCTGCGTGGCTCGGTCAAGCGGCAGGGCGAACGCTTCGTCCAGTGCTGGCTGGCCCTCGATCTTGCGGCGGATGTCGCGGATGATCCGGCCTAGCCGGCTGCGCAGGATGCGCAACTGCCGCTGATGCCGCCCGAACTGTTTTGCATGAGCGTAGCGACCCGCCATCATCGCCGCAGCTTTGGCCACGCGACAATAGGATTGCCGCAGCCTGACGCCGAGCCTTCTCGTCAGGCGGTTGGGCCCCCTGAATGGCCGCATGCAAGAGCTTGGCATCGGTCGGAAAGGTGATAGCCTTCGGCTGCACCGTCGTGTCGACTGTGACTCGCTTGAGGTCCCGGCTCCGCAATGCGCCGGCCGCGTGCGCCACCCGCAGGCTCTCAGCCAGCAGCAGCTCCAGCTTGTCGCCGAGCCGCTTGCGCCAATGGCTTAGGTCCGGGCGCTCGTGCGGGAAGGTGTGCTGGAAGAACTCGGGTAAGTTCACACGCTTGGCGAATTGCAGCGTGTCAGACAAGACGGCGCCGCCGGATGCGTACAAAACTTAGGTCGCTTGAGATTTCGCGACTGCGGGCAACCGTCGGAGGACAGTCGCCAGTTGAAATGACCCTTAGGCTCCATCGTGGCGAGGCATTATTGGCGAGAGCCTCGCGTGTCAGATAAGTCGCCGCCAGTCTGTTCCAGGATTTCACAACACGATACCAGTTCTCTTTTCGAGCCGGTAACAGTTGAAGCTTCCTTTGCGTCTTGCGTGCAGCCGCAAGCCTTCCGTCGCACTTAGCTTGTTCCAGAATCTTGCGCTCTAGTTCCTCGGTTCGTTTCCATCCATCCCCTCTGATTCTGCTCTGCGCAAAGTACTCGAAGACGATTCGGAAGGTCAGAGCACGACCTGCGGCGGCCCTTGGATCCAACTCAGGTTCGGTCAACCAGCGCAGAAGCGCGTCGAGGTGCTCCGGCCCGCCAAGCGTGAGAATGTCACTGCCCTCAAAAATCGAAGGTGCGGCGTATGCTGCGAAATCGAGCTGGGTGTCTAAGTCTTGTGATCCCAGCCAGCGGCAAATTGCTTCTAGAGGAGACATGGCTTTAGCTCTGCTTCCTTTCAGTCGCGCTTTGAGTGCTCACGACTGGCAAAGATGGGTTTGACCGCGATTTGACCCAGAGAATGCTATACCGGTCAACTACAAGATCCTGCAGGCGCGATCACATTAAATAATTATATGTTCGATCGCGGACAGAGAGCATAGTTGGAGTTCCGGCCCACAGCTTCACGCGTGGCGTTTGCCGGTCGGGCGCCGACCAGCGAGATGCACGACCGCCGTCACATCGAAGTCTCGAAAAATCGCTAGTGCCATGACTGCCACCCGGCTTGGTGTTGCCCGATGATGTCAAGTCTTCCGAGTGAACGTCACCGCGAGCGCATACTTCTGTCCGTCGTCAGCGCCTAGCCCCAGATCATGCTGTCAGAGGGAGCGATGAGCTAGAGCATCCGATCGCCTTGCGTCGTAACCAACTGCGACGAGATATTTTGGCATTTCTCGGGTGAGAAACGTTTGAGAGCGCTGGCGATTGCTTGCCAGAGGTCGGGCATGGTGCGTGCTGCGGCGGCGCGCAACAGAGCCTTCAATTTCGAGAAGGCCATCTCGATCGGGTTGAAGTCCGGACTGTAGGGCGGGAGATAGAGCAGGCTTGCTCCGACTGCCTGGATGGCCTCTCGAACGCCATCGATCGTAAGCCGCAAGGAGACTGTTCAATTACCCATAATCTTTGCCTCGATCGCGGCTCCCAGTTCGATGTCAGTCAGCCGCCATAGTCAGCGCCAGATGACGGTATTTCCTGGAGGAGGATCGTTGGCTCGGGCCAAGTATCCTCCGAGCCGCGCGATCTTGACGACATAGTGCGAGAGCGTACGCCGTCGAGGGCGATCGTCACCCTTGTCTTTCACCAAATGATCAAGAAGCCTGAGTTCGGAATCTGTCAGCGCCGTCTGCGGTAGGGCATTCGGTGAGGAATGATTGAGCATCGTCATCCAGAAGACGCGCCTACAATACAAAAAACGGCGATCAGATTGACCAAACGTTCAGCGGTTCGCAACTTCGAGTCCTCCGCCTTGCAGCCAGATTTGAGGATCTTATGCAAGACTTCGATCTTCGACCTCAACGAGTACCATTCGATTTTCTTGATGGCATCCCTGCGCGATTGGACCGGGAGATCGGGGAAGAGCTTCCACTCGATCTTCTTTCGCCGTTTCGGCGTTCCCCGCTCTTGAGCATGGATCACGGTCAGAGTGAGTGCGGGAAATTTCTTCTGCTTGCCGATCGGCGGCGGAATCCGAAGCTTGCGGAAACGAATTTCGAGACGCTCTTCGTCCGGGTTGCCTCTGTCATCCTTGACCTTGATCCGATGCAGGCCTTTGACCGTAACCTCGTCCATTTCGTCGGCAGTTGTATGAATGCCGTCCCCGGTAAGCCGATCAACACAGGTTCGCACAAGGAAATGCGTTCCAACCTCCTCGGCCAGGCAAAACAGTTCGTAGATGTCGCTCTCGCGATCGCCAATACGCGAGAAGATTGGTCGATTGCCGTAAATTCTCCAGCCAGCGGATGCTCTCCTTCTGCTCGATCGGAACACGCGTCGGATTGATTTTTCGCTTCAGCGCAGTCGTCCCCTTGAACTTCTTGCGTGTCCAGAACTTGATTGCCGCCAGTCCGAGCGGAAGCCCCTCGGTCGTCACGGCGAGGCTCGAATGCATCAGGATGCCGCACTGCGTGCGCCCCGCCGTCTTGCCTGTAAAGCCAATCAGATCCGGCTTCTCACGCTTGAATCTGAACTCCGTCGTGTCATGGAGAGCGAGGATCGGTCCCTTCGTCGCCGTTCCGCACCCGCGCGTCGCCTCGAAATGACCGCAAAGAATATCTGCCTCGTTGACCCATTCGTTCGAGAGGAAGCGATAGGCGGCGTTCGTGTTGGCCCAGTCCTGACAAACCAGCGGGATGCTTTGACCCATGTCGCTCCCGATTTGTGCGAGCAATTTGCAGAACCGGCGGCCAAGCCGCTCATCGTTACTCGCATCCCGCAGCTTCCCGATCAACCCACGCCTAAGTCTCAATACCGCCGGTCAATCGCTGAGCACGCGCCTCCGCGCGTTCCTTCACCAAGCCCATCGAGCACCCCACGTCTTCGAATCAGGTGCTCAACAACGAATCACAACAGATTCTGCCGATTCAAGATTTTGCCCGCCGCGCGCCGTTCAAATCCGATTTCAGATGTGGGTAATTGAAAGCTCAGCTCGCCGCTTACATTGAAAGCCGGCTGAGCGCTTACGAACGGGGCGGGGCTTAAGGGCGAGATCGAGATTTCGTCGAATCAGCCGGGCGCAAAAAGAGGCAGGTGAACCGGGATCGCAGCGCTATGTCCTTGGAGGGGCAGTCCGGTAACCAACTTCGCCGCGAAAATGATCATCAGTCTCCGGCGTGGATAGCCAGCCCGCCCCGCGGACTCCGGCTAATAGCCGATGGGGCGCCGATTCTCGTCCTGAGATCGGGCCAAACAGCGGTTGGCAAATAGAGTCCCAGCGCTCCTCAGAAGGAGCGCTGGGACCGAAAGTGAATGCGCCAACTTGGGGGCTGGGAAACGCATCCACCATCGCCTAATGGTCCCGCGCCAAAACAGTTCGATTAAGTAATCGGCCGGTAATTGTTCTGGGCCTCAGCGGGGGGGCTAGTACGCAATCGCGTCGAATTGCCGGTTAGCAGGGCGCCGCTGACCCCGCAAATACGACGGCTCGCGGATTGAATCCCCTTAACGTTCTAGTCGCAGGCAGTCATCAAGGCTCAAAAGGTTATCGGGGAGAAAACGATCATTCTCGGTCTTCAGGTACTCGCGACCGTCGTGTTTTCTGACGATCACCCAGGCCGTCTTGCCTTGCTCGCTGACATCATAAGCTTTCGGATCGCGTTTGACATTTGCGATGGCTGTCTCTTCCGGGTGTTGCCACCCTGAGCCGCCGACGGCTTGAATGCGCCGATGGCGGTCTTGATGCGTGGGTAGCTTGACAATGCATGTAATCCGGCGAGTCATGAACCACTCCTATTTTGTGAGCCGAAGCTCGGGACCGCTGGCGGAGAATCGGACACGCTATCCGCTCATGCTGCCACATGGTTGGGGCTCGCCCCCCTCCCTGGAATAGTGGGGGGCGTATCATTGCTTATCGGACGTGGGATACGCACGGCGCGAGTCGTTCTTCTGCCGCTTGCGCCGTGCCGAGATCGGATCGATACGCTCAAGTCTCACATGGGGATCTGGTGAATCGGATCACTGCCCCTGGTCATTAAGCGGGGCAAATCCCCGGACTTCTAGCTAGGGCCCCGAGTGCTCAGATGCAACGGGTTTCGACATTCCTCGGCAGCCGACGTTGAGCCCCCGTCCTTGCCGGAGGGCAAGCTCAAGCGAAAAGTGAAAGTAACCTGCTCGATCCGTTCTTCTTGTCCAAATCGTCCCATTCTTCGGGAACCACTTAATCGCCCCGTTTCTAATCTGTCGGCATAAGCAGCAATCGCGCGTACACGTGGCCTGACCCATCACTGCGATATCGTCGAGACCGGCACCGACAGTTGGCGATTCAAGAGCCGAGACGACGATCACGCCACCCGCGCTCGTCTCGCCTCCGCTATCCCGGCCAGCTCCGACGAGACGAGCGCTACCAGCAATGCTCGCCGCGCAAAGGTCAAAATTGGGCTCTGACTCACTTTTGATGCAGTTTGAGGGACGACTGGCGCTTTGATAGGAGGAGAATCAGCGCCATGCAGCAGGCACTCCACCGCTCCAGTTTGGTGCCGCGTGGGTTTGTTGTAGAGAGTGCTTACTACGAGGGTGATAAGGCCATTGTTGTGGTTCGGGCGTCCGGAAGCGTCGGCCTGTGTCCATCTTGCGGAACGGTTTCCCGAAGTGTCCATCGCCGCTATCGACGCCGCGTGACCGATCTGCCGCTCTCGGGGCGGATCGTCCAGCTCTTGGTAATCGCCCGCCGCTTTCGCTGTGGCGCGGTTCTATGCGGGCGCCAAATCTTCACCGAGCGATTCGCCGAAGGCGTACTGGCGCCATCGGCGCGACGTACGGCAAGCCTGGACTCCATCGTCCATCACCTCGGTCTGGCGCTTGGCGGTCGACCTGCAGCAGGCTTTGCAAAGCGGCTGATGCTGCCGGTGAGCAAAGATACGCTTCTTCGGGTAGTTCGGCGCCGTAGCCGTCGTCCAACTGACCCGCTCAAGGTTATCGGCGTTGATGATTGGGCCTGGCGGCGCAATCACCGATACGCCAGCATCATCTGCAACCTGGAAAGGCGCCGGGTGGTCACCCTGCTGCCGGATCGTGAACCGGCAACTGCCCAAGCGTGGCTCTCTGCTCATCCCACGATCGCAATCGTCGCCCGTGATCGTGGCGGCGGATATGGCGAAGCGGCAGCCAAGGCTCTACCGCATGCAGTACAGGTCGCCGATCGTTGGGATCTGATGGAGAACGCCAGTCGGACTTTCCTCGACGCCGTACGCAAATCGATGCGCCAGATACGCACCGTCATCGGCGCCACCACAATCAACCCCAAGCTGCTCACGGCCGCCGAACGCCTTCAGTATGAGGGTTATCTGCGCCGCGAGGAGACCAACGCGGCCATCTTAGCACTGTCGAAGAACGGCATACCTATCAAGCAGATTGTGCGTCAGACCGGCCACAGCAGGAAGCTGATACGACAGGTGGTCCGCGGCGAATGTCACGACGTCTTCCGAACCCGGCAAAGTTCGTTGGATCTGCACTTGCCATGGCTGGACGAGCAGTGGGCGTCCGGCTGCCGCAATGGAGCTGAACTGTGGCGCCGCTTAACAGGGCTTGGATTCCGAGGCTCGCTCCGCGTCATCAGCGAGTGGGCCACCCGCAGACGACGAGCGGAAAGGGCCGACACAAAACTTGCAGAGGATTCCGTCGGCCAGGACGATCGCGCGCCTCATGACAATCGGGCGGGACTCCCTCACGAAAGCGGAGACCGTCACGGTCGTGGCGATCGAAGCTGGCGTGCCAACCTTGGTCGAGGCACGCGAGATCATTGCCGAATTCCACATGATGATCCGCCGCAAGATCGAGGTGGGTCTCATGACGTGGATCGAGCGCGCCCGCGCTAGTCTCGTCGCCTCGTTCGCCAGCGGCGTCGCCAGGGACGAAACGGCGGTCCGAGCAGCAATCACTTTGCCCTGGTCTAACGGCCAGACTGAAGGTCAGATCACGCGCCTCAAGCTCATCAAACGCCAAATGTACGGCCGCGGCAAAATCGATCTGCTTCAAGCGAGACTAATCGGCGCAGAATAATCGGAGCTGCACCAAAATTGCGTCAGAGCCACATTTGCAAGCCGATTGACACGAACACTCATTGAGCGCGAGGAGATCGTCCTTCCAGATGCCGTCGGCATAGGTTTGCAGGGACTTGTTGCCAGCGGCACTCTCACGTACGCCAACCTAGGAGCTCTCATTCCCTTCGCGCGTGTAGGCGAGCGAGATAGTGATGATGGGCGCTTGAACGATTGGATGGGAGGCAACCGCATCTATCGAGTGCACGAAGATGTTGTGGGGCTTGGTCAATACGGTCGAACACTTACCGTCCTGACGTGTGATGGTCTGACTTGATCGAAAGCTGGACGCCCAGGTTTCGGAAGTAGTCTCGAGGTCGGATTACCGTGATGGTGCGGGCGGCCGGACTCGAACCGGCATGGTAATCCCCAACGGATTTTCTTACTACTTCGACTTTCGCCGCCGCCATTGAGCGTTCGTAGTCTGGACTATCCCTTCACCGTAGCTGAGTCGTCGCAGGTGCTGCCCGTCTAGGGCCAGCTAGCCTTGATTCCTGCGCGAGGATCTCGTCTCGGGTCAACACTGCCCTTACGAAAATTCCAATAATCCCTCGCAAACCCGCTATAGGTGGTTCAGCGGTATCTTCAGATAGCTGACGCCGTTGTCTTCGGGCGCTGGGAACCGACCCGCCCGCATGTTGATTTGCAAGGCGGGCAGGATCAGCACGGGCAAGTCGAGCGTCTCGTCGCGCGCGTGGCGCATCGCAACAAATTCCTCCTCGCTGACGCCATCATGAACGTGGACGTTCTTTTCGCGTTCTTCTGCGACCGTAGTTTGCCAGAGCGGAGCGCCCCCATCCGGCCGATAGTCGTGACAAACGTAAAGCCGCGTGTGCGCCGAAAGTGCGAACAGCTTTCGGATCGAGCGATAAAGCTCGCGAGGATCGCCACCCGGGAAGTCGCATCGGCCGGTTCCACAATCCGGCATGAACAGTGTGTCGCCGACAAACGCGGTATCGCCGATCAGGTACGTCAGGCAGGCGGGCGTATGACCAGGAGTGTGGATGACGCGAGCTTTCAGTTCGCCAATCCGAAACGTCTCACCGTCCCTGAACAGGTGATCGAATTGGCTGCCATTGGTCGCGAATGCGGGCTCGAGATTAAGTATCCTCCTAAAGGTCTCCTGGACGATCGCAATTTTCTCGCCGATTGCAATCCGGCCGCCCAGTTTCTCCTTTAGATAAAGCGCCGCGGACAGGTGGTCGGCATGAGCATGTGTCTCGAGGTGCCATTCCTGAACAAGATGTCTCTCCTTGAAATAGGCAACAATCGCATCTGCAGATTGCGTGCGCGTACGCGCAGCATTCGCGTCATAATCGAGTACTGAATCGACAATCGCTGCTCGCCGCGTATCGGGATCCGACACGACATAGCTGACCGTACCCGTAATGGTATCGAAGAAACCTTTCACGTCAGGTTGACGTGTAGCTTCGCTGTTCATCATGGATCCCTGGGTATTAATTCGACAGCCATCTGCGTCACCATGCGAAACTGTTCCAGCATCGATGATTTTGCCTTGATCTGCGTCAAGCGGGCGATCGACCATTGCGCGTCTTTATTGGCGAAGATTTCAGATGTTGAGGCGTTGGATTGCGGTCGGCTGTATGCTCTTGTCTACCACTCCTCACCCGCTAGCCATGCTAATCGTTGGGTCATAACCAATGGTCTGATTGTTTGAGCAGCGGCATGCTTCGCTGCATGAAAGTTTGCGCACTCATCGCCTGGAACTTGCGTCGGATCCGTGTAGAATGCGGCATTTCGCAAGAGCAATTGGCTTACAACGCTGGGATTGACCGCTGATATTTGGCCAGTCTTGAGCGGGAATCGAAGAACTCGACGATTGACCTCATCGAGCGGATGGCCGCAAGGCTAGTGTTGATCCATCCGAATTCTTCGTTGGGCCGTCGAAACGCTCGGGGATTTCCACGACCTTAACCTTGCGGCCGTGAAGACCATGCTCGCCGAAGGCGCAGAACTGACTTTCAGGACAGTGATGGCAACACCGCGCTGATCTGGGCGGCCTGCAGCGATCATCCCGCGATCGTCGAGGCCTTGCTGGCCAAGGATACCGCTCTCGAGCTCCGTGACAGCGATGGCCACACGGCCCTGATCCTAGCGGCGGTGTTCGGTCATATCTCGATCGTAAGGCCCTGCTGGCCAAAGGTGCGGCCGTCGACGCCCGGGACAACTCTGGGGACACCGCGCTGATCTGTGCGGCCCGCGAGGGCCACATGGTGATCATCAAACTGATCGAAGCAGCGGCAATCCGCCGTCTGAACCACGACAGCCCCTTCCACTGCGGTGGAGGGGGCATTTCGTTTGGCTTCCCCTGGTAACTTCCGACTGATGTCCCACAATGCGGGCGCACCAAGCAACACCGTTTCGTCCCGTGCGGATGCCCCAGACGGATAGCGCGCCGCCGGCTTCTTTGTTTTGCTAACGGCGATTGCTTCATTGGCCGCACAACTGAAAGCAAACGGAGTAGCCAAAAGGCCAAAATGCCACCGCGGTTCGCTGGTGAGCGTAGAGGAAGTACTATCCGCAGACTGGAGCGTTCAAGCCAGGGGTTCGACCTTCGCGATAGCCTTCGCGGATTCGATTGAATAGATCAAATCCCGCGCGGCTCGCTGTGTGGCACCTTTCATCCAAACTTGGAAGATGCCTATCTGATCGGCCGTTGAAAGCGTCGAAAACACCTTTTTGTAGAGATCCGTCAGTTGCGTCGTCTCGGCCTGCATGCGTTCTTGCCAGTGCCAGTACGTCTCGAGGTATCTCTTCGAAAACTCAGTTTGCGTTGCGATCGCTCGCCTAGTGAGGTCTTGAAACGCGTCGGATGCGTGGTTCATCTCATCACTTATTTCGGTTTCGATTGTCATTACGATCTCCTTGCCAGCGTAGTATCTGAAAATAGGTACCGGCAGACGATGTTGCCGGTACCTTGCTCTGACGTGGTCCAACCAAGGGCATGTGCTTCAATGTCCCTGGCATCGTGAGCCCAATGTGACCGATCAAGCCAGCCTGGTGCGGCTGAACAAGTGGCGCATGCAGCGTACCCGCCAAGAATTCTCCGCTAGCTTCATACGGCGCGACCGCCTAGGGGGCGAACGTAGCGGAAGTTCCCTGCTTCTCGATGCACGTGGTGCCAAGTTTGGGGCCGCCGATAGGGCCAACTTGATAGTCGGCAAGCACGTTGATCACTGCGGGGTGACTCAAATTCTGCACGAGGATAGGAGGACTGAAATCGTTGTCCGCAACGTAGCCCGTCGAGATTGTAGCTGTACCAGCTTCGTTTAGGACCTCGGCATTTACAGCGGTCGCACCTTCGACCAGTCTACCGCGGCCATTAGCCCCGCGGACGAGCGCGTAAGGCGTGACCGTCCACGTACCGTTAGCATTGTACACGACGCTGAAGGTTGAATATCCTGGCGTGGCGTCGCAAACGGCCGCCGTGGCCGAGGATGCGGTGAAGTTCATCACCGTGCCGGCCGTATAGTTGCCGGTTTGAACATAGAAAATGCGAATGGGCTGACAGTCCAAATTGGTGTTTGGTTGGGCTGTGACGAAATTCGAGAGTGTGACACCGCCAGTTAGAGTTCGTAAGGCAGAGCCGGCATTGTAGTTCTCCAAGGTCGGGTTAAAGACCGGCGTTATGATGCGGAAGGAGCCAGCCTGCGGGCCCGGCGTGGAAACCGGCGGCGATAGCCCAAGAGAGGGATTGACGGTCATGGTCGTCGTGTTCTTGGTGGGCGTTCCGCCGGCCGCGGGGGTTACGGTGATTGCCTGTGAGGCCGCGAGTTGTCCGGACGGCTTGCCAACGGTCGGCGGTGTCACCTGTTGTTGGACGCCGGCGTAGTCTTGTATCACCAGCGAGAATGTCAGGATGGCTCCTGACGTCTCGAAGGGTAGCAGCGCTTGAGAGTATAGGCTGTTGGTGTACACCTCGGGACCGCCGGTGTAGATCGCCGGTTGCTGAAAGAAGAAGAAATTCTGAAGCGCAGGGCTGTTGTTCTGCAAGTTGATTGTGATTGTGGTGGCCATGACGTTCCTCTCAATTCTGGTGGGTGTCGGTCGTCCAGGTGTGAGCAGGGATGATACTCACATCTTCTGGTGGCTCATTTGAGTGTCATCTCGCGATTGCGAGACATTGACGACCGCACGAATTTGATCCCGTCGCTGACTCAGCAAACGGTGTGCCACACAGGAGTTGTATTCGAGCGCGAGGAAAGCATCTGGTTAGCACCAGACTCGGGTCGCTCATGCTGGCAAGGTCCGACTCTTTACCTCAAAGTAACGAACCAGACACGGGAGACTGCGACAAAAAGCGAAGCGGGCAGGCACTACTGAACAGAGCGGGCTAAGCTGATTGACGCACATGACGGTGATCGCCGGCAGTCCGTGCAACGACATTGGCAGTCAAATGCGAAGAACCTGGTGCCGGACAACTGCGAGATTGAAAGCCAATTGCGTCAAAAGAGGTGGGCGCACCGCTGCGGCCACCTTCACTATTCGAATTGATCCACGGACACCGAAAGCATTGCCGCGCGTTCGACGTGGCCCGATTGTATGAGCGCACCGGCCAGCCGGCGCCCCAGTTGGTGAAAGTTTTCGAGGACTTCGGGGTTTTTGGCGGCCAAGGATCGTAGAGTGTTTAGGTCCGGGTCAGCGGAGGAAGGCTTGTGCGATTTCGGTTTTGTGCGAAGGCTTTGTGCCAATCTCCTTGTCGTCAGGAGCTTGACCGGAAAACGTTCGCCAGTTTTACGCCGGCTCTAACGTTTCCGGCAAACTGGTTGATGAACCGTAGGGAGGTGTCATTGTGCCACTATTCCCCGCTGGTGTCCGTCTGATACCCAAGAAACATGCATCAAACTCGGCAAGGCTAGTCACGTGAATTTAAAGTTCACCACATAAAGTCTGGTGGGCTTTGTGGCAGAAGCGTTTGACGGAAGCCAAAATCTGGTCAGCAGACTTGGTCCATTTGAAGGGCTTCGGATTTTTGTTGTGCAGGTCGATGAAGGTACGGATGTCGGCCTCGAGCTGTTTGACCGAGGTGTGAACACCTCGCTGGATTTGCTTTCTGGTGAGTTCAGCGAACCAGCGTGGGCGCTTCAAAACGAGGTCCCTACCGATTCCGGTAGCAGCCCTGCGAACGGCCTTTGGCCATATTGGGTTTACTCACACGTATCGAACCGGCCCACGCAATAGGGAGTACCTGAATGAAAATCGCTGTTTGGAGTGCGCTCGGTGTGTTTGCGACTTATGTGTTTGCAGTTGGTGCACTCGGCTGGTTGGCGAAACCGTTCATGAGTCAAACTATCCGGCAAATGGTCGCAAGATTATTGACCGGCTCGGGACAGAGCAAACGCCGCGAGTTCCACAGCTTACGCCCGATAGCCGACGCGATGTTAAAAGCGCGGGTGCTCCAATCATGAATTGGGAAGATGGCAGGTTGATACGTGCCATTGCCCGCGCAGAAGTTCGAACGCGGGACCGGATTATCCGGTTGAAGCCGAAGACTTTCTCGATGTTGAAACGGAGCGCCTGGAAAAACAGTTTCGCATCATCGCGGATGTGGGGCGCTACGTAGAACTGGCGAACGCCACTCTCAAGCTCCAGGAACGCAACGTGCTTGCGTTGGAGCGTCAAGCAGCTGCGTTCGAAGCTTTGGCCAGAAGCCAAAAGCGCGACCAGGTTTGGACGCGAAGATCGTGGCAATGGCGCGGACCCAAGCGGCGTCGATAACGGCAACTCAAACCTTCTTGATTGATCCTTGCGTTGGCGGAACGTACTCGCCGCCGGATTGCTAGGAGCGACGTTGACATCAAGCCACGTGAGATAGCCCCAGGTGACAAGAATGACAAACAAGTCGGAAAGCAGACAAAGCTGTCACAACTACGGTGCAAATTGCAGGGCTTTGTTTGGCACAAAGAATGCAGCTCTTCAGGCATACCCAGGGCGCCCTCCCTTGGGTATGGCTACCATCGCAAGTTGAAGCTTTGGCTGGCCAGCGGAGTTAGCGGCGCGTGACTTGAGGCGCGGGACGGCGTCCGCTCGGCCGACACCGACGGGCGTCTGGTCAGGCGGCCGCTAACTTCCAACGCTCGGATCGTATGAGCTGGTCGGCTTAAGATGTCTTGATAAGGCCATACAGTCCCAGGGGTGATGAAAATGGTGGGAAGATCCGCGCTTTGGTCCTGTCTCGGTCTATTGTTGATCAGCCTGGTTGAGCCGGCCATTATGAGCTGCCTTGTTCGCGCCAAGTACGATCCGCTCGTGCACGACGATCCGCTCGCGCACAAAGTTAAATCAACCTGGCGAGCGCGAGATGGCGAGAGCGCTGAAAAAATTATCGCGAACGTCTCGAAGGTGGCGCATTTCGTCCCTCGCATGTGGGGTGTCGCCAGAGGCGCCAACGGAACGGAATATGTGCTCTTTTCCTGGACCAGGCACGCGGACAATAGGTCGCACGAAGAATACGCAATCACTTGGAAGACCGCGCCCGACGGGACGATTAAAATTGATTCGCCTTATGCCAAACCGATAGAACTAGGCTGGCGTGCATTCGCACTCTCCTTGATCGCCGATGAAATCAAAGACAGCGAGAAGGACGTCAACCGTCGCTTCCTCCACGATCAGGCCAATTTCAATTTCGTGACGGCGGTACAAGGCAAGTTGGGCGATCTCTTGCGGCTCGGCTCCTGTACGATCGTTGACTCGGTTGGCGTGGATTACTCGCCGAAGGTCAATGAGGAGCAGACCACCAAAGGTGATTCTTGGTGCGTTGTGCTCTTGGTGAACTGCAATATCCCTGGTCCCGATTTTTGTATCCGCCACGGGGTCATCGCATTCGAGAAACGAGAGGGACAGGATTGGGAGGCGAAATCCTTCTTTGCCACGCGTATCGCGGCATTTCCCCCGGGCTCCTGGTTCGATTGCATCGAGCCGAATGAACATGAAGGGTACACGGACGGCGAGAAGGCGCAAAAGGCTTCGACAAATGAACGCAGAGAACAACTTCGCGGCGCGGCTCATTGATGCCAGGCGCCTCGCAGAGATAGCCCGCACCTGCGGCCTCAAAGCTGACGTCTCCCACTACGTTAACGAGGCACTCAAGGAGCTTTGGCAAACCCAGTCTCCTGAAGAGGCAAGAAAGATCGCCGAGCGCTGGGTCTTATGGGACGCGGAGGGGAGGCCTTGGCCGCGCATACCCCCGTTGGACAACGTGGTCCAGTTCCATCGCGCCGGCCCAACAAAGATATCGGTGGCGAGCCAGCCGGCAACACCATTGCAGGCAATCCGGGGCTGGTTCGACCGACAGGATGAAGAGGTGCGAACCGAGACTGCCGGCATGGCGACGCTTCTGGTGTTCGAAGGTCATGATCTTCTCGTCTTTGGCGGCCGAGCGTGGTGTGATTATCTTCGGCAGTGGCTGAGTGAGACGAACCTATCAAACCAGACGATCATTGGCCGTGCATTGACGTTCCGGAGCTGTTTTGAGTATTTCGCGGAGAGCAGGTTCACTGAATCGGGGTGGACTCGGTCCGAAAAGGTCGCTCTAGGCGTTGTTGAAGATGCCAAGAATGACCCCGATTCCGATGCTGCGCGCCTCGCACCGTTTGCGCAGAAGCTGCTTGATACGTTGCCCGCACGTAAAATCCGATGGATCAACGTGCGCAAGTCCTGGAGGGAACTTGTCAGTGCAAGCCTCACACCCCGGGCTTTGAGAGTTTGGAGCGCCTCGCGGACGGAAAGAGTTCGGGGACATTAGTCCAATCGAGAGGTGTGGTGTGCCACCAAAGCATTGAACGCGCCGCCAATGGCGGTACAAGGAGCCAACTTTATCCAGACGCCTCCGAGCGGAGAAGAGGTCAATGAGTTGGTGGGCGCAGACCGACACAGTTGGTGACCACGCGAACGGCTGACCTTAGGGTTGAGTCGCCGGCTGCGCTGCGTCCGGTTCTGTGGCGGCGAATATTCACAACCGGAATGCTCGCCGCCGCATTGTCGCGTACCGTTAATTGTCGCGTTGAATGCGGCCGAACGGCGTCAGGCCGCATTCTCCGCAACTTCCAAGGCCCGCAGGTTCATCAAGGGAACGAAGTTCCATGCTGCGCGGGCGAGCCGTTGAACTTGAACAGCCAAACCGGGTTGCCGTCACTCGTGCCACGACTCTTATTATCGATACACAGACTGTTATCCGGGAGGCTAAGGATGAAGCCGGGACTCTTGAGAAATTCCCACCGCTGACTTTGGATGGCTGGGTTATACACTTTGAGCGAGAGGAGAGCCTCCGGCGCGACGCGATCGGTGCCGACCGCGAGATTGCCCCCGCTCGAGTTCAGTGTAATCGCTCCAGTATCGAAATTGAGGTCCCAGAGAACGTAGCGGAGGGGCGTGTCTTTCTTTCTTAGCACGACCGCCGCACCGTCTTGCTGATCCTTCACGCCGAGCACGAAGTGCCGGTCTTGTTTGTACTCGATAAGGTACAGACCCATGTTTGCCTCCTGTTGGTTTGGTAAGTTTGCGAAGGCGAGTCCTGTCCAGCACGCAGAGGGTTTGGGCGGTTGAGCCTTCGTTGTGATC
>NZ_LGTB01000063.1 GCF_001238275.1 Bradyrhizobium viridifuturi
CCTGGAGCAGCGGCGCGCCGATCGGCGCGCCCAGCGCCCGGCGGCACAGCGTGGCGGCCGCTGCAAGTCGCGCAACTGCCGCTGGTCGCCGTTCGGCGGCTTGAGTGAACTGACCTGAAGCCCTCATCCCGCAATTGTCGCCGAAACCACAACAAAGCACTCACCATGTCCCCGCGCGCCGATCTCGAGATCCATCAACCCCAGGTCTGGATAAGGTCTCGTACACCTATGGCGGGCAATGTCCCCACGGCCCGGCGCGTGTGGATGTGCGCCGGTTCGAACCGAACCATTGCGGAAAAGACTAAAGGCTGCGGCATCTCCGTCATTGTCACCACGCCCACCATTCTCTGCCCCACGCATTCGCAGACCTGCCAGCGCCGTGCGCGCTAACCCAAGGAACCGGTCATGATCAAGGAATTGATGACGTCCCGCCGCTTCGCGCCGCTGTTCTGGTCGCAGTTCTGCTCGGCATTGAACGACAACGTGCTGAAGAACGCGTTGGTCATCATGCTGCTGTATGGCGTCGCCAACGAGCAGGGGCCGGCATTGGTCCAGCTCGCGGGCGCGGTGTTCATCCTCCCGTTCTTCGTGCTGTCGGCACTCGGCGGTGAGCTCGCCGACCGCTACGTCAAATCGATCGTCGCCCGCCGGCTGAAGTTCTTCGAGATCTTCGCCGCGGCTTTTGCTGCCGCCGGCTTCTTCACCCATTCGATTCCGCTGCTGTTCATCGCGCTGGCGCTGTTCGGCATCGTGGCCGCGCTGTTCGGCCCGGTGAAATATGCCGTGCTGCCCGACCAGCTGTCAGTGTCCGAACTCGCGACCGGCAACGCGCTGGTCGAGGGCGCGACCTTCATGGCGATCCTGATCGGCACCATCGCGGGCGGGCTGTTCGTCGCCGGCGCCAGCCACATGGGCTGGATCTGCGCCGCCGTGGTCGGCCTGTCGGTGCTGTCGTGGGGATTTGCATCGCGCATTCCGGTGACGCAGCCCTCCGCGCCCGATCTGCTGATCACCAGGAATCCCTGGACCTCGACGGTGCGCCTCTTGAAGTCGCTCTATGCCGAGCCGCGACTGTGGGACGGTATGGTGATCGTGTCCTGGTTCTGGATGGTCGGCGCGATCGTGCTGTCGCTGTTGCCCGCGCTGATCAAGGAAGGCGTCGGCGGCACCGAGGGCGTGGTCACGCTGTGCCTCGCCGTGTTCGCGATCGGCATCGCCGCCGGCTCGCTGTTCGCTGCGCAGCTCAGCCATGTCCGGCCGAACCTCGCGCTGGTGCCGATCGGCGCCATCGTGATGGGCGTGATCGGCCTCGACCTCGCTTGGGCGATCGGCACCACTTCGCTCGGCAAGGATGTGACCGCAGCTGCATTCGCGGCCTCGTTAGGCGGCTTCCGGATGCTGGCCGACTTCTTCCTGTTCGCCTTCGGCGGCGGCCTGTTCGTGGTACCGTCATTTGCCGCCGTGCAGGCCTGGACCGCGCCGTCCGAGCGCGCCCGCATCATCGCCGCCGGCAACATCCTGCAGGCCGGCTTCATGGTCGCCGGCGCGGTGTTCGTCGGCGCGCTGCAGGCTACCGGTCTGCCGATCGCCTGGATCTTCTTCGGCCTTGCGATCGCGAGCTTCGGCACCGTCTGGTTCGTGCTGACCAAGTGGGGCAAGGAGGGCGTGCGCGATTTCGGTGCGCTGCTGTTCCGCGCGCTGTTCCGCCTCGAGGTGCGCGGCATGGAAAACCTGCCGCCCGCCGGCACCCGGATGCTGATCGCGCCCAATCACGTCAGCCTGGTCGACGGTCCGTTGCTGCATGCCATGCTGCCGATCGACGCTAGCTTCGCCGTCGACACCGGCATCGCCAAGGCGTGGTGGGCCAAGCCGTTCCTGAAGATGATCAGGCACTACACGATGGACCCGTCGAAGCCGCTGGCTGCGCGCGATCTGATCAAGCTGGTCGCCGCCGGCGAGCCGGTCGTGATCTTCCCGGAAGGCCGCATCACGGTCTCCGGCTCGCTGATGAAGGTCTATGACGGCACTGCGATGATCGCCGACAAGGCCGATGCGGTGGTCGTTCCGGTCCGCATCGAGGGCGCGCAGCGCTCGCATCTCAGCTATCTCAAGAACGGCGAGATCAAGCGCTCCTGGTTCCCCAAGGTGACGATCTCGATCCTGCCGCCGGTGAAGCTGCCGGTCGACCAGGCGCTGAGGGGCAAGGCGCGTCGCAACGCCGCCGGTGCCGCGCTGCAGGACGTCATGATCGATGCCATGGTCCAGAACGCAATGCTCGACCAGACGTTGTTCGAGGGCCTCGGCCATGCCTATCGCGACCGCGACACCGGCAAGCCGATCATCGAGGACGCGCTCGGCACCAAGCTGACCTATCGCAAGCTGATCCTCGGCGCGCAGGTTTTGAGCCGCAAGCTCGAGCAGGGGACTTCGGTGGGCGAGAATGTCGGCGTGCTGCTGCCGAACTCGGCCGGCGTCGCCGTCGTGTTCATGGCGCTGCAGACCATCGGCCGCGTGCCGGCGATGCTCAACTTCTCGGCCGGTCCGGTCAATGTGCTGGCCGCGATGAAGGCGGCGCAGGTCAAGACCGTGCTGACCTCGCAGGCCTTCATCGAGAAGGGCAAGCTCGACAAGCTGATCGCGGCGATGGCCGGCCAGGCCCGCGTGATCTATCTCGAAGATGTGCGTGGCGGCATCAGCCTCACTGACAAGATCGCAGGCTTCCGCGCCGGCATCGCGCCGCGCGTCGTCCGCAACGCCAACGATCCCGCGGTTGTCCTGTTCACCTCGGGCTCGGAGGGCACCCCGAAGGGCGTCGTGCTGTCCCACCGCAACATCCTCGCCAACGCGGCGCAGGCGCTGGCGCGGGTCGACGCCAATGCCAATGACAAGGTGTTCAACGTCCTGCCGGTGTTCCACTCGTTCGGTCTGACCGGCGGCATGATGATGCCGCTCCTCGGCGGCATTCCGATCTTCATGTATCCGTCGCCGCTGCATTACCGGATCGTGCCCGAGCTGATCTACCAGACCGGCGCCACCATCCTGTTCGGCACTGACACCTTCCTCACCGGTTACGCCCGCTCGGCACATGCCTATGATTTCCGTACGCTGCGGCTCGTCATCGCCGGCGCGGAAGCGGTGAAGGAGCGCACCCGGCAGGTCTACATGGAGCGCTACGGCATCCGCATCCTCGAAGGCTACGGCGTCACCGAGACCGCGCCGGTGCTGGCGATGAACACGCCGATGGCCAACCGCCAGGGCACCGTCGGCCGGATCTCGCCGCTGATGCAGTACCGCCTCGATCCGGTCCCCGGCATCGAGGAGGGCGGCCGCCTCTCGGTGAAGGGGCCGAACGTGATGATCGGCTATCTCCGTGCCGAGAATCCCGGCGTACTGGAGCCGCTGCCCGATGGTTGGCACGACACCGGCGACATCGTCACGGTCGATGCGCAGGGCTTCATCGCGATCAAGGGCCGCGCCAAGCGCTTCGCCAAGATCGCGGGCGAAATGGTCTCGCTCTCCGCAGTGGAGGCGATGGCATCGGCGCTGTGGCCGCAGGCGATGTCGGTTGCGGTGACGCTGCCCGATCAGCGCAAGGGCGAACGCATCGTGCTGCTCACCACGCAGAAGGATGCCGACCGATCCGCGATGCAGCGCCAGGCCAAGAGCGTCGGCGCCTCGGAGCTCGCGGTGCCCGCCGACATCCGCGTCGTCGACAAGGTGCCGCTGCTCGGCACCGGCAAGACCGACTATGTCGGTGCCACCGCATTGGCCAAGGAACTCGCCGCTGCGGCGCCTGCGCCCGCGCCGCAGGTGGATGAGAATACCGATGCGGCCGAGGCCGAACCGGAGCCGCGTCAGCAACACGTTGCATGAGTGCTGGCATGATGGTTGTGCTTTCCGGGAGCATGTTGTCAGATAGACGGCAACTGCTCCCGAGAAAGCACGATCATGCTGGACAAACTGAACCCGGCGACCGAGGACACGCCTGAATTCGCTGCCGAGCAATGGATCGGCGCGCTCGATGCGGCGCTCGCCAGCCGCTCCGCTAATGCTCTCACCGCATTGTTCGCGCCCGAGAGCCACTGGCGCAATATCTTCGGCATTTCCTGGTATTTTGCGACGTTCAGCGGGCAGCAGAGCGTCGTTGCCGAGCTGCTAGAACGCGCTGTCGCCGTCAGCGCGTGGGGATTTCGTCTCGACAACCATGCCTTGATACCTCGGCGGACCGTGGTGGCCGGACGCGAGGTGATCGAGGCCGTATTTGCCTTCGATACGTCGAATGGGCCGGGCACCGGCGCGATCCGCCTGCTTCCGGACGCCGATGGAAATTCCGCGGCGTGGACCTTCTCCACCATGCTCGACTTCAACCGCATCTGCGATGCCCGCGCCGGGCGCGCCGCCGAACAATCGCATGCGCGCGATTTCGCCGCACCCGACTGGCTGGAGCAGCGCCATGCCTCGCGCGCTTATGCCGACCGCGAGCCCGACGTGCTGATCGTCGGCGGAGGCCATGCCGGCATCGCGGCCGCGGTCGAGTGCAAGCGGATCGGGCTCGACGCGCTGATCGTCGATCGCGAGCGTCGCATCGGCGACAATTGGCGGCTGCGCTACCGCGGGCTCAAGCTGCACAACAAGACGCCGGTCAACCTGTTCCGCTACCTGCCGTTCCCGCCGACCTTTCCGGACTACATCCCGAAGGACAAGATCGCGAATTGGCTGGAAAGCTACGTCGACATCATGGAGCTCGACTTCTGGACCGAGACCTCGTTCGACCGCGCGCGCTATGACGATGCCACGCAACGCTGGACGGTGACGCTGCAACGGAGCGATGGCCTGCGCAGGCTGCATCCGAAGCACATCGTGCTCGCGACCAGCGTCAGCGGCACGCCGAATATCCCGACCATTCCCGGCATCGAGCACTTCAAGGGCAAGGTGCTGCATTCCAGCCAGTTCGCCGCGGGGCGCGAATGGGCAGGCCGCTCGGTGGTCGTATTCGGCACCGGCACCAGCGCGCATGACATCTGCCAGGAACTGCACGCTGCCGGCGCCGACGTCACCATGGTCCAGCGCAGCCCGACCATGGTGGTCAATGTCGAGCCGGCACAGCTCTACGACAAGACCTATCTCGCGACGGCCCGCCGATCGAGGTGCGCGACATCCTCAATTCCGGCGTGCCGCTGCCGGTCATGAAGGTCGCGCACAAGATCATCACCGACGAGGTGAAGCGGCTCGATGCGCCCCTGCTGTCGCGGCTGGAGCGCGCCGGCTTCCGGCTCGAATTCGGCGAGGACGGCACCGGCTGGCCGCTGAAATTCCGCTCCCGCGGCGGCGGCTACTACTTCAACGTTGGCTGCTCCGAACTGATCGCCGACGGCAAGATCCGCCTGATCCAGGCCGCCGACATCACCGGCTTCACCGCCGATGGCCTCGCGCTGAACGACGGCACGTCGCTCGCCGCCGAGCTGTTCGTGCTCGCGACCGGCTACAAGGGTCCCGACCATCTCGTCGGCAAGCTGTTCGGTGACGACGTCGCCGCGCGCGTCGGCCGCGTCTGGGGCTTTGACGACGCGACGCAGGAGCTGCGCAACATGTGGACACGCACACCGCAGCCCGGCCTCTGGTTCACCGGCGGTGCGTTCTCGCAGGCCCGTATCTACAGCCGCTTCATCGCGCTGCAGATCGCCGCGATCGAGGCCGGCACGCTTTCCAAGCACTTGAACTGCAAGCACTGAAGGACTCCCATGCCGCTCCGGCTCGATGCCATCATTGCCAACATCATCCCGCTGCTGCCGCTGCGCGATCCCGCCACCATGACGCCGCAGAGCGCGCGCGATTCGTTGCGCGCGCTGGCCGAGGCGCGCAAGGCGGTGCCGCCGCCGCCGGTCGATGTTGCCAGCGACATCGAGGTCGAGGGCGCCGGCGGCAAGCTCGCCGCGCGGCTCTATCGCAACGGCGGCGGCACGGCGCCGACCGTGATCTTCTTCCATGGCGGCGGCTGGGTCGCCGGCGATCTCGAGACCCATGATCGCCAGGCCCGCAACCTCGTGATCGAGACCGGTGCAGTGGTGATCTCGGTCGATTACCGCCGCCCGCCGGAGACGCGCTTTCCCGGCGCGTTCGAGGATGCGTTCGCCGCGGTCCGCGACGTCGTGGCGCGCATCAGCGAATTCGGCGGTGATCTCTCCCGCGTCGGTGTCGCCGGCGATTCCGCGGGCGGCAATCTTGCCGCGACCTCAGCGCTCGCCTGTCGCGACGCCGGCATCGCGCTCGCCGGGCAGCTGCTGGTCTATCCCGTCACCGACGTGGTCGGCAATTTCGCCGATCCCGCGGAGAACGCGAAATTCCCGTCGCGCGCCGAGAATGCCGAGGGCTACTTCCTGTCGCGGGCGGTGATGGAGTGGTTCTGCGGGCATTATCTCGCGAACTCCGCGCAAGGCACCGACTGGCGCGTCTCGCCGCTGCGTGCGACGAGCCTCAAAGGTGCCGCCCCGGCGGTCGTCACCACGGCCTGGTTCGACCCGCTGCGCGATGAGGGCCATGCTTATGCGAGGGCGTTGCAGGAGGCCGGCGTGCCGGTGACCTATCACACGGGCGAGGGACTCATTCACGGCTATTTCGGCCTCGGCGATGCCTCGGATGCCGCGCGCGCCGAGGCGCAGCGCGCGCGGGCCGATTTCCGGGTGTTGTTGGAGAAGGGGGTGTAACTCCCCTTACCCGCCCCTGCAGGCACGCACGCGGGAGGTGCGTCGCCGAAATATCGAAAATCAACCCCATGCAAAGGAGCCGAGGGCGGTGGCCGGCGCTCGACCAGGCGGCTTGACGCGTCGGGCAACTCACCGGCATTCTTCCAATATTCCGAAATCACTTCTCCCGTCGTCCCGGCCAAGCCAACGGGTCGGCGCGCAGCGCCGCCCGATGACAGGCTCCGCGCGAGCCGGGACCCATAACCACAGGGTGCAGTTGTCGCGCGACGCTGTGGCCCCAGTTCAATCCATCCCCACGTCCTGTGGTTATGGGTCCCGGCCTGCGCCGGGACGACGATGTGGATGGTTTCGCGTTCTATAGCTTCGCCTTCAGTTGTCCCTCAACACCGCTCAATCATTCCCAATGGTGTCGCCGAACAGCTGCCAGGTCTCGCCGTTGAACTTCTGCAGCCGCATCGCCTCGACCGGGAAATAGTCGGTCGACGAGGTCTTCACCTTGATGCCGGGCAGGAACATCGGCAGCGCGATGTCGAGATTGGCGGCCTGCTTCATGATGTTCTCATGGGTGAGGTCGTCGCCGCATTGCTTGAGCACCTGCACCGTCGCCTCCGCCACCACATAGCCGTAGACGATCAACTGGTCCTGCAGATTGCCGTCGGGGAAATACTTCTTCATGAAGTCCTGCCAGGCGATGACGTCCGGGTCCGCCTTCCACTGCGGATCGTTCGGATCCTTCAGCGAGTAGGACGAGATGATGTCCTTGGAGTATTCGAAGCCGGCCGGCTTCAGCACCGAGGACACCGAGGTCGAGGTCGCGGCGAGGAAGAACATGTCGGGCTTCCAGCCGATCTCGCCGATCTTCTTGATCGCCTGCGCCGCCTGCTTCGGGATCGCGTGCATGAACAGCACGTTGGCGCCGGAGGCCTTCAGCTTCACGATCTGGCTGTCGACCGTCGGGTCGGTCGATTCATAGGTCGTCTCCGCCACCACCATCTTGGCGGTGTTGTCCGGCCCCAGCCCCTTCTTGAAGCCGTTGCCGTAATCCTTGCCGGCGTCGTCGTTCTGGTAGAACAGCGCGATCCTCGCGTCCGGCTTGTTGGTCAGCACATATTTGGCATAGACCGCGGTCTCGGCCTGGTACGACGGCTGGAAGCCGATCGACCACGGATAATGCTGATAGTCGCCCCACAGCGTGGCGCCGGCGCCGACGAACAGCTGCGGCACTTTCTTGTCGTTGAGATATTTGCGCACGGCAAGCCCGGTCGGCGTGCCCAGCGGATTGAGGATCGCGGCGACCTCCTCCTGCTCGACCAGCTTGCGGGTCTGCTCCACCGTCTTCGGCGGCGAGTAGCCGTCGTCGAGCGTGATCAGGTTGATCTTGCGCCCGTTCACGCCGCCCTGGTCGTTGATCATTTTGAAGTAGGCGGCCTGGGTCTTCGCGATCACGCTGTAGGCCGACGCCGCGCCGGAGAATGGCGAGGTCTGTCCGAGCTTGATCTCGGTGTCGCTGGCGCCCGTGCCGTATTTCTTCTCGGCGGCGTGCACCTGTGTCGCGAGCGCAAGCGCGAGCGTTGCCGTGATGGCCTTCCAGATCATCGTGAGCCTCCCTGTGCGTTTTTTGTTGTTCGCGAGGGAAAGCTTACGCAGGTCGGGGGAGGCAGGCTTGTGGCGAGACGCCGGGGCAGGAATGCGAAAATGCGGCTATTGCCGTCGTCCCGGCCTAGTGCGCAATTGCGCACGGGAGCCGGGACCCATAACCACTAATGTTTGCCGTTACACGGAATGTTGCCCCAGCGTCGCATCACACAAATAGCCGGGGTAGTGGGTCCCGGCTTTCGCCGGGAGACGATGGTGGAAAGATCAGCGGTAGCGCACGCTGCCGGTCGTCACCGGATCGGTCGGCAGCACGGTGGCGCCGGCGCGGTTGGCGGCGGCGGAGGTGATCATGCCGGTCTCGCCCTTCAGCACATTGCGGGGCGGGTTGAATTCGAGGATGACGAGGGCCGCGGTCGCCAGCACCGCCACGGCGGCGGTCGCGATCGCAGGCATCAGTCTTCCGCGCGTATCGGCTGCGCGAACTTGCATTGATCAATTCCTTTATCGGGGTCGTTCTTTGGACGTGACATAAGAACGGCCAGGCTTCTTCCCAAGAGTGCGGCGCGCATGCCTCACAATCAGTTGTACCGGCCGTGATGTCCCTCACGGATTTCGAGCCGCGCAGCTTGGCTGCATCGAATCGCAATCGTGTCGGACGGCTTGTTTGCACACTAATATCTGGAAGAGATCGTGGCGTTTTGCATGCGCCTCATGCGCTCGTGATGAAGCGAATGAGTTTGTGATTAATGGGCACGCGAGAGGCCGCGTTTGCCTTTATTTAAAGGGTTTCTTTATTGGCCGAGGGGCGTGCGTTAAGCCTTTCTTCACGCACGAACAGCGCGTCGGCATAGATTCGCGTCGTGACGAGCGATGACACCGCTGTCATTGTCAGCAGTTGGCATTGACAGCTTTGTCATTGCGAGGAGCGCAGCGACGAAGCAATCCATCTCTCGGTGTGCGTGTCTATGGGTTGTTTTGCTTCTCGTGTCTTCGCGCATAGAAGAATCCACTCACGCCGTCGCGCGCGCGGTGGTCGGATCGGTTCACTGTCAAACGGCAGGAGAGGGTGTGTGCGCACTCTCTCGTGGCGCGATAGGCCCGAGCCTTGCGGCAGCGTGACCCCCCGCTTGTCAGCAGAGGACGCAGGGAATGCTGGGTACCGGCACGCACCCATGGGTCCCCGAGCAACAAATAGTTCGGAGGCAGGACCACAGGTACGGCCGGGTTTCCCTGCGTTCCCCGCGTAGGTGTCCCCGCGAGAAAGCATCTTCGCGGCAGCGATGACAAGCAAGCCTGGTCTCTCCGAGAGAACACTATGGCGCCGGGCCTGCACGACCTCGCGGTCCGCGACGAGCGCGCTTATCTCGCGCGCCCACAGCGTCCAACGCATCGCGCCTCAACGTTCGGGATGATCGCGATACGCTCGGGCGTGGTATCGCGTTGAAATTGCTAGATAAATCAGAAGCTTGAACCGCCAGTGCGAGTGTTCTGGTCGTGGCTGGCCTCAGTTTAGACGCGCTCGGTTCGCTGGGTTACGAAAAGACGTTGGTTGATCGGGGGCAATCCCTCGACTTTCTGAGCACGACGATGATCTCGCTATTCATCGTGACGATCCGCGCCGAAGGCTTGGACCGTTTCCCCTCGCTTCTGGCGTATCGGTTGATAGTTCTTGGAACTCTCTTGTTTCGCAGCTCTCGTGTTTCAACGCTAACCAGACGAAATCCACGCCGTTTGAAGCAACTAATCGTGAATCTGTCGAGCTTCAATCTGAAGCCACCGGTCGACCGGCGGCCTACAACAAAGACAGCCGTTCCACCCACCTTCAGGCTCTTTGCGATCTCATTGCACGCGAGGTCGTAGTCTCGAAGGAAGCCAAATAGGGTCTTCCCTAACGTGCTCTCGATGCTTCCCGCCCAGTAGTCCTTGATCGGCTGTCTGTCCGAGGTTGAATTGACGCCGCCAAGACACGCATTGTCTATGTCACAGCCCGCAACGGCAAGATGGGATACAGAAGGCGATTAGCGCGCGTGTATCGGGGGTTAGTGCGGTCATAGTTAGACCTGCTCTACTGTCGTATCGTGAATAACTTGGATTTCAATTTCATCTAGCTTTGAAACCGACTCTCTGATTGCTCTTTCCCAGAGCCCGACCTGCTGGATCAGCGCGTCTTCGGATAGGGTAACGTTCCTCACTTGCTGCAGGCACTTCTGCTCAAGCGAGGCGCTCGTGAGTCCAAACTCTCTCAATAAATCATCAGCCTCGACCTTCGAGGTGATGTCATAGGCGGGTAATCTCAGTTTGATGCCGTACTCCGAAAGGAGGTTGGTCAGCCGTGATATCGCCAGCGGTGATTGCTCGGGCCACGCGCTTTGGTACTTCGCGTAGCCAAACGCCAGTTCGTTTATACGTAGGCGAACGGCGAGAACCGAAGATGCAACCACATAAGAATGGTGACAAGGTAGGCAAGTCAGCTCATAGAACGACGTGTCAGTTTTGAGCTCGAGGGGCTGCCTCACGTGTATCCATCGGGTCGAGGGGTGGATGACGGACCTCATCTCTCGGAGTCTCTCCCGGACACGTTCTATTCCGATAAGGTGTCCGGAAGAAATCGTGACGAGAGTTATTGGAGAGCCGGCTCTGCTAAGGCGTGCTGCTGCGATCGTTGAGTCTCGCCCGCCAGAAAACATGACAAGGCAGGGCTGACTGTTGAGGGAGAGACTGTGGTCAAGAGTGCTCGGTTCGGTACGGAGATTCATCAATGGTCCCCAAGGGCGTCGTACGCACTAGCGTTTCCGACGAGTACTGAATGGTGACTCAGAAAAGGTTGCCTCGACATAGTTCTGCTGAAGCCATTGACAACGGTAGCACAAACAAAAACGGCCGGATCATCTGATCCGGCCGTCTAAAACTCTCTCCACGGTTTTGAGCCGACGTCTAACTCAGCTCGCCTTCTTCACCGGCGCCGGCTTGCCGACCTTCTTCTCGATCGCGCGCTTCAGTTCGAGGGCGCGGGGCGAGAGCACGTCGGCCTTGGCCTTGAGCAGGTAGGCGTCGAGGCCGCCATTGTGGTCGACGCTCTTCAGCGCGTTGGTCGAGACGCGCAGGCGCACGTTGCGGCCGAGCGCATCCGAGATGAAGGTCACGTTGGCCAGGTTCGGCAGGAAGCGCCGCTTGGTCTTGATGTTCGAGTGGCTCACCTTGTGGCCCGTCTGGGGGCCCTTGGCCGTCAGTTCGCAGCGCCGGGACATCTTACAAAATCCTTATTGCATCCCCGCCTCTCTGCCAGGCGTGCAATCACACGGCCCGCGCGGGGGTTTTGAATTCGCGTCCATTTTCCAGGAACCGCGGGTGTATAGGGGGAGAATACCGGAGCGTCAAGGTTTTCTGCCTCCGACGCCTGGTTTCCGGGGTTCCTACGCCGTTGTTTTTCGACGCGTTTTCTTCACGCGAACCGGAAAAGGCCACTTCGCTTGAAAACGCTTTGTTCATAAGCCGTTCCAGCCACTTAACGGCTGAAACGGCAACCATATAAAGGGCGTATTCGGCTGCAAGTCTTGGTTCCATAAGAGATGCGCACGTTGTTCGGCCGAATTGAACGTCCCGATGGACAGCGAACAGAGCGCCGATAGCAGGACCGTCAGGTAGGTTAAGTGACCACCGCCATTGCCATTTTGCCCCCGCTCGGCCGGCTCCTCGGCCTGTGCGCGGGCGCCTTGCTGTTGTTCTGTGCCGAGCGCGCCAGCGCGCAGGGGCGGCTCGACGCCCAGTACGAGGCGACCTTGGCCGGTATCCCGGTCGGCAAGGGCAGCTGGACCATCGAGATCGGCGACGACAGCTTCTCGGCCGCCGCCCAGGGCGGCACCGCGGGCCTGTTGAAGGCGTTTTCCGGCGGCACCGGCTCGGGTGCCTCGCAGGGCCGCGTCGTCAACGGCTCGCTCGTCGCCTCGTCCTACACCGCGACCACCACCACCTCGAAGAAGTCGGAGACGATCCGGATGGTGCTTGCCAATGGCGGCATCAAGGAATCCGCGATCGAGCCGGAGCCGCCTGTCGATGCCGACCGCCTGCCGGTGACCGAGGCGCAGAAGAAGAACGCGTTCGATCCGATGACCGGCTCGTTCCTGCGCGCGCCCGGCAATGCCGAATTGATGAGCCCGGACGTCTGCCGCACCGGCGCCGGCGTGTTCGACGGCCGCATGCGCTACGACCTCAAGCTCGATTTCAAGCGGGTCGAGATCGTCAAGGCCGAGCGCGGCTATCACGGCCCGGCGCTGGTCTGCGCGCTCTATTTCGTGCCGATCTCGGGCTATATCCCGGACCGACCCGTGATCAAATACCTCGCCGCCCAGCGCAACATCGAGATCGCCTTCGTGCCGATCGCAGGCACCCGCCTGCTGGTGCCGTTCCGCATGACGATCCCGACCCCGCTCGGCCAGGCCATGCTGGAAGCAACGTCCTTCGTCACCACAGCCGCGCCGCCGCGCGTGGCGAAGACGCAGTAAGATTACGCCACTGCCTGACCGTTACCCTGAGGAGCGCGTAGCGCGTCTCGAAGGGGCGACGGCTGCCGGCGGGCGTCGTGCATTCTTCGAGGCTCGCTCCGCTCGCACCTCCAGCGACAAAGGCGGAGCCTTTGCGCGGGGAAGACGGGTGCGGCGGCTTCTTGGGCGCAAGGAATGCAACAAACGTCATGGAATCCAGTTGACTCTTGCCCGGTTCTGATTCGACTCGGTGCCCCCTGGAACTTAAGGAATTCAGTCCGCATATCCCTGGCTTGTGGAGCCCTCTCAAACTTGATCTAGTGCCGCCGCCATCAACCTACCCGAGATGTTGCGGTGAACGTTTCGAGCCTGGAATGGAGTCAGCGATTCGGCCGCGATTCGTTCTAGACTCGTTCCGAAGTTTAAAAGCGGCAGAGAAAGCGTCGCATTGTGAGACAGATTCAGACCAGATGATGCCCTCGATTGTTTTTCCGTCATTGCGAGCGAAGCGAAGCAATCCATGCTTCGGGCACACGCGGATGGTTGGATTGCTTCGTCGCGGAGTTAATCATCGGGCCGACCGCAGGTCGGACCCGGTGGCTCCTCGCAAGGACGGTTGACCGTCAGCTGCCGCAACAAGAAACACCTGCAAAAAATGGTCTTCTCAACTTCGTTCGGAAATGACCGCGTGCCCGGTGCGGGCGTCACTGCGGTGCTGGGCCCGACCAACACCGGCAAGACGCATCTGGCCATCGAGCGCATGCTGGCGCATTCGTCCGGCCTGATCGGCCTGCCGCTGCGGCTGCTCGCGCGCGAGGTCTACAACAAGATCGTCGATCGCGCCGGCGTCGACAATGTAGCGCTGGTGACCGGCGAGGAGAAGATCAAGCCGAAGGCGCCGCGCTTCTGGGTCTCGACCGTCGAGGCGATGCCGCGCGATCTCGACGTGTCCTTTCTCGCCGTCGACGAGATCCAGATCGCCGCCGATCTCGAGCGCGGGCATGTCTTCACCGACCGCATCCTCAATCGCCGCGGCCGCGACGAGACGCTGCTGCTGGGCGCTGCGACGATGCGCCCCATGATCGAGCGGCTGCTGCCGGGCGCATCGATCATCACGCGGCCGAGGCTGTCGCAGCTCGAATTCGCCGGCGACCGCAAGATCACGCGGCAGCCGCGCAGAACAGCGATTGTCGCGTTCTCCGCCGATGAGGTCTATGCGATCGCCGAATTGATCCGCCGTCAGCATGGCGGCGCGGCCGTGGTGCTGGGCTCGCTGTCGCCGCGCACGCGCAATGCGCAGGTCGCGATGTTCCAGAACGGCGACGTCGATTATCTCGTCGCCACCGACGCGGTCGGCATGGGGCTCAATCTCGACGTCGATCACGTCGCCTTCGCCTCCGACCGCAAGTATGACGGCTACCAGTTCCGCCGGCTGACGCCGGCCGAATTCGCGCAGATCGCCGGCCGCGCCGGCCGCGCCACGCGCAACGGCACCTTCGGCACCACGGGCCGCTGCGCGCCGTTCGAGCCGGAGCTCGTCAATGCGCTGCAGAACCACACCTTCGACAGCGTCAAGATGCTGCAATGGCGCAACGCCAAGCTCGATTTCTCCTCTCTCGGCGCGTTGCAGGTGTCGCTGGCGCTGTCGCCCAATCATGAGGCACTGACGCGGGCCCCGGTCGCCGAGGACCTGCGCGTGCTCGAGCATGTCGCGCGCGATGCCGAGGTGCGCGAATGGGCGCATGGGCCCAAGGCCGTGGAGCGGCTGTGGGAGGCCTGCCAGGTTCCGGACTACCGGAAACTGTCGCCGGCCGCCCATGCCGAACTCGTGACCACGCTGTATGGCTTCCTGATGCAAAAGGGGCGTATCCCTGACGCATGGTTTGCCGCCCAGGTCGACCAGGCCAACCGGACCGACGGCGATATCGACACGCTATCGGGCCGGATCGCGCAGATCCGGACCTGGACCTTCGTTGCCAACCGGCCGGACTGGCTCTACGACCCGGACCATTGGCAGGGGATCACGCGCGAGCTCGAAAATAAATTGTCCGATGCGCTGCATGAACGGCTCACGGAGCGTTTCGTTGACAGGCGGACCAGTGTATTGATGCGCCGCCTGCGGGAGAACTCAGTTTTGAATACGGAAATTGGCAAGACCGGTGAAGTGATCGTGGAAGGCCATGCGATCGGCCGGCTCGATGGTTTCACCTTCGCACCTGATGCGGCCGAGGCCGGCAGCGACGCCAAGGCGCTGCAAGCCGCCGCCCAGCAGGTGCTGGCGCGCGAGATCGATGCGCGCGCCGAGAAACTGGGTGCCGCGCCCGACGAGCAGTTCGTGCTGACCTCCGACGGCACCATCCGCTGGACCGGCGATGCGGTCGCCAAGCTGGTCGCGGCCGACGACGCGCTGCATCCGCGGCTGCGGATCATTTCCGACGAGCGGCTGACCGGCGCCTCGCGCGAGGCCGTGCAGACCAGGCTCGACCTCTGGCTCAAGACGCATATCGAAAAACTGCTCGGGCCGCTGTTCGAACTGTCCAAGGCCGAGGATCTGCAGGGCATCGCCCGTGGCATCGCCTTCCAGCTGGTCGAGGCGCTCGGCGTGCTGGAGCGCACCAAGATCGCGGCCGAGATGAAGGATCTCGATCAGCCCTCGCGCGCGGCGCTGCGCAAATACGGCGTGCGCTTCGGCGCCTACCACATCTATTTCCCGCAGCTCTTGAAGCCCGCGGCGCGCTCGCTGGCCTCGCTGCTGTGGGCCGAGAAGCAGAGCAATGTCGACATGGCTGCGCTGTCGAACGTGCAGCATCTGGCCTCCAGCGGCCGCACCTCGTTCCCGGTCGACAAGACATTGCCGCGCGACGGCTATCGCGTGCTCGGCTATCGCCAGTGCGGCGAGCGCGCAGTGCGTGTCGACATCCTGGAGCGTCTCGCCGATCTGATCCGCCCGGCGCTGGCCTGGCGCGAGACCTCGCCGGGCGAGAAGCCCGCCGGTGCGTTCGACGGCCGCGGCTTTGTCGTCACCCAGGCGATGACCTCGCTGACCGGCTCCGCCGGTGAGGACTTTGCCTCGATCCTACGCGCGCTCGGCTATCGCATGGACCGCCGTCCGCCGCTGCCGCCGAAGCCCGTCGAGGCCGCGCCGGTCGAGACCGTGCCCGCCGAGACTTTGCCCGCTGAGACAACCGAGACGGTTGCCGCCGACGCGCCGCCGGTCGAGGCGACGTCCGACGCCGCCGCCGATGCGCCGCTCGATGCGGCTGCCGAAGTCACGGCCGACGCGCCGGAAGCTGCTGTCGATCAGGCGGTGTCCGGCGATCCCGCGCCATCAGCCGCGCTGCTGCCCGATGTCGGCTTTGCCGAGGTGGCGTCCAGCGAAGCAACGCCGGTTGTGATCGAGACCAAGCCCGAGCCCGTGGCGGAGGTTGCCGCGGAGCCTGCCGCTGCCGCCGCAGAACCCGCTCCTGAGGCGCCCGCTGCCGAAGCCGTAGCCGAGCCTGCGCCTGCCGCGGAAGCCGCTGCGGAGGCGACGTCCGAGGCTGCCGCCGAAGCGCCGGCGGAGACCGCGAGCGCCGATGCTGCATCCGCCGAAGCCGCCACCGCCGAGGCCGCTTCCGCGGCTGCGGAGACGCCGGCCGAGCCGCAGCTGGTCGAAGTCTGGCGTCCCGGCGGCCGCTCCGACGAGCGCCGTCCGCATCATCGCGGCCACGATCGCAACCGCGGCCGCCATCAGGTCAAGCCCGCCGAGGGCGCGCAGGCCGCGGAAGGCAGCGGCGAGGGCGAGAAGCGCGAGCATCATCGCCGTCCGCGCCGCCATCAGGATTTCCGCACGCCGCGTCCCGGCGCGCCGGCCGACGCGACGACGGCCGCAGCCGCCCCTGCCGACGGCGCACCGGCGCGCGACAATCGTGAGGACCGCGGTCAGCGCCGCGAGCGCTTCGAGGGCAAGGGCCGCGATCGCGACAACAATGAGCGTCGTCGCGACAACAAGTTCGGCGGCGGCGATCGCAAGGGCGAGCGTGGTGATCGTGACCGCGGCGGCCGCGACAAGGGCGGCCGCGACAAGCGCGAGAGCGGTCCGTCGCACCGGCCCTATGCCTCGAGCGCGCCGCGTGAGCGCGACCGGCCGATCGATCCGAACTCGCCATTCGCCAAGCTCGCTGCCCTGAAGGAGCAGCTCGCCGGCCGCAAGGAATAGTGCAACCCCTGGTCTGAAGCTTGGATCGACAGCGGCTCGACAAATGGCTGTGGCACGCGCGGGTGGTGAAGGCCCGCACCAGCGCGGCTGAGCTCGTCGCGTCAGGTCATGTCCGCCTCAACGGCACGCGCGAGAAATCGCCGGGCCATGCGGTGAAGGTGGGCGATGTCGTCACCGTCGCGCTCGACAACAGCGTCCGCGTGCTCAAGGTGATCGGCTTTGCCGAGCGGCGTGGCGATGCCGGTTCGGCGCGCGAGCTGTACGAGGATTTGCAGGCCGGCAATTTGCAAGCCGGTAAGGAGTAGTTATCTCACGTCTGCTATTTCGACCGGAGCATGATCCGGATGTGTGGGGCCGGACTGGCGATAGGATCATGCTCCCAACAAAACCGGCTGGCAGGGTCGCCAGGATGCAGGTGTTTTTCGGGGCCGGCTTCCCTTGCGGCTCCGGTATTCCTGCGCTACGCAACCCCAGAAAAAATGGATCGTTTCGGAGTTTTGGATGACCTACGTCGTCACTGAAGCCTGCATCAAGTGCAAATATACCGACTGCGTCGAGGTCTGCCCCGTCGATTGCTTCTACGAGGGCGAGAACATGCTGGTCATCCATCCGGACGAATGCATCGATTGCGGCGTGTGCGAGCCGGAATGCCCGGCGGACGCCATCAAGCCGGACACCGAGCCGGGCCTGGAAAAGTGGCTCGAGGTCAACCGCGACTACGCCAAGAGCTGGCCGAACATCACGCAGAAGAAGGACTCGCCCGAAGACGCCAAGGAGTGGGAGGGCAAGGAAGGCAAGTTCGAGAAATATTTTTCTCCGAATCCGGGCAGTGGCGACTGATTCGCCTGCGCTCTTCGGGATTACCCCGATAGGGGCGGGCTTCGGCCCGTCGCGGCCGTCCGTTCGGGCCGTCGATTTAACCCTAATGACGGACATATGACCTGAGCGGCCCGCGTTATGCCCGGAATCGGGCGTAAACCATTGATTTTTGCGGAAAATGTGCTATATTCAGCACATTACAGGCCAAGAACCCCCTGCCATGCGTACCTTGTGGCTTCGAGGTTCCCGCAAACATCGAACAGGGGCGTGGCAGTTTCCGCGCGCAGGCTGTGTCACAGAAAACGCGTAAAAAGAGTGCTTCAAAGACGACGAAAAAAGCCGCTGTCGTTGCTCGCAGCGCAACCAAGGGCCGTGCCAAGGCGTCCGTGAAGGGGGCCAAGAAGGCGGCGGCTGCAAAGTCCTCAAAGAACAAAAGAAGCGTGATGCCAGAAAAGACTGCCAAGACTGCCGCGAAAGCGGCAGCTGCGAAGCCCTCTGCGAAGGTCGCCCCGAAGACTGCTGCTGCTGCGCCGAAGCCGGCCGCCCCCAAGGCTGCCGTCCCCGCCGCTGCTCCGAAGGTTGCCGCCAAGCCGGCCGCCCCGTCGCGTCCGGAAGAGAAGAAGGTCGTGACCCAGCGCCAGGGCTTCAAGGCCAACGAATTCGTCGTCTATCCCGCTCACGGCGTCGGCCAGATCCTGGCGATCGAGGAGCAGGAGATCGCGGGCGCCAAGCTCGAGCTGTTCGTGATCAATTTCATGAAGGACAAGATGACGCTGCGCGTCCCGACGGCGAAGGTCGCCAATGTCGGCATGCGCAAGCTGTCGGAGCCGGCGCTGGTCAAGAAGGCGCTGGAGACGCTGAAGGGCCGCGCCCGCGTCAAGCGCACCATGTGGTCGCGCCGTGCCCAGGAATACGAAGCGAAGATCAACTCGGGCGACATCGTCGCGATCGCCGAGGTGGTCCGCGACCTCTATCGTTCGGAATCGCAGCCCGAGCAGTCCTACTCCGAACGCCAGCTGTACGAAGCGGCGCTCGACCGTCTGTCGCGCGAGATCGCTGTGGTCCAGCACTCGACCGAGACCGAGGCGATCAAGGAGATCGAAGGCCAGCTCGCCAAGAGCCCGCGCCGCGGCGCCAAGGCCGAGTCCGCTGAAGGCGACGCCGAGGGCGATGCCGACGGTGAGGATCTCGACAACGATGGCGACGACACCGCCGTCGAGGACGAAGCCGCCTGAAAGGGTTCGACGGATTGAAATCAAAAGCCCGGTCGCAAGACCGGGCTTTTTGTTTTTGAGTTGGCTGAGCATCTCGCGTTGTTCTCCTCGCTCCCACACCGGGGAGAGGCGATCCGAGTGCGCAGAGCGAACACTCGTCTCGTAGCGCATGCCGCCCTACCGCAATCGCCGCTTGGCTGATCGCTGCGACTCATGACCTGCTGCTGTGCGCTGGCGGCGATATCGCGGAACCGGCGAGGGGCGCGGCATGCTTGCAGGACGGTCGCTGGGGCGCGGTTACGACTGGCTGTGGACCGCATTCGCAGTCTCGACGTTCGGCACCGGGTTCGCCTTCGACGCCCTCCCGCTGCTCGCGATCCTGGTGCTCCATGCACCGCCGGAGGCGGTCTCGGTGCTGGCGGCGGTCGGCCTCTTGGCCGGGGCCGCGGTGGCGCTGCCGCTCGGGCCGTGGATCGAGTTTCGCCGCAAGCGGCCGGTGATGATCGCGATGGATCTGATCCGCTTCGCCGCGACCATCAGCGTTCCCATCGCATTCGTGCTGGGACGGCTGAGCTTCGCCCAGCTCGTCATCGTCGCCGTCATCATGGCCGCAGCCGATATTGCCTTCCGCGCTGCGAGCGGCGCCTGCCTGAAGGCGCTGGTCAAGCCAAATGAACTGGTGGTCGCGAACGGGCGGCTCGAAGCCACGACCTGGACCGCGACCGCGATCGGCCCGCCGCTCGGCGGTGCGGCGATCGGCGCGCTCGGCCCTGTCGTGACCGTGATCGCCAATGCGGTCAGCTTCCTGCTCTCGGCGGCGGCGATCCGGCGGATCGGCGGCAGCGAGCCGGCGCCCGTCCAGCGTCAGGCGCAGGCGTTTCGCCCGGCCGAGCTGATCGAGGGATGGCGGGCCATCCTCGCGCACCCCGTGCTCCGCCTGCTGTTCGTCAACAGCGTGCTGGTCAACGGCCTGATCATGGCGACGGCGCCGCTGCTCGCGCTGCTGATGCTGCGTGATCTCGGCTTTGCGCCCTGGCAATACGGGCTCGCGTTCGGAGCGCCCTGCATCGGCGGCCTGATCGGCGCGCGGCTGGCGCCCTCTCTCGTCGCGCGGTTTGGGCAGCACCATGTGTTGCTGGCAGCCGGTACGCTGCGAGCGTGCTGGTCGCTCGGGCTCGCCTTCATGCCGCATGGCGCAGCCGGCATCGCTGTCGTGTTTGCGCTTCAGTTCGGTCTCGTCACCTGCATCGGCATCTTCAATCCGGTGTTCGCGGCCTATCGTCTGGCCCAGATCGAGATGGAGCGCACGGCGCGCGTGCTCTCGGCCTGGACCATCACCAGCAGCTCGACCATCGCGGTGTTCACCGCGCTGTGGGGCGTGCTCGCGGGCCTCGCCGGTGTCCGTGCCGCGATCGCGCTCAGCGGCCTGCTGATGCTCCTGACCCCGCTGCTGCTGCCGCGCCGGGCGCTCAAAGCGTGGGAGGGGCAAGGCTCCCCGCGAGCAGAAGTCTTTCGATAGATCGTGAACCGCGAAGGCGGGCAGGCGGATGTTCCAGGCTGTCTGCACCGTCGGGCTCTGGGGCGAGCGGCGCTCATTGCCGCATTACCTCGAAACGGAACGCCCGTACCTTTCGCGCGTTCGCTCGACAATGGAGGAGAGCGCACGATGGTATCAAGGACAGGCATTTTCTTCGCAGGCGCCGCAACGACTTTCATCGTCCTCGGTGCCGGGTTCGGCGGCGGGCTATTGATGGCAGATTCGGCGTTCAACGCGCCTGCCGGCGCCCGGACGCGCGCGTCCTCGCCGGCACCTGCGGAACCGGCACGCGTTGTCCTGCCATCCACGGCAGAAGCCGCGCCGGCGCCGCAACCCGTCGCCCAACGGGAGCCGATCACGCCGGAGCCAGCGCCGGCACCACAGCCGCAGGTGCAACCGGAGCCGCTCAGGGATGCACAAGCCCCCGTCGAGAAGCAGCCGGACGCGGTGGAGGCCAGAAAATCGGACGTTGCGGAAAAGGAGCGGCGACAGCGCTACGCCGAACGCAAGGCCAAGCGCATTGCGGCTGAGCACGCGAAGCGTCAACAGCGACGCATCGAGCAAGGAGACCAGCGCCGCGAAGGTCCGGTGCTGCTGGAGCAGGCAGAACGCCGCGAAGTGCCGATCATGGCATCCGAAGATGATGATTCCCCGCCTCGTCCGTTCGCGAATTTCTTCGGACATGACTGAGCGCATCACGAAGTGAAGGAATCGAGGAACAGTTCGGGATCAGGGAACGTTGATGTTGATATAGAAGGCCCGTTCATCTGATGGCTAACGAAAACTCCATTGCTTCCACGACCAGCCCTGAGCAGCGCATCGAGCAGGCGTCGGAAGCGATCCGTCAGATGGCTGAGCACAGCGTATTCGAACCCTTGCCGCAACAAGATCGGTGGCTGCATCACCTGAGTGAAGCGACCAAGGCGGCCCCACTTCAATCACTTGCCATTGCATTCCTGCTAGGGGTCTTTCTGGCCCGCCGGTAGCGTCTCGGTGAGACAGCAACGGCGCTCGAAGCTACGTAAACGATCCTGACCAGAATCGCCCCGGGTTGCCCGTGTTCGCGGACGACCAAGGCAATCGGAGCGCGGCATGCTATGTTGGCCGCCCTGCCGCTATTTGATCGACATTCATGTGACCCATCAATTTGCAGCGAGGAGTAATCCGATGACATCCAATGTTGAGGCAACCAGGAAGGGTTATGAAGCGTTTCAACGTGGTGACATTCCGGCGCTCATGAGGGATCTGATCGACGACGATTGCACGTGGATAACGCCAGGTCCCCAGGACAAATTGCCTTGGGCCGGCACCTTCAGGGGAAAGCAGCAGATTGCAAACTTCTTCGTCCAGGTCGGCGAGAATCTGGAATTCAGCGAGTTTGCGCCGCGAGAGATGATTGAGCAGGGTGACACCGTCGTGGTGCTGGGTACGCTCACGGCGCGGGCAAAGAAGACAGGCAAGACCGTGACCAACGAATGGGCCCACGTCTTCAAGTACCGTGCAGGAAAGGCGGTCCGTTTTCAGGAATACATCGACACTGCGGCGGATGTTGCCGCGATGACGTGACGGAGCAAGAGACGGCAGGTTCAATCAGGCGTGGATCCGCGCGCCTCGTTCTCCCTCATCCGTCTCTGTCGCCTCACTTCACCCGCTGCTTCTCGAGCTTGCGTGCGAGCGTGCGGCGGTGCATGCCGAGGCGGCGGGCGGCTTCGGAGATGTTGAAGTCGGTCTCGATCAGGGTCTGGTGGATGCGCTCCCATTCCAGCGTCTTGATCGAGGTCGGCCGTGCACCGACCTCGATGGCGGCGTTGCCGGCGGCCTTCTGGAACGCGGCCTCGATGTCGTCGGTGTTCGACGGCTTGGCGAGGTAGTGACAAGCGCCAAGCTTGATCGCCTCGACGGCGGTCGCGATGCTGGCAAATCCGGTCAGCACGACGATCAGCATTTCGGGGTCATGGGCATGCAACGCTTCGACGCAGGCAAGGCCCGAGGCGCCGCCGGCCAGCTTCAGGTCGACGACGGCATAGCCGGGCGATTGCTGCTCGAGCAGCACGCGGACCTCGTCGAGCGAGGTGGATACCGCAACACCGTAGCCGCGGCGCTCGAACGAGCGCTTCAGCGTGCGGGCAAAGCCCGAATCGTCCTCGACGATCAGAAGCTGGCGTTCATCCGTCAAGATGGTCTCCGATCGCGAGCGTCGAGAGCGGCAGCTCGAGCCTGACCGCGGCGCCGATGTCCGGCCGGTTGCGCGCCGTCACCACGCCGCCGAGCTTGCGCACCACATTGACGACCAGGAACAGGCCGAGGCCGCTGCCGGGGCTGCCCTTGGTGGACTGATACGGCTTGCCGATATGCGCCAGCATCTCGCGCGAGAAGCCCGGGCCGCGATCGGTCACCGACAGGCGCAGCGTGTCGGCATTGCGCTCGGCCATCAGCTCGATCCAGTCGCGCGAGACCTCGGCGGCATTGTCGAGCACGTTGAAGATCGCCTGCTTGAGCGCGATGTCGGAGACGATCGCGAGGTCGGCGCGAACGCGTTGCGGAAATACAGCGTGGCGGACGGCCGCGTGGTCCGCCATTCCTCGACCAGCGCGGTCAGGAACGCCGCCACCGTGGTCGGCGAGGAGCCTTCGCCGCGGGCCTCGCCGGCCGACAGCAGGATACCCGTGACGATCGACTTGCAGCGCTGCACCGAGATCTCCATCTCGCCGAGGTCCTGCGACAGATCGGGATCGGAGGCGAGCACGGGCATCCGGCGCCAGTCGCCCAGGATGACCGAGAGCGAGGCGAGTGGCGTGCCGAGCTCATGCGCGGCGCCGGAGGCCAGCAAGCCGATCCGAACGATGTGGTCCTGCTCGGCGGCGTGCTGGCGCAGCGCCGCAAGGCGCAGGTCGCGGTCGCGCAGGTTGCGGTTGATCCGCGTCATGAACACCACGAGCAGCACGGCGTCGAGCACGAGGCCGATGAAGGTGCCGGCGATGTACAGGTTGAAGGCGTCGGCAAAGCCCTGCTGCGGCAGCTCCAGCGGTCGGTAATAGCTGGTCAGCCAGGCGAAGTTCATGCAGACCAGCGCCACCAGCGACCAGGTCGAGGGCGCATCGAGCAGCACCGCGCCCAGCGTCACCTGCAGCAGATAGAGCGATGTGAAGGGATTGGTGGCGCCGCCGCTGAGATAGAGCAGGGCGGTCAGCGCCGCCACGTCGAGCGTCAGCGCGACCAGCAGCTCGCGGTTGTTGATGTCGGCGCGGTAGCGCAGCCACAGCAGGCTGACGACATTGAGCGCCACGAGGCCGGAGATCACGGCCGCCAAAGGCAGCAGCGGGAGGCTACGCCCATCCAGAACTGCACGAAGCCGATGGTGACGATCTGGCCGATCACGGCGATCCAGCGCAGCTGGACCAGCAGGGCCATGTTCTTGCGGTTGGTCGCGATGTCGGCGGGCGCTGCGAGATCGTACGGCATGCCGCCGGCCGCGCTCACGGCGGGCGGCATCATGGCCGTGCCGGTCGCGGCATTCTCCTCATGCAGATCCGATGTGCGCTCGAGCATCTGGGCCTGTGTCGCGAGACAGATTGCGGGCTGCGCCGATCAGGCGGCGCACGGCGGCGCGCCTTGAACTCCACCCTGGATCGGAAGCGCCGGCGCGGCTCCTGCTGACGATGCGCAGGAGCGTACCGGTCAGCATAAAGGCCAGCGCGAACCATGTCAGCGCGTAAATCAGGTGGTTGTTCGGAAACCGCACGATCGTGAGCCCGCCGAGGGGGTAGCCGCCCTGGTTCGGCGTCGCATCGGCGTCGATGAAATAGGGAGCGACCTGCGACAATCCGTGCGTGGCGGCGATCGCGGCAACGTCGCGCGAATACCAGCGGCCCGCTGCGGGATCGTTGCTGCGCAGGAAGCCGCCCTTCGGCTCCGACATCCGCAACAGCCCGGTCACGTTGACCGACCCCTGCGGGTTGCCGTCGCTGCGCTCCGCGGGATCGCGCTGGTCGGGCGGAACGAAGCCGCGATTGACCAGCACGGTGGTTCCGTCAGCCATCCGCAGCGGCGTCAGCACCCAGAAGCCGGGGCCTTCGTTCGTCACGGCCTGCACCAGCGTCTCGTCGGCGTTCAGGAAGGTGCCGCCGACCGTGACGCGGCGATATTCGTCGCTCGCGGCCGTGACATCAGGCCATGACGCTTGCGGCGGCGGTGCGACCGGTGCGGCATGCATGCGCTGCTCGACCCGCTCGATCAGCGCCAGCTTCCAGGCCCTGCGTTCGATCTGCCAGACGCCGAGCGCGCTCAGCAGCACCACGCCCAGCATGCCGAGCGTGGGCAGCACAAGCGAGGGTCTGGTAGACCGCTTCGTCACGGCATCTGGCTCATGTCGTGCATCGGCATCATGTTGATGTTGAGATGATGCATGACCCACAGCGAGCCGGTCAGCGCGATCACCACCATGACCACGGTGAAGATCATCGCCATCATGGTCCAGCCGTTCTCCGACCGGGTGTTCATGTGCAGGAAGTAGACCATGTGGACCACGATCTGCACCGCCGCCAGCACCAGCACGATCAGCGCGGTGACCGCCTTGTCGGCGATGGTCCCGGTCATCACCAGCCAGAACGGAATGGCCGTGAGGACGACCGAGAGGCCGAAGCCGATCAGATAGCTCTTCAGCGAGCCGTGGGCGGCGCCGCCATGGTCGTCATGGCCGTGGCCGCCGGCATTGGCTTCGAGGGTATGAGCGTCGGCGTGAGAATTTGATGTCATCGCAGCATTCCCAGGAGATAGACGAAGGTGAAGACGCCGATCCAGACCACGTCGAGGAAGTGCCAGAACATCGACAGGCACATCAGGCGGCGCCGGTTGGCCGTGGTGAGGCCGAAACGCGCGGTCTGCACCATCAGCGTCACCAGCCAGACCAGGCCGAAGGTGACGTGCAGGCCGTGGGTGCCGACCAGCGTGAAGAACGACGACAGGAAGGCACTGCGCTGCGGCGTCGCGCCCTCATGGATCATGTGGGCGAACTCAGTGAGCTCGATGCCGAGGAAGGCGAGACCGAACAGCCCGGTGATCGCGAGCCAGAGCTGGGTCTGGCCGATCTTCGACTTCTCCATCGTCAGCATGGCGAAGCCATAGGTGATCGAGGAGAGCAGCAGCATCGTGGTGTTGAGCGCGACCAGCTTGAGGTCGAACAGGTCCTTCGGCGCCGGGCCGGCGGCATAGTTGCCGCCGAGCACGCCATAGGTCGCGAACAGCATCGCGAAGATGAGGCAGTCGCTCATCAGGTAGATCCAGAAGCCCAGCATGGTGCTGGCGCCTTCCGGATGATCGTGCTCGTCGATGACGTGGAAGACCGGCTCGGAGCCTTGGACCGAGATCTGGGTGGTTGCTACGCTCATGTCTGGGCTCCCGCGGCGAGAACGCGCGTCCGCGCATCTTCGGTCCGCACCACCGCATCCGCCGGGATGTGGAAGTCGCGGTGATAGTTGAAGGTGTGGCCGATCGCGACCGCGAGCAGCGCAACGAAGCTGACGGCGGCGAGCCACCAGATGTACCAGATCAGGGCGAAGCCCATCACGGTTGCAAGGCCGGCGAGGATGATGCCGGTGCCGGTGTTGGACGGCATGTGGATAGGCTTGAAGCCGGTCAGCGGACGCTTGTAGCCGCGGCGCTTCATGTCCCACCAGGCGTCGTTGTCGTAGACCACCGGAGTAAAGGCGAAGTTGTAGTCCGGCGGCGGCGACGAGGTCGCCCATTCCAGCGTCCGCGCGTTCCAGGGATCGCCGGTGGTGTCCTTCAGCTGTTCGCGCCTGAGAATGCTGACTGCGAACTGCACCAGCATCGCGCCGATGCCGAGCAGGATCAGGAAGGCGCCGAAGGCAGCGATGACGAACCAGATCTGCAGGGACGGATCGTCGAACACGCGGAGCCTGCGGGTCACGCCCATCAGGCCGAGCACGTAGAGCGGCATGAAGGCGAAGTAGAAGCCCGAGACCCAGAACCAGAACGACAGCTTGCCCCAGAACGGATCGAGCCTGAAGCCGAACGCCTTTGGGAACCAGTAGTTGATGCCGGCGAACAGGCCGAACAGCACGCCGCCGATGATCACGTTATGGAAATGCGCAATCAGGAACAGGCTGTTATGCAGCACGAAGTCGGCCGCGGCACCGCGAGCAGCACGCCGGTCATGCCGCCGATCACGAAGGTCAGCATGAACGCCACCGTCCACATCATCGGCAGCTCGAAGCGGATGCGGCCGCGATACATCGTGAACAGCCAGTTGAACATCTTCGCGCCCGTCGGGATCGAGATGATCATGGTGGTGATGCCGAAGAACGAGTTGACGCTGGCGCCGGAGCCCATCGTGAAGAAGTGGTGCAGCCAGACCAGGTAGGACAGGATGGTGATGACGACCGTGGCGTAGACCATCGAGGTGTAGCCGAACAGCCGCTTGCCGGAGAACGTCGCGGTCACCTCGGAGAAGATGCCGAACGCCGGCAGCACCAGGATGTAGACCTCGGGGTGGCCCCAGATCCAGATCAGGTTCACGTACATCATCGGGTTGCCGCCGAAATCGTTCGTGAAGAAGTTGGTGCCGACGTAACGATCCAGCGACAGCAGCGCCAGCACCGCGGTCAGCACCGGGAAGGAGGCGACGATCAGGACGTTGGTGCAGAGCGAGGTCCAGGTGAAAACCGGCATCTTCATCATGGTCATGCCCGGCGCGCGCAGCTTGACGATGGTGCAGATCAGATTGATGCCCGATAGCGTGGTGCCAACGCCTGCGACCTGTAGTCCCCATATGTAGTAGTCGACGCCGACGTCAGGACTGTAGCCGATGTTCGACAGCGGCGGGTAGGCGAGCCAGCCGGTGCGGGCGAATTCGCCGACGAACAGCGACATCATCACCAGCACGGCGCCGCCGACCGTCATCCAGAAGCTGAAATTGTTGAGGAAGGGGAAGGAGACGTCGCGGGCGCCGATCTGCAGCGGCACCACGTAGTTCATCAGGCCGGTGACCAGTGGCATCGCGACGAAGAAGATCATGATCACGCCGTGGGCGGTGAAGACCTGGTCGTAGTGATGCGCCGGGAGGTAGCCGTCAGAGCCGTTGAACGCGATCGCCTGCTGCAGGCGCATCATCAGCGCGTCCGCGAAGCCGCGCAGCAGCATCACGATGCCGAGGATCATGTACATGATGCCGATGCGCTTGTGGTCCACGGTGGTGAACCACTCGCGCCACAGATAGCTCCAGAGCCGGAAGTAGGTGACGATCGCGAACAGCGCGAGGCCGCCGGTCGCCACCACCGCGAAGGTGCCGACCAGGATCGGCTCATGCAGCGGCAGCGCTTCCAGATTGAGGCGGCCGAAGATCATCTTGACGAGATCGGGATTCATGCGGTCCTCCTCAGGACTCTGATTTCGGACGCTGGCCGAGCAACTGGGATGTCGATGACGGATGCGCCGGCGAGAACGGCGGGCGCTTCAGCCCGAAGCCGCGCAACGGGGTCAAATCAAGCGGTGCGGTGACCTCGCGCGACGGCGCGTCCTTGATCTCGTCCATCGAGCAGATGCCGGCGACGAAGGTCGGCTCCGTGCCGAGCGGCGCGCCGCGGCGGGCGTATTTGTCGTAAGTCAGCGGCAGCGTATTGTTGAGGCCTTCGCGCCCCAGGCCGCCCTTGGCGTCGATCGCCATCATCTCGCTCATGCACATCTTGCCGGGCTCGACGCACATGTTGAGGATCGCCTTGTAGAGATCGCGATCGACCGAGCGATACAGCCGGACCGGATCGTTCTCGCTCGGACGCTCGAGCTGCAGATAATCGGTGCGGCCGAGCATGTTGGCGCTGGCCTTTGCGGTGCCGATCCACTTGTCGAAATCGGCGTTCGACAGGCTCTTGAAATCGAAGTGCATGCCGGAGAAGCCGGCGCCGCTGTAATTGGCCGAGAAGCCGCGGAAGGTGCCCGGCTTGTTGGCGACCGCGTGCAGCTTGGTCTCCATGCCGGGCATCGCGTAGATCTGGCCGGCCAGCGCCGGGATGTAGAACGAGTTCATCACGGAAGACGCCGTGATGCGGAAGCGGATCGGGCGGTCGACCGGAGCTGCAAGCTCGTTGACGGCGGCGACGCCGTAGTCCGGGTAGATGAACAGCCACTTCCAGTCGAGCGCGACCACCTCGACATTGAGCGGGGCGTCCTTGCTCTCGATCGGCTTGTCGGCGGCGATGCGGCCGAGCGAGCGGTAGGGATCGAGCAGATGGGTGCCCATCCAGGTCAGCGCGCCCAGGCAGATGATGATCAGCAGCGGCGCCGACCAGATCACCAGCTCGAGCTGGGTGGAGTGATCCCACTCCGGCTCGTAGGGTGCCTGGGTGTTGGACTGGCGGTAGCGCCAGGCGAAGAAGACGGTCAGCGCCATCACCGGAAGCACGATGATCAGCATCAGGACGGTCGAGATCACGACGAGGTCGCGCTGTTGGGCGGCGATGTCGCCGGCGGGCGCCAGGACGACGAAATCGCACCCGCCAAGGAGCGCCGCGAACGGCAATAAGGCCAATAGTTTCAAGGCGCGCACGGCTCACCCCACTTGAATTTTATGAGTTCCGCCAAGGGGTAGCTGCGATGCAGCAAAGTTGACATTGGACAATTTGTCCAATGTTGCACTGCGGGATAGAAGCTCAGAAGGTGAGGTGGACCGCGTGGCAAAGTCTGCCCGTGGCCTCATCTCTTGCTTGAGCATGCGGTTCGGAAAACCGGTTCCACTTTTCCATGGCATGCTCCAAAGGACGGTTCTCCGGCGATGGCACAGGCCCCAGCAATGGCTCACGGCACCCCGACCGCGTCAGGTCACGGGCAGGCGAAACCCGGCGAAATCGCCATCGGCGTCATCATCGGCCGCACCTCGGAGTTCTTCGATTTCTTCGTCTACGCGATCGCTCGGTGATCGTGTTCCCGAAGCTGGTGTTCCCGTTCGTCAACGAGCTGACCGGCACGCTCTATTCATTCGGCATCTTCGCGCTGGCGTTTGCCGCACGGCCGCTCGGCACCGTCATCTTCATGGCGGTCGACCGCCGCCACGGCAAGGGCGCCAAGCTCGTCATCGCGCTGTTCCTGCTCGGCACCGCCACGGTCGCGCTCGCCTTCCTGCCCGGCTACGACACGATCGGCGCGGCCGCGATCTGGCTCTTGGCCGCCGCGCGCGTCCTGCAGGGCATCGCCTGGGGCGGCGCCTGGGACGGCCTTGCCTCGCTACTCGCGATGAATTCGCCGGCGAACAAGCGCGGCTGGTACGCGATGGTGCCGCAGCTTGGCGCGCCGCTCGGGCTGATCGTGGCGAGCGCGCTGTTCGCGTTCTTCGCCGGCAACCTCTCGGCGGATGATTTCTTCGATTGGGGCTGGCGCTATCCGTTCTTCGTCGCCTTCGCCATCAACGTGGTGGCGCTGTTCGCGCGGCTGCGCATGGTGGCGACCGATGAATATTCCGAGCTGTTCGAAAGCCGCGACCTGGAGCCGGCGCGGGTCGGCGAGACCGTCGCGCAGGAGGGCCGCAACATCCTGCTCGGCGCGTTCGCGCCGCTGGCGAGCTTTGCCCTGTTCCACATGGTCACGGTGTTCCCGCTGTCCTGGGTGTTCCTGTTCACCAAGGAAAGCCCGGTGCGCTTCCTGATCATCGAGATGATCGGCGCCATGGTCGGCGTCGCAGCGATCATCGCCTCCGGCATGATCGCCGACCGCGTCGGACGCAAGCCGCTGCTGCTGGGCTCGGCAGTCGCGATCGCGGTCTATAGCGGCTTTGCTCCGCAGCTGCTCGATGCCGGTGCGTTCGGCGAAACGGTGTACATGGTGCTCGGCTTCGTGCTGCTCGGCCTGTCGTTCGGCCAGTCGTCGGGCGCGATCGCCTCGAGCTTCGCGCGCAACTATCGCTACACCGCCTCGGCGCTGACCTCGGATTTCGCCTGGCTGTTCGGCGCCGGTTTCGCGCCGCTCGCTGCGCTGCTGCTGGCGACGCATTTCGGCCTGATCTCGGCCGGCGCGTATCTGTTGTCGGGCGCGGTGTGGACGCTGCTGGCGCTGTGGCTGAGCGGCCTGCGCGAAGCCGAAAGCTGATTTACCGGAACAGCCCGTCGACGCGGAACGAATAGCCGAGGCCGACGATGTAGTTCGGGGAGTTGCGGTTGAGCCCGAACGCGACGTGGAGGTCGAGCTGCTGGGTCGGTGTGATCCGGTAGCGCCGCCGGAGTTGATGAGCTGGGTCGGCCGCGCGCCGTCGGGATAGTCGCCGACATATTCGGTGAACACGCTGATCCGCTCGGTCAGCTTCTTCTCGATCACGAAGGTCGCTTCCGACATGTGCTGGCCGGTCAGCTCGGCGGGGCGGAAGAATTCCGTGAACATGCCGCTGATGCCCCAGCCGTCATGCAACTCCCATGACCATGGCAGCTGGATGTAGGGCTGCGCGCCGCGCCCGGCGATCGCAGCCGCGCCGGTCGGCAGCGCGACGCCGGCGGTGATCGACAGGTCGATCTTCCCCGGCAGCGGGCTGATCTGCCATTTGATGGCGGGCGCGACGTCGGAAAAGCCCGAGACGCCGGGCGATTTCACGCTGCCGAACCAGGTCGGCAGGTCGACCAGCACTTCGAGGCAGGGCGCGATCCCGAGCCGCCAGCGGCTGTTGCTGCCGTCGATGCTGCGGCCGGCGTCGCGGCCGGTCAGGTTGACGCCGTTCTCGTTCTGCAGGCTCCCGACCGGCACGACGATACTTGAATTGGTGACGTCGGGCCGGTCGGTCGCAATTTCGTCGCTCGGCCTGGGGCAGCCGTCCGCGCGCGCGGCGGTGGTGACTGCTGCTGCGGCTGTGAGCGCAGCAAGCATGCACGCGAGTCCGGCAAGTCGAGCGACGGCGCCGAGCCGATTGCGAAACACTGGGGATGCTCCAATAGCCCGGCGCCGCTGCGGAGGTGGCAGCTGCGAATCGAGATCGGCGGGGCCACGCCGATATTCCACATGGGCGGGAAAAACTTCAGCGACAACGGCCGTTCTCGGCGATCGATGCGGCTCGCAATTGCGAACCAGCGGAATTCCCGGGAATAGATCGCCAGTGAGGCTGCTCCTGATGGGGTGACCAACAGGAGACCCCCGGGAATGACCATCCGTTCGATCGCAGGCGTGCTGGCGCCGCGGCATGCCAAGACCGCCGCGATGGCGGCAATCGCGATCCTGCTCGCCATGAACAGCGCCCGTGCGGCGGGTGATGCAGCGCGCGGCGCCACCCTGTACCAGGCTGCGGCGATTGCCATTCGATCGACAAGAACGACGTCGGGCCGATGCACAAGGGTGTCGTCGGCCGCCTCGCCGGCTCGGTCGCGGGCTACAATTACTCGCCGGCGCTGAAGAACTCGAAGATCGTGTGGACCGAGGCCAATCTCGACAAATGGCTCACCGGTCCCGATGCGATGGTTCCGGGCACCAAGATGTTCTACGAGGTTCAGGATCCGAAGGATCGGGCCGACATCATCGCCTTCCTCAAGGAGAAGGCGAAGTAGGGCGCTCTCTACGTCTCCCTGCGGAAGCAGGGACCCATAACCACAGGGCAGCGTTGTTTGAGCGCGCTGTGGCCCCAGCGTTTTCCGTCAATCGACAATTGTGGTTATGGGCCCCGGCGTTCGCCGGGACGACAGTGGAGAGACCGCGGTCCTCAATCCACCACGATCTTGACGCGGTCGCGCGGCTTGACCTGGGCGTGGGCGTCGAGGCCGTTGAGCACACGGAAACGTTCGGCCGGATGATCGACGCCGGCCATACGGTGCGACAGCGATTCCACGGTATCGCCGGGCTGCACGTTGATGACCTTGATGCGCAGCGGGCGTGCCGCCTGGATCTCATCGAGGGTCAGGCGACGGAATGAATTGACGGTCTCGCGCGCGTTGCGCTCGCTCTCGGTGGATTTCTGCTTGGCGGCGAAGATGAAGCGGTAGACGTCGCTGCCGAAGCGCAGCGCATAGACCTTGAACTGCCACTGGTCGCCATGCGCGGTGGCTGACGCGGCCGGAAAGCCGTTGATGTTGAGGTCCTCGGTGGAGGATTTCTCGACGCCTTCCATCCAGCCGGAATTCAGGTAGTCGCCGAGCGACTGTTCGGCCGGCACCCGCACCACGTCGAAGCGCATCGCCTGGCTGCCGCCCTCGCGCACGCCGATCACCGCCTGCGCGGTGTTGTCGAGCGTGAAATTGTCGGGTGCGGTGAAGGTGAAGCCGAGCTTGGGATGCAGGAACCTGCGGCCGCGCACGAAGCCTTCGCTGGGATCCTCGCCATAGACGATGTTGTCGATCGCGGCGAGATAGGTCTCGCGGTCGCGCTCGTTGTTCTCGGGCGACGAATATTGCCGCGCGGTGGTCTGCGCGTTGGAGATGCGTTCCGGCGTTGCCGGATGCGACGAGGTGAAGTCCTGCGCGCGCGGATCGAGCGCGGTCTTGCCGATCTTCAGCGCGGCGTTGCGCTCCATCGCGGTCAGGAAGCGCGACGCGCCGTAGGGATCGAAATGCGCGCGCGCGGCGATCCCGACGCCGATGCCGTCGGCCTCGAACTCCTGTTGCCGCGAGAAGCTCGCCATCGTCAGCTTGGTCTTGGCGAGCGCCAGTGCCGTGAGATCGGGGTCGGTGCTCATGTCGGTGACGACGCGTGTCACCACCGCCGCCTGGCGCGCCTGGTCCTCGCGCATCGCGGCGTGCTTGGCCAGCACATGCGCCATCTCGTGGCTCAGCACCGAGGACAGCTCGGAGGTGTCGCTGGCGAGCGCGATCAGGCCGCGCGTGACGTAGAGCTGGCCGGTCGGCAGCGCGAAGGCGTTGACCGCGCCGGAATTGAGGATCGTGACCTTGTAGGCCTGGTCGGGCCGTTCGGAGGCGGCGACCAGCCGCTCGACGGTCTTGCTGATCAGGGCCTCGAGCTTGGGGTCGTCATAGGCGCCGCCATAGGACGACAGGATGCGCTCATGCTCGCGCTCGCTGTTGGGTGTCTGCTGCACCACCCGGTTCGGCTTCACCGGCGCCGCTGCTGCGGTCGGGGTGACCTGCTCGAACCGGCCGACATTGCCGCAGGCCGACAGCGTCAGGGCCGCGCAGACGAGCACAGGCGCTGCCGAAAGGCGGCGGCCAGTTCCATCTTCACGCCGTCCAGCGCGTTCAATCACGTCAAAAACTCACAAATTGTCCCGTGAATCGGCCGGGCTGTGGCCAGAGGCCCCTAGTTCCCGTCGAGCACTTCAATCTGCCCCACCCGGAGCAATTCGATTCGCGGCCCACGTCGCGCTTCCACCCAGCCTCGCACACGAATCCTGCGATTTTCCAGAGATTTGGGCGCAAGCCCGGCCGCCTCGAACGCAGGGACTATGCGCCTTGAAATAGTCAGAGCAAAGTCCCGTGTCCAGTTTCGGCCGAAATTCAGGTAGGTCGTCGCGCCCGCCTGGCGCACGGACAAAACCCTGCCCTCGACCACTGTAAAACGCCCGATCCCGGCCAAAATATCGTCCGGGCTTTCAGCGTTTTTTATGACCGTGGCCTCCGCCCAGGTTCCCGATCGAGCCGTCCGCGCCTCGCTTTCCGCCGCCATCAGCACCGCGGTGCAGTCCTTGTCGGCGGCCTCGGACGACACCAGGGCGAGGCCCTGGCGCAGCAGCTCGGTCTGGACGGGCGTCTCGCGGCCTTCGAGGAAAGCGTAGGCCGGTTGCCGGCCATAGCGGTCCGGCGCGTCGTCCTGTCCGCGAAGCGTCACCTCGCGGCCGACCGATAGCGCTGCTAGCGCTGCGGCGGCCTTCGCCCGGTCCGCCACCTCGATCCCGGCGAGCCTGACCTCGCGGCCGTCGTCCAGCCGCAGGCTGCGTGCATCGACGACAGCGGCGATGCGACCCTCGCCCTGAATCTCGAAATTGCATCCCGCCGCTTCGGCGCGTCCGATGCATGGCGCGATCGCAAGCATGCACACCGTCATCGTCACTGTCCGCCGACGGTGAGGAGATGCTCTATCGCGTGGAGGCGTCATGCTGCACCCGTCGCTCCGGCGCACGCCGTTCGGAGCGTGGTCGCCAACACGAACAGTCTGTCCGAAAGATCGTTTCGGAGCCACTGGCGAAGCGAGGCCGCATCGACGGAGCCGAGCGTGATTCGGCGATTCGTCGCCGACATTTTTGTCGCGGCGCTTCTCATTACGCGCATCGTCATGCTGCGTGTTTCACATTGATGGGTGCCCGCCACGCAGCCAACACGTCGCCTGTATCGCCGATTGCGGCGAAGATTGCCTCGGGAGCCCGCGCAGCGCGGTCTCCGCGCCCGTCAACCTTACCGATTGACCATCGCAACTCCGTGCGCGGAATGAGAATTCGTTATTGTTGCCAATGGCTTGCGGCGCAAGGTAACTATTCGGCAATTTTTTGAAAACAGCGGCCGATCACGGTCGCTCATGCATATTGCCGAGGTCCTTGTGTCGAATCCCGTTGTTCTGACGCTGACGACCAGCGATCCCGTCCACGATTATACCCAGCTCTACAACGCGATTTCGGCGATCAGCGTCGGCGGTGGCCTCGCTGCTGCCAACACCGATTACGTGATCAACTTCTCGCTCTCGTCTGGTGCGCGCACGCTGCAATTGCTGGACGATCTGCCGGCCATCAATCTGATGAACGGCTCGACGCTCACCTTCGACGGCAACTCCGACTACAACAATCAGCTCGGCGGTCAGGACTACAGCGACGTCATCGACGCGCGCGGCTATCAGGGATTTGTCGTCACCTCAGGCACGGTGACTTTCAAGAACCTCACCATCATCAATGCGGTTGCAAGCGGCGGCAATGGCGGGGTCGGTGGTGGCGGCGGTTCGGCGGCCAGGACTATTACGGCTACCACGGCAATGGCGGCAGCGGTTACAGCGAGGCGGGCTCCGACAGCCAGCATCCCTCGACCGGCGCACAAAACGCAGGCGGCACGCCGGCGACAATCGAGGGTGCGGCGGGCGGTGGA
>NZ_LGTB01000064.1 GCF_001238275.1 Bradyrhizobium viridifuturi
ACTTCCATCGCGCGCGCTTCAAAGATTTTCTATCCCAGACAAAGACTGCATTGAGCTGGCAGCCGCCTACTGCTCGGCGGAAGAAGTCTTCATGCGCCATCATGATTTCTGAACGTGGAGGGGTCTTCCACGGCAGGATGTTTGGCGGCGAGGGAGCCGCGATGTTGTAGCTGATGGCGCCGAACGACTCCTGCGGTGCATGAGGAGTTCGACGTCGAGCAGTCTGGCCGACGCCACGTTTTAAATAACTGACGGTGATTGCGGGCGAACTTCGCCGAGCGGGAGACCAATTCGCATCCGCATTGGTGCTGCCTCGTTGAATTGCGCTGCATGCAGAACTCGGCCTTTGCGCGACTGGTTCGTTGGCCTAGCCCCAGTCATCCCGCAGCCCTTAATCTCTCGTTAACCCTTTCTTCATTGCCGAGCGATACAGAATCGGAGTTACTAACGCCGAATGTAGAGTTTTCGGCAAAATGTCGTAACCACGAGATGCCGCCGTGTCTTTGACGGAACAAACCGCAGCCGATCATTCGGCGTTAAATGAGCCTCGTGCGATCCATGAACTGATCGCTGCGGACGCTCGCGAGCTGTCGGCGAAGCTTGTCGCCCACAGACTGAAACTCTTCCCGCCGAAAGCCGCCAAAACCTTACGTCGATTCTCGTCCGGCGAAGCGGCCAAGTTGATCGGCGTGAACGACTCCTATTTGCGGCAGTTGTCGCTCGAGAAGAAGGGGCCCGAGCCCGAGATCGGCCCGGCCGGCGACGTCTCTATTCTTTGGACGACATCCAGGCCCTTCGAACCTATCTCGACGAGACCGGAAAGGCCTCGCGCCGATATCTGCCGACGCGCAGGGAAGGGGAGCATCTGCAGGTCATAGCCGTCGTCAACTTCAAGGGCGGTAGCGGCAAGACCACCAGCGCGGCGCACTTGGCCCAGCATCTCGCCTTGCAGGGATTTCGCGTTCTTGCCGTCGACCTCGATCCTCAGGCGTCCTTGTCGGCTCTGCATGGATACCAACCCGAATTCGACGTCGAAGAGAATGGCACCTTGTATGGTGCCATCCGCTACGACGACAGCCGCCGCGAACTGAGCGACATCATTCGACGGACTTACTTCCCGCTCCTGGATATCGTGCCAGCGAACATCGAACTGATGGAATTCGAGCACGAAACACCCAAGGCTCTGGCCCAGCGGCAGTCCGGAGACCCACTCTTCTTCGCAAGGGTGGCGACGGTGCTCGGGTCGGTCGAGGCAAACTACGACGTCGTGGTCATTGATTGTCCGCCCCAGCTGGGATTTCTCACGCTGTCGGCGCTATGCGCCGCAACCGCGGTCCTCATCCCCGTGCATCCCCAGATGCTCGACGTGATGTCGATGTCGCAGTTTCTCTTGATGACCTCGGACTTGCTCGAAGTCGTCGCGAAAGCCGGCGGCAACATGAACTACGATTGGATGAGATATCTCGTCACCCGCTACGAACCCGGCGATGGTCCGCAGGCGCAGATGGTCGGCTTCATGAGATCGCTTTTCGGCGATCGCATGATCACCAATATGATGCTGAAAAGCACCGCAATCAGCGACGCCGGCATCACCAAGCAGACCCTCTACGAGGTGCCTCGCGAACAGTTCACGCGATCGACCTACGACCGCGCGATGGAGTCGCTCGACGGCGTCAATGGGGAGATCCAGAATCTCATGCAAGTGGCTTGGGGGAGAACCTGATGGGACGCAAGAACCTACTCAGCGATCTGCTCAGCGATCCTCCGCAGGCCGCTCCGAGCGCGCCGCTGGCGGAGGAGGGGAGGGCACCCCAGCCGACCCTCGGCGGGCGCGGCGTTGTCGGAGCCATGAGCCGATCGCTTGAGCGACTGACGGCCGAGAGCGAAGCGGCGAGAGCGCTGGCCGATCAATTCGCCAATGGCGAGACAGTGCTCGAAATCGATCCCTCGGTGATCGACGCATCGATCGTGCCCGACCGGATGCCTGGTACGGATGAGGAGCACGAGGCTCTGGTCCAATCGATCTCCGCCAACGGCCAGCTCGTTCCCGTTCTACTGCGTCCTCATCCGAGCCAGCCGGCCCGCTACCAGACGGCTTACGGTCATCGCCGGGTGAGGGCGCTGAAGGCGCTCGGAAGGCCGGTCCGTGCGGTCATCAGGAAGATGACCGACGAAGAGCTCGTGGTGGCGCAAGGCAAGGAGAACGGCGAACGGAAGGATCTTTCGTTCATCGAGAGGGCAATATACGCCGTCACTCTCGAGGACCGCGAGTTCAAGCGTGACACGATCGGCTCCGCCCTCAGCGTCGACAAGACCGAACTCTCCCGCCTGATCTCGGTCGGCCGCGCCATTCCGCGTGCGCTGATCGAGGCAATCGGCCCAGCGCCGAAAACTGGCCGGAGACGCTGGATGGAGCTCGAAGCCTTGCTCCAGGGCAGGGATGCAATCGGCGAGTTGGCACAGCTGATCTCGAGCCAGGCCTTTCTAAGTAAAGATTCGGATGCGCGCTTCCTTGCCGTTTGCGCAGCGCTTGCGCCCAGGCCGCAGCGAACGGAACCCGAGTCTTGGACATCGGCCGACGGCAAGGCAGTCGCCTCGATCGACCGCAAAACGGAAAAGACCACCCTCGCGGTAAACGAGAAGGTCGCTCCTGGGTTCGGCGAATTCGTCGTAGGGCGGCTAGGTGAACTCTACGTGGAGTACCTCAAGGGAACTGCATAAGCGCGCTTCCCGAGGCTCCTGCAGAACATGGCGCAGCCAGCAAAGAAGGCTTGCCGCGCGATCAGTAGGCGTATCGATTTTCAACAGAGGAGTAGAACGCAAAGAAAAAGGCCCCCGAAACGTCTCCGCCCGGAAGCCTTCTCTAACGTGTAAGCAGCCTTAGAGAATCACGGACGCGAATCCCAGTCAAGCGTATTTGCTGCGGTATCGATTCGCCGAGCGCTTTTTCTTTGCCTGGAAAGGCGAAGAACATGATCGACAGTCATCCAACGACGCCCTTCGGGCGGCGGACGCTGACGCTTGCCATGGTGGCGAGCCAGGCGGCCGCGAAGGCATGCCCTGAAGACAGAGTAGTTCACAAGTGGAAGATCTTCCGTGCGATCACCGATGCGAGGGAGCGGCTCGATATCTCGGATCGTGCGTTGACCGTGCTCAACGGCTTGCTGACGTGTCTACCGGAGACGGCTCTCACCCCTGGCAACCTCGTTGTCTTTCCCTCGAACGCGTCTCTGAGCGAGCGTACGCACGGCATGGCAGGGACCACGCTCCGCCGGCATCTCTTCGCGCTGGTCAACGCGGGACTCATCATCCGCCGCGATAGCCCCAACGGAAAGCGATACGCTCGGCGATCTGGCGATGGCACGATCGAGCAGGCGTTCGGGTTCGACCTGACGCCGATCGTGGCGCGGGCCGAGGAGTTCGATCGTCTGGCCGACGAGGTGAGGATCGAGCGTCGCACCATTGCCTTGGCGCGGGAGCGTGTCTCGATACTCCGGCGGGATATAGCCAAGATGATTGCCGTCGCAGCGGAGGAGGGGGCCCAGGGCGACTGGGGGGATGTCCGGAGGCGCTTCGCCGGCCTCAGTGGCCGCTTGCCACGAGTGGTCGGGCTAGGCCTCCTCGAACCTCTTGCCGAAAGCCTGGAGCGTCTTGCCGCAGAGGCGGGCAAGCTGTTGGATTCCCATCTCTCTGCACAGAAACCGGACGGCAATGACAGCCATTCTGGCGCGCACTATCAGAATTCAAATCCAGACCCCTTTATTGAACTTGAACCAGCCTCTCAAGAAGGCGGGGGGGCCATCAGTGAAACCCAACCGGTGCCGGAGAGGAGGAGCCAACAGACGACGGGATTCCCGTTGGGGCTGATCCTCAAAGCTTGCCCCGACATCGCGATGTACTCGCGGACAGGAATCGGAAGCTGGCCCGAATTCATCGCGACGGCCGCGGTTGTTCGATCGGCGCTGGGGGTCAGCCCGAGCGCCTGGGAAGACGCCGTGGACGCGATGGGGGAGGGCGATGCAGCGGTTACGGTCGCCGCGATCCTGCAACGCTCGGCGGAAGTCAAAAGCCCGGGCGGATACCTGCGGGGTCTTACGGCAAAAGCCCGGGCCGGCAATTATTCCATCGGACCGCAGATCATGGCGCTCTGGAAGAAGCAAAAGACTGCGAATGATAAACAGGTTTCCTAGCCGCGAGCGGGCGTTCCGACGCCCTGCGACTGGCGACGGCGTCTCCGGAACGGCGGGACGCGAACTGCACTGCGGGCGCGATTGAGGTGTTCGATGGCTCGATAGAAGCGATGCCGCTGCCGGAGGGCGCAACAGGCGGTGCGATGTGAAGGAAGAAGACGGGGAGTGCCAGAACATAGACTAACGGCGCGCCCACGATGTGGCGGTGAAGCAGCCCACGATCTGCACTGAGACCTTTTCGCTAGGACTCGCCGGAGCCGGCGAATAGCACCGTCGGTGGCGTTGCGCGCGGCGGCGGGATGGACCGTCCGCCGGGTGATCCTGGTCTGCTCTTCAGGTCGTAGCGTTGGGCCAGGTCGAGCAGCCGCCGCTTGGTGAACGGGTCCGCGTTCTCGGCCAGATCGCGAGCCCGCTGCGCGAAGCCCCTGTAAAAATCTTCCACGACGCCACCCCCGCAACATCACTGAAAGCCGGATTTCAATGCTGGACGCGCTCCACGTCAAGCGGTCTGATGAATGAAGACAACTTTCGGCGATCCACTTGTGCTCGCGGTGCACCGGGAACTAGGCTGATCGCGGCAGGGAAAACCATGACTCCGCTCTACCTGAGCCGGAAGCTGTGCCCGAAGTGCGGGAAGCCGATGACGGCTGTGCCCGACGACGTCGCGCCGGGCCGGCCACGCTACGTCTGCCTGGCCTGCGAAGACGACCCGCTGCGCGATCCCACAGCCCGGAAATGGGCGGAAAGCCCGCTGCGGCCGCCGGCCAAGTAACGTTCGAACCGAAATCGAGCCCGGCAGCCGGATCGCTGTTGACGTCGATCGTGCTCACAACCCGCACCAATGCTGTGGCGTTGCAACCCGCACGCTGAGCGTCGTTCCATCGCGCGGGCCGGCGGAATCGTCCCGGACTCGGCGGCCGGCATGTCCACCGACGCTAGCATCTGTTTCACGCCTCGCAGAGCGTGTCGGTCGCATGGATGCGGAAGGACCGGGTTGCATCCGCATGGCGAGAGCGTCGGCACCCTCGTTATCGATCTTGCGATGGCCACTTCGACAGGTGCGCCGACGTTGCTGGCAGCGATAGTTTCCCTCGTAGGTGATGACCCGGCGCTTAGGTGGCCTGCTTATGATGAACGACGTTTCGCTGCGACCTGCATTGCCCTGAGATCTGAATGCCCACTAGGGCCGCCTATCTTCATTCCATGTGTTTTCGCGACGGGCGCACCCATCTGCGTCCTCGATAGAGGCTGGTCTGACCGAAGGCCGATCCCGCTTTGCGGGCTCTCGATCTTGTCCCTGCAACGCCCGTCATCGACTTTCTTCCCCTCGCGCTGCGCGCCATTCCTCGCGGTCCAAGAAAGTCGCTGCCGGCCGCCCTCCATTTCATTTCGGCCCTCCGGGTGCAGGTCGATCGCCTCCGGTCTCACGACCGCCATCGAGGACGCGATAGGCGCGGCCCGAGAAAACAAAGGGAATGAGACAATGGCTACCATCGGCACCTTCACCTCCACCGGCAATGGCTTCTCCGGCGCGATCAAGACGCTCAACCTCAACGTCAAGGCCAAGCTGATCCGCGTCGAGAACCCTTCCGACAAGGGACCGCACTTCCGCATCTACTCAGGCAACGTCGAGCTGGGTGCTGCCTGGCAGAAGACCGCCAAGGACACTGAGCGCGACTACCTCTCCGTCAAGCTGGACGATCCGAGCTTCCCCGCCCCGATCTACGCCACCCTGACCGAGGTCGAAGGTGCGGAAGGTCTCCAGCTGATCTGGTCCCGGCCCAACCGGGACTGAGGCTCAGCCAGCGGGCTCCGCCGCGAGGCGGGGCCCGCTCCCTTCGACTGGAGATGCGATCATGACCATCGACACCATTGAAGAGTTGCGCGCCGAGCTGCGCGACTGCGTATTCACGCCGGCGGAGCGCAAGGCGCTCGAACTCGAATTGGCCGAGCTCATCCGCCAACGCGACGAAGCGCTCGCGGCCGAGGAGGGGGCATAAGCCCCCTCGTCTTGCGACTTAAGATGCTCCGTCGCTTGGGGCCGCTCCTCCGTTCAGAACATCTTTCACGGCTTTAGCAGGTGTAAACGTCAGCTTCCTGGAAGCTGCGATTGCAATCGTTGCGCCCGTCGACGGATTGCGGCCCTCGCGGGCGGGGCTATCCTTGACCTTGAACTTGCCGAATCCGGGAAGGCTCGTCTCGGCTCCGCTGACGGCCGCATCAGCGATGGCCCTGAACACGCTATCGACGATGGATTTCGCCTGAGCTTTTGTCAGGTCGTTCTCGGCTGCAATCTTTTCGGCGATCTTATTGGCAGTCGTCATCGGACGAGCTCCGTCTTGTTTCAGTTATGCTCGTCTGACATCAAGGCCGTGGAACAGATAGAGCCGGCATCACAAGCAGAGCCGTAGTCCCCGAAAAATTGCCAGACTACGACAGTGTTCCGTCCATTGCGGCGTAACCGCGCCTCCGTTTGGCGCGTTACAGCCGTTCGAACGCTTCGACTGTCTCCGCACTGCTGTCGAAGGTCTGCACCATGGTCTGGCCATTCGTGGCGATCGGTCCCAATTGCGGATCAGCGAAACTTCTCTGAACAGGGTCGGCTTCGCGGATAGCTCGATGCGGCGATGCTGAATCGAAGATCAGCGATCCGCAGCGCTACCCTGCAAGGATTGGCAAGTTTTCCGGAGCGCTTGCAGAATAGGGCTTCCCCCACGATTGCTTGGTCTGTCGCGGGGTCTAGAGCCTTTGCGCCTGAAGCACGTTCTCCTTTCGAGTGCACAAAGGGCGCCCAATTCCGTGGTTACTGCGGGCTCAATCCAATCCTTACGAGGATCTGGCACAACGGAGAGGACATGACGGCCTGAGCTATGAGTGCGACAGCTAGAACTCAATAGACTGCAACTGCTCTCCAGATACCTATAATGTCAGCGAGCAAAAGCATAAAACTCAACGCCTAAGGCCTAAGACACGACTTTCATCCAGTACATGCGAAACCCTCGAATTGGCCGAATTGAATAGGCGCCATTGCTTAAGAAGGAGAGTGGGCTCCCGGCCAATAAGGCCAGCCTACGGATGATACCGCGTTAATCGTTTGGGCGAGCCCCTCCGGGGACAGCTCTGCTCGCGCCGCCCGGCGGCGCTCCCGGAGCCCGCAAGCGGTCTCCGCGCATTCGCGTGACGATCCTCTCGCGATTGTGTCGACAGCAGTGGTCCAGCAACGAGCACGGTCTCCGTCGTGCCTGCCAGAATTTGTTCCTTCCGTTGGCGATGTACTGACCTGACTCTTCTGGCAGGGGATTCGCCGGGTGAATTTCGGGATCGTTCCGGTGATTGGATTCGCAATCGCTGTTGGTTCAAACCAACACCTCCACGAAACGATGGACGAGGACATGCACCCAGCGCCGCCAGACCCATTCCGGATTTTGAGATGAAGACCATTGTCATCAACAATCAAAAGGGCGGGGTCGGCAAGACGACGCTTGCTGTGCATTTGGCCTGGTTCATGGCGGAGGCGAATCTCCGCGTTCTCGTGATCGACGTGGATGCGCAGAGCAATGCGTCGGATACGTTGAGGCACTATGCCGGCTCAACGTTAGCCGCGGATCTGTTCAAGCCGGGGATGCGGATCGCACCTCGTGAAGACGAAGGCTTAACGCTCGCGCCGGCCGATAGCTCGCTGACTGATCTCGATCGCAGCAATGCGGCCGCCATAACCACTCTGCAAGAGAATCTCGCTATTGCGTCGGATCAGTTCGATGCCTGCGTCATCGATACGCCGCCATCACTTGGACTGCGCAGCGTCGGTTGTTTGGTCGCGGCGTCGCATGTCCTGGCGCCCATTTATCTGGAGGACTATTCGATCAAGGGCGTCAAAGGCCTGATGCAGACCGTGATCGGCGTCCAGAGGCGTTATGGTCGCCAGGATACGAAGTTCCTCGGGTTGCTGCCTTCGAACTTCAACACGAAATCGCCCCGTCAACGGACGCATCTTGAGCAACTCTTGCGCGAGGCTGGGAAATACGTGTTCCCGGGCCAGATCGTGGCAAGGGACGGCTATGCCGAGGCCGTCGCGGAACGCCTGCCGGTTTGGAAGCTCAAGCGCCGCTCTGCGCAGGAGGCCGGTCGCGAAATCCGTGATGTTCTCGCCAAGATCGTCGCGCAGATGAACGAGACGGCACATGGCGCTTGATCTCAGTTTTAAGCAGCTCATCGACGCCGCGGAAGATGGTGTCGCCGCAACCGGGCAACCGACTTCGATTTCCATCGATCGCATTGACGAAGATCCAGACCAGCCCCGTCGCAGCTTCGACGAACAGAAGCTCGATGAGCTCGCGGAATCAGTCCGTCTGCATGGCGTGCTGCAACCGATCGTGCTGCGGCAGGCGACCGAGGAAGGCCGGTACGTGATCGTCATGGGTGCGAGGCGGTATCGCGCTGCCAAGCGCGCCGGGCTCCGTGAGATCCCGGCTTTCGTTCATGCCGCTGGTTCTGCGGATCGCTATGTTCAGATGATTGAAAACATCCAGCGGGATGACCTCAACGCCCCCGAAATTGCGGCATTCGTCGCGGACCGCTTGGAGCAGGGTGATAACCAAGCCGACATCTCGCGCAAGCTCGGCAAGCCCAGGGACTGGGTTTCTCGCTACGCGTCGGTCCAAAGTATGCCTGAATTTCTCCGGTCGAAGCTTGCCGGCTCGTCAATCCGTGCTGTGTATGAACTCTACCAGGCTTGGCGTGAGCAGCCCAACGCCGTCGAGACCATATGTGCAGCGCAGGAGAGCTTCACCGACGCCCACGCCCGCCAGCTGGCTCGCAAAATTCGCAGCGAAGTTGGCGGCACCCATGCTGATGGCGAAGGTGCGGCTGGTGCTCAATCGGAACGAGGCCCGATCTCACCGCAAGTCGCATTGCGACTTATAGAGAGAGACCGTGTAACGGCGGCCGCGGAGAAGCGCACCAAGTCTTCGGTCCATCGAAATGAGCGAATGATCCCATCACTGACGATCAGAGTGCGGCACCAAGATCGCGCCGGCTGTCTTCTCGTCGATCGGCTCGCGTCTCAAGGCTCACGCCATGCCGTGCTATTGGTCGATGGCGCAGACGAAGCGGAAGAGGTGCCGGCATCGACGATCACGATCGAAGAGATCATTTTCGCATGAAGCTGGCTTTAGACTTTCTCCCCAGAAACGCTGCTGCGCTTGGCACGCCGGCGGAGCGGATTTCCCATCCGAAGGATGGCGCGTTAGCGCAGCAGCCGGAGGCCGAACGCGCCCCCCACAGCGCTGTAGAGAGGCCGGAGGCTGCTGGAAAGCCGCGGTCCACATACTCGGTGCCATTGTTGCCGATCCGCACGCGTGGCGTTCGTGGCGTGCAAGCATTAGGGGTGACATCTGCGTCATTCCCGGAGGAATACTCCGCATCGATCGTTGTCTGCGTTGGATCTCACCTGAAGCAACTCCCGAGCTTTGAATGCCGAGCCTGTTGGTTTGAACCAACATCGATGGGGTGGAGAGATTCGTTCTTTCTAGTGCAGGATAGCTTCGCGCCAGCGATGTATTACATCGCGATTGGGATTGGAGTGCATGGCTCTGATCTCGCTTCGCGTCTCCGACGAAGTGGCTGCGGAGTTCTCAGCTTTTGCGGCTACCCAGGGCGGCAAATCCGCGCTGTTGCGGCGTCTCATTGCTGAGGCACTTGCTGAACCAGTGCCGCGCATCTCCGTGCTACCTGTCGGGCGACCGGAGAAGGTGACGGTGCGATTTCGTGAGAGCGAGATGCGGCAGCTCGCGGAAGTGTCACATCGGCGTGGCATGACCCGAACCGGTTGGATCGTCGCCCTGGTGCGCTCTCGATTGGGCTCGCCGGTGCAGCATTCGCCAAGCGAGCACGAGGCGCTTCGCGCGATCGTTCGCGAGCTCAACCGGATCGGTGGCAACATCAACCAGATCGCGCGCGCGGCGAACGCCAGTGTGCTGCAGGGCAGGGCGGTTGAGCCCGATGTGCCCGCAATTCAAGAGGCCAAACGGGTCATCGAAAAAGAGCTGGCGCAACTACGTAATGCGCTGAATGGCAACGCGGACTACTGGGACGGGCGACGATGAGTCGGCGCAATTCGCCGCGGCCTACCGACCTGGCCTCAGAACTACCGCCGATCTCGTATGTCTGGGAAACGCCTAATCGGCGCCCGCGGCGGGCCGAGTGGGATATCCCCGATCCGGCCGCTCCCGGCCGCCTTACGCCGGCGATGCGTGCAAAGCTCGAACGCATCGTTCGCCGAGCACCAGAGGTGATGGTCAAGATCACCGGGCGCACCAAGGACGTGGCGCATCTCAAGTCACATCTCGCATACATCACGCGAAACGGCGAGCTCGATGGGGAGACAGAGCAGGGCGCGACGCTAGTGGGTCGTTCCGGATTGAAAGATCTGCAGCAACGCTGGGAGGACGATGCCGGTCTCGACGACAAGCGCCGTCGTGATGGGTCGCTTTCGATCAACATCATACTGTCGATGCCGGCTGGCACAGATGCCGTCGCGGTCAAGGATTCAGCCCGGGCATTTGCCGTCGAGATGTTCGGCTATAATCACGACTACGTCTTCGTCCAGCATCTCGACAACAAGCATCCCCACGTGCACTTGACCGTTCGATCACTCGGTCATGACGGCAAGCGCCTTAATCCCCGCAAGGCGGATCTTCAGGCCTGGCGAGAACGGTTTGCCGGCGAACTTCGGCTTCGCGGGATCGCGGCGGAGGCAACGCCGCGGCGAACCCGCGGACGGGTTCGAAAGGGCGACCGTGGGGCGGTCCTCGCTATGCGCAAGCGAAAGGTCACGCCCGATGTCGATCGACTTGCTCGCGAAGAGGTGCTTTCGGAAGTGAGGGGTGGCAGGGCTGCCAAGCATCCTTGGGACGAACAGATCAGGTCGCGTCAGGACGTCATCCGGCGTCGATATCTCGATTATGCCGCCGAGCTGCAGCGCTCGGAAGCGCCATCAAATCACGAGTTGGCTCGTCAAGTTCGGCAATTCGTCGACGATATGCCAACTGTCGAGACACGTCGCGACCTGCTGATAAAGGAACTCAATGAATATTCTCAAGACCGACAACGTAATGTGGAGCGGAGTATTCAGGCCGATCAACCTGCAAAGAGGCGAACCCCTGATAGAAATCGATGATGCGCACTGTTCATCTTGCAGGTCGCGCTCTGGATCAGCTGACTCTTAATCAGCGGGTCCCAGGTTCGAGCCCTGGTGCGCCCACCATATAAATCAAGACCTTAGCGAGGGAAACCGTTTGAGAGAGCCGAACTAAAACGGTTTTTCAAACGGTGTTTGCGCACAATGTGCAAGCGGGCTGCTCCCTACAATTTGATCAGTGTGAGCGGCAAGCACAGCCGGACCGACGACCCTGCTCCCTTGTGACGCGGTCAGTTGGCTGCAGGCGCACCAATTGAGCCGCGGTAGGCCCATATATCCCGGCAGTGGCACGAGAACTGGGCGTCAGCGAGCGCGCGTTGCGACGCCACCTTGGCGGCACCAGTCTCCAGCTTTTCTTGAACGCGTACGGCGAGAGCGCGCGCGTGAGCTGCTTGCTGATTCTGCGCTCGACGTCACGAAGCTTTTTGAGTGTGGGCGAGAAGGGCCCGTGCCGGCTAACCTTGTAGCGATGCTGCGACGACATGGACGCAACTGTCGGATCAATCTCGCGGAAGCCCGGACAAACGAGAAGCCCTGATTTAACCGAATAGCTTTCGTGAGTTCTGCTGGACCCTTTGGAGCTGGGCTGCGACGATCGTCTGCCACAATCTGGGGAGGATCGGATGGCTAAATCAACGCGAAATACTGGAAAGCCTTGGACGTCGGCTGATCTCAAAAGTCTTAAACAGTTGGCGGCAGGAAATACACCGACACGGGTTATCGGTCTGAAGCTCGGTAGAACGCCGGCCGGTGTGCAGGGTAAGGCGAGTTCCGAGGGCATCTCGTTGAAGCCGACAAATCAAAGCCCTTACGGGACCAAGAAAAAATGAAACGTGGGTGTGACTTCAACTAGGTGTTCATGCTTATCAGCCGCTTGAAGTCACTCTCGCCCACGATTTTGATCGCGCATCCTTTAGCGATCAACGCTTCTGCTTTTCGATGTTTCGAACTCTTCTCCTGCCCCTTAGTGAGGCGCAAATCTTGATCTCCGACGACCAAGATGGTGACCCGCTGGCTTACCGTATCGGCAACCTCGCACCCGGCGTCGGCAGCGAGTTGAGCAGCTGCTTCTCTGGCTATGTCAAGTTTGCCCGTGAAAACGATGACTTCGCCGAGCAGAGGGCCTGAGCCGGCTCCTTCGCGGGCGTGCTTTCCTGCCTCTTTACCGTCGATCGGTTCTTCAACGCGTCGAAGCCATTGAACCAGATCCAGGCCGCTATCATTCATCGCCCGCAGCATTAACAGCCCCGCAGCCCTTGCATCTTCGGCGGCGTCGTGATGCTGAAAGCCAATTGAAAATTCTTCTGCCAGCCTCGCAAGCCCGTAGCCACGCCCGTCGTCGGCTAGGCTTGGCCAAGCTCGCCGGGCCACGCGCAGTGTATCGAGCCACACGCACGGAAGAAAGCCGGCGCCGTGCTTAATTGCCGCGCGGTTGAGGGCAGTCTTATCAAAGTGGCTGTGATGAACAACTAGGACATCGGAGAGGGCAGCAGCTATCACCGGGAAGACCCGAGCCATATTCGGCTTGCCCGCAACGTCTTCAGGCGTGATGCCGTGAATGGATATATTGGTCGGATCGAAATCGTCTTCGGGATCAACCAAGATGGTCAGGGTTTTGAACAACTCACCGGATTTAAAATGAGCGAGCCCGATCGAACAAATACTCGCAGCGTTCGCGGTTTCGACGTCTAGCGCAATGAAGTCGAAAATTGGTTGCTGGTCGGCCGCCAGTTTGATTGGCGGCGGTTTTGGATAGGAGACAGGCACAGGCGGGGGAGGGGCCCGGCGACCCATATCGTCTTCAAGAATTGGCCGGGGTGCATCGACGCCGCTCCGTTTGAGTGCGTACCACTTCGCCATTTTCAGACGCTTCAACAGCTGCGGTGGCGACACGCCCGGAGCGTGCTGTTGGACTGCGAACCGCTCCAATACAGCGATCTCATCGTCAAACCGCTTGAGTTTTCGGTACACGATGGCCGCTTGTTCGTAATACCAGGGGGCGACCCCGCCAGCGCCTGCTGCAGCATCCCGTTCCCAAAGGTCCAGTTGGGGCAGGAGCACCGCGATAGCCTCTTCCAGCTTTCCCTCGCGTTTGAGGCGGTTGACCTCGTTGACAACTGCATCAATTCGGCTGACCTCCAGTTCGTAAGGCCGACCCAACTTTTCGCTTAGGCTTCCATAGATTGATTGGCCAAAATCGCTTGCCGGCCGATCCTCAACGACGGGAGGGGTGCTGGCCAGCGTCTCGCACTCGGGATGCCTTGACCGCAAAAACCCCGCGGACTTGCCACATATCGCACAGACCCCCATTCCAGCCTCCCCAGACCGCTGGCTTATCCAAGATGATGCCGAGCGGGTACGCAAGTCCTGAAGGGAGGCGGTATGACCGGCCCTGACTTCCAATAACTCTCATTATCGGAAGTTAGAGGCGGAACCAACCCGAGTGACAAAAGGCTACGTTGCCAGGGCTTAGTGAGGCGAACAGACATGAAAGCACTGAGCGACGCCCCCCGCATTACAGATCAAGCGGGGCGTACGGTGTTTGGACAAAGGAAATCATCTAGCCGAGATGCAAGATCGGACTGCACGCGTCCGCAGATTGGGTCGGATGAATGTGTCGTGAAGGAAGGCCGCAACAAACGGCCCATGATCTGCGACCAGCAATCTCCACGCCGGATGCTTTGCGCGCATCGCCTGAAGGGTGCGATAGTCCATCTGCGAGTGCCCCATCCAGAGCCGATTGCACTCGCTCTGAATTTTTTTGCAATTGCATTTTCCGCGCAGCTCATTTCGCGCAATCAGCGAGGACTGCAACGGTCGAGTTATTTTCGAAGTCGAGCGAGGAAACCGTCACCTCCAGATCAGTAGAGTCTTATATTCCCTATTTGTTCTATCTTCGCGCTGGCTGTCAAGTTACCGAACTTGACAACCTCCAGCTGATATTCGGGGGGTCGGGGTGCCTGGGCTAGGTATGGGACGAAAATATTGGCGTCCGATACCATCGGCTATCTCGCCCAGGCGCGCCTTTGCCGAGATTACTCATGAAGCCGCTGGCCGACTCTTTTAAAGCATCGTCGTGATCCAGTCGATGCGGCCGGACGTCATATACACGACCGCGCCGCGCTGCGCGCCCAGGACGTGCATATACTGAGCCAGCTGTGCCCGATAGGCCGAGCGGTCCCGCTCGCTCGGGGCGACATCGCTCTTCCAATCGAATGTGACCAGATCGCCGTCGTCCGCGCGGGCCACCGCATCCGCACGCCCGGCGATCAGCTCGCCGGCGCGGGCGGCGGCGCCGTAGAGCGGCACCTCCGAAACCAGTCGATCACGGAACGGCTCCAGCTCCGGGTGGGCGAACGTGCGTAGTGCTGTATTCGCCATCTCGGCGGGGTCCGGCCTGCCGCTCGTCGTCGTTTCCGCAAGTTGCCGACACAGCAAATCCGCTCTCTCTTCGGTCTCGCTCGCGCTCGCGGCGAGCTCTCCGGTCGCCAGTTCCTCCATGAGCTTGTGCAGAACGACGCCGCGCAGGCGGCCGCCTCCGATCGTAGCCGCGGTCTCGATGACCGCCTCTTCCGCAGAACTCGGAGGCACGGTCGGCAGTAAGTCGGGATCACTCTCGCTGGGTTTGCTCCAGACAATCGAGGGAAAGTCCCGCTCGATACGCGATTGCTCTTCGGCGAAGAGCTCCGCGGACTGTAGATTCGCGTTCGCCTTAGGCGGAACGACTGCCGCGCGCCTGAGTTTCGAGACATCGAGCTTGGGGATACCGTCGAGCTTGAAGTCGAGCTGTTTCGCCCAGGACGTCTCGTCGGACCAGGAGAGGTCGGGGATGACGAGCAATTCCATGGCGCGGGTACAAGCGACGTAGAGCAGCCGCAAGTTCTCATCGCGCTTTTCCCCGGTCTCTCCCTGCATCGCGCCCTGCAACGTCGGCGGCGTCACCTGCCCGAGCGCCCAGTGCAGGCTCTCGTCGCTCCGTCGGTATACGAAGGCTTCGGGTGGGCGTGGCATCGAAGCACGATTGATCGGAATGACGACGGGCCACTCTAGGCCCTTTGCGCTGTGGACCGTCACGATCTCGATCGATCGGCCGTCCGCTTCGACGATGCCTTCCGTGAATCCTGCGCCGCTCGACCAATCCTCGTCGAGATCGTGCGCGAACTGCACGAATCCCCGTACTCCGTAATTGCGCGCGCGTTCGAGCAGGGCATCGACGTTCGCGAGCGAGCGGGCGGCCTGATCCGCACTTCGGCCTGCGACAATGGCCCGGACGCGGAGCCGCTCGATCGCCTCGGCGAGCAGCAACGCTGGGGACGTGACGCGCAGGCGAAGCCGAACGTCGCGCAATATTCCGAGGACCTCCCGCGCGAGGTCGTTCTGCACGATCTTCGGGTCCGTCAGCAACGAGAGGCGCGCCGACTCGCTGCCGGGCGGAACGGGAAGACTTGCGGTGATCGTGAGCAGATCCTGCTCGGAAAGACCCACCAGCGGCCCTCGTAGCAGGGCGCCCAAAGCCAGCGTGTCGCGCACATCGGCGATGCTCCGGACCAGCGCAACGAGGTCCTGGGCTTCCTGACGCTTGAAGAGGTTCTTGCCGGCTTGCGAGGCGAAGGGGAGAACGGCCTCCTCGAGGGCCCGCTCGTAGCGCCAAAGCTCGGTCGAGACCGGCGCCAGCAGAGCGATGTCCCCCGGCGTCAGCCGCCGGCTAGATCCGTCGTTCAGTTTCAGCTCGACGTTGCCGATCAGGCGGCTGCAGATCTCGGCGACCACGCGCGCCTCTTCGTCGCGACTGCTGTCGACCCGCGTATTCGGCAACAGGTCGACGGATACCTTCGTGACGCATGGAAAGCCGTGGTCCGCGTCGTCTCTCGTCCCGCCCAGCGCGACGTAGCCGGCCTGTTGGGCGGCAAGCGGTCCCGCGAAGCAATCGTTGATGTGTTTGAGGATCCGCGGTCTGGAGCGGAAGTTCGCCGTGACGCGAAGTATGTTGTCGGGAAACTGCGCCTCAATGGCATTCCGCACCCGGAGATAGGTCGCCAGATCGGCACCGCGGAACCGATAGATGGCCTGCTTGGGGTCGCCGACGAGGAACAGCTGGCCGCGCCGCAGACGCCGCTCATGCCAATTTGCGGCGGTGCCATCGACGCCGGCCAGCAGAAACACGATTTCCGCCTGAACAGGGTCGGTATCCTGGAACTCGTCCACGAGTATCCGCGAGAATCGTCCGCCCGCAGCCGCTCGCACCTCGGGATGTTGACGCAGGACTTCTCGGCAGGTGAACAGCAGGTCGTCGAAGTCCATCACCGCCGCCCGCCGCTTGAAGCCATCGTATTCGGCCAGAAGACCGTCGAGCTCGGACGAGAACACGCTGACGATCGCGGTCGCGATCCGGCCCATCAAGGTGCCGTAGCATTCGCGGCAACGCACGTAGTGTTCTTCCGCCTGATCGGCGAGGCGACCGCCGTCATCGTCTCCCTTCGCGCGCTTCCAAATCGTGCGTCGCTTGTATTCACGGAGGTCGAACGACCTTGATCGCATGAGCTGCAGCGTCGCGGGGTGCGCCGCATCCCACAACCGTGCGAATTCGAGACCCGCGGCGAAGCTGCGCTCGAAATGTCCGAGCAACGTCTCAAGATCGACGATGTCGCACTCTGCGTCTTTCGGGCCTCCAACGCGGTCGTACCAGCGGCGGAATTCGCGGACGCTCTCGGCGAATTCGAGGTGAGCATCGGCATCGATATCCGGGGGCAGAGGGCGCGCATTGCGGTGGCGTCGCCTCGACTTGGCGAAATCCCGCAGCAGTTTCTCCGCTCCGGTCGGATCCTTCCGCGCGATCACGGTGATCGGATCTTCCACCGGGCGCGGTTCGTCGAGCCGATCGCGCCACCACTGATCGAAGATCGCATCGAATACGAAATCCGCCTGGTCGCGATCGAGGATCTCCGCACCGGGATCGATCGCCGCTTCCACGGAATAGGTCCGAAGCAGGTCGTGGCAGAACCCGTGAATGGTCGAGCACGTCAGTTCATCCAGGAGCCCGCTCGCCTTTTCCAGCGCCCGCCGCTGCGCCGCCTTCAATTTCTTCGGAATGCAAAGCCGAAGTTCGTCCGGAACCGCGCCGGAGAGCAGGGTGCCGAGATATTGAGCGATGCGTTGACGCAGTTCGCCTGCCGCAAGCTCGGTGAAGGTGATCGCAGCGATGGAGCCCGGCGCCGTGCCGGCGGCCAGCAGCATCACCACCCGGCCGGCGAGCAGCGATGTCTTTCCCGTGCCGGCGGCAGCCTCGACCAAGAGGGTCGAGTCGAATTCCGTCAGTGCACGCAGTCGGTCGCCGTCGTCATCTCGCGAAATCATACCGCGTTCCAGAATTTTGTGAGGTTGCCGGCGGCGCGGCCGAATGCCAGCCGCTTGCGACGCTCGTATCCGGGGGAAGCCGGAAACGCCAATCTGAGGTCGTTGAACTTATGATATGCGAGCCGTCCGGGCACGGCGTTTCCCTTGTGGAGCAAGGCGACCACCTCGCTCACGAATTCGCCGATCCGGGTGAGAACAACATCAACGTCATGCAATTTGACCTCGAGCGGATCTCCGGCCAGGTAGAGCAGTCTTGCCCGGACCATCGGATTTTCCTCGAGCAGCTGAAGACATGCGAGCGTGTACAAGGCGCGCTGCAGCTCCGCTCCGCCTCCGATCACGATGCGGGCGGCGTTGTGGGGCGGCGTTCCGGTCTTGTAGTCGGTGACCCTGACCGCGAACGGATTGCTCCGCATGTCGAGGCGGTCGATCGTGCCGCGCAACCGCACGGGCGTGCCGGGAATCTCGACCGGAATCGTCGGATCCCACGGCAGCTCGCGACCGGCTTCGAAGCCGGCGGGTTGACCGAAGGGGACCTCGGTCCAGCTTCGGGTGCCGTCTTCGTTGATGTCCTTGCGCAGGAGACCCGCCAGCGCCATCGCCTTCGCGTACTCGACCGTATGACCCCACAGCAGCCTGGGCGGGACGGGACGTTCGAGTGGCCAGGTGGCATGGACGACCTTGGCGACATCCTCCAGCGCATTCTCTATCTGAACGTCGGATGCCTTCGCATATCCCGGTTCCGGCTCGAGCGCATCGACGGCGCGCCGCAGCAGCTCGTGCACCAGCTTGCCGAGTTCTTCCGGCGCGATGGTCAGCGGATGCTGGCGCTGCTGCGGGACATCGAAACCAAGGGCATATTTCCAGACGAATCCGAGCGGATCCTGCAGGAGCCGTTGCAACGAAGTCGCCGACTGTAACCGCTCGATCGAACGCTTGATGGCCGGATGACCCGGCTCGAAGCGTCCGTCGTGATCGGTGAGCGCCTCGGCGTGCCAGTCGCGCCAGCACCGGCCAGCCGAACCGATCTGGTCGATGCCGGCGGCCTCCTCGGGGCGGGCCAGCAGCCTGTCGGACCGATTAAACGCGTGCTCCGGGATACGCTCGCGCGACAAAGCGACGCTGACGTTGTTCTGCAAGAGCGGGCTGCATCCGACACGGCTCCCTTGCGCGCCGCGTCGGCTGCGCGAAAGCACCGCGCTTCCCGACGCGGAGCCGAGAATGACGGCGAAGTGCCTGCGGTCCGCGCGCGCCACGGGATCGGTGTCGAACTCGCCGGCCGACAAGACATGGTTGGGCAGGATCGGATCCTCGCCGGCGCCGCGCGGCCAAGCGCGGTTCGTCAGTCCGAGAAGTCTCACATAGGGACGAGGCGAGGCGGCGAGATCGCCGGCCGGACACCAAACGACGGCGTCCGCCGCATCCGTTTCGGACCCCAGACGCACGCCCCGCAACGACAATTCGATGGCATCGGTCGGCGCGGAGCGCGTCGCCGTGCGCCAGATCTGGAGCGATCGTCCCCGAAGAAACATCGGGGCCGCCTCGTCCGCCGCAACGGGCCCCCTGGCGAGAATCTCCAGGAGGCGTACCGTCGCCTCGACGGAAACGCTTCCCGGTGATCGACCTTCCGCCGCTTCGAGCGCGCGCGTCCAATCGGAGACGCTCGACAAGGCCGCGCCTCGCGATATCGCATCCAGCCAACGAGCCGGGAGTTCATCCGGTGCGAGACCCTGTCCGCGGCTCACGGCGAACAGTCGGCGGACCCGCTGCTGACTCAGGCCATGCATCAGGACGTCGGCGAGCGCGGCGCATCGCTGCCCGTCGCGCGTGGCGAGTGCGGAAACGCCATGGGAAAAGTGAAGCCGGAACCCGGTGTCTTCCGCGCATGCAAGGAAGTGGTCGTCCCACGCCGTCGTGTTCGGCGAGGCGATCGCGATCTCATTGGGTTTGGCGACGCCGGATGCGATCAGCTGCCGCGCCCACCGCAGGCTTTCGACCACCTCATGGCGGCAGTCGGCGCAGGATACGACCTCGGGCGCAGCGGTCGAAACGGGATCAAGCTGCACGATCTTGCCGCGAAACCAATCGGTGTCCGCTCCGGCCGGTGCGATCCACTCGACCTGGACGATGCCGCGGAGCGCCTCGATCAGGGGACGCCAGATTGGTGCGACGTAGGACAGGCCTTCGATGCTGACGTCGCCGACGATCCGCGGCGCATGTTGCAGGCGAGTCAGCGCGGCATCACGGAGATCGCGCGGCAGCATCGCGGCCAGCGGCAAGCGGGTTTTTAGCCGCGCCTCGATCATGCATATTTCCGCGATCCGACGATGTCCGTCACGGCTCGTCGCCGCGAGATCGAGGTCCGCGGTCCAGATCTTCCTCAGCGTCCGGAGCACCGCCCGCGACATGCCCGGCAGATGCCTCACGTGCTCGAGTTCGGCGAACCCACCCTCGACGAGCGTGTCCCGGATCGCGGGTTCCAGGTGTTCGGCCGAAGCGGCGACGGCAAAGCCGCCGGCAAGCCTTGCAGCCAGTTGCGGCAGGCTCAGGATCTGGAGACCGCAGTCGCCGACCTGCGCCGCCGCGAAACGGCGCATCTGGAACGCCAAGGGCCCCTCCACCACCGCCGTCCTGAGCTTGGGTAGACGATCGTCGCTCAACTTCTCATGCCTCGCTTTTCCATGCCGACGCCGATGGGAGCGCCCGCAGTTCTATTCATTACCAATGCCGGCGAAAAGCCGACCGACTGCGCGGCCTGGCCGCCGCCGGATGCCGGCGGGATATGCCCACCGTCGCGGGCCCGCGGGCGCAGGACCGCGCCGAGGCAAGAAGCGACCCGCCGCATCAGCCGCTGTCCCTGTCCGACTTGATCGTAGCGAAGCCCGGGTTGAGCGTGGAGAAGTCGTTGTGCTGCGGCGCGGTGGTGCGATGATCGGGACTGACGAGGTTCAACTCGACCAGCCGGTTGACCGGGGCGCCGTGAAGCAGCCGCAGGACTTCCGCGATGACGACGGTCGCGGCCGTGCCTCCGACGAACGGCGCGCCGACGGCCTTGCCGGCGAGCAGAGTGATGCCGCACCGGTCGAGCGATCCGTCATCTAGCAGCTTGCGGTAGGCCGCGGCGTCGATCGCGCCGGCCGCGGTGTCGGAGCCTTCCCACAGCTTGGCGGTCGGCAGATCGCCGGGCAGCGTATGCACCACGATGCTGCGGAAGTCCGCATGGCCGCGACCGAGGCCCGCCTCGGCGATGAAGTCGAAGCCGGCAAGGTCGAGCGTGCGGCGGCCCGCGGCATTGTCGAGTCCGCAGAGGGCGATCGCGGGCTCGTGCGGCTGACGCCGGGTGTGGGCGTCGAACAGCCTCTCCGTGATCGTGGTGCCGAATCCGCGTTGTTCCGCCCATGCCGCCATGGTCCGCGTCTTCTTGCCGCCGATCATGGTGGCGTCGGAGAGTATCGACGTGCTTTCGGTCGAGGGCGTGATGATGTCGTCGTCCTGAAGGACGAGGTGGAGATCGGCCGGGTGCTCGTAAGGCAGCAGGCCGAGCGCGAAGAGAAAGGCCTGGCCGAGATGGCCGAGGCCGATCAGCCAAAGCCGCGTCGGCAGATAGCGCAGCACCGGGTCGGGGGCGCGGGCATCCAGCCAGTCCGGATCCGCAAGGTCCCACAGCGACAGCCCGACGCACCGGCGGCCGGCCGACGGCAACTCGCCTGCGAGATGCAGGAACGCTTCGTTGACTCCCAGCGCCGCCGCGAGCATCGGGGCGAGCGCCATCGGCTCGCCGGCGCCGGCGTCGATGCCGTCGGCGTCGTTTGGCACGATGCCGCCGCGCCAGCCGGCGAAGACGAGGCGGACGCAGAAACCTTGCATCCTGTCGCCGGGACCGTTGCCGACCCGGAGGATCGGCACGCCCGCCGGCGTGTCTTCGAGCGCACCGCCGAGCGCGACGACGGCTTCCGCCAGGGTGCGCCCAAAGGGAAGTGGCGTCACCAACGGGACGTTCAGATTGCCTGCGATGGTGACGCCACCGAGAAAGACGCGGCGCCCGAACGCAACGGCGGCGAGAATCGCCGCCTGATGGTGGCGGTCGCCAGCGACGAGGTCGTCGACCACGATCGCGATGCTGTAGTGGCGAAGAAGCGCTTCCGCCTCCTCACGACTGCGTGCGCTGCCGTCGTCCATCGCCCGCTTCGCCAGGCGATGCATCGTATCCGCCGATGTGAAAGCGTTCATGCTGCACCTCATAGTCCGATGTGAAGGAAGGCACGGCGCTGCGCGCGAGGCACGGTCTGCCAGGCTTGGTCGCCGAGATAACGATAGATGCCGATCTCCTCGCGCCGGATCGGCGCGCGCGCGAACTGCGGCAGGATGAGCGCGAGATGACCGGCCTGCGTCACCATGGGATGCGCCTTGTCGGACGCGCTTTGGGCCGAGTCGCCTGGATGCACGTGGACGTCGGCGACGACGGTGAGCTGGCGCTCTCGGCAGATCGCCCAGAGTTTGCCGAAATGCCTGCCATCGAAGCGGATGATGCCGGTGTCGAGACTGTGCCGGTCGAGATCATCATAGAGAACGAAGTCGACGATCCGCCCGGGCCGGCCCTGCTCCACGAAGCCGAGCAGAAACGCGCCGCTTTCGCGGGTCGCGCCCAGACCGCGCTCGCGCAAGCGAGCGGTCAGGCGGCGCCAGAGCAACCACGAGCAGGACAATTCATGCCGCGGCGCGAGCAGGCGGCTGATAGTCGCCGCAATTGAGAAGCTCATGAACGATCTCCAAATACTGAGTGATGCCTCGCGCGGGGTTCCAGATCATGGTCGGCGTTTCCTGCCTCCAGTTGTCGTGGCCTTCGCGGCTCACGCGGTCGCAAGGCAGGTAAAGCGCGGTGCCGTCCTTCCAGTCGGTCCTGAACACGGCCTTGACGCGGCCCCCCTTGCTGCCGGGCCAGGAGCCGAACGCCAGCGGCGCGTTTCGCTCGAGATCCCACAAGCGCCCCGTCGGCGCCGCCGCCGGATAGCCGGCACAGTCGAAGCGGAGGCCGTACTCGGTGCCGTCGACCGCCGTTATGCCAACCAGCACGATCGGCCAGGCGATGCCGACGAGGCGGAACCGCTCCTCGGCTTCTGCCAAGCGGAACGCGGCCTTCGCCGCGTCCGCCCGGAAGGCGCGCTCGTCCGGCGAACATGGGTTCTGCATCGCCATCGTCCTAACCGTTCACCTTCGGGGTGGAGACGAGGTCGAACTCGACCGCGCACTTGTCCGGCGCGGCAAGCGTGCCGATATGGGTTCCCGGATCCGGCTGAACGGTGGTGCCGGCGAGCTGCAGGTGGTGATGGCTCGCTTCCTCCTCCGTCATGCCGAACTTGCGGATCGCCGCCCACTGCTTGATGCGGCCGACGGTCCGGCCGGGCGCGAAATTCTCGTGCACGGACTTGTCCTTGAAGTGGACCGTGACGGCGACCTGGCGGCAGCGGTGGATGTGGACCTTGACGCCGGCGCGACCGGCCCGGCTCGCGATCGGCACCTCGTCGGCGATCTGCTCGACTTCATCTTCGATGAAGAGGCAGGCGTCGCCGCCGAGCCCGTGCTTCTCGCCGATCAGGACGCGAAGGGTGCCGAAGGTTTCGTGCTCGCCGATCTCGATGTGTTCGAGCGCGGCGATGCCCTCGCCCTGATAGTAAACGTCGGTCTTCTTCATTTGGAACTCCCGGATCGGGAGAATTGCGAGCCGCGCGATTGCGGCCGCTGTCTCCTGATCCGGTAATCCATCGACGAAGGCTCGCCGAAACCCCCTGCGGAGGAAATTTCGTCAGGTGACGTCGAGATCGCCCTCTGGCGTCGCTGCGCATATGAAGAAGTGCGGGCAGCGAGGGCACGTAAAGGCGTCCGGCAAAGGATCGAAGGCGCCTACATTGATGCCGTCGAGCAGTATCTCGGTCTTCTTGACGCGGTTCGTGACCTGGGTGCGGGAGAGCGGCGGAACGTCCACCGCTTCGTTGTCGGTCAGGTGAATTGCCTCGACCACGGTTCTGGCGCCGAAGCGCCCGACCGCCGCCCGCTGATAGAGGAAGTACTCGAGCTTATCGAACTCCTTTTCCCCGCGATGGCCGCTTCGGATACGCCGGACCACGATGACGCCGTCTGCGCGCTCCGCGATCTCCGCCGCCTCGACCACGACGCGGCCGTTGGCGAAGTCGATGGCGAGCGGTTCGGCTTCGCGGAAGCGCCGCCCGGCGCCGGCATCGATGAGCCCGTCGACCAGATGACGCGCCAGATCGAGATAATCGGCGGCATAGGCCGGGTCGGTCGGGCCCTGCCGCTTCCAGATATCGGCGAAGGCGGCGTGGGTCTCTTCACGTGACGGGGTCGACGTCAGGCGTGCCTGGGACAGCCAGTCGATGAGTTCATAGATGCACGAATGGGTGCGCTCGAAAGACGTCGCTCGCCGCGCGGTGCCGATACCGAGCACGTGCGTATAGAAGAAGCGCCTCGGACACCGATCATAGGATACCACGCGCCGATCGGTCAGATGCCACTCGTTCGGCAGCGTCACCCGGACATTGGTCGGTTTCGGTGGTGTCGGCAGCGGCACGATCGGCGCGGTGTCCATGCGTCGCATCTTCGCCTGAACGCGCGGAAGGAAGAGCGACGGGTTTCGGGTATTTCCGTTCTCTTGCAGCCTGGTGAAGTAGAGCCGCAGATAGGTGCGGGCGCGCGACATGGCTACGAAGAAGAGACATTCCTCTTCCTGCTCGTGCCCCGATCGTCCCTGCTCGGCGACCGAGCCGGTGGCGCCGGCGATCATGTTCTCGGGCGGTGGGCAGCGGGAGCCCTGATATTTCGCGGGAAGCCCGCTCACCACCAGACCCGGAATATGGACAGCCTCGAATTCGAGACCCTTGCTCGCGTGGATGGTCATCAAGCGCACGGCGTTCATCTGCAGCGCGGCCTCCGGCACCTGCCGCAAATCACGTTCTTCCGCGAGCAGTACGAGATTGCGGACACGGTCGAGCGACGTATGGATCGGCGATCCCTTCGAGACGGGACTCTGTTCCCGGAGGAAATTCAGAAACTGCCAGATCGCAATGCCGCGCATCCGATCCGAAATAGCGGTGCTTGCGGCGAGTGCCCGGATCGAGTCACTGCGGTCCAACAGGATCGTTGTGAGATAATCCCAGGCGCCTTGCGATGTCTTCAAGCCCGCAAGATCCACCGCGAGCCGCTTGATCGCCGCCGACGCCGGCGCGGACATGCCAGCTAGGCCGGACAACTCGTCGAGGCGCAAGAGCGCCGGCTTGTCGCCATCGCGCAGATGACGAAGCATGCGTCTCACGTCCTGAAGCGGCGCACGGTAGCGTGGCATCGCGCAGACGCGTACAAGCCCGGCTCCGAAGCGGTCGGTGGCCAGCGTCAGGAGCGAAAGCAGGTCACGGATCTCGTCGCGTTCGAAGAGGCTGCCGAGATGCAGAACGGGAATGCCGCGCGCTTCGAGCGCCCGAGCGATCTCGTCGATGCGAGGATTGGTGCGGCAAAGGACGGCTTGATCCCGCAGCGAAACGCCTTCCTTCTCGAATTGGATGATGCTGGCGGCGATCCCGGCGGCTTCGTCGTCCGGTGTGTCGAACCCGCGAATCTCCGGGACCGCGTCGCCTTCGCCGCGGTTGGCTTCGAGCTTCAGTTCCGCCAGTCCGACCGGCATCGACATGGTTTTCGCGAATACGCTGTAGGCGTCGATCACCTTTTGGGTCGATCGGTAGTTGATTTCGAGAGGTTCCGAGACGGCAGCCGGAAAGTCGGCCGAAAAGGCGGTCATGTTGGCGGAGGAAGCGCCACGAAACCGGTAGATCGATTGCCGCGCGTCGCCGACGACCCAAAGCTGCTTGCCGTCTCCGGCGAGCGACTTGACGAGGCGCACGCTGGCTCGGTTCACGTCCTGATATTCGTCCACCAGCATGTGACGGTGGCGTAGACGCGTCGCCGCACGGACGGACTCGTCTCGTTCCAGCAACAACGTCGGCAACATGATGAGATCGCCGAAATCGACGGCCTGTCTTTCGACCTTCGCCGTTTCGTAAAGTTCGTAGACGGACGCTATCTCGCGAACCTTCTCGGCCGACTTGAGGGCATCCGCGTCGCCGGAAACTTTGGCGCGTGCATATTGTGCCTCCGCAAGCTTGCGGTACTCCGGCGCCGTCACGACTTCGTCCTTCGCCCGCGAGATCGCCTGGAGGATATCCTTGAGAACGATGACGGGATCCCAGAGATTCTTGTAGTGATCGAGCGGAAGCGTCGGCAGAATCTCCTCCAGGACGGCGATGGCGTCGCTGCGATCGAACAGCGAGGGATCCGGCGGCAGCCCGAGCTTGTCGTGAAATCGCCTGATGAGATCGAGTCCAAAGCCGTGGAACGTTCCGATCCAGAGGGCCGCCGCCTGGTCGCCGAGGGCCAGCGCAACGCGTTCGGAAAGCTCGGCCGCGGTCCGGTTCGAGAACGTCAGAACGAGAATGGCGGAGGGCTGGACGGAATCGGCCAGCAGGGACTGAATGCGGCTGACCAGACTTCGTGTCTTGCCAGTGCCGGGGCCGGCCCGAAGCTGATAGGGGGAGTTGCGGTGAGCGGCGGCCCGTTCCTGGGCGGGGTCACGCTTGAAAGCGACCGGAGGCTTGGGCGCGGTCGCCTCCACGTCGGCAAGAGGCAAGCGTCGAGTATCTGCTGTCGGACAAGAGGCAGGGGGAGGCCCGTCTTCGAGGCGATTTCCGACGCTCGGGCTCCGTCTTCAACGAACCATTTGGATGCGAGAGACCGCGGAAGGAGAAATTCGCGCGCGAACACGTTGGCTTCGAGTTCGCGTCGCTCACGGGCGCCGTAATCCTCGACCTTCTGCAGGCCGACGGGTGCGGCCTCGGTCGAGCGCGAAGGATCTATGTCGGCGGCTGCGCATGAACAGGACTGCGCATGCGCGACCAGATGGCCGATCTCATGCGCGACGACCAAAGCCTGCTCGGCGACCGACCCGACCTTCGCCGCGCAGATGGTACCGCTCTGTTCGTCGAAGAGAGCTCGTGCGCCCTTGAGAGCGGGGTCGTCGGGCTCCAGAAACGTCAATTCGAGATCGTAGCGCTCGATCGCGCGCGCGATCAGATCATCCGGGCTCTGCGGATCGGCACCCTTGCGCACGAGCTCGAGATGGAGTTGAGCGGCGAGCTCGCGAATGGTCTCGAAGGACTTCATGAAGGATCAGAGCTTGAGAAGATAGCACTGCTGCTCGGGTGAAAGGCCCGAATTGCGGACAGCCTCTTCAAAGGTCTCGCGTGCGGAAAGGGTAGGCTTTGCGTCGGATTTGAAGTGCTGACCGCGCGCGAGGACCGGCGGCGCCTGGAAGTGTGCGATGACCAGATACGTCGGCTCGCCGGCTTCCCGCGCGACCTTTTCGCAGACCCTATCCTCGACGTCACCGTGTCGGGCTCTATCGTCCGGTCGCGCAGTTTGATTAGAAACGTATTGTTGGCGTTCAATCCGCGGGCCACCGATCTGAAACGCGTGCGGTCCATGTCCGCAAACGGGTTCTTGGTTTGCGGAACAGCCTGAAGAGCCGGGACCGGCTTCTTTTCCAGTTCGTAGAGAGCATTCTGAAAATGGCTGATCGCGCGGGAGACCGCCGGCGATACGCTATCATCGTCGTCGGCTTCGCCAACTTCGTCTTCGATCGCGCTGTCGAGCAGCAGATCAACCGCGAAATCGGTCAGCTCGTCCGCATACGCCGGATATTTTCTCGTGAACTCTTCCAAGGTCCCCGGGTCCGGGATCGGCCTGGCCATGGCGAACGCGTACAACACGTCGTCCAACGGCATCGTGGGGTTGGCAGTCATCGTCAGCGCTCCTCATCGTGCTTTTAGTTTTTCCGCCGCCTTGCGCAGATTCTTGCGGATGGCGGTACCGGAAACACCGCAAATCGTTGCGGCAGTAACCTCGTTCGGATCCTCGGATCCGGGGGCGTAACCCTGAAGACAGCAGAGTTCGACCGCTTTGCGCTGCGCGGGCGGCAATTTCTTAATCTCTTCGAGCATCTCGGCGAGATGGACGAAGTCCTCCTGATTGGCCGGGGTCTGGGCCGCGCGCGACAACCTGCCGAGCGTGTCGTTCGGATCAATCGGTTGACCGTCTTCATCGACTTCACGGCCGATGTCGCGGAACAACTTGCCGCGGTTGTCTTCCTTCCTGACGCGCCGATACCGGAGGGTTGCGAGGCCCTTGTTGAACTTGCACTCGAACAGGTCGAGCGCCGTCGCGTCGTGATTGGTACCGACGCGTGCGAGCAGCTCGCAGAAGGTCTGCAGCACCTCGTCGCGCAGGCCTTGTGCATCCGGCCGGCTGTCCGGAATGGTGCGCTTGAGCCGGCGTTCGCATCGCGACAGTAGCGGAACGACGAGCCTGTCCACGGCGCGCTTGTCTCCGGACAGACGTGCCTCGCGAACCAGATGGACCAGGCATTCGCTCGACATATAGCCGGGATCCGCCGGATCGCGGATCTTGGCTCTCCGCAACTGCTCGTCGAGTTCCTGCCCCAAGGCCACATCGATGCTGGCCTCGATTTCCGGAGGGCGTTTATAGCCGACCCCTCCTTTCGTCATCTTATTCAGTGCTCTCGGCATCGGCCGCCTCGCATGGCGCAATTTGGTTGTGAAGACCGCCCGGACGGCCCCCTTGCATGGCGCTAATCCCTCATGGGGCCATCGCCGAAACCCCCTCCATGGAATTTTTTGAGGGGAAGCCTAGAGCGATGGCGGCATTTAAGTACCGTCAAAGCGTGCAAGTAATTGATGTCGCGGGGTATTTGTGCACGCAATGATAGTCGCTGGGTTTCTTATTGTGCAACCTCTTCGTCCAGACGTCCGGAAACGTCCCAGTCTGACTGGCGATTGAAATTGTTCTGGAATATTACTATCTTATGTGTGATGTAGCGCACAATGGCGCCGGCCCGTGGAACCGGGAACCCCAAAAGATCGTTGCATGAGGGTCTCGGATACATTACATTCCGTGGCAGATCGCTGGACATAGGGCGTGAGCACAACCAGCCCCTCCCGATGGTAACATCGGGGCCGGCTCCATGAGACGGGCAGCCCCGCAAAGGGTCAAGAGGTTCGCCCCGAGACATCTCGCGATGTCGCACAGGCCCGAAAGGGCCTGTTCTATTTTCACCACGGCTTTTTCCGGTTGCGGTCGTAATTGCGGCGAGGCGATCCCCCCTTCAGCGTCAGCTCGACCAAAGTCGCGAATTTGACTTGGCCGAAGGTCGCCACGCGCCTGGTCGAGTCCCTCAGGAAGGCGCTTCGGACCCGCATCTTCAGTTTCGCCCGCTTGTCTCCCTTCCAGCGTTCGAGCGTGAAGGGAATGACGTAGTGTAGCGGATCCTCGCCTTCCTCGGTGGTCAGCTTCACGACCAGACACCGATCGCTTTCGCCAAGCCAGACCGAACCACGCGCGGCTCGATCGAGATGCTCCCAGATATTCAACGACGCCTGATACCGCTTCACGCAGAACCGGCCGTCCTTCCGCGTAGATGACGGAAATTTGGGCCGCGCGTCGTCCGGAAGGGCGTCTTCCGTGAAGCAATGATCGGAAAACTCCACCAGAATGGCATGCTGCTCGCCACCGATTTCGCCGGAGATGACCGTCTCGTCGAGATGGCCGAGATCGAAGGAGTCCCCTTCGATCTCGAAAATTCCCCAAGTTACCGTCAAAGCATTCCTTCGTGATCTCGAGACCCGGTCTTCCTATACGAGGTTGCGGGAGAAGGCCATTGCTCGTCAAAAGCCCTCGCCGTCATCCCGCGCGAGTACGGCACCGCGGAACAATTCGTCGGATCCGCAACGTTGCCTGCCTACCTCCCCCGCGATCTTTGACCCGAGTCTAATCGGATTCTTCTGCTTGTGCGCTTCCGCTGGCCGCGGACCGGCTCGCGTGAACCGAGCCGCTGACGCGTCTCGGCCATCCGGCTTCGATCCCTTGCGCAGATCCGGATTGTCGCGTTGTTCGACGGACGTATAGAAGGCCCCCATGTCGACGTGAACGATCTCGCGTTGGCGGGCCGAGAGTTCTGTCTGGTCGTCGTCCTCGTCGGTCACGTCGCTAGGCCGGCCGAATCTTCCTTGACGCCGCGGCCGACGATCCGGAGCGTGCCGTCGGCAAGCGGTCGCTGCAGCTTTAGTGCCTCGTCCGATGGGGCCGTCATCCAGGCTTCGACTTCGTCCGGCGTCGTCAGGATCACGGGCATCGCCTTGGGGTGGATGGCGCCGACCTCTGCGTTCGGCTCCGTCGTGAGGAATGCGTAGAGATCGTTCGTGGTCTCGCCTTCCTTGACCTTTCGAACAGATGTCCAGCTTGTCCAGATTCCGGCGAAGCAGGCTAGGGGACGGGACTCGTCGAGAGCGAACCAGATGTCGCCACCTTCGGCCGTGTTGAACTCGCTGAACGAGTTGAATGGCACCACGCAACGGTTTTCGGTCCCCAGCCATCGCGTCCAGTGCTTGCTCTTCACGTTGCGGATGTTGGTCGTGCCGCCGTCCGGCTCCATTCTGAGCAATTCCTTGAAATCCACCGGCTTGCCTTGGCCTGCAGCTTTTCGGCTCGTTTCTTGGTGGCGTCCATCAGCGCCTTCGATGACGACGGCATTCCCCATCGCGCCGTGGCGAGCTCGCGGCCTTCGGCTCCGTTCCGCACGATCGGTGCATTGTAGTCCGGAAACACGCCGGGCATCGGTGCGAGATTGCCCACGTATCGGTTCACGACGCGGAACAGCGCGCTTATCGCGGCCTGGTTTGTTGTAATCGAATAGAGATTGCACATCAGTCAGGCTTCGGTTCGAGGCTGGCGCGGCTGCCAAGCCAACTGTAGCAGAGTTGCGGAGGGACGCTGGCCCGTCTTGGCGCATTTGCGGCAGCGTAGTCGGCTTGCGAGATCATGCACGAAGGTGGTCGGCGGGTGCTTCATCGCCGCGAGGTCGACGTCGCTCGGCGTCTTGCAGCGCGTGCACCTGATCTCAAGCCAAGGAAAGCCTCCGTTCACGGCCTGGTCGATGGTGGGCGATGGATCGATCGGTTCGCCGTCACTCCACATGCGCTCGTTCCAGCTTTCGCAAAGCAACCTGTCAGCTTGCTGGATCATGGCCTCGCCCTTGGCCCGCATCTCGGCCGATTGGGCAGCAAGCATGTTGGCCATCGCGCGGGCCTTGCCGAGCTCCTTTGCCAGCGCCTTGCGATCACCGCCCGACAGGGGCGTAGGGTGATACTTCGGGGCCATCCGGACTATCCAGGCGCAAGTGATCGGATCGCGTTCCGGAACGGGCTAGGACGTCTCGAACGCTGGCCAGCACCCGTCTTCTTCATGCCTGCCGGTGCGCTGCTGGCAGGTGTTGTCGAGCAAACGCTGCGCCACGTCCTTCCAGAGCGCGTTGCCGCCATACAATCGAACTGCATCGGCGGTCTGGATTTCCACGGTCCTCTCGCAGCGACGGCATGAGATGCGCAGGACATGGCGTTGAATCTCGGAAAGACGCCGCTGCCGCTTCTGGGCTCCGGTCTCGTCGGCGCGAGGGTCATTCAGGACCGATTCCCAGTATTCCGCCGGAAGCGGTGCATCCGGAGGCGCCGACGAGGGATGTCGCCTCCGAGCAGCTTCAGCGGCCAGTATTTCCATCTGCTTCGGGGTCGGCATACGCCAGCTCGCGGGTCGATCGGTCATTCCGAATTAGAACATAACAAGAACAAAAGTCGAGTCCGCTTCGACCCTCATGGAGAAAAAATCATCCTTTTGGGAGGGGCGCGGTGTCGGAACCAAGCCGGGCCGTTCGTCTTGAATCCGGCGTCAGTAATGGAGTTCCCCGGCGATGGCCCCCCGCGCTAACTGGAAAGGCTTCCTGCGTCTTTCACTCGTCACCTGTCCGGTAGCGCTCTATCCGGCAACGTCGGAATCCGAAAAGGTCTCGTTCAACCAGCTCAACCGAAAGACCGGCCACCGCATCAAGTACGCGAAGGTGGACGCTGATACCGGCGAGGAGGTCGACAACGAGGACATCGTCAAGGGCTACAAGGTCGACACCGACACTTTCATCGAGGTGACGAAGGAAGAGCTCGAAAACGTCGCGCTGGAATCGACGCGAACGATCGAGATTGACGACTTCGTCGACCGCAGCGAGATTGATCCAAGATATCTGATCCGCCCTTACTACCTGACTCCAGATGGCAAAGTCGGGCACGACGCCTTCGCCGTTATTCGCGAAACCATCCGCGAAATGAACAAGGTCGCGATCGGTCGCGTGGTGCTGACCAATCGCGAGCACATCATTGCGCTCGAGCCGCTGGACAAGGGGTTGATGGGGACCCTGCTTCGCTATCCCTACGAAGTCCGGTCAGCGGAGGAATATTTCGACGATATCCAGGATGTCAAAGTCACCAAGGACATGCTTGATCTCGCCAGGCACATCGTCAATCAGAAGGCAGGTCATTTCGAGCCGGACAAGTTCGAAGACCAGTACGAAACCGCCCTCATCGATCTCATCAACCAGAAACGTGCCGGCAAACCCATCACCGCGAAGGCGCGTCCCCGCGGCGAGAACGTCGTCGACCTGATGGACGCGCTGCGTAAGAGCATCGGAAGAGAGGGGGCAGCCGCGACAGAGGCGCCCAAGAAACCAGGCAAAAAGCCGCGCAAGGTGGCGGCCGGGCAGAAGGAAATGCTGATGCCGATCGCAGGCAAGAAGCCGGCGAAAGAGGCCGCGGCGAAGAAGCCGGCAGCCAAACCGCAGCGGAAGTCGGCCTAGCGTGTCCTGAAGCAACCAGTGATGCCAGACGGCCGTTACTTCGTCGTCCGCGGCAGGGAGCGATATGGCTGCGCTGCAAAAGACTTCCAGGAGATCGACGTTGAGCGCGGGCATTCTCGCCTACCGCAAGGGCGCTCGCCGGCTCGAGGTTCTGCTCGTTCATCCCGGCGGTCCGTTCTGGCGCAAGAAGGATAACGGCGCCTGGTCCATTCCGAAGGGCGAAATCGATGCCAATGATGATCCGGAGCAGGTCGCGCGGCGCGAGTTTGCCGAGGAACTCGGCCCGAGCGCTTCGATTGGTCCGCTTCAGCCGCTGGGGGAGATCCGGCAGCGCGGAGGAAAGCGCGTCATCGCATTCGCCGGCGAGGGCCATTTTGACCCGGCGGCGCTAATCAGCAATACCTTCGATATCGAATGGCCGCCCCGAAGCGGTCGACGGCAGAGCTTTCCCGAGGTCGACCGCGCGGAATGGTTCAATATCGAGTTCGCGCGGACCAAGATGCTGTCCGGGCAGGTAGAGCTTCTCGATCGTCTTTTGGCGATCGCGGTTGAGAGCGCCGGGAAATGACGTTCAGGATTGGAATCATTTCGGACACGCACGGCCTGTTGAGACCCGAGGCGGAACGAGGCCTGACGGGCGTCGATCACATCATTCATGCCGGCGACATCGGGCGCCCCGAGATCGTCGATGCTCTTCGCCGGATCGCGCCTGTCACCGCCATCCGTGGAAACGTAGACAGTGGCGAGTGGGCCCACCAATATCCCGACACGAAACTCGTGCGCCTGGCGGGCAAGTCGATCTATGTTCTGCACGACCTGAAGACGCTCAAGGCCGATCTTGGCGCCGGCATCGACGTCATCGTCTCCGGCCATTCTCACGTGCCGAAGATCGACACGTTCGGCGGCGTTCTCTATTTGAATCCCGGGAGCGCGGGACCACGGCGCTTCAAGCTGCCGATCACGCTTGCAACGCTCGAAGTCACGCCCGACGGCATGCGACCGGAAATCCACGACCTTGGAGGCGACTACTGAGTGCCACCGCGGAGGGAATTCACAGCGGAAGAGGCGAATGCGTTAATTCGCTCTCGTTGCCGGTTACGTCCGAAGGGAAGTGCTATTTGCGCGGACGTTCTCGCTCGCGCACGACATCCTTCGCCTGCTTGTCGGACCTGAGCCCGAGGTAGACGGGCTGGCGCAGTTCGCCCTTACTCGTCCACTCCGCGAACTTGACTTCGGCAACCAACGAGGGTTTGACCCAGGTCGTGGCGGCCTCGTCCTTCACTTTGGCAGGGAAGGGTGATTTCGGGGTCGTTAGCTTCACGAGCTTGGCGTGGAGGTCTTCCAGGACCTTATGGCTGAAGCCAGTGCCGACATGTCCGATATAGCGCCATGCGTCGTCTTCCCGTACGGCGAGGACCAGGACGCCGAAGAACGGCCTGGTGCGCCTCGGCGCCGTGAAGCCCGCGATCACCACTTCCTGCCGCATTGCTGTTTTGATCTTCAGCCAATCCGCCGTCCGGCTTCCGGACTCATAGGCGCTGTCGGCGCGCTTCGCCATGATGCCTTCCAGACCCTTCCGCTCGGCCTCGGCAAAAAATTCTGTGCCGCTCGCTTTGCGGTGACGGCTGAAGGCGATCAGCCGGTGACCCGGCAGGATCGCTTTCAGCCGCTCCTTGCGGTCGAGCAGAGGCTGTTTGCGCACGTCGACTGTGTCCTGAAACATGAGGTCGAAGGCGTAATACAGGAGCCTCGCTTCATGGCGCAGCGCGTTCTGAAGCAGCTGGAAATGGGAGACACCATCCTTTCCGATCGCGACGAGCTCGCCGTCGATCACGGCGTCGCCCTTCACGCCCTCCAGCGCTTTGGCGACCTCGATATAGCTGCGGCTGATGATCTTGCCGTTGCGGCTGTAGAGCGAAACCTTGCCCCGCCGGATTTCCGCGATCATCCGAAAGCCATCGTACTTGTCCTCGAAAACCCAGCCGGCGTCGTCGAAGGGCGCGTCGGTGAGCGTGGCGAGCATCGGTTGTAGGCGCTTGGGCAAGGTCGACATCCGGCTCATTCAAGGGCCAATCCTTCAGAGCGAGTTGCGTAATGCACGGACGTCCTTCAAGAATGAGGGAACGCGCAAAGCCATGGCATGTTCCGTCAGACGC
>NZ_LGTB01000065.1 GCF_001238275.1 Bradyrhizobium viridifuturi
GTAGCCATAGCTCCGGACCGCGGACGCGCATGCTCCGGAGTGCGTTCGCATTGGCGGACAACGTTGGCGCTGTGCCGCACCACGGCAATGGGTTTTGCTTGTGAACGTGGCCGTCGTCGGGTTCGCGACGATCCGACCAATTCGCGGAACGAGCTCTCTGATCTACGATTTCGCCTTCGACGTTTTCGCCGCGATCTGTTGCAGCGCCCAGCGCGCGTTCTTTCGTACGTCGGGATCCTGGTCGTCCGCAATGACCGCCAAGAATGCTGCGCCGTCGGGATGAGCGATCTCACCCAACGCGGCGGCCGCTTCCTTGCGCAAATTCGCCTGCACGTGATTGACGCAATTCCCGATCGGGCGCACGGCCCGCTCGATCCTCATCTTCCCGAGGCTGCGAACGGCCTTGAGCCGCACCTGCCAGAACTCGTCCGCGAGCAACGCGACCAATTGATCGGCCGCCAACGCACCATTGACGTTGAGCCCCAGCGTTTCGGCCGCCATCTCGCGCACCATCCAGTCGTCGTCCTGGAGCGCACGCCTGATGGTTTCCGCCGCCGGTTTCATCTGCGAAAACGCCAGCGCGCTCACCGCGGCGCGGCGCACATGCGCGTCGGGATCGTGGATTAGCGCCGTCAGGGCAGGAATCGATTCCTCGAGCTTGAGGAAGCCGATGACTCCGATCGCCTGCACGCGCACCGCCGCGTCCTTGTCCCGCAGAGCCTCGAGCGCCGGCTTCAATGTGTCCTTGCGGCGCAATTCCTTCAGCGCCCGCAACGCCCCCATGCGGACGAAGGCGTGGGCATGGTTGACCAGCGGCAGGATGACATCCGCACAGGCCGGGTCTTTGAACTCGGCCATGCTGTCGGCCGCGGCCGCCGCGACGATGCTCTCGGGGTCGATCAGCAATCCTGCCAGCGCATCCGCCGCCTCCGGCCCGTCGAACTCCCCGAGCGCCATCGCGACCTGCTGCCGCACGCCGGCATCAGGATCTAACACCATCCTGGCAAGATGGCCGACCGCGGCCGGGTCCCCCGAATGGCCAAGTGCAATGATGGCGACGCGACGTTCCGCAGGGTCCGCCGCCTGCAGCCGCTCGTCGGCGTCCTCGAGATCGTCGTAGGATTCGAACGGGCTCGACATGCTCACCTCAACAGATAGGGAATATTGACGGTCACAGCGCCAGTCGGGCAATCCGCCTCGCAGGGCATGCAGTACCAGCACTCGTCATACGCCATGTAAGCCTTGCCGGTCATGTCGCTGATGCGCAGAACGTCCAGCGGACAGACGTCGACGCACACCGTGCAGCCCTTATCCGCGATGCATTTGGCGTCGTCGACCACCACGGGAACCGACGTCTGATAGGAAGCGAGTGGCATCGTCCAATCTCCTGTTGTATGTGGTCGGTCTGATCACACGCTGGCGCGGACGCGCTGCTTGTCGTAGAGATCCTTCTCATCGTCCGCGATCGGCACGATGTAGGGCTCCACGGCGCGCTTCGCACTCGTCATCCGACCATCCTGATTGGACAGCAGCGTGTGGCAGAACCAGTTCTCGTTGTCCTTCTCCGGGAAATCCGTTCGCCAGTGGTAAAGGCCCCAACGGCTCTCCTCGCGGAACAGCGAGGCGTGCGCTGCCATGTCGGCGCAATCCATGATCGACTGCACTTCGAGCGCGCGGAGCAGCTCATGCGCGTTGCGCGCGATCATTCGCTGCGTCATGTCCTCGCGGACCTCAGCGAGCCGACGCATGCCAAGTTCGTATTTGCGCGTGACCTTCGGCGGCTGCAGATAGTCGTTCACTAGGCGGCGCGTCTTGTATTCAATCTGGTTCGGCGGAATACCGTCCTCGCGCGTGGTCGGCGCCAGCACGCGCTCACGCTCCAGGGCGACGTCCGCGGCGTCGAAATGAGCGAAATCGTGGCTGTCGGCGAATTCCATCGCATCGGTGCCGGCGACCGAACCGTTGGTGAAGGCGCCCAGCATGTAATTGTGCGGCACGCTGGCCATGTCGCCAGCAGCGTAAAGGCCTGGCACCGTCGTGCGCGCATTATCGTCGACGAAGACGCCGGAGGCGCTGTGACCGGAGCAGAGGCCGATCTCGGAGATGTGCATCTCAATCGATTCCTGCCGATAGTCGACCCCTCGCCCATGCTGGAACAGGCCGCGCGTCGGCCGTTCCACCTTGTGCAAGGTCGATTCGATCTCCTCTATCGTCTTCTCGTGAAGATGCTTGAGCTGGAGGAACACCGGGCCTTTGCCCGAAAGCAACTCATTATAGAACTCGAGCATCATCTGGCCCGACCAGTAATCGCACTCGATGAAGCGCGAGCCCTCGTTGTTGGCGGTGAAGGCGCCGAACGGACCCGCGACATAGGCACAGGCCGGGCCGTTATAGTCCTTGATCAGCGGATTGATCTGATAGCATTCCAGGTTCGCGAGCGCCGCGCCGGCATGATAGGCCATCGCGTAGCCGTCACCCGAATTTGCGGCGTTCTCGTAGGTGCCGAACATGTAACCCGAGGTCGGAAGTCCGAGCCGTCCGGCCGCTCCCATGCACAGGACCACGGCCTTGGCCTTGATCACCAATATCTCGGCGGTGCGGGTGTTGACGCTGATCGCGCCCGCGACGCGACCATCGCCGGATTTCAGCAACCGTGTCGCCATGTAGCGGTTCGAGATTAGGATTCGGGCGCGGCGAAGCTGGCGATACAGCGCCTTCTTCACGGTGTCGCCGTTCGGCATCGGCAGGACATAGGTGCCTATATGGTGCACCTTCTTGACGGCGAAGTCGCCGTTCTCGTTCTTCAGGAACCGGATTCCGAAGCTGTCGAGCTCCTCGACGATCTTGTAGCAGTTTTGGGCGTATTTATAGACCGCCTTCTGATCGACGATTCCGTCGTTGGCGATGGTGATTTCCTTGGTGTACTGCTCGGGCGTTGCGTACCCGGGAATGACGGCGTTGTTGAGCCCGTCCATGCCCATCGAGATCGCGCCGGAGCGCTTGACGTTGGCCTTCTCGAGCAGCACGACGTCGGCTTTCGGATTCCTGAGCTTCGCCTTGAGCGCCGCCATCGGGCCGGCCGTGCCACCGCCGATCACCAGCACATCGCAGGAAACCTCCGAAAGTCCGTCTACGATCTGATCTAGCGCCATCGCTTGCTCCTGGTTCATCGGCGCGACCGGCGCCTCTGGATGAGATTTGTTCAGACGATCAAGCGGCGATAGCAATTAGTTGTCGCCGGCGGACAATTTCCGCTGTTAGCGCTCGACAAAGGCCTTCTCGATCACGAAGTGGCCGGGCCTGCTGTGATTGCCCTCGGCAAAGCCGCGTGCGGTGAACATCGCGTGGAGCTCTTCGAGCATCGCCGGACTGCCGCAGAGCATGATGCGGTCGGTCTCAACGTCGAGCGCCGGCTGCCCGATGTCGTCGAACAGCTGGTTCGAGGCGATCAGATCGGTGATACGGCCGCGGTTCCTGAACGGCTCGCGGGTGACGGTCGGATAGTAGACCAGCTTGTCCCGCATCAGATCGCCGAGGAACTCGTGGTCGCGCAGGCTCGCGATGAGGTGCTCGCCATAGGCCAGCTCCGAAACCTGACGGCAGCCATGCGCGAGCACGATGCTGTCATAGCTCTCGTAGACTTCGGGATCCTTGATCAGGCTCGCGAACGGCGCGAGCCCGGTGCCGGTCGACAGCAGCAGGAGCCGCTTGCCGGGGAGGAGGTTGCCGGTGATCAAAGTGCCGGTCGCCTTGCGGCCCACCAGTATGATGTCGCCCTCCCGGATCTTCTGCAGCCGCGAGGTCAACGGACCGTCGGGCACCTTGATGCTGAAGAACTCGAGCGCCTCCTCGTGATTGGCGCTGGCCAGGCTGTAGGCCCGCATCAGGGGCCGGCCGTCGATCTCGAGCCCGATCATCGCGAACTGGCCGTTCTGGAAGCGAAAACCCGGATCGCGGGTTGCGGTGAAGCTGAACAGGGATTCGGTCCAGTGCTTGACCGAGATGACCGTCTCCTTCTGAAAAGCGCTCAATGTGCTCTCTCCTTGCGTGCTCAATGCCGCGCAAGGTTTCGGAGAGCGACGCGTCCCGCAACGACGAAGCGCCGTTCTCGGTCGATTAGTTTCACATTTGCGATCGATGACCGGCGAACAGGCAGCGGCCCCTTCGAGACGCGCGACCTCGAGACTGATCCGGCAATTAGTTGCTATCGCGGTTGCCGCATCGGTGTCAGGAAAGACGGTGGAGAGTAGCCATGACCATGACCGCATTGGTGGCACCGACAGTGACAGGCTACGAGGTCAGCGCCGATCTTGCGACGCTCGTCGTGCGCACCGTGCGCGACGATGAGGTCAGGCTTGGCGCCGAACAGCTCAGGTTCTCCTGCAAATGCGCGCATTGCACCCGCGCCCGCTTCGATGGCCGCTTCCCCGAGCGGTTTCCCGGCATCGCGATCACCGAGATCGGCGATTTGGGCTACGGGCTCAACATCTCGTTCTCCGACGGGCATAACCGCGGGATCTATCCAAAGATTTATCTGCTGAGCCTGGCGGGACACTAGCCGATCTCCCGTTCTATCCCCGAGGCCGTTCGGCGAGCCCCTGTTCCATAAATCCCCCGTTCTCGATGATGAATTTTCCGGGCGGCGCGCCGCGTGCCATCCCGGGATGGCGCAGGCGTCGGCGTCCACCCGTCCCCGGCTTGCCAACCCGCTCTGGCACGGACATTGCTCCTGTTTAGAACGGTTTGAACACTGGAGGCGGCTCGATGTTGCTGCAGGCGGCCAATGCGGTTCGCGGAACCATTCCCGCAAAAATCCGGCCCGCGGGCAGCTCCTCGCTGCTGCTCACCGAGAACCAGCAATGGATCGGCGGGCCGCCGCCGCTGATGGACAAGCTCGCGCCGCGCGAGCGCGAACTCGTGTTGAAGCAGGGCCGCCGCAAGGTGCTGAACCGCGGCCAGACCCTGTTCAGCCAGGGCGGCAAGCATGACGGCATCTGGCTGATCGAAAGCGGTCGCATCCGCGTCTTCTATACCTCGCCGCTCGGCCGCGAGATCACCCTTGCCTATTGGCATGTCGGTAATTTCGTCGGCGGGCCCGAAGTGTTCGAAGGCACCGTGCATCAATGGTCCGGCGTCGCATCCAGCAATTGCAGCGTCGTGCATCTTCCGGGAAAGGAGCTGCGCGCGCTGGCCGCCGAGATACCGAACCTCGCCATCGGCCTCATCGAGGGCCTCACATTCAAGGGCAAATGCTATTCGGCGCTGGCCCAGATGCTGGGAACGCGCTCGATCACCCAGCGCCTTGCGCATCTCTTGCTGCACCTGGTCGATCTCTATGGCGTGGAGGACGCCGACGGCACCGTGATCGCGGCGGCATTTACCCATGCCGACATCGCCCACATGGTCGGCGCGACCCGGCAGTGGGTGACGATCAGCCTGAAGCGCATGCAGGAGAAGGGAATTGTGGTCACCAAACGCTCTCAGATCGTGGTTTGCCGGCGCGAGATCCTGGAGGAGATGCGGGGCCAGGCCTCTGACTAAAGGGCATCCGATTGAGGCCGATGCACATGCAATCGGCTTTCGGCCGCAAAACTGCACAAGGACTATGCAATCGGCATTTCCCGGCAACTAATCGACCGCGACGATGAATCCCGATTTGCCCGGCTTGCGCCCTCACCCAATCATGGCCGCCACAGCACATCCAACCGAAAGAGGATGAGAATGGTCCGCCATCTTCCCACGCTCTCGCTTGCGATATCGGTGACGTCGCTGGCGCTTCTGCTCGCGCAGCCGGCAGCGGCGGAAACGGTGACGATCGGCATCGGCACGCAAGACACGACCACCAACACGGCCACAGCAGGCACCGTCATCCGGCAGCTCCATTTGTTGGAAAAATACCTGCCGACCGACGGCAAATACGCCAACATCAAGTTCGAGCTGGACTGGCAGAATTTCACTTCCGGTCCGCCCGTCACCAATGCGATGATGGCGAACAAGCTGCAGATCGGCATGATGGGCGACTATCCGCTGATCGTGAACGGCTTCACGTTCGAGAACAATCCCGAGAGCAAGAGCCGGCTGATCGCGATCGCCGCCTACAATCTCTCCGGCTCCGGCAACGGCATCGTCGTCCACAAGGACTCGCCCTACTACGATCTCGCCGACCTCAAGGGCAAGCTCGTCAGCGTGCCGTTCGGATCCGCCGCGCACGGCATGGTGCTGAAAGCGATGCAGGACCGCGGCTATGCATCCGATTTCTTCCAGCTGGTGAGCCAGAGCCCGGAGGTCGGATCGACCAATCTCCAGGAGAAGAAGATCGACGCGCATGCCGACTTCGTGCCGTTCGCCGAGCTGCTGCCGTTCCGCGGCTTCGCGCGCAAGATCTTCGACGGCGTCGAGACCAATCTGCCGACCTTTCACGGCATCGTCGTGCGCACCGACTTCGCCGAAAAATATCCCGAGGTGGTCGTCGCCTACATGAAGGCACTCATTGCCGCCAATCAATGGCTGCGCGACGATCCGAAGCGCGCCGCGGAGAAGATCCAGGAGTGGACCGGCATCAACAAGGAGGTGGTCTACGTCTTCCTCGGACCGGGCGGCAACATGACCACCGATCCCACGGTCAAGCCGGCGCTGATCGACGCCGCCGTCACCGACGTCACGGTGCTGCAGAAGCTCGGGCGCATGAAGGAATTCGATCCGAGAAAGTGGGTCGATGATTCCTATATCCGCAAGGCCTATGCCGAGATGAACCTCGACTACGACGCGCAGCTCGCCAGCACCGGGAATTACGAGATTTCGGGCCAGGACAGCTTCTGCAAGAAGCCGATCGCCGATCCGCGCAAGGCCGGTGAAGTCTGGGTCGACGATGCCGGCATCCTGCCGTTCGCGAACGCCGCCTGCACGCTCGGCGCCTACGCCGACTTCAAGGCCAAAGGCAAGAAGATCAACGTCGCCTACGTCTTCGACACCACCCGCGGCATCAAGCTGTTCGCCGATCAGGCGTTCTACGCCGTCGGCGACGGCGAGGTGGCGCCGTTCCTCCTGAAAAAGGACGCCGAGGCGTATGCGGCCAAGATCGGCGGCAAGGTGCTCGGCTTCGACGACGCGGTGAAATCGGCCGTCGGCGGAGGCAAGACGTGAGCAGCAGTCCAGCCGTCCTGCGGCACCAGGAGGACGCCATGCCGTCAGCCGGGGCCGAGACCAAGCCCGCGGTCGCATCCGCCATGACACCCGGCCCCACACCGTCATTCGCCGCGCTGGCGCGGCGCTGGTACCGGCTCAATCAGGCTGGCCTGCGCGCGGCCGTGATCGGCGCGATTTCACTCGCCGCTTTCCTGGTGGTCTGGCACCTGCTCACGACCTATCGCGTCGTCTTCTTCGTGCGTTTCGTCAACGTGCCCACGCCGCTTGCGGTCTATGCAAGCTTCACCAAGGCGATGCACGATCCCAAATTCCTCATGCACCTGCTACTGAGCTGCCGCCGTATCTTCATCGGCTTCTCGCTGGCCGCCATCGTCGGCGTGCCACTGGGACTGATCATGGGCCGCTTCAAGCTGGTCCATGAGGCGGTGTTTCCGGTCGCCGAAGTGCTGCGCCCGATCCCCGCAATCGCCTGGGTGCCGATGGCGATCATGCTGTGGCCAACCAACGAGCAGAGTATCGTGTTCATCACGTTCCTCGGTTCGTTCTTCCCGATCCTGGTCAACACGCTGCACGGCATGTCGCTGGTTGATCCGGTGCTGGTGCGCGCGGCGCAATGTCTTGGCGCCCGCGAGCGATCGATCTTCCGCGAGGTGTACTTCCCCGCCTCTCTGCCGCACATCTTCACCGGCCTCACCGTCGGCATGGGCGTGGCATGGGTATCCCTGATCGCTGCCGAGATGATCTCCGGACAGTACGGGATCGGCTATTTCACCTGGGAAGCCTATTCGCTGGTCCAATATGCCGACATTGCGCTCGGCATGATCGCAATCGGCGTGCTCGGACTGGCATCGAGCTTGTTGATCCGGGCTGCCGGTCGGCTGGTGATGCCATGGAGGCCGAAATGAACGAGGTTCGGACCAAGCCGCCGCTGGGTCGCATCGAGGTCAGCAACTTCTCGCTCAGCTACGAAAGCATCGACGGTGCGGTGCAGGCCGTCACCGATACCCGCATCCATGTCGATCCCGGCGAGTTCGTCTCGATCGTCGGCCCCTCCGGCTGCGGAAAGTCCACGCTGCTCAACGCGGTTGCCGGCTTTCTCAAGCCCACCACCGGCGTCGTCACCGTCGACGGCGAGCCCGTGAACGGCCCGAGCGCCGAACGCGGCATGGTGTTCCAGCAATATTCGCTGTTTCCATGGAAGACGGTGCGGGAGAATGTCGAGTTCGGCCTGAAGATGCGCGGCATGCCGCGCTCACAGCGCGAGCGCGCGGCCCGCACGTTGCTCGGGCTCGCCGGGCTCGAGGCGTTCGAGAAGCACTATCCGGAGCGACTGTCCGGCGGCATGAAGCAGCGCGTCGGCATCGTGCGCGCGCTTGCGACGGGACCGAAGGTGCTGCTGCTCGACGAACCCTTCGGCGCACTGGACGCGCAGACCCGCGTCATCATGCAGCAGATCCTCACCAACATGTGGCAGCGGCTGAAGATCTCGGTGCTGTTCGTCACCCACGACATCGACGAGGCGATCTTCCTGTCAGACCGCGTCTACTGCATGACCGCGCGCCCCGGCTCGATCAAGGCCGAAATCCCGATCCCGCTCGACGCCCGCGGCAGCAGTCGATGATGATGTCGTCCGAATTTCTCGCCCTCCGTCGAGGGTTAATGTCCCTCATCCGCGAAGAGAGCCTGAAGGCGATGGGCGGCGAGATCAATGACCTCGGCATGCAGGGGCTGACAATCGAGTTGCAGGGGCATTCGCTTGCCGAGGTACTTTGATGGCAACATGCGCAATGCGGCGGGACGTCACCGCCCGACCAACTTATGAAATTACATGCCTCGGCCGGGCATGATTACCGGGGGTGTCAGGGGTTCGCGTCAACCGGGGCGTTATGAACCCGTGAGGTGGGGATGTTCCTGCGTCCCGAACGCAATCGGCGATCGAAACGATTAGCAAAGACGATGAAGCTCGATCCTGATTGACCACCGTTATCTCTGTTTGTTCACGGAGTTTCGGTGGTTGGCTTCTCTTTCGAGCGACAACAGAACGCACCCCTTGGGCCTGTATCCGAGCGGTTCGAGCCGCGACGCGCTGCATCGCTAGGTTCGCCATTCGCGAAGCGCGCTTCAAGGCAACCCATACATTTGGTCAAAGCCGCCGTCCGAAACGCCATCATCGGCAGGCTTGGAAGACGTCCGAGTTAGTTCACATGCACGGTCGTCGGCCCCGTCGCCGGCGAGACAAGTACCATTGCGAAAGCCGAGCTTCCAAATGCGCAGCGAAAGCGGCCGCAAGATCTTGGATTTCCAGGCTGGAGCAAATCCAGAATGGCGGGATCAAAACCTGCTTGATCATTCAACGATTTCAAGCCGCATTTGGAAAACTCGGCCAAATTGGCTCGACCAAAGCTTGCTTGACAGTTTACGGCGTCCCTGTCGCAAAAGAGCAGCGTCAAGTCATAGCGGCCAGACGCGTGCGCACGAGATCAATATGACCTCGCAGCGTATATAGACTGCTCGCATAAACATTTGGCAATTGCAGATGGTTCGCGCGTTGATCAATCAGATCAAGTTTCGTGTTCAGCGCGCTGACATCGATCTTCACTCCTTGCGCCTCCATCTCGCTCTCGATCGACCTGATCTCGTCATAGAGTCGCCTGATCCGGAGCTGCATCATCCAGTCGTACGACTGCGGCAGCAACTTGAACGCGGGAAAGAGCAACGCGGCTAGTGGGACAAACACGACCAGGAGCTTCTCGACCAGCGTCGCGGCCCAGAATGGAAGATAGCCTTGCAAGAATGGTCGTCCGGTCTTGTAAAAGCGCTGCGCTTCCTGACTAAGCGGAAGGTCGATGGCTTCGGCGGCAGGAAACTCTCCTGCCTTCTGGAAAATCCCCGGCGGGGAATGAATCTCGACTGCTGCATTGAGCAACAGATACTGCAACGCAGGATGCAGGTCGGCGCGCACGGCAAGGCTGGCTTTCGGCGCCAATAGAACAACATCGTTCGGCGGACGGTTCGTCAAGAGATCGATGACACCGGCAGGCAGTATCAATTTATGCAGGTAAGGATAAATTGCGACGAAAGCGTCCGCGCGTTGAGCGCTTGAAAGCTCGATGCCCGTGGCATGGAGAAGAGACTGGACGACGGGAGACTCCCAGGCTGTCACAATAAATGCCGCGTCGATGTCGCCGGCGATCAACTTTTCAGCCGCAGCCTGCGGAGGAAATCCCGACAATTCGCCGACAATACTGTCAAGCCTCGTCCTTTCGATGACCCGCTGCGCCAAGGCACGCCCACCGCTTCCCTCGGGACCTATCGAAAGCCGTCGGCCCCGCAATCCCTGTACGCCTTCGCCGATTCCGGCGCGGCGAAACAGCCATAACGGTTCGTAGAAAACAGTGCCGAGCGACTCCAGCTTCGGGGCCTCCTTCCTGGTGGTCGTGCCCCCCTGTATGAATCCAACGCTGACCCGCGAGGTCGGATCGAGCAGATATCTCAGATTGGCCAGGCTGCCGGCAGTCGGCTGCAGCTGCAGCTTGACACCATCTTTCGCCAGGATATCGCGATAGCGTATCCCCAATTCGTAATTGGCCCCGCCTTCAGCGCCAGTCGCCATCACCAACTCACGCGGCGGTAACGTTGCCACAATGAACCAGCTCGCGCCGAAAAATATCGCCACGGTCGCGGCAATTGCAGCGTAGCGCCAGATCCTGTGGGCATAATCTCCAATCATCATCGCGCGCCGATCCTTGGTGCCGTGGCGACCTAGCCAAATAGTCTTACTGAAACGTGGTCTGGCCCGTGATTCGAAATGCAGCGAACTAGCGCCTTCTTCCCAGTGACGTTGCCAACAGCGCGAAATGAATGAATAGCGGGTAGCTGGACCAGGATTACGGAATGCTCCTCGTCCGGGCGGTGGCCTCCTGACCCAACGATGGCGACGCGACTGTGTCCACCGGCCGCTTTGCAATGGCCCGCCGGTCTTTCACATAAGCTATGGGAACACCGAACCTCTCCACCGTGCCGATAACATCGCCGTCAAGATCGTGGTCGCAGTTCATCTGTGTCGACGCGATAAAGAATTCCGACTCATCCCATTCGGACCTGAAGTCCCAGCGCAATTGTGGAAGAGTGACAGCCCGGTCAAAAGGCAAACGCTCCCCGCATACGGCGACGGAATAAACCTTGGATGGATGGATAGAATCGATGTGGGTCTGGTCACGGACGAACGCCTCAAGCGTACGGATCGCCTCCGGCATGCTGTTGAACCAGTAGTCGAGCTCATACCGACGGAATGCGCCCGGAAGACCGCCGACCAGCGCATTGTAGGAGAGGTTCTCGTAGGGATGAAGTCTCGCCAGCGTCACGCCGTCCCACAGGAAGCATGCAGAGACTAACGCGAGCCCGGCCGATGCCAATCGGGGCCCACGCGTCGAAAGCGCGTCAAAGCCCCTGCTGAAACCCACGCCGGCCAACGTCGCAAGCGGTGGAAGCACGAACAAGAAATGACGCATGCCGGTAAAGCCGGGTCCACGAAGCAGCACTTGGCAGGCCAGCGGGAAAAGGACGCTCAACGAAACCAAGGCCAGATCGCTGCGGTGTCCTCCGCGGCCCTCATCGCGCTGTTGCCAAAGCAATGAGCTCATCGCAAGCGCCGCGCCCGCGAGCGTAATGAGCGGGACGCGGATGAGGAGATAGACCGGAGTATAGAGCCGCGGCACATCGGCCATCTCGTAAACGCGTCCCTCGAACATGGTGCGGATGTCGTAGTGAAACTCCGAGAACGCAATTAGACCGCGGATCGGGTTGAGCGGCGACAGCGCGGCCCACGGCCAGGCCAGGATCATGATGAAGCCGGCGAGCACCACGGCCGGCAACGCCTTCAACGCGGAAGTGGCGGCAAAGGAGAGGCGCATGCCGCGCTCGCGCCAGGGCAGGCAAATAGCGACGGCAAAGCCGAGATAGAGAATCAGCAGCAAACCGAGGCTTCGCACGCCGAGCGCCGCCCCGGCCAGAAGGCCAAACCCCGCCACGTCGACGGCGCGCGGCGACGGCAGACGGCGAGCAATCCGCACAAGAAACAGCGTCGCTCCCATCATCGCGGACGCGAAGGGAATGTCCTTGGTGTGGTTGAACATGGCGCCGTACCAGCCACCGCAAAGCGCAAGCGCGACCGCGGCGATCAGACCTGCACGCGGTCCGGCAATCAATCGCGCGGTCACTGCACTGGCAACAATCCCACCAATCCCGATCATCGCGCACAGGATGTGGCGCAGCTCGTAAGCCTCCACAGGGACGACATGCGCGAGCCCAACGGCAATGATGTCAAACAGCCCGCCATAGAGATAAAGGTTCTCGAACGCGAAAACGTCGCGATCTTTGAACGCGCTCTGATAATAGCTGATAATCAATTCGCCATAGTGGTGCTGCACGCCCTCATCGTTGGAGATCGCGTAATCCCTGAAGGTGAGCCACACCGCGAGAACGAGGGTTGCGAGAAGCGCGCCGGTGGCGATGTCATAGATGTCGAATCGCGCGATCGATCGCATCGCCCTGTTCCGGGACAAATTGCCCTCCGCGATGCCGGAAAAGCGTTCTGTGCGCCGCGCTTCGGTCCTGCTCATTCCTCGCCATCACACCTAGTGTGCTGTCTGGCGCAGGAGCTCGGTCAGCCGCGCACGTAGAGCCTCGCTCGCCTTGCGCCCGGCTTCCTGGCCAACCTGCGTGCTTTGCTGGGCAATTGCTTGTGACTTTTCCAGAAATTTCCTCCCGGCTGGTCGGCTATAGAACGCCTCGATCTCATGCAGTTCGTCGACTGTAAAATTGTTCGCGTAAACGGTGGCGGCAGCGTCGATCATCGCACTGTAATATGGAGCATAGGTCTCGGTCATCTTCGGCAGCAGCGCGTCGAATGCTCGCTCCATTTCCGGCCTTTCCTGCGTCAGCCCCGGCTTGAGGCCCAGCAGAATGACAGGCAGCAGCGCCTTGTACTGGTCGGGTACCCCTAAAGTGGTAACCAGGCTTCGTGCGGCGGTCATCGCCTCGGTGGATGGCGCTTGTGCCCGTGCGACGCACGTCGAACATAGGAGTATGCTACAGATGACCAATAAGCGTTTGGACATAGACCGACTCCTCCGACGACGTCCGAATGGACGATGGTATTCAAATCGCGGCTTCCGGGCGTCGGCGCAGTCACGCCGTGCCCGAACCGGTCGCTGCTTTTGACGTATCAAGATCGGTTACCTCGACAAACAAGTCGGGGACCTTCTGGCTCTGATCCAAAGCCCATGCGATCGCCATCATGATCAGGAAGCCGGCGAGGCTGACGCCAATCTGCGCCAAGATGCCCGAGTCGTACTGCACCAGGATCCAGTGCGCTCCAAAAGACAGGAACACGCCGACGCAGAAGAGCGGCAGTGAATGCCGGCCACACAGCCTGAGCGGATAAGTCCATTTTGCGGTGAGCTGCCGCCAGTTGTACGGGACATATCGCGACACTACGACTGCCACGGCAAGAAAGTGCGTAAAGCGCAGCATGTCGAGATCGGTCTTGTCGATCGGATAGATCACCTTGATCATCCATTTCGGAATCAGCGACGCCAGGAATTCGCTGTGCCAGGTCATCACGATCAGGAAGGCAAAGCCAATCCACGCAACCGATAGGGCGAATACCGCGCGCGATTGAATCAGGCTCCAGTATTTTGCGGCGCCGCCGACGCTGCACCATGCGGCCAGGAAAAACAGCAATTGCCAGGCGAACGGGTTGAAGTACCACGTTGTCCCCGGCGGATAAGACGGCAGATTCCAGTCGAACCAGCGTGCCAGAACATACAGGACCGCCGAGCAAAGCAAGGTCAGGTTCGGGCGGCGTACCATGCACCACAGGACCAGCGGTGAAGCGGCAATCAACGAAATGTAGAGCGGCAGCACGTCGAGATCGACCGGCTTGTATCGCAGCGTGAGGGCCTGCCCGATCAGTACGTCGGGATGCTGGAGGAAATTGAAGACATTGAACTCATTCTCGTACATCGGATTGTCAAATTTTCTCGCGGCGCGCGCGATCTGCGCTGTGAAAATCAGGAAGAGCATAATGTGGGCGACGTACATCTGCACAGCCCGCTTCCAGAGTCGCTTTGTGGCCGCGAGGAACTGCCCGCCGGCAATGAAAGGGCCGTAAATGAAGCCGGCAAGGTAGCCGGAGATGAACACGAAGAACTCGGCGGCGTCGCTGAAGCCGAAATTGCGAAGCGTCAACCAGGAGACGATGTTGTTCGGAACGTGATCGAGGAAGATCATCCACAGACCCAAGCCGCGGAGCAGATCGAGCCGGAGGTCGCGCTCGACGGGACGCATGAGATATTCGTCATCCTTGTGGGTCATCATGCTCCATCCATTCTTACTCGTGGTACGTTGCACTGTGACAACGGCGACAACCTGCTCGCCGAAACTTCATTTCTTCATCATGCTCCCATCTGCCGCTGAAGCTTTCGGCGCGACGGGTCCTGTCGAGGCGGCGCCAAGCACGTCGAACGAAACAGTAATCTTTCCCGCTTTCTCGAACTCGAGCGTCATTGGCACAGCTGTTCCTTTCTTCATCTTCGCCTTGAGGTTCGACAGGGTCAGATGAATACCGTGAGGCGCCAATACCACCTTGTCACCGGGAGAGATCGTCACTCCTCCGGCAACAGGGTTTAAGGTCAGTCCGCCCCCGACCATGCTACTTTGCTGGATTTGAAGCTTTTCGGCGATATCGGTCGCGCCTCCGATCAAGCGGTCCGGCACAGTCCCCTTGTTTTCGATCGTGACATAACTACTCGCCAATTCTGCACCGCGCGGCGCCGCGCGGCTCCAAGCTTGTGAAATGACAAGATCACCTGCCTTCACTTCCTGCGCTTGCAGAGGCAGGCTTTGAAGTGCACCAGCAAGAAGCAAGAACGCGACGAGATGTCCGCTGACTTTCACTGTTCCCTCCCTTTAGCGACCCGGTACCGTCACAATGTTCTTGACAGCATTGGAGCGCTCTCGCTCCCAACCGTCGCCCACTTGTACCAGGTGAACGTTTGCGCAACGCAGTACATGACCAGAAGGCCGCCGACGCCCACGATGAAATGCAGCGCGGCGCCCGCATCAAGCTCCATCAGAAGCGCGTAGCCAGCAAATGACAGGGCGACCCCGAGTGCGAAAATCTGAAGGGAATATTGCCCGCACAGGATCAGGGGCCGGGCAAAGGGCGACTTCAATCCCGCCCAGTCGTTCCGCACGAATCGCAGTACAACGACCGTCAGTGCCAGGAAGTGCGCCAACCTCAGGATATCGAAATCGGTCTTGTTGATCGGGTAGATTGCGCGCGACAACCACGCTGGGATGAAATCCTCCAGCCGAGGGAAATGCCAGGTGAAGGTGACAAAGAGCGCCGCGCAAAGATAGGCGACGGCCAGCCAGAAAGTGAGCCGCGTATCTAGAATCGCGATCAATCGCCGTCCGCCGCCGAGAGCACACCAGGCGCCGAAGACGAAGAGCAACTGCCAGGCGCATGGATTGAATGACCAGAAGCCGTCTCGATAGGTCGACAGGTGAAGGTCGTACCGGATGGTGAGGATGTAGAACAGGATCGAGGCTGCCAGCGGAAGATCGCGATGCAATCGCGCAAGCAGGAAGACCAGCGGCAGGAAGGCCATCAACACGATATAGAGCGGCAGAACATCCATGTTCAGCGGACGAAATCGCAGGAGCAGTGTCTGGATCATCACAGCTCCTGGATCCCCGAAGAAATCCGCGACTTCCATCTCATGAATGTAAAATGATGGCTTGTTTGAAACTGCCACGACGCAAGCGATCTCCGCCATAAGGACCAGGAAGAGCAGCAGATGTGCGGTGTAGATCTGCCAGATCCGCCGCAGCACACGTGCGGTCCCGATCACGAACCCAGACTCGAACGTTGCCCTGCCGTAGACCAGCGCGGCGGTGAAGCCGGAAATGAAAATGAAGAGTTCCGCGGCGTCGCTAAAGCCGTAATTTCTGATCGTGAGCCAGGTCAAATGGTCGGGCGAAACGTGGTCGATATAGATCATCCAGAGCGCCAGCCCACGAAAGAGGTCGAGCCGCAATTCCCGCTTGCCGCTCGCAACGACAAAAAGCGGCATCGAGACTGCCGACGCCGAAAGGATGCCTGTCGCGACCGGGTCCACCTTGCCCGTTGCGGAAGCTCCGGCGACCCCATCGGCAATCGATGCAAATCCGGCTTGATCAATACGAGGCATCATCTCGTCCTCGCTCCTGGTCATCAAGAACAGCAAGCCAACAGGCGACTACACTACAGTCCCGCTCCCCGACTCGATATGTCATATCGGAGGTAATCCGGGCCAATCTTGCCAGCACACGGCTGCGGAAATACTCAAATTGCCAAGGCGCATACGGTGGCTTTCTCAACCAAAGTGTTCGGCGCGGTCGGTGACCTTCCGGTCTCCCAAGATGGTTCGGGCGCCTGGAGCCGTTCGACGGTAGCCGACGTTGCGGCATGATGAGAGTACAGGCGCGGAGAACGCGCTTCCCATGCCGGCAGATAGAAGATCGCAGCCAGTGATGCTCATCATGGAGCTCCCAATCTGGTGATGATTTCGTAGCCGAAAATCGACTTTGGACACTCCAACGGTTAGCGCACTGGCCCCCCCCTCCTCTCATCACTGAAGCGAAAAGAACGCCGATCTCAGCCCCGCCCAGCACCAGCACCGCCGGGTTGGTCTTGGTTTGCAAAAGGGTCAGCAGGACACCCGTAGCGACCGCAGCCGTTTCCAGCCCGGAGACCGCGGACTTTGCCAAGGTGAAGCACCCGGCCAGTGGAAACCGGTGCGAGCCCCCGCTGGATCGACGTTCGCCTGGTCACGTCTCGAACCTCGACCAAAACCGGCCGACTGCGAATGTTATTCAAATGCGACGTCTCGGAGGGCATGTTGATCAAGATCAACATCGCGCGCTTGTTATTTTGCGACAGCCAGCTCCGTGAAATCCCGGTCTGCCGCGTGCATGGCGGCGAGGCGCAGCAAAATGGAAGGATAGCAGCGTATCGGAGTTCTCGTCGAACTCCCGCAAGTCTTGCGAGAAAAGGGCCAGGACCCGGCGATGATTATCGCAAGGGCCGGCATCAACCCCGGCTGCTTCGCAACCCGGAAAACTCCCTCTCCTTCGTCGAGCTCGACCGGCTTCTTATGGGCTGCGTGGCTGCGACAAAATGTCGGCATTTCGGACTTCTGGTTGGGCAGAGATCGGCGACCCTCAATCCGCCCCCTCGGCCTTGCCTCGCCAATTGCTGCCATCAGTTTATCCGCACCTCTCGATTGAATTGCAGGATCAAACCGCTGACAAGCTAACAGCCCCCGATTATGCGTGTCCTTCGAGAGGCCGCCATCGTATCTTGTCGCCGCGTGCGACGGCCTCGGACTCGGGCGCTATCACGACGAAACCAGTGGCACAACTGAGCTGATGCAGCCTGCCGGAATTGGCGCCCGGCAACAGTTCAATCAGAGGAAACCCGTCAGCATCCCCGCGCTGCACGGCGGGAAGGTAGGTTGTGCGGCCCGGCTGCCCCCTCCAGTCGAAGTTTGCAATTGCGGCGCGCTCAACTGCGCAACCTGACTTGATCCCGGCACGAGCACCGAGGATCTGCTCGATCATGATCTTGAATGTCGTGAACAAGGCGCCCGGATTACCGGGGAGACCGACGTAGGTGGCGTCCGCGATCTTGCCGAGCACGAGCGGCTTGCCGGGCTTGATGGCGACCTTTCGAACCCACAGCCTGCCGCCGCAAAGCTGAAATGCATCCACCACGTGGTCTTCGTCGCCGACAGACACTCCGCCGGCACTTAGGATCACATCGGCGCGCGCCGCGGCGGTCTGGAACACGGCCCGCAGACTCGACGGCCGGTCGATGCAGCTACCAAGGTCGATGATGTCGATCCAAGGCTTTGCGAGCAGACCGCGGAGAATGAAACGGTTGGCGTCGTAGATTTCGCCGGGCTGGATATTTTCGCCGGGCTGCCGAAGTTCCGAGCCCGTCGTGAACATGGCCACCCGAAGCCTGCGAAGGACACGAACCCCGGGATAGCCGCAGGCTGCGGCGACGCCAACTTGCAACGGCCCCATGACCGTGCCGGCTTCGATCAGGCTGTGACCCAACCCGACATCCTCGCCTCGTCGTCTGATATTGTCACCGGGGCGTGGCACGCGGGTGAATATGATGCTGTTGCCGTCGCGGCAGACCTCTTCCTGGGCGATGACGGCGTTGGCGCCCGCGGGGATTGGCGCGCCCGTCAGAATGCGAAACGCACCGCCCTTCCGCAGAACCGGACTTCCAACGGTGCGGCCGGCGGCAATGCTGCCGGTGACCTTCAGCCGGATTGGGACAAATTCGGGCAGGCTGGCTGTGTCGACAGCGTAGCCGTCCATAGCGCTGGTGTCGAAACGCGGCAGCGGATCATCCGCCTTGATAGGCTCGGCCAGGACCCGTCCTGCCACTGCGGACAAATCGACTAGCTCTGTCTCCACGATAGGCTGCGCCTCGGCCAATCCGGTCGCTAGCGCATCCCTCACAGAAACGATCCCGCCCTTGGCAGGAGCCAGGCACGCGTCGTGCTGTGTCTGCAGCAAACTGGGCATTTTGCCTCCGCAACGACTGTTCAATTCAGCCAGTCGCCGGCAACGGCTCTTGCGCTACCGCAACGGGAAATCTTCTGTTGAGCCAGTCCAAGGCTGCGGATAGGTCACTGGAAAGTTCCAACTCCAAGCCGCCGGAAAACCTGCGCCACGCATCGAGGTTTCGGACCGGCACTCCGATGATAACGGGGACACCGCGATCGACCGCGATCGCGACCAGATCAAGTAAACCGCGGCCTTCAGCCTCCACCTTGCCGAACTTGTTCAGGATCAACAATTCGGAGGCAGTATCGAGCGAGCGCGCGACTTGCGCATTCACCTCAGCAAGCGCCGCAGCGTCAAGACGGCACCCGCTGGCGCCGGGCCCACGATCTTCGAACAGATTTGTCCGCAGTCCGGTTGTGAGTTCTTCAAGCGCCACGTTACAATGACGGGACAAATCGGGGCAGATCGAATGCTGGAGTACCCCGGCAATCCGAAGCCCGCGTTTGCGGCACTCTGTGACGAGTCCTTCGAAGGTCAATTGAGGGTAGGCTTCGTCGGCATACACGATCGCGACCAAATCCTGCCGGGTTTGCTCGCCCGGGCTACGCGGCGGGGCGGAATGCTGCGCATACATCTGGATTTACCTCTATCCGTCGCGCCCCGATCAGGTCGAGGCAGTAAGGTACGGCGGGAAACACCGCCTTCAGGCAGACATCGATTGCCGAGGGTCGTCCCGGCAGATTGATGATGAGGCACTTTCCGCGCGTGCCGGCGGTCTGCCGGGAGAGAATGGCCGTCGGCACCTGCTCCAGACTGATCCGGCGCATCAGTTCGCCAAAGCCTTCCAGTTCGCGCGCGATGACCATCCGCGTCGCCTCAGGCGTCAGGTCCCGCGGCGCCGGTCCGGTGCCGCCGGTGGTCAGGATCAGGTCGCAGCCTTCTTGCTCCACCATATCGATCAGCGCTCGCGCCACGCTATCGGTGCCGTCGGGCACGATCCTGACGATGGCCACCCAGTTTGACCGCATCACCCTGTCAAGGAAGTCGTTAATTGCCTTGCCGCTGATATCTTCATACTCACCGCCGCTGACGCGGTCCGATATCGTTAGAATGCCGATGCGCGCGAGCCGATTGTCCGCCATGTCAGCCCTCCTCGAAAAGCTGCGATTCCGGCATCGATAGGCCTGAAAACGCTTCCTCGGCGTGGCGCCGAACCATGGTGATCGGTTCGGCGAACCCCGCATAGTCGCCTTCCCGATCGAGTTGCTCGGCCTGGTCGAGCGAGGACAGTTTCAACCCGAGATCGCGCAAGAGGCCGTCGCCAAGGCCATAGATCCAGCCGTGGACCGTGATCGGCTGTTGGCGTTGCCAGGCTCCACGTAAAATCGGCGTCGCTGCGACCCGTCTCAGCTGGAGTTCGACGTTCAACTCACAGGCACGGTCAATTCTGGCCGCATCGCTTGGAAGCCGCGCCAGGTCGCCGGCGCACCGCCGACACATCTCCCGCACCGGCGCCAGCCAGTGATCGATCAAACCGCCAGCGCCCGGGGGCTCGAACGCGCGACGAATTCCCCCGCAGCCATAATGGCCACAGACGATGACGTGCCTCACCTCGAGCGTCTCGACCGCGAATTCCAACACCGACAGCAAATTCATGTCGCCGGTGTGAACGACATTGCCGACATTACGGTGCACGAACACCTCTCCGGGATCGAGACCGACGATGTCATTGGCGGGAACGCGACTGTCCGAACAACCGAGCCACAGATACCGTGGCGCCTGCTGTTCGGCGAGCCGCCGGAAAAAATCGGGATCACTGCGGGTCTTACCCGCCGCCCAGGCCACGTTGCGGTCGAACAGCTCGTCGATCATCGTCGTCGGACGCTCCAGGCAACGCTGTCAGAGTTCACGGCGCGGGACCTCACGAACAGCCTCCGCCGCCGCAGGTGCAGCCGGCATGGGCTGGCGGTTTGGGTGCCTCGTCTTTTGTCAGCGACCAGTTGATCATATAGATGAAGCATCCGATTCCCGGATCGTCGGCGCGCTCCACGACATTCATCAGGCCGAGCCAATCCTCATTGCCGGCGAGATTGGCAAAGCGACGGACGGCGCCGGAAGCATATTCGCCGACGGTCTCTTCATATCGCCTGGCCGCCTCGTCCACGCGGGCGACCAGCACGAGGTCGTTGCAGGCGAGCAGCGTCTCGCTGGCGACCGCCTCCTCGCTGAAACCGCGAATGATGTCGCCAAGCTGCATTTCTTTGCTCTACTGCAAGAGGGGCGACGACGCTGCGGCAAGCGCAACACCCAATATCTCGGCCCTGCCCGCCAACAGCGATACATACTGCGCCAAGGCGCGGTGGCGGACCTTGGTCGCGAGATAATCGGCGATACGATCGCGGACGAGCTCGAACGATAGTTCCTGTCCGGCGGCAAATTCGTCGAGCCGGATCACGTGGAAGCCATAGCGCGTCTCGGCAACCGCAAATTCTCCTGGCCGCATCCGCTGCAGCGCCATCTCGAATTCCTTCACGGTCTGGCCGCGCGTCAACTGTCCGAGATGGCCGCCATTCTCGGCCGAGGTTTTGCAGTCGGACTCGGCACGCGCGAACTCGGCAAACAAAGCCGGATCGGATCTGACCGCACTGAGGATGGTATCCGCCTTGGCCCGGGCGGACGTCCGCGCCACGACATCGCGCTGGCGCGCGGCGATCAGAATATGGGCGGCCTCGTAGAGATCTCCCGAGCGAAAGCGCTCGCGGTTCTGCTCGTAGAAGCGTTGGCACGCGGCTTCGTCAGGCTCAGGCGTAACCACCTCGCGCTCGACCAATTCGCGCACTGCGGCTTCTTCCGGCGTCTCGCGACGTCCTTCCGGATCAGTCAATGGCTCGGCCTCGATGCCGAGACGCTGGGCTTCCTGCAACAGCAGCTCACGCACGACCAGCGCTCGCGCCGCCGCCTGCCAGGCCAGGATCGGCTTTTCCGCCGGATGATTCTGCACCTCGCGGGCGATGACCTCACGCGGGATCACGGCACCATTGACACTGATGGTCTTCGGCTTCGGCAGGGTTTGGGTGACCGAGCAATCCATGGCCTACTCCGCGGGCTGCATTGGACGCGTGACGTTACGGCTGCGAACCACCTGATAGCCGCGGCGACCGAGGTACCAGACTGGCGCGCTCCAGATGTGGACCAGCCGAGTGAATGGAAACAGCAGGAACAAAGTCATGCCGAGCACGAGGTGCGCCTTGAAGATCGGATGCACGTCCAGGATGTTGGCGGCAACGCCGGGCTGGAGCGTCACGATGCCTTGCGCCCATCCCATGAACTTCACCATTTCATGGCCGTCGAGATGGCCGGACGAGACCGGAATGGTCGCCAGCCCCAGCAGCAACTGCGCAAACAGCAACAGCAGAATCGCGGTATCCCCGAAGGAGGAATTGGCACGAATGCGCGGATCGAACAGCCGCCGGTGCGTTAGCAGACTGATTCCGACGAGGCACATCAGGCCGGCAAGGCCACCGGCAACCATCGCCAGCATCTGCTTGAAGCTGTGCGAGACGCCGAGCATGTCGAACACCCAGATCGGGGTGAGCAAGCCGACGAAATGCCCGCCGAAGATCACGAGAATACCGACATGGAACAGATTAGAGCCCCATATCAACTGCCGGCGCCGCAGCAATTGGCTCGAGCCCGTGCGCCAGGTGTATTGCTCGCGATCGAACCGGAACAAGCTGCCGAAAAGGCACACCGTAAGGCAAAGATAGGGATACCAGCCAAATACGATCGAATTGAGCGTTTGCATGCTTCGCTCCTACTGCTGCGGTGATGGCGCGGAATTGACCGCACGCCTGGCATGGCGGAGCTTCGCGATCAGACCTTCGTGGCCGCAGGCGCCCTGCCCCTGCGCACCAGGGCCGAAGCGCACTTCTTCCTCCTCCCAGGCAGCGTCGAGCGCCACGAGATCCATCGGGTCGCTGTCTGGCGCCTTCAGGATTTCGTCGACGACTTCACGCCGGGGGACATCGGCCGCAATCACCCCTAGTGCGTCGAACACCGCCTTGTAGGTTGACTGCCGCCGGCCGAGCCGTTCGGCCAACGCCGCAAAGATGTGCGCCGTCTGCCCAAGCAGGTCGCGTGCTTCAGAAAGCGGCCGGATCGACAGGAATTCCAGGAATAACGGTACGTAGTCCGGCAATTCGTTGGCTTCGATGACCAACCCGGCATTTTCATACATGGCCTTCAAGTCGACCATCGCCTGGCCACGGTCACGGCTTTCGCCGTGCACATGCTCGAACAGATGCAGCGCCAGCGTCTTGCTGCGGTCGAACAGCAGGCCGTAGCGCTCCTGCAGATCGTACAGGTCGCCGGTCGCGATTTCCTCGATCAGCACATCGAGCGCCTGGCGGCATGACGCCGGCACCAGCCGGTCGGCGTCGAGCACCGACAGCAATTCCGGCGCGACTTCGATCAACTCTTCGGTCGGATAGCTCAACAACCCCGACAGGACCTTGAAGGTCTTCATCACGCCATCTCCATCGGGTTCTTGGCCTTGCGGGGTGAACCAAACAGATTAGTCTCGGTCTCGCCGCCGGAGCAGCCATTGCCAAAGGTGAAGCCACAGGAGCCGCGGATGTCGAAAGCGTCGGCGCCCAGTTCGCGATGCGCGGTCGGGATCACGAACCGGTCCTCGTAGTTCGCAATCGCCATGATCTGATACATCTCGTCGATCTGCGCCGCCGTCAGCCCGACACGCCTGGCGATGGCTTCATCGACCACGCCGTCGAGTGTCTTGGTCCGCATGTAGGCGCGCATTGCCATCATTCGTTCCAGTGCCAACGTCACCGGCGCCTCGTCGCCCGCCGTCAGGAGGTTGGCGAGATAGCGCATCGGGATACGCAACGACTTCACGTCAGGCATGCCGCCGTCGAGCCCGATCTTGCCGGCCGAGGCAGCGAGGTAATCGGCGACAGCGGTGGCACGTACCAGACCATCGGCAGGGTCCGGTATTCCGGGTGCAGCGGGAACGCGACCTTCCATTCCATCGCCATCTTCCAGATCGGCGAGGTTTTAGCTGCTTCCAGCCATGTATGCGGAATGCCCTGCCGCTCGGCTTCAGCAATCACCTCGGGATCGTTGGGGTTCAGGAAGATGTCGAGTTGCGCCTGATACAGATCCCGCTCGTCGGGCTTGCTGGCAGCTTCCGCGATCCGATCGGCATCATAGAGCACCACCCCAAGATAGCGGATGCGGCCCACGCACGTCTCCGAGCACACGGTCGGCTGCCCGGCCTCGATGCGCGGATAGCAGAAGATGCACTTCTCGGATTTTCCAGACGACCAGTTATAGTAGATCTTCTTGTAGGGACAGCCGGACACGCACATGCGCCAGCCGCGGCACTTGTCCTGGTCGATCAGGACGATTCCGTCCTCCTCGCGCTTGTAGATCGCGCCCGACGGACAAGCGGCGACGCACGCCGGATTGAGGCAGTGCTCGCACAGCCGCGGCAGGTACATCATGAAGGTATTTTCGAATTGGCCGTAGATGTCCTTCTGTACACCCTCGAAATTGTAGTCTTGCGAGCGTTTGGCGAACTCGCCGCCGAGAATTTCTTCCCAGTTCGGGCCCCATTCGATCTTCTCGATCCTCTCGCCTGACACCAGCGAGCGCGGGCGCGCTGTCGGCATCGCCTTCATCTCTGGCGCCTGCTGAAGATGCGGGTAGTCGAAGGTGAACGGCTCGTAGTAGTCGTCGATCTCAGGCAGATCCGGATTGGCGAAGATGTTCGCCAACACCCGCCACTTGCCGCCGATACGCGGCTGGATCGAGCCGTTGCGATTGCGCTTCCAACCTCCCTTCCAGCGCGTCTGGTTCTCCCAATCCTTCGGATAGCCGACGCCGGGCTTGGTCTCGACGTTGTTGAACCACGCGTATTCCATGCCTTCGCGGCTCGTCCACACGTTCTTGCAGGTGACGCTGCAGGTGTGACACCCGATACACTTGTCGAGGTTCAGCACCATTGCGATTTGCGCGCGGATTTTCATTCTGCGGCCTCCAGGCCGGGGTTGCCGGATCGATCTGCGGTCGGGGTGTCGAGCCAATCGACTTTCGACATCTTGCGAACGATGACGAATTCGTCGCGATTGGCGCCGACGGTGCCGTAATAGTTGAAGCCGTAGGCCTGCTGCGCGTAGCCACCGATCATGTGCGTCGGCTTTAGAACGGTGCGGGTGACCGAGTTGTGGATGCCGCCACGCTGGCCGGTCTGCTCGGAGCCCGGGACGTTCACGATCTTCTCCTGCGCATGATACATCATGCACATTCCCTGCTTCACGCGCTGCGAGACCACCGCACGCGCGACCAGCGCGCCATTGGTGTTGTAGGCCTCGATCCAGTCGTTATCGACGATACCGGCTGCCTTGGCGTCGATCTCGCTAATCCATACGATCGGACCGCCGCGCGAGAGCGTCAGCATCAGCAGATTGTCGGTATAAGTGGAGTGGATCCCCCACTTCTGGTGAGGCGTGATGAAGTTCAGCACCACCGAGCCATTGCCGTTCGGCTTGCGGTCGATGACGGGCTTGACCGTCTTGGTGTCGATCGGCGGCCGATAGACGCAGAAGCCTTCACCGAAGGCGCGCATCCACAGATGATCCTGATAGAGTTGCTGACGGCCGGTCAGCGTGCGCCACGGGATCAACTCGTGAACGTTGGTGTAACCGGCGTTGTAGCAGACCTTCTCCGATTCCAATCCGGACCAGATCGGCGAGGAGATGATCTTGCGCGGCTGCGCGACGACATCGCGGTAACGGATCTTCTCGTCTTCCTTCGGGATGGCGAGATGGGTGTGGTCGCGGCCGGTGAAACTGCCCAGCGACTCCCACGCCTTGACGGCGACCTCGCCGTTGGTTTCCGGAGCCAGGCTCAGGATGACCTCGCAGGCATCGATCGCACTGTCGATGCGGGCAAGCCCCTTCGATGCGCCCTCCTCGATGACGACGCCGTTGAGCTTCTTGAGCAAGTCGACCTCATGGTCGGTGTTCCAGCTCATCCCTTTGCCGCCGTTACCAAGCTTGTTCATCAGCGGCCCGAGCGAGGTGAAGCGTTTGTAGAGGTTCGGATAGTCGCGCTCGACAACCGTCACCGCAGGCATGGTCTTGCCGGGGATCGGCTCGATTGCACCCGTCTTCCAATCCTTGACGTCGAACGGTTGCGCGATCTCGCCGGGGCTGTCGTGCATGATCGGAGTGAGGACGACGTCCTTCTCCACACCGAGCACTTCCGGAGCGACCCTCGAGAACGCTTCCGCGATGCCCTTGTAGATGTCCCAATCGCTGCGCGATTCCCAGACCGGATCGACCGCGGCCGACAGCGGGTGGATGAAGGGATGCATGTCCGAGGTATTGAGATCGTTCTTCTCGTACCAGGTTGCGGTCGGCAGCACGATGTCGGAATACATGCAGGTGGTCGACATCCGGAAGTCAAGCGTGACCAGCAAGTCGAGCTTTCCTTCCGGCGCATGATCGAGCCACTTCACGTCGACGGGCTTCCTCCTGCCGTGCTCGCCGAGATCCTTGCCGATCACGCCGTGTTTGGTACCGAGCAGATGCTTGAGGAAATACTCGTGGCCCTTGCCTGAAGCGCCGAGCAGGTTGGAGCGCCAGACGAACATATTGCGCGGCCAGTTTCTCGGATTGTCGGGATCGTCACATGACAATTGCAACTCGCCCGACTTCAGCGACTTCGCCACGAAATCCTTGGCTTCCAGCCCGGCGGCTGCGGCCTGCTTAGACACTTCAAGCGGATTGGTTTGCAATTGCGGCGCGGACGGCAACCAGCCCATCCGCTCGGCGCGCGCGTTGTAATCGATCAGCGCGCCATCCCATGGCCCCTGCGGTGCAGTGGGCGACAGAATCTCCTTCACGTCAAGCGTTTCGTAGCGCCACTGGTCAGTGTGGGCATAGAAGGCCGAGGTGGAGTTCATCTGCCGCGGCGGGCGGCCCCAATCGAGGCCGAAGGCGAGCGGCGTCCAGCCGGATTGCGGCCGCAGCTTCTCCTGACCGACATAATGCGACCAGCCGCCACCGGACTGGCCGACGCAACCGCACATCACCAGCATGTTGATGATGCCGCGGTAGTTCATGTCCATGTGGTACCAATGGTTCAACCCGGCACCGACAATGACCATCGAGCGACCGCCGGTCTTCTCGGCGTTAGCAGCGAACTCGCGTGCGACCGTGATGATTTGCTCGCGCGGCACGCCGGTGATCTTCTCCGCCCAGGCTGGGGTGTAGGGTTGAACATCATCGTAATTCCTGCCGACATGGTCGCCGCCGAAGCCGCGATCGACGCCGTAATTGGCGACGAACAGATCGTAGACTGACGCCACCAGCGTCTCGCCATCCCTGAGCTTGATGCGCTTCGCCGGTACCTTGCGCATCAGCACGTCCGGGTGGTCGGTTCCCTGGAAATGATCGTGCTCGCGATTGCCGAAATAGGGGAAGCCGACGTCGGCCAGCTCATCCTTCGTATCGGAGAGAGAGAGCCGAAGCCTGGTGTCGCGGCTCCTCGATTCGCGTTCCTCCAGATTCCATTTGCCCTTCTCGCCCCAGCGGAAGCCGACCGAGCCGTTTGGCACCACGATCTCGCCGGACGCCTCATCGTAGGCGACCGTCTTCCATTCGGGATTGTTGGTCTCGTCGAGCGAAGTGGCAAAATCCGAGGCGCGCACGAACCGCTCAGGCACGAGCCGTCCTTCGGATTCCACCAGGCGCACCAGAAATGGCATGTCCGTATACTGGCGCGCATAATCGTTGAAGTATTTTGCCTGACGATCGACGTGGAATTCCTTGAGGATGACGTGCCCCATGGCCATCGCTAGCGCCGCGTCGGTCCCCTGCTTGGGCGACACCCAAAGGTCCGCGAACTTCGAGGCTTCGGAATAGTCCGGGCTGATCACGACGCTCTTGGCGCCCTTGTAGCGGACCTCGGTGTAAAAATGCGCATCCGGCGTGCGCGTCTGCGGGACGTTCGATCCCCACAGGATCAGGAAGCCGGAATTGTACCAGTCCGCGCTTTCAGGCACATCGGTCTGCTCGCCCCAGGTCTGTGGCGAAGCTGGCGGCAGGTCGCAATACCAATCGTAGAACGACATGCAGACGCCACCGAGCAGCGACAGATAGCGCGCACCGGCCGCGTAGCTCACCATCGACATCGCCGGAATCGGCGAAAAGCCGAATACGCGGTCCGGACCATAGGTCTTGGCGGTGTAGGCGTTGGCCGAGGCCACGATCTCGTTGACCTCGGCCCAGGTTGCGCGGACGAAACCGCCAAGACCGCGCATTTGCACGTAGGCCGCGCGCTTCTTCGGATCCTCGACGATCGCCTTCCACGCCGCCACCGGCGTCATGGTGGCGCGCGCGGCGCGCCATAGCTTCAACAGCCGTGACCGCACCAGAGGATACTTCACGCGATTTCCGGAATAGAGGTACCAGCTGTAGCTCGCGCCACGCGCGCAGCCGCGCGGTTCGTGATTGGGCAGATCGGGCCGTGTGCGTGGATAGTCGGTCTGCTGGGTCTCCCAGGTGACGATGCCGCCCTTGACATAAACTTTCCACGAGCACGAGCCCGTGCAGTTCACGCCGTGCGTCGATCGCACGATCTTGTCGTGCTGCCAGCGCTTGCGATAGCCGTCCTCCCAGGACCGATCCTCCGTCGTCGTCACACCATGACCGCCGGCGAACTCTTCCTTGGGACGCGTGAAGAACGACAGCCTGTCGAGAAAATGGCTCACTGTCCCGTCTCCTTATTCTGCAGGCTGCACTGCGGGCGAAATCGGGCCGCCGCGCTCGATGTCGTGGAGCAGGCCGCCCTTGCGGGTATAGACAGCCCATGTGATCACGACGCAAATCACGTAGAAAATGAAGAAGCCCCAGAGAGCCGCCTGCACACCGCCGGTGAGATCGATCGAGGTGCCGTAGGATTTCGGGATGAAGAATGCGCCGAAAGCAGCGATCGCGGACGTGAAGCCGGTGATCGCGGCCGATTCCTTTTCGGCCTGCCGCTGACGGGTGGCCGCATCGGCAGTGGGCATCAGCCGCTCCATTTCACGACGCATGATGTTCGGGATCATCTGGAAGGTCGACGCGTTACCGACGCCCGTCGCAAAGAACAGGAACAGGAACATCGCGAAGAAGCCCCAGAAGGCACCCGGCTGATCCTTGATGCCGAGGAAGTAGAGAATCCCGAGCACGCCGGCCATCATCATGACGAAAACCCACAGGGTGACACGACCGCCGCCCCATTTGTCCGAAATCCAGCCTGTAGCCGACCGCGAGAGCGCGCCGACAAGAGGCCCGAGGAAGACGAACTGTAGCGCATCGACCGTTGGAAACTGGGTCTTCGCCAGCAGCGGGAAGCCTGCGGAGTAGCCGATGAAGGAGCCGAAGGTGCCGGTGTAGAGCCAGCACATGATCCAGTTGTGCTTGCGCTGGAAGATGACCGCCTGATCGGAGAACGAGGCCTTGGCGGACGCGATGTCGTTCATCCCAAACCAGGCGGCAAAAGCGCTGGCTGCGATAAATGGCACCCAGATGAAGCCCGCATTCTGCAGCCAGAGCGGGGCCTGCTGCGGTCCGTTGGTCACCATCGTCGGATCGCCGCCGAACCAGCCGAACACACCGACCGTGATCACAAGCGGCACGACGAACTGCACGGTTGAGACGCCGAGATTGCCGAGGCCGGCATTGAGCGCAAGGGCATTGCCCTTCTCGGCACGCGGGAAGAAGAAGGAGATGTTGGACATCGAGGAGGCAAAATTGCCGCCGCCGAAACCGCACAACAGCGCCAGCGCCAGGAACACCGGATATGGCGTTGACGGCGTCTGCACCGCGTAACCGATGCCGACTGCGGGAATCATCAGTGACCAAGTCGCAAGCGTGGTCCACAATCGCCCGCCGAAGATCGGCACCATGAAGGAATAGAAGACACGGAGCACCGCCCCGGAGATGCCAGGCAACGCCGCCAGCCAGAACAGCTCAGCCGTGGTGAACTTGAAGCCGACCGTGGGCAGCTTTGCTACCACCACCGACCAGACCTGCCAGATCGCGAAGGACAGCAGCAGCGCCGGGATCGAAATCCAGAGATTGCGTCGCGCGATCGCCCGGCCGCTCGTTTCCCAAAAGGTCTTGTCTTCGGGACGCCAGTCGGTCAGTACCGCGCCAGACAGGGCACCGACGTGCTCCGGCCTGTGAATCTCCTCCATCTCGGGAAGTTCGGGGAGCGTCTTGAGCGCTTCGCCGACGAGTCCGCGCTCCATCTGCCGGATCGACACGTGCATCCAGACGAGGGAAACCGTAACCAGCAGAAACAGTGCCATGAAACAGCTGGTCCACAGCCCCGTGAGGTCGACCAGAGCGCCGAAGGCGATCGGAAGGACGAAGCCGCCGAGACCGCCAATCATGCCGACCAACCCGCCGACGGCGCCGACGCTGTTTGGATAATAGACGGGGATGTGCTTGTAGACCGCTGCCTTGCCCAGCGCCATGAAGAAGCCGAGCACGAACACCGTCACGGTGAACGGCACCAATCCCATTTCCAGATGGAAGGCGACCGCGCCGTTGACCGTCTTCACCAGATAGTCGGTGGGCGGGTAGGATAGAATGAAGGTCGCGACCACGCCGACCAGGAAGGTCCAGTACATGACGCGGCGTGCGCCGTAACGATCCGAGAGGTGGCCACCGTAGGCCCGGAATACACTGGCGGGAAGCGAGAACATCGCAGCCACCATGCCGGCGGTCTTGATGTCGACTCCGTAGACCTTGATCAGATATTGAGGCAGCCACAACGCCAGCGCCACGAAGGCGCCGAACACGAAGAAATAGTACAGCGCGAAACGCCAGACCTGAATGTTCTTCAGCGGCTCGAGCTCCAGCCAAGCGCTTTTCGGCTTCTCGTTGTTTTCTCGCCGCGCACGGACGACGGGGTCTTCTTCGGAGAATAGCCAGAACGTAATGCCCATCAGGCCGATCACGAGTGCCCAGACCTGGGCGACCGTCTGCCAGCCATAGGCCACCAGCACGAACGGCGCGACAAACTTGGTCAATGCAGCGCCGACATTACCAGCGCCAAAGATGCCGAGCGCGGTGCCCTGCTTACCCGCGGCATAAAATCGCGATACGTAGGCGATGCCGACCGCGAAGGATCCGCCGGCGATGCCGACGAAGAACGCAGCCACTAAGAATTCGGGATAGGTGTGCGCCCAGGTCAGTAGATAGGTTGCAACCGCGGCGGCTAGCATGACGACGGTATAGACCCGGCGACCGCCATACTGATCGGTCCAGATACCGAGCAGGAGGCGGATCAGGGATCCGCTGAGAATGGGGGTACCGACCAGCAGGCCGAACTGGGTGTCGTTTAGTCCCAGCTCCTGCTTGATGCGGATGCCGATGATCGAGAAGATCGTCCAGACCGCAAAGCAAATGGTGAAGGCGATGGTCGAGAGCCAGAGCGCCCGGCCCTGATGGACGGTACTTGAAGTTGGTGATGCCATAGTTAGCCCCCGAGAAAGCGTTCGAGGGAATGGATGGCCGAAACCGGGTTCACACAGTTTGTGCTACGTCAAACAACTGGCGGCCAGCCGATCATGCGGGCTCTTTTCGAGGAAGATTTGTCGAATCCCGTCACCTCAATTGATGCTAGTCACATCTATATTTGATAAATGTCACAGATTGATCTCAACACAGGATGGAAAGTTGCTCCGCTCTGACCAACTTAAGCAAGTCACGAATCTCCCGCTGTTTTCCGGAATCGCGGAAGAAGCGCTCGCCGATCTGCTTGATGCTGCACTCTTGCAGCAATTCCCGGCGGGGGTCGTTCTGATCTACGAAGGGCATCATCCGGATTTTCTGCATATCCTTATTGATGGATTGGCCGAAGTTTTTACTGAACAGGATGGTGAAGAATGGGGAATTTCGCTGGTCGACCCCGTTACAACCTTCATCCTCGCGGCGGTCGTCAGCGACCAACCTTACTTGAATTCCGTCAGGACGCTGTCGGACTCGAGCGTCCTATTGATTCCCGCGCAACGCGTCCGCGATATGTTTGATCGCGACGTAGCGTTTGCACGTGTGGTGGCGAGAGAACTCGCCTTTGCCTATCGGTCGTCGATCAAGAAATTGAAGGGCTACATGGCCCGGTCTGCGGTCGAGCGTCTTGCCAACTGGATCTTGACCGAAGCGAACAAGGGTCCGGCAGCGGAAGCCGTCGTGATCCCATTTGACCGCGGAAAGCTGGCCTCGCATATCGGAACGACGCGAGAAAACCTGTCTCGGAATCTCGCTCAGCTTACCGAGCACGGTGTCCGCATCCGCGGGCGAGAGATAGTGATCGATAACAAGAAGTCGCTAGAGACCTTCGCGCGCCCACAACGGCTCATTGACGATCCCGACTCTTAAAAGCCGGCGGACACGATCTTGATTTACGTCAATGCGCGTTCGCCAAATTCGCGGGAAATTATTTTTTATCCGCGATGCATGATCGCAATCTTCTCCCTGCCGCTCATAACGGTCTGGTTGCAGTTTCGAGTCCTGCCGGGCTCATCAACGAGAACTCCGTTCTCGTCGCCCGCAGCGCGACGACCGCACCAGATACGTCCACTTTCCGTTTGCCCACGACAATCATGTCGCATCAGACAGTGTACCGGCACTTTAGTTCGCACAGGAAATGTGGCAGGCGTTCAGAACCTTACGCGCCTAAGACACTGCGCGCGGGAGCGGCCACAATGATCAAGTCTTCTCGCTACACGTCGAAGAACACCGTCTCGCTGTCACCCTGCAGACGGACGTTGAACGCGTAGGTGTGGCCAGCACCGGGCTTGCGCTTGGCGATCAGGGTCGCACGACGATCGGCCGGCACCAGTGCCAGCACGGAATCAGTCGCGTTACCGGCCTCGTCGTCGAAATAGATCCGGGTATAGAGGTGCAGCAGCATGCCGCGCGCGAACACCGCGAGCACAATGTGCGGCGCCTGCGGCTTGCCGTCGGCATCAGGTACTGAGCCCGGCTTGATGGTGTCGAACGAATAGCCGCCGCTCTTGTCGGTGCCGCAACGGCCAAAGCCCTTGAAAGACGAATTCGGCAGCGCGCGCGCATCCTGCGGGTCGGAGAAGCGGCCCTGGCTGTCGGCCTGCCAGATCTCCAGCATGCAATCCGGGATCACGGCGCCGTCGCCGTCATAGACCTTGCCCTCGACGCGGATCCGTTCGCCGGATGTATCCGGCGTCAGCAGATTGTTGGTGAAGGCGTCGTTCCACTCATACTCGCCGTTCGGCGTCAGGCCGTATTTGAAATATGGGCCGACGGTCTGCGAGGGCGTGATTCCATCAGGACGTGACACTTACTTGGTCTCCATCGGCGTGGCGTTGCGCCCGCGCAGCACGATATCGAAGCGATAGCACAGCGCCCATTCCGGCTTGGTGTTCTCGAGATCGAACGAGGAGATCATCCGCGCCCGCGCCTTCTCGTCGGTCACCGAATTGAAGATCGGGTCGAACGGGAACAGGGGATCGCCGGGGAAATACATCTGCGTCACCAGACGCGAGATGAAGGAGTGGCCGAACACCGAGAAGTGGATG
>NZ_LGTB01000066.1 GCF_001238275.1 Bradyrhizobium viridifuturi
GGAATTGCGGCCATTCTGCCGTCTCTGCCTTGCATGCCACGCCCGCCTGCCGGGATTGCCACCATGCGACCGTCGCTGCCCTGCATTCCGCGTGCACCGGAGGGGATCGCGACCATTCGACCATCGCTGCCTTGCATGCCCCGCGCCCCAGCAGGGATGGCAACCATGTGACCATCCGACCCCTGCATCCCGCGGCCGCCATCTGGAATAGTAACCGACACCCCATCGGAACCGGTCATTTTTCTCGGCACGTGTTCCTCCTTCTCGTTGCTACTCATCCGCATCGTTGGCTAATGGCAATAAATCCGAAGTCCGGTATTCCCGCGTGCGCATGAGGTAAAAAGGGTGTCCAAGTACATTTGCATCTGCCAGCTCCGGTTTGTGCGCGGCCCGCGCAAATCGTCCTCGAGCTCGGACCGGTCGAGCAATCGCGCCGCCAAGATCCAGACTTCTCGTTGCCAACTCCGGTTGGTAAGCGCGCCCTTGACGGCGTCGTCGACCTCTCCGACTGAGAGGTTTCGCGCGTTTTTGAAGATGCGGCTAAGCCCAGTCAGCGGCACCTTGTTTGCATAAACGTCTGTATTCCAGCGGTCAGGATCCTTTTTCGGTGCAAGTGCGACCGTCGAGCAGAACGCGAGCGATGCAAGAGCTTGCCTGCCCACGGCTTCGATCGCGGTGACGCTAACGGAATGAACCTTCTCGGCAGCCTTCGCATGAATGATGCAGGCGATCCGATCCTTCGAATTGAGGGCAAGGAAATCACCAACTTCCGTGCTGTCGTCATCACAAACGACCAAATCGAACCTGCTGGCCCTCGTGCCAAAATCTCCCCATTTCGCCAGCGGTTTGCCGGTGTGCGCGCAAACTGATTTCATGAGGCCAAAAAGAGATTTCTCGGCCCAAGCTGCCCTATCTGGAGCGTAGAGTTTTTCCCCTTTTTCTGTATCGATGTCCTTTAGAATAGGGACCGCGAAAACGTTCTCCAATTGAGGGATGCTACCGTCTTCGCGAGGTCCAAATCCCTGGGGAGAGTAGAACCGTCCATTAGCGTAGACCACGCTGCTTTGCTCCGGAATTATCCGGAACATCTGGTCTCGATTGATGAGCTGGGTGAGCGTCGAAGCCGACAGTCGACCGAATTCCGACACCGTCTTGAAATGCTGGTCCAGTTCAACGCTCTGCACACGGTACTTCTTGGTCTTCGCTTTGTACTCCACGTTGCAGGGAATGGCCTTTCCCTCGATCTTGACCTCGAAGTTACCCTGGTCATCCACGTCGGCGCACAGGTCAGCGTAATCAGCGTCGCCCAGGATTCGTGCCATTTTGCCGTCGTCCGCATCGTCGGCCAGCTGATCGGCAAAGGATGAGCCGAAATCAAAGAGAATGCTTTGGGGGGCCGCCTCATCTTCGGTGAGCGGTGAGGAAATCTTTGCATAGCGGCTGAACACGGGGTTCGACTCCGTGTTGGTTTGGGCAAACTGGCTAAGTATCTCGGTCGCCCATCCGAGGTAGTCCTCCATAGGCCGCGGCTCCGGAAAGGCGTCTCGGATTCGCGCTCTTAGAAGACCCAAATATCGACCTCGCCGCCCAACGAACCCGTAGGCAGAAGTCGGGACCATGCCGGGATTCAACAAGTCAGTGAACGTATTTTCGAAGGAATGGGTGCTGATCACCTGTGAACGTATGGCTCGCTCCGACACGTCCAACGATGCGGACGAAATCCGCGAGAGCCGAACTGCCCTGCCGTTCGTGGATTTCGGCATTCCTCTTGCGAGCACTTCTGGAGCGATCCTCGAGAGGCCAAGCCGGTCGGCCTCAAAGACAATCCCTTCGGTGTCATGGGCCAAAACTAAGGGGCCATGGTTGATGAGAACACAGACGCCAAGCGTCCATTCCGGGAAAAAATGCCGAGTTAGGAGCCGAGACGTTTGCCAGCCGTAGTAGGCGATGCCAACCACATTGTCGGGAAGACCGCCAATCTTGATAGGTTTGAACCGATCCTGCCTGAGGAGAGCCTCAATGACCTCTTTTTCGATATCTTCCTTATCAAACGGCCCGGTCAGATCGAAGATTGCCCCGCTTGCGGGCAGCTTCACGTCGTCCTTATAGAGTTGATCGCTGAACCGGGGCCTGAAGTCGCCTTGGACGTACTGAAGGTCCGGCATATCTCTCAGCAGCCGATCTGGAAGCGCCGCCTCGCTAATCACCACGTGTTTCGTGTTGTCCGCACAATATTTCTCGAAGTCGAGATAGCGTTTCCATTGATTTTCGACGCGCTCGAGCAGCCTGGGCGAGGCAAACACATAGGCGGTCTCTGCCTTCTTTCCTTCGGTAGCGGAACGCAGCGCTCGCCCGACCTGCTGAATCAGCTGACGAGCGTTCCCAAATGCGTCGTACAAGGCGACCGCCACGATCGAAGGATCATCAATACCCTCCAACAGTTTCGTTTGATGCACCCAATATTTTACGGAATCGGTACCTGAGGCCGTTTGCGCCGCGTGGACGGTCTTGAACCAAAGTCGAGCGGGATCGTTCTTCTTGACCGCATGATGGACGAGCAAAGCTCGCTGTTTTTGATCGGTCAGCGACTTCTGCAATAGCGCTGCCTTTTCGAAATCACTGGCATGGATTACGACTTTCGGATTCGCCACCTCGGAGATGGATGGCAGCTTCTGCTTGAGAAGGTCGCTGACAAACGCCGTGGCGTCGTCACGGTCGGCATCCTGAAGTGGATCTTTTCTCCGTGTGTCCTCTGACCCGGAGCCCGCGGATACCACGTGAGAATCGGAATATTCGGCACCTAGCTCTGCGCGCACGTTTGTGAGGGCCCTGAACTCCGGCTTTCGTATCTTGTGCTTTTTAATGCTTGTGAGAATCGGCTCGTTGAACACGAAACGGCCGCGGACCCGGAAAGACTTGTAGTCATTGCGGTAGGGGGTCGCGCTGAAAAGGATCGTTGGCAGGTCGGCCTCTCGGATCGCCCGGCTCCACGAAATCGCGGGTTCGTAGTGACCTTCGTCCACGATGATAAGATCGAAGCCTCCGATCAACTGAATTAGCTCTTTGCATTGCTCGGGGGTCGTTAAAGCCTTCGGATCCGGCTTGTCCTTCAGGCTGGTGCGCCTGACCTGGTCAAGGGCTTGGAGGGTGCCGACAAGGATGAGGCGATCTCTCTGTGGGGCGGCGGCAAGGATTGCCGCTGCGTTGCTGGGAAGAAACCGATTGATATACGCAGGTCCGACGACCCCGCCGGCGTGATCGCCGGAGTCATCGTCGAACTGCTCCTTTCCCGACGGATCGCAAAGCTTCATCTTGGACCAGAATCCACGCCGGACATAGGCGTACAACTGCTCTCGAAGCGCCTCCCGAGGCGTAAGAACCAGCACCTTTTTGACCTCGGGCAGACAGCGCGAAAGAACCGTGATGATCGCAGATTTCCCGGTCCCCGTGGCCATCTTGACGAGCGCCGCCTCGTGCTTGATTTCCTCCGCAGCGATGGACCGGTCACTACAGAGGTATGCGACGCAAGAGCTTATTGCCGCGTCCTGATGCTCCCAGAGCGTGCCGTGCCTGCGAGATCCAGATCCGGGCCAGAAGTGATAGCGTGCGAGCAGCTTCATGCGGTCGCCGTAACGAGGCCCGTCGACGCCCACCTCAATGGAACATCGCTCAGTTCTGTAAAGTTCTGCGAGCTTCATGGAAAATCGCTCAGAAAGGATTCCGACCCAAACCACAAGTTGTACGGCATCGATTCAAAGCGCGGGTGCAATGTCAAGATCGTGGCGCTATTTTCTTGTTGAATCCTTTCATTGAGACGCCATGGTGCGGGCCCTCAAAGCGAGGTGGCCCAAACCGTCAGTAGCCGGCATTGACGACGCAGGCCGCGAGGGCCTCGCGGAAGGGGCCGCCGCAACGCGTCATGTTGCCGTAGGCTCGCCGGCGGCGATTTCGTCGGCGACGTGAGCGAAATCGGTCAGCAGCAGGATGCCCTTCAGCAGTTCGCGTTCTCCCGGACTGCAGACGCGTGCATACCGCCGTGCCGCCTTCACGAAGCAGCCCCGGTCGTCGTCGTTGACAGCGATTATGGCCTTCCTGAAGGAGACGTAGGTGTTTGCGGCTTCGAGAGCTTCGAGGAAGGCGGGGCCGAGCGCGGCCATGATGAAGTGGGGCGCTCCGTCTTTGAAATCGGCATAGGTGTAGGCCATCGGTAGGCTCCTTTCGTCGTGACTTCAGTGGGTGAGGCTCGCTCAGTCGTAGTCCCGCTCTCGGGGCCAGTCGCTGAAGTGGCGCATCGCGCCGAGCGCCTTTTCGATGGCGCATTTCGCGTCGTAGAGCTTGGTGCGGGTATTGCCGGGATCGCACAGCACGCCGGCGCCATTGACCCAGCATGTCTGCAGTAGTTGCAGGGCTTCGTTCCAGCCGGCCACGACCTCGTCGGTGACCTGCTGCGCGCGTTGAATTTTGAGATTGTTCATCGACAATTGCGGTTCTCCTCGGTGCTGCGCCGTGTGAGCTTCTTCGACAGATGCTCGATCTGGGCGCGGCGATAGAACGTCGCCCCGACCTTCTCGGAGTCCATGGCCGGCTTCACGCCGGTGGCCTCGAGGTCCTTCTTGACCGCCATGTGATGGCGGCCCTGCCGACGGGCGATCGCGAACAGCGTGACAAATTCGGTCTCGAACCGCTCGGCCGCAGCCGTCGGAACGACCGTCATCGGACAGCGGTTGACCGGGTTGATCACTGTTTCAGACTTGAGGTGGCCGGTGACGATCAGCTTGCGGATCACGTGAGGCCGGGTCTGCAGCCGCGCACCGAGCGCTTCAGCACTGAAGCCGGCTGGATCGGCTCCTCGGACGAGCGCGCGGACCTCTTCCACGTCCACGAGGAGGGCCATGTAGCCGCGTTCGGAGGTCAACCGGGCCTTCCGAGCCAAGCGTCCGTCGAGAACAGCCCGGACGACCTCGACGGAGCCACAGCAGGCGACCTTGGCCGCGGTCGGGATGTCGACCAGGCCGTCTTCCGCGGCCGGCACCGGCGCGGCGCCGTCTAGCAGGCGGGCGAGGAAGGCGTCCAGGTCCTCGGGAGCGAAGAGGTCGGCGGCGCCGTGGTCGGTGGCCTTGATCCGCGGTAGGAGCAGCCCAGACCGGTAGAGCATGTCCCGCTGGACGCGCGGGGCGTTGAGGTAGTTGCCGGCGTCCCGGACGGAGAGGGTGGCCGCGGCGGCCGCCTGGGCCAGGGAAAGGGCCTTCTGGGCGTCGAAGAGGCAGTTTCCGTCCGCGAGCTCGTCGGCGTTCGGGGGCAGCATTCCCGCCGACGAGAGCAGCTTCCGGAGGCGCTTCGGGTGGAGGCCGGTCTCCATGGACAGCGTCCGGATAGAATGCATCCGGCGGGTCTCGGCGGCATTGCCGAAGACGACTTCGCCGGGCCCCACTGGGAAATTCCAGGATGAAGTTGCCGACCAGCTCGCGCAGCGGGTCGTAAGCGCGATCCTCGCGGCCGAATTCCAGGACCTGGTAGATCCGGCCGAAGATGGCCTGCGGCCCTTCGGTGCCGGCGCGCGTGTAGGGGTAGGACGCCTGCAGGTCTTCGAGGAAGACCTCGATGCCGGGTTTGCCGGCGCTCACGATGTCGAAGCCGGCGGCGCCGGCCTGGCGCCATTCCTCGTCGGTGAGGGTCTTCAGGTTCGGCGTGCGGCCGAAGACGGCGACGGCCCCGAACAGCTCGCAGGCCTCGATCGCGACGTGGAACGGCAGGGTGTCGATCAAGCCGACGCCGGCCGGCCCGCCATTCGTGCGGTTGAGGATGTAGGTCTCGAAGGCGGTGAGCGGGCGGGTCCCGGCCTCGGCTGCCAGGCGAGGTAGGAAGGGGAGGATCTTGGCGACGTGGTGCGACCAGTCGTGGAGGGTGCTCGGGGTCATGTCCTTGTCGACAACGACCAGGGGAGTCAGGTGGATCGCGCAGGTCTTCAGAGCCGCGATCGGCCAACGCGCACGCTGATAGGCCACGACCTGCGGGCACGACGTCGGCGCGCCGGCGAGGTCCTCCGCCAGGCACTTCGGGCAGACCACGACGGTGGCGCGGCGCAGGTTGTCGCGGGTAAGCTCCTGACCGCGGTGAAGGTAACGCCGCTCAGCCGTCTTGACGAAGGCGTTCTTGGTGAGTGCGACTGCGTCGGCGCCGCCCTTGCCGGCGATGATGGCGAGCGCTTCAGGCGCGCCGTCGACGACCTTCTGGAAGGTGGTGCTCATGTCCAGGCAGAATTCGCGGGCCGGCAATCCATGGAGGGCGGCCAGGCGCGACGTGAAGCTCGCCGGCGTCTCGCCGGCGCCGAGCGGAACGGTATGGCGGAGCGGCTTCACGACTTGCTCCGGCGCGTCTTTTTGTGGGCCGCGATCTGCGCCTCGGCCTTGTCTTCCTCGACATCCGCCGGGCGGACGAGCGTGGCGTCGATCGTGTGCCAGGCGTCGCGAAAAAGATGTTCTGGTCGTCGGGCATCAGGTTGCGGTCGGCGTAGGCGTTCTGGAAGTCGACCAGCTTGAGGGTCTTGCCGTCGCGGTCGAGGGCGGCTTCGACGGCCTCGCCGAGGATTTCGAGGCTGATGCCCATTTCGTACTGGCCGGCGTGGAGGAGGCGCGGGACCAGCATGGCGTCCTCGTCGATCGCAACCTTGAGGCCGGCCGTCGCCGCGTACGCCTCGACGGCTTCGCCGAGGAATTCGGCGTGCTCTGCCGCGGACAGCTTGGAGAGATACATGAAGCGGGAGCGGCGGCGGAGCTGGCGATCCTTGCGGACGAACGGCATCAGGTCGGGGATGCCGCTCAAGATGAGCTGCACCGGCCAGTCGAGCAGCATGATGTCCTTCAGCGTGTCGCGCACCTTCTGGATTTCGTCCTCGCTCAGCGCATGCAGCACGTGTTGGATGTCGTCGATATGGAGAAACAGGATGCCGTGCAGACGGAACTGCTGGCGGACGCGCAACCACGCCTTGTTCTCGCGCAGATCGCGCTCGATCGGGTAGCCGAGCTTTTCCAGAATCCGCAGCGCGATCTGCAGCAGAGTGCAAGGTGCGGGCGCCTGGATGCTGAGCAGGGGGCTACGCGCATCCGCGACGCCGTAATTCGGGAAGTAGGGGCTGTTGCGGAAGGTGCGCTGAACGAGCCGGGTCTTGCCGGCACCACTCGGGCCCATGATGACGAGGGCCTTGCCCGGCGCCCGGTTATCGGCGGCATTGGGCATGGACTGGTCGACCCGCAACGCGGCGTTCCGCGCAAGGCGCTCGAGATGGCTTTTAAGGATCTCGTCGCGTTCCGTTTCGATATACATGCTCTTCACGGCTTCGATGCGGCCGTTGCGCTTGCGGTCACCGTCGCTCCAGAGTTCGCGGAGATAGGCGGACGGGTCGGCGAAATGGTCGGCCATGTCAGGTCCTCTTGATGACCCACTTGCGGGTCGGTTTCTTGGGTGGTTGCGGCTGCGGTTTCTCGGCTCGGGTCCGCGACTTCGGCTTGCCGGCGGGCTTGGCTGCGGTCCTTTTTTCGGCCGGCACATCGGGCTGAGAGGTCGACGGCAGCTCACGGACCGGGTCGCGGGGCGGCGCCTTGGTGCCGACGGGAATGCGACGCGCGAGCACGTCGATCGGTGCGTCCTGCGGCTTGAGGGGCTCCTCGCGATACCGGACGGTCTTGTTCATCCGCATCCGGATCGCCTCGAGCTCCGCGCGGGACTTCGGCCGATAGAGGATGCTGAGGCGCTTGCGCGTTTCGGCATCGCCCTTCTGCGCGAACTCGATGGCGCGGTGGACGACCGGTTTGACCAGCCTCTGCAGTTCCTGATTCTGACGGCGAAGGTCGGCCAGGGCGGCGTCCCAAACGGCGGCGCTCACGCCCTGCATGATCTTGGGGCCGACCACGGTTTTCCGTTCGCCATTGACGAGCAACGAGATGGCGCCAAGGTCTTCGCCATCGACTGTCACCTTGTAGTCGCGCTCGGGGACCTTCTGGAACAAGTGGTCCGTGAGTGGCGAGCGGTACCAATTTCCGAAGATTTCGATGCCCTGGGCCTGCAGCACGACGGGGAAGGTCTCGCCGAACGCCCGGCGGATCCGGTTCGGACCGGGGGGCACGGTGGGAGCGCGCTTTTTCGTGAGCTCGAGCCAGCGCTGGCGCGGCGTCTCGCCACCCAGCCCGGCGTGGGGAAGATTGTGGTAGACGTCGACCACGAACCGCACGATCAGAGCCGCGAGCTCCTCGACCGTGACGCAGGCCCGCGCGAGGCTTTCGTACTTCCCGCGCACCTGCGGATTTGAGAACGCCCGACCGGAGAAGCGCAGCAGCCCCTTGATGTCGAGGGTCTGGAAGAAGCGTTCGATCTTGGGGCGCTGCTGCGGCGTGTTGATCTGCGGGCTCTTCAGTCTGATGCCGAGATCGGTGCAGATGAACTCCGTCTGCGCGTTGAGCAGGGCGGAGCCCTCGTCGATGACGAACGTGCCCATCGTTCCCCGAAATTCCCAGGGCGTCTCGCAGCCGAGGCTGCGCGCCAGCGCCGTCTTGTCCGACAGGCACATCCGGAGCAGTTGCTTGGTGTTGGAAGCGCCGGTGCTGAGCGCGAGCGTCATCGCGGGAATGACCCTCGTCGTGCAACAGATCGCGGCGCTGAAGACGCACCGCTTCTTCGGGGCGGCCTCCCGCAGTTCCGGGCTGATCGCGTGCCAGATCGCCGGCAGCTCCATCACCAGCGTGTGGAGATGGGTCTTCCAGTCGTCCGCTTCGACGCGCTCCATGGGAAAGACGAGCCCATGGACGCCGCCTTTCGACGGGTGGAAGAAGCGCAATGCGACTTCTTCGCCCTTGCGGGCGGCGACCACGTCGAAGGGCGGCAGGCGGCGGATTTCGATGCGCAGCAGATCGATGGCAGGGCAGGTGAGCAGCGAGACGCCGCGCGCGGCCATGTGCTCCTTGAAATCCTTGGTGACGCGGGCGAGGTCGATGCCCTTATAGTCGGCCAGATCGAGCCCAGCGGCCTCAATGCGTCCGCGGTTGATCTTTGCGAACTCCACCTCCATGTCGTCCCGGATGGAGACGATGGTCGGCTGTTCGAGGCTGAGGTAGCGGTACACGAAATCCATCAGGATCTGCCGCTCTTCCCAGCCATACCGTTCGCCGTAGCGGCCGCAAAGGTGGTACTGCTTCACCAGGCCGAGCGGGCCCATTTCGAGATAGTTGTCCACCCACTCGAGAAAGCGCTTTGGACCGACGAGCTTGAACGCCGGCTTTGCCATCTGGCCGCCTCGGCTCGCCGGCGTCGGGAAAAGCTCGGTCTGCATCTTCTCGAGGACACGGCCGAGGTTCGGCCGGTAGCGTGAGGCCGCACCGCGCGCCTGCATCGCCAGAAACTTCTTGACCGCGACGAGCATGTTGGCGACCAGTTCGCGTTGCTCGTCGCCGAGATCGGCGATCATCTCCTCGTCGCTGTGCAGTTTGCCCGCGGCCCTGCCGGGCTCGGTGCTGAGGTGGTCGATGTCGAATTCGTAACCGTCCTTGAGGAGGTCGAATTCCTCGAACGTCAGAGCGATCTTGCGTTTCGGCAGCGAGAGGGTCTCGAACAGGAAGCCGCCCTTGTCGACCTTCTTTCGCAGGCATGGCTCTCCCATGATGCTGGCGATGGCGGTATCGCCGACATGCCAGCGCAAAGCCTGCCGGGAACGCGGCGGCTTCGGAGGAAGAAGCTCGTGGGCGCGCTGAAGCATCTGGCGATTAGGCCTTGCGCTTCCGTTTCGCGGCGACGACCGCGAGATTGTCGTCGAGGGTGCCGTATTCGACGGGCTTGAGCTTGCCATCCGCTATCGCGCGCACGATCGCCTCGAAGGCGTAGCCGCCGAGCCCGGACCTGCCCGCCAGTTCGCCGATCGTGATCTCGCGCTTGAGATTACGGATGAGCCGGGTGATGACGGCGTCGTCCTGCGGCCAGGGATCGCGCCGGGCGTGATGGATGACTTTCGCGTTGAGCAGGTCGGTGAGCGAGAGATCCATGTCGGTGAAGAGCAGCGTCCAATCGGCGAGCGAAGGCGAAATCTGCTCTGCGATTAGCTCCACGACGCGATCGACGCCGGTCTTTGCGACCAAGGCTGCCGGTTTGACGGCGACCAGGCCGGTGCTGCCGGTGGTCAACTTGACCCGGAAATCGAACGTGTGGGGGCATTTGCGGCCGTGGTCGTCGAGATAGGTCACCGCCGGCGGTTGCTCGGCGATCTCGACGACGTCGCGCCGCATGGCGAGGACGAGCGCGAAGTTCTGTTCGAGCTCCGCCTCGTACCAGACCTTACGCCCGTCGAAGAAATCCCAGCCGTGGACCGAGATCGCCGAGTGCAGCGAGATCGTGCGGCTCGACAGGCTGGGCAACATCTCCGGCTGCACGTCGTCTTCCGGCCGCGCGTCCCGTAGCGACGTATCGGGCATGAAATACGTTTCGTGGATCATCGTCGCTGACATCGGTGGCTTGCCTCCGGGCAAAGCTCCGCCGTTACCGGAAAACGGTTTCCGGACGGGGGCGGTGGATTACGTGGATCTGCGGAAGCGGAGCCCTTGGCGGCCTTGCCAACCCGCCACAGAGCTGATGTGGTGCGGGCATCTGTTGGGTAGGTCGTTTTGGGTTCCTCTTCCGAGGTTTCTCAAATCTCCTTCCGAACGAAGGGCGGGCCGTTACAGCGGTCCGCCTTTTTCGTTTCGACGCGAGGTTCTCCGTTCTTCGTCGTCGCTTCGCGACGAACGTCGTCCTCGTCGACCTCATGTCGTACGGCCGGAGAGCTGGTCGGCACCGGCCGCCATTGGATGCGAATCCTAGGCGAGGTCACTCTTCGGGAAGCCAAAAAGGCGCCTGCCTGCTCTCGGACCTAAACCCAGCTGATACCCCAATCGCGCAGCGCGTCAAACGGAATCTGGAAAAAGCAATGTCCACTCAGTGGCTTACGACGGTTTTTCAAGGATTCGTCTGACTAGCTGAGTCAGCTGAATTACAGGGTCCTGTAGGATTCATAACTTGCGGATCAAGCATCGAGACTTTCTTGTAGAAATCCTCCCGACGGCCCCCTCCGAATTCAGTGTCAGCCCTACAAATCGGTCCACTCGGCCATCATCGCCTCCCCACATGCCCGTTGAAGAAGTGCCCAGACGCGCTGCCGGCGCGCATGGGCGAGGACGGAAAACTTTGCGATGCCGGGCGGCGTGCCGGTCAAAGCATTTGCTGTCTCCATAACGATCACCTGGTAATCGCTCAGGTCGGCCAGGTTGCTCACGTTTCCGATGTGCATCGTCCCGAGCGGTTGCCGCAGCGCGCTGCTGCCAGCCGGCCAAAGTTCGACTTTCACGACGAGCATGCGTTGGCCTCCCGGAGTTCGGTGATTGCCCGAAGGGCGGCGCCCGCAGCGGCGAGCCGCTGCGCGATGCGTTGCGCGCCCGTTCCGGGGCGGAAGGCCGCGAGGAGGTCGTCGAGATCGAGCTCGGCGAGGACGGCGTCGTCCAGTTCGATGGGGGCCCGCCCGGCGAAGCGCCCGATCGCGGTCTTCACGACGGCGCCGGTCGGAGGCCCGAGCTGGATCGTAAGGTCGGCAGCACCGACCAGGGCGCGGGGGAGCAGGCTGACGTCGGCGGAAATGCCCACCACGGACTGGCCGCTGGCCAAGGCGCCCGACACCGCGCTTGAGCCGGAGGAGGCTCCCAGGCCCCGCTGATTGGGCCCGCTCCTGGTGTGCTGCAGCCAGCGATCGCCGAACGAGCGGCGGAAGTGGTCCGCGACCGGCAGGACCCAGGCAGCCGTCGGCACCAGCACGACGACGCAGAGCGCTTGGCCGTGGCGCAGCCGGCGCCGCAGTTCCGGCGAGGCCGCAGCCTCGAAGGCGGCTCCGACGAGTGCCGTCATAGCCTCCGGCCGGCCATTCGAGGCAGGGCTGTCATTGTCGCCCTCGGCTTCCAGGTAGAAGTTGCCCTCGACCGCGGGATCATCGGGATTCTCGAAGCGGCCGCGATCACGGTCGAAGATCCGGTCGATCAAAACGGTGCCCGGCGCCATGCAGTGCTGGTCGACGAGGCGTTTCTTTCCCCACCGGACGTCGATCCCGGGCGAGCGGCGGCGTTTGGTCTTCTTCATGTGCGAGACCTCGTCATGGTGGATGGTCCGAGCGGCTCGGACGTCAGGTCGAGTTCGAGGAGGTTCGAGCAGGCGAGCGACATCACGGCCGGCGAGGGATCCCGGTCGCTGCTGACCATCTCGAGCAAGTGGCCGAGCTCCACCGGCCCCTCGTCGGCGAGAGCCTTGAGGATGCGCAGGCGCAGCGGGACGGGGATAGGCTGGTCTCTGTAGGACCAGACCAGGCGGACGTTGGACCGGCGCGGCTCGGCGCGCAGATCCTCGGCCGTGACGACGAGCTGTTGCAGTTCGAGCTCGCGTAGCGCGATCTGGACCAGACCTTCTTCGTCGAGATGGCGGACCCGGCGGGCCGGGACGACGTCGAGATAGTGTCGGCCGTCGGGCCGCGTCAGGACGACGGCGTCGAGGTCGACTACTTGCGCGGGCCCAACATTCGCCGTCGCAACGTGTGAGATCGCGCGCACCTCCGGATCGAGCGATGCGATCGCGAGCGCTCTCTGAGCGCAGGGTGTCGCGCGGGGATCGGGGCAGCGGTTTTGGCGGACGAGAAGAGGTCGGGGCGGCCGCGACGGGTCTTGGGGGAGAGCATGAGGAGGCATCCGAAACCATGGAAAGGGCGGGGTGGGTCTCGGTGTGTTTCTGGTCGGCGTCGGTCATGGTCGGCCCTTTCAGATCTCGATGATGAGCTTCTCGTTGAAATCCTGATTGTCCCAGGCGCTTTGGCTCGGGGGCCACGGGCCATAGCCCTTGGCGTTGCTCAGGACGCGGGTTTCGCCGATCACGGCGTCGAAGGATTCATGGGTGTGCCCGTAGATCCAGAGGTCTGCGGGCCGCAGGGCGCCGCGACCGTCGTCTGGCGCCGGCACCATGAGGTCGGTGAGGTCGCTATAAAATGCCGCGCTCAAGAGCTCGTCCGGATTGGGCGGGTCCGACAAGAGGAGCTCCGGTCGCCGGCAGGCATGGTGGGCCACGATCACAAGGGGACCGGGCCGATCCTTGCGGAGCTCGGCTTCGAGGAAGGCCCGGGACCGCCGGTGCCTGGCCAGCGCGTGCGGAGGACGAAAGCGCTCGACATATCGGCCGGTCCTGATCCGCTTGAAGTCGTTCATGCGCTCCGCCGCGACCGCCATCTCCCGGCGCTGATCTCCGAATAGCGCGAAATCGGTCCAGAGCGCGCAGACCACGAACGTCACGTTGCCGAGGCGGACGGTCTCGTTCTCCAGCGCGTGCACGTTCGTGCCGGCCGCGGCCACTTTGGCCTTCTCGATCGTGCGGTCGATGTCGGTGCCGTAAGCTTCATGGTTGCCCATGCAGTAGATCACCGGCCGGTCGGGCACGCGATCCAGCAACCACTTCACTCCCCGCTCCATACGCGTGATCAGGTCGCCGGCGACGATCATGACGTCGAATTCCGGTCGAGCGTCTCCAGCCGGCAAGTCCCAGCCCCGGGTGAGCTCGATGTGAAGGTCGGACATGGGCCAGAGCTTCACGGCGCTACTCCTCGACCAGAAGGGAGGCCGGATCGACCTCGGTGAAGGTGTCGGTGTCGCGATCGTAGCGGCGGCAGCTAATCTGGGTCCGGTCATCGGCGACATAGCCGACGATGTAGATGTTCTCGAGCCCCGGCTTGACCTCAATGGGTGCCTGGCCCGCGGCGTGGGCCGCGCAGCGGGTGGTCAGCCAGGTACCGCCGCGTAGCCGGCCGGGCTCGCCGCAGACCTCGCAGCAGGTCGCGCTGCGAGCTTCCGCCAGAGCGATGGCTTCTTCGACTTGGACGGTCGCCTCCTGAGACAGCCTGCCGCCCCAGTAGACTCGGAGGGTCCCATATTTTTCCCGGATCTGGTTGAACTTGAATGTGCCTTCGGCGCGGGTCGCCTTCCGGATCCGGACGCAAAGCCGATTGAGTAGGTCATGCCAGCCGGGGCCGCACTCGGGGGCGCCTTGCGCCGCCAGCGCGGCGTCGCAGGGCGGAGCAAAGAGGTCGCGGTGAGCCTCGATGAGCTCGACCCTCCAGTTTCCGATGCTGCCCGACATGACGAACCTTGAACGCTACCGTGAACGAAACAAGAACATTCAAAGCAGGAACGTCAGCTGGAGTCAAGGGCTTAGCGCTCTCTTCTTATATAAGAAGCGATCTAGTTCTTATATAAGAAGAAATTCGCCTTGGCTGGCGCCGGCAGGTCCGCCGCACTATGGTTAAGCTACGATTCTTCGCGGTGGACGGACGAATGGTTGGCAAGAGGGCGGCGAAAAGGGGAAAGCGAACTCCGATCGGTGACCGGGTGACGTTCATCGCAATGATGGACAAAGACGTCATCGCGGACATCAAACAAGTTGCCCTCGACGAGCATCGGGCTGCTTGGGACGTCATGGAGCAAGCGGCCCGGGAGTTCTTAAGGCGCCGAGAAAAGAAGAAAACGCGCTGAAGCGGAGACCATTAGGACGGAGCTATCGAAGCAGTGGCTTCGTTAGGCGTTGTCTTGCGCAGCTATGCGGCTGCTCTCGAGTGCGGACTCGATGCGCGCGTGCCAAGTGTGGGCTATGGCCGCGATCTTCTCGTTATGAGCTTGTACGGTAGGCAGATTGATGGTGGACCATTCTTCAAGGTGGCGATTGCCTTTGATGTTATCAGGGTATCGAAAAGTCTGGCCGTTGGTCTGATCAACTTCGTCGATGCACGTCACGACAGTCTCAAAATAGGCGACATCCTCTTCAGTCGTCTCGATGTGCTTGAGCAGGCTCTTCGCCGCGACCCAGTTTTTCCCGAGCGTATGGCCACTCGATTTGAATCGGTGCCCCGTTCCTTTGGCCTCTGAAAGGTCCTTGATGACGTACTTGAGGTAAAGCTCCATCGCGTGACGAAAATTGAAGCAGATCGGATATACGATGAGGTCAATGAGATTTCCGTCATCCCGCGCGTGGGCCAATAGTGTTTTGGTCGCGTCGAAATAGCCTTTGGCATAATCGTAAAGGTCGTATGGGCCGCCGTTGTTGCCGACGCAGGCGTTCAGTTGGTCGAAGTCGATGTGTTTGAAAACGTCGTTCTGTTTGAAAGGCGGCTTCATGCTGCGGTGCCGTCGGTTGTGTCCCTGTCAAAGGGCTACCTGACGTAACCTTAAGCGCTCGACTCAAAATCGAAAAGTGAGGTTCTCGAGATTCCTCCGGCATCCTGATAGGTCGCCAGGTGTTGTCGATTACGGGACGAAAAATTGCGAAACTTGGTTATGGGCATACCGGTCCCCACCGAAGGTGGTCTTCAGTGATCGGTCCGAATATCCGATGAGTGCTGACCTGGCTTTGCCGATACGGGGGTCATTCTGAAGGGCCTTGAGGGCAAATGGATCGATGACAAAGACCCTCAGCCCTGCTGCGATGCCGTCCACGATGCGTCGTTGATATGCGTGTCGCTGAAGCTGTACCCGATGACCATAAGCCTGGCCGATGGTCTAACCAGCATCTTGCGAAACTCTTCATGGTACCACGTCAGAATTGGATAAAGTCCGATACTCACCGCCTTCTGGCCACCCATGATGAGGATGCGCCTTCCTCGGTTAGATTCCATCCAGTTCACCGAACCGTGCAGCTTCACGTATGGCTGGGCGCCGTGACCGAACGTCGTGAAGGGTGGGTTCGGCTCCATAATTGCAAACTTATCCTGCCGTGCACCGCTCGGCTGAAATGGTTGCATGAACTTCATGCCCGGCAACTGAAGGTGACCCCAATTCATTGGCGGTCCGATCAGAGGATTGTAGTGTTGTTCGAGGAGAGCGTCCTGGTTCAACGTGAAGATGGCGTGAAACCGACTGAGGAAGCTCGCCATGGAGTGTTGGACGCTTGGCGGGTTCTCGAACTCGAATGGGACGTGCATGAAGGTGTTGTTCATGCCGTTAAAAATCCCCGCCACCGCGGTGATGAGAGCATCGTGTCGCTTTTGGTCAACGGGCTCTGTTGATACCTGCAGGTCGGCCAAAACCTTCTCAAATGCACCACCTGAATCGAACAGGAGATCACGGGTGTGATCGTCCAAGCCCCTATCGGCCAGTAAGGCACTGAAGACATCCGAGGCGAGCGGACCACCCCAATTGTAGGAAAATCCGGCCCCCGTGAGGAGAATGAAGGTCATAGCTTGAGTGGCCTCGGTTCCTACGTGTTCAGACCTGTGGCCGGCTTTCGCCGTCCATCGATGGAAGAACAGGTTGATCCGCGGGCGGCGCTGATGGGGCGGCGCCTTCGAGCGGCTCGTAATACTGCTTGAAGTCGTCGTGATTTCGCAGGGCCTCCGGTCGATACGGCCCCGTGCCGGCGCATTGCGTCACCTTGCCCAGGGCCGCGCGCGCCTTCACGGTCGGATCGACTGGCGCTTGATGGTTCATCTCCCGGATTTTTGTCTCCCAGTTCTGCGCCGCAATGTATCGCTGCAGCCACGCCCACTTCGGGAGCTTGTCGGCAAAAGCGTCGAGCGTGTCGCGCATGCCTGCGACCTCGCAATGCTGCACGCCGTCGGCCGCCGGGAAGATGTTGAGCGGTGTGCCGGTGTCGCCCGTGTGCGGAACCTTGACCCCGTCAACGAAGATCGGACCCGTCTTCAGCCCGTCGGGGACGTTCACCGCCTGCTCGCACATCCAGTGGAGTGCCACATCCGAAAGGCGTGACTCCGGCTCCGGGTAGGACCCGCCGATGTCGGAATGGTTGCCTGCGAACCACATCTGGATCAGGCGAGGTATGCCGGGCGTCGGCGCATGGACGGCAGGCTCGGTCCCGCCCCAACCGACGCGGTCGAAGTCCTTGCGGGTTTCGTCGATCGCGTTGGCGGACCGAGCGAAGCGGACGTGTTTGCTGAGAAGCCTGTCGAAGTATTTTCCGCTCCAAACTGCGTCGTGCGATCGTGGCGGATCCCCCTTGTTCGGGAAGTCGTAGATTGTCTTGCGATTGGAGGTCTTTCGCCGCTTCAAAAACCAGACCACGGCGGCAAGCATCGCGATGTGGGTGACGGCCCACGCCGGGACGATAAAGCCCCAGAGCAGTCCCGCTTGCGAAATGATGGCCGTGATCACGCCGACGATCGCGGCAGGGACGAGGGAGGCGAGGAAGGCCGCCGCGGCGACGCCTAATGTCAGTCCAGCTTCGATCATCAAGCGTCGCGTGCCGCTGGCGCCCAGCGCCGCAACCGTGTCGAACACTCCGATAAAGTAGGCGGCGGCATTGGAATCTGACCCGTCTCCGGATCCGTACTTCACCTGAAAGCGCCTCGCCAATTCGAGCCGTTCGGCCTCGAACTCCTCGCGCGGGTGGCCTGCGCCGTGCTCGAGCACGGTGTCGACGGCTTCCCATGCGATGTCCTTGACCTCCTTTCGGTACCGCATCAGTGGACCGCCCGGAGTTTTCGTCGGGACGCCGCAGAGCATCAGCAGGTTCGCCAGGCTGCGAACGGTGTAGGCGCCGCGGCTGAAGCCGAACAGGAAGATGCGGTCGCCTTCTTCGTAGTGGTTGACGATGAATTCGTAGCAGTCGGCGATGTTGCGCTTGATCCCGTCGCCGGCGACCGAACCGAGCATCTTCTGCACGAAGCGGACCGGAGCGGTCAGGGCGGTTGTGCCGACGTCGGTACCGAGCCCAGCGTCGTAGAACACGACCTGCTGCGACGGATCGATGCTGGTGTCGGCATGGTCGCGCGAGATGCGGTACATCTTGTAGATGTTGCTGATGCGCTGCTCCGGACGGGCGCCGCCGTCCTGGCCGGTCCCGTCCGAGAATACGACGATGTTCTTCGCCACGCGGACCTCCGGTCAGCCGATGTAGGGTTCGAGCACGGGGGCAGCGATCGGTGCGGCCTGCTGCCGGCGCTTCATCGCTGCGGCCGCGTCGCGGACGATCGTCAGCTTATCCGCGTCGTCGCGTAGGCAGGCGAGCAGGGCCACGTCCGGCGCCGCGGCGATCGATGCCTCGTCGCACAGGTTCGCCTTCGCCAGCGCGCAGTAGTCGCCGCGGAGAAGTGCGGCTCCGGCCTCGCGCGCAAGGTCGACGGCCGCGGCGGGGATGCCGAGGGTTAGCCGCATCGTGAGCCGTCTGACGCGGTCCTCTAGATCGAGCTCGGGATGAAGGATTTCCGCGACCCTTGCTGTCGTCGCCACTAGGTCGGAAGTTCTGCTGGCGACGCTTCTGATGGGACCAGACGCCCCCCCGAAGGCGCCGCCAAACTGTCCGATCACGCGTTCGATGTCTGACATCGGACGTCCGGAGACGAACAGTAGGCAGGACACGGACTTCTTCGCCCGGATGGTCGACGTGTGGGCATCCTGCACCTCCCTGCGGAATGCGTTCAGCACGGCGCCGCCGGTCAGTTGCGGTCGCAGTTCGTTCACCCAGAATTGCGGCTCCTTCTGCGTGCTCTTCTTGTTGATCGGAAAGAGTAGGTCGTCCAGCTCGACCGTGATCTGCGTGGCGGCGATCAGGTCGGGGTCCGTGAGCTGCCCGGCCGGAATCTGGCGGAGGCACTCGACGAGCCTGACGATCGACGTGACCTCGGTAGCGCTTTCGCCGGCCAGGCGGCCGAGATCGGTGAGCACGAAGAGACCGGCTGCATTGGAGATCAGGCCGTTGCTCTCCAGGTCGTGCAGGGCGCTGACGAGCTCGTTGCGGTCCCACTTCCAGCCCACGTGCGTTCTCGCGGCCTGAAATGCGCCGAAGCTCGATTCGAGAAATTCGACGATGGCATCGCTCGACACGCCCTTGGGACTCAGGCGGCTGAGGGAAGTGACGACGCGGACGATCAGCGATCGTGCGTCCGTCGCGGCGTCGAGGAATCTGGAGACGAGGTCTTCCGGCGTCTTCGTGACGTAGTTGTTCCAGTAGTCGTATTCGGCCCGGGGATCGGTCGCCAGCAGGTAGGACGTCCCTTTCTCCGCGAAGCCGAGCCGTCCGGCCCGGCCGACCAGATTCTTGTACTCTGCGACCGAATAAGGCTCGTCGCCGGGATGCATCAATCCAACGATGACGACCGACGAGGCAGGCGTGTTGACGCCCATCGCGAGGGTCGTAGTCGCCGCGATCACGCGGAGCCCGGAGCCGGAGCGGCGGAATTCCTCCTCGATCACTCGGCGTTCCTCCGGCATCAGGTCGGCATGATGGAATCCCACGCCGCCTGCCAGCGCCTTGCGGAGATCCGCATGGGCCAGGGATGCGTCGGCGGCCGGCAACTGGTCGAGCGCAGCCTGCGCTGGCGGAAGGCCGAGCGCTTCGGCCAGATATCCCGCGGTGCCTCGGGCTTCTCCCTTGATCTCCCTGAAGACGATGACTTGCTGACCCTTGCTTACCAGGAGGCGGACGAGCGGAACGACCCAGTCCTGGCTCGAACCCTTGCGGTACTCCTGCCTAATGATGGGACCCTCCACCTTTTCGGCCCCGGTCGCCGCATCGATGAAGCGGAACGTCCCATCGGCGCGCAGCACGCCCTCGTCTAACGGCACCGGTCGTTCGGTGCGGCGTAGCAGCCGCGCGCCCAACCAGCCTTCGAGGCCGTTCGTGTCTCCTATGACGGCCGACAACGCGATCGTCTGCGGCTCGATGCCTTCGCGCCGTCGCATCCTGATCAGTGTGAGGAGGAATTCGAGGTTCGCGCCTCGGCTCTCGTCGGCGATCATCTGCGCCTCGTCGATGACTACGACGCCGGCGCCGCCCAGCACGTGCGGGAAGGTGAGGGCGATGGCCGCGAACTTCTCGTAGGTCAGCAGGGCCACGTCGTATTTGCCGCGCAGGACCGGCGATATGTCGTCGGTCTCGCCAGTCGCCTCCACGGTCCGGATCCCGAACGAGCCGTAGACGGAGTTGAAGTGCCGGCGCTTGTCGGCGACGAGCGCCTTGAGCGGGAGGAGGAAAATCGCGCGTCGCCGATCGAGGACGGCGCGCAGCGCCGCCAATTCGCCGACCATGGTCTTGCCGCTCGAGGTCGGCGCGGAGACGACCAGATGGTCACCGTTCAAGACGCCGTAGTCGTTGATTGCCGATATCTGCAGGGGATTCAGCGAGGGGATGGCCTTCGCCCATGCTTCGACGAGTTGCTGGGGGAAGCCGGCGGCCTGCAGGCTCACCAGATCGCTGGTAACGGCCCATCCGCGCCGATCTGGAAAAGCCGCGGCAAACCGTGCGCCTTCGGTGAAGATAGGCCAGTGCAGATCACCTTCGATCCGCCCCTTCATGGTCGGGTGCTGTTGCAGGCCGAACTGGGCGGCTGCCGCCGAAACGCGGGCCGAGACGTGATCGAGAAGCCGGTAGACGGGAATCCGTGAACCGAGGACCACTTCGGTCGCGCCCCGCAGCGCCTCGATGAGGAAGAGGGTCAGGAATCCGTGGCCGTGCTTGACGTTTTCGTACGCGGGTTCGTCGGCCCGGGAGGCGGTGAAGATCAACCGTCCGTCGCCGGCAATTTGGTCGAGCTTGACCTCCGCAGATCTCAGATCGCGCGGTTTGACGTCCGTCTGCAGCACCTTCGAGCCCAAGCCGCCCGAGAAGCAGCAATCCAGGAAGAAGACGAGGCGCCCGGCCGGAATGCGGGCGAACCATTCCTGAAGCAGATCGAGCGGCACGGCCGTGTTGGCGAGATCCCCGGTATCGGCGTCGTGCGGGATCAGTTCGTGCGTCTCGGACCCGTGTCCGGAGAATCCGATGACGACCGTGTCGTCGGCACTACAGTCTGCAAGCGCCGCGAATTCGGATTCGATCGCCGAACGAGTGGCATCCGCGTCTGTGAGGAGTCGCGAGTTGCCTCCCAGCGTGTCGGCGAACAGCGCATCCAGCGCGGTCGCGTCCCGCCGCGCGCAACTCAGATCGCCAATGGCTGGCGATCGATAGCGATCGATCCCGATGAACAATCCGCGGAACGCCATGGTTCTACTTCACTCCGTTTGGTCTGCCCCCCGAAAACAACGGCCTCGTTTGCTCGGCCCTATGGCCGAATTCTTGGCTGGACCCGCGCTGAGCGATGCGGGCTCCGCGTTGGGTCGCTTACGGTTTGGATGGTGGTTTGACGCCACTACCCGTCGTAGGCACGGCGGGAGTCGAGCCCGTCGCGGGCTGATGTCCTCCCTGCGGGTTCAGCGGCTGGTGGATGGCGGAAGGCTGATAGCCCTTGTTGCCGATGTTGGAAGGCGGGGCGGGTTTGTATCCGTCATTGGTGCGAGACATCTTCAGACTCCTTTAGGATTCCAGATTTGGACGTGTTTGATCTCTTTCGAGGGGATGAGGATGGCGAGCTGTTCGGGACGTTTTCTCCAGCAGTCGCCATCCAGGTCGTAGATTTCTTGGAGGAGGAGGTCGCGCTCGGTCGGATCCGAAGAAGCAAAGGAGTGACTGCCGTAGACGCCGCTGACGGTCGAGCCATCGGAAAGCGTCACCAGCACGAAATGGTCGCCGCGCAGGCGGGCGAACGCGTAGTCCCAGGCGGACGGGGTGGCGTGGACCGGATTGATCCCGAAAAAGTGCAGGAGCCGGCGGAAGATGTCGTTCTGGCCGAGGATGCCGAACACGAAGCCGATGGCGGCGGGCAGAAGGATGATCAATCCAAGCCAAGCGAATATCTTCGCGCGCCCAGGTTCGCGAATTGAAAGCACATACTCGACGATCGGAGCGGCCAGGCCGTAATAGAGAACGGTGAGAGCGATATAGGTCACCACGTTCTCCGAGAGGGTACGTACCCTGCCGGTAAAGAATTGCGCGCGGACGAGTGTGATGATCATGCCAGGCACAATGAAGCCGAGCGCCAGGTAGACCGACTCGACGCTCTTCAAGTCGGGCATCTTTCACTCCCAGCAGGCATTTGAAGCGCTGCCGTGGCACCGCTCTTCCAGATCAGTCGTCGCAACCACGTTCGTCACTGTACGTCTCAGAGTTGATTCATGATTCGTTCGTTGAGCTATTTTCGCGGCGAAGCCGAAGCTCGCCGCGAAACCTTCTTCGATGTTCACTCGGCGCTGCCGGCGCCGAGTAGGGGACCTACTTTGCCCCGATTAGGGGACAAACTTGTAGGAGACGTACTTTGCCCGTCGCCGCACGGTTATGACGATCGTCGGCGTCGTCGGTTACCGCCTCACGAACACCCCGTCGTGCTGCCGCAAGTATCGCACTTCATGCAGGTCCCATTCCGCACCAGCGTGAAGTTGCCGCACTCCGAGCACATCTCGCCCTCATAGCCCTTGGCCTTCGCTTCGGCGCGACGCTCCGCCTTTGACGGGGCGGCGGCTGCGGCGGTGCCGGGCTTGCTCCAGTTCAGGGCCTCGAGCTTCTCGGTGGGCGAAAGGTCGTGGCTGACTTCCTGCTTCAGGGCGACTGCACCCTCGACGGTGTCGGAGGCGCCGCGGGCGGTTGCGCCGTGCGAGGCCAGTGATGTCACGCGGCTGCCGCCGGCGGGGGCGCTGTCGGAATTGCCGCTCACCGCAGCCGAGCCGCCGCGCATGACGACGAGGTTGTCGGTGCGCGACCGGGTCAGGCCCTTCGACAGATACTTCGTGGCCTGGTGGTGCGGCGCCTCTTCCGGCTGCTCCTTGCCTTCCTCGACGCCCTTGCCGAGCGCGTCGAAGCCAGACTCGTTCGGATCGACATGGGCGAGGTCGAAGCGCGACATGTAGCTCACTGCGAGCTCGCGGAAGACATAGTCGAGGATCGAGGTCGCGTACTTGATCGAGTCGTTGCCCTGCACCGGGCCCGCGGGCTCGAAGCGGGTGAAGGTGAAGGCGTCGACATACTCTTCCAGCGGCACGCCGTATTGCAGACCGAGGGACACCGCGATCGCAAAATTGTTGATGAAGGAGCGCAGCGCCGCACCTTCCTTGTGCATGTCGATGAAGATCTCGCCGAGCCTTCCGTCGTCATATTCGCCGGTGCGGAGGTAGACCTTGTGGCCGCCGACAACAGCCTTCTGGGTGTAGCCCTTGCGGCGGTCCGGCATCTTCTCGCGCTCGCGCATCACGACGATGCGCTCGACCAGCTTCTCGACGATCTTCTCCGAGACCTGGGCGGCACGGGCGGCCATCGGCTTCTCGTAGAGCGCCTCCACCGCATCGTCCTCGTCCTCATCGTCACTGATGAGCTGCGAGTTGAGCGGCTGCGACAGCTTCGAGCCATCGCGATAGAGCGCGTTGGCCTTCAGCGCCAGCTTCCACGACAGCAGGTAGGCGGACTTGCAGTCCTCCACCGTGGCGTCGTTCGGCATGTTGATGGTCTTGGAGATCGCGCCCGAGATGAACGGCTGCGAGGCCGCCATCATCCGGATGTGGCTCTCGACCGACAGGTATCGCTTGCCGATCTTGCCGCAGGGGTTGGCGCAGTCGAACACCGGATAGTGCTCGGCCTTCAGATGCGGGGCGCCTTCGACCGTCATCGCGCCGCAGATGTGGACGTTGGCGGCCTCGATCTCGCGCTTGGTGAAGCCTGTGGCCTGGAGCAGGTCGAAGCCGGGGGCTGCGATCGCCTCGGCGTCGATGCCGAGCTGGTCGCGGATGAAGTCCTCACCGAACGTCCACTTGTTGAAGGCGAACTTGATGTCGAACGCGGTCGGCAGCGCCTTCTCGACCTTGGCGATGGCTTCGTCGGTGAAGCCCTTGGCCTTCAAGGTCGAGGCGTTGATGCCGGGCGCATTCGACAGCGAGCCGTGGCCGACGGCATAGGCCTCGATCTCCGCAATCTCGCTCTCGCGATAGCCGAGCGCGCGCAGCGCCGAGGGCACCGCCTGGTTGATGATCTTGAAGTAGCCGCCGCCGGCGAGCTTCTTGAACTTGACCAGCGCGAAGTCGGGCTCGATGCCGGTGGTGTCGCAATCCATCACCAGGCCGATGGTGCCGGTCGGCGCCACGACCGTGGTCTGGGCGTTGCGATAGCCGTTGACCTCGCCGAGCGCCAGCGCGTCGTCCCACGCCAGCTTGGCGTGCGCGACGATGTCGGCTTGCGGGCAGGAGGCGTGATCGAGCGGCACCGGGTTGACCGAGAGCGCTTCATAGCCGGTCGCGTTGCCGTGGGCGGCGCGGCGGTGGTTGCGGATCACGCGCAGCATGTGCGCGGCGTTCTTCTTGTAGCCCGGGAAGGTGCCGAGCTCGGCGGCCATCTCCGCCGAGGTCTTGTAGGAGATGCCGGTCATCACGGCGGTCAGCGCGCCGCACAGCGAGCGGCCTTCCTTGCTGTCATAGGGCAGGCCCATGGTCATCAGCAGGCCGCCGATATTGGCGAAGCCGAGACCGAGGGTGCGGAATTCGTAGGACAGCTCCGCGATCGCCTTCGACGGGAACTGGGCCATCATGACGGAGATTTCCAGCACGATGGTCCAGAGCCGGCAGAGGTGCTCGTAGGACTCGATATCGAACCGCTTGGTTGACGTGTTGTAGAACGTCAGCAGGTTGGCGGAGGCGAGGTTGCACGCCGTGTCGTCCAGGAACATGTATTCCGAGCACGGATTGGAGGCGCGGATGTCGCCGGACGACTTGCAGGTGTGCCAGTCGTTCATCGTGGTGTTGAAGTGCAGGCCGGGATCGGCGGACGCCCAGGCGGCGTAACCGATCTTCTCCCAGAGGTCGCGGGCCTTGAGCGTCTTGGTCACCTTCTTGGTGGTGCGGCCGACCAGATTCCAGTCGCCGTCGGTTTCCACCGCGCGCAGGAAGTCATCCTTCAGCGACACCGAGTTGTTGGAGTTCTGGCCGGAGACGGTGAGATACGCTTCCGAGTCCCAGTCGGTGTCGTAGGTGTCGAACGAGATCTCCTTGTAGCCCTGTTTTGCAAATTGGATGACCCGCTTGATGTAGTTGTCGGGCACCAGCGCGCGGCGGGCGAGCTTGATCTCGCGGCGGAGCGCCGGGTTCTTCTCCGGATCGAAGCAGTCGTCGCCACTGCCTTCGCAGTTCACGCAGGCCTTCATCACGGCCTTGAGGTGCTTCTGGTTGATCTTGGAGCCGGTGACCAGCGCGGCGACCTTCTGCTCCTCCTTCACCTTCCAGTCGATATAGGTCTCGATATCGGGGTGATCGGCATCGACCACGACCATCTTGGCGGCGCGGCGGGTGGTGCCGCCCGACTTGATCGCGCCGGCGGCGCGGTCGCCGATCTTGAGGAAGCTCATCAGGCCCGACGAGCGGCCGCCGCCGGAGAGCCTTTCGCCTTCGCCGCGCAGGCTCGAGAAGTTGGAGCCGGTGCCGGAGCCATACTTGAACAGGCGCGCCTCGCGCACCCAGAGGTCCATGATGCCGCCCTCGTTGACGAGGTCGTCGCCGACGCCCTGGATGAAGCAGGCATGCGGCTGCGGATGCTCATAGGCCGACTTCGATTTTGTGAGTTTGCCGGTCTTCCAGTCCACATAGTAGTGGCCCTGGCCGGGACCATCGACGCCATAGGCCCAATGGAGCCCGGTGTTGAACCACTGCGGCGAGTTCGGCGCGACCATCTGTTTTGCCAGTTGGAAACGCAGCTCGTCGTAGAAGGCGAGGGCATCTTCTTCCGAAGAGAAGTAGCCGCCCTTCCAGCCCCAATAGGTCCAGCAGCCGGCGAGGCGATCGAACACCTGCTTTGCAGAGGTCTCACCGACGATGCGCTCGTTCTCGGGCAGCGCTGCGAGCGCCTCGGTGTCCGGCACCGAACGCCACAGCCACGACGGCACGGTCTCTTCCTCGACCTTCTTCAGGCGCGCGGCGACGCCCGCCTTACGGAAATACTTCTGCGCCAGCACGTCGGAGGCGACCTGCGACCAGAACTCCGGAACCTCGACGTTCTCGGCACGGAACACGACCGAGCCGTCCGGATTGCGGATCTCTGAGGTGGTCAGGCGGAAATTGATCCCGGCGTAGGGGGATTGTCCGCTGGTGGTGTTGCGTCGTTCGATTCGCATGGTCGAGCCCCGTCACTTCTTCTGCCCGGTCCCACGTTTCCCCGCAGGTTGCCGGAATGTTATCTGTTCGCGGACTTCGGGACACGCGTGCACGCCTCCCGTCATCCGCAGCTCAGCCGGTGGATCCGGCCTGTTCTCTCGTCCGCTCGGCACCGGTTTGGCCCGGCCCGGCAGTGGCACAATCCCTTGGGGGTGCCCGACTGGTCGGGTCCTCCGGATCATGCATTCAACGCCCCAAAACGCTTCACGCGACACGTCACGCGTACGCTCTTTGCGGGCCGGTTACGGCCTCTGTTTCCGGGTCCTTCTCGGCCCGTTTGTCGTCCCGACGGCGACCCAAAATCAGGGCAGAAAAGCCCTTCACCCGCGGCCCGAAGGCCTGGCGGAGTGGTCATTTTGGAACCCTTGTGGGAGCGACCGGCGGGGACCCAAACACACTCGCGCCGAACAGGTTGAAAGCTAGGCCATGTCCGTCACGCCCGTCAAGAACTAGTACGAGTTTCTGAATCAAACACTAAATATGGTGGAGGGGAGGGGATAACAGGGGGCGGTGCCGCGCCTGTGATCGAGCCAACTATCGGTGAGTCCTCAGGGATTCCCAAGCCAAAAAAATTCCTAGCGCCTGTGGATTGGAGTTTCGCCCCGCTGTTCACAGGCGAAGTTTTTATTCGCCGTCCCGGATTGAATTTTGGGGACTCACGTAAGGCTACGGGCAAACTACGGATCAGGCATGTCAGAGGCGTGATGGTGGGGCGACAAAATCGCGGGCAAGGTGCGGCCGACTCACATCCTTTTCACGCCCTTGCCGGGTTCCATGACAGATAAGAAGCCTTCCGTGCGGCCGCGCCTTGCGCCCGCCGGCTTGATGTTCCTCGCCATCACCTCGGTGGGCTGGGGGTTCAACTGGCCGTCCACAAAATTCCTGCTCAGCGAGCTGCCGCCGCTGACCCTGCGCGGCACCACCGGGGTGATCGGCGCCGCGCTGCTCGCCGCGCTCGCGCTGATCCGTTCCCAGAGCCTGCATGTCGAAGCCAGGCTGTGGCCGCGGCTCGTGCTGTATGCGGCGCTCAACGTCACCGGCTGGATGGTGCTGATGGGGCTCGCGCTACTGTGGCTGCCGGCGAGCGAGACCGCGCTGATCGCCTACACCATGCCGGTATGGGCTTCGCTGCTGGCCTGGCCGGTGCTCGGCGAGCGGCCGACGCTGCTGCGGACCATCGCGTTGGTGATGGCGTTCGCCGGGCTCGCCGCGATCATGGGCGGCAACGGGATTTCCGCGAGCGAGGAGAAGCTGCCGGGAATCATCATGGCGCTCGGCGGCGCGTTCGGTTTTGCGCTCGGCACGGTGCTGGCGAAGAAATACCCGCTGGTGATGCCGCCGATCCCGGCCGCGGCCTGGCAGATCGGCCTCGGCTGCGTGCCGATCGCGATCGTCGGCTTCCTGATCGAGACCACGCATCTCGACCGCATCACGACGGTCGGCTGGTGGCTCTTGGTCTATTCGACGCTGATCCAGTTCTGCGTCGCCTATGTCGCCTGGTTTGCCGCGCTGGCACGGCTGCCGGCTTCAGTCGCTGCGATCGGCACCATGGCGGTGCCGGTGATCGGCGTGATCGCCTCCGCGCTCGCGCTGCACGAGCCGCTCGGGCCGACGCAGATCGTCGCGCTGCTGTTCACGCTCGCCGGCGTCGCGCTGGCGACAAGGTAGCGTCCCGAACGCGAACGATGCGCTGCGCGAGAGTGCGCAGCGCATCGTCATAGCAGCGCAATTGCGCGTGCCTTGGCCCACCGCTCGAGGATCTTGCGCTCCTCCGTGAGCGGTGCGCGGTTGGCAAATCCACGCACCTGCACCGCACGTTGGTGACGATCAACTTCGATCGTCAGCAGTCGCTCGGTATGGCCCGCGGCGCGACGACGCAGCGACCAGATCGACGCGTGGCCGGCAATGCACTTTGCCGCGTAGCTCGCGACGCAGTGGCGCATGGTCTGCGTCTCGGTGACGAGATCGACCGCGGTGCGCAGCTGGACCACCACATATTCCTCGCGGCGGCCATGGACCTTGCACGATGGGCTCCATGACCAGTCCGCGAGCGAGATGCCTGGCCAGCTGTCGCCGGATGGATCGAGCGTCGCCGACACCCCGTGCGCACGGTTCTGCGCCGCCGCAGCGCGACGGCGAGCGACCTCAATGCGCGCGTTCGCCGCGAGCTCGCGGTGCCATGCGTGCATCTGTCGCCCGAGCGAGATCGGGGTCCGTCCCTTGAGACTGAACTTCCGATTGCGTCGGTAACACGCGGCAAGGTAATCGCGGAGATCGCTCATCTCCTCGACCGTGGCCGGATGTACGCAGAAGAAGCGCGCCACCTCACGCCAGAAGCCAAGCTGGGTACGCGGCGTCTGCGCGATGCCCGAGCGCGCGATCCTCAGTGCGACGCCCTGATCGTCCGTATAGGAACGGGCGATCGCCTGCCAGATCGCTTCGTCGAAGGCGAGGCTTCCCAGCGGATTGAGGAACGCATGAACCTCCTTGCGAGACAGCCATGCGTCCGCACCCGCCTTGTAGAGCGAGCCGCCGCCAGCCGCCGCGACGTACCAGCGCTTGCGCAACGCGATCTCGCCGTCGCCCAGCCCGGCCGTGTCGATCCAGATTTGCTCCAGATGCTCGGCAACGGGAAAGCGCGCGAAGAGATGACGGGCTGCGGCAAGACGCAGGCGTGCTGCATCGCGAGTCTTCAGCTGCGGCTTCCAGGCATCGGCGTCACGCAGGACGTATGCCTCGAAGCCGCGCCTGGCCTCTTTGATCGCCTTCTGGAAATCCGGTGGAGGGCGCGTCCGCTGCGACACATGTCGCAGCGAGAACGCATGGGCTTCAGCCCGCGCGCGCTCGGCCTCCTGCCGGCGCTGGATCAATGATTGTGCCATTGTCGTTCAACATGATGGGATGACGTTCAGCCGGACGCACTGCTGGCGTCGGCACGGATAGTGTCGATCGCGAGAGCGGTTTCACGGCTGATCTCCTCATCGGTTGAACGTTTAGGTTGAAGCAGGGGCGTGCACCTACATCCGATCGATGATCGGCGCAAGCTGAATTCCCGAAACTGGATCAGCTCACATGGAGGTGTGCGAAAGAAGTCACGTCTCCCGCAGGAGACGCGCTCACATCACTCGCCGAGCGCCTGCTGCAGCATGCTGGCGAGTTGCGCCTTGCGGTAGGGCTTTGCAAGCAACAGCACGCCTTCATCGAGGCGGCCGTGATGCACGATGGCGTTCTCGGTATAGCCGGAAGTGTAGAGCACCTTGAGGCCGGGCCGCCGTTTTCTCACTTCGTCGGCGAGCTGGCGGCCGTTCATGCCGCCGGGCATGATGACGTCGGTGAACAACAGGTCGAATTTCTCGCCCTTGTCGACCAGCGCCAGCGCGGCGCGGGCATCGGGCACCGCGATGGTCTTGTAGCCGAGGCTGCCGAGCTGCGTGACCACGTAGTTGCGCACCAGCTGGTCGTCCTCCACGACGAGGATGACTTCGCTGCCGCGACGCGGCGGCTCCGGTGCGGGCGCTTCGACCTCGACCTGGCCGCGGGCAGGGGGCAGATAGAGCTTGATCGTGGTGCCGTGGCCTTCCTCGCTGTAGATCTTGATGTGGCCGCCGGACTGCTTGACGAAGCCGTACACCATGCTCATGCCGAGACCGGAGCCCTTGCCGACCTCCTTGGTGGTGAAGAACGGCTCGAACACCTTGTCCTGCACTGCGTGCGACATGCCGGTGCCGGTGTCGCTGACCGCGAGCAGCACGTAGCGGCCCGGCGTGATGTCCGGATTGATCGCAGCATAGGCATCGTCGAGCACGATGTTGCTGGTCTCGAACAGCAGCTTGCCGCCGTTCGGCATCGCGTCGCGGGCGTGATCGCCATGTTGAGCAGCGAGTTGGCAAGCTGCGACGGATCGATATGGACGCTGGCGACGTCGGGCGCGAGCACCGAATTGATCTCGATCTGCTCGCCGAGCGTCGGCCGCAGCAGCTTGGAGATGTCGACCACGGTGCCGTTGATGTCGACGGTGCGCGGCTCCAGCGGCTGGCGGCGGGCGAAGGCGAGCAGATGCTGGATCAGCTCGCGGCAGCGTTCCGCGGCGCGGTCGATCAGCTCGGCGGTCTGCGCAAGCTTGGGCTGGGAGCGCAGGCTGTCGACCAGCGTCTCGGTGGTGCCGGTGATGACCGTCAGCATGTTGTTGAAGTCGTGCGCGACGCCGCCGGTCAGCTTGCCGATGGCGTCGAGCTTCTGCGCCTGTTGCAGCTTGTGCTCGGTTTCGCGCGAGGCGGTGATGTCGTGATAGATCAGTGCCGCGCCGGTGATGGTGTTGTCGCCATCGCGCAGCGGCCGGCCCGACACCACGAGGTGAATCTCCGGCGCGCCGCGCACCGGCCGGGCGACGAATTCCAGACCGTCGAATTCCTCGCCGCGCAGCGCCTTGGCCGAGGGCATGTCGTCGGCCTGCATCGGCGTGACGCCGTCGGACTGGAACACGTTGCTCATGGCGCGCAGCTGCCGGACCGTCATGCCCGGCTTGTAGCGCAGCATCTTCTCGGCGGCCGGATTCGACAGCAGCACGATGCCCTCGGTGTCGATCACCAGCACCGCCTCAGCCATGCTGCGGAAGGTGGTTTCCATCACCGAGGTCGAACGGCGCAGCCCTTCGAGCGCGGCGCCGAGATCCTTGGTGCGCTCGGCCACCTTGCCCTCGAGCGACAGGTTGGTCGCCTTGGTCGCGCTGAGCGCGCCTTGCAGTTCACGGCTGGCACGCCGGGCCGTCACGGTCAGCGCGATCGCGAGCAGCAGGATCATCGAGACGCCGGCGAGGTCGATGGCCAGCAGCAGCCGGCCGTTGGTCTTCGACTGGTCGGTGCGGATCCCGAGCAGGCGGCGCTCCTCGGCGACCAGGCGGTCGAGCGCGGTGCCGACCTTGTCCATCAGGGAGCGGCTTTCGTCGGCGGAGATCAGCGCAGCGGCGCCGGCGGTGTCGCCCGCCTCGCGCAACCTGATCAGTTCGGCGCCGAGCGCGATGGCGCGCTCGACCTGTCCCCTGGTGCCCGCGATCAACTGCGCTTCCTCGGGCGCCGACTTCACCGCATTCGTCAACTCGTCGAAGGCGGCGGTGAGGGCTGCGCTCTGCTCGCGGAACTCGTTGGCAAAGGACGCGTCGCCCGTCAGCGCGAAACCGCGCGCCGCGCTCTCGACGCCCCGCGGCAGCGACGCGCATCCGAGATGCATTTGAGGATTCTGAGGGTGTGATCGACCGAATCAATCTCGCTGCGCGACTTGACGTCCAGCCCGATCGACGCCGCGCTGATGACGAGGAGGATCGCAAGGCCACTGCCAAGAATGAGACGCTGGGAAGCCATCGACGATTAGTACGAGCAATTATTTGGAAAGACGAGCAGAAGGAGCAGACTTCGCAAGACATTCGTTAACGGCGGCAACCAGCGCCTGCGGGGTGAACGGCTTGCGCAGGCAGGCGGACGCCCCGAGCTCGATCGTCATCCGCAGGAAGTCCGGCGCTCGGTCGGCATTGGCGAAGGCATAGCCCGACATCGCGATGACGGGAATATCGGGGGCGCGCTCGTGGAAGATGCGAATCGCCTCGAAACCGCGCATATGCGGCATGAAGACGTCGACCAGCATGACGTCGAACGCGGCCTGGTCCAGCGCGCGCATGCCGGCTTCACCGCCATCCGCAACGGTGACGTCGAAGCCCTGGCGCTGCAAACACACCTCGATGGCAACGCACACCATCGGGTCGTCATCGACCACGAGAACGCTCGGCACGATGCATCCTCTTTCTGCGGCCTCGCGTGCCGACGACTCGCTAGGCCCGGCTGCCGATTAAGGCGGAACCTGGATGGAAAGTCTGTATCATAGAATGCATATGCTGTTTGCTGACAAGCAGATTTCCAGCTAGCCCTGATACCATCACTAGTATTTGTCCGTCCACATTACGACAGGTCCATGACCGCAGTTCCCGTCGCCGGCCGCGCGCCGCTGTCACCGCTCGGCCTCGCATTCCTGGTCGTCGCCTCGACCGGCTGGGGCCTCAATTTCCCGATCATGAAATTCCTGCTGACGGAGTGGCCGCCGTTGTCGTCGCGCGGGCTGTGCGGCGTGGTCGGCGCGGCCGGGCTCGCTCTGGTGGCGCTCGCACGCGGACAGACGCTGCGTGTGCCCGATGGCATGTGGTTGCGGCTTGCCCTGGTGTCGACGCTGTCGATCGGCGGCTGGGTCGCGTCGATGGGCCTCGCGCTGATCTGGCTGCGGGCCAGCGAGGCGGCCGTGCTCGGCATCTCGATTCCGGTGTGGGTCGCGCTGGTGGCCTGGCCGGTGCTCGACGAGCGCGTGTCGCTGCCGCGCGCGCTTGCGCTTGCGGTGGCGCTCGCCGGGATCGCGGCGCTGATCGGCGGCGGCGGGATCGACGCCAGCCTCGGCAAGTTGCCGGGCATTCTGTTCGCGCTTGCGGGCGCGCTTTGCGTCGGGCTCGGCACGGTGCTGACCAAGTTCTTCAAGCTCGCAATGCCGCCGCTGTCGCTCGCGGCCTGGCAGCTTGCGATCGGCTGCGTGCCGATCGCAATCGCCGGCGTCCTGATCGAGCAGCCTCAGCTCGCCGCGCTGTCGCAGCTCGGCTGGGCGTCGATGCTCTACATGACGCTGATCCAGTTCTGCCTTTGCTACGTCTGCTGGTTTGTGGCGCTCGAGCGGCTGCCGGCGGCGACCGCGTCGATCGGCACGCTGCTGGTTCCCGTGGTCGGCGTGCTGGCGGCGGCAGCCATGCTGCGCGAGCCGCTCAGCGCGAGCGACATCGCGGCGCTGCTGGTGACGTTCGCGGCCGTCGCGGTGGCCCTGCGGACCTGAACTGGCCGGCATGAAAGAGGGCGGCGTTGCCGCCGCCCTCTGTTCAACCGGAATTTGTGTCTTCGTTACGGGCAGGGGTGCCGCAGGCCGTCAAAGCCGAGATAGGTACCCGAGGCCGGATCGTAGGACCTGTAGCGCTGCGCGCAGTAGCTCGCATCGCCGCCCGGCGCGGCTTCCACGGCGACAGGTGCGCTGTCGTCGTAATAGCCGTAGCTGTCGTCATAGTAGCCGTACCCCGGCCCGTAGCCGTAGTACGCGCCCGAAGCGAGGGCGCCGCCGACGACTGCACCGGCAACTGCGCCCGGCCCAGAAGCCGC
>NZ_LGTB01000067.1 GCF_001238275.1 Bradyrhizobium viridifuturi
ACTCAGAGACTGCTTCTGTGGTGGCACCCCCGCCCCAACCCTCCCCCGCAAGCGGGAGAGGGAGCACAGTCTCGTCGTGGTCGCACTTCATTTCCATTCCGTCAGGCGGCAATGCGCACGGGCAGCGTCTCGTAGCCCTTGATGAAGCTGGAATACACCCGCTGCGGCTCCTCGACCACCTCGATCGTGTCGAAGCGCTTGAGGATCTCCTCCCAGATGATCTTGAGCTGCAATTCGGCGAGACGCAGGCCGACGCAGCGGTGGATGCCGAAGCCGAACGAGATGTGGGTGCGCGGCCGGGCGCGATCGATCAGGAACTCGTAGGGCTTCTCGATCGCCTCCTCGTCGCGGTTGCCCGAGACGTACCACATCACGACCTTGTCGCCCTTCTTGATCTGGCGGCCACGGAATTCGAAGTCGGCGAGCGCGGTGCGCCGCATATGCGCGAGCGGCGTCTGCCAGCGGATCACCTCCGGCACGAAACTGTCAATCAGCGCCGGGTTCTCCTTGAGCTTGCGGTACTGCTCCGGATGCTTGGCGAGCGCATAGATGCTGCCGGACAGCGTGTTGCGCGTGGTGTCGTTGCCGCCGACGATCAAGAGGATCAGGTTGCCGAGGAAGTTCTTCGGGTCCATGTTCCGCGTGGCGTCGCTGTGCGCCATCATCGAAAGCAGATCGCTCTTCGGCGGCTGGTTGCTGCGCTCCTTCCAGAGCCGCGCGAAATAACCGGCGCATTCCATCAATTCAGCTTGCCGTTCGTCTTCGGTGGCGACGAGGCCGCCGGCGCCGGGCAGGGTGGTCGCGACGTCGGACCAGCGCGTCAGCTTGCGGCGGTCCTCCCAGGGGAAGTCGAACAGCACCGCGAGCATCTGCGTAGTCAGCTCGATCGAGACCTTGTCGACCCAGTCGAACACCTCGCCGCGCGGCAAATTGTCGAGGCACTCGGTCGAGCGCTTGCGGATGTTGATGGCGAGCTCGTCGAGATGCGTCGGCGTGAACATCGGCGCCACGGTCTTGCGCTGCGCCGAGTGACGCGGCTGGTCCATCGCGATGAAGCTCTCGCGGCGCAGATCCGGCGGCACGTCGCGGATGGTGATGCCGCCGAGCGAGGCGGCCGAGGAGAACACCGAATGGTTGGTCTCGATGTCCATGATGTCGTTGTAGCGGGTGATCGACCAGTACGGCCCGAACATCGAATCCTTGCAATAGTGCACCGGGTCCTCGCGGCGCAGCCGGTCGAAATACGGCCAGAAGGTATCGGTCTTGAACAGCTCGGGATGGCCGGGATCGTAGTCCGACAGCGAAAGCGTGTTGGCGCGTTCGCGGGCGGCGTCCAGATGGTCGGTGTCGACGAGATCGATGGTCCCGTGCATGAGCGGCTCCTCAACCGTTGCAGCAGCCGGGGCATCGCCGGCGCGCCATGTTTTACCGAATTACATTCTCATTCCGCGGTTTACGCAAGGGGCCTCAACGCGCATTTGGCCGCATTGGTAGCCGGCCAAAGCGGCCGAATCCGGGCCTTTCGCGGCGGCGGAGGAGTCCGGCGGCGACCACGTTCGTTTGAAACGCCGTTTGATTTGGCCTGATGGTGTCGTGCGATCGGTGGGATGGCGTCTATTGGCTGGCGGGCTTTTCGCCGCCGACCTTTTCTCCGTCGGTCTTTTCGTTGCCGGTCTTTTCGCAGGGATAGGTATCCTGCATCCCCCAAAGCAGCAGGAGCGCGACCGCCATGTCGCCTTTCGCGGATCGCTTGTCGGCTGACTTGAGCATGATCTCTTCGACTTGCTCGCTGCTCAACGCGAGGTCGCCGGGCATGCAGAACAGCATCTGGCCGCCATGCCGTTTCAGCCAGGCATTGGAAGCCATCAGGCCGCCCCTGACGCCGTCCAGGTACATGTGATTAAAGATGCGAAAGTTCTCGTTCTTTGGATTGCGATAGGACTCCAGCCGCACGTCGACCGCAGCGGCGGGGGCTGCCGTGAGCGCCAGGAAGCATGCCGACAATACCCACTTGTTCATCGCTCCGGTGTCCTCGTTGTGCAGCGGCGCTGTTGCTGATCCCGCCATCATCTCATCCGTAAGTCATGTCACGCGCTCCCCGGGTTCGAAGCTCGCTCCCGGATGGGGCCGGAAGGCACCCGTTTGGCTCCGGCGGCCACGTCAAGAAATGGTGCCGCTTCCGGCGGCCCGTTAAGGCATAGCCAACCGCACCCGGCCAAAAACCGCCCCCGGCTCTCGACCGCGTGTGAAACCTGGATCACACTCGCAGCGACAAACCTGTGCTTTTGATGCGCAGAGATTGTCCCGTCCTGGAGCTGTTCCGTGAACGACATGAGCTGGACCCCGCCGGGGCCACCGCCGCCGCTGCCGCAACCGGTTCCGCCGCCGATGCCGGTGGCGTTTTCAGGGAGCCGGAAGGAGTTCTTCCGCCTGGTCGCGCGCGGCGCCGGGCTCGAGCTCGTCACGGTCGGCTTCTACCGGTTCTGGCTCACCACCGACATCCGCCGTCACCTCTGGTCGAACACCCTGATCGACGGCGATGGCGCGGAATATACCGGCCGCGGCAAGGAGCTCCTGATCGGCTTTCTGGTCGCGCTCGCGATCCTGGTGCCGGTCTATCTCGGCTACGCCCTGCTGGTCATCGAGGCCGAGCACGGCCAGACTTTCTCCTCGTTTCCGCTGGTCGCCTTCTTCTACCTGTTCGGCCAGTTCGCGATCTACCGCGCGCGGCGCTACCGGCTGACCCGCACGGTGTGGCGCGGCGTCCGCTTCTGGATGAGCGGTTCGGGCTGGATCTATGCGCTGAAGGCCTCGCTATGGGGCTTCCTGGTCGTGATCACGCTCGGCTTTGCGCTGCCCTGGCGCGAGGCCGCGCTCGAACGCTACAAGATGCGGCATTCCTATTACGGCGATCTGCAGGGCTCGTTCGAAGGCCGCGGCTGGGATTTCTTCAAGCGCGGCTGGTGGCTCTGGCTCCTGATGCCGTTCGCGATGGTCACGATCTTCGGCCCGTTCGCCTATGCCGCGTTCAAGGCGATCGAGTGGCGCTGGTGGCTGTCGGGCATCCGGTTCGGCGAGGTCAGGCTGGAATCCACCATGCGGCGCAGCGCGCTGATCGGGCTGTACTGGAAGGTGATCGGCTGGGCCATGCTGCTCGGCACCGTGTTCTCGGTCTATCTCGTGCTCTGCATCTTCCTGGCGGCCAGCATCGACGGTTCCTCGATCGAGACCTTCTTCAAGACCGAGGCGTTCGCCAAGAGCATTCCGCTGATGGTGCTGCTCGGCGTCGGCTATCTCGCCCTTGCGCTCGCGATGAACGTCGTGATGCGGGTCTATCTGATGCGCGATCTCTGGGTCCGGGTGCTGTCGACGACCATCGTGCACAACATCGGCGCCGCCGCCAACGTCACCGCGCGGGGCGATCTCGCCAATGCGCTCGGCGAAGGTTTTGCCGACGGCCTCGACGTCGCGGGATTCTAACGTCATGGAATCCGATCTCGACCAGGCCAATTCCGCGGCGTCGCCGGTGCCGGGCGCGGTGTTCTTCGACGGCGCATCGAGCCGCCGGCGCGCCGTCGCGCTCAGGCTGGCCGATGCGCTGGAGATCAGGGAAGACGGCGAGCTGCTCGCGCGCTGGGCATTCGCCGACATCCGCCGTGCCGACAGCCCATCCGGCCTGCTGCGGCTGAGCTGCCTGACCGCGCCGGCGCTGGCGCGGCTCGAGGTTCGCGACGCGCAGCTGATCGGCGAGATGGCCGCGCGCTGCGACAGGCTCGAGCAGGATCTGCCGAACCGCAGGGGCGTTGCCGGCATCGTCGGCTGGTCGCTCGCGGCCGCGGTGTCGATCGTGCTGGTGGTGCTGTTCGGTGTGCCGCAGGCGCCGAGCGGTTGACGCCGCTGGTGCCTGATTCCTTCGAGCGGCGCCTCGGTGACGTTGCGGAAGCGCAGATCATGGCGGTGTTCGACGGCAAGCCGTGCAGCGACGCGGCCGGACAAGCGGCCTTCGAGAAGCTGATCGGCAAGCTGCGGGACACCGCAGGTCTCGACACTTCGGTGCAGTCGGGCGTGCTGGCGACCGCGGTGCCGAACGCCTTCGCGCTGCCGGGCGGCAAGGTCTATCTGTTCGACGGACTGCTGGAGAAAGCGGAAAGCCCCGACGAGATCGCCGGCGTCCTGGCGCACGAGCTCGGCCATCTCCGCCACCGCGACAGCATGCGCGAGCTGATCCACAATGGCGGCACCTCGTTCATGATCGGGCTGTTGTTCGGCGACATCACCGGCTCCGGCGCGCTGATCTTCGCCTCGCGCCAGCTGGTGACGTCGTCCTATTCGCGCGACGCCGAGACCAACGCCGATACGTATGCGATCGAGACCATGCACAAGCTCGGCCGCCCGGCAAAGCCGATGGGCGAACTGATGTTCCGCGTCACCGGCAAGGAAGGCGGCAAGGGCCTCTCGCTCGTCTCCAGCCATCCGCTGACCGAGGATCGCCTCGAACGCATGGGCAGGGCGGACGCCGACACTCTGACGATCGGCAAGCCGCTGCTGTCGGCCGCCGAATGGCAGGCGCTGAAGGGCATCTGCACATCGGGCAAGACGTGAGGCGAGGGGATTTCGACGCTGGAGCAATCCCATGCCGCGTGACGACAAATACTGGTTTCCCGCCAAGCGCTACGGCTGGGGCTGGGGACCTCCGAACAACTGGCAGGGCTGGGCGGTTCTCGCCGGCTTTGTCGTGCTGGTCGCCGTCGGCGGCGCGATGAACCTCCCGCAGGCGCCGGCGCGCTTCATCGGCTATGTGGTCGTGCTGGGCGTGCTGCTCACCGCGGTGTGCTGGTGGAAGGGCGAGCCGCCGCGCTGGCGATGGGGCGGCGACTGAAGCGCGGCTCGATCCGGGTCGGCGCGACATTTTGCCGGAATTGACCTCGGCGGGTGCAGACTGCTCATGGTCTCCGAGCCCGCACGCGCCCGGAGGATTTTCCCGTCTTGACCATCGAAAGCGACGCCCGTTTCTGGGACCGGGCTGCACGCAAATATGCCGCGCGGCCGATCGCGGCGCCGGCGGAATATCAGCGCACGCTGGACCGCACCCGCGCGCTGTTGAAATCCAGCGATCGCGTGCTGGAGCTCGGTTGCGGCACCGGCACCACGGCGCTCCGGCTCGCGGGCGACGTCGCGAGCTATCTCGCCACGGACATTTCGGCGGAGATGATCGCGATCGCCAATGAGAAGCAAGCAACGACGCCGATCCGGGGTCTGGCGTTCCGGGTCGCGACCGCCGATAGCGCTGCGGTCGATGCCGGACCGTTCGACGCCATCCTGGGGTTCAACTACCTCCATCTGGTCCGGGACCTGCATGGCACTCTCGGCCGGATTCACGCGCTGCTGGTGGCGGATGGCGTCTTCATTTCCAAGACGCCCTGCGTTGGCGAGATGAACCGGCTGGTCCGGGTCGTGCTGCCGGCGATGCGCGCGATCGGAATGGCGCCCCATGCCGGCGTGTTCACGTCGGAGAGATTGCAGGAGGTCCTGGCTGCCGGCGGGTTCGAGATTGTTGCTGCAGAGAACCATGCGACGAAGGGCGATGATCACCGCCCCTACATCGTGGCGCGCAAGAGATGATGAGGTCGGCTGTCCAGCCGGCCGCGCGCCGCTACTTCACCAGCCGGAACTTGCCGCCCTCGACCTTGATCAGGAACGCCGAGCGCTCGTCATAGCCGTTGTGGTCGGTCGGGCTCATGGTCGAGAGGCCGTTGTTCAAATAGACGTCCTTGCCGCGCTCGAGTTCGTCGCGCAGCGCGGCGCGGAATTCCGGCGTGCCGGGCTTCGCGGTCTTCAGCGCATTCGCCGCCGCCCGCTTGAACAGCGTCACGGCATCCCACAGATGCGCGCCGAAGATGTTCGGCTTTTGCCCGTTGACCTTCTCGTAGGACGACACGAACTCGTCGCGCGCCTGGCGGAATGGATCGGTGGCCGGCAGATCGTCGGCGATGGTGAAGGCCTCGCCGGTGAAGATCGCGCCCTCGACATTGGCGCCGCCGAGCTTGATGAACTCTTCCGAGGCGACGCCGTGAGTCTGGAAGATCTTGCCGGCATAGCCTCGGCTGCGCAGCGCCTCCTGCGGCAGCACTGCCGGCGTGCCCGCAGACGCAATGAACACCGCCTCCGGATTGGTAGCGATCACCTTCAGCGCCTGGCCCATCGCGCTGGTGTCCGAACGCGCATAGACCTCATGCGTCGTGACGGTGATCCCGAGCGTCGGCGCCAGCCGCGACACCTCCTTGTAGTAGCCTTCGCCATAGCCATCGGAGACGCCGATATAGCCGAGCGTCTTGATGCCGGATTTCGCGATGTATTTCAGGATCGCCGCCGCCATCAAATCGTCGTTGGGCACCACCTTGAACGCCCAGCGGCGGCGGTCGTCCATCGGCTGCACGATCGCGGTCGCCGCCGCGAGCGAGATGATCGGCGTCTTGGCTTCGAAGGCGACGTCGAGCATCGGCATGGTCACCGGGGTGAGCGAGGAGCCGATCAGGATGTCGACGCCGTCCTGGATCACGAGGCGGCGGGCATTCTGCGTGCCCTTGGTGGGATCTGACTCGTCGTCGAGCGCGATATAGGTGACCTTCTCGCCGCCGATCTCCTTCGGCAGCGCGGCGATGGTCCGCATCTGCGGCTGGCCGAGCGCCGAGCCCGGTCCGGATCCCGACACCACGACGCCGACCTTGATGTCCGCCCGCGCGTGCGGTGCAACCAGCGTCACGCCCGCGAGTACCCAGAGTCCGGCCATGGCCAGCTTCATTGCAAATCCTCCCAGCAAGTTTTTTTAATGTGCGGCCGGTGATAGCGGCCGGTGTCCAGTCTCGCATCATATCGATTCCGCCGCAGCGGTCTGTCCCCCTGATTGGGGACAGCCGGGCGGACAGCACCGGCGCTTCCCCAGCTGCCGTCAACCTCGCGTTTACCACTCCCCTAAAGGCCGCGGGAACCAGTTTCCCTAATCGGGCGGCAAGGTCCGCCTGTTATGCAGGGGATCGGAAAAGGGAGTACGAACCATGTTCAACATTGTTCGGATCCTCGTCTTGATCGCATCTGCGTATGCGGGATCCGTGGTAGCGGAAGTGCAGTTTGACGGCGCGCCGCCGCCGCAAGCGGTCGACGTCCATGAGTGAGACTCATCCGATCGCGCCCGAGCATGCGCGTGCCATCTGCGAAGAGATCGGCGAGAGGCTGCGCTACGCGTTGCGTGGCGATTACGCCGATCTGCCGCCGAGGCTGCGGGAGCTCATGGACGAGCTGTCCCTGCAGGATTGCGAGGCGCCGTCGCTGGTGCCCATGATGGCGGACATGACGCAGCCGCTGATCTTTGCTGCCTAGCACTGGATGAATCCGGATCGAATCGCCCGGCCATCCGCGCGCCTCACTTCTCTCCCGATTGGAAGAAGTCGAATTGCGACGTATATCGGGTGAGGGGACGAAATTGGCGGCCGGCTCCAATCCTTGCATGGGAGATGCCAATGACTCTACGCGCGATCGTTGCAGCATGCTCAATGGCAGCTCTTGGAGTTCTCACGATGGCATCCGACGCGCTGGGCCAAAAGCAATCTTTGAAAGAGCAACTGGTGGGGACCTGGACCCTGCTCTCCTGGGAGCAGAAAAAGGCCGATGGCGCCAAGCTCGAGCTTTACGGAAAAGCTCCGAAGGGCATCGCCTTCTTTGATGCGGATGGACGGTACATCATCACGGTGATGAAGTCCGACCGCGCCAGGTACGCGAGCAATGCCCTCAGGCAGGGGACTCCTGAAGAAAACAAGGAAACTGCCGAGGGCACCATAACCTACTTCGGGACATATTCGGCGAACGAGACCGACAGCAGCATCTCGATTCATGTCGAGGGCAGTTCCTTTCCGAACTGGAATGGTTCGGATCAAAAGCGTTTTGTCGAGATTGCAGGAAATCAACTGACGCTGACTGTCCGACCTCCGGGCGGCGACGTCGTTGAAGTGACTTGGACACGGGCAAAGTGATCGAGCGGGGTAGATCCGCTTCCGAGTCCTGACCGACCCGCCGTCGGTGGCTTGGTCCGTATCGAGACCAAGGTCTGAACGTTTGCTGCCGCCTACACGTTCTTCGCGACCTTGCGCGTCCGCGTCGGTCCGGCGCCGGCGATTGCCGGCTTGATATTCCACACCGCGCGTACGCTTGCGAAGGCGTGGGCGATCACCGGCTCGTGGCGGCGGGCGGCGAGGCTGACGAAGGAGAGATCGCAGGTCAGCTTCACCTTGTCGGCGACCACGAACTGATGCGGGCGCGCCATCCGCGGCGCCAGCACGTTGTCGCGCGCGAGGCTGAGACAGAGACCGGATTCGACGAAGTGATCATCGCCTCTTCCTGGTCGGTGTAGCGACGCGCTTCGGCAAGGCGCCGAGCGGGCGGAAGATGTCGTCGAGCATCCGGCGGTGGCCGGAATGCGGCGGCGTCGCGAGCCAGGGCAGCTCGGCTAGCTCCGCCCAGCCCTTGCCGATCACGCGGTCCCGCCAGCCGATCGGCGCGATCACGCGGTAGTCGTAGCTGAGCAGCGGCGCCAGCTGGTAGCGGCCATCAGCGATCGTCCGCTCGGCGAAGCTGTGATGGACCAGCTGGTCCTGCGGCGTCGCGTCGACATAATAGCCGACGTCGAGTTCGCCCCGGCCGATCTGCGCCAGCACGTCGTCGCTGACGCCGTGGCGCAGGAAGACCTCGGTGCGCTGCGAGGACATCGCAAGGCTGCGCACGAACGGTCCGAGCCGGGTGAATTCGGGGTCGAGGATGGTGCCGACGCGCAGCGTGCCGCGCTGCGCCTCGTTGAGCGAATCCGCCATCGCCTTGAAGTCGGATGCCGCCGCCACGGCCCGGTGCGCCAGCGGCAGCAGCGCGGCGCCGGCCTCGGTCAGCGTGAAGCCGCTGGGTGTGCGGTTGAACAGTTGCAGTCCGGTGCTTTCCTCCAGCGCCTTGAGTTGCAGGCTGACCGCCGGCTGGGTCAGTTTCAGCATCGCTGCAGCGCGCGATACAGTGCCCTCACGGGCAACCGTGATAAAGCAACGCAAGGCCTGGGTACGGGGAAGCTCGATCATCGCGTGTGCTTATAGCACACTTTTCCGAAGTGCATCCGACCTTGCGTCGTGCATTGTCCTGTAATGATAATACAACCAATACGAGAAGTCAGGATGGCAGCCAGGCCACCATGCCTTCGGTGCGCGCGCGCACCTCCGGAGAGGCGAGGCAGGTCGCAACCGCTTCATAGCCCACCGCGCCGGGAATAGGCCTGACGCAGATCGGCAGGCTGTGATTGGCGGGACACAGGATGATCGCCTCATCGTCGCCGACGGCGTCGAGGTCGAGGATCGCGTTGGAGCGGGTGAGGAAGAACAGCGGCCGCGCCTCCGGTCCACGACGGCGCAAATGCGCGATTACGGCCTCCTGGCTGACCGCATCGAGCCCTTGTTCGAGCATGTCGATCACTGGGATCGCGCCGTCGTCGGCCTCGAGAACAGCGAGCAGGGTGATCAGCGCGGGAGAGTTCACGGCGCCATCGGCCAGCAGCACGGCAAGGCTCGCCTCGACCCTCGCCTTGTGGGCCGGGTCGGCATCGAGGCGCGCACGAACGGCCGCGCCGCCGTCGGCCGCACGGTTCAGTCCCACGAAGGTCGCGTCGGGCAGCGCTTCGGCGAGCCGCTGCGCGAGGCGCGTCTTGCCGCTGCCGAGCGGGCCGACGATGTAGTTCAGCAATTTGATATCGCGCAGCTCGAAGCGCTCGCCGCCCCACGGCCATGGCAGATCGAATGCGACGCCGATCGTCGGCCGCGTCCTGACTGCGCCGATCAGCTCGTGCGTCGCGGGCATTTTGCCGCAGCCGAGATCGGTGCGCAGCCGGCGCACCCTGGCGATGCTGTCGCCGCACCGGCGGAAACGTGCTTCGAGCGTGGCCTCGTGCGCAGCCAGCACGCGGCCGAGGATGGCGGCGTCGCCGCCGAGGATCCGCGCCACTTCACCGACACCGAGGCCGAGCGCGCGCAGCGCGACGATCTCGGCGCAGCGCGCCATCTCGGCCGGACCATAGGCGCGCCATCCGGCCGGCGTGCGGCCGGGTGTGATCAGGCCGCGCTCCTCGTAGAGGCGCAGCGCTTTCGCCGAGATGCCGAGCTGCCTTGCAGCTTCGGACGGGCTGAGGAAACGGGCAGCAGGAGCATTCATCGAATCACCTCGTGTCGTCTGACCGCGCCTCTATGGAGGCGGCCGCAGGGGCCAGGTCAAGCGGGGGGAGGTGGATTCCCCATGGCGCGGCCCCCGCCGTCATCGCCCGGCTCGACCGGGCGATCCAGTACCCCGCGGCCCATCGGTTCAATAACGGCTGCCGCCGGAATACTGGATCACCCGCTTTCGCGGGTGATGACACCGTATATTGACGTCTTGAATCGAGAACCATCCGCATCGTCGTCCCCGCGAAAGCAGGGACCCATAACCACGAATGGCTATCGTTGAACGATGCTGGTACGACGAGTCCCTCCAATTACAGCCGCCGCGGAGTATGGGTCCCTGCTTTCGCAGGGACGACAGCGGTGTCTGCCGCGCGTATGCGCGCGATCGCCGTCCCGCCACCCTCACTCCAGATGGTTCACCTTCGCCACCCAGGCACGGACGTCGGTGAGCACCGCGGGCAGCGCGGCCTTGACCTCCTGCACGTTCATGCCGGGCTTGATGCGGGGGTCGTAGAGCAGATTGAGCAGATATTGGTCGTAGACGTCGAAGAAGCCCATCGAGACGCTGTCGTTGAACATGGTCCACGGCACCGTCGCAGTGTCGTTGATCGGGCCGAGCGATTGCAGCAATTCCTCATAGGCGCAGTCGAGGAAGACGAAATCGCCATTATCGACGGTGAGGATGACGTCGGAGTGCTCGATCTCGTAGCTCTCGTTCTTGCGGAAGCCGGACAGGCATTGCGGGTCGAGCGAGGAGCGGATTTCCTTGGCACGCTCCTGGCCGTAATAGGTTGCGATCGTGCGGTAGAGCTCGCGGTCGCGCACCAGCTTGACCACGACATTGGCCGCGTCGTGGTTGTCGGCCATCGCGATGTCGAGATGCTGCACCTTGCTGCGGATGTCGGCGACCACCTTGGCGAGCTGGGCCTTGCGGTCGGCGCGGTTGCCGTCGGCAAACACGCGCACTGGGCTATCGTATTTGCGGATGCGGTCGACCCGTCCGGCGAGATGATATTCGGCGCCGAACGCGGTCTTCAGGAAACCCTCGACGATCTCGGCGTCGGTGAAGATCTTCTTCTCGGTGCGCTGGCGCGCGACGATGGCCGGCACCTCGGCGGCGGCAGGCATGGCGGCATCAGCGAGGCAAGCGGCAAACGTTGCGACGAGCAGGAGCAGGATCGAAGGGCGGTGCTGGGACATCATGACAACGCTGCCGCAAGGTGTGCGGCAGCGCAAGGCGGGATCGGCGAACTTGCCGGATGGCGGCGCCTGGTTCCGTTGAAATCGTTGCGATCAGTTCTTCACCACTACGGTGGCGCCGACCGAGACGCGATCATAGAGGTCCTTGACGTCCTCATTGGTCATGCGGAAGCAGCCCGACGAGACCGCCTGGCCGATCGTCTCCGGCTCGTTGGAGCCGTGAATGCGGTACAGCGTCGAGCCGAGATACATCGCACGTGCACCGAGCGGGTTCTCGATGCCGCCGGCCATGTGGCGCGGCAGATCGGGGCGGCGGCGCAGCATGTCCGAGGGCGGCGTCCAGGACGGCCATTCCTTCTTCGCACTGATGCGATGGACCCCGCTCCAGCGGAAGCCGTCGCGGCCGACGCCGATGCCGTAGCGCAGCGCCTGGCCGTTGCCTTGCACCAGATAGAGCCGGCGCTCGGCCGTGTTCACCACGATGGTGCCGGGGGCATAGTTGGTCGGGTAGTCGACGGTGGTGCGCGGGATTGGGCTTGCGCCGCCACCGCCAAAGAAACTTGGGGCTTCGGATTGGTAGCCCCGGGAGTCGAAGAACTGGGCCTGGGCCTGGCCGGCACCTGCCAGGATCGTGAGCGCGGCAAACATCAAGGCAAACGGGCGCATGGTCGTCGTCCTCGCGAACAATCAAATATGCGCCCAGAGAGTCCACAATTGCCGGCGTTTCGCAAGCGACGAAGCGGTGACTTTAGGCACTTTCCGGCAACACGGTTTAAAAAGGCAACAGACCGCAGGCGATAGCTGCATTGTCCAGCCAAGCCTTTGACGAAGCGGATGAAGAATGGTTGATCTGGAGCGATCTCAAGAACATCTCGAAACGGGAGCGAGAGCATGAACGGTGCGGAAAGCCTGGTACGGACATTGGTCGCGGGCGGCGTGGATGTCTGTTTTACCAATCCGGGCACCTCGGAGATGCATTTCGTCGCGGCGCTGGACAAGGTCCCGGGCATGCGCTGCGTGCTCGGCCTGTTCGAAGGCGTGGTGACGGGTGCTGCCGACGGCTATTTCCGCATGAAGGGAACACCGGCCTCGACCTTGCTGCATCTCGGGCCCGGCCTCGCCAACGGCCTTGCCAATCTGCACAACGCCAAGAAGGCGCATTCCGGCATCGTCAACATCGTCGGCCAGCACGCCACCTACCACATCGGCTACAACGCGCCGCTGACATCAGACATCGAGGGCCTGGCGCGGCCGATGTCGTCCTGGGTGCGGACCTCGCCGGATGCCAAGTCGGTCGCGGCCGATGGCGCGGCGGCGATCGCCGCGGCGAAGAGCGCGCCGCCCCAGATCGCAACCCTGATCCTGCCAGCCGACACTGCCTGGAACGAGGCCGACGGCATCGCCGAGGTGCCTGTCGACACCCAGCGCCCGAGCTACTCGCCGCAGGCCGTCGACACCGCGGCGAAGATCCTGCACGGCGATGCCGCGCACACGCTGCTGCTGGTCACCGGCAGCGCACTAAGCGAGCACGGGCTGGCGCTCGCCGAACGCATCGCCGGCAAGACCGGCTGCACCGTGATGGGCCAGACCTATCATCCGCGGATGGCGCGCGGCCGCGGCCGCTTCTCGGTCAACCGCATCCCCTATGTGATCGAGCAGGCGCTGCCGATCCTGAAGAATTTCCGTCACATCGTGCTGGTCGAGGCCAACGATCCCGTCGCGTTCTTCGCCTATCCGAACAAGCCGAGCATGCTGAAGGCGGAAGGCTGCGAGGTGCATCGCATGACCGCCTGGGGCGAGAATTCGGTCGCGGCCCTCGAGGCGCTGGCCAATGCGCTGCATGCGACGGCGCAGGACGTCAAGTCGCAGCAGCATCCGGAACTGGTCAAGCCAACCGGCGCGCTCAACCACGCAACGATCGCGCAGGCGATCGCCTGTGCGATCCCCGACAATGCCATCATGGTCGATGAATCCGTCACCACCGGTCGCGGTTTCTTTCCGCCGACCGCGGGGGCTGCACCACATGACTGGTTGCAGAACATGGGCGGCTCGATCGGCTTCTCGACGCCGGTGGCGACCGGCGCCGCGGTCGCCTGCCCGGACCGCAAGGTGATCTGCATGGTCGGTGACGGCAGCGCGATGTACACGATCCAGTCGCTATGGACGCAGGCGCGCGAAGGGCTCAACGTCGTGACCATCGTGTTCGCCAACCGCATCTACCAGATCCTGCGCGGCGAGTTCGACGGCGTCGGCGCCGGCGAGCCGGGCAAGCGGGCGCAGGACATGCTGAAGATCGATCGGCCGACGCTCGATTTCGTCGCGCTCGCAAAGGGCATGGGCGTGCCGGCGGTCGCGGTCACATCAGCGGATGAGTTCAACAACGCGCTGGCGAATGCCGTAGCCGAACCGGGCCCGCGGCTGATCGAAGTGCAGATGTAGCAGCATGATCCGGACCGGGACTGCCGCGCTAGCGCAAAGTGGGAACCGGTTTTCCCCACGACAAGCGCGAAGCGTTTGCGCGTAGGTCATGCTTAACTAGGGTGCGATTTGAAAGGGCCGCGGCGGCGGCCCCGAGCATGATCCGGAAAAGTGCGGAGCGGTTTTCCGAAGAGATCATGCTCAAACAAGAAGCTAACGCGCGATGAAGCTCATCGCGCTTTTGTCCAGTCGGAGGCGCCAATGCAGACCGAGCTGAACAAGGTGATCGCCGCCGTGCAGGAGTTTTATGCGCAGGAGACGTTCCTGCTGGAGCGCGATCTCGGCGAGCGAACGCTTACTCACCGGCTTGCGGTCTATGTCGAGCGGCAGTTCTCCGGCTGGCAGGTCGACTGCAACTACGACCGGCTCGGCGAGCGCACGCTGCGGCTGCCGCGCGGCTCGGGCAGCTCGACCGATGACCATCTCGGCAAGTCGATCTATCCCGATATCGTCGTGCATCAGCGCGACATCCCGAACAATCTCTTGGCCATCGAGCTGCGCAAGGACAGCAATCACCAGCCGCTCGAGCACGATCAGCGCAAGCTCGCCGCGCTGACCGACCCGAACGTGTGGTTTGCCTATGCGATGGGCGTGCTGGTGATCGTCGGACAGAGCGGCGTGAGCTTTTCCGAGGTCTATACCGGGGGCGCGATCGACAGCGCGACCTCGCGCTGGTTCGCCGAGCGCGTGCAAGAGTGCGGGCTCGCGGCAGGGCACGACAGCGGCGCTCAGCATTAAGCCTATCGATGATTCTTTCCACGCATCGCCGTGATAGCCCGTTTGGATCATGCGTCGCCGCTGCACGCACGGCAGAACAAAAGGTGCGGGAGGTGGAGCAATTCCTGGAGCTGGTGGTCAATTTTCAGAACGATCCGATGGCGGTGCGGATTATCGGCTCTGCGCCTCTTTCGCTCCCTCTCCCGCACCTCAATTCGCTGGTCCGGCCATCACCGGTCCAGCCGTTGCTGACACTGGATTCGAGGCCTCGCACGATCGGCGCAGTTGATCACGACGTGACAGGCCGAGGCAGCATCCGCACCGAGACAACAAAAAGGCCGCCTTCGGGCGGCCTTTTCCGTTTCGTCTCTTCCGCGATCGCGGAGCGCGATTGTTTCTGATTATTGCTTGGTCGCATCGTCGCCGGTGGTGGCGGCGCCGCCGGACTTGGCTTTCGATTTCTTTGCAGCCTTCTTCGTTTTCTTCTTCGGCGCCATCTTGGTCGCCTCGCCCTTGGCCGCCGCGTCACCGCTTTGGGCGGCGGGGGCGGTGGTGCCGCCTGCCTTGTCCTGCGCAAGCGCGGCGGACGAGACGAAGGCGAGGGCGGTTGCGGCGAGGATCAGTGTTCGCATCGGATGGTTCTCCCAAGTTGGTTTCCGGCGCCCCTCAACGGGACAGAATGTCGCAGGTTCCGCGAGGCCGATCAGCAGTCCGTGAGCTCGGCGTGAACAGCGCGGCCGTTGCGGCTCGGGCGGAACCTGGAACCGGGTACCGCGTTATGTCGCTGGGCAGGAGTTCCGAGGAGAGACGCCATGCGTTGGCGGTCAATGACGGAAACCACCAATACGGTGCTCGACACCACCCCGGAGAACACATTCTACGCGGTGGGCTGGACGGTGAGCGGCGTGGCGACGCTCGCCACCATCGTCGCGGTCTGGATGTTCGGGATCTGAGGGCGAACAATCGCTGCGGACGACCGGCTTGCCGCCGCGGGCGGGGAACTGCGGCCTGTGCGGGCGCTTACTTTCGCAGAATGGCCAGCGCTTCCCGGTAGAGCTGCGAGAAGCACACGAGGAGCGCGCTCGACAGCAGGAACATCGCCATGCTGTCATAGTCGGCGGCGGTCGGCCAGCCGAACTCGAAATAGGGCGGCATGAACACCCACCAGACGATCGGAACCGTGATGATCGTGGCGAAGGCGCCGGCCGGCGCGCCGCCCATCAGGCCGGCGATCAGGATCGCCGGCACGAAGCCCGCAAAATAGAATTGCATGCCGAAGCTTGCGAACATCTCCTGGGTCGCGGTGGCGAGCACCACGGCCAGCAGGGCGACGACGAATGTCGACAAGGACCAAGGCCGCAGCTTCAGAATGTAGTCGTTGCCCTTGCGCATCGAGACGTCCCGGCCTCCGCGAGTTCCGGGAAGGTAGCCGAGGAGGCCTGCAAACAAAACCCCGTAGGACTCCGTGGGGGGAGGGTCTGCTCGATACAGTGAAAAGGAACCAGCCCGGTCAAGCCCCTGCCGCATTGTCGCGCTTATTGCATCGCGGCAGGTGATGGTGGGACAGCACAATGCTGGAATTTCTGATTGTCGTTGTCGTCACCGCGATCGGGTTCGTAGCCGGATACGGCGTCCGCGAGCTGATCTCGCGCCGCCGGCGCCGGTCGCCTCCGCGGCGGCATGCGCCGAAGCTTCGGGCCGCAAATGACGACATGTCCGCCCGCGGCTGGTATCGGCCGACCGGCGCGCAACCCGCCGATCAAGCCACCCCGCCATCTGACGAGCTCGACGGCGCCGTGCGCGGTCTGCTCGGCGAACTCGGCCGACGCACCGCCAAGCCGTCACCCGCCCCGCACCGCCGCCGGCAGTGAGCCGGAATGCCGGCCGCGGCGCAGGCGCGCCGGCTGCTTTGCATGGGGTTGTTTCGACATTTTTGATCAGGCGGTCCCGAAGGGCGCCAGAATGTCGATAATCGTCCGCAACTGGGGATTCAGGAAGGGGAATGGTGGACGCACAAGGGATCGAACCTTGGACCTCTCCCGTGTGAACCGCAATCCGTAGACCCAAACCGGCCACGCGCGGCCACAGTTTTGTCTGAATAATTCATTTTATTACAGTGGCTTGTGGTTGGTTTGACCTCAGTTAGCCATAAGCGACCATACTGCATTTTGTGTGCCCCTGTTGTGCCCACCACAGATTTTCCCGTGGGGCACACAATTCGTGGAAGGGTCTATGCCTCGTTTGTTCTCGAAGACGCCGTGCTTCCATGCTCGTGTGCCCCAGGGCGGAAAAGCAAAGAAATCTCAATCCTGCTTTCCCGCCACTTGAACGATCCGGGCGCCGCGGGGGCACACCGTGACGAGGAGCATAGGGATCATGCCGGAGCCGAGCAACCAACTGACACTGACCGACGCGGTGATCCGCAGCGCCACCATGCCACCCGGCAAGGCGCAGCATTATCTCCACGACGATAAGCTGCCCGGCCTCGCGCTGCGCATGCGCGCTACCGGCGGCCGGACCTGGGTTTACCTCTTCACCAAGCCGGGAGTGAGGGGCACCCAGCGCAAGACGCTCGGCCCATGGCCGAAGTATAATGAGAAGGTTGCGCGGAAGGCCGCCACTATTGCCGCTGGCGAGGTGTTCATGGGCACGGACCCTAATGACGCGAAACGCGAGGCGAGGCGGCAACAGGCGGCCGAAAAGCAGCGTACCACGCTGGCGGACCTCATTGTCGAAGATGGTCCCTACCAGACGTCGTTAACCGGACGGCAGGTCGTCAACTGGAAGCCAGCCTTGTCGGCGTTGCGGCGCGGGCTCAAAGAGCACACTGAGAGCGGTGTGGGGGACCTTACTCGGCGGCAAATCATGGCAGCGGTCGAGAAGGTTACTAAGACCGGTAAGCGTGGCGCGGCCAAGGACCTGCGTAAGCACACCCACACGTTCCTCGAATGGTGCGTCAGCGAGGGCTATGTCGACCACAATGTGCTCGCAGGCTATCGCGAGCCCAAGGAAACCCGCGCGCAGAGGGTGGGACGCCGAACGAAGGGCCGTGCACTCACCGATGAAGAAATCGTCAAGGTTTGGCATGCGTCCGGTAAGCTCGGTACCTTTGGGCTCCTGACGAGGATGTGCCTACTCGGCGGCCCGCGCCGGAGCGAGCCAACTATGATCGAGTGGAAAAAGCACATCATGGATGACCGCATCACCTTCGATGCGGCCTGGACCAAGATGGGTTTGCACCACGATGTGCCCCGCACTCACCTTGTTGATGAGGTGCTCGCGGGCGCGAGGCATTTCCAGCGCGCGACGTCCGACTATGTCTTCCCCTCGCCAAAGACCGGCGGCCAGATGTCGGGCTTCACCAAGATGGTCGACCGTTTGGTTAAAGAAGCGGGTGTCGCCAGGTTCACCATGCATGACTTAAGGCGCAGTCTGCGTACCATCATGTCACGTTGCGGTTACGACAACGAAATCCAGCGGCTTTGCGTGGGACAAAAGCCAGGCGGCATCGATCAGGTCTACAATCACGACGAACAGTGGATCATCCGAAAAATGGCATTCGAAGCGGCTCATGATTACATCGCGGAATTGGTCGGCGCGATCAGAGTCGGCAAGGTCGTGCGCTTACAGCGGACGAATCCGCTTGACCCGATCAAGGCAGAACTGCTCGGCCGTCTCCGCGAGCACTATGCGGCTGGGACGGATTAGTGGCCTTATCGCCTCTGGCCAAATAGTCGCGCACCGCATCAACCCGATAGAGCGGGCGGCCGTCGACGTAGCGCCATTTCAGCGGGTGGTTCGGATCGCGCCGCCACTGCTCCAATGCCCCGGGTGTGCGCCGAATGACAGCTGCCGTCTCCAATACCGTCAGATTAGAGCTGCCTGGCAGTGTATCGATATCGAACGTCGCGGGGGGCGGCATGCCACGACTCTTGCGGCGGCGCTTTGCGGCACGCGTTGTCTTGCTGGAATCTTGCGACTCAATTGCCTCGATCCGGTTCTGGTCGTCGTTGCCGTTCATGCGCTCCGGACCAATGATCGGTCTGACGCAATAAGATTGTAGGCTGATCCAGCAAGAAAGAAATCAAGTCCGCAGGCATGGGTGGCTGTGGCGTACAAATAGGACGAACCGGTTCAATTGGCCTGGGAAGTGCTCTGGGGCGGAAATCGCTTTCATTGCGACCTGCAGCCTCATAACCTGAAGGTCATAGGTTCAAATCCTATCCCCGCAACCAACGATTCTTGCGAAAGCAAGGCACCCAAAACCCCGGCCTCCGAAAGGACGTCGGGGTTTTTCTTGTTCGCGGCAAAGCGCAGGATCGCGGCCAGGTCGCCTCGCAGCACGATGGCCAGCTCTTCCGCATCGGGCACGAGCGTCACCTGATCGACCAGCGTGCGGAAGACCTCAGCCGCCTCCGCCTTGCCGTCCTCGCTCTGTAAGCTCTCATAGAGCGTGGCAATCCGCTGGCGGTAGATCGCCGACATCGTTGGCGCAGAGCGTGCGACCACGCTTTACCTCGTGGCGCCGCCATCGGACATCAACCGCACCAAGCCTCTGATCCGGTTGATCCTCAATCAGATCGGCCGCCGCCTGACCGAGGATCTTAAGGCCAAGGCAGGCCGGCGCCGGCTCCTCCTGATGCTCGACGAATTCCCCGCGCTCGGCCGGCTCGACTTCTTTGAGTCGGCGCTCGCCTTCATGGCAGGTTACGGCATCAAGAGCTTCCTGATCGCCCAGTCGCTGAACCAGATCGAGAAGGCCTATGGGCCGAACAATTCGATCCTCGACAACTGTCACGTGCGGGTCAGCTTCGCGACCAATGACGAACGGACGGCGAAGCGGGTGTCTGACGCGTTGGGGATGGCGACTGAGATGAAGGCGATGAAGAACTATGCCGGCAGCCGGCTGGCACCTTGGCTCGGACATCTCATGGTATCGCGGTCGGAGACCGCCCGGCCGCTGTTGACGCCCGGCGAGATGATGCAGCTTCCGCCCTCGGACGAGATCGTCATGATGTCCGGCCTGCATCCGATCCGCGCGAGGAAGGCACGCTATTACGAGGACACTCGTTTCCAGGAGCGCATTTTGGCGCCGCCGATGCCGACCAAGCCCAACGACGCGCGGCCTGACGATTGGAGTTTACGGCCACTTCCGCCGTGCCCCATGCCCCCTCCGGCCTCAGCCAGCGACGAGACTGACGTAGAGGATCCGAAGATCGCCGATCGTCGGCGGCAGCATGAACTGGGTCACGACACTGTGGAGGAGACGGAACCGCTCGACAACGAGTTCGCGGCCGATCTTGCCGACGAGTTCGACGAAGATGCTCCGCGGATCAGGCGCATGAACGACGTGATGCAGGGCGTCGCGTGCCAGGCACACTCGATCCCGGCGACGATCTCGGATTGTGAGGCATCATGCAGCGCCGAAGAAGAAAGCTCAGATGTCGGTCTACCTCGACCCGGAGGTCATGAAGACGCTGTCGGTCTATGCCGCCCGGCGTGAGCAGCCGATGTCGCTCATCGCCGAAGCCGCGATCGCATCCTTCCTGTCGCCGGACGCAGACGAGCGGCGCGAGGCCGCTATTGCCAAGCGACTCGATCAGGTCGATCGCCGCATCGCGCGGCTCGAACGCGACATGGGGATCTCGGTCGAGACCTTGGCGTTGTTCGTCCGCTTCTGGCTGACGACGACACCACCACTCCCCGAGCCTGCTGCAAAGGCGGCGAGGGCGCAGGCGGCCGCGCGCTACGACAATTTCGTCGCGGCGCTCGGGCGACGGCTCAGTCAAGGTCCAAAGCTGCAGCAGGAGATACTGGAGGATAATCAGGAGCGCGAGCCGACGTGAGGGGCAGCTCGCCTAATAGGCCGATGATCGCTAGCCGCGTAGGCGAAAATCCACCGCGGTGGCGATTCAAGACCGTGCATCGCAAGCAGTTCCAGCGCGAGAACCGGTAGTGCGCAGCCGTCTCAACGCATACGGATGCATCCTTTTCGATAGACTTCCGCTCAATCGCCTAGAGGCTTGTTCACATGTCGTAATCGCCGCTGACGGCTCCTCGAAGACACGAAATTCGGTAGGATCGAGCCCAGCAGATTGAGGAAAGGGAGCAACTCCATGCTGGTTTGGAATCTCTATGGAAGACACCGGCATTTGCGTTTTGAGCCAGAGCGGCGCTGCCGCATTCGAAGGTTGCGTGTCCACCAATCCGGAGGCTATCGCTCAACTCTTGCGGCGTCATGCCGGCAGTCCGCGCCTGGCGCGCGCCGGGTCCCCTCAACCCCACGCGCGCATCTTGGATGGCTTCGCAAGCTGTCGCGTCCGAGGGCGGGAGCTAGCCGTTCGCGCTCAATTTGTGGTCATTACAATTGCTGCCATTCGACATTCAAGAAGCCCTCAACGCCACAACTCAAATGCCGAAGAATCTCGTGTCTGCTTTTGGAGCCACTTCATCTACTCGTGTTCTGCAATAAAGAGTTTGTCCTCTGTTTCACGAAGCGAGCCTGAAAAAGCGCGCTATGGGGTTTATGCCTCGGCCAATCTCTGCGATAAGGCATCGAGTACTTGAAGGCAACAGCCGTCGAGTGGCTTGCAAAACGAAATGGGAGACATTGGTTTGCGAACAGATTTTTCGCCTATCAATCGGTCTAAAGCTATCTTCGATGATATTTATGCTTTGGATGATCCGAGGGCATATTTCTCTGTCCTGGGAGACTTGGATTATATGATCCCGGACGTAGCTGAGCCGGTTGTGCGCCAAATTCTGACAGCGAAAGCTTCGGCAACCGGCCTTAAGCCGGTCGTGCTTGATGTTGGCTGTTCATACGGCATCAACGCAGCGGTGCATCGGTTTCCACTGACCTTTGGGGGCTTGCGTCACCGCTACGCCCGGCGCGAGATGAGGGCGATCAGTTCTGAGACCCTGGTGCATCTCGATCGAAATTTTTATGCAGCTTGGCCTGATGTCGGTTCGGCGCGGTTTATCGGCCTCGATATGTCGGCACCGGCGATCAGCTATGCAACGGATGTTGGTCTCCTGGAGCAGGGCATTGTCGCTGACCTTGAAAAGGAGGCGCTATCGACGGACAGCGCGCGCATTATCCGCTCCACGGATGTTATCATGTCTACGGGTTGCATCGGCTATGTTACCGAGAAAACGTTCAGCAAAATTCTCGATGCGACAGATGAGCGTCTATGGATCATCTCCTTCGTCCTACGAATGTTCCCATTTGATTCCTTGGCCGCGACGTTCGCGAGGCGTGGCCTTGTGACAGAACGTCTTGCGGGCGCGACGTTTATCCAGCGTCGCTTCCGCGATGCTGACGAGTTTGAAAGTTGTTTGGCCAGCTTGGCGGCTCTTGGCGTCGATGCTACTGGTCTTGAATCAGAAGGGCTGTTTCACGCCGATCTGATCTTGTCACGCCCTGAGGCGGATGCGCGCCACGCCTCTGGAAGAAATTGTCACCGTCGCTAGCGGCAGGGGGCGGCCGATCGGGCCCCGTTACGTTTATGTTGAGGGCAGCAAGAGCTTGCAGGTCGCGCTGGAGCCGTGACAGGTTCGCGTTCCGAAGATAGCCGTGGGTGTGATCCAGGGATCTGTGCACCTAAGTGGATCACCCTAGCTCCCTGAACGGTTACGTTCGGTCCGGTCGGCAGGCTAGAGAGAAGCCGTGCTCATGACAGCATTGCCGATTTCGAATCCACCTGTTTCCGTGCCGTATGTCGAGATCGAGGCTGGCATCGTCAACTTAATCGACCGCTGAGCCGAAGAAGGGGATTCTCAGAGGGTCGAGATTCGGCGATAGCGCTTGTCGTGGAGATCTCGCGCCAAGTCGTAAAGGCTCGCTCGCGAGAAAGCACGACGGAAGTCGGCAGCGACGGCTCCGGGGTAGGGGATGTTGAAAAGCTTCGCGACCTGATCGTGAACTGACAGAAACCGTTGAGCTTGGCGGGACGATTTGAAACGCTTCATGACCCGCTCGCGTCGCCGCGTCGGCCTGATGAGAATTCTCGGCCCGATTGTTGGGAGCTTTGTGCTGACGATGTTCGACGTGAAAGCCCAGGTTCCCCCTCGCAGCGCCGTACGAACGGAGCTTGTCCGTGATCATCACGCGCGGCGGCGTACCGGCGGATTTCAAGAGCTTCTTCACGAGCTGCTGCGCGGCGTGCGAGTCCCTTCAGCGCTGGATCACGACGTCGAGATGAAGCCATTCTAGTCGACAGCGCGCCGGAGCCAATGTTGTTCGCCCGCGAGCGAGATAACGATTTCGTCCAGATGCCATTAGTCGCCGCGAGCGGGAGCGCGCTGGCGGATCCGATCGGAGAACGCTTTGCCGAATTTCCTTCCCCAGTGGCCCACGGTTTCATAGGTCACGCCAATGCCACACACCGCCAGCATTTCCTCGACCATGCGCAAGCTAATACGACCAAACGGCATAGCTGATTGCTTCCGGCGGGAAGCAATGACGGCGAAAAAGAGCGGTCCCGGACGGTTGGCATGCCGGTTGTCTACTGCCTCGGCGGCTCCAATTCGTTAACTTGACGGTGCCCTTTTGCCTTCTGAATCTTGATCTCCCTCAGCACAAGGCTTGACGAACCTCGGCGAGTCGCGCCTATATGTAGACATGTCACGGTCTTCCATTCCCACATCTCGTGCGATGGAAGCTAAGAGGGAACCCGGTGCGCCGGCAATGGCTATTCCGAGGCTGCCCCCGCAACTGTAAGCGACGAGCGGTTGTCATCATGGTCACTGGCGACAGCGCCGGGAAGGCCGACAGCCGCAGCGACACGCGAGCCAGGAGACCTGCCGCGACAGAACGAACGTCCTCGGGCGGGGTGCCCCGGTGGGTCGCTTGCAGCCGGGACATTTTCCCGGTCTCCTTGCAAGTCGTCCGCGCGGCCCCAGCCCCAAACATCGCAGGGTTGCCGATGTCGCCGTCTTACGATTTCGATCAGCATGGTCATCTCGTTGACCCGCCGAGTGTGCGGGCGCGGCCAGCGCAGGCAACGCCTACCGCGCCTGAACTGTGTCTTGTGCCGACGCCATCGCCGGCTCCGCTACCGTGGCCCCTCGCGCCATCGCCAAAGCCGTCCGACCTTACGCTCGATCGGTCGCGCGACGACCTGCTGACGTCGTTTGGCAAGCTGACGCTGACAGACCGTTATCTGCTCGCCGGCGAAAGCCTCCAGGACATGTTCGCGCGGGTGTCTTGCGCCTTCGCGGACGATGTTGCGCATGCCCAACGTCTCTATGATGCGATGTCTCGACTGTGGTTCATGCCGGCCACACCGGTGCTTTCCAACGGCGGCACCACGCGCGGCCTGCCGATCTCGTGCTTCCTTAACTCGGTGTCGGACTCGCTCGAAGGCATCGTCGGCACTTGGAACGAGAACGTCTGGCTTGCCTCCTACGGCGGCGGCATCGGCACCTACTGGGGCAATGTTCGCTCGATCGGCGAGAAGGTGAAGGGCGGCGTTACCTCGGGCATCATCCCGTTCATCCACGTCATGGACGGCCTGACGCTGGCGATCAGCCAGGGCTCGTTGCGGCGCGGCTCGGCGGCCGTCTATCTCGATATCCACCATCCCGAGATCGAGGAGTTCCTCGAGATCCGCAAGGCGTCTGGCGACTTCAACCGCAAGAGCCTTAACCTCCATCACGGCATCAACGTCACCGACGAGTTCATGCGTGCCGTAGGCGCCGGCACCGCGTTCGCTCTGCGCAGCCCGAAGACTAACGAGGTCATCCGCGAGACCGACGCCCGCCAGCTGTGGCAACGCATCCTTGAGAACCGGCTGCAGACCGGCGAGCCTTATCTCTTGTTCATCGACACCGTGAACCGCGCGCTCCCCAAGCACCAGCGCGAGCTCGGCCTCAAGGTCTCGACCTCCAACCTATGCAGCGAAATTACCCTGCCGACCGGTGTCGATCATCGGGACGAGGAGCGCACCGCGGTGTGCTGCCTGTCGTCGCTCAACCTCGAGACCTGGGACCAGTGGAATGAGGAGCCCGGCTTCATCGAGGACGTCATGCGCTTCCTCGACAACGTGCTCACCCACTTCATCACGGTGGCACCCGGCGGGATGAAGCGTGCCCGCTACGCCGCCCTGCGCGCGCGCTCCGTCGGCCTCGGCGTCATGGGCTTCCACTCGTTTCTCCAGGCCAAGGGCATTCCGATGGAGAGTGTCTTGGCCAAGTCGTTCAATCTGAACATGTTCCGAAAAATCCGTCGCGATGCCGACGCGGCATCCGTGGCGCTCGCTCGCGAGCGTGGCCCGTGCCCGGATGCCCTGGAACGCGGCGTGATGGCGCGCTTCAGCCACAAGATCGCGATCGCTCCGACCGCCTCGATCAGCATCATCTGCGGCGGCACCAGCGCCTGCATCGAGCCGATCCCGGCCAACATCTACACCCACAAGACATTGTCGGGCGCCATCTCGGTGCGTAATCCGCATCTCGCCAAGGTGCTGACCGCCAAGGGCGCCGATACCTCGGCGACCTGGCAGTCGATCATCGCGCACGAGGGGTCGGTCGCCCATCTCGACATCCTGTCGGAGCACGAGAAAGCGATCTTTCGCACCGCCTTCGAGATCGATCAGCGCTGGATCGTCGAGCTTGCCGCCGACCGTGCCGCGTTCATCTGCCAGAGCCAGTCGATCAACCTCTATTTGCCGGCCGACGTCGATAAGTGGGACCTCCACATGCTGCACTGGACGGCATGGGAGCGTGGGGTGAAGAGCCTCTATTACTGCCGCTCAAAATCGATCTCGCGCGCGGCGTTCGCCGGCAAGATCGCCGACCGCGACGAGGCGCCACAGCCGCAGCGTGCCGACTATGAGGAGTGCTCGCATGTCAGTGATCGATCTCTCGTCCGTCGATCCGCGCACGCTGATCGGCAAGGGGCGGATCGGCCTGCTTGACTCGACCGGCAGCTATGACGTCGATCGCTACGCCTGGGCTTACGAGTTCTGGAAGCGCCAGCAGCAGACCCACTGGATGGGCGAGGAGGTGTCGCTCGGCGCCGACCTGAAAGACTGGGCGTCGGACCGCGTCACGGCCAACGAGCGCGCGCTGCTCACCCAGATCTTCCGTTTCTTCACTCAGTCGGACATCGAGGTCGGCGACAACTATCTCAAGCGCTACATCCCGATCTTCCAGCCACTCACCGTCCAGATGATGATGGCCGCCTTCACCAACATGGAGACGGTCCACATCGACGCCTATGCGCTTCTGCTCAAGACGCTCGGCATGCCAAAGACCGAGTTCGAGGCATTCCGCGGCTATGCGGAGATGCGCGCCAAGGCGGACTACATGCACGAGTTCGGCGTCCATACCGTGGCTGATGTCGCCCGCACCCTGGCGATGTTCGGCGCCTTCACCGAAGGCATGGCGTTGTTCGCGAGCTTCGCCATGCTGCTCAACTTCCCGCGTCATAACAAGATGAATGGCATGGGACAAATCGTAAGCTGGTCGGTGCGCGACGAGAGTCTCCACTGCGAGGGCATCATCAAGCTATTTCACGAATGGCACAGTGAAACCGGCGCGGTGACGCGCTCCGTCCGCGATGACATCGTCGACGTCGCAAAGACCATGGTGAAGCTGGAGGAGAACTTCGTCGATCTCGCCTTTGGCCTCGGCAAGATCGAGGGAATGCTGCCTGAGCAGATCCACGCCTACGTCCGCTATGTGGCCGACTGGCGACTTAGCCAGCTCCGGATTGCCCCGGTCTTCGGCTTCTTCGAGGCTAAGGAGGGCGGATTCACGCAGCTCAAGGCGCATCCGCTGCCGTGGCTCGTTGAGATTCTCAATGGCGTCGAGCACGCCAATTTCTTCGAGCAGCGCGCCACGGAGTACTCCAAGGCGGCGAGCCGCGGCAGCTGGGACGGCGAAGATGGGGTGTGGGCGGTTTTCGGCCGTAGCCGAGAAGAAGGTGTGAGCGCATCGGTCGTAGCGGGTGGCGTCGCCAATCTTTGAGTTTGGCGAATAGATTTTCGATCTTGTGACGGGAGCGATAGAGACCTTTGTCGTAGGCGAGCGGCTGCTTGCGGTTTCTGGTCGGCGGGATGCAGGCGTCCATGCCTTTGGCCTTCAGGGCGGCCCGGAACCAGTTGGAGTCGTAGCCGCGATCTGCGATCAACGCCGAGGCGGGGGGCAGGGCTTCGAGCATCAGGCGAGCGCCCTTGTGGTCGCTCATCTGGCCTTCCGAGAGCAGCATGACGAGCGGCGGCTTGCCAATGTCGTTGCAGACGACATGGAGCTTGGAATTCAACCCGCCTTTCGTGCGGCCGATGCAGCGGGAAAGAACCCCTTTTTTAGGAGGCTCGCAGCCGTTCGGTGCGCCTTCAGATGCGTGGAATCGATCATGATGCGCTCTGGCTTCGGTCCTTCCGCCGCCAGGGTGGCAAAGATCCGATCGAACACGCCGAGCCGGCTCCAGCGGATGAAGCGATTGTAGAGCGTCTTGTGCGGACCGTAGCCCTTCGGCGCGTCCTTCCACTGCAGACCGTTGCGAATGACATAGACGATGCCACTGACAACGCGGCGGTCGTCGACCCTCGGCACGCCATGCGCCAACGGAAAACTCGGCGATATGCGCGCCATCTGGCGCTCGCTGAGCAGAAACAAATCAGCCATCAAAGCCTCCGATCAGGAGACTTTGAATCACGCATCAATCAAAATTAGTCCGGAATTGCAGGGGGCTCGGTAGCTCATAGGCGATGCTTCCCGAGGCGCAGCAAGATGCGTGGTTGGTTGGTGACGGTCGCCATTAAGCAAGATGGCGACGAAGAGTACAGGCACATAACTTACGCGGTCGCGGTCGCTGACCCAAGCGAAGCCGTGCAACTGACTATCGAAGACAGCGGCGCCAATGCCGCAATGCTCAACTGTCCGATCGAACCTGGCATGTTGCAAAGTCCCGGCTTGGAGCCCGGCGAGCTGATCATGGTACACGATGACAAGGTCGATCCGATTCTCCCGCGTCCCCGGCGCCATTAGCCGCGCGTCTGCTTTCGCCCAAGCCGCGTCGGGTTAACGACATTCTGTCCGGAAGCGGTGCGAGTAGTTAGATAGTTGCGCGCCGTGATAGCTTACCGCGTCATCCGCTCCAGCCGTCTGGCACGCGGGTTGCTGAGCAAGGGATGGCTCTCGCGAGGGCCGAGCGTCGATGGGAAACTTCGTGCGGGCGGTCCGTCAGCAGCCCCCGCTCGCACGCTTTTTCCGTCGCGCCGGCCTCCGAGATTGCGCTCTGTCGATTACCGCGCTGTTTGTCTTCACTCCTGCATAGTGCCGTCTGGCATGCGAGTTGCTGAGGCTTAGCGGCTTGGCTGTTCTTCGCAAGCGCAGACAGACCAAGCTTGGCGTAGCAAACTGCACGCGGGTGGTTCCTCCAGAGGCCGCGTCTTTTTGTAGCCGCAGGCTGCATGGTCTTCGGCGACAAGGCGCTGCGGGGATCGTTCCATGACCCGTGAAGAGGCTTTGGAGAACGCGATAGCGTCGCTCAAAGAATGGTCCGAAGGGAAGGCGGAAACGAGCGTCGTACTTGCGCGATTGCGGATCTTATGGCGGCTAGGCAGCCACCAAAGCCGCCTTCAAGGCCGACGCTCTCTCCATAAGGAGCATGCTGCAATGGACAGGCTGAACTTTATTCCAGCTTTCGAGGCGGCGATCCGTTCCGCGGATCCCGAGAAGCTCGCCGCACTTCGGGAGACCATCCGCCAACGCGGAGGCATGACGAGTTCGCGCTGACGACCACAGAACTTATACGCAAACATCCACTCACGCTTCTTAGGTTGATCAAGATCATCTCCGAGGCTGCGCACGAGGAGCACCGCCCATGAGCATCAACGCGGCTCGACGGCATACCATTCTCATCGCCGACGCGGCGGTATCCGTCGTCAATGTGGCTTGCACAGCATGGCGGCTATATGTGCGGACAAACAGAGCGACCGGAGACTTCGATCAAGAAAGGCGCGCGCAATGGCCTACCTCATCCGTCTTCGATGGCCTGATGCGCTCAGCGCAATTCCGCTGCGATGATTGAGGTGGTCCGTCGCCATGTCGCCGCTCATCGTTATAGTCGCTTCGACGCAACTGAGTGTTTTAGCCACGATCAACATCACTGCTCAGCCCTCACAAAACGTAGACGAGTGCCGGAATTTGGGTGAGGCAGCGATCAAAGCCGCGACTGTGAAGCCCGGCGTTTCCGCCTCCTATGTCTGCCACGACACTACCCTCCAGCAGGGATTATCCGGCGCGTTAGGCGTGGTTGCCTACCAGAAAGAGGATGGCGGAATAACGATCCTAGAGGGATACATGGCGACACTATCGGACTGCAAGGTTGCTGGAATGGTAGCGGCCGGCAGCAAAGTTGTTCCCGGCACAACGGCTTGGGCGTGGGCCTGCTACGATCTCGGCAGCTTTGGAGGGTGACGACAGCAGACTGCGGCGCGAAGGCCGCAATGCTCCGCTGCCCGATCGACGAGGGCAGTTGCAAAGACTTGGCCTAAAGCCCGGTGAGCTTCTGTTGTACACGACGACGAGATGAATTCGATCACCTCATGTCCTCGGCGTCATTAGCTCGTCTGCGCTCGTTCAAACCACGTCGGCTTGACGACATATCGTCCGGAAACGCGCGAGGAGTGCACTGGCGCACGCGTAAAAGCGCGCCGTTTTGCCCTCTCGTCTTTCTATTTCCATCTGGCACGCAGGTTGCTGAGCCAAGTGTGGCCTGGTTGCTCATTGATCGGAAACTCCTGAGGGCCAAGCTTCTCGACCGGAAACTTCGTGCGGACGATCCGTCAGCAGCCCCACCCGCTCGCTTTTCCGTACTCGGGGGTGCGTCGTCGGTGACCGAGAGATTGAGACGCATTCCCGACTGCACAGATGAGGGACGCGCAGATGACAAAGCATCGCCGCCGTTTCATGCAAACGGTCCCGCTAGAGCAGCGACTAGAGCAGGAAGCGAAGAGCCTCCGCGCGGAGGCAAAAGAGTTGCCGGCCGATGCCAAACGTGAAAAGGCCTTGCGGAAGGCCCGTGAGAACGAAGTAACGGCACATATGACAGAATGGCTGACATCGCCGAGACTTCGGCCGCCGACGTAGCTTGTCTACCGGCCAACCGTCGCACCGGCGGAAAGCGTCGTGATCAGCACGTGGCATCTGGCACGTGAATTGCCAGGAGACGTACGGGCTTGGCTGCTCATGCATTCGTGCTACCCCCATGCGAGCGTCAATCCTGCGCGGGTGGACCTCCCTCCACCCGCGCTTCTTTTCTATGGTGCCTTGCCTCGCGAGCCGAGAACGCAGCTGAGGAGAGAATGTCGTGAGGGGAAAGAAAACGGCCGACGAACTACGCGCAATCTTCATGAAGGAGATTGCCAAGCATCCGAGCTGGAGCCACATCAGGACCGTGGCAATCACCCGATCGTTTGCGACTGCTCCCAAATTCATAAGCTGGTATGCGGGATTTGTCTGCGAGGGCCGCGAGATGGTGCCAGCAGCCGCTTTCGTATTCGCGAAAGACCTTGCCAGACAATACGATCTCGACGGAGAGCCTTAGCTCTCAATACAGGCTAGGACTGACATGGCAGCAGGGTGGATGGTTTCGGTCGGCACCGTCAAAGACGGCAAGGTTAGTTATGTGACTTATGCCGTCGCAATGGCCGATCAGGCGGAAGCCGTGAAAGCTTCATTGGCCGCCAGTGCGGGAGAAGCAACGATCGTGAATTCCGAACTCCGCGAAGCCGATTTGAAAGGCCTTGGGCTAAAGGCTGGTGAGCTTGTGCCCATATACGATGACCGCAGTGATCCACTGATGTCGCGCACGTGGCGGCCTCTCCGGCCGCGCGGCACAAACTAGCGGGCAGCCGCCGGGATCAGCGTCACCTGCTCAGGACGTGCGGTGGCCCAGATCAGAAGCTCCCATAATGTCAGACTTCGCGCGTAGGGGCCGCCATACGGCTCGGCCGTGTGGCCCGCAAGCTCAAAGCTTGTTGGGTCGGTTTGTCGGACCTTCTCTAGGCATTGGTGCCCGTTCCGCTCGAAAACGTTCACGGCAATCATGTCTTCGCACCTCGATCGTTCGGATTATCCACTCTATCATCTCGGAGTGATTCGACCCAAAAAGCGGAAGCTGGGCGCCGGGCGAAGAGCGAGAAGCATAAAACAAAAATGCCCACTGTGCTGTCAGGTCTGTCGAGCGGCGATCAGGATGGAAGACGCTTCCAATCCAGATCGACGCGCTACACAGGTCACAGGGACACCCGTAAGCGCGCTCGATTGCACAGCCGGTGAGTGTCTCGGTGCGGTCAACAACGTCCCGCAATATGTGACAGTCGAGGGCGCGGGCAGGCCGAGGGTTTGGTGCGAGAGTGAGCAACGCCTCTTCCGACCCAGCATGCTGGCAGTAGAGTTGCCGACGCCATATTGGCTTTTTCCGGTCCCGGTCGTTGCAGGCCGCTGCGGGATGACTGCCGATTGTGCTCGCGAGAAAGGTATACTCTGACGATTCT
>NZ_LGTB01000068.1 GCF_001238275.1 Bradyrhizobium viridifuturi
CTTCGGCCTCGATCGACGTCGGCCACCAGATCTCGTTCGGTGACGACGGTCCGAAGGCGCCGACGCTGACGGTGAGTGCGGCAACGGTGGGCGTCGACGAGACGCCTGGCGTCCAAACGGTCGGTGGCGCAAGCGACGTTCTTGGCTCGACCGCGATTACGTTCAATGGCGCTGCGGCGACGGTTGCCGGTCTGTTCGCGACCGTCGCGAACGCGGGCACCGATACCGACGTATCGTCCGCGGTGCTGGACAACGGTGCGCTCAGCTTCGCTTCCACGGGGGCCGCAAGCATCCTGACGGCATCCGGCGGCAGCTACGGTGCGGATGGCGCGGGGACGACGGTCTATGCCCTGTCGGTGCTCAATGCTGCGTCCGGTCTGACCCTGACGGATGGTACGGCGATCACGCTGTCCCTGGATGCCAGCGGCCGGATCATCGGTACGGTCGGCGCTGATGCCGCCAACCCCAGCCTGACCGGCAAGGTGGCGTTTGCGATCGCCATCGATCCGGCGACCGGTCAGCTCTATGTGGCGGAATACCTGTCGCTGCATCAGAACGACACGACCAACCCCAACGACGTTCTCACGATGGCGGCTGGCAAGGTCGGCGCGACGGTTACGGTGACCGACTCCGATGGCGATCATGCGACTTCGTCCGCGGACATCAGCACACACATCAGCTTCCTCGACGACGGCCCGACCCTCGGCGCATTCGTCAACGGGACGCTGCCGAACGACATCGGCTCGGTGCACGGTACCTTCGCCGTCAACTTCGGCGCCGATGGTTTCGGCGGGTTCACGCTCACCGGTCCGACCATTGCGGGCATCGCCTACTCGACGGTCACGTTGACCGATGCCAGTGGTCACGCGATCGGCACGGAGCTGATCGGGTCTGCCGGCGCGACCCAGGTGTTCGATCTGAAGGTGTTCGAGGACGGCACTTACACGTTCGACCTGCTGCATCCGCAGGCGGCGACAGTCGTCACGGACAGCTTGCTCAGTCTGTCCAGCGGACACGTTCCGTGGGTCGAACTGGCCAATGGCAGCATCGAGTTCTCGTCGCCAGGCGACGTCAACTCCTCGACGCAAGGCTTTGGCGTCGGGAACAACTTCCTGAATTTCAATGAAACGTTCAACATGGAGTTCCACGTTCCAGGAACGGGAATCGGGACGAATGACTCGCCGAACTCGAATCCGCAGTTCGTGGACTCCGTGAACTTCACCGTCAATTCCGCCAATGTCGGGGATTCGGTATTCTGGACTGCGACCGACACGGTCCATGGCACGAGCCAATCCGGGTTCGCGTCGGTGGATGCGACCGGGCACCTGCTGATTGATCCAACGATCTCGTTCAATTCCCTTCAGGTCACGGGAAGCACCCCGGGCGAGTCCATTCGCTTGACCGCGGCGGACATCTCGCAGACGGTTCTGCCGTCCGACCAGAACCTCTCGTTCGGGATCGTGGCGACCGATGGCGACGGCGATCACACGACGTCGTCGACGCTGGGCATCCATGTCGTCGCCGGCGACTCCAGCGGTAACTTCACGCTGACGGGCGGCGCGACCGCCGATGTCATCGCAACGAGCTCGCACACCGATACGGTGGCTGGCGGCGGCGGCACGGACATCGTCGACTATCGGGACGATACGACGGGCGTCACGGTCAACCTGCAGACCGGTACCGGTACCGGTGGTAGCGCCCAGGGTGATACCTACAGCAGCATCGAGGGCATTCTCGGCGGCAGCGGCAACGATACCCTGACCGGCCTCGCCGCCGGCGGCAATTACCTCGACGGCGGTGCCGGCAACGACACCCTGAACGGCGGCGCCGGCAACGACACCTTCGTCCTGCAGTTGAGCGGCGGCGGACACGACACCATCAACAACTTCAACGCGCTGTCCGACCAGATATTCGTCAACCTTGGCGACAATCTGTCGATCGGCCAGGCATCCACGGTTGCCGCGGCCAACTTCCATACCGGCGACGAGACCAACGCTGCGACCTGGAATGGCGGTACCGGGAAGGAGTTCGTGTTCAACGCCGCAACACAAGAACTGTGGTATTCGGCCAACGGTACCGGCACCGACAAGGTGGACCTTGCGCACGTCAGCACCGGCGTGCCGGCCGCAACAAACGTTCACGTCTACTGATCGGCGCTACGAATTCTGCAAACCCCGTCGAGTTTTCGACGGGGTTTGTTTTTGCTTGCGCGCTGCTACATGAGCACGGGCAGGAAACCGGGGAGCGGGTCCGCGGCCTCGAGCTGCTCCGCGCCGGTCCATTCGGCCTCTGCCGCATTGGCGGCCGCCGGCGCCGCGTCGAGCTCGTCGCCGAGCGGCAGCCGCTTGGCGTAGGGCGCCGCAAACAGCTGCACGCCGCGTTCGTTGATCGCAAACATCGGCGTGAAGTTGGCGAGTTCGCCGTCGTCGATCAGCTCGGAGCGGCGGCTGTCCAGGATCAGCCAATGGCCATCCAGCCGCGCCGCCAGCACGGCATGATCCTGCCGGATGGCGCGATCGCGGCCCAGCACCAGGCGTAGCTCCTCGCGCGGGAAGCCGGCTTCGCTGAGCGCGATGTACTTCGCGATCGCGTAGTCTTCGCAATCGCCCTTGCCGGTGGCAAAGGTGGCGAGCGGCGCCGTCCAGCGGTCGGCCTCGCCGAACTGGGCGAAGTCGTTCACATAGCGGATCGCCTGGTTGACGGCACGGTTGGCCTCATCGAGCCGGTCGCGACCGGATTTGGCCTTGACCGCGCCGATCAGGCGCAGGAATTGCGCGGCGTTGGGCGGACAGCCCGCCGCATTCTCGCGGCACTGCTCGAGGACGGTGTGCTCCCTGGCGAGATCGGCTTCAAGACCACGCCATTTGCGCCACAGGCCGTTCTCCGGCGCGCGAAAGGTGAACAGGCCGAACGGCTCGGTGCCTTCGGGCGGCAGCGGCTTTGCTGCCGGCATTGCATCGGTCGCCGTATTGGTCGGCGTCAGCGCGGCGGTGCGGATGGCGTTCGGTCCACGGCCGCGCTGCCGATCGAGCTTGGCGAGGACGTCGGTGATGGTGAAGAAGGTGGCCGGCGGGCGGTTCGACGCGGCATCCGAAGCCGGCGCAAGCTCGCCGGTGGGAGCGCCGAAAGAGAACTCGTCCGCGGCAAACGCGGACGGCGTACCACAAAGACTTATTGAAAATGCAGCCACGGCCATGACGGCCGACGAAGCAAACTTCAGCGACTTCATATGACGTCCCCAATGCCGGGGACCGTCAACGTCTGTGCGTCGATCTGCGTCCCCGCTGTTATCGGGACGCAGACTGGCGCCTTGGCCGCTTAAGGCGGGTTAAGTGGAGGGACGCGCCGACTGGATTGTCGAGAAGGCGGTCAATCCAGGGTTTGCCGGTTCGTTCGAAATTGAACGACCTGAAGTCATGATCGGTTAACCACTGATACCGTGGGCCGGATCAGCGCTCGCGCAGGGCCTCGTCACGCAGCAGGCGGGCGGGCTTCACGATGTAGTCCAGCACCGATTTCTCTCCGGTCAGGACTTCGACCGTGGTCACCATGCCCGGAATGATCGGCAGCGGATGCTGCTCGGTGCCGAGGTGGTTCTTATCGGTGCGCACCATCACCCGATAGAAGGTTTCCTGACGCTCGGTCTTCTCCGCCTTGTCGTCGACGATCGTGTCGGCGCTGATGCGTTCGACCTTGCCCTTGAGCGATCCATAGACCGAGGAATCATAGGCGCTGATCTTCACCACCGCATCCTGGTCCGGACGGATGAAGGCGATGTCCTGCGGACGGATCCGGCCTTCGACCAGCAGCGTGTCGTCCAGCGGCACGATGTCCATGAGGTTGGCGCCGGGCTGCACGACGGCACCGATGGTGCTGATGTTCAATTTATTGACGATGCCGTGGACCGGCGCCTTCAGATCGGTACGGCGCACCCGGTCCTGGGCGGACTTGATGTTCTCGTCGAGCACGGCGAGGTCGGCACGCGATTTGGCCAGATCCTCGTCGGCCTGCGAACGGAACGACGCGGTGATGTTGGCGATCTTCGACTGCGCCTCGGCCAGTTGTCCCTTCATTTCGGTGGCCTGCCGGTCGAGCCGCAGCATCTCGATCTCGGGCACCACCTTCTGATCATACAGCTTGCGCGTCAGGGTCTGCTCGCGTTCCAGCAGCTTCAGCGAGCCGGTGAGGCGGGTGACCTGCTGGTTGAGGACGTCGATGTCCTGCGCGACCTTCTGCCCGCGCATCTTGAACACGCTGGTCTCGGTCGCGACGGCGGCGGGAATGATCTTGTCGAGATCGTCCGGGAAGGTGATCTCGCTGCGTCCGCGCGCCTCGGCGTCGAGGCGCGCCACCCGCGCCGCCATCGCCGCGCGGCGCTCGCGGATCTCGCCGAACTCGGAGGCGAATTTGGTATCGTCGATGCGCATCAGCGACTGGCCCTGCTGAACGATGTCGCCTTCGCGCACCAGGATGTCGCCGACGATGCCGCCTTCGAGCGATTGCACCACCTGCATCTGCCGCGACGGCACGACGCGGCCGCTGCCGCGCTTGACTTCGTCGAGCACGGCGAAATGCGCCCAGACCACAAACGTCGCCAGCAGCGCGCAGGACGTCCACAACAGCATGCGGGAGGTGCGGGGCGTGCGCAGCAGCGCCGCGGAGCGGATGTCGTTTGCAAAGGCAAAATCGGAAGACGCCATAATATTCGCTCGTTATGCAGATTTCGGCTGGATCGTATTCTCGGGCGCAGGCGCCGCGGATGCGGGCTTGCCCTGGAGCAGGGCGAGCACCTTGTCGCGCGGGCCGTCGGCCACCAGGCGGCCGTTGTCGAACAGCAGCAGGCGATCGACCATGTTCAGCAATGACAGACGATGGGTCGAAATGATGATGGTCATGCGGTCGTCGCGCAGCCCCTTGAGCCGCTCGAGGAATTCCTGCTCGCTGCGAATGTCGAAGTGCGCGGTCGGCTCGTCGAGGAACAGCACACGCGGCTTGCGGATCAGGACGCGCGCCAGTCCGATCGCCTGCTTCTGGCCGCCCGACAGGCTGCGGCCGCCTTCCGAGATCGGCATGTCATAGCCCATCGGATGGCCGGCGATGAAGCTCTCGACGCCGGAGAGCCGCGCGGCAAGCAGGATCTCCTCGTCGGTCGCCTCCGGCTTGCCGAGGGCGATGTTGTCGCGCAGCTTGCCGTAGAACAGGTCGGTGTCCTGCATCGCAAAGCCGATGCCGGCGCGCAGGTCCGAAGGGTCGTATTGCCGCGAATCGACGCCGTCGACCAGGATGCGGCCTTCCTTCGGCTCGTAGAATCCGAGCAGCAAGCGGCCGACCGTGGTCTTGCCTGATCCTACCCGGCCGATGATGCCGACCTTTTCTCCGCCCTCGATCTTGAAGCTGACTTTTTCGAGCGCGTTGCCCGGCGCGTTGGGGTAGGCGAACGACACGTTCTCGAAGGCGATCTTGCCGTCGTCGATCCGCCTTGCGACATAGGACCGGGTCGGCGAGCGTTCCCGCTCGATCGACATGATGCGGTCGATGGCCTTGAGCGCCGACAGCGTCTGCGTTCCCTTGGTGATCACGGAGGCGATGCCGGCGATCGGCGCCAGGATGCGGCCGGCGAGCATGTTTGAGGCGACCAGCGCGCCAACGCTCAGCTTGCCGTCGAGGATCAGGAAAATGCCGACGATGACGAGGAGCAGACTCGTGATCTGCTGGGCAGTGCTCGCGCTGGTCAGCGACATCGACGACCAGAAGTGAACGTCCTCGCCGGATCGGGCGGTCGCCGCGACCGAGCGTTCCCACAGGGTCTGCATCCGCGCTTCGGCGCCGGTCGCGCGGACGGTCTCGAGGCTGGACAGTGACTCGACGAGCACGCCGTGCCGGGCGGCGGATTCGGCCTGCAGCCGCTTCATCGCGCGATCGAGCGGGCGCTGCAGCAGGAAGCCGATCAGCATCACCAGCGGGAGCATGACCAGCGGGATCCAGGCCAGCGGCCCGGCGATAATGAACAGCACGCCGACGAACAGGATCGCGAACAGCAGGTCCGTCGCCGAAACCACGCTTCCGGAAGTGAAGAATTCGCGCACCGAATCGAAGTCGCGGAGCTGGTTGGCGATGATGCCGACGGAGGTCGGACGCTGCGCCATCTTCACCGACATCACGTGTTCGAAGATGTTGGCGGCGAGCACGACGTCGATGGTCTTGCCGGTCACGTCGATCATGCGACTGCGGACCATCCGGAAGATGAAATCGAAGACGATGCCGAGCCCCATGCCGATCGACAGCGCGATCAGGGAGGGGATCGCCCCGTTGGGGATGACGCGGTCGTAGACGCTCATCGTGAACAGCGGCGTCGCCAGCGCGAGGATGTTGGTCAGGAAGGCGGCGATCGCAATGTGTCCGTAGCTGCGCCAGTGCGTCTTCACCACCGACCAGAACCAGTGGTTCTTGGGAATGTCTCCCGCGGCGACGGTGCGTGCGTCGGCCTGCGCGGCGCTTCGCACCAGGAATGCGTAGCCGGTATAGTCCGCGGCAAGCGAAGCGATGTCGGCGAGGCGCGGGGCATTCGGCGTGGCCGGATCGACGATCTTGATCGTCTTACCCGCGGCGTCCGTGCCGAGCAGGATGAGCGCAGAGCCGTTCTTCATGATCAGGACGGCCGGCAACACCAGCGCGGGAATGTTCGAAATGTCGCGCTTGATCGCCTCGGTCTCCAGACCCGCGCGCCTTGCCGCGCGATCGTAGAGCGAGACGGACAGCCGTCCGTCCGTGATCGGAAGGCCGCCGAGCAGCGCTTCGCGGCTGACGGCGCGGCCGTGATGCGCCGCGAGAAAAGTCAGCGATGCGGTGAGGGGATCGTCGCCCAATGCACGCGGCCGACTTGGCGCGGGAGGCTTCGAGGTTGAGTCATCCGGCGAAGGGCGAACGGCGTCAGCCGCCGCGCTGGGGGTTCGAAACAACAACTGAAACCTCGACAACCAAAATGGAAATGCAGAAATCACATTCGATGATTTCGGGCACGCTACAACAAATGGCGAACAAAATCAGCGAAACTTGCTTTAAGTATTAATACGGGAATCGAAAGGGCCCCGTTTGGGGCCCTTTCGGAAGTCCTGATGTCGGCTCGCCGCCTCTATTGAGCGGAACTCGGGAAGGCCGACAGGAGCCAGTGGGGCTTCGTCGACGCATAGGAACTCGCATTCGCCGTGACCGACGGATCCGCGTAAATGACGTTCGGGCCGTCTGCAGCGCTCTTTTGCTGCTGCATCCATTCCGAGGAGCCGGGCACCGAAGCGGTCGTGGTCGAACCGCTGAACCGGTCAGCAAACCCGACATCCTTCGCCGGCTGGGCTGCCGCATAGCCCCCCTTGTAGCCCTTGGCGGGCCGGACCGAGGCGACGGGAGCCGGAGCAGCGACATGCAGCGGCTCGGAGCCCGTTTGCGGCAGGTTCACGCGAAGGGTGGGGAACGAATAGCGCGGCAGGCCAATCGACAGCATGTCGGTGGGCGCCGCGTCGACCGGCGGCGGAGCTTTCAGATACTCGATCAGGGTCCCCATCGCGGCGAGCAGCTGGTAGTCGGCGAAAACGACGACGCTGCGAGCCGAGGTGAGCGAGACCGATGCGTTGAAGAACTGGTTCTGCGCGTTCAAGAGATCGATCAGCGAACGTTGACCGAGCTCGTACTCCTTCTGGAAGGCCGAGATGGTCTTGCGGTCGGCTTCGAGCTGCCGGGTCAGGGCCGCGATGCGCGTGGCCGTAATCGTACGGGCATTCCATGCCTTGTCGATCGATTCATAGGCGTCGCGCTGCAAGCGCGCGTGGCGCATGGTGGCTTCGGTATAGCGCTCAGCCTTCTCCGACCTGTTCCAGGCGTCCTGGCCGCCGCGGAAGATGTCCCAGGACATCACCACCTTGCCGCTATAGTCCTCATGCGTAATGGCGGGGGTGCCGGTGGCCGCCACGTACGGGAACGAGTTGTCGTAGTGGGTCGCGCGTCCCTCGAGATAGAATTTCGGGCCAAACGAGCCATCGGTCGCCTTGAACGCATGCTTGGCTGCATCGGCGTCGGACTGGGCCGCCGCAATCGTCGAATTGAAGCGCAGCGTGGTCGCCAGCGCCTCGTCACGGCTGTGCGGCAATCCCGCGAGTGGGGCGGGGAAGCGAACATTGACTGGCTCGAGGCCGACCGTCTTGCGGTACTTCGCCCGCGCGTCATCGAGGCTGCGCTGGAATTCGGCGAGCGCCGCACGGGCGGCCTCGACGCGCTCCCGCGCCTGCTCGAGGTCGCCTTCGCCGGCCCGGCCGCCGGAGAAGCGGGAGTTCACGTTTGAGAAGATCTTTTCGTGATTGGCGACGTTCTGCTGGGCGAGGCTCACCAGCCGCATGTAGCGAACGACGTCCATGTAGCCTTCGGCGGCGTCGAGGGCCAGCAGTTCGGTTCGTTCCTTGACGCGGGAGGCCGCGGCATTCACCCGCGCGGTCTGACGCCAAACGTCATAGATCGACGAGAAGCCGTCCCATAGCAGCTGGCGCACGACCACCGATTCCTGGCTGCCATTGCGCCACGGGCCTGAACCCACCGTCGGTGCCGACTGAATGTTCGGGCTGATGAAGCCCTGCGATTGATCGAATTTTTCCGGTCCGTAGCTTGCGTCGATGCGCACCTGCGGCAGCAGCGTGCTCTGCGTCTGTCTCAGTTCGCTTTCCGTCGCTCGCCGATTCGCGGAGCTTCGCCCACGCCGGGATTCGTCAGCATTGCCTGGCGCAACGCATCGTTAATGGAAAAAACCTCGGCACGCGCTGACGTTGCCGCCAGGCAGAGGCACGCAATTACCGTGTATGCCGATCTCATAATCTCCGCCCCTACTCACAAAAATATTACGTAAGAATCTGGCGAAGGCTAACAGCGGATGGTTCCGTAACCTATGACATTTCCGCCACACAGCGGCTCTAAGTAGGGGCGGGGCAATAGTGCGTCGGCGGCCGGAGAAATTGAGATTTTTATTAAAATCCAATGCTTTGGCTTCTGTTCCTTGGCCATCGGGGATGGTGCCCGCCGGCAACACCGGCGATCGGAACCGGAAAGGTCAGTTAAGGTTGTCTTAACGTGCGCCTGGCTGCCGCCTACTGCTCACGACAGATCGCCAGGTAGGTCGCAACCAGGGGCGCGGCCTTGGCATCCGGGGAGGGCCCGGCCAATTGGCTCGTCAGTTTGTAGAGCGATTTGCTGGCAAAATAGAACCGGAAGATTTCGGCCGTGGACTCGTCCACGCGGGTCGCGAAGATCGATGCAGCGGTGCGGTGGGCAGCCGCAAAGACGTAGGTGGTGAGCTTGGCTGCCTTGCCTTCCGTCGCCACGGAGGTCCCCCAGGTGACCGAGAAGGTTTCGCCGTCGATCACCACCGACGGCCGGACCGCATCCAGATCGTCCTCGATCCACTGCACGTCGCCGGCCTTGCCGGACGTACCCACCTCAACCCGTTTGCCTCGCGGCGTGTCACAGCTGAACTTTGAAGGCTGAGCTATCGCTGCGCCTGTCGTCACCAGCAACAGCAAGACGCAGCCGACCGACCTCCACATTGGTTTTTCCTTCCGCCGTTGCGTTGGTTGGAATCATAGGGGCCTCGGCCCGGCCAGCGCAACTCGGTGATGTACGGGCCCGGCTGCGTGCCCGCTGCCGGTCAATCTCGACCGGACGTTGGAAGGGGCATCGTCACTCCGGCGCGATCGGGTGCGCTGGACGCTCGATCGATGGCCTGAGGCTCTCGAGCTCGACGAATACGTCGGCGTGCCTGCGCAGCTCATCGGCGATCATCGGGGGCTTCGTTCGAATGCTGGAAACGACGGTGACGCGTACGCCCATCCGCCGGACGGCTTCGACAACGGCGCGCAGGTCGCCATCGCCAGAGAACAGGAAGGCATGGTCGATGCGGTGCGCGATTTCCAACGCGTCAACCGCGAGCTCGATACCGATACTGCGCTTCATGCGCCGCCGTCCGTCGCCGTCGTCGTGCTGCTTGGCCGCCTTTCTCCTGACCGCATAGCCGTTGTAGTCGAGCCAATCGACCAGCGGCCGCAGGCTGCTGAACTCGTCGTCGTCCCTCACGACCGTGTAGAAATATGCACGGACGATCTGTCCATGCTTACCGAACTCCGCGAGCAGGCGCCGGAAGTCGACTTCGAAGCCGAGACTCTTGACGGTGGTGTGCAGATTCGCACCGTCGATGAAGAGTGCAATACGATCGGTCATCTCAAGTCCCCATGAGGCCCCGGATCAGTTGCTACGCTTTGGTTCTAAAATTCCTCGAGCGCCGGGTGGGGGAGCGCCCTCATTGAAATGACCAATCCTAGAACATGGAACCCGCGAGGATGAAGCGGAAAGTTTCAACATCGCCGATGCGACTCTGTCATCCGGCAGGTGCTGATCTGATCGCGGGCCGGAGCGACGCGGGCCGATTTTCATAGCGGTGCCAACCTGATCGTGCGCCCATTGATAAGGTGCCGGACCGAAAGTCGCCATGCGGCCATGGCGGTCATTGCTGAGCAAGAATACTGCCGTACGCGCGCCGGCATGGCGCCGGGCAATGGTGCAGCGCAATTGCATTGCCGAGCATTGCCGCCGTCCCGGAAGGTGATCATTGCGCCGCCAATGAAACTACATCTAAAATGGTTGCAGTGTACCGACGCTGTTTCGCGCCGATGCGATATTTCGAGATACCACTTTTTTGCAGATACGATTTTTTGCCGATACGAGCTTCGGATCGCTCGGTTTGGAGCACCATCAACAGCAGCAGGCGCCAATGGCGCAGCCATCATGTTGCGCTTGTGGCTCGGCTCGCGCTCGCAGGCTTGCAGTGAGCGACGCGCAAACGCGAGGCACTGTCGAGGAGCGGGGCGGCGGGACTTGGCCAATGCGCGCCAGATGCCTGGTGGTGCTCTCGCTCTGCATTCTGCTGTCCTGTTGCGGGGCGGCCCGCCAAGCTGTCGAAGGGGAGGCGGATCCGGCAACGGCGAGCGCAACGGAGCCGACGCCGGACACGGCAACCGCGCCCGCAACGACGACGGCCACGGAAACCGTCAACCTGAGCGGCGCGCTCGCGGAATGCCGCAGCGCGTTTCCGGATCAGATCGCCCAGGCCGTGGCGCGGACGTCATGCGTGATCAAGGCGACCGACCTCGTCCGGCCGCTGCTGCCGTTTCCTGAACTGCTCGATCGGGAGAACGCGCTGCGCAAGGCGCTGGCAGACCAGGTTCAGGCAAGGACGATGTCCCTGCTCGAGCGAAACGTCCAGATCCAGAAGCTCCATGCGCAGCTCCTCGACGAAGAACGCAGCAGATTGCCGGCGGCACCGGCCGACGCGAGCAAGCCGCCTCTCGCGGTCACGCAATGGCGACAATCCAACCCGGAGGGGTGTGGCCGGCTCGGAGGCGACGCTGCGACTTGTTTTTGAAGAAAGCGATTTCTGGGGACTGCTGGGTTGCACCCACCGGTCCGAGTCGACGATGATCGGCGGTGAGGGACGTAAAGCATGCAGTCAGGCGGTAACTCACTTCAAGTGAGCCACGAGACGGGGCCGAGCGTGAATTCTGGGCGCAGCGATTACCTTCGGCCCTGGTTGCCGCTGTTGCTCGCTGCGACTGCCTATCTCACGATCGTCGCCAGGGGCACCTTCCTGCTGAAGGATGCCGACATCTACTGGCACATCATGGTCGGCCAGTGGATCGTCGATCATCGTGCCGTGCCTCACGCCGATATGTTCTCCTTCACGATGCGCGGTGCACCCTGGATCACCAGCGAGTGGCTATCGGAAGTCCTTTTTTTCGTTGCCTACAAGCTGACCGGATGGACGGGACCCGTGATGCTGGCGGCGCTATCGGCGTCGGCCGCGTACTACCTGCTTGCGCTCCTGCTGCTGAAGAGACTGCCGAACATACCGGCAGCGATCCTAGCGTCGGCTGCGATCGTCATGACGTCGTTCCACGTGTTCACCCGCCCGCATGTCCTGGTCTTTCCCCTGATGGTGATATGGGCTGACGCTCTGGTCAGTGCCAGCGACGAGCGACGGGCGCCTTCGCTGGTCTATCTCCCACTCGTCACGCTTTGGGCCAACCTTCACGGAGCTTCACGCTGGCTTTGGCGCTGATTGGGCCGTTCGCCGTGGAGGCGCTCTGGATGTCGGATCGATCGGACCGCGTCAGGATTGCAGTCCAATGGATTCGCTTTGGGGTCCTGGCGCTTGGGGCGGCTTGCATCACCCCGTATGGGCCGGAATCGATGCTGGTGATCGGGCGCATTTTGCACCTGGGAGGCGCGCTCGCCCATATCAGCGAATGGCAGCCCATCGACTTCAGCTCTTTCAATGCTGTCACGCCATGCCTGATAGCGGGCCTCGCCTACCTGCTTTACAGCGGGCTCAAGCTCCCACCGATCAGGATCGCGATGCTCCTGGCGGTGGTCTATCAGATGCTCGTCCACGTGCGGTATGTCGATGTTTTTGCACTGGTTGCACCGTTCTTCATTGCGGGTCCGTTGGCGCAGCACCTGTCGTGGCCCCAGCTGCGGCACGACCGCAAAGTGGTCGCCCCGGCGCGCTCGACGATGATCGCAGCGATTGCCGCTCTCGTCATCGCCAGCGGCGTGATGATCGCGGTCAAGGACCTCTCGCCACCACTCGTGCCGCGTGCCGCGGTTGAGAAGCTGAAGGAGCAAGGCGCAAGTCGCGTCCTCAATGCCTACTTCTTCTGCGGATACCTGATGTTCCAGGACATTCCGGTATTCATTGATTCACGGGCCGAACTGTACGGATCGGGCTTTCTCGATCGCTACGTGAATGCCATCTCGCTCTATGACCTGCCGGATTTCGTCAGGATGCTCGATGAATTCAAGATCGACGCGACGCTGCTGGCGCCGTCGACTCCTGCGGTCGGACTGCTCGATCGGCTGCCGGAGTGGCAGCGGGTCTACGCCGATGACGTGGCCGTCGTCCACGTTCGGCGACAGCAGAGCGACAATGCGCCATCGCCGAAGTAGCTCGATACTCCATGACCGCCTGGCAGGCCCTTATTGGCTGGTCGGGACCGCAAATTACCGGGTGTTGCGGTCGGTTCTGGGGGCCGAATGAGCGGTCGCGCTAGCCGGACCGTATTCGCACGGGGCGGTCGGACGGAAATGTCACGAAATGCGGAAATTCCTATAATTTAAGGGGTTTCCCGCCGCTGCCTCTGCGTCGTCCCTGCCGACGAGTATGTCGGCCGGCTACGCCAGTAGGGTTAATAAACGATTACCAAGTGACAGCTTTCTCGCGACGCATTATAAGAAAATCCTAGTTGGCATTGGATTTTGCCCGCCAACGTATTGTGTAAATTCATCGTAAAAGGGATATTTTCCTATGTTGAATCTGTTTATCCAGACCACCGAAGCCTTCAAGCGTCTCGCCTCGGACAAGGACGGCGTTGTGTCGTTCGAGTACGTGATCGTGGCCGCTTGCGTCGTCGCTGCCGTCGCCGCGGCATTCGGAACCGGCACCGGGTCCGGCATCGGCTCGGCGCTGAGCTCCGCGATCAGCACGATCACCACCAACGTCACCAATGCGGTCTCGGCCTGATCCGAACATCGACGGCGTTGGCAGACTCTTTCTGCCAACAGTCGTCAACCGGATTGCGATGTCGGCAAGGTAGAGGAGGTTATCTTCATGTTGCATTACATCAAGGCTAGGGAAACGTTGCTGCGTCTGCGCACGGACAAGGACGGCGTCGTGTCGTTCGAATACGTGATCGTGGCCGCTTGCATCGTCGCCGCGGTTGCTGCGGCATTCGGAACAGACGCCACGACCGGTATCGGCTCTGCGCTGTCCAGTGCGATTAGCACCATCGCGACTGCCGTTGTCAACGCGGCCTCTGCTTAAGCAGGGAAGATCTCGCTTCGGCGGCGGGCATTATTCTATGCCCCCGCTATTTTCTGAGGCGTATATTTTATGAATTGGATTGCGTCCACGACCTCGTGTCTGGAAGTCGCATTGTTGTTCTATGTCGCAACGATCGATATCGCGACACGGTTGATCCGAAACGAAGTTTGTCTGGCACTGGCGTTCCTCGGGATCGTTGGTCAGCTGGCCGGTCCGATGCAGATTGGCCAGTCGCTGATCGTTGCTGCAATCCTGTTTCTGGTGCTGTTCGTGATCTACCAGCAGGGAATGATCGGCGGCGGCGATCTCAAACTGCTGGTTGCCCTGGCGATCGGTCTCCCGCTCGCCGGCGTGATTGAATTGCTGACTGTAACTGCATTGGCCGGTGGCGCTCTGGCCGCAGTGCATTTGATGATGCGCCGTCTGCCATATCCGAGGCTGGCGCCCGCCGGATCCTCGCTTGCGCGAAGGGTCTATGCGGTCGAGCGTTGGCGTCATTTGAGACATGCACCGCTGCCCTACGGGGTCGCCATCGCATGCGGCGGTATCTGGGCTATTTTGAGCAAAGGATTTTGACATGTCGTCCGCCTTGCGCGTCTCGATCATCATGGTGCTGCTGCTCGCGGCTACGGCACTCGGGATCATTGCCTACAACGCGAACCGCAAAGACGTGGTTGTCGCCGAGGTAGCGGAAAAGCAGGTGGCGCCGGTGGCGCCGTCGGCGACCGTCGGCTACTTCGTTGCGACACGTCCGCTGTCGAAGGGGACGCTGGCGCGGGACGAGGATTTCGCGGTGCGCCAGGCGGCGCCGAACGCTGTCCCGGCAGGGGCAATCCTCGAAACGCCTGACAGCAAGGCCGGACTTCCCGGTTCTCTGGTCCGCAAGTTCGTCGACGCCGGCAGCGCCATCACCCTGGAGGACATCCTGCGTCCGAAGGATCGTGGCTTCCTCGCCAGCGTGCTGGCGCCGGACAGCCGTGCGATCAGCATCAAGGTCGACGAGGAAACCGGCGTCTCGGGTCTGATCAGGCCTGGCGACAATGTCGACGTGGTGCTGACCCAGGTGTTCGAGAAGGCGGATCCGGTGAAGCGCGCAGTCAGCGAGACCGTTCTGTCCAATGTGCGCGTCATCGCGATCGACCAGGAGATTGCACAGGGCGGCCGTCCCGTCAGCAACGCCGTCGTCGGCAAGACCGCGCAAACCGTTTCGCTGGAGCTCAAGCCGGAGCAGGTCAAGAAGGTCGCCGTCGCAAAGCAGCTTGGAACGCTGTCGCTCGTCGTTCGCGCTGCGGCGGAGCAGTGGGACAAGGCCGACACAGGTGCGACATCGAGCTGCGATGTCTCGCCCGAGCTGGCGCGTCAGAGTGCGGTTGCCGGCCAGAGCACCACGGTGGCGATCTATTCCAGCAGTGGAATGAAGCAATACTCGGTCAGGAAGCAGGATGCGGACGACGACTACCGTGCAGGATGCGATGGGCCGTCCCCGCTCGAGGCTCAGACGACAGCGGCGGCCAGCGACCTTGTCAAAGGGGCGGAGAAACGTTGATGAGTGTGAACATGGCAATGGTTGATCCGCCCGAAGAGACGACGACGTCCCTTGTTGCGCGTAACCGTATCGTCTGCTTCGTGAACGACGAACTGAGCGCGGCAGCCCTGCGCAAGGGTCTGGACGGAAGCAATCTGGTGATCCGGCGTGGCACCATCCGGCATGCGACACGGATGCTCGAGACCGATACCGATCTGTACGCGCTGGTGACCGACATCAGCGGGCTGGATGATCCCTTCACCGAGCTGGAGCGCCTCGCCAGCGTCTGTCCGCCCGACGTGAAGGTGGCCCTGATTGGCGATAACAGGGAGATCACCTTCTACCGCGAGCTGATGGAGATCGGCCTTACCGAGTATCTTCCGACTCCGATCACCCGGGATATCGTGCTGGACCAGCTGCGTCCGAAACTGATCGGCGACGCCGCTCCCGTCCAGAACGACCGCGGCGGGCACGTGGTCTCGATCTGCGGCGCACAGGGCGGCGCCGGCGCAACCAGCGTTGCGATCAATCTCGCGCTGCAACTGGCCGAAACCACCAAGGCCAAGGTCGCGCTGCTCGACCTGCATCTGCAGAATGGCGAAACCGCGGTGATGCTGGGTGTCCGTCCTGGGCCCGGTTTGCGCATCGCGCTCGAAAATCCGATGCGGGCCGACACGCTGTTTCTGGAGCGCACGGCGATCGAGGTGAACGATCGGGTTTGCTTGATCGCCGGCGACGAAGATCTCGACGCCAAGCTCGACATCACCGAGGCAGGCGTGCGGCACGTGCTGGGCTTGCTGCGCCAGCGGTTCAACTACGTCGTGGTCGACGTGCCGGTGCCGTTCCCGGCATCGATCTATCCGGTGATCCAGATGTCGCGTCACGTGCTGGTGCTGCTGGAGGCCGAGGTGACCGGCCTGCGCAACGCGCACGCGCTTCGCAACGCCGTCACCAACATCGCGGGCAAGGACCGGGTCTTCACGTTGCTCAACCGTGCCGGCCGGCCTGGCGGCCTGCCCAGGGCGACGATCGTAAAGGCGCTTGGCGCCGAGCCCGACATGGTGATCCCCGATCTCGGCAAGGGCATGACCCAGGCGGTCAACCTCGGCGTTCCCGCGCTCAAACACGTATCCGGGTTGCGGCGTCACCTGGCTCCGATCGTACGGGAGATCACCGGCGTCGGCGCCAACAAGAAGGCCGGCTGGAAGAGGTGGCTCGGGCTATGAAGAAGTTCGGCAGGCGCGCAGATGAAATGCCGGTGCGGATGCCCGGTGCGGTGCTCGTCGCGCCGCCCCCGGCAGCAAGCGTGCAGCCGGCCCCGCCGGCTTTGCCGCCCGTGGAACCAGGCGCGGCGCCATCGCCGCCCAGCCTGTTTGCGTCGGCGCCGAAGCGTGAAGAGCCTTCACACCATCCGGTGATGCCGGCATCGCTGCGCGAACGGGTGATCGAGCAGATCGAGCCGGCGGTGGCGACGACAGTTTCCCGCGACGTGCTGCGGCGGCAGATTGAGGAAATCATCCACGGCATCGCCAACCAGGAACGGCTCGAACTGTCGGGCCGCGAGCAGCTCTTCTTGGCCGAGGAAATCGCCGACGACATGACCGGCTACGGGCCGCTTCGTCCGCTGCTGCTCGACGAAACGATCAACGACATTATGATCAACGGGCCGAGCAACGTCTATGTCGAGCGGGCCGGCAAGCTGGAGCGGGTAGCGGTCCGGTTTCGCGACAATGACCACATCGCCTCCGTCGCGCAGAAGATCGCCTCGCAGGTCGGCCGCCGCGTCGACGAATCCAGCCCGATGGTGGACTGCCGTCTGCCTGACGGCAGCCGCGTCAACATCATCCTGCCGCCGCTGGCCATCCACAGCCCGTGCATCTCGATCCGCAAGTTCCCTAGCCGGCGCTACAACATCACCGCGATGATCGAGAACGGAACGATGAACGCGGCGCTTGGCCAGCTGCTCGAGATCGCCTCGCGTTGTCGGCTAAACGTGCTGGTCTCCGGCGGCACCGGTTCGGGCAAGACGACCTTGCTGAACGCCTTGAGCCAGTTCATCGACCACAGCGAGCGCATCGTCACGATCGAGGACGCGGCCGAGCTCCAGCTGCAGCAGCCGCATGTGATCAGCCTGGAGACCCGGCCGCCGAGCCTCGAAGGCACGGGACAGGTGAACCAGCGCGATCTGTTGTGGAACGCGTTGCGTATGCGGCCGGACCGCATCGTCGTGGGCGAGGTGCGCGGCGCCGAGGCATTCGACATGCTGCAGGCGATGAACACCGGTCATGACGGATCGATCTCCACCGTGCACGCCAACAGCACGCGCGATGCCCTGACCCGCGTGGAAAACATGGTGCAGATGGGGCAGGTCAATCTGCCCTCGCGTGCGATCCGCTCCCAGATCGTCGCCGCGCTGGATCTCATCGTGCAGGTCGAGCGCATGCGGGACGGTCAGCGCCGCATCGTCCAGGTCAGCGAGGTGATCGGCCTCGAGGGCGAGGTGATCACCACCAATGACATTGCGCTGTTCGAGTACAAGGACGAGGACATTCACGGGCGGATTTCAGGCACCTACAGGTCCACCAACGCGGTCCCGAAATTCAAGAGCCGCCTCGTCTATTACGGGCTTGACCGGGCCTGGGCCGATGCGATGAGGCAGATCTGATGTCGACTCCCCTGGTCATCGTTCTGGCGCTTCTGCTGTGTGCGACGCTCAACACGCTGTGGCTCGATTCGCGACAGCGGCGTATGGATCGCCAGCTCGAGATTGCGCTGCCGACGGCTCAGGCGGCAACCTTGGTGTCCATTCGTCGCGCGGCCAAAGCTTCGCGTTGGAATCTGCTCGATCGCGTGGCCAACTACCGTCCCCAGATGGTGTACGCCGTGCGCCCGGTCTATGTGCTGCTTGCCGCGGCATGCGCGGCGGCCGGGGTCCTCTATGCCAACCAGTTCTTGAAATTCTCCGGCCTGAAGGCGGGTACCGCAGCCGCGATCGTCGCCTTGCTGGTCGTGCGCGGCCTGTTTGGATGGCAGCAGCGGCGGGTCGCAAATCAACTGTTCCAGCAGCTTCCCGACGCGATCCAACTGGTGACGAGCACCGTCCGATCGGGGTTACCGGTCAACGAAGCGTTCCGCACCATTGCGCGCGAGATGCCGCAACCGACTTCCGGGCAATTCGCCATCGTCTGCAGCGAACTGAACCTCGGCAGGTCGCCTGAGGAAGCCGTGGAAGATATCTATCGGCGGACGCAGGTGCCAGAATATGCGATGTTCGCAGTGACGCTTGCGGTGCAATTGAAGACCGGCGGCAGTCTAGCGGAAACGCTGCAGACGCTGGGCGAGACGGTCAGCCAGCGGGTCGCGCTGGCGGCCCGTGCCAAGGCGCTGGCAGGAGAAGTGATCTTCTCCTCGCGCGCCCTCACGGCCGCGCCGGCGCTCATTGGCGGGCTGCTCTACTGGATCAATCCGCGGTCGGTCGACCTGCTGTTCTCCGATCCGCAAGGAAACATGCTGCTTGCGTACGCAGTGTGTTCGGTCGTGATGGGTCATTTTGTCATCCGCTGGATGGTGAGAAGGGAAACGTCGCTATGACGGCCGGTGTCGGTTTGGCGGGGCTCGCCGTCGCAGTCGCGGCTGCGACCTTCCTGTTGATCATTCGCGAGCTCCATCTCCGCGCCCTGGACACGCGCGTGTCGAACGCGGTGCTGGGCATCCCCGACCGATCCAACTCGCCGCAGGACCTGATCGGGTGGCTTTCATCGGTCGGCACGCGCTACAGGCGCTTCTACGCGCAGGAAAATCTCGCCGAGCTGCGGTTGGTCCTGCAATCGGCCGGCTTCAATCACTATCGGATGTTGCCGATCTGGATCGGCTTCAAGATGGTGAGCTCGTTCCTGCTTCCGATCGCGGCCTTCGCCATCTCGGAAGTTCTGGGAAGGCCGTTCAGCGACGTGATGATCTTCACGTTCATTGGCCTGGCGGTCGGAATCATGGCCCCACGCCTGATCCTGATGGTCACGAAGCGGCGCTTCGATGCGGCAATTCGCGCGGGCACGCCCGATATGATCGACCTGCTCGTGGTCTGCAGCGAAGCCGGCATGGGCCTGGAGAGCGCGCTGGAACGCGTGGCGGACGAAATGCGGGAGACCAATCCCTCGATCGCCCATGTGTTGCACGGTCTGCTTGATGATCTCCGGATCCTGCCGACCCGTGCGGAGGCGTTCGAGAAGCTTGCCGTCACGTCGGATGGGCTCCGTCGTTTCGGCACCATGGTCAGCCAAAGCCTGCAATACGGCACGCCGCTGAGCCAGGCGTTGCGCAGCATTGCGACCGACTTGCGCCGGGAGCGCATCACCAAGCTGGAGGAGAGGGCGCACAAGCTGGGCGCCAAGCTCACCGTTCCGATGGTGTTGTTCCTGCTGCCGGCGATGTTCGTCATCCTGGGCGGAAGCCCGTTCCTCCACCTCATCCGAACGTTCACCAACCTCGGTCACTAGGCCAAGAGTGCAAGCATCATGAGTGCAGGTACAATGACATTGCCGGCGAGCCTGGCCTACGATCGGATCACGCGGATCCTGGGCAGCGCATGGTTTCTCCTCCTGGGACTGGTCGTCACGCTCAAGCTCGGATCGATGGGTGGCGAGCCCTGGCCATCGATCGTGTCAAGCCTTTGCGTCGCGGTGTTCTACCTGCTGCTGGCGCTGCTGGTCCTCACCCGGGGGCCCGCCAAGGCGCAGGCGGAAGGCCTGCTGCCGCGGATCGCGGCCTTTGTCGGCACCTATTGGCCCTGGACGATCACCTTCTTCGAAAAGACCGAAGGGACGCTGGCTAACCTCGCATCCACGGTTTGCGTGCTGGCCGGCACGATCATGATCCTCGTCACGGTCCGGCATCTGGGACGGTCGTTCAGCCTGGTGCCGCAGGCACGTTCGGTGGTGCAGACCGGCCCGTACAAATGGATCAAGCATCCTCTTTATCTGTCGGAAGAGATCGTGTTTCTCGGAGTCGTGCTGCAGCATCTGAGCTGGATGACGGTGGCGTTGCTGATCCTGCACATCGGCATCCAGGTCAGCCGGATCCTGTACGAGGAGGACGTGCTTCGGCGCACGCTTCCCGAATATTCCAGCTACGAGGCATCGCGCTGGAGATTGATTCCCTACGTTTGGTGAACGGCCATGCCTTGCAAGCAAAGTGACAGGAGCCTCAAGCGTTTGCTGGTCGCCGACCAGCGCGGCGCCGTCGCGTTTGAGATGCCGTCGGTCTACCTATTCCTGATGTTGGTCGTTCTTGTGCCACTCGCCGATCTCGGGATCGCGTTCTACCAGTACGCATCGGCGTGGGATGCGCTGCGCGCGTTCGGGCAGTCCATCCAGTACTCGCCGCCGACAGATGTGACGAGCACCGGGACCTGGTCCACGACCGCACGCAACAAGGCCGATTCCCGCTACCCCATTTCAGTCATCCAGGTGATGTGCGGTGACACCGTTACGTTGTGCGCCACCGGCAACACCGGGTCGCCGAAATACTATTCCTACAGCACGACCATCACGCTGACGCCGATGGTGCTGACGTCAGTGTTGTGCACGAGTGGCAATGCCAATTCCTGTCAATTCACGTTGCCTTATACCGAACGGTTTCAATAGGAGTGTCCCATGCGTAATGTGCTCCGTTGCCGCCGCGGATCCGTTGCATTCGCAACTGTGGTCGCGATGATTCCGTTGATCGGATTTCTCGCTCTCGGAGGCGAGGCGGGGTCCTGGTACGTCACCCAGCAGCGCGCGCAGAATGCGGCCGACGCGGCTGCGTTTTCGGGCGGCCTGCAGGCTGCTTGCCTGACTTCCGGATCGACCTGCACCGCGACGGGCACGGCCGACTCTCGCGGCAAGCAGTCTGCCGCGCAGAATGCGTTCTGCAATTCGGGCGACACGTCTTACGTAGGCTCTATTTGTTCTACGAGCCTTCCGACGGGCGTCTCGCAGAGTGTCGCAATTGCTTCGCTGACGACTTATGGCGGAAACCCCGGGACCTACGTTCAGGCGACTGTCAGCCAGACCCAACCGACGTATCTGGCGCAATTGCTCGGGCTTTCCAACGTGACCATCGGCGCGATCGCGGTCGCCAAGGTGCAGGGCGCGGCCAAGCCGCCATGCGCACTGGCGCTGACAGGCACGATCGGTTTCCAGGGCAGCCCGAACATCAATGCGCCGAACTGCGGCATGGCGTCGAACGATGCCGCCAGCAACGCGCTCGACTTCACCGGCGGCGGGATGTCGATGAATCTCGGCTCACTGTCGGCCGCCGGCGGCTGCACGGGGAGCTCAACCTTCTGCAACACCGCGTACACCTACATGCCGCCGGTCACCAATCCGTTCTCAGCGCTGGACAGCGTGACGTTGCCGACGCTCTCCGCCTGCTCGGGTAGCGGCACCCTGACTGCTTATAGTGCGTCAACCCCCTGCAGGAACAACAACGTCACCTTGACGGGAAACAGCACGATCAATCTGACGGGCGGCGTCTACTTCATCTCCGGAACGCTGACGTTGAAGGGTAGTACGGCGATCTCGGGGACGGCGCTGTTCATCCTGCTGCCAGGCGCCAGCTTCAGCATGAAAGGCACCGGCACGATCACTATCACGGGCAACGCCTCGGTGACCAACTCACAGCTTCCGACCGTTCTGCAGTCGTCGACCTATACCAGCCTGTTTTCTTACATGGCAATCTGGGATCTCAGCAACGTTGCCGTGCAATTTGGAGGCAACAGCAACATCAATCTGAGTGGAACGATGTACGCGCCGAACGCGGATGTGACGTTCCAAGGCAACCCGACGATCGACCTGGGCGGCGGAAATGGCTGTGGCGAGCTGATCGCCAAGTCGATCGCGTTCAACGGCAACGCCTCATTCAACAGCAACGGGTGTCCGACGAGCACTGTGCCCTCGACCCCCCAATACGTGCAGTTGGTGCAGTGATGAGGAGGCTCGATCAGCGCGGCGTGGCAGCGTTGGAGTTCTGCCTCGTGTTCGTGCCGCTGTGCCTCACGCTCTTCGCGGTGTTCGATCTGGGCCGCTACGCGATCACCCTGCAATCGCTACGCATGCTCGCGAACGCGGGCGCCCGGACGATCATGATCAATTGCTATACCAACGCCGTCATCCTGAAGAATGCGCCGACCACCTGCTCGGGCGATCCGCTGCCGACGGATGCGGCGAAGCAGGCCGTGGCCCCCTTCCTGTATGCCGGTGGCCTCACGCCGACCTTGAGCGCCCCGGCGGTGACGAGCAGTCCAATCGTCGTGACGGCATCTTCGCCCAACTTCCAGATGATGATGCCGATCTGGGGCACCACGCTCAACGCGCCGAGCGTGACCACCCAGATTCCGTTCTGAGAAGCCCGATTCGAGGCAGGCCGGGGCTGGATCGTTCGGGCAGGCAGCCGCCCGGACATCCGCGCCATTGGGCGCGCCCGCAAATAACCCAACCGGGCTACGGAAGTGGTGCACCCTGGCAACATCGGGCAGTTTTCTCTGGGATCAGCGCTGCCCGGCCGGGCTCTTTCCTTGCAATCAGGACGCGCGGCGGGGGATGATCAGTTGCCGCCATTAGCGGCCTGGCGGGTGGGGATCACGGAGCGAACTGCGTCTTGGTTCAGCTCGACACGCCAGGAATGGGAATTTCGCGAGTAACTATTTGTAGTCGGACAGACTGTAAGCTCTACGGCGTGGTGCACGAGCTGGAGTGATCGGGACGCCGAGGTCGTAGGTTTACGGGGGATCGTCGCGGAGACGCGGCGAAGGGGATTGGCATGATGGGAAGTCGCGTTTCGGTTGATGCGGGACTTGGGCTGGTCGCCTTGAGCGCGATGGCGTTTGGCGCTGCGGTTGCCCTGTTTCATTTCGCTGATCCAGCTGCCGCCGCGGAGCGGCGGGCTCCGTCGTCCAGCGGCGTCTTCGTCAGCGAGATGAGCGACGTCCAGCGCGTCAAGGTGACCGTCAACAAGTCACGGACCTTCAGGGTCGACACGGCATTTTCGACGATCGTCGCCGGCTCGCCCGACATCGCCGACGTCAAGTCGCTGAGTGACCATCTGGTCTATGTCCAGGGCAAGAAGACCGGCACCACCAACGTCATCCTGTTCGACAGCTCGATGAAGCAGATCGGCATCCTCGACGTCGAGGTGACGTTCGATATCGGCAATCTGCAGCAGAACATTCAGTCCGGCACGGGAACGCGCGGCATTCGCGTATCGGCGTCCGAAGGCCAGGTGGTGTTGAGCGGCATGGCCGCCGACGCGGTCGTCGCGGAGAAGGCGCTGGCGATTGCCAAGGGTAGCGTTCCTGAGGGCGGCATCGTCGTCAACGCGATGAGCGTCGCTGCGCCGCAGCAGGTCATGCTCGAGGTGCGCTTCCTCGAGGTCAGCCGCCAGGCGGGGCGCGACCTCGGTGTGAACCTGATGGCGGCCAACGCCAACGGCACCAACATCGGCATTTCGGGGCAGGGTGGCGTTGCGGCCGCCGGCCGAGCTCCCATTGGTGGCATCAACACCAACAATGGCCAGTTCGGTGCCGGCGGCGGTCCAGTCGGCGCCGCTCCCACCGGCAGCCTTCCTGTGCTGGGAACGATCGGAACGCTTGTCGGTTCTGCCGGCGGCGTGTCTCCGGCGCCGTTCGGAAGCCTGCTGACCAGCATCCTTCGGACCAGCAACGGCAGTTCGGTGGATCTTCTGATCACCGCGCTGGAAACCAAGGGACTGGCGCGCCGGCTGGCTGAGCCGAACCTGACCACGCTCTCCGGTGATGCCGCGCGCTTCCTGGCCGGTGGCGAATTTCCGGTGCCGGTCCCAAGCCAGTCGTCGAACGGTTTCCCGACCGTGGCGATCGAGTACAAGAAGTTCGGCGTCGAGCTCGCCTTCGTCCCGACCGTGCTCTCGCGCGGCCTGATCAACCTCCGCGTCGAGCCCTCGGTCAGCGAGCTCGACTTCAGCAATACGGTCACGATCCAGGGCACCAACGTCCCGTCACTAACCCGCCGCGACGCACGCACCACGGTCGAGCTGCGCGATGGCCAGAGCTTTGCCATCGCCGGCCTGCTGCAGACCCGGAACCAGCAGGATGTTTCCCAACTGCCCTGGATCGGCTCGGTGCCCGTGCTTGGCAGCCTGTTCAGCAGCAAGTCCTATCAGCAGCAGGAAACCGACCTGGTCATAATCGTGACGCCGCGCCTGGTCGCGCCGGCGGCGCCCGGCCAGCAACTGGCATCGCCACTCGACTCCCGCCTGCCGGCCAACGACGTCGATTTCTTCCTCAATGGCCAGATGGAAGTCCGCAAGCGTTACAACGATTACGTCAACTCCGGCGGCGACGTGAAGGGCCCCTATGGCCACATCATCGCACCCGATGCGGTCGTCCGCGCTCCGCCACCGGCCGCGGCTGCAGACCAGCCGGTCGTGAAGACCCTGAATTAGAGGAGGCGAGAGATGTCTTTCAGATACCTGGCTCTGCTCGCACCCTTCCTGCTCGGCGGCTGCTACGGCGTTTATGGGCATGACGAGATGGACCGCTACGTGCAGCGTTCCGACACCATCACGATGAGTGCCGGCAATGCCAAGGAGGTCAACGCCGCCACACACACGATCCACCCGTGGCCGGCCTATGTCGGCGATCGCCGGATCGCGTATGACGCACGTCGTGCGACCGAGAGCGTGAAGCGCTACGGCACCACGTCACGGCCGGTCGATCAGCTGCCCGACTTCGGCGAACCGACCAAGGCGATGGGTCAGGCGCCGCCGGTCACCACGATTCAGAATGTCAACACGACCGGATTGGGAGCCGGGACCGGTGGCTCGGTGGCCGTCGGGGTTGGGGGCAAGTAGCAGTGAGCTGACCCGGCGGCGGGGGCCAGATGCCGGGGAAGGGCTCGAAAGGGAAGTGCGACGTTGGTTTCTGCGCTGGCCTCGGTGTTTCGGTCGCGCGGTCTGTTTCTCGTAGGTAGTTTTGCGATGATGTTTCGAATGGGGCAAGAGATGCGCTGGACTTGGGGAACGGGACGAGGGTTGCGTCGTCTCGCGCCGGCGTTGCTCTGCTGCGGCCTGGCGACCGGCCTTGGGGCTTGCGACTACACGACGCGGGAAGCTGCGATCGTCGCGCCGGTGGACCCGCCCGGCGGCGACCCCGTGCAGGAGCCGACCGACGTCAAATACTATCCCTCGGACGAGCCGGTGCGGTTGGGGCTCGAGCAGTACAATCGCGGCAACTACGGCATCTCCCAGCGCTATTTCAAGGATGCGGTGGAGAAGGCGCCCAAGGACGTCACGGCGTGGGTCGGGCTTGCGGCGAGCTATGACAAGTTGCGCCGCTTCGATCTTGCCGATCAGGCCTACGCGCAGGCGATCCGGATTGGCGGCGAAACCGTGCAGATCCTGAACGACCAGGGATATTCCCTCATGCTGCGCGGCAATCTGAGCGGCGCGCGGCGCAAGTTCGAGAAGGCGTATTCGCTCGATCCGGGCAACCCGGTCATCGCCAACAACCTCGAGCTGCTCAACGGCAGCCGGAAGTTCATCGAGCGGCCGCCGAATAATCAGCCGTAAGCAGGCGCACCTTGCACAGGCTCACTCGGATCGATCGGGATTCCGTCCGGCGCCGGCCTCGATACGTTGTCGACGATCCTGGCCGCATGTTGCCCCCTAGCTTTCAAGCAATGACCAAGTCGGAGTGCCGCCGTAAGTTTTGGCTCGCCGAGCACTGCTTAAAAAATAGTTTACAATTAGAAACAGGGATGTTTAGCTATTGACATAATACGCGAGCTGTAGGCTGTGCCCCGCCGTGGTGGGACTGCAATTAAAGTCAAAGGTTGCGTAATGTCTCGTCGGGGTAAGTCGTCATAGAGAGGCTGGACAGTGCCTGATCGGCGTGTCCGGCTTTTTTTGTTTGGCGTGCAAGTAACACTGGTTGGATGCGGCTGCTGCCGTGGGCATCGTGTTGATGCGCCCGCGGCATCGAATGCGAGTCGCTGGCGGACATTGCAGTGCACCCGGGAGGGTAGCCTGATGATTGATTTGGAATGACCTTGGAATTGCGGGGCCCGTTAGGGCCGACGAACTTCTAAACGATTGCTTTTGCTGAGTTTGCGGAGTCGCGGAGCATACGCTTCCGCGGGGGCTGCGGTTGCGCGTCGATATCGAACTGATCGTACCTTTCAGCATGGAAGTGCGACCACACTGCGAAATGCCGTGATGGATGCAGGGAGATAATTATGCCGACGTACAAATATGATCCCGTCAGTGGCACCTACGTCGTCAGCGACGATCCGCTCTCGGTCAGCACAAACCTGTCGGACTACGCTCCTGGATCGACGGCGAATTTCACAGCGTGGAACGTGACGAAAGGCGGCTCCATCCAGTTCACGGTCTGGCACACGATCGGTCCCGGTCCGGATGGCATTTGGGGCACCGCCGACGATCAATTGGGTGCGACGCTCAGCGGTAGCACGCCGTGGACGGTGACGGATGGTGGTCCCGGCGATCTTGACGGCATCGTCAATGGCAGCATCACGACCTCATGGTACGTCAACTCTGACGCGCTGAACCAAAGCTTCCTGCTCACGGCGTCGGACGCGACGACCGGCTTGATGGCGACAACCGGCTTTACCGACGCGACACAGTTCATCAATCTCACATTCCAGGACACGCAGACCATTACGAGCGGCTCTGTCGCCGCCATCTTCTCGACCGCCGTCACGACGGTCGGAGCGGGCACCGGCCTTCTTGATCCCTTCGTCCGGCTCAGTACGAATGGCAACACGGAGCAGGGCTACAACACCGATTACAATGGAGCTGCGCTGCTGGACAACGCCGCCAAGGGCGGCACCAATTTCGTCCACTCACTGCTGCTCGCCAATCTGCCGATCGAATTCCACAATGGTACCGGATATTACCGGTTTGAGCTCGACATCAATCAGCTGAATTCGTCCGACAAAATCCTGCTCTCGCTCGATGCGCTGCAGATCTGGCAGGCCAGCGTCGGCGATCTGCACGACTATGCTCCCGGCGCGACTCCGGCCCAGGGCACGGGCGCCTTCCCGGCGGCGGACAACGCCACGCTGATCTACAATCTCGACGCCGGTGGCGACAAATTCATCGGACTGAACGGCAGCCTTCAGTCGGGTAGCGGCAATACAGCCGATATGTCGTTCCTGATCCCCATCAGCGCCTTCGATCCGAATCAGGCCTACGTCTATCTCTATTCCGCGTTCGGATACCAACCGGGCACGTACGATTACAGCTATGTCGACACCAATGGAACGACTCACACCGGCACCAGTGCGTGGACCACCAATGACGGCTTCGAGGAGTGGGACCGGCAGATCGGACAGGTCATCGACGGCTACAAATTCGACGATCTCAACGGCGACCATACTTGGCAGACCGGTACCGAGCCGGCCCTCAACGGCTGGAGGGTCTATCTCGACCTCAACAACAATGGCGTGCTTGATCCAGGTGAGCCGTCTGTCCTGACGGGCAGCGTAGACCTGAACGGCGACGGCGTGGCCGGCAACGACGCCAACGAGGTCGGTTACTATCGCTTCTTTGTCACGCCCGGCACCTACACGATCCGCGAGGTCCCGCAATCCGGATGGACCCAGACGGCGCCGAACGGCGGCGACTACGTCGTTACGCTGGCCGCAGGAGATGTCAGCCACAACAACAATTTCGGAAATCTTCAGACCGCTTCGATCTCGGGCCACAAATACGAGGACGCGGACGGCAACGCCGCGACAACCGGTGATCAAACCGCGGTCAGTGGCTGGACGATCACGCTCTACAATGACGCCAACCATAACAACATCGCCGACTCCGGCGAGCAGGTGGCGCAGACCACGACCGATGCGACCGGCTCGTACTCCTTCACCGGCCTATTGCCGGGCGACTACCTGATCAAGGAAGAGGACCGGTCCGGCTGGATTCACGTGACGCCGGCGCAGATCAATCTGGACAGCGTCACCTCGGGTCAGAACCTGACCAACGAGAATTTCGTCAACTTCCAGACCTTCAGCATCTCCGGAACCAAGTACACCGACATCACCGGCAACGGCATCACCGCCGACGACACGCCGCTGGCCGGCGTGACCATCTTCATCGACAAGAACGGCAACGGGGTCTACGACCCCGGCACCGATCAGGCGACGACGACGGCGGCGGACGGCACCTGGTCGTTCAGCGGGCTCGACTACACCGTCGCCGGCGACAAGGTCTACGAGGTCAAGCCGACAGGCGAC
>NZ_LGTB01000069.1 GCF_001238275.1 Bradyrhizobium viridifuturi
GTCGGGCAGCGGCACCTCAGGTGGCGGCGGTGGCTCCTCTTCAGGCGGTGGCACGTCCACCGGCGGAGGCTCCGGAAGCGGTGGATGGCCGGGCCTCGGCAACGGCCTTGTGCTCGCCGGACAGGACGGGCTGCTCCAGCCCGTGCTGAATCCCGTCAATGCGGCCGCGACCAACACCGGCGGCCTTCTCACTGCGATCGGGCAGCAGGCCGGACTGGACAGCACGGTCCATGACGTCACCGGCCTCACCGGCACAGTCGGGCTCGGGCAGCTCGGCGCCGCGCCCGCTGCGGACGGGCACTCCAATCTCCTGACCGACGTGCTCAACACGCCCGGCGAAGTCGTGGCCGGTCACACATCCGACGCAGTGAGCAATCTCGGCACGGATCTGACCGACACCGTAAATGCGGTCGGCGTTATTCCGTCCGGTCTCGGCCAGAACAGCGGCCTCACGCTCGCCGGTCAGGGCGGGCTGCTGCAACCGGTGCTGAACGCAGTCAACGGCGCCGCGTCCGACGCGAGCGGTCTTCTCACCACGATCGGGCATGAGGCGGGCCTCGACCATGTGGTTCACGACGTCACCAACCTCGCCGGCACGATCGGACTCGGACAACTCGGCGCAACGCCCGCGGCCGACGGGCACGCCAATCTCCTGACCGACGTGCTCAACACGCCCGGCGACGTCCTGGCAGGTCACACGTCCGACGCAGTGGCGCATCTCGGCGCCGATTTCACCGATACCGCGCACGCGCTCGATGCCGTGCCGACGGATCTGTTGACCGGTGTGGTCAACGGAAAGGACGATCCGACCAATCCGGTCGACAATTTGATCCACGATCTCGGCCACGACCTGCAAAGCCTGCCGCTGGTGACCGCCAACGGCGGGAACAATGCCGGCGATGGCGGACTGCTGGGCGGCATCGTCGCAGCCTCAGCAACCCGAACAGCGGCCATCTTGTCACGCTCGACGTCGGCCCGACGCAGCCGAACGGACAAGCGATCGACATCCTGGCCGCACCGACCTCGGGCGATCATCACACGGTCGAGGTCAACGCTGTCGATGTCGGCCAGAACGGGCCGCATCTGCTCGATCTCGGCGCGCTGACCGGCAGCAATGGCCCGCTCAGTATTCCATCGCTCGGCGGCACCGGAGCCGATGGGCTGGTCGGCAATCTGCTCGGCGGCCTCAACCTCAGCCACGCACTGGCCGGCAACATTGCCTCGGGCAATACGGCGAGCGCGCCTGTTGATGTCGATGCCGTCGTCCACGACCTGATCCCGCTCACAGGCGATCACGGCATTCTCAACAGCCACGGTGCGCACATCATCTGAGAGTACGCGCAATGCGGTCCCGGAAACGCCTCAGCGTTCCCGGGGCCGTTTCGTTATCGATGCATGGAGTAGCCGACGTTCACTCCGGCCGTCCCGCGGCGTTGAGGATCAGCCGCGCGATCGGGTCGGGCTGCGAGATCAGCGCGAGGTGGCTGGCCTTCAGCTCGATCGTGGTGGCGCCCATCCGCTTCGCCATGAAGCGTTCGAGATCCGGATTGATGGTACGGTCCTCGGTCGAGACCGCATAATAGCTCGGCTTGCTGCGCCAGGCCGCGTGGCTGGTCTTGCCAGTAAGCAGCTGTTTGTGAAACGGCTGCTGCACGGCATAGAGCACCTTGGCCTTTGCCTCCGGCAGGTCACCAGCGAAATCGCGCAGGAACGCGGCTTCGCTCAACCGGCCCTCGTCGCCGTCGAACACGATGCCAGCGCTCGCCGGCGGCGTCGGATAGGTTTTTGCCAATGCGGTGTAGTCCTCGTCCGCATCGGGAGCGCGCGCGGCGACATAGACCAGCGCCGAAACGTTCGGATGCACGCCGGCTTCGGTGACGATCATGCCGGAGAAGGAATGGCCGACCAGCACGGTCGGGCCATCCTGGCGATCGAGCACGCGCTGCGCCGAGGCGACCGCGTCCGGCAGCGTTGTCAGCGGATTCTGCACCGATGTCACATTGAGCCCGGCGGCCTGCAAGCGCGGAATGACCTCGGACCAGCAGGAGCCGTCGGCGAACAGGCCGTGCACCAGCACGACGTTGCGCGCCTGCACCGGCGGCGTGGGTGCGGCCACGCCGCGCGAGGACACCAATGAAGCTGCCGCGCCGGCAAGCAGGGCGGTCGAGAAAGTACGTCTGTTCATCATCATGACAAGGGCTCGGATGGAAGGATTGGAAGCGTGCCCACCTGCAGTGAGCGGACAACCTCTCCTACGCACGCTACGGCACGTGGTTACGCGCGGCGTCGCTCCAAATGCGGAGATCAAGGATAGTTGAAGAGGCGGAAAGCGCGACGATCGTTCACGTTCGGTGGGGTGCGTCGAGATTGTCGAAGCAAGCTTCCGATCGAGCATCTCGCCCGGGGCCACCCCTCTCCCCAACCCTCCCCCGGCAAGGGGGGAGGGAGCCGGTGTGCTCTCCTCACCGGATCACTCTTTTTCGCGTCAGAAATGTGAGGAACGCACGGGCGCATGGGTTCCCTCCCCCCTTGCGGGGGAGGGTTAGGGAGAGGGGTGGCGCTTGCTCCGCTGCCCGAGAAATCCCTGTGAAGCGGTCTCTCCAGCGGTCAATCCGTCCCCTCGCCGCCCCCCTGTTCCCGGCCGTTCCAACGAGATTCGTATTGAACGCTTGGGCTTAGGCAAATTTTAAACCGGGAGGCGTAGGTTACCAATCGCGAGTTCAGTGGTTGAGAGTTTGTGAGTACGCCATGACAGAACCCCATCGCCCGAGGGTGAAATACGTCATCGGGCCTGACGGCAGCCCGTTAACGATTGCGGATTTGCCGGCCCCCGGTACCAAACGGTGGGTCATCCGCCGCAAGGCCGAAGTCGTCGCTGCGGTCCGCGGCGGCCTGCTCTCCCTCGAGGAGGCCTGCAGCCGCTACACCTTGACCGTCGATGAATTCCTTTCCTGGCAGTTCTCGATCGACCAGCATGGTCTGGCCGGACTGCGCACCACACGTATCCAGCAATACCGGCAGTAAGCCTGCCAATACCCGTGGCATTTGACGAAAACCGGCTCCGCTCTGCGAAGCCGGTTTTTTTCATGTCCGCGATTTTGCCGCGGTCCTTAACCTTCGTTAACCATATGGAAACCATACCCTAGGCAATATTTGCCCAGTCGGACCCGCGTGGGCCGAATCCCTGGGGGCCGTTGGTGCAAAGTCTGGTTGCTTTCCTGAGAGGTCTTGGTGCGGCCCGCCTCGCGGCCATGGTTGCGGTCACCGCGGCCCTGATCGGCTTCTTCGCCTTCGTCATCATGCGCGTCACCACGCCGCAGATGACCACCCTCTTCACCGATCTGTCGACCGAGGATTCCTCGGCCATTATCAAGGAGCTGGAGCGCCAGGCGATCCCGTTCGAGCTGCGCAATGACGGCGCCGCGATCATGGTGCCTAAGGATAAGGTGACGCGGCTGCGGATGAAGCTCGCCGAGGGCGGCATGCCCAAGGGCGGCGGCGTCGGCTACGAGATCTTCGACAAGTCGGACGCGCTGGGAACCACGAGCTTCGTCCAGAACATCAATCATTTGCGCGCGCTAGAGGGCGAGCTCGCCCGCACCATCCGCGCCATCGATCGCGTCCAGGCCGCGCGCGTCCACCTCGTGCTGCCGGAAAAGCCGCTGTTCTCGCGCGAGACACCGGAGCCGTCAGCCTCGATCGTGCTCAGGGTGCGCGGTTCACTGGAGCCGCAGCAGATCCGCGCGATCCGCCACGTCGTCGCCTCCGCGGTCAACGGGCTGAAGCCGCAGCGGGTCTCGATCGTCGACGAGGCCGGCCAGCTGCTCGCCGACGGCGCCCAATCCGACGCCGATGCTGCGGTCGGCGACGAGCGCCGCGCCGCCTTCGAGAAGCGGATGCGCAAGCAGGTCGAGGACATCGTCTCCTCGGTGGTCGGCGCCGGGCGCGCCCGCGTCCAGCTCTCCGCCGACTTCGACTACAACAAGATCACCCAGACCTCGGACAAGTTCGACCCCGAGGGCCGCGTGCTGCGCTCGACGCAGACCCGCGAAGAATCGAGCCTGACCGCCGACAATTCCGGCCAGGTCACCGTCGCCAACGAGTTGCCGGGCAGCCAGAACCAGGACAACGCCGCCCGCGCCCGCGACCAGAGCAAGAAGAGCGAGGAGACCAACAATTACGAGATCTCCCGCACCACCAAGACCGAGGTGACCGAGGCCGGCCGCGTCAACCGCATCTCGGTCGCGGTGCTGGTCGACGGCGCCTACTCCAAGAACGAAAAAGGCGAGATGGTCTACCAGGACCGCACCAAGGAGCAGCTCGACCGTATCGCCGCCCTGGTCCGTTCCGCGATCGGCTTCGACCAGAAGCGCGGCGACCAGGTCGAGGTCGTCAACCTGCGCTTCGCCGAACCGCCCGTCTCGCAGCCGATCAGCGAGCCGACCGGCCTGCTCGGCATGCTGCAATTCACCAAGGATGACGTGATGTACGTCATCGAGCTCGGCGTCATGATGATGCTCGGCTTGGTCGTGCTGTTCATGGTGGTCCGCCCGCTGGTCAAGCGCATCGTCGCCGCCGACGTCATTCCGTCGCTGGCCGGCGCCGGCGTGCCGGCGCTCGCCGAAGCTCATACCGAGAGCACCGGGGCGACCGGCCAGGCGCTGATTCCGGCGGGCAGCGGCGCGGCGCAATTGATCGACGTCGCCCAGATCCAGGGGCAGGTCCATGCCCAGGCCGTGCACCGGGTCGGCGAACTCGCCGAGCGCAATCCGAACGAAACCGTCTCCATCGTCCGTCAATGGCTGAGCGAGCCGGTAGAGAACTGACATGGCCGCCGTACCCCAGACCACCAACGCCAACGACATCGCCACCGTCCTCTCGACGCTGGCGAACCGGCAGAGCGCTCGCCCCAAGGGCAAGCCGCTGCCCGGCCCGAAGCGCGCCGCGATCCTGATGCTTGCGCTCGGCGAGCAATATGGCGGCAAGATCTGGTCGATGCTCGACGACGAGGAGGTCCGCGAGCTGTCGGTGCACATGTCGACGCTCGGCACCGTCGAGGCCGACGTGGTCGAGGATTTGATGCTGGAATTCGTGTCGCGGATGTCGGCCTCCGGCGCGCTGATGGGCAATTTCGACGCTACCGAACGGCTGCTGCAGCAATATCTGCCGGCCGAGCGCGTCACCGGCATTATGGACGAGATCCGCGGCCCTGCCGGCCGCAACATGTGGGAGAAGCTCTCCAACGTGCAGGAAGAGGTGCTCGCCAACTACCTCAAGAACGAGTACCCGCAGACCATCGCCGTGGTGCTGTCGAAACTGAAGCCGGAGCACGCCGCGCGTGTGCTCGCAATCCTGCCCGAGGACATCGCGCTCGACGTGGTCGGTCGCATGCTGCGGATGGAGGCGGTGCAGAAGGAAGTCATCGAGCGCGTCGAGCAGACGCTGCGCACCGAGTTCATGTCGAACCTGTCGCAAACCCGCCGCCGCGACGCCCATGAGGTGATGGCCGAGATCTTCAACAATTTCGACCGCCAGACCGAGACCCGCTTCATCACCTCGCTGGAGGAAGAGAACCGCGAATCTGCCGAGCGCATCAAGGCGCTGATGTTCACCTTCGACGATCTGATCAAGCTCGATTCCGCCTCGGCCCAGACCTTGATGCGCAACATCGACAAGGACAAGCTCGGCGTCGCGCTGAAGAGCGCCAACGAAGAGGTGCGCAGCTTCTTCCTCGGCAACATGTCCTCGCGCGCCGGCAAGATGCTGATGGACGACATGGCCGCGATGGGCCCGGTGCGGCTGCGCGACGTCGACGAGGCGCAGGCGCTGCTGGTCAATCTCGCCAAGGACCTCGCCGCCCGCGGCGAGATCACCCTGACCAAAAACCGCGCCGACGACGAGCTGGTGTACTGATGGCCGCACCCGCGAAATTCCTGTTCGACACCGACTTCTCGGCTCCGGACCGCTCGCGCGAGCGCGCGCCGACGCCGGCCGAGGTGGCGCAGAAGGTCGCCGACGCCGAGGCGCGCGCCTACCGCGCCGGCTACGAGGCCGCGCTGCGCGAGGCCAAGGTCGAGAGCGATCGCCGCGCGGCGCAGGCGCTGGAGGAGATCGGCGCCGCGATCAAGGGCATCGCCGCCCGCTTTGCCGGCATCGAGACGCGGATGGAGACCGAGGCGGTCGACGTCGCGGTCGCGGTCGCCCGCAAGCTCTGCAACGAACTGGTGGCGCGCGAGCCGCTCGGCGAGATCACCGCGCTGGTCTCCGATTGCTTCTCGCACCTGGTGGCAACGCCGCATCTCGTGGTCCGGATCAACGACGCGCTCTATGAGGCGGCGCATCAAAGTATCGAGCAGATGGCGGCGCATTCCGGCTTCCAGGGCCGGCTGGTGATCCTGGCCGAACCGACCATTGCGACTGGCGACTGCCGGATCGAATGGGCCGATGGCGGCGTGGTGCTGGAGCGTGCCGCGATCGAAGGCAAGATCAACGAACTCGTCGGGCGCTATCTGGCGTCCCGCGGCCAGGCCGGCTGAAGGCGATTGAGGGCTGAACCATGAGCGACACCGACACCCAAGTCCCACTTCCCGATCTCAACGCCGCCGACGCGCCGGGGATCGACGACATCGGCTACAACGAGGACGAAAACGCCGCGCGCATCGCCGCCGACCTCGAGGCCGTGTTCGACGTGCCGGTGCAGGTCTCGGCGGTGCTCGGCCGCTCCAAGATGGACGTCGGCGACCTCCTGAAGCTCGGACCGGGCACCGTGCTCGAGCTCGACCGCCGGGTCGGCGAGGCGATCGACATCTACGTCAACAACCGCCTGGTGGCGCGTGGCGAAGTGGTGCTGGTGGAAGACAAGCTCGGCGTGACCATGACCGAAATCATCAAGGCAGAACGCTCTTAAACGAATGCAACGGTAGCGCGCGGAACCTGCGCGACCAGACGAACAGGAGATCATCATGCGGCTTCTCATCGTTGGCACCCTGAAGGGCCAGCTCACGACCGCGACCAAGATCGCGATGGACAACGGCGCCTCGGTGACTCACGCCGAGGCGCCGAGCAGGCGATGAATGTGCTGCGCGGCGGCAAGGGCGCCGACCTCCTGCTGGTCGATGTCGGTCTCGACATCCGCGACCTCGTGATGCGGCTCGAGGCCGAGCACATCCACGTGCCGATCGTCGCCTGCGGCATCTCCAACGACGCCCGCGCCGCGGTCGCCGCGATCCATGCCGGCGCCAAGGAATACATCCCGCTACCGCCCGACCCCGAGCTGATCGCAGCGGTGCTGGCTGCGGTCGCCAACGACGCGCGCGATTTGATCTGGCGCGACGAGGCGATGGGCCGGGTGATCAAGCTGGCACAACAGATCGCTGGCTCCGACGCCTCCGTGATGATCACCGGCGAGTCCGGCACCGGCAAGGAAGTGTTGGCGCGCTATGTCCACTCCCGCTCGGCCCGCGCCAAGCGGCCGTTCATCTCGATCAACTGCGCGGCGATCCCGGAACACCTCCTGGAATCCGAGCTGTTCGGCCACGAGAAGGGCGCCTTCACCGGCGCGGTGGCCCGCCGCATCGGCAAGTTCGAGGAAGCGACCGGCGGCACGCTGCTGCTCGACGAAATCTCCGAAATGGACGTCCGCCTGCAATCAAAGCTGCTGCGCGCGATCCAAGAGCGGGTGATCGACCGCGTCGGCGGCACTAAGCCGGTTCCGGTCGATATCCGCATCATCGCGACCTCGAACCGCAATCTGTCGGAAGCGGTGCGTGAGGGCAGCTTCCGCGAGGACCTGCTGTTCCGCCTCAACGTCGTCAATCTGAAGATCCCGCCGCTGCGCGATCGTCCGGCCGACATCCTCGAGCTGGCACAGCATTTCGCCAAGAAATATGCCGAGGCCAACGGCCTGCCGGTGCGGCCGATCTCGACGGACGCCCGCCGCGTCCTGACCGCGAACCGCTGGCAGGGTAACGTCCGCGAGCTCGAGAACACCATCCATCGTTCGGTGCTGATGGCGCAGGGCGACGAGATCGGCCCGGACGCGATCCTGACCCCCGACGGCGACCGCCTCGACCTCGCCAAGACCGCGCCCGCGGTGGCGCACGCCACCCTCGCAGCCGAGCAGGTCACCCGCGCGCTGGTCGGCCGCACCGTCGCCGACGTCGAACGCGACCTGATCCTGGAAACGCTCAAGCACTGCCTCGGCAACCGCACCCATGCCGCCAACATCCTCGGCATCTCGATCCGGACGCTGCGCAACAAGCTGAACGAATACGCCGACGGCGGCATCCCGATCACCCCGGCCGGCAACGGCGCACCCGACTATCACCGCATGGCGAACGCCGGCTGAGAAAGCAAGCGGCGGGGAAATCCCGCCGCGTCCCTTACGTCACGAATAATTCGGCGCGTCGGGCTTGCGGAAGATCCGGATCGGATCGCCCGGCGTGATGTCGCGGCCGGTGAACGTCACATAGGCATAGAGCGCGAGATAGGCGACGGCGATCGCACCGACGAGATAGAACAGCCAGACTCCCACGCGCTTCATCGAACCGTCACGTCTGCGAAACATCCTGGGCTTTTAGTGCGCTTGCCGGGAAAGCGCCACGGCCAACATGCCGCGCCGGCCACGGTGCCGTTGATCCCTTGAATCCTGCGGCCAGTTGCCGTATTCAATCTCCTATTGTGCTTTGATATTTCGACAACTGGAGAGTGATATGGCCCTTTACGTGCAGACAACCGGCACCCTGTCCACCAACTCCGCGACCCTCACGCCGATGCAAGGCCTCAGCCTGACGGTCCCGGAGGGCGTCGGCACCACCGCGATCATCACCCTCAACGTTCCGAATCCCTACGCCATGGGCAACGATATTCCAGGCGGCGTGTTCGGCGTCACCGTCAATGGCACAGCCTCGCCGGTCGTCGCGAGCTTTACCTACAATGAAGGAACCCCGTCGAGCTTCGGCCGCGTCCCGACCACGCTGGTCGTCGGCATTCCGCTGGGCAATACGGCTCAGACCATCCAGGCCGTATGGGCTGGCGTTCGCGGCAGCAATGTGATCATCGACAGCCCGGCGTCCCTCAGCGCAGTCTACTAAGGGCCGATCCGGACCGGCAACGCTGCGCTAAAGCATGACCCGGAAAAGTGCGAAGCGGTTTTCCGGATCCTGCGAAAACGAGAATCCAAAGCGCGATGACCATTCAATCTCATCGCGCTTTAAGTACGCCCGGGGCGTGGACGTGACGCGACGGCAGGCTGACCTCGGCCAGCCTGGCGGCGTCTTCGTTGCGGTCGATCGCGACATATTCGCCGTGCCAATAGGCCAGCGCGGCGGTTCGCTCCGAGGCGATCACGTCGAGCACGCGCCCGATGACGATCGCGTGCGAATGCCGCTCGATGATTTCCTCGACCTCGCAATCGACAGCGGCGAGCGCGCCGACCAGCAACGGGACGCCTGAGGCACGCGTGGTCCATTCGGCGCCTTCGAACCGGTCGGCGCCTTTCAGGCCACCCTTGCCGGTGAAGCGTTCGGCGATCTCGAGCTGGTCCGCGGTCAGGATGTTGACGCCGAACACCCCATGGCGCGCGATCAGCGGCCATGATGACGCAGCGCGGTTGATGCTGACGATCAGCGACGGCGGCTCGACCGAGAGCGACGACACCGAAGTCACCGTCATCCCCGAAATCTCCTTCGCCCGGCCCGCGGTGATCACGCTGACCCCGCCGGTGAGATGGCGCATCGCGCCGCGAAAGTCGGTGGCGGTCACCGCTGGTACGATCGAAACATTGCGGACGACGGTGTTCATGGCGACCTCACAGAGTGTCTTCGCTGCCCTCGAGCAGGTGCTTCAGGATCTCGCCTTCCAGCGCGGCGAGTTCGGCCGAGCCGCGCCGGCGCGGCCGCGGCAGGTCGATCGTGACATCCTCGGCGATCCGGCCGTCCTCGATGACCAGCACGCGGTCGGCGAGCGCGACGGCCTCGGCGACGTCATGCGTCACCAGGATCGCGGTGAAGCCCTGGTCGCGCCAGACCCGCTCCAGCAATTGCTGCATCGAGATCCGGGTCAGCGCATCGAGCGCGCCGAGCGGCTCGTCGAACGCCAGCACCCGCGGCTGGCTGACCAGCGCGCGGGCCAGCGCCACCCGCTGCTTCTGGCCGCCCGAGAGCACCGACGGCCACTGCGCGCGCTTGTCGCCGAGGCCGACCTCGACCAGCGCGCGCTCGGCGCGCGCCTGGGCATCGGCGGAGGCGCGTTCACGCCCGAGGCCGACCTCGACATTCGACAGCACCCGCGCCCAGGGCAGCAGCCGCGGCTCCTGGAACATGACGCGGACGTCCTGCGCTCGCGGCTCCTCATCGAAGGCGATGCTGCCCGCGGTCGGCGCCTCGAGGCCCGCGATCAGGCGCAGCAGCGTGCTCTTGCCGCAGCCGCTGCGGCCGACGATCGCGACGAACTGTCCCGAGGGAATGTGCAGGTCGATGCCGCGCAACACCTCATTGTCGCCGAACGCCTTGCGCAGGCCGCGGATGGTCAGCGCCAGGCCGCGGGCCACACTTTCCGTCACTCGCCGCAGATGCCGCGGCTTCACGACGATGTCGGCATGGTCGACCGGTTCGGCGTCAACCGGCTGGAAACGAAGCGCTTCTTGCATTCTCATTCTCACTTCTTCTGGAACGCGGGGTGCCACGACAAGGTCAGGCGCTCCAGCGCCCGCGAGGCGCTGTCGGCGAGCTTGCCGAGCAAGGCGTAGATCAGGATCGAGAGCACGACGACATCGATCAGCATGAACTCGCGCGCCTGCATCGCCATGTAGCCGAGGCCCGACGACGCCGCGATGGTCTCCGCGACGATCAAGGTCAGCCACATGATGCCGAGCGCAAAGCGCAGGCCGACGAAGATCGAGGGCAGCGCGCCGGGGAAGATCACCCGCCGGAACAGCTCACCGTCGGTCATGCCGTAGATCCGGCCCATCTCGATCAGCTGCGGATCGACGGTACGGATACCGTGCAGCGTGTTGAGATAGATCGGGAAGAACACGCCGAGCGCCACGAGAAAGAGCTTTGCCGATTCGTCGATGCCGAACCACAGAATGACCAGCGGGATCAGCGCCAGATGCGGGATGTTGCGCACCATCTGCAGCGTGGTGTCGGTCAGCTTTGCCGACAGCTGCGACAGGCCGTTGGCGAGCCCGAACGCAAAGCCGATTCCGCCGCCGATCACAAACCCGATCGAGGCGCGCCAGAAGCTGACCCAGATGTTGCGGATCAGTTCGCCTGACAGCAGCAACTTCCAGCCAGCCAGCGCCACGTCGGTCGGCGCCGGCAACACCCGCGACGGCACGTAGCCGGTGACGCAGGCAAGCTGCCAGACCAGGACAATGACCAGTGGAACGATCCAGGGGATCAGCCCGTCGATTTTGGGGAGTTTGGGGGCGCCGACGCGCGGTAGTGAATCGATCAAGCTCATGATTGCGATGCCTGCTTTTGCGGACGGTAGTCGTTGCCGATGGTCTCGCCGAACGGCCCGGTGTTGACGCGGATCCGCGTCACGTTGCCGGGTTGCGCCAACGACAGCAGCGGGAACACCAGCTCGGCGAACCGATAGGCTTCCTCGAGATGCGGGTAACCCGACATGATGAAGGTATCGACGCCGACGTCCTGATACTCCTTGATACGCGCGGCGACGGTCTGCGGATCGCCGACCAGCGCGGTGCCGGCCCCGCCGCGCACCAGACCGACGCCGGCCCAGAGATTCGGGCTGATCTCGAGCTTGTCGCGACGGCCGCCATGCAGCTGCGCCATGCGCTGCTGGCCGACCGAGTCCATCCGCGAAAAGATCTTCTGTGCGGCCGCGATGGTGTCGGCGGTGACGTACTGGATCAGCTCGTCGGCCGCCCTCCACGCCTCGGCGTTGGTCTCGCGCACGATCACGTGCAGGCGCATGCCGAAAGAGAGCTTGCGGCCGCGCTGCGCGGCGACGGCTTTCACCCTCGCGATCTTCTCGGCGACTTGGGCCGGCGGCTCGCCCCAGGTCAGGTACTTGTCGACGGTATCGACTGCGACGTCGATGCCGGCATCCGACGAGCCCCCAAAATACAGCGGCGGCCGCGGCGACTGCACCGGATTGAACAGTAGGCGGCCGTCCTCGATCCTGATGTGCTTGCCTTCGACACTGACCGTCTTGCCCGCGAGCAGATCGCTGTAGACGTTCAGGAATTCACGCGTCACCGCGTAGCGCTCGTCGTGATCGAGGAAGATGCCGTCGCCCTTGTTCTCGATCGGATCACCGCCGGTGACGACATTGATCAGCAGGCGGCCGTTCGACAGCCGGTCCAAGGTCGCGGTCATGCGCGCGGCGACGCTTGGCGATTGCAGGCCGGGCCTGACCGCCACGAGATAGCGCAGGCGCTCGGTCCAGGGCGCGACGGCCGAGGCCACCACCCAGGAATCCTCGCAGCTCCGGCCCGTCGGCAGCAGCACGCCGTAGTAGCCGAGCTGATCGGCGGCCTGCGCGATCTGGCGCAGATAGTTGAAGTTCACCTCGCGGCCGCCGATCGACGTGCCGAGATAGCGGCTGTCGCCATGGGTCGGCAGGAACCAGAGGATGTTGGCGTTGGTTGGGGTGCTCACGTGCCCGGCCTCCATGCGACGTCGGAAATCTTGATTGGTTTGGGGATCAGGCCGAGCGCAAAGAACGTGTCGGCGACCTGTTGCTGGTCCGCGATCACGGCGTCGGTGACCGGCTTGATGCCGTAGGCCTGTCGCTTCAGCGCGACCTCGACCACCGGCACCGACAGCCCGATGCTCGGCGCCAGCTGCTCGGCGACGGCGTGGATGTCGCCCTTGGCCCAGTCATCGACCTCGCTGAGCTGCGCCAGCACGATCTCGACGATCCTCGGATCGGCCTGCAGGAATTTCTTCGAGGCGAAGTAGAACTGGTAATTGGCGACGATGCCGGTGCCATCGGCGATGGTGCGTGCGCCGGTCGCGGCCTCCGCCGCGGCCTGGAACGGATCCCAGATCACCCAGGCATCGACCGCGCCGCGCTCGAACGCCGCGCGCGCATCGGCGGGCGCCAGGAACACCGGCTCGATCTCGGAATATTTGATGTCGGCTTTCGCCAGTGCCTTCACCAGGAGATAATGGACGTTGGAGCCCTTGTTGAGCGCGACCTTCTTGCCCCTGAGATCGGTGACCGATTTGATCGGGCTGTCCTTCGGCACCAGGATCGCCTCGCCCTTCGGAGCCGGCGGCTCGTAGGCGACATACTGGATCGGCGCGCCGGCGGCCTGGGCGAAGATCGGCGGCGCCTCGCCGGTGTTGCCGAAATCGATCGCGCCGACATTGAGCGCTTCGAGCAGCGGCGGCCCGGACGGAAACTCGGTCCAGACGACCGAGTAACCGGCCGACTTCAGCTTCTGCTCGAGCGAGCCTTTGCTCTTCAGCAACACCAGCTTGCCGTATTTCTGGAAGCCGATGCGGACCACCTTGTCCTGGCCGTAGGACGCGCTGACGGTCGCCGCGACGATGCTGACCGACAGCACAGCGCGGGCAATCCAGCGTCGGAATAAACGCGTCATGGGATTATCCTCTGCATTGAAATGATCAAGCGCGTGCCGATCAGGTCTGGGTATTGCGCCAGATGATGTCGCGGATCGCGATCCGCTTCGGGATCAAGCCCAGCTTGAAGAAGCGGTCGGCAACCCCCTGCTGGGTCGCCATGACGTCGTCGGTCACGGGGCCGACCGAGAAGCCGGCCCGCCGCGCCGCGATGGTCTGGATATCGAGCGGCACGCCGGTGACGGCGGCGAGCGATTTCGCGACCTCGTCGGGATGCGCCTCTGCCCACTTCGCGCTCGACGTCGTGACATCGACGATCTGCTGCAGCAGTGCGCCGTGCCGGTTCGCGAACTCGCGATTGGCGATATAGAACGCGTTGGTCTTGGTGACGTCGCGGGTGTTGATCAGGATGCGGCCGTTCTGCCTGGTCTCGGCGATCGCGAAATACGGATCCCAGATCGCCCAGGCATCGATGCCGCCATTGGCGAAGGCCGGGCCGGCGTCCGGCGGCGTCAGATAGACCGGCGTGATGTCGTCATAGGTCAGCCCGGCCTTCTCCAGGGTCTGGATCACGACGTTATGCGCGCTGGATCCCTTGGTGAAGCCGACACGTTTGCCCTTGAGGTCGGCAATGGTCTTGATCGCCGAATTATGCGGCACCAGGATGCCAGATCCATTGATGATGGGCTGGGCCGCCGCATAGACGATCGCCGCACCCGCGGCCTGCGCGAAGATCGGCGGGGAGTCGCCGACGGCGCCGTAGTCGACGCTGCCGACATTCATCGCCTCCATCATCGGCGGGCCGGATGAGAACTCGACCCATTTCACGCTGACGCCCTGCGGCTTGAAATGATTTTCCAATGCCTCGCGCTGCCGCGTGAGAACCAGCACACCGTTCTTCTGATAACCGATACGAATTTCCTTCGTGTCCGCCTGCGCTTGCGCGCCACGTGACAGCGCAGCTGATGCGGCTGTGACGAGCGACAGCTGGAGGAATTCACGACGCTTCATTCCAAGATTCTCCTGACGATCAAACGCGCCATCGGGCGCACGATCATGCGATGTCAGGATGATGGGGCGCGCGAATGAAGCTGTCGAGCACCGCACAAAAATAGCGATGCCCGCACTTCGGTGCGGGCATCGCGCGTGCTGTTTCTTTTAAAGTGCAGATCGCGTGTAGCGAATTATTTTCCTCACGAAAACGCGAGCTTGCTGCGCATCGATTTATCAGCCCGCGGCGGCGGCTTTCGGGCCGACATTGACCGCGAGCTTGCCATAGCGATCCGAGAACGCCTGGGTGTCGATCTCCTCGAGCTGGATCGAGCCGTCGAGCACGCCCTTCTTCCAGGCATCGTGCTCGGGATCGTGCTGGAACTCCGGCATCACCTCCTTGCTGAACAGCTCGAGCGACTCGCAGATGTGCTCATGCGTGTTCTTGCCGGCCTGGTTGAGCAGGATCACCTGGTCGATATGCGAGGCGCGGAAACGCCGCAGCTTCTTCCGCAACATCTCCGGCGAGCCGATCAGGCCACCGCGCAGCGCGGCTTCCTGCGCCTCCGGATTCTCGCGCTTCCACTTGTTGTACTCGTCCCACATGTTGACGGTGCCCGGCGCAGGCCGCTGCCGGTTCTGCGACTGGCCGTAATAGCGCAGCGCGAACTGGAAGAAGGTCGCGCCATCTGCACGCTTGCGTGCCTCCTCATCCGTCTTCGCGCACATGAAGAACGAGACCAGCGCCATGTTCGGATTGATCTCGTAGTCGGCAAGCTTCTTCAGCCGCTTGGTGATCGCGTTGTAATAGGCGTGGACCCAGGCATGCGCCGCCTCCGCGCTGACGAACTGGAAGCCGAGCGCGCCAAATCCGTTCTGCCCGGCGCGCTCGATGGTCGGCAGTTGCGAGCAGGCCATCCAGAGCGGCGGATGCGGCTTCTGCACCGGCTTCGGCACGACGTTGCGCAACGGGATGTCGAAGTATTTGCCGTGATGCTCGGTGCCGATTTTGGTGAACATCGGGAAGATCGCCTGTACGGCTTCCTCGAACACCTCGCGCTTGGTCTCCATGTCGCGGCCGAACGGGGTCAGCTCGGTGATCGAGGCGCTCTCGCCCATGCCGAACTCGCAGCGGCCATTGCTCAGGAGATCGAGCACCGCGACCCGCTCGGCGACGCGCGCCGGATGATTGGTGGTGAGCTGGAAGATGCCGTGGCCGAGCCGGATATTCCTGGTGCGCTGGCTGGCTGCGGCGAGGAAGGATTCCGGCGCCGGCGAGTGCGAATATTCCTCGAGGAAATGATGCTCGACGACCCACGCATAATCGTAGTTGAGCCGGTCGGCGGTCTCCAATTGCGTCAGCGCATTCTGGTAGAGCCTGAGCTCATCGCCGTCGTTCCAGGGGCGCGGCAGTTGCAGCTCGTAAAAGATGCCGAATTTCATGGCGTCATCACTCCCAAGGTCGCGTCCTCGACCACTCGTAGTGGTCCCGATCGCTTGTTGTTTTGCGTCAGTCTAGTGGCGGGGAAGGCCAAGTCCAGCCTCGGGGGCGAAACTCCAATTCCGTACAGCGGGAGGCGGCTTGCCTGGAACGCATGAATGTTTAGCTTGTGTTGGTATGAGTCGCGGCGCTATCGGTCGCGCGCTCGTTCCTCCGAAAGCCTCATGACCACCTTTACGCCGCACCAGGATTCCGCGCTGAAAGCCGTCGCCGACTGGCTGCAGGCCAAGCCGGGCAAGAACGGCACGCCGCCGGTGTTCCGCCTGTTCGGCTATGCCGGAACCGGCAAGACCACGCTCGCCCGGCACATCGCCGAGGGCGTCGACGGCGAGGTGAAGTTCGCCGCCTTCACCGGCAAGGCGGCGCTTGTGATGCGCAACAAGGGTTGCGACAGCGCCTCCACGATCCATTCCCTGATCTACCGCGCCCGCGAGTCCGGTGTCGAGCAGCCGAGCTTCGAACTCTGGGACGACGCGCCGGCGTCGAAAGCCAAGCTGATCGTGATCGACGAATGCTCGATGGTCGACGCCGATCTCGGCCGCGATCTGATGTCGTTCGACTGCCCGCTGCTGGTGCTCGGCGACCCCGCGCAATTGCCGCCGATCCAGGGCGGCGGCTTCTTCACCGACGCCGAGCCGGACGCGATGCTGACCGAGGTGCACCGCCAGGCGCAGGACGATCCGATCGTGCGGATGTCGATGGACATCCGCGAAGGCCGCGAGCTCGAGATCGGCCGCCATGGCGAGAGCGAAGTGGTGTCGCGCAAGGAGCTCGACCCGGACCGCGTGATGAGCGCCGACCAGGTGCTGGTCGGCCGCAACAACACCCGCCGCGCCTACAACATGCGGGTGCGGCAGCGGCTGAACATCGAGGATCCCCTCCCCGTCGCCGGCGACAAGCTGGTCTGCCTGCGCAACAACCGCAAGAAGGGCCTGTTCAACGGCGGGCTGTGGCGGGTTAAGGCGCGCGCGCAGTCGAAATCCAAGATCATCACCATGCGCGTGATGCCGGACGAGGACTTTGGCTACAAGGTCACCAAGGTCTCGGTGCGCGGCGAATGCTTCGACGGCGGCGTCGAGGGCGTGCCGTGGGAGCAGCGCAAGCCCTATGACGAGTTCGACTACGGCTATGTGCTGACCGTACACAAGTCGCAGGGCTCGCAGTGGGACGACGTCGTGCTGTTCGACGAGAGTTTTGCGTTTCAGGATTCTCGCGCGAGGTGGCTGTACACCGGCATTACGCGGGCGGCGAAGCGGCTCAGCGTGGTGGTGTGATCGTCCCGCATGCGCCGACGTCATCCTGACAGCTGATGAGTGTGTGACACCAGTATTCAGCGTCGTCCTGGCGAAAGCCAGGACCCATTACCCCGGCCGCTTGTTGCTGCGGGAAGCTGGGGCCACGATCCCGCCTACAGCTACATTTGGTGGCCTGGCTTTCGCCAGGACGACGTGCGTGGAGGGGCCGCCGGCAAAAATCCATCACCGTCATCCCTGAACCTCGCTGATTTTCCTCACGAAACCGTGTGTCCGGCGCCGTAACAAAACGTCGCCTCGCCCGTATTTTGAAGCGTCGGAGCAGCCCGGCCCGATTTGCCAATGCCGGTGCCCGCTCTAGACTGGCCCCCAATTGCGATCCCACGAGGAACCCATGCCCAAGAGCTCCCTCAGCCGCCTCTCGCTGTGCGCCGCCGCGATCGGCGCGCTGGCCGTTGCCGCTTTTGCCGTTGCGCCCTCGCTTGCCGCCGAGGACGCAGTCATCATACCGCCGCCGGCGGCGGACGCACATGAGAGCGGCATCAAGACTGCCGTACTGTCGGGCGGCTGCTTCTGGGGCGTCCAGGGCGTGTTCCAGCACACCGCCGGCGTCACCAGCGCGGTGTCCGGCTACTCCGGCGGCAGCAAGGCGAACGCCGACTACGAGAAGGTGTCGACCGGCACCACCGGCCACGCCGAGTCCGTCGAAATCAAGTACGACCCGCAGAAGATCTCCTACGGCAAGATCCTGCAGATTTTCTTCTCCGTCGTGCACGACCCGACCCAGCTGAACCGCCAGGGCCCGGATTCCGGCACGCAATATCGCTCGGCGATCTTCACGACCAGCGAGGAGCAGAAGAAGGTGGCGGACGCCTATATCGCCCAGCTCAACGCCGCCAAGGTCTACAAGAAGCCGATCGTCACCAAGGTCGGAACGCTGGAGGCGTTCTATCCGGCGGAGGGCTACCACCAGGACTATCTGACGCTGCACCCGAACCAACCCTATATTGCGTATAACGACATCCCGAAGGTCGAGAACCTGAAGAAGATCTTCGCGGAGAACTACATCGAGAAGCCGACGCTGGTGAGCAGCACCAAGGTCACCAACTGAGCAACTCGCAAAGGAGGTTGAATGTCCGATACCAAGACCGACGGCAAGGTCCGCAAGAGCGAAGCCGAGTGGCGCAAGGAATTGACGCCGATGCAGTACGCCGTGCTGCGGGAGAAGGCGACCGAGCGGCCGTTCACCGGCGAATACGAGCATGACCCGCGCAACGGCACTTATGTCTGCGCCGGCTGCGGGCAGACACTGTTCGAGTCCGATCAGAAGTTCGATTCCGGCTGCGGCTGGCCAAGCTTCTCCAAGCCCGCGGCCGAGAGCCATGTCGACGAGGAGCGCGACATGAGCCACGGCATGATTCGCACCGAGGTGCTGTGCTCGAAATGCGATGGCCATCTCGGCCACGTCTTCAACGACGGCCCTGGCCCGACCGGCCTGCGCTATTGCATCAACTCGGCGGCGCTGAAGCTGAACGAGAAGAAGTAACTGCCTCTAGGCCTAACGGGCCGGAATAATCGACCGTCCGTCGAACGTTTGATCCGCCCCGCGCGACCAAGAACCGGTCGCGCGGGGCTTTGCATTGGCTGGCCGTCCGCACGCTTCAACAAAAGGAAGTTTTGATGTCACGGATTCCAGTCAAGCTTTTGTTCGGTCTCGGTCTTGCCAGCGTCATCATGGGGAGCACGGTGAGCATGCCGGCATTTGCCGCCGACAAGATCTCGTTGTTCAAGGTCATCACCTCCAGGGACGAGATCGTCATCGGCCTGACGGATGCCGATCTCGCCGCGGTCGAAGGCCAGAATGCCGGCGGCATCGCCAAGATGCTGGTCGCCAAGGGCTCGATGAGCGCCTGGCAATACGCCGTGCACAAATCCGCCTCCGGCGATCTCGAACAGGCGCCGCTGCACAAGGTAGGACTGATCGCCCATGACTCGCTGCGGGTCGAGCCCTATCCGACCCCGCTGAAAGTGCTCCCGATCGACGAAGGCAAGAAGTGACGGCGAAGCCGTCATTCCGGAGCGGTCCCAACCGAACGGAGATTCCCCAATTCGCAATTGCGAATTGGGGTTCGATGCTGCGTATCGCCGCGGAATGACACCGAAGTTAACGACTCTCGGGCCGGAATGTGCTTTGCTTGGAATCCGCGGGGCCGTCGGCGTCTCGCCGTGCGGCTGCCGCCTGTTCTGAGGAGGGCGCCATGTCGCTCGGATTGATCCTCATCATCCTCCTGCTGGTAATCCTGCTGGGCGGCTATAGCGGCCGGATCCGCGGCTATGGCTATGGTCTCGGCCACTCCGGAATGGGGCTTTTCGGGGTGATTTTGATCGTGGTCGCGATCCTGGCCTGGTTGGATAAGATTTAAGCGCCATAAGCCATTGAAATAAATTGACTTATTTGATCCGACCTGGTGCCATGCGCGGATTCAGCATGTGCCCTGCCGGGGGCGCTTCTGGGGTCGCATTTTTGTCAAAGAGGCCTATATTAGGGATCGAAATGACATGTACGGCGCGCCGCCGATTGTAGGCCGCCGTCCCCCAAAATCCCTTTCGCCACGCCAACTGACAAGAACACAAGAGGTCGTCGACCATGCGTCCCCTGCGTCCGTTCAACTACAATACGTCTGCCGAACTGTTTCCTGCCGCGATCCGCAAGAAGAAGCGGGCGGGCTTCGCGTACCGCCGTTTCGGCACCGCTGCCGAAGCCGTGCAGTTCGCGATGGAGCAGCTGCCGGCGGATTCGCTGAACGGCGCCTATCTGCAGGTCGAGGAAGCCCGTTTCGACCAGAACGGCATCCGTTCGCTCTATGAGAGCGAGGCGTTCCCGCTGCCGCGCCGTCCGCGCCCCGCCGCCAGCCAGACCGACGCCGACGCCGCATAATTTCTCTGCTCGTCGCCTAACGAAAAGCCCTCGGACCGATCCGGGGGCTTTTGTTTTTGGGAGACTCCTCCTTGCGCACAATCCGACCGGAAAACCGCTGCACAGTTTTCCGGATTATGCGCTAGAGGCGCGGCTGCTTGTCGAGCCAGCGGCGCAGCATCCGCACATTGCGGATATTGGCGCGGAACATGACGTCGAAGGCGTCGCCCGCCACCGGCACCATGCCGACCACGCCGTCGACCGCGACATTGGCGAGCATCCGCGCGGTGATGTGCCAGGGCGCGCCGAGCAGGCGGGCCTCACGCACCAGCCACAGCGAGATCGCGGTCGTGATGAGATCGCCGATCACGGGGATCAGGCCGATCAGCCCGTCGATGCCGTAGCGGACATTGGTACCCGGCACGACGAAGGCGACGTCGAGCAGCTTTGCGATCATCTCCAGCCGTTGCAGCCGCTGCTCGCGGGTCAGATTGCCGAACGGACTGGCACTGGCGTTGCGGAAGTCGAAGTGGAAGCCCTCGAAGCCCGGATGCTGCAGGCCGTCCGGGAGTTCACGCCCGTCCTGATCGATGACCTTGCCGCGCGCCTGCGCTCCACCGAAAGGCGGCCGCGATCGCGTGGCATGGGGCGTGAAGATGTCGTCCTCGGGCATGGCCATCACATGGTAACGCAGGCAGGCGGTTCAAGTTGCGTCACATTACCACTGTGTCACGTTGAAGGTTCGTTACCTTCGCGGCCGCCTAGAAGACGCCCTTGTTCATGGTCCTGAGCCGCTGCGCCAGCGTCCTCATCACCTTGAGGGCAAAATGCGGCGTCTGGCCGACGAGGAAGAGAAACTGTTTCTCCGAGACCGGGACGAGCTCGACATCCGTGATAGCCGTTGCGGTCGCGCTCCTCGGCTCGTTGTCGATCAATGCCATCTCGCCGAAGATCGTGTCGGGCGCGAGCTCCGCCATGGTCTTGTTGCCGACCTGGATGCGCACGTAGCCGCTCTTGATCACGAAGAGCTCGTTGGCTTGCTCACCCTCGCGAAAAATGACGCCGCCGGCCCGCACCAAACGCGTTTCGATACTGTTGCCCGTCAGAAGGCTGAAGCTTGCATCTGCCACTCGAAAATCCCCTTTCTGCGGTTCTGGCTAAAATAAATGCGCGAAGAGAAAGTAGAGAACGCCCGAGATCAGCATCGCCACCGGCAAGGTCAGGACCCAGGCCATGGCGATGTTGCGGATCGTCGACCATTGCAGGCCGGACCCGTTTGCGGTCATGGTGCCGGCGATGCCGGACGACAACACATGCGTCGTCGACACCGGCAGGCCGTAGCCGTCCGCCGCGGCAATGGTCGCGGCCGCCGTGATCTCGGCGCAGGCGCCCTGCGCGTAGGTCAGGTGGGTCTTGCCGATCTTCTCCCCCACCGTCACGACGATCCGTTTCCAGCCGACCATCGTGCCGAGGCCGAGCGCGATGGCGACCGCGATCTTCACCCAGGACGGAATGAATTTGGTGGCGGCATCGAGCGAGCCCTTGTAGCGACTGAGCGTCGCGACATCGGCATCGCTCAACCCGTTGTCGCCGCTCTTCACGAGCAGGCGAAGCGCTTCCGACACCAGGTACATGTCGTTGCGCGTGTTGCGGACGGCCTCGGCGGGGAATTTGGCCAGCGAACCGTATTGAACGACCTGGTCGCTGATCTCGCGGACCAGGACGGCGAGTGACGGATAGGTCTCGTCGGTGAGTTGCCGGAGCGCGATGTAGTTCGTCACCGCCGGACGCGGATCGCTGGTCACCTTGCGATCAACTCCCCTGCCCTCGACGACCTTGCTCGCCGCTGCCGAATTGGCGGTGAACGCTTCGATCTGGCTCGCCGGCATCGCGCGATTGAGCGCATAAGCGGTCGGGACCACGCCGATCAGGATCAGCATGATGAGGCCCATGCCCTTCTGACCGTCGTTCGAGCCGTGAAAGAAGCTGACCAGGGTACAGGTCAGGATCAGGATGCCGCGAATCCACCAAGGCGGCGGCTGATCGCCTTGCGGCTCGCCGAACAGCGCCGGCGTTGCGCGCAGCAATGCGATCTTGAGCCCGTAGAGCAGGATCGCAGCAAGCACAAATCCGAACAGCGGCGACAGCAGCAGCGCCTTGCCGGTGTTAACGGCCTGCGACCAGTCCACGCCGGACGTCCCCTCGCGTCCGTGCATCAAGGCGTTCGATATGCCGACGCCCATGATCGATCCGATCAAGGTGTGCGAACTCGAGGCCGGCAGTCCGAAATACCACGTGCCCACGTTCCAGATGATGGCCGCGATCAGCAGCGCGAACACCATGGCGAAGCCGGCGCTGCTGCCGACCTGAAGGATCAGTTCGACCGGCAACAGGGAGACGATGCCGAAAGCGACGGCGCCGCTGGAGAGCAGCACGCCGATCAGGTTGAACAGGCCCGACCAGACAACGGCAATATGCGCCGGCATCGAGCGCGTGTAGATCACGGTTGCGACGGCGTTTGCAGTGTCGTGAAAGCCGTTGACGAATTCGAAGCCGAGCGAGATCAGCAGCGCGACGAACAGCAGCAGGAACGCCGCATAGGAGGTCTTGCCGGCGCCGGTGGCGCCAACATCCGCGTAGATGCTGTAGGCCACGAACAGCAGCGCGACGCCGATCACGCCGAGATAGATGATACCGGTGAGTGGATGAAAGCCCTTCTCGAGATCGGGACCCCGGCGCCGCGCGGGCTCGATCGAACCAGGTAACGCCAAATCGCTCATGCAAATGCCCTCATAGCCGCGGGAGGACAAAAGCGGCCATGTGACATTGGGACTACGTCTACATGACACCCATGTGACAGTTGTATGAAGAGCATCTTGCCCGCCTTGCGGCTAGGACCTAATGCATTGATGAGTCTAATATAATGACGCGCTCGTTGCTTGCGCTTGCCCTGACCCTGGCTTCCAGCCCGACTGCAACACGCTCATTTCGGCCGAGGACGCGCATCACCATGCGTAGCGCACCACACCCTTGCCGGCGTAGCTCGCGGTGATGTCGGAGAACTCGCCTTCGAACGTCGCGGCCGCCGACCAGCCGTTGCGCCACTTCATCTCGAGCGATGCGGTGGTCAACGCGGAATCGCTGGCCAGCGCCGCGCCGTTGACGACAAAGCTGGCGCCCGGCAGCGCCTGGAAGGTGGCGGCCGCCAAGCGGGTGGGATTGTAGTCGTGCGCCCAGGCGAAGCGCGTGCGCAGCGTCAGGATGCCGTCCTGCACCAGGAAGGACTTGTCCGTACGGAGGCCGAGCTCGCTGCGCGGATCCGTCACGCTCTTGGCGGCGTACTGAAGTGCAAAGCTCGGCAAGCCCGAGATCACCTGCTCGGCGTAGGCCGGCAGATCAAAGGTTGTGAATTCGCCCGCAGCATAAGGCGTGATACCGAAGCCGCCGATCCACGGCGCGACGAAACGATAGCCGCCCTCGAGCCTGCCGGAATAGGCGTTGGCATTGAACTCGGCGCGAAGCTGGTCGATGCCGGCGGCTGTCACCGTACGGTTGGTGGTGATGTCCTGCCAGCCGTAGGCTAATCCTGCGGTGATGTAGGCCGGGCCATCGGAGTGGCGGATGTAAGCACCCGCCTGGAACAGGTCGGAGCGGCCAGTGCCGAGATTGTTGACACTGAAGCTGGTGCCGCCGCCGGCGAGCGCAAAGCCCAGGAGTGTGTTCGGTGAGACCATATAGTCGGCGCCTATGGCCGTGCCGGCGATGCGGCTCATCGTGTCGTTTGAGCCCAGGGCGGCATTGCCATTGGTCGATTGCGAGCCGCCGAAACCCGCCACCCACACATTCCAGCGCGGCACGAACGCCGCCGGCGGCGCCTTGGTGAACATCGCAAACGCATCGGTACCGGGCCGGCGTGCCGCATAAGCGCTGGCCTGGTCGTCCTCGTCAGCGTAACCCGTCGCCGCCGACGCGCCGCCAAAGCCATTGCCCCTGCCCATGAATGGATCGGTCAGCACGCCCATGAACTGGTGCATCGCATCGAACGTGGCCTGCTGCGAGCCCGTGGCGCTCTCGCCGGAAGCCTGCGTCAGGCCACCGGCAGAGAGCGAGCTGTAGAGCAGCGGAATGCCGCCGCTGCCGTTGAAGAAACTGGCCAGCGCGTTGCCGACCGCCTGCTGGTTGCCGTTGAGTCCCGGACTCGTGAAGTTCAGGTACAGGTTGAGATAGGCGTCGTTGGCATCATAGCTCAATGACGTGTGGAAATTCGCCGGCAGGTTGGTGCTGACGAGCGAGCCGAATGTGTCGGACACGCCGCCTGCCGCAGTCAGGATGGTGTATCGCTTGCTGACGTAGCTGCCGGGGGCATAGAACGCGTTCACGCTTGTGCCGGCGATCGTAGCCGTGCCGCTGATGGTGGCGAAGGATGCGGCCGATGGATCGATCTGCACCTGGTAGATCGCCCCCGGCTGCAGGACAAGATTGCCCGATACCGTCATCGAGGTGCCCGGCGCGCCGCTGCCCGGCGCGAAGATGGCGCCGGCACCGACTTGCGTCGTACCGACCGTGCCCGTGCCCATGAGCATGCCACCCACCACGTTGAGACGGGATGCTGCCGACAGGTCGCCGCCGACGTTGAGCGTGCCTGCCTGCAATACCCACGGATTGGTCTGACCATAGGTGCCGGTTACGGTCCAGGTCGCACCAATCACCTCGAAGGTCGAAAAGCCTCGATATTGCTGGGTGACGCCGATCGCGCTCAAGTCGAAAACGCCGTTGCCGCTACTGCCGCCGAGTTGGAGAAAATCGTCTCCAGAAGCCAACACCTGGCCCTGGATGGATGAGCCCGGTGCCAGTGTCAGCGTATTGGCTCCGCCACCGAATTGAATCGCGGTCGTTCCGACAATGGAGCCGGCGTTATAGATCGACACTCCGCTGCCGGTCGCTAGAATTCCATAGGCCAAGCCACCGATGCCACCACTCATCGTGTTGGTCACCGCCGATCCACTACCGACTTCTAGGCCCGCATAATTATTGCTGCTGATTGTGCCGGAGTTGCTGACGACGAGACCGGGTCCGCCGTAAAGCCCGACAACGTCACCAGTGATGCGTCCGCCGAAGTTGTTCGTTACGAAGCCGCCGGCAACCGTAACCCCTGAGAAGAATGATCCTGAGATCACGCCGGAATTGTTGATGTTGGCAATGCCGTTGACGCGGATCGCGGAGCCGCCAGTTACGGTGTAGATCAGCCCGCTGGCCTCGTTGTTCACCGTCAGATTGCCGCTGGCCGTGATGGCGGTGCCTTGCCCCCAAATCGTGCTCGTGGATCCTATTAGTGTGAGATTGGACCCATTGGTCACCGTTCCGTCGTGGATGGAGATGCCGGCTGAAGTGCCCGACAGCGTACTCCCGGCTTCGACGTTGATGTTGATGCCGGTCTCGCTACCGGTTCCGTAGCCGATACTTTGCGCGCTGGTGCCAGGCGCGCCGCCGCCCTGATTGGTTGTCGTGCCCGTGCAGTTCGCTGTCACATCGTTACCGGCTGCAGGCGTGCAGGCGGCATTGGCCGGCCGGTCCATCCACCACGAAAATGCTGTCAGGAGGCCTGCGGCAAGCGTCAAACGACGCAAGGAGCCGCTGTGATAGCGAATTCCAAACCTGTACATTCCCAGCCTTCCCGTCGGCCAATCAGATCAGAAGGGGCCAACGCTCAGGGCACAACTTAGAGGAGATCACGGCGGCGAACGCAACGTTGACCGGGTCGTCGCGACCATCGAACTCGCCAAAGTTTCGTCGTTGTGGCCGCGCCGCAACAATCTGCCGAGGTTGATCGCACTGGGGGATAGATGTCCGGCGCACCGAGCGCATGGACTGGCGTTCATCCGGGTCCGCGGTCTCCGGGATCGTGGTGCGGCAATGTCATGGTCGGGTCATAGGCCATCGGTCAGCCGAAGCCTGCGACGTCCGCATTTCCCTGCCGTTATCCCTTATGGGTACGGGCGCATTCCCTAGTGTTGCGATACCGGCTGCGCCGGCGCGTGCAGCTCTTCGGCGTATTTGTGCGCCAGCCACGACGTGATCACGCCCGGGATGAAGCCGACCAGCCCATAGAGGATGAACTGCACCGGACCGCTTTCGGAGCCGTGCGAGGCGTAAGTCAGCGCCGCGCCGACGAAGGCCACGAGACCTACGATCAGCATCCGCACCGTTGGCGCGATCCGTCGCATATGCATCAGGATGTCGTCGATCGCGCCGAACATCAGCGACGGGACGATGCCGAACAGATAATTGTATTGCAGCGACTTCACGAACACGACGAGCAGCTTTAGCACCTCGCCGCCATTGGTCTCGGTCCAGTAGCCGGACTGATAGGTGGTCATCAGCAGCAGCAGGAAGCCGCCGATGAACGGTCCGATGGCCGCGAAGATCAGATAGCGTTTCATGGCGTGCCCTTGCCCGACGTCAGGCGAGTGTAACGAAGTCACGCGACGGTTCTAGGGAAAATCGGAAGCGCCCGGAATGTTCCGGGGACCGCGCATCGGCCGCACTGCAGCAGCGGGACCTCGCTGCGATACGGAAGCGACCGGACAGGGCCGGGCGACGACATCGCGAGCACCGGGGTGAGTGCCGAGGCCGCTACTCACCCCACGCCGCGAAGGCGTCGTTGAACGCCCGCTCGCCGGGGGCGCCCTTCTCGATCGCGATGATGGCGCGGCGCTGGTTAGTGTAGACCAGCGGCACGTCGAACCAGGAGCGCTCCTTGAGGAGCTGCAGATTGCGCGAACGGTCGGCGTCGACGTTGGAGAGGCCGACCAGGAAGAAGCCGTCGGTGACCTTGACCGCGAGGCCTGCCAGCGGCGTGCCGCGCGCCTGCTCGTTGGACTTCATCAGGATGCCCGGCACGTTGCCGACGCCGCCATTGGCGAAGTCCTGCGGCAGGATGAAGGTCAATTCCGCGGTGTGGCTCGCCGGCAGCGATGAATCGGTGTTGCGGCGGAACGACATCGTCATCTTGAACTTGCGATCGGGGATGTCGATGTCGGCGCGCACGGCGATGTCGGGCTTCTGGTTGCCGGATCCCTTGACCTGCTCGGTGCGCCAAACCACCGAACCGACATATTGCTTGCCCTTCGGATCCGACGGGTCCTCGTCATAGAGCACCACGCGCTGCGCCACCGGAGCGACCGGCTCGCCCGACGACGGCTGGCCGACCCGGTCGGTGATCTTCTTGCTCGACGGCGTCGCCGCGGCATCCTTCGGCGCCTCGACCGGGGCGGAGGGCTGGAACAGACGGCTGATTGAGGAAAAGTCCGGCTTGCCCCAGATGAGAAGGCCGGCGCCCACCAGGATCAGCAGGATGCCCGCGATCGCGGTCTTGAGCGGGAACACCGACCCGACGCGCGGCCGCTTCGGCTCACGATCGGCATTGCTGACCCGCGACCGTGGCGGCGGCGCCTGGGGCGGCTGCTGCGGAGTGTAGCGCTCCGCCTCCTCGATCGACTCTTCGTAGGAGTACGGCGCCTCGGGATCGCCGCCGCGGTTCTCCAGGCTCGGCTCGAGCCGGTCGAATTCCGGCGAGGGCGACGGCACGTTGGCGTAGGTCTTGCGCGCGTTGCGGCTGGCCTGCGCCGCGGCGCGGCCGAGATCGTCGGCGTCTGCAGTGATGTCGCGGAAACCGCGTACGCCCGGCGTCGCCGGCGGCACCGGCGACGGCGCACCTTCGCCAGCGCGGCGCGGC
>NZ_LGTB01000070.1 GCF_001238275.1 Bradyrhizobium viridifuturi
CGGCAGCCGCGGCGGCATCGGATCGGGCCGCGGTTCAGAACGCTCGGGCGTGAAGCCCGTGAGCGGATCACTGCGGCGTTCGGCGATCGGCGGCGGGGGCCGGCGCAGTTCGTCGGCGAAGGAGGGGCGCGCCGGACGTGGCGGCAGCTCGGGCTCGGGCAGGTCGAAATTGTCGGAGCGGGCGGCTTCGCTCTCGTTCCAGGCGGCATCCGGCAGCGGCGCCACGCGCGGCGGCGCGGCGTCGGCTGCGACCGCGGGGCGGCTCGACATCTGGTCGCGCCCCGGCATAGCGCGGACGATATTCGGCTCGACGACGATGTCGGTCGGGCCGCCGATCATCAGGAGATGCTCGATGTTGTCGCGGCGAACCAGAACCAGGCGGCGGCGGCCGTCGACGGCTGCGGCGTCGATTACCGCCAGGCGCGGCATGCGGCCGCGGTTGGCGTTGGCGCCGAGGCGGTTTCCAGCGAAGCGGCGGACGAGCCATGCGGTGACGCCGATAAGCGCCAGCACGACAACGAATGCCAAGACGAAAGTAATGACCTGCATATTGGAGTCCCCGGCCATCTTGGCCTTCCTCAGCTTCCGCCATCAACGGGCACAGATTGATAGGTGCGGTTTTACGCAGCGAATCGCGCCCGAAATTCGCCTTATTTCTTAATTCCCAGCGGCTTGCAGCCGACTGTTCTATTAATAAACCAAGAATCGCTTGTCCCAAAACGACTTCTCAGCGCCCCACGCTGTCTCGGTTTGTGCTGGTTAACGCAGCATTCGTGGCGAAAATGCGCTCGCAGGCGGTCGTTGCGGCGTTCTCCACGGATCCGTCCGATATTTTAACCACCCGTTAACCATACACCGGGCAAATTCTGCCTACCTCGGGAGGTCCCAGAGGTTAACGGAGCCGCGGCGATGGCCATGAACGATCTGCCGATCCTGTCGGCGTTGCGCACCAAGATGCAGTGGCACCAGGAGCGTCAGCGGGTGCTCGCCGAGAACATCTCCAATTCAGACACGCCGAACTTCCGGCCGCGCGATCTGGTCGAGCCGAAATTCGACAAGGGCGCGCGACCGTCGGCGGCGGCATGGGGACACTGCCGATGATGCAGACCAGCGCCACCCACATGGCGGCCTCGGGCGCGCCGGACAACTTCGACAATGATCGCGGCAAGAGCGGTTTCCAGACCCGCCCGGCCGGCAATGCGGTCAATCTCGAGGAGCAGATGCTGAAAGTGTCGGCCAACCAAATGGACTTCGCTGCCGCCACGTCGCTCTACAGCAAGAGCCTGCATCTGCTGAAAACCGCGATCGGCAAGGGTTAGGCCACCTAACGGCGGCAGGAGGATCCCATGGCAGATGGAACAAGCGATTTCGCCCGCTCGATGAGCATCGCAACCTCCGGCCTGCGCGCGCAGGCGGGGCGGATGCGGGTGATCTCCGAAAATATCGCCAACGCCGATTCGACGGCGCAGACCGCAGGCGGCGATCCCTACCGCCGCAAGGTGCCGACGTTCTCCTCCGCGCTCGATCGCTCGCTCGATGCCCAGGTCGTGACGCTCGGCCGGATCAGGCCCGACCAGTCGTCATTCCGCATCAAGCACGAGCCGGGCAATCCGGCGGCGGACGCCTCCGGCAACGTCAAATATCCGAACGTCAATTCGATGGTTGAAATGACCGACATGCGCGACGCCCAGCGCTCCTACGAGGCGAACCTCAACATCATCAGCGCGACGCGGCGGATGATCCAGCGCACGCTCGACATCCTCAAGTCCTGACCCAGCAAGAACAGGGAACGTAACTCATGGCTACACCGACAGTCGCCGCCAACGCCTATGCCAGCCTCGCGAGGATGATGGAGCGCGGCGGCGCCGAGAAGGCCGGGCTGGGCGGACAGGCCGTCGCCGGACCGTCGTTCAGCGCGCTGCTGAAGGACTCCGTCGGCAGCGTGCTGGAAGCGGGCAAGAAGTCCGATGCGCAGACCATGGCGATGGCCTCGGGCAAGGCGAACGTGATGGACGTGGTGACGGCGGTTGCCGACACCGACGTCGCGGTATCGACCCTGGTCTCGGTCCGGGATCGTGTGATCCAGGCCTATGAAGACATCATGAAGATGCCGATCTGACATCCGTCAGGACGTCATCCCGGAGCGATGCGCAGCATCGAGCCCGGGATCTCGAGGTTCCGGGTTCGATGCTTTGCATCGCCCCGGAACGACGGTGCAAAAACAATCAGCAGCGAGAACTCAAATGACCGGCCCTGAAACTCTCGACGTGGCGCGCGATGCGATCTGGACCATCGTGATCGTGTCGTCGCCCCTGATGGTGGTTGGCCTTGTGGTCGGCGTCGTGGTGTCGCTGTTCCAGGCGCTGACCCAGATCCAGGAGCAGACCCTGGTATTCGTGCCGAAGATCCTCGCGATCTTCGTCACATTGCTGCTGGCGCTGCCGTTCATGGCGGACTCGCTCAGTAGCCACATGATGCGGATTTCATCGCGAATCATCGGCGGTTGATGCACTAATGCCGCGGTCATGCGCATCGATGTCTCCCTGCTGCCGGCGCTGGCCGCAATCTTCGTGCTGGTCTTCGCGCGCGTGGGCGCCATGGTGATGCTGCTGCCCGGTTTCGGCGAGAGCAACATCCCGGCACGGGTCAAGCTGTCGATCGCGCTGCTCTTGACGCTGATCATCCTGCCCCTGCACCGCAACGCCTATCATGTTGACCTGACGTCGATCTCCGCGCTCGGCGTCCTGATGGTGCATGAGCTTATCATCGGCATCGTGCTCGGCGCGACCGCGCGGGTGACGCTGTCTGCGCTCAACGTCGCGGGCTCGGTGATCGCCCAGCAGCTCGGGCTCGGCTTCGTCACCGCGGTCGACCCGACCCAGGGCCAGCAGGGCCAGATCATCGGCAACTTCCTCACCATCCTCGGCCTGACGCTGCTGTTCGCCACCGACAGCCACTATCTCGTCATCGCGGCGCTGAGCGAGAGCTACCGCATCTTCTCGCCGGGCGAGATCATGCCGACCGGCGACGTCGCGGCCCTTGCGACCAACGCCTTCTCGGCCGCCTTCAAGATCGGCCTGCAATTGTCGGCGCCGTTCCTGGTGTTCGGGCTCGTCTTCAACATCGGGCTCGGCGTGCTGGCGCGGCTGATGCCGCAGATGCAGGTCTATTTCGTCGGCGTGCCGCTCTCGATCATGGTCGGCTTCCTGATCTTCGCCGTCGTGCTCGCGGCGATGATGAACACCTATTTCGACTACTTCAACGGCGTCATGCGCCAGCTCGCTCCGATGAACTAGGGAAGAGCGATGGCCGACGATACCGAAGACAAAACAGAAGACCCTACGCAAAAACGTCTCGACGAAGCCCTTGAGAAAGGCGACGTCGTCAAGAGCCAGGAGGTCAACACCTGGTTCATCATCGCCGGCGCCACGCTGGTGCTGTCGACCTTCTCGGGCTCGATCGGCGGCGGCATCTTGATGCCGCTGCGCAATCTGATCGCCAACTCATGGATGATCCGCACCGACGGTGCCGGCCTGCTGCAGCTGACCCAGACGCTCGGCTACGCCGTGGTCGCCGCGATCGGCGTGCCGTTCCTTATGCTGGCGCTGGCGGCGGTCGCCGGCAACATGATCCAGCACCAGCTGGTGTGGTCGGGCGAGCAGCTCAAGCCGAAATTCTCCAAGATCTCGCCGGCCGCCGGCTTCAAGCGGCTGTTCGGCAAGCAGGCGGTGGCGAACTTCCTGAAGGGCCTGTTCAAGCTGATCGCGCTCGGCGTCGTGATGGTCATGGTGCTGTGGCCCGACCGGATGCGGATGGAATCGTTCCTGCGGGTCGATCCGGCCGAGCTGCTGCCCGCCATCACCAGCATGACGGTGCACCTGATGGCGGCGGTGGTCGCCATCCTCGCTGCGGTTGCGATCGCCGACTACTTCTTCCAGTACCGGACCTGGTACGAGCGTCACAAGATGTCGCTGCAGGAGATGAAGGAGGAGTTCAAGCAGTCGGAAGGCGACCCGCACGTCAAGGGCAGGATCAAGCAATTGCGGGTCCAGCGCGCCAAGAAGCGCATGATGGCGCAGGTTCCGAAGGCTTCGGTGATCATCACCAACCCGACCCACTATTCGGTCGCGCTGGCCTACGACCGCAGCATGTCGGCGCCGGTCTGCGTCGCCAAGGGCGTCGACGTCCTCGCGTTCAGGATCAGGGAGATCGCCAAGGAGCACGATATTCCGATCGTGGAGAACGTGCCGCTGGCCCGGGCGCTCTATGCCACCGTCGACATCGACAAGGAAATCCCGGTCGAACACTATCATGCGGTTGCCGAAATCATCGGTTACGTGATGCGGCTGAGGCGCGGCCTGTCCGGCCTGCGTCAGTAAGGGGCGGAAAACCGCTTGAAATGCGCGTAACTTGCGAAATTGCCGCCTGATGGACTTGCGTTTTCGGGTCCGATTCAGGCACTCAGGGGCAAGGTGGCCGGCCGGTCGCCTTCGTGATGCAGACGAGCCATGTCTCTCCAGATGACCGCCGATAGCAACGATCCTCCCGTGACCGAGCCGTTCGTGGCTCACGGGCCAGCCCGGCGGAGCGGCAGCATCCTGCTGGTGGTGCTGATCGCGATCGGCATCGTCGCGGTGGCGGTCTGGCTCATGACAATCGGCCGCACCCAGGCGCAGCCTATATTCTCGGCGTGCTGGCGCTGCTCGCCACCGCGGGGCTGTTCAACCTGTTCGCCTTGGCCGCAGGCATCATCCGCTTCTCCGACCGCGCCACCGACGATCCGGTGATGGCGCGGATCGCCGACCAGGCCCAGGAGGGGCTCGTCGTCACCGACTCCCGCGGCCACGTGGTCTATTCCAACGCCGCCTATCTGACGCTGACCGGCGCGGCGGGGCCGCAGGACGTCCGTCCCGTCGAGCGCGTCTTCATCGGCAACCCCGACGTTTCCGAAGCGGTGTTCCGCCTGCTGAAGGCCGCGCGCGAGGGCAAGCGGCAGCAGGAGGAGGTCCGTGTCGCCGGGCGCGAGGCCGGACAGGGGCGCTGGCTGCGGCTGCGGGTACGCCCGCTCGGCGAGGGCAAGCGCGACGCCAGATATGCGGTATGGTCGATCGCAGACATCACCCGCGACCGCGAGCGCCAGGAGGACGTGTTCCAGGAGCTGCGGCATGCGATCGAATATCTCGATCATGCGCCGTGCGGCTTCTTCTCGGTCAATCCGGCCGGCGAGATCGCCTATGTCAACGCGACGCTGGCCAACTGGCTGGATTACGATCTGGCCGAGATCGGCTCGGGCGGCTTGAAGCTGACCGACATCGTGTCAGGCGACGGCGCCGCATTGTTGACCTCGATCGCGGCCGTGCCGGGCGAGGTCAAGACCGAGGTATTCGACATCGACCTGCGCATGCGCGGCGGCAAGACCGTGCCAGTGCGGCTCTATCACAAGCTCGCTTTCGGCGCCGACGGCGCAGCGGGCGCCTCGCGCACGCTGGTGATCAGCCGTGCCCGCGACGAGCATTCCGATCCGGAGCGCGCCGCCGAGGTGCGCTTCATGCGCTTCTTCGACCATACGCCGATGGCGATCGCGACCGTCGACCGCGGCGGCAACGTGGTCGGTGCCAATGCGCGCTATGCCAAGCTGGCGCAGGGGCTCAATGGCGATGGCGGCGCGGCCAAGTCGATCTTCCGCGCAGTCAACCCGCGGGACCGCGGCCTGTTGATCGCGGCGATCAACCAGGCCGCCGAAGGGCAGGGCGATATCGCGCCGGTCGAGGTGATGCTCGACGGGCCCAAGGAGCGCTTCGCCCAGTTCTTCGTCACGACCGTCGAGAAGGACGAGCGCGACGCCGAGACCGCGATCGTCTACATGCTCGAGACCACGGAGCGGCGTGCGCTGGAAAACCAAATCAACCAGTCGCAGAAGATGGAGATGGTCGGCCAGCTCGCCGGCGGCATCGCGCACGACTTCAACAACGTGCTGTCGGCCATCATGATGGCAAACGACTTCCTGCTGAACGCGCACAAGCCGACCGACCCGTCGTTCCAGGACATCATGCAGATCAAGCAGAACGCCACCCGCGCTGCGACGCTGGTGCGGCAGCTGCTGGCGTTCTCGCGTCGCCAGACGCTGCGGCCGCAGGTGCTCGATCTCGGCGACGCGCTGTCCGACCTCACCATGCTGCTGCGCCGGCTGATCGGCGAGAAGGTCAAGCTCGATCTCGTGCATGGCCGCGATCTGTGGCCGGTGAAGGTCGACGTCTCGCAGTTCGAGCAGGTGGTGGTCAATCTCGCGGTCAACGCGCGCGATGCGATGCCCGACGGCGGCAAGCTGATCATCCGCACCACCAACGTGTCGACCGAGGAAGCCGCCCAGCTCGCCAACAAGGGCATGCCGGCGGCGGACTATGTGAAGATCGAGATCTCGGATACCGGCACCGGCATTCCGCACGAGATCATCGACAAGATCTTCGAGCCGTTCTTCTCGACCAAGGAAGTCGGCAAGGGCACCGGCCTCGGCCTCTCCACGGTCTACGGCATCGTCAAGCAGACTGGCGGCTTCGTCTATGTCGATTCCGTGCCGGGCGGCGGCACCACGTTCCGGATCTACCTGCCGCGGCATCGCCAGGAGCAGGAGGTCGCTCCTGAAGTGCAGGCCGGCAACGGCGCGGCAAAGGAAACCGCGGTCGCGGCGGAAACCGCCAAGCCGAAGCCCGACCTCACCGGACAGGGCACCATCCTGCTGGTCGAGGACGAGGACGGCCTGCGCTCGCTGAATGCGCGCGGTCTCCGCTCGCGTGGCTACAGCGTGATCGAGGCGGCCAACGGCGTCGAGGCGCTGGAGGCATTCGAGGAGAAGAACGGCGCGGTCGATCTCGTGGTGTCGGACGTCGTGATGCCGGAGATGGACGGGCCGACGCTGCTGAAGGAAATGCGTAGCCGCAATGCCGAGCTGAAGATCATCTTCGTCTCCGGCTATGCCGAGGATGCGTTCGAGAAGAGCCTGCCGGAGAACCAGCAATTCGCGTTCCTGCCGAAGCCGTTCACGCTGACGCAGCTGGTCGCCGCGGTGAAGGAAACCATGACGGCGAACTAGACGGTTGCCGCCGCAACTGCCTCCGCTTCTCGCAAGTGCGAGGTGAAATTCCGATGCAACTGCGATTGAAACCGGGGCGCATCTCGCGCTAGGACGCGTTGTCGCGGCCACAAGGCCCATAGTGTCACATCGCCGCGACCGAGGGCCGCAGCCGCGGTTCCCGTTTCCCGCTTCACTTTTGTCAGGCCCTGCCCATCTTAAGGGCGTTTCCCCATGCCGGGGAATCCTTTGAGGAAACCAACATGAATTTCTCGCAACGCACGCGTGGAATTGTCCGGGCGATCGCCGTCGCGATGGCGCTGGCGCTGCCTGTGATGATGACCGTCTCGGCGGCCGACGCTCGCGTCGGCGGCGGCGGCTCGCGCGGCTCGCGGACATTCTCCGCGCCGCCCTCGACCAGCACCGCGCCGGGCTCGGTTGCGCCGATGAACCGCACCTTCAGCCAGCCTGGTAGCCCGGGCATGAGTTCACCGGCGGCGAACTCCGGCGGCCTGTTCGGCCGCGGCGGAATGGGGCGCGGCCTGCTCGGCGGCTTGGCCGCGGGCTTCCTCGGCGCCGGCCTGTTCGGCATGCTGTTCGGCGGCGGCCTGTTCTCGGGTCTAGGCGGCCTGTCGTCGATGCTCGGCCTGCTGCTGCAGATCGGTCTGATCGTGCTCGTGGTCCGGCTCGCGATGTCGTGGTGGCAGCGCCGCAATGCGCCGGCTGCCGCTTACGCCGGCGGACCCGACGTCGGCCCCGGTCCGCAGGCGAATGCCCGCTCGGGCTTCGGCTTTGGCCTCGGCGGCGGATCGAATGCGCCGGTCGAGATCGCGCCTGGCGACTATGAGACGTTCGAACGGCTGCTCGGCGACATCCAGACCGCGTGGTCGAACGAGGACATCGCGAAGCTGCACACGCTCGCGACACCGGAAATGGTGTCGTACTTCTCGAAGGACCTCGAGGAGAACAAGGCGCGCAACGTCACCAACAAGGTGACCAACGTGAAGCTCCTGCAGGGCGATCTGGCGGAAGCCTGGCGCGAAGGCGACAGCGAATATGCGACGGTCGCGATGCGCTACGCCCTGGTCGACACCATGCTCGAGCGTGGCACCGGCCGCCAGATCAGCGGCGGGCAGCCGGAGGAGGTCACCGAGGTCTGGACCTTCGTGCGCCAGCGCGGCGGCAACTGGGAGCTTTCGGCGATCCAGCAGACCAACTGATCGATGGTCTGACGTGACGAACAGAAGGCGCCGCGGCATCGTCCGCGGCGCTTTTGTCTTGTGGAGTTCATTGCGGCGTCGTGACGGCGGAATATCCGGACATGCCGCGGGTTGATGTCAGCGGACCATAACAACCATCGGGAGGATGGAATGAAGTTTGCGCAGATCGCGGTTCCTGCCTGTCTTGCGTTCGTCGTCATGGCCGCACCGCCGGCGAGCGCGCAGACTGCCGACACCAGTTTCTTCGTGACCAGCAACGGCATCGGCAATGGCGGCAATCTCGGCGGCCTCGCCGGCGCCGACAATCATTGCCAGACCCTGGCGCAGGCCGCGGGCTTCGGCGCGCCGAAGACCTGGCGCGCCTATCTCTCGACCCAGGCGGCCGATGGCAAGCCGGCGGTGAATGCACGCGATCGTATCGGCAAGGGACCGTGGAAGAACGTGAAGGGCGTCGTGGTCGCCAAGGACGTCGCCGACCTGCACAGCGCGAGCAACAATCTCACCAAGCAGACCGCGCTGTCCGAGAAGGGCGAGGTCATCAACGGTGCCGGCGATACGCCGAACCGCCACGATGTGCTGACGGGATCGCAGGCCGACGGTACTGCGTTTGCGGCCGGTGAGGACCGCACCTGCAAGAACTGGACAAGCAGCACGCAGGGCGCTGCGATGGTCGGGCATTTCGATCGCAAGGGGCTGCGCGACGACGAGCCGTCAAAATCCTGGAACACGTCGCATCCCTCGCGCGGCCCCGATGGTGGCTGCTCGCAGGCCGATCTGAAGAGCACCGGCGGCGACGGTCTTCTGTACTGCTTTGCCGCGAATTGAGGCGGCGGGGCGAGTCTGATTTTGCTGCAAGTGAATGCCCGTCATTGCGAGCGCAGCGAAGCAATCCATCCTGCCGCATGCGCGGAGCGATGGATTGCTTCGTCGCTTCGCTCCTCGCAATGACGGGGACAGTATGACCGCGCTCAGCTCTTCTTGCGCTTGGTCTTCTTGGCTGCCTTCTTCACTGTCTTCTTTTTCTTCGCGGTTTTCTTCTTCGTCGCGAAGTAGGCCCCGACCTTCTTCGAGGAATGTCCGACCTCGGCGACCGCCGCCTTGAGCCGCGCAGGGGTCACCTTGAACTTCTTCGACCAGTAGCGGACCTCGTAGGGCTCGCTGATCGCGATCCGGGCGCGATCGGCGGCCATGTGGCGCTGCTCCTTGAAATGGGCTTCCACCTTCTTGGCGGAATGCCCGACCTTCTTGACGGCGGCCTTGAGCTTTGCCGGCGTGACCTTGAACTTCTTGGACCAGTACGCAACTTCGTAGGACTCGCCCAACGCGATCAGGGCGCGATCCTGTGCGCCCCGCTTCTTCTTGTCATCCGCCATAAGTTGATCCTTCATCGAAGACTCGATCCTGGAACCTTAGCAGTCTCCGCGCGGTTCGGACAGGCGGCCGGTGTGCGATGGACGATTGGGCCGCGGCGCGGCTACGATCCCGGTGAGAAGAAACGACTGAAGAGAAACGACGCTGCCAAGTTTTCGGAGGTAAGTGCATGCACTATCAGCTTTACTACTGGCCGATGATCCAGGGCCGCGGCGAATATGTCCGCCTCGCGCTCGAGGATGCGGGCGCCAGCTATACCGACGTTGCCCGCGGCAAGGGCGGCACCGGCGCATGATGAAGATGATGGACGCGCACAAGGGCACGCCACCCTTTGCGCCGCCGTTCCTCAAGGCCGGCAGTCTCGTGATCGGCCAGACCGCCAACATCCTGCTCTATCTCGGAGCGCGTCACGGCCTGGCGCCGAAGGCGGAGGCGGGGAAGCTCTGGGTGCACCAGCTGCAGCTCACGATCACGGACTTCGTGCTGGAGATCCACGACACCCATCATCCGCTTGGCCCGTCGCTGTATTACGAGGACCAGAAGGCGCCGGCGAAGAAGCGCACGGAAGAATTCTGGGCGTCGCGGGTGCCGAAATATCTCGGCTATTTCGAGGACCTGGTCGCGGCGAATGGCGGCGGCTTCGTCACCGGACGGCGGCTGACCTATGTCGACTTGTCGCTGTTCCAGATCGTGGAAGGCCTGCGCTACGCGTTTCCGAAGCGGATGGCCGCGTTCGAGAAGATGGTCCCGCGCCTGATCGCACTGCGCGACGGCGTCGCCGAGCGGCCGAACATCAAGGCGTATCTGGCGAGCGAGCGGCGGATTCCGTTCAACGAGGAGGGCATCTTCCGGCGCTACAAGGCGCTGGATTTGTGACCGCGATCACCTGTTCCGCCCATCCACCGGCGTCATCGTGATCTTCGACAGGTCGATGCCGTCGATGCAGCTGACGTTCAGCGCCACGATGTCCGAACCATCGGGTTTCTTGCCGCGCGCGAACACGTCGACGCCGCAATCGACGCAGAGCTGGTGGCGGATCGCATGGCGGTTGAAGAGATATTCCTTCAGGTTCTCGGCGCCGGCGCGGAGCTGGAAGCTCGATGGCGGCATGAACACGAAGTGCAGGCCTTTCTTGGTGCAGATCGAGCAGTTGCAGGCGGTCACCATCGCCATGTCGGTGGTGCATTCGAAGCGCACCTGGCCGCAATGGCAGCCGCCGGTGTAGGTCTTACTCTCTGCCATGACGGTCGGTCCTCACCACAGCCCGGGCACGAGACGATAGCGCACCCGCGCCGCGTAGTCAGCATAGCCTGACAATCCCGCAATCAGCGTGCGCTCCTCGATCCCGGTGCGGAACGCGAACAGCCCGAAGAACACCGGCACGAAGGCAAGGCCCCACCAGGAGCCGAGCGTCACCGGCACGCCGATGAAGAACAGGATCACACTCGCATACATCGGGTGCCGCACCAGTGCGTAGGGACCAGTCGAAATCACGTGATGGTGGCGCTCGGTCTGCACCTTGACGACCGGCGCTGCGAACGAATTGGTGCGGAACACCCACAGGATCAGCACGGTCGAGAGCAGATACAGCGCGAGGCCGAGCACGATCAGTGCCACGCCCGCGTTGGCGCCGCCGAAGCGGCGGTCGAGCCCCATCGCGACGAACCACAGCACCGCGATGACGAGGAACACCAGCATGAAGCGCTTGTCCTCGGCGGGCTGGCCCTCACGCGCGGTGAGCCGCATGCGCTCGGCCAAGAGGCCGGGATCGACCTTGGCAAGCCACAGTCCGCAGGCCGGGCCGATCAGCGCCGAGGCGATCAGATAGGCCCACGCGCCGGGCCAGTGCAGCGTGCCGGCGAAGGCAAACAGCAGCGCAGCCATGGCGAGGACGAAGAACGTATTCTGCAGGAGGAGCTTTGCGATCATGGATGGCGACTCCGTTATTCCAGCAGCGATTATCGCACTGTTTCCCCGGCAAACATGCGACCGCAGCCATCAACTTTCGGAGCGGGCGAGCTGTTCCAGCGCCGCAACTGCGTTGCCTCCGCATTGACAATCGTATAAGCAATTGCTTATATATTTCTATGGCCACCGCCACGCAGCTGACCAATGTGCTCAAGAGCCTTGCCGACCCGACGCGGCGAGCGGTGTTCGAGCGGATCATCCGGGAGGGCGAAGTCGCCGCGACCGGGTTGGTGCAGGGCTCAAAGGTGTCGCAGCCGGCGGTGTCGCAGCATCTGCGCGCACTGCGCGACGCCGGGCTGGTCGTCGAGCGGCGCGAAGGCCGGCACATCCATTATCGCGTCGCGCCGAAGGGGCTCAGTCCGCTGATCGACTGGCTCGGCCACTACGAGACGTTCTGGGCCGAGCGCTTCGCCAATCTCGAGAAATTGTTGAAGGAGAGTGAGTGATGGGTGAGACGCACGCGATCACGGTCGAGAAGGTGCTGCCTTACGCTGCCGACAGGATCTGGCGGACGCTGACCACGAGCGAACTGCTGATGAAATGGCTGATGCCGAACGATTTCGTCGCTGCCGTCGGGCACCGGTTCAATTTCCGCACCAAGCCGATCGGCGACTGGGACGGTGTCGTGCATTGCGAGGTGCTGGATTGCGATCCGCCGCGCCTGTTGCGCTATTCCTGGAAGGGCGGCGCCGACACCAACCCGGACTTCGGCTCCAAGCTCGACTCGGTCGTCACCTGGACGCTGACGCCGGTCGAGGGCGGCACCCATGTCCGCATGGTGCATGACGGCTTCGTCTTCCCGGGCAACCGCTTCGCGTTCGACATGATGAGCCCGGGCTGGGGCAAGATCGTCGATGCGATCGGGCGGGTTACCGCGGAAGCCTAGAGCACTTTCCGTTCCGATTGAACCGGAACGGGGCTCTGGATCCTAGTTTAGCGCACGCGAACCGGTACCCACTTCACTCGCTCTAACGGCTCACTCGTTGTTGCCGCGGCGGACGGTAATCGAGGCATCGGTCTTGTTGCGCGTGCATTCGAGGTTGAGGCGGCGATAGCGCATCGTGATGGTGTTGCCGCGCAGGATGCCCATGCGCTTCAGGCAGCGTGAGGTGCCGGTGGTGGCATCGTCCTTCGGCACGGTGAAGATCAGTGCGGTCGCGGAGCCGACCAGGTTGAAGAACTCGGGCCTCATCTTGCGGTCGGTCTTGGCATAGAGCTCGATCGCATAGTCCTTGCCGCGGCAGCCGAGCGACAATTCCTTCGCCGCCGGATGTGTGAGGTAGGTGATGTTGGCGGCGCTGAAATTGACCTTCAGCCCGTCGATCTGGCCGGCGAGCTGCTTGGCGATGTCCACGCAGGGATCGGCATGCGCAGGTGCCGCGGTGAAGGCCGGCGCCAGCGCGATCAGCGCGGCGGGCAGGGTGGAGCGGATGCCCAAAGGCAAACGTTGGCGCAACGGTGCTGTCACGAAATACCCCCGCGGTACAAAAATACGCAAAGCTACATGCAGGCTCCCGCGCAGCGCGTCAATATGGCCCGCCCGTTAGGACGCGCACTTGCCATCCTGCGCCTTGGAGGCGCCGGCGGCGCGGCGCTCGCAATCATTGCCGTAGGTCTTGCCGTCACAGCCGCACACGGGCTTGTAGATCTTGTTGCAGATCGTCGGCCGGAACGCGCAGGTGCCGGTCTGGTCGGCCCGGCCGCATTGCCCTTGCTTGAACTGGCAGAACTGGCCGACCCGGCTGCATTGCAGGCCGGCAAGGCCGCCGCACACCCTGCCGAGCCGTGCCGCATCGGCACCGCTCGGGAGCGCCATCAGCAGGGCCAGCGCCGCAAACCGGATGAAAAGCGCTGTCTTCATGAAGGCCTCCTGATGGCTTCCCTGGTCGATTGGTGGTGTGCTGCAAGTTGTGGCAACCCGAGATTACCGAGGGATGAAACCTAGCACGTGGATTTGGCGGTCCCGCGCATGGCTGGAAGGCGGCCGGCTTCCCTTTCCTTTGTCCGAAAAAGGCTTAGAACCGCTCTACATTGCCGGCGGCCGTGCGGCCGGACCGGGCCTTTCGAAACCGACGAGCAGCTCATGAACGCCCCCTCAGCCTTTCCCGACCAGCAGAAGCCCGTTCCGCCCTACAAGCACACCCCGCTGTTCCCGCTTGGAGCGGACACCACGCCTTACAAGAAGGTGACGAGCGAGGGCGTCCGGGTCGAGAAGGTCCTCGGCAAGGACATGCTGGTGGTGTCGCGGGAGGCGCTGCGGGCGCTCTCCGAGGCCGCCTTCGGTGACATCAATCACTATCTGCGGCCGGGTCACCTGAAGCAGCTGCGCTCGATCCTCGAGGACAAGGAAGCCAGCGACAACGACAAGTTCGTCGCCTTCGACTTCCTGAAGAACGCCAACATCGCCGCCGGCGGCGTGCTGCCGATGTGCCAGGACACCGGCACCGCGATCATCATGGGCAAGAAGGGCTGTAACGTCATCACCGACGGCGACGACGAGGCCGCGCTGTCCGAAGGCGCGCGCGACGCCTATTTGCGCCGCAATCTGCGCTATTCGCAGGTGGCGCCGCTGTCGATGTATGAGGAGAAGAACACCGCCAACAACATGCCGGCGCAGTGCGAGATCTACGCCGAGGGCGACGATGCCTACAAGTTCATGTTCATGGCCAAGGGCGGCGGAAGCGCCAACAAGAGCTTCCTGTTCCAGGCGACGCCGTCGGTGCTGACCAAGGACCGGCTGCTCGCGTTCCTGAAGGAGAAGGTGCTGACGCTCGGCACCGCAGCGTGCCCGCCGTACCACCTTGCGATCGTGATCGGCGGCACCTCGGCCGAGCTCTGCATGAAGACCGTGAAGCTTGCCTCGGCGCGCTATCTCGATGCGCTGCCGATCCACGGCTCGGCCGATGGCAACGCGTTCCGCGATCTCGAGATGGAGCAGGAAATCCTCAAGATGACGCAGTCGCTCGGTGTCGGCGCGCAGTTCGGCGGCAAGTATTTCTGTCACGACGTGCGCGTGATCCGCATGCCGCGTCACGGCGCCTCGCTGCCGATCGGGCTCGGCGTCTCCTGCTCGGCGGACCGCCAGGTGCTCGGCAAGATCACCAGGGACGGCGTCTATCTCGAGGAGCTCGAGCACAACCCGGCGCAGTATCTGCCCGCGGTCGAGCAATCGCTCGGCGGTGATGTGGTCAAGATCGACCTCAACAAGCCGATGAAGGAAATCCTCGCGACGCTGTCGCAATATCCGATCAAGACCCGGGTCTCGATGACCGGCACCATGATTGTGGCGCGCGACTCCGCGCATGCAAAGCTGCGCGAGCGGTTGGAGAAGGGCGAGCCGCTGCCGGATTATTTCAAGAACCACCCGGTCTACTACGCAGGTCCCGCCAAGACGCCCGTTGGCTACGCCTCCGGCGCGTTCGGCCCGACCACGGCCGGCCGCATGGATTCCTTCGTCGACCAGTTCCAGGCCGCCGGCGGCTCGATGGTGATGGTCGCCAAGGGCAACCGCGCCGTCGCGGTGCGCGAGGCCTGCAAGAAGCACGGTGGCTTCTATCTCGGCTCGATCGGCGGCGCTGCGGCGAACCTCGCCGAGCACTGCATCAAGAAGGTCGAGGTGGTCGAGTATCCCGAGCTCGGCATGGAAGCGATCTGGCGCATCGAAGTGGTCGACTTCCCGGCCTTCATCATCATCGATGACAAGGGCAACGACTTCTTCAAGGAATTGAACCTGGGTTGATCGCGGTCGGCCTCGACGGATTTTCCAAAGGCTGGGTCGCCGTCAGCATCGACGGCGACCAGCGGACGATTTCCTTCCACACCGATGTCGCGGACGCGCTGTCGCGTCCGTTCGATCGTGCCGGGATCGATATCCCGATCGGCATGACCGATGACGGCGAGCGCGCCTGCGATCGTCTCGCTCGTGCGCGTCTGCGCCCGCACACCTCGCGCGTCTTCACCGGCGCCCGGCGCTGGCTATGGCAGGAATTTCGCGATCCCGATTTGGCGAACGAGGAGGCTGGGCGTCGCGGCCAGACCGCCGTCTCGCGCCAGCTCTGGCATCTCGGCAACAAGATTATGGAGGTCGATGCGTTCGTACGCGCGAACGCCGCGCGTGACATCCGCGAGGTGCATCCCGAACTGGTGTTCCTGCGGCTGAACGGCGGCGCGCCGCTGCCGCGCAAGAAGTCCGAGGAGGGTGATCGGCTCCGCCGCAGGCTGCTCGAGCGATCAGGGTTTCACGATATCGATCACTGGCTGACACGTGCGCGGATCGGCAGCGGCGCAAAGCGCGACGACGTGCTGGATGCCTGCGCGGTGGCGCTGGCGGCCCATCAACCGAGCGGCCGCGTTCCCGAGGGATCGCAGCCGCTGGATGGACATGATCTGCCGATGCAGATCTGGTTCTAGAAAAAGGCGCTTAGGCCCGGGTGCCGGTGAAGGGGAAGCTGCCCATCGGGCCGATGCCCATCTCGCCGGAGATGCCGTCGCCGGCGACCTTGCCGGTGAATTCGAGCGTCAGCGGCATCGGGTTGGTGATGGAAACCTTCCAGGCGACGCTGTCGCCGTTCACGGTGCCGTCGAAGATTTCGGTGGAGTTGCCCTCGGCACCCTGCGTGCCGGTGAGCGTGCCGCCCGAGCTTGCCAGCGACAGCGTCGCCTTCCGCTCGCCCATCGGCGTCGTCATCGTGAGATTCCAGTTTCCGTCCACCGCCATTGATGTATCCCCTCGGTTATTTGGAGCGTCGCGGGTATAGCCCATCTTGCTGCTTGCGCCTAGTTCGCGGCTGCGGCGATCAGGCGCGGGCTGCGGCGCGCAGCCGGCTGCTGGTGAGGAAGCGGAAGGCGACATACTGGATCGCGAAGGCGGCGATCTTGGCGCCGAGCAGCACCACCGACACGTAGAACGCCCACAGCTTGATGTCGCCGGTCGCTGCGACCGCGATGGTGCCGGCGGCGAGGATGAACATCAGCCCGGCCCAGGCATAGCCGGCGAGGGTGGCATATTCCGGAATCGTCTCGGTCACGATCGGCGGCAGGTAGCGCAGCATCCAGCCGCGCTTCAGCATGATCGCGCCGATCGCGATATGGCCGATCGCGGGCTTCGCCAGCACGAAGCGCGGATCGTTGGTCAGCAGTGTCGCGCCGCCCAGCACGATCACCAGCCCGAGACTTGCCCATGTCATGTACCCGAGCGCCTGTCCCTTCACGCGCGCATAGACCACTTGCGCGATCGCGCCCGCGATCGCAACGCTGGTCGCGATCAGCACATTGTCGGTGGCGAGATACACCACCAGGAACACGATGGTGGAAAGGAAGTCGCTCGCGAGCCTGGCAAATACGCTCTTCATCGTCGTGGTTTCCGTTTCCTCGGGAGGTGATTGTTGTGATGTCGTTGTAGCAGCGTCTAGGGCGACGGCAGCGCGCCGGCCGGCGGCGCGCCGTCCCTGGCCATCCGATATTGCGGATACCAGCGGGTGAAGCCGACCGCGGCGTTGCGTGCGGCGAAAGCGACCAGCAGGCCCGTCCACAGCGGCAGGGCCGGCACATAGAGTACCGCCACGTTGCTGATCAGCATCAGCAGCGTCGCAGCGGTCCAGGCGCCGGTGATCAGGTAGTTGGCATAGAGGAACCCGGGCTGCTTCGCGATCTCAGCATCGACCTGCTCGAGCGCGTATTGGCGCGTGAAGGGGTGGCCGATCAGGATCGAGCCGAACGACACCGCGAGGATGCCGGCATCGACCGCGATCTTCACCGCGATCATGCTCGGCGTCGCATCGATGAAGGTGAGGTAGCTGCCGACCGCGGTGAAGACGATCACCGAGCCGACGCCGAGGATCTTGATGCTGCGGCCGCGCGCGATATCGAAGGCGATGACCGCAAGGCAGATCAGGGCGGCAGCGAGCAGGCTCACCGTGGTCGAGGTCACCAGCATCAGCGTGGCGAAGGCACCGTAGGGAGCGAGGATCAGGAAGATCGTCATTGCGAGCCTCAAGGGCTAATCTTTACAACGTAAAGATAACCTAGAGGCGCAAGGGAAGAGCGTCAAGCGAAATCTTTACAGTGTCAAAATTGTGATGTGATATCGAAAAACATAGGTATCTCAGTGCATTGCGGTGGAGGTCGTCCTATCCGTCCCAGTTCGTTCTCGACAATGTGGTGACCGCGCAGGTGATGAGCAGGCCGATCGTGATGAAGATGCCGCCGGCCCGCCCGATCGAGAATCGCAACGAGCCCGGCGCCGCGTACATCCCGAGCGGATGGATCAGCTGCGACAGCAGCAGCGCCCCCATCAGGATGTGTACCCGCGCCGGCGGTGCGCCGGCCATTTCCAGGAAGGCGACCATCAGCGTGATGATCGGGACATACTCCATGAAGTTGGCATGGACGCGGATCGCGTTGCGCAGCGCGATGTTGCCGCCGTCGCTGAATGGCGCAAGGCTGTTTCGCCGCAACCGGATCACCTGCAAGGCGAGGGCGGCGTAAATCAGGGCGAGAATTGCAAGGTAGCCAGCCGTGATCGAAGGCATGTGCATGCGAACCTCCCCTGATGCCGTTGCAATGTCCTTTCACAACGCCGGTCAGAGGCGTGCATCGGCCCGCCTCTGACATTGCGACGTCAGTTACGTTACGTCCGGAACTACTCCGCCCCCACCCAATTGCCGTGGAAGCCGTCCGGCACGCGATGGCCGAGATGGACCAGCGCCGCCGGGCCCGCCTCGACATCCTGCGCGTTGAACACGGCGAGGTCGCTGCGGTTTTCGCGGGCACGCCAGACCACCGCGAGCAGCCAGCCGTCGCCTTCCGCGGCATCAGCGCTGCGCTCGACGAACACCGGCTCGGAGATCGTGTCGCCGGCAGGCAAGAGATAGTGGCCGAGTCGCTTGCCACGGCCGTCGACATGCACGATGCCCGACAGCGCGCCGAACATCGGCAGATCCGGGTTGGCGCAGGCATACCAGCGTGATTGCTGGCAAGTCCGGCGCGGCGATCGTCGACGCGAGGGAATTCGCCGGTGAGGTCGTCGAGATAGGTTTGCGTGAAGCGGTCGGTGTTGCCGGAAAGATCGAAGGTCCAGCGGCAGTAGCGCGCGCGGTTCTTCTTCGGATCGGTCGGCGAGCCGTCGGGATGGTTGAACAGCGGCGCTTCCTCGAACTGCATCACGTCGGCGATGATGCGGTTGCCGTCTTCCCACGCATTCATGACGTGGAAGACGTAGCAGGTCTCGGCGCGGAACCAGACGATGTCCTTGGATGAGCCGCTGCGCTTCATGACGCCGACATAGGCGCCTTTCTCCGGCTCCCAGGCGTAGGGGGCCTGTCCGCGCATCGCGCGCTGCATGCTGCCTGATATCGGCAGGATCGGAAACAGCACATGGTTCGTGGTGACGATGAAGTCGTGCACCATGCTGGCATAGGGCGCCTCGAAGCGTTCGAACCGCGTCACCACGCCGGATGAACTCACGGAGCCATATGACAGTGCCGGCGTCAGCGGACCTGCGGCGTTGTAGCCGAAGAACACCATCTCGCCGGTGACCGGATCGATCTTGGGATGCGCACTGAAGGGGCCCGAGATCGCGCCCTTATAGTCGCAATAGCCGAGGCGATCGAGCGTGCCCGGCTCGATCTCGGTCGGCAGATGGCCTTCCTCGAGCGCGAGCAGGCGGCCGCCGTGGAAGATGATGTTGGTGTTGGCGACGCCGCCGTCAGTCGTGATGTCGGCGGGCGCGTCCGGCAGCTTGCGGCCGAAGCCGCCGAACAGCGCGCGACCCGCGTCGTGCTCGGCCTGCCATTTCGGAGTGCGGACCCAGCGGTTACGGTAGCTGGCGCGGCCATTCTCGAGATGAAAGGCGTGCAGCATTCCGTCACCGACGAACCAATGCGCGCCCGGCGCCTCGAACTGCGGATTGGGGCCGTTGCGGTACAGCGTGCCGTTCAGCTCGCGCGGCAATTCGCCGGTGATCTTCAGGAACGGCGCGTCGGCTTCAAACGAGATCGGCGCCAGATTGGTCCGCGCCGTGGTGGATGTGACCTGATCGAGCATTCGCGTCTCCCTGCATTATGATCTTTACATCGTAAAGATATCAGTAAGGATGACGCCTTCGATCGTCAAGCAATATCTTTACAGTGTAAAAATTGCGACTTATAACGACTTCATGGCAAGATTATCCAAGGAAAACAAAGCGGCTCGCCCGGCGCGGGCTCCGGCACGCCGGGTTGCGCGGATAGCTGCGGACCGTCCGGCATCGCGGCGCCGGGCCAATGACACGCCATATCATCACGGCGACCTGCATGAGGCGCTGCTCAAGGCGGCCGAGCGTGTGCTCGAGCGTGACGGACTGGCTGGGCTGACCTTGCGCGCGGTGGCGCGCGAGGCCGGCGTGTCGCACGCCGCTCCCACGCATCATTTCGGCGATCTCACCGGTTTGCTCAGCGAACTCGCGGCGATCGGCTTCCGGCAATTCGGCCTCGCGATGGCGGCGGCGGATGCTTCAGCGGCGATGCCGCCCGAAAAGGGCGTGGCGAGCGCCAAGGCTTATGTCGCCTATGCTCAGGCGCATCCCGGCATGTATGGGCTGATGTTCCGCAGCGAGCGGCTCGATCATTCGCGTCCCTCGCTGCACGAGGCGTCCGAAGCATCGTTCGCAGGGCTGACCCGCGGCGTCGGCGCCAGCCGGCATGAGCAGATTTCCAAGGAGCAGCTTACGTTGGATCAGGCTGCCGCGATCGCATCCGCCTGGTCGCTGGTGCATGGTTTCACCATGCTGCTGCTCGACGGACGCCTCAAGACGATTCTGGACCGAGCGCCCGAAGGCACGTCGGTCGAGACATTGTTGACCGCGATGCTGCGTTTGTCCGCGGGCCGCTCGGCGCGGCCGTAACCGAGCAACCCTTCTCGTGCCTGCGCGTTGACGCGCATGGCACGATCACCGCGCGTTCCCTGGAAACGTCCGAACCCGCGCAAGCGGCCGGGCAAGGCGTCGAAGCATTTGTCGCCGCCGAAGAAGGCTGCCGCCAGGGCGGCCGCGCGACGTGCCGGACGGCGGTACCCCAACCTCGTGGACAATATGCGCATGGCAGCAAAAACGAAGCGCAGCACGAAGACGTCCGGAAAGAAGCGGGCGGCACATAAGCGCCCGTTTGCAAAGAAGAGCGCGGCGAAGAAGCGGACGACGACAAGAACATCGGCGCGGAAAGGCGCTGGTCGTGCGCGTGAAAAGGATCCGCGTGGCGGGCTTACCGCGGCCGGCCGCAAGGCATTCGCGGCGAAGCAGGGCGCGCATCTGAAGCCCGGCGTCACGAAGAAGGAAGCCGAGATGACGCCGCAGGAGATGCGGCGGAAGGGCAGCTGGGCGGTGCGCTTCTACGGCCGCAAAAAGCTGCCACCGCTGGTCGATGATCGTGGACGGCCGACACGGCATGCACTGTCGGCCCATGCCTGGGGCGAACCAGTTCCCAAAACGGTGGCCGCCGCGCGCCGCATCGCGGCCAAGGGCGAACGCCTGCTACAACGCTACAAACGTGCGAAGCAGCAGAAGCGCTAGCGTTTTGTCAGCGACGTGGAGCGGCCGCTCTGGCCGATCGTCTTGACCTGATCCGTGCCGCATTTGAAATCGCGGGCGAAGTCGTCGGCGGCCTGCCGCGCCAGCTCGTTGGCGTCGGGATTGGCCGCGATGTCGACATAGGCGACGTGACAGACATCGCCCGGCGGCAGCCGCGTCACCGCGAGCATCGCCCGCGAGACCGGCCCGCCGCGCTTGTCCTGCTCGCTGTTGTCGGCGATCTGCCAGCGCTGGATGATCGCAAAAGGCTTGCTGCCTGCGGTGCGCCATTCGACCGTGTCGCCGGTCGAGCTGAACGGGCCGAACCAGGCCCGCGCCGCCGGTTCCTTCGCCGCAGCCGCGCGATTTCGCCCCACAGAGACCACTTCGCGCAGGTCGCCCTCGTTGATCAGCACCACGAGGCCGGATTTCCCCGGGCAGACCCGCGTGGTGCTGCCGTCCTCCTCGTTGGGCTTGCCGATCATGCGGCAGGCCTTTGGCGCGGTCGAGGTGTAGCTGCTGCTGATCGTCTCAGCGGCAGCCTGACCGGGATTTGCGCAGGCAAGCGCCATAACGGCTGTTGCAAAAGCAAGGTATTTCATCGGGAAAACCTGTGATCCGGACGTACTTTGTGTCTGACATATGCAATCTGGGGAAGGTTCAACAGACACGCTGGAAACACCTGACAGGCGCGCGGAATCGTCCTAGAAGGGCGGCTTCGCAACTTTGTCGCGTGCGCCCCCGGCGTGCCGTAGCCTCGATCATCATGCCCGCATCATTATCGCACAAGCCCTATCGCGTCGGCCGTTCCCGCACCGGCCTTGGCCTTTTCGCCACCAAGCCGATCAAGAAAGGCACCAAGATCATCCGCTATTTCGGGCCGCTGCTCGACTCGAAGAAGAAGGATGAGGACGCGATCGAGAACAAATACCTGTTCGAGCTCACCAACCGCTGGACCATCGACGGTTCGGTCCGCGAGAACGTTGCCCGCTACATCAACCACGCCTGCCGGCCGAACGCGGAATCCGACGTCAAGCCGCGCAAGCGCAAGGTGTTCATCCGCGCCATCAAGGACATCGAGCCGGGCGACGAGATCAACTACGATTACGGAACCGACTACTTCAAAGCGTATCTGAAGCCGATCGCTGCAAGTGCGACGCCTGCGAGAAGAAGCGCAAGAAGAAGCGCGCGGAGGCGCGGGCGGAGCGGGTGCGGCTGAAGGAAAAGGCCGAACGGAAGGCGAAGCGCGAGGCCGAGAAGCGGGCCGGGCAGAGGAAGGCCGGCGCGAAGCAGGCCGCCAAGGCAAACGGCAACGCCAAGGCCCTGAACGCCAAGGCCCTGAACGCCAAGACCCTGAACGCCAAGACCCTGAACGCCAAAGACCTTGAATGGCAAGGCCCTGAACGGCAAGCACCTCAACGGCCACAGTCTCACTGCCGCTGCCGGCAAGCGCGCGGTCCCTTCAAAGCGCGGCGCCGCGCGTCCGTTGCAGGCCTGAGTTCCGAGACTGATCCTGTTCGACGATCGTCATGATGCGCGCGCCGGATGGCGCGCGGGGCGCGGCAGGTAGGCGCATTCGGCCAGCGTGGTCCCGTCGAGCTCGCGCATGAAGGCCTCACGAGCCGCGGCGAGCTTCGCCTTCAGCCGGCAGCGCGGCAGCAGCACGCAATCCCCGCCATCATCCCTGAAACACTCGACCAGCGCGCTGCCGCCTTCCAGCGCGCGGACCACTTGCCCGAGGGTGATGGTCTCCGCCGGCTGCGCCAGCGAAAACCCGCCGCCCGCGCCGCGCTGGGTCGCGATGAAGCCGGCCTCTGCGAGGTCGCGCACCACCTTGGCGAGGTGATTGCGGGAGATGCCGAACTCCGCCGCGATCTCGCTGGTCGCGAACGAGCGGTCCGGCTCGCCGGCCAGCCGCATCAGGGCGCGGAGCGCAAAATCCGTGAACGAAGTCAGGCGCATGGAAGCCCTTCGAAATCAGCACTTGGCGGATCAGCTATAGCAGTCTAAATAGGTATTTGAAATGCATATTTAGGATATGAGCGATGACAGGAGCAGAGCGCCGCGAGCAGATCACCGCCGAGATCGTCGCGCGGACCGGGATCACCGAGGCCATGATCGCGCAGCTGGTGCACGCCTTCTACGCCAAGGTCCGCAACGACCCGATGATCGGCCCGGTATTCGAGGCCAAAATCAGCAACTGGGAGCCGCATCTGGCGCAGATGTGCGCGTTCTGGTCCTCGGTCGCGCTGATGACCGGGCGCTATCACGGCACGCCGATGGTCAAGCACATGCCGCTGCCGATCGATGCCGCGCATTTCGATCGCTGGCTCGAGCTGTTCGAGGCGACTGCACATGAACTGTGCCCGCCGGTTGCTGCGGTTCATTTCATCGAACGCGCACGGCGCATCGCCGCAAGCCTGGAGATGGGCGTTGCCAGCGGACAGCGCGTGATGCTGGGGGTGGGCGAACGCTACAGGCGAGCAGAAACGAGCGCTGTGTAATCGGTCGCAGCGCCCTGGTCCGAGCTTCGCGCGCAACAGGTCGGTGACGACATCGCGCAACCCTAGCGTCGCAATGAGCCGAGTGAGAGGCCGCCAGCAAGGCGGCCTCCATTCGGTGGACGGTTAGTAACAGGGTTGCCCCAGCCACCACCTAGTTGCGCACTTCAAATTGCGATCCGAGACAATTCCCGGTCCTGCATCGCAACATGCAGTCAATATCGCGGATTGGCCGATGAATCGGAATCCGATCTTTGTGCAGATTTGTGCGCTTGCAAGACGTTTGATCCGCGTCAAGCAAGCACTGAGGTTCCAACGTAGTCTGCTCGCCCGGAGGCATAATGGCGGCTCGAGCGGACGAGGGAGCGGTAGTGGAGCCACGCCGTTCTCCCAATGGTGATCAGTTTCGCGGCTTCGTCGAGTATGCACCCGTTGCGATCGCCATGTTCGATCGCGAGATGCGATACTTGGCGGCGAGCCGGCGCTGGATCGACGATTACGGGCTGAGTGGCAAGATCGAGGGCCGGTCGCACTACGAAGTCTTCCCCGAGATTCCGCAGGCTTGGCGCGTGATCCACCAGCGCGCAATGAACGGCGAATCGTGCAGCTCGGAGGAGGACAGGTTCGAGCGCGTTGACGGGACCGTGCAATGGCTGAGGTGGGACGTCCGGCCCTGGTTCGGACCGGACGGCGGCATCGGCGGAATATTGATCCTCACCGAAGATATCACCCGCAGAAAGGCGGCCGAAGAAGAGCTGCAGCGTGACCGCGAGCTGCTGCGCGCCTCCGAGGATCGCTACCGTGCGATGTTCGAGGCGGCGCCCAATCCGATCGTCCTGATCAACGCGCGAGGAACGATGGAGGCCGTCAATCCGGCGATGCTCGCCGTCTTCGGTTATGAGCTGAGCGAGTTGCTGGGGAGAAACGTGAGCCTCCTGATGCCGGAAGCCGACGCGATGGCACACGACAACTATCTGCGTCGATATGCCGAAACAGGCCAGGGGAGCATCATCGGTATCGGCCGCGAGGTGTCCGCCAAGCGCAAGAGCGGCGCCGTGTTTCCCGCGGAGCTCGCGATCACCACCTGGCGCAACGAGAACGGTGCGCAGCTCTATTGCGGCACACTCACGGACGTGACCGAGCGGAAGCAGGCCGAACGGCTCGTGGCCGAAAGGCAGCGGCTTGATGCGATCGGACTGCTTGCCGGCGGCGTTGCCCATGATTTCAACAACTCGCTTGCGGTCATTCTGGGAAACCTTGAACTCGCCGAGCCACGAATAGGCGATCGCGCGGCGCAGCATCTCGTCGAGCGGGCGCTCCAGGCCGCAAAACTCGCTTCCACGGTGACCAAGCGGCTGCTTGCGCTCGCCAGGAAACCCGAAGGCGAATGGGAGATCGTTTCACTCAACGACGTGGTGCGCGAGATGATGCCGCTGCTCGAAAGTCTCGTCGCGGGCCAGTGGTCGTTGCGCGTTGACCTCTTGGAGGAACTCTGGCTGACGCGGGTTCCTGCGGGTGAGGTATGCAGCGCGCTTCTGAACCTGGCTGCCAACAGCCGGGACGCAATGCCGGAGGGCGGCAGCATCACGATCACCACGCGCAACATGCATGTGACGGAAGGGGCTCGCACGGCGGCGCCTGGCCACTACGTGTGCCTCTCCGTTACGGATACCGGCGAAGGGATGACGGCCGACGTTCTCCACAAGGTCTGGGATCCGTTCTACTCGACCAAGAAGCCGGGCCGAGGCACGGGACTGGGACTGACGACGGTCAGGAATCTCGCCAACTTGCCGGAGGCTTCGCGAAGATCGCCAGCGTGCAGGGAGAGGGCACCACCGTGACGCTGCATTTTCCGCGCGCCGAGTCCGTGACATCGGCGCAGCTCGTCGATCCGGTATCGATTCCGTTGGGGGACGGCGAAACCATCCTGGTCGTGGATGATGATGACGAGGTGCGTGAGATCGCGATGAAGCGTCTGGAAGCGCTTGGCTATGTCACACTCGAGGCGCGCGCCGGGGAAGAAGCCGTGACGACATTACGAAGCGATGGAGCGATTGATCTCTCTTCGCCGACGTGGTGATGCCCGGGATGTCGGGGTATGAGCTTGCGCGATGGATCCGCGCGCACCGGCCGCGGACGGCGGTCGTGCTGACGAGCGGCTATCCGGGCGAGGCCAAGACGACCGAGTCCAGCGACGGACTTCCGCTGCTGCTCAAACCCTACGGTCGTGAACAGCTCGCCCGCTGCATTCAACAGGCGCTCGCAGAGAGACCGCCCCCGGCAACCTGAATGTGTGCTATCCGCAGAACACATAGCCGACCCCTCTGACGCTCTTGATCAGGTGGGGTGTATCCGAGAGCGGTTCGATCTTGCGTCGCAGGCGGGCGATATGGCCGTCGAGCGTACGATCGAGCGGCGACCAGTCACGGCCTCGGAGGAAGGTGTTGATCTCGTCACGCGAGAGCACCCGTGACGGATGACGCAGGAACAGCTCGAGTAACCTGATTTCGGTTTCGGTCAGCTCAATGACGTCTCCGTCCAGCCGGCGCAGCACGCGGCGCCGAAGATCGAGGATCGCATGGTCGAAGCTGTAGGCATCGAGCGCGGCGCGCTGGTTCTCCCGCGAGTCATCGTAGCGGCCGAGCAAGGTGCGGACGCGCAGAATGACTTCGCGAATATGGAAAGGCTTCGTGACATAGTCGTCGGCACCGTGCTCGAGCCCGCGGACACGCTCGATCGGCTCGGCCCGTCCCGTGATGATCAGGATCGGCACGTTGATCGTCGTTCTGATCTCGCGGGCCAGCTGCAAACCGTCATCCGAGCCCAGTCCGATGTCGAGCGTGATCAGATCGACGGGGCAGCGTTCCAGCAGCTTGATCGCCGCCTCCCGGCTCGCGGCTTCGGTCACGGTGAATCCTTCCGCCACCAGACCCGAGGCTAATACTCTTCGAACGTCTGGGTCGTCTTCGATAACGAGGATCGTTTTCTGCGGAAGCTGCATGCGTGGACCAAGTCTTGGGGGCGCATTTTTATCAGTATCAGCCACATTTCATTGAGTTGGATCAAAACAGGCACCGCCGCTGCTCTGCGCGCAGGACGCCGACAAATCTGCACAAATCTTGGATCGCACCGCCGACGTTCGGGTGGCTATCTTATGCGGACAAGCAGAAGCAAGACGCTAAGAAACGTTCGGGAGCGGCAGAATGTCGAGGACGGACAATTGCCTTCGGAATCAGCGTCAGAACCCCATCACGCCGCGCGAGGCGTACGATCCGGTCCATTGGCAGCAATGTGCGACATGCGCGAGGGCAAGGGCGGGTGACGCACCGGCGCATCGGGTGGCCGCGCTCAAGCAGGAGGCCGCCGACTACGAGCGGCTCGCGGCATATGCGAGGGCCGTTCAGGCCGCGACCGAGGCGGC
>NZ_LGTB01000071.1 GCF_001238275.1 Bradyrhizobium viridifuturi
CGGGCGTGGCATGCAAGGCAGAGACGGCAGAATGGCCGCAATTCCTTCCGGCGCAAGGGGAATGCAGGGCAGCGACGGCCGTATGGTGGCTATTCCCGCCGGTTGCCGGGCAATGCAAGGACCAGACGGACGGATGGTTGCAATTCACCCAGGTAAGAGAGGAGTTCCCGACGCGAATGGTCGAATGCGCAACAAATAGCTGTCCGCGAATAGCACCATTCGTGTCACCGCGGCGTTGCCACGAACGTCGTCGGAGTCAGTCGCAGCGCGGCTTCCAGCGGTGGTGCAATGTCGAACATCTTCACCTCGTTGCGGAAGTGGAAGACCCTCCGGACCCGGTAGATGCCACTCTGTTCCGTCGCTACGTCGCACTCCCGCCTGGACATCCAGAACGGGGTCCGCTCGCTGCCGCAGGTGGTTTTGATCTCGAGTAGGCGCGGCTCGCCGCTGTCGGCATCGAACGACTGGACGTCGTAGCCCAAGCCGTCCCCTTCGAGTTCGGACACCCACCGGACGTCCTTGGCCAGCTTGGGCTTGCCGGCTCGCTCCAGACGTCGCCGTTCGAAAGCGACCACGAACTCCTCGCCGGCGCGTCCCAGGTCACGATTGCGGGCATCCCGGGCCGCCGGGTCGAACTTGCCGACCAGGCGCCTTATGGCCCACGGCCGCTGCTCCGGATCGCTGTTCAGGAACGCTGGCGGCGCCACCAGGATGTCGCTCTCATCCGGTACCCGCAGCGGGCCGGCGCCGATCGTGAAGAGCTCCGGATGGCGCAGCAGATGCTGCTCGACCACCGCGACGAGGGCGTCTTGATAGTGCGGAAGTGGCTTGTACCCATTGATCCACGGGACCCCAATCTCGTCCAAGATGGCGGACACGTTTTGCAGCTTCCGCTCGATCGATCCCGGCTTGCGGCCGATCGCAGCGATCACGCTGCGGCGGTACTCGGACTTGTTGTAGTCCCGCCCGGCCCGCTCCTCCGCCAGCATCAGGAAATAGCTGCCGACCAGCACGGCGACCTCGTCCGCCGTCCAATCGGTGCCCTCCTTGCTCGGATCGATGCTGTCCGCGACCACCTGAAGTGTCCCTACCCGCAGAAAGCGTACCAGGTCGAACTGCGAGCGCAACTCATCCCTCGGGCGACCGGGTCATAGGACAGTGCGGCGAGCCGAGCCGAGGAGAGACCCGGCTGAGAGAAATCGATTTGGCCTGCCGTCTGGGCTCGCCAGCGGTCATTGACGTAGGGGACATACTTTGCCCCGAAAACATTCAGTTCGCCGAACGCCGAGCAGAATCTGGGATGAGGGATTTCAGCGATTTGCCGACGCGTTAGGGGACGTCTTATGCCCGTCGCCGCAAACCGGATGCGGCGACAAGCATAAAGCGCCCCCTAATAAAACGCCCTCTACTTTTGCAGAGGACAAAAAACCCCGCCGGAGACGGCGGGGTTTTCATTTTGGCAGTGTGTTACGCTCTTTTCCCGGGCTTCACGTCGTAGATCAGCAGCCCTTCATTGTGTGCTAAGGATTGCTAACCTCGGTCACGCTGTAAGAACGAGCAGAGGATTCATGCGTACCGGTACAACGGCAGTCGTGCTGTTTCTTGCCTTCTCTGCGTTCGCACCACCAGCGTATCCCGCGGAGCGCAAAATCGTCGCAACCCCACCCCTTCAGGTGATGACGCCGGGCCATCTGGACAAGGCGAATGGAATCGGACCGCGCTTCCAATTCGCCCAGCCCCCATCCGAATTGCCAGCGAAATGCGCCACGTCGATCAGGCCTCACCTCAACGACGGGGGGTTTGTTGACTATCCTGGACTGCGTACGGCAGAGGAATTTCGCTCAAAGGCAGCCCGCGGCGTCCCCTTGAATGCCGACGACGCCGCGGGCGCAGCAGTCCACACAAACTATACATTGAGCGGCGAAGGATCAGTGTCTCCTGCCCTCTGCTTCAACGCCAAGGCCGGCCCGGAGGCGCGGGGCTTCTGTACGGCAGTGATTTCTGGGAACGATTATACGGTCGTGTACAACTTCGATCCGGTTGCCTGCCAATACGACAATTTAGGCGTGGCAAGAGCCCTGGAAACCAGGCTCTCCGTCGGGAGCCTCCCGGTGCCCGAGGAATCTGATTGCGCGGCTAAATTGGAAGAGTTCGTGACGGACATCGACGAGGTCTTGTCGAAGAAGCCGCGCGATATTTTCGATGTCATGGACGTGCTGGATCGACATTTCCCACTGCACGGCTGCACAGCCGAACGCGTTTCATCGGTGTTGGGCAAATCCAGGTACTTCCGCTCCGTGGGCATGAATGGCCCAAAGATGCACGTATTCAGTCTCGCTTCTCGCGAAGTGGTGGTGGGATTTGGCCTCACCGATAGCGGGGATTCCGAGCTGCCCTACGCCAAGTGGACAACGCCGTCTCTATAGACTCGTGGGGGCTGGCCGTTCCGTCACTCTGAACCGCGTCCGCGAGTTCATTGCGCCCTGTTACTGAGCTAATAATCACTGAAAAGTAGCTGGCGCTTTATCGCCAGCGCTCTGAGGCTTGGACGCTACATCTAACAACGCGCGTCAGCAAGCGTAGGGCGGATTAGCCGAAGGCGTAATCCGCCGTCTCCAACGGTTGTCGGCGGGTTACGCTTCGCTAACCCGCCCTACCTGCTGCGCCCTGCCACCCGACCGCCGACGAGCAAACTCAGCTTTCGTTAATCTTGCGAGCGCGCGCTCGCCTTTGGCCCGCGACGGTCGTGGTATTGTGCCGCCGCTCCGCCCGGGATCAACCATGTTCCGCCTTTCCACTGAACCACACAGCTATTCGCAGTTGGACCCCGACGAATGGAAGCGTTCTCGAACGGTCAAATTCGTCGACGTTCCGGTTCTCGCTGAAGTCCTGAGCCGGGACGATGGCTTGAAGCTGATCTGTCTCGGCAACAGAAAAGGCATCAAGGGCCCCTACTATCGCTATATGAAAGGCGAGACCGTATTCGAGTTCGGCGCGGACCGCACGCATTGGGGCGGCACTGCGACCGACACCTACAGTGTTGTTTTCAATTTTCAGCGCGGATGGAGCCTCGGGGGTCGCACATGGCCGCTACCGCGCTCCGCGGTGGAGGACATCGCCGCCGATATCGATGCGGCTCTTCGCGCGTGGCCCACACCAGCCGGACACCCGCATATACCTGTTGGGGTCGTGTGCTTCCTCGTTCTCGTGTCAGGGACGGTTCCGCGCGCCCCTGCCGCAGTTCCTGGCGACTATGCTCGGTACGAATTGAAGTTCGGGCATCCGGTCGCGCTGCGTCAAATCCCTCCCTCATCGCGCTGGCAAATGCGCGTGACGCCCCTGCGCGTGCGCGACCGGCCGTTCGATCCCGATGCGGTTCGGGATCACCAGGTTTTGGTCCGTGACGACGGGGTCGAAGTGATCCACCGCCCAACGCTCAGGGGTCCCACAGACGATGGGCCGGACCGCTACGACTATGTTGATGACGGTCTGACGTTCGAATTTTCCGCCGAGCGTCGGCTCTCCATTACCCTCGTCACCGACACCTGGGAGGTGCGGCTCAATCCGCGGCGTTCGAACGGCTTCTCGCCGGAATTGCGCGCACGGCTCGGTGCGGCAAGGTGCGCCGCGATCATCGCGAACATCGAGGAGGCACTTTTCGCCTGGCCGCTCGGGAAGGGATACGCGGAAAAAGTCCCGGTCAACCGCGTCGTGTTTCTTGACGCTGAGACCGGGCCTCACCCGAACGGGCATGGCCCTGTCGATTGATCGGCAAGCGTAGGGCGAATTACCGCGAACCCTGGGCGCGCTTTTCGAGAACCAGCGTGCGGTCGGCGATGTCCTTCAATTCGAACGCCTGAGAGTCGAGGAAGGCGACGGAGCCGTTGTTGGGGTCCGCGGCGAGGCGATGGGTTTCGCTGAGATGATGCTTCAGCCAGGCCCGCTGCTCCCCGAGCAATTGCGCGTGCGCCTCGCCCTTCGAGCTGGCGAGAACGGCTTGATAGGCGGTGTTGAGCCTCGTGTCCCACTTGCCGATTTCGGCCTTGCCGCAATCGAGCATCTTGGTCGACACCCCTTCGGCCTTGGCCATGCACGCATCAAACTCGGCGCTTTGCTGCGCGCGAACCGCTGAAGTCCCGAGCACGAGCATGGAAGCAACAATGACAAGCCTTCGCGAAAGCATCACCACGTCCAAATCACCCCGTCCTGCTTCTTTCGACAACCATCGCCGCACAAAAGCGTCCGAAATGAGATCAAGGAATTGATGCGCCTGCTGCACGGCAAGCTTAGGACGGATGAGCCGCGCGACATCCGGGGTAAGTACTACAGACCATACGACCGCCCCGCATTTCGCTTCGCTCATGCGGGCTACTTGTTGTTGCCTAGATTGCGGCGCGTCGGCAACTCTTCCTCAACCCGTAGATGTTGTAAATTTCCCAACCACATCCAACGGGCGGAGTGTCCAGATGGGAACCTCGATTGGCGACACCGCCTCCACAATCCTGTCGATCACGCTCTTTGTTCTGGGGTTCGTCATAACGGTCCTGTGGGGGCCGCCGTCCCTCACGCGGCTCAGCGAAGACGTTGAGATCTTCAAGGTGGTCGGCATCGGGCTGATCGTGTTCTTCTGGATCGCAATCACCTTCAGGCTCATCTGAACACCCCCTTGGAAGGGCGGCTCCGGGTCAAAGGGCGATAAAGGCGGCTGACCGCGCGACTGTCCGCTTCGGGCCAAGCCGAACATCAACAGGACGACGCCAAAGTCATGGCAGCAAGCGTTGTAGGATGGGTAGAGCGCAGCGAAGCCCATCGATCCTTCCCCGCGGCGCGAATGATGGGTTTCGCTTCACTCTACCCATCCTACGAATCGGTGAAGATCGGCTCGAGCGGATTGGCCCAAGCCGCACTCCGTCAGTTCGTTCGCGACGGTTGCGGCGGGCTATGCCTTCCGCTTTCGCTCAATGCGCTACGGCGGACAAGTCGCTAACCCGCGCTACTCGCTGCAGAATCGTAACGAAAGCCCTCGGGCAACGGCCGAATTGGAAATTGGGCTCGTCCATTCAGCTTCTGCAAGAGTCCACGCTATCGCGATGGATGCAAACTGATCGTCGTCCGGGTAAGCAGAGCTTTGACAGCAAATTTTCGAGCCGAATTGAGGCTAGCAGAATGCGTCGTCCTTCGCGATGCGAGATAGCCATCACGATGCTACTGCTGCGGAAAATTCGGCGGTGGTGGAGGAGGAGGTGGTGGTGGCGGGTAGCGCCAACTCTCGCTGACGTCCGTCATATAGGTTTGGGACCGTCGTCGTGGCCTAGCGTTTGGATTTTTCCAAATGGCAATACCTACGACGATAACCAAAATGACCAGGGCAGGTCCAAGCCAAGACATGTGATGCATCACAGCCTCCTTTTGGTTGCATCACTCGCACTTCACAATCTTAGCATCAGCCGCTTGCTTGGGAAACGAATATTCGAGTTCCGGCAGGAATTCCGTCGGGTGATCCTATGAAGGGCGCCGACCAAACCTCGCGATCGCAGGGTCATCGCCGCCAGAGGGGCTCGGGCGCTTCAAGCGCTGGGCGCATCGAAACAGCATTGACAGAATGACCCTTCCGCCTTCGCGAGGTCCCGGATTCCCAAGGCTGCGCCGGTCACCCCCCAGCAAGTGTAGGGCAGATCAGCCCGTCGGGTCCGCGCGCAGTGCGGCCCGATCACAGGCTCCGGCGTAATCCGCCGTCTCGCTAGCAACCGGCGCGGCGGGATTTCTCATTTGAGCCAATTCAGCAATACGGGCTCTATGAGAACAAAAGTAAGTAGTCCGGAGCCCACCACCGCTATGGCCCAGAGCCTGTTGTATTGGTTGGGGCTGAGGTTGCCCTTTTTTCTGAGTGCATCGGTCCAAGGTGTAGCCCACCGCTCGTTCAGCATCGCCACCGCGAGCGAAACTGCGACGGCGATCAGTACTGCGGTGGTGCTCATGGAGCTCAACACCTGCTGGACTACATTAGCAAGCGTAGGGCGGATTAGCGAAGCGCAATCCGCCGTTTCGCCGGCAACAGACGCGACGGGTTACGCTTCCGCCTTCGCTCAATGAGCTACGGCGGACAAGTCGCCAACCCGCCCTGCTCGCTGCCTTCTGGTGGAAGCGCACAACGCGCCTCCGCAGCCCTCACGCCGCCTTCGCGGTCTTGTCTTCGGCCGGCGCGGTTTCCATCGCGCGCATGTAGAGATCGAGCAGGCTTTCACGCTCGTCGCGCTCGTCCTGGTCCTGCTTGCGCAGCTTGATGATCTCCTTGAGGATCTTCACGTCGAAGCCGTCGCCCTTCGCTTCCGAGAAGACCTCTTTCTTCTGCTCGCTCAGTTCCTGGATCTCAGTGTCCAGGTTCTCGATCCGCTCGACAAACGAACGGATTTTTCCGCCGGGAATGGTGATGTCGGACATGGTGCCTCCTGCTGAATGAGGCCGTGAAAATGCGAGCAAAGAGATGACCAATGTCTTAACCGTGCGGGGTCACGGCGCCTCGCCAGCGGAGGTATGATGTGAAGCTGGCGTAGGATGGGTAGAGCGCAGCGAAACCCATCGAATTTCGTCCGTGGCGCCAAAGATGCCAACGTCACGGCAGCTTATCGTTGGGCAATCCGACAATAATGCCAAGAAACCAACCGCCAAAAAAAGAGACAACCAGCATGAGAAGATAGGTCGTTGTGGAGGGACCGAATTCTTGCGTGCCTTGAACACGATCAAACCCGATTAGCCCCAGCGCAAAGGCTGCCGCGCAGAATGCGGGCAAAAACGCCGCGAGCCGTCCCTGAGGGTTCCGTAATAGAGTTCTGGATCGACGATACGATATCGCGGCACTCAACACGACCACAATCAGGCAGGCGGCGAGGAAGTACATGGACACAATCCTTCGTGCCTGAAGGTTTTATCGGCTCGCTCCAAAGAAAGACTTGCCGAGCAGATCGAAGTTTATCGATTGCGACGTTGGTTCCGTAACCCGCCCTGCTCGCGGCGCGCTCGCAAGCGTCACAACGTCATCGCAATCGATCACTCAGGCACCGTCCGCCACCCGCAACGTGATCCGCGTCAATTCTGAGGGACGGCCGAGCCGCAGGGCAAAGCCCGGCCACAGCGCGGTGCCGTTGTTGACGTACAGCGTCATGCCGTCGACGTCGTAGCGGCCGGAGACGAAGCCGGCATTGGCAGGCGCGGCCAGGCGGTCGATGCCGGCAATCAATCCGCCATGGGTGTGCCCGGAGAGTTGCAGGGCGACGCCGTGCGCAGCGGAGTTGCGGGCATCGCTCGGCTGGTGATCGAGCAGGACGACGGGCGCGTCCTTGGGGGCGCCGTCGAGCACCGCGGCAAGGTCGCGGACCGGATGCGTCCTGCGGCGCGACGCGCGGTCGGTAATGCCCGCGATCACCAGGCGGCCGCCGCCGCGCTCGAGCGCGATGTGGCTGTTCTCGAGCGAGCGCAGGCCGAGCGCAGCGTAGTGCGCCATCCAGCCGTCATAGCCGAAGATATATTCGTGATTGCCCGAGATCACGTAGACGCCGTCGGCGGCCGCGAGATCCTGCAGCGGCGCGATGTCGCTCCGCCGCGCATCGATGGTGCCGTCGATCAGATCGCCGGTGATCGCGATCAGGTCGACGTCGAGCTTGTTCGATCGCGCGACGACCTCGCGCGCCCATGACGCGGGAAACAGCCGGCTGATGTGCAGGTCGGTCAGTTGCAGGATGGTGTAGCCGTCGAACGCGCGCGGCAGTCCACGGATCGCGACTTCGACATCGTTCAGCGGCGGAATGCGCATCGCCTGATGGACGCCGATCGCGGCGGCTATGGCCGCGACGCCGGCAATTGCGTAGCGAACGCCGTCAGGCGCGCCAACGAAGCCACCGTGGATCACCGCGGCGACGATCAATCCGGCATCGAGCGTCAGCTGCAGCAGCGCCAGCAGCATGATCGCACCGAACGCCCAGTTGAACAGCGCAACCACCGGACGCGGAAACTCCGGCGAGAATTCCGATCCCGACGACAGGCGGTTCCAGCGGTGAAACTGCAAGGCGACCAGCACGAACAACGCTGCGACGATCTTAGCCGGGAGCGGCCAGTCGAGCGGCCAGATGAAACGGGCCAGGATCAAGAGGCTGGTCAGGCCGAAGATGAGTTGGGGAATTGGTTCGCTCCGGATCGGATCGGTTAAGGCTGGGCGGTCGGCGCCCGGCAAAGGTAGGGTGGATCGGCCGCAGGCGTAAGCGTCACCATCAGCACATTTTCGGCATGTGGCGCTTCGCTGAGGCGCCCTGCGCGCGGGCCGCCCCTATGTAATGGCGCAGACGCCGGAAGCGCCCGATCAGTCTTCGATATCGGCAATGCGCCTGAGCACGATCACGACGGCGAGGACCAGGCCAAAAACGCCGCTGGCAGCTCCGGCCAGACCAGAGCCGAAGGCACCACCGACATCCCGGTCGGACAGAACGAACACCACCACTTCAGCCGCAAAGCCCATCCCCAGCGGCAGGGCAATGATGATGGCGACGCATTTGAGAAATTCGATCGCAAATCGAACGGTCATATCTTCCAGGGCATCGAGCGCGCGGGTCATACGACTGTTCGAGCGAGGGGCGACCGGGCGACGCGCGCTCCGATGCGTGCCGATTGCGGCGCTGGAGGAGGCTGTGCCGATCAATCGGTTCGCACGGGAATTGTCGTTGGGATCATCGAGCGCCCTGATGTCCTGTTTGAGTTCTCGGCGCACAATCAGCGTAACAAGCAGCGCGCAACATAACAGCGCGACCAGGCCAGCCCAGATGTTGAAGCTACCCGCGAGCAAGATCAGAAAGACGCCGGCATACGCCAACACCTCGCCACAAGCATAACCCACCATCGCGGTGGCGATTTCAGCGAAAGACGGCCTTCGCTTGGCGAGGAAATCCGCCGGCCTCATCGGTTGCCTTTCGACGCTGCGCTACCTGCACGATCAGCCGCTCAATTCATGTGGCGCGCCGGCCGTCGGGTGCAATGCTTGCGCAGGCCGCGCCGACCGAGATCACAGAGGCGGCTGCAACGAGCGGCCTTCGCCACGGCTCAACTGAGCCCGTCTCGCCCATCCAGGCTGGCCGAAATCGCCTCACAAAATAGAACTTGAACATTGCTCAATCTTCTGGTCTATTATTGAACATTGTTCATTTTTTCTGGAGCCGGCCATGCAGACGACCTTCCGGATCGACGGATTGACCGGGTCCGCGCGGCCTGTGAAGCCGTGGATGAAGGCCGCCCCGGCGATCGCCACGATCGGCATCATCGCAGCGTTCGCGCTGCACGGACGCATCGCGCAGCCGGCCCACTACAACGATTTCGCCGACCACTCGGCCCTTCTCGGAATCCCGCACGCAGGCGACGTGCTTTCCAACGCAGGCTTCGCGCTGGTCGCGATCTGGGGCTGGCTTGCTCTCCGGCCCCACCGCAACAGCGATCAGCTTCGCGCTGGATGGCCGGGCTATCGGCTGTTCCTGATCGGGCTGTTGCTGACCGCGTTCGGCTCCGCCTGCTTTCACCTCGCCCCCGGCAACGGCCGGCTGACCTGGGACATGCTGCCGATCGCGCTCGCCGGCGCAGGCCTGCTGGTCGGCGTGCGCGGCGACACGCATCCGGGATCGCGAGCAAACCTCGAAGCGATCGCTCTCGCGCTGTTCGCCACGGCCAGCGTCGCGTGGTGGGTTTACACCGACAGGCATGGCGCAGGCGACCTGCGGCCGTATCTACTGCTGCAGGTGCTCCCGCTGGTCCTGATCCCGCTCTGGCAGGCGATCCATCGCGCGCCGCGCACCGAGCGCATCGCGTTCGCCGCTGCGATGGGGCTTTATGTTCTGGCCAAGATCGCCGAGGTACTCGACCATCCAATCGCAGACACGCTTGGCTTCGTCAGCGGACACACCTTGAAGCATCTGATCGCGACCGCAGCCACCGCCGCAATCGTCTGGGGCGTGACGCGACGCTTCGCCGGCGGTGGCCGGCGAACGGCGGGCACTCGCACGATTTCGGAATAATGGAAATGTATCGCTGAGTTGCCCGACGGGTCAAGTCGCATTTCCGAGTTCCGGCGGCCGCCCGCCCCTTTGCATGGGGTTGTTTTCGATATTTTGCGACGCGCCGCTTCGCGCCGTCGCCATCAACGACGAATACCGCGGTCGCATCCGGCCGATTGACCCGCACGCAAACCGTATCCATATGCATCTGCATGAATCGGCTGCCCGCGTCGGTTCGCCCCCCACCTGGACACAGCCAGATACCACCGGCTCCCGTCCGCAACGTTCCGGAGCCGCCGTGGCCGCCCTCTCCATCCTTGATCTCGTCCGCGTCACCGAGGAAACCGACGCGCGCGGCGCGCTGTACAATGCGCGCGATGTCGCCCGCCATGCCGAGGCCTTGGGTTATCGCCGGATCTGGGTGGCGGAGCACCACAACATGGCGGGGATCGCGAGCGCCGCGACGTCTGTGGTGATCGGACACATCGCGGCGGGCACCAGCACCATCCGGGTCGGCGCCGGCGGCATCATGCTGCCGAACCACGCGCCCTACGTGATTGCCGAGCAATTCGGCACGCTGGAGCGGCTGTTTCCCGGCCGTATCGACCTCGGGCTCGGTCGCGCGCCGGGCACCGATCAGCTGACCTTGCGCGCGCTCCGCCGCACGCCTGAATCGGCCGAGAACTTTCCGCAGGACGTGCTCGAGGTGCAGGCCTTCCTCGCCACCGCCGGCCCCACCCAGCGCATCCAGGCGGTGCCGGCCGCGGGCACCGACGTGCCGCTGTGGATCCTCGGTTCGAGCAATTTCGGCGCGATGCTGGCCGGTGAGCTCGGCCTGCCCTACGCCTTCGCCTCGCACTTCGCCCCCGAGCTGCTGCTGCAGGCGCTGCAGATCTATCGCGCGCGCTTCAAGCCGTCGGAGCAGCTCGAGCGTCCCTATACAATGGTCGGCGTCAACATCATTGCCGCCGACACCGACGCCGAAGCGCGGCGGCTTGCGACCACGCAGCAGATGTCGTTCACCAACATCTTCCGCGGCGCGCGCGGCCTGAGCCAACCCCCGATCGACGACATCGAGAGTTACTGGTCGCCGCAGGAGAAGGTCCAGGCGATGCGGATGCTGGAGCGCTCCATCATCGGCTCGCCCGAAACGGTGCGCGCCGGGATCGACGCGCTGGTCGCCGAGACCGGCGCCGACGAGTTGATGATCGTGTCCGACGTCTACGATCACCAGAAGCGGCTGCGCTCGTTCGAGCTGATCGCCAAGGCCGGCGGGATCGCGCCGCAGCCGTAGGCAGGCGCGGGATTGCGGCCTACTTGCTCGCGATCTCGTTCGCCGAGACCAGGATCACGTCACCATCGAGGATCGGCCTCGCGACCTCGAAGAACCGCGCCACGGCGGGTGAATTGTTGTGCCGGTCCATCGCCGCCTGATCGGCGTAGCGCTCGTAGGTCGCGAACACGCAGGCGTCAGCGGCATCCTGCGACACGTGATAGCCGACGGTGGCCGGCTCGTTCGCCCTGACATGCGCGACGACGTCAAGCAGCGCCTGACGCATCGTCGCCTCGTGTCCCTTCTTCGCGCGGATGACCGCGGTGATTGTCAACATCCAGCCTCTCCTGCCCTGTGCATCTGCTTCACACCCGGCTCAACGCCTGCGCGATGTCGGCCACCAGATCGGACGGGTGCTCGATCCCGATCGACAGCCGGATCGTGGTGTCGAGCACGCCGATCTTCTTCCTGATATCGGCCGGCACGCCGGAATGCGTCATGGTCGCCGGCAGGCTCGCCAGCGACTCGGTGCCGCCGAGGCTCACCGCGAGCTTGAAGATCTGCAGATTGTTGAGGAATGTCTCCGCGGCCTCTTGCCCGCCGACGATGTCGAACGAGAAGGTCGAGCCGGCCCCGGAGCTCTGGCTGGCGAACACCCGCCCCGCCGGCGATGCCGGGTCGTGATGGCCGAGATAATGCACCTGCGCCACCTTGGGATGGTCGCGCAGATAGTCGGCGACGATCCGCGCATTGCGGTCGGCCTTTTCCATCCGCAGGCTGAGCGTTTCCAGCGAGCGACTGATCATCCAGCAGGAATGCGGATCGAGCTGGGTGCCGATTGCACCGCGCAGCGCCTTGACGTCCTTCATCAGCTTCTTCGAGCCGAGCGCCGCGCCCGCGATCAGGTCGGAATGGCCGCCGACATATTTGGTCAGCGAATACAGCGACAGATCGGCACCGTGCTCGATCGGGCGCTGAAACACCGGCCCGAGCAGCGTGTTGTCGCAGGCGATGATCGGGGTGAAGCCCTGCGTCTTGCCGATCGCGTCGGCGACACGCCTTGTCAGCGCGACATCGACCAGGCCGTTGGTCGGATTGGCCGGCGTCTCGATGAAGATCATCGCAACGCGGCCCTTCTTCATCGCCTCGTCGGCAGCGGCGCGCACCACGCCCTCGTCGAGGCCGTCGGCAAACCCCACGGCCTGAATCGAGAACGCCGCGAGCGTCTTGGTGAACAGCGTCTCGGTGCCGCCATAGAGCGGCTGCGAGTGCAGGATCACGTCGCCGGGCCGCGCGAAGGCGAGCACCGTGGTCGAGATCGCCGACATGCCGGAGGAAAACAGCGCGCAGCTCTCGGTGCGCTCATAGATCGCGAGCCGGTCCTCGACGATCTCGCTGTTCGGATGGTTGAAGCGCGAATAGACCAGCCCCGCGCCCATGCCTTCCGGCGGCTCGCGCCGGCCGGCGACGAAATCGAAGAAGTCCTTGCCGTCCTCGGCGGTGCGGAACACGAAGGTCGAGGTGAGGAATACCGGCGGCTTGACCGCGCCCTCCGACAGCTGCGGATCGTAGCCGTAGTTCAGCATCTGGGTTTCCGGATGCAGCAGATGGTTGCCGATGTGGGTTCTGGACGGAAACGGTTTTGTCATGGCCGGTCTCCTGTTCGCGAGACCACCGCGCCGGCGGCGATTCCCGGAATGATGCGACCGAGCATACCCCAGCTTTATGTCATTCGGCCAAAGCCCGGCATCACGCAGCTCTGGATAACAAACGGCCGGCATGCGCCTTGCGCCGCCGGCGTTCGGAAGCTCACACGCTGGTGAGGATGCAGTTACCAGCTGCGATCCACGTTGCGCACCTCACCGGTGCGTGCGTCGACATCGACCTGCATCCAGCGGCCGAGCCGGTCGCGGCCCTCGACCTCCCATTCATCGCCGAGGAACTGGGTGTTGGACACTGTCACGACGCCGATGCCGGTCGCGACGTCGAGCGCGGCCTCCATCGAGATCTGGCTGCCGGAATCATAGGCCATCGCCGGCGTCGCCGCGCCGATCGCCAACGCCGCGATGGCGGGAATAATAAAGCTTCGCATCAGTCACTCCTCATGGAACGGGATGTCATGCCGCATAAAACGAGCGGCGCACCCGATCAGTTCCAAGAACAGCAACGACCTAACAGCGCGAAACTTCGGCAGCTGCGGCAATTTGGTGGCGGTTCCGGTTTCATCGGCGCGGTTTGCGCGCCGCCTTCTTCCACATCCGGAAACCGCCCTCGAATGCGTTGGCGTTGTCGCCGAACCTCACCTTCGGCGGAGGATTGTCGATCTTTTCGGCATTGCCGCCGCCGAGCACGATGTAGTCGGGCTCCAGCGCCGCCGACAGTCGCGCGATGACGTCGTCGACGCTCTTGCGCCACTTCTTCAGACCGCGCCGCTCGAGGCCGGCAGCGCCGACATAGTCCTCGAACGTCGCGCCCTTGCGATAGGCAAATGACCGAGCTCCATCGGTTCATACACGCCTTCCACGATCATCGCCGAACCGAGCCCGGTGCCGAGGCCGAGAAACAGCATCCGGCCGCCCTGATAGCTGCCAATCGCCTGCATCAACGCATCGTTGACGACCTTCACCGGCCGGCCGAACGCGCGATGAAAATCGAAGCCGGCCCAGCCGCGGCCGAGATTATGCGGCTCGGTCAGCGGACGGTTGTGAACGACCGGTCCGGGATAGCCGATCGAGATCACGTCATAGGACCAGTCCCTGGTCAGCACCTTGACCTGCCGTACCATCTCGGTCGCAGACAGATTGCGACCGGACTCGAATTCGCGCTTGATGCGGTCCCGGTCGGTCATGACCTTGACATGCGTGCCGCCGACGTCGATTGCCAGCACCGTCCGGCGCGACGCGGGACCTTTCGCTGTTGTGCTGGTGGTCCCGTTCGCTTTCTTACTCGCTTTCTTATTCGTCTTCCTGCTCACCTTCTTGGCTGTCTCGCCGGCCATCGATCCGCTCTCTCTTGTGCGCTCCGAGTGGAGCAGAGAAACGCCTCGCGCGCCACAACCGCGTTCTGCCTCTGACTCCAATTTGTTCGCGGGGAACGAATCGGAATCGGGAAAATCGGCGCACTCAGACATTAACAACATGTGTCGGCGGACGGCATCCGCACCATCGATGTTGTACCATGGTGGGAATATTGCGCGCGCTACGCAATATCTCCGAGCCATTCGCATCCGCCGGCATCCCGGATCAAGCGCCAGACCGCATCATCGCCGCGTTCTCCGTTCGACTCCATTTCGTTCGCGAAGAACGAATCGGAATCGAAGAATCGGCGCGAAGCGATTCTTAACAACGCGTTTGCATAGCGCGAGCGATTCACCTGCATGTCGTTTTCCTTCATCCGCACGACATGCTTCGCCCATCGCGATCCGTTCCTCATCCGACTCCATTTTGTTCGCAAAGAACGAATCGGAATCGGACAAATCAGCTTGGACCGATTCTTAACAACATATTTGCAGTCGCGATGCCGATCGGCTTTGTAGGACGGATTGGCGCAAGTGCCGGCCGCCATCGAACGCAGCACGCGAGCCGCGGGCTACGCCTCGCTAACCCGCCTCGCGTTCTGCTTTTCGTAGGCAAGCTCCGGCCGCAGCGCGCGCATCTTCTCCGCGAGCCTGCGGCTTGCCGTCTCCTGCGCGCATGCGAGGCGGTTGACGAGCGCGACATAGTCGGCATCGCTCTTGTGCTGATTGAGTTTCGATTGCCCCTCGATCTCGTCGACGACGAGATCGATCACCCTGATCGACGCCAGCATCTGTTCGCGCTTGCCGGGCTCCATCTGCGTGAGGTCCCAGGCCTGCTTCGACAGCCGCGCCTCGGAGACCGCGAGCAGCGCGTCGCCGTGGCCGCGATTCTCGCCGTGATCGCGCAGCTGCGCGATGCCGGACAGATGCACCGCCTCGTAGAGCCAGGTCGAAACATTGTCGCGCGAGACGTACCAATCGTTCGAGATGTAGGCGTCGTCGCCGGAGACAATCAGCAGGAAGCGCCTGATGCCGTCGACGAGCTCGACCAGCGGATTCTTCGCGGTGAGATGGAGCTGCACGATCACGCGATCATCGCGCCGCACGATCACGAAGGGAACATGGGACGCTCGCGGGCCGCGTGCATCTGCGGCGACGATGGCGCCGAAGCCGCGCGCCGCCGCGAAGGCCAGCGCGTGGTCGTCCTCGATGCGAAACTGGGGACGGAGGATGTGCATGGCGGCGGCGCTCGCGGCTGGAGGGAGACGACCCAGCGAGGCTAGCGCAACTTTTGCCGGAGATCACCGCCATGCACCGTCCGGCTCAGCAGATCATGGCGTTGTCGCCGTGGTCGCAGACGCCGCCGGGCTGATCCCGGGGCAGCGTTTCGAATTCGCCGAAGCGCGGCACCGCCATGCGCGGCGGCCCGCCGCCCCAGCGGCCGGCGACCGCGGCATGGCCTTTCACGATTGCATATGTGCCGGCCGGGACGTCGCGCGCCATGGCCGATGTCGTCAGCATACCGAGGGCGAGCAAGCCCGCCGCGACGTGTTTGATCGTGGTCATCGAGCATCTCCTGCTGGATTCAACAGGATGGGATCATCTCGCCGGCCTGTCGAAGCGTTTTCGCTAGAACCATGACGAACGGCGCCACCAGATTATTCCGCGACGACGCAACGAATTTGCATGCCGGCGCCCCTAGAAGCCGGAACTCAGTTCGACACATTCGATTGATCGGAGCGTGACCGCTCGTCGTTCCGGGCCCCCGAAGGCTAGAGCCCGGAATAACCGCTGGATACGCGTGGTGCGCCCCATTGGCGCTGTCATCGCCCGGCTTGACCGGGCGATGACACTGCCGGTCTGACATCTTGACGCGGGAACCATCCACCGCCGTCGTCCTGGCGAAAGCAGGAGCCGTTACCCCAACTCTCAATTGTTGCGCGACGCCGGGGCGACAGCGCGTTTCTACAATGTAGCCCTGTAGTTACGGGTCCCTGCTTTCGCAGGGACGACGGTGCAGAGGGAGGCACACTTCGATCTCAGCGGCGGTGTTCGCCCCGTTGAATTGGCGGCACACGGCGGGTTACGCTGTCACCCATCTCACGCCCTCCCGCTGGAAGGATCACCATGAACGGCAATCGGTATTACGGCGTCCGCGTCGAGGGTGCGAAATACGGCGTGGGGTTCGGCTCGGCGCTGGCGATTGCGATCTCCTACACCAAGAACCATTCGATCCTGTGGGCGATCATCCACGGCATCCTGGGCTGGCTCTACGTGATCTACGCCGCACTGTTCGGCTGATGCGGACACCATGACCGTCATCTCGATCCAGTCGCAGGTCGCCTTCGGCCATGTCGGCAACAGCGCCGCCACCTTCCCGATCCAGTTGCATGGCATCGACGTCGTCGCCGTGCCGACCACGCTGCTCAGCAACCGGCCGGGCTATCCGACCATCCGCGGCCGCGTGCTCGACGTGCAACTCGTCGCCGACCTCCTGCAAGGCATCGAGGAGCGCGGCGCGATCGAGAGCGCGCGGATGATTCTGTCGGGCTATCTCGGCTCGGCCGACATCGGCTCTGACGTCGCGGACTTCGTTGCCCGTGCGAAAGCGGCGAACCCGGCCCTGCTGTATTGCTGCGATCCGGTGCTCGGCGACCGCGACCGCGGCATGTTCGTTCGGTCGGACGTCCCTCCACTGGTGCGCGACCAGCTCTGTCCGCTGGCCGATATCATCACGCCCAATCATTTCGAGTTCGAGTTTCTCTGCGGTGCGCGCGTGACGACGATCGATGACGTCGTCGCCAAGGCCCGTGCGCTGATGGCGCGGGGTCCCGCGACCATCGTCATCACCAGCGCCGAGCTTGCCGGCACACCGACGGCCGAGATCGAGACGCTGGCAATCGAGCGCGCCGAATCCGGCGACATTCGCGCCTGGCGCGTACGCACCTCACGTGTGCCGATCAGCCCGTCCGGCACCGGCGACCTGTTCGCTGGGCTGTTCACGGCCGCGCGCGTGCGCGGCCTCGCGACGCCGGACGCGCTCAGCCACGCCGCGTCAGGCATCCACGGCGTGCTGGTGCGCACGGCGGAGCGAGGAACCGAGGAAATGCGCATCGTCGAAAGCGCCGGTGTGATGCTCGATCCTAAGCCGCGCTTCGCGGCCGTCGCCATCGACGCATCCGAATATCAGGGACACGTTTCATGATCGACACCACTACCCTCCTCACCTACGCCGCCGTCGTGCTCGGCCTGTTCCTGATCCCCGGGCCCGCGGTGCTGCTGGTGCTCGCGCGCTCGGTCACCGGCGCGCGCGCGCCGGCGTCGCCACCGGGTTCGGCATCGCGCTCGGCGATCTCGTCCACACCGCGATGGCGACGTTCGGCCTGTCAGCCGTGCTTATGACCTCGGCGCTGGCATTCTCGATCGTCAAATATGCCGGCGTGATCTACCTGATCGTGCTCGGCATCCGCGCCCTGTTCGAGAAGAACGACGACCTGCATCTGCCGGCGGCGCAGCCGGTCGATCCCAGGCGTGCGTTTCGCCAGGCGATCTGGGCGGAAATGCTCAATCCGAAGACCGCGCTGTTCTTCCTCGCCTTCCTGCCGCAGTTCGTGCATCCCGGTCACGGCTCGGCCGTCGCGCAATTCGCGACGCTGGGCCTGATCTTCGTCGTGATGAGCGCGGCCTACACCTCGCTGCTCGCGCTCGCCGCCGGCCAGATCAGCCCGTGGATCCGGCGGCATCGCCGCATCGGCCAGTGGCAGGGCCGCGTGGTCGGCACGATCTATATCGCGCTCGGCATCCGCCTCGCGTTTCAGGCGCGCTGATGTCGCCGCTCAAGCCGCAAGCCACCTATGACGACTTTGCCCGGCTCGATATCAGGACCGGCAGGGTCGTCGAGGTGCAGCCGTTTCCGCGCGCCCGCAATCCGTCCTACAAGGTCGGCGTCGATGTCGGCGCCGGGCGGATCATGTGGTCGAGCGCGCAGATCACGAATTACGAGCCGGCGGCGCTGGTCGGCTCGCTGGTGGTCTGCATCTGCAATCTGGGGCCAAAGAACATCGCCGGTTTCACCTCGGAACTGCTGATCCTCGGCGCCAGGGACGCTGGCGGCCAGGTGATCGTGCTCGGCCCGCGCAGCGAGGTTGCGGTCGGCGAACCGATCTTCTGACGGCCCGCGCTCATCACGGCCGCGTGATTCAAATTGTCTGAAATCCCCGTAGTTTACCGATGGGGGATGATCCGGATTCTCGGTGCCCGCGCGCGCTGCTATTCCATCGTGCGAGAATCGCTTTGGCATGGGAATCGGAAGATGTCCGCAGTTTTCTTTCACTGCTCCGACGACAAGCACGTCATCCTCGACCGCACCGGCGTCGCCATGGACCTCTCGGAAGCCTGGGTGCACGCGGAGCAGCTGGCGCGCAGCTTTGTCATGACACCGAGCGCGGAGGACTGGCGCAACTGGGCGGTCCACGTCACCGACGACATCGGGACCGAGATCTTCGAGCTGCCGTTCACCGCCGTCCTCGGCGAATTGCACTGAGGGCGTGCCATGAACGCGATGGAACTCGCCCTGCAGCCCTTGCGCCGCGGCCTCGCCCGCATCGTTGCGCGCTGCGTCGCGCTGCTCGACGGCGTCATCAACCCCTATCGCCCTGAACTGTATTACATGCGCGGGCCCGGCCCGAAATGCCGCGCCAGGCGCCAGGCCGTGCTGCGCGACTAGCGTCGAGGAGCGCCAGAGCGCACCAAGAGCGTTCGCAAACGAGAAAAGGCCGGCGGGCGTTACGCCACCGGCCTTCTCCTGCAGCTGCCGGTTCCCGGAGTCCGGTTCCGCCGCGGTCCACTTGGGCTCAAGCTTGCGCCGACAGTTTTAATCAAATCTTAACGGCATGGCGGTGAGCTGGTTCAAAAGACTTCTTCGCCGTGCCGCGCGTGCCTGATCGTTCGTCGTGCCTGACGCGTTGCACATCGTTTTTGCGCGGATCGCTCGACGATTGTGCGCCATGCATCTTAGGGAATGCACGACTCAGTGTTACCCTGTGATGCAAACCGAAACGGAGAACTTCGGAATGCCGTACTACACCTTCGATCTCGTGGTGGGGGACGAGTTCCGTAATCAAGGAACGATCATCCTCGAAGACATCAACCTTGCCTCCGATCGCGCCGATCAGCTCGCCAACGAGCTGTCGCAGGTCAAGCCGGAATTGAAGGCGCGCGGTTGTGCCGTGCGCGTCACCGACATCGACCGGCGCGAGCTCTACCGGACGCCGCTCGATCCCGTGCCGCGGTGGCGCAGGATCGGCTAGCGTCCGCAGGCCTCAGGTTCTGACGATCGCGCTTGTTGCCGCGCGCTGCCGGTCTCGCTGTGTGCTGCGGCCGGTCACTTCTTCAGGTTCAAGCGGCCGATGAAGTCGCGTTTGCCTAGCGGCGCACCCTTGTGGCGGAGGATGTCGTAGGCCGTTGTCGAATGAAAGAAGAAGTTCGGCAGCGAGAACGACATCAGAAATCCCTCGGCCGTGAACGGCATCGACCGATCTCCGACCTTGAACGTCACGTCGCGCCCGAGCAGCGCATTGACCGCATCCGGCGTCAGGGCCGACAACTCGCTTTGCGCGTCCTTCACCAGCGCCTGCAATGCGGCGTAGTCCAGATCGGGCTTGCCGGACGGCGGGACGAACACGCCGTTCTTCGCCGCCTCCATCGCACCGCGGGAGTGGTGCGCGAGCGAGACCACCTGAAAGCGGAACGGCAACATGTCCGGAAACAACCGGGTCTCGACGATCTCGGCCGGATCGATGCCGTTGTCCTTGAAATGCGCGAGGCTCTTCTCGAGAAAGCCCGAGACGGAGCCGAGAATTTGCAGATGGTTGGCAACGGTCGCGTCGTAGAGTGAAAAGGTCATGGCGAATTCCCCAGATAGAATTTGTCTGCTGCTTGCCCGAACAGAGTTCCCGGAATTTCCGGCGAAGGCAAGCGGCTCTGGGGAGTTCACCAATCGAACGATCCGGCGTGCAGTGCCGGATCACTCGACCATGCTGACGATCAGCGATCAGCTCTGATGCGGTCCGCGCATCATCTTCATGGCGTCTTCGATATGGCGCCAGTCGCGGGCGTCTTCGGTCTCGCCCTTGCGCTCGCAGGCCACCGCGTTCTGCGCTGCCTGCGCGATCGCCTCCGGCCCGTGCTTCAGCAGCATCTGCCGCGCAATGGTGTGAATTTGCATCTCACCTATCATGGCGCTCTCCTCGGCTGTCGACCGCCGCCGGACGGGCGAATGCGCGTCCCGCGGCGCTGACATCAGAACCGCCGAATGCCGCCTCTGGTTCCCGCGCGCGATGCAATCAGCGGTTCCCACGCGCCTCGGCGGCGGTTACAGAGACCAATTCCATCCCTTTCCCGAGTTGGCGTGCTATGGCGCAAAACATCTATGACGATCCCGGCTTCTTCGCCGGCTACAGCCAGCTGCCGCGGCAGGTCCGCGGGCTGCTCGGCGCGCCCGAATGGCCCGCCATCCGCGCCATGCTGCCTGATGTCACGGGCAAGCGCGCCGTCGATCTCGGCTGCGGCTTCGGCTGGGTGTCGCGCTGGATGCGCGAGCAAGGCGCGTCCGACGTGCTCGGCGTCGACCTGTCGCAGAACATGATCGCCCGCGCCACCGCCATGACGCAGGATCCTGCGATCACCTACGAGATCGCCGATCTGGAAACGTTGGAACTGCCGAAGGCCACATTCGATCTCGCCTACAGCGCCCTCACCTTCCATTACGTCAGGGACTTCGATCGCCTCGCGCGCATGCTCTACCGCACGCTCGTCCCGGAGGGGCATCTGGTCTTCACGACAGAGCATCCGATCTACATGGCAGCCACGCGTCCAGAGTGGCTGCAGGATGCAGGCGGCCGCAAGACCTGGCCGGTCAACCGCTACTTCATCGAAGGCGAACGCCGAACCGACTGGTATGTGCAGGGAGTGCTGAAATATCACCGCACAGTCGGCACCACGCTGAATGCGCTGATCGGTGCCGGCTTCATGCTGCGGCATGTCGAGGAATTCTCCCCGACACGCGAGCAGATCAAGGCGATGCCTGAGCTGGCCGACGAACTCGAGCGGCCGATGATGCTGCTGGTGTCAGCACAGCGCTAGCATGATCCGGGAAACTGCGAAGCCGGTCTCCCCCGCGACAGGCGCGCAGCGTTTGCGCGGAAATCCTGCGCAACCACGAGCATCACGCCGCGAGCAGCTTGTCGAAATCCTCGAGCGGGTATGATTTGCCGTCCTTGTCGGTGATCACCACCTGCCACCCTTCGCTGGCCCAGACCTTGGCCTTGGCGATGATGATGAAGGTGCTCTCCCGCTCGATCCTGACCGTTTCGTTCTCGCGTTCTGCGATCATCTTGTAGGCCAATGCTTGTCCCTCGCCGAGATCGTCCATCCGGCGGTGTGTTGGCAGCGGCTTTGGGCTGCATTTCGCTGGGAGTGTGACAATTTGGTGGAAGCCTGCCGCAAGATGCGGCAGAGCGCAATTTGTGATGGCGGTTACGTCAACTTGCCCATCAAGGTCGGCATATCCAGCGCCGACGAGTTGACATTGACGCTGCGCGCGAATCGCATCTGCGGTCCCTCGAATGTGCAGGTCACGGTGTCGCGGAACGCCGATTCGACGAAGGTCCAGGTCATCACGAAGGTTCGCAGGTCGCGCCAGGTGCCGCTCGCGACCACGCGCATCACATCGGGCTGATACTCGTGATGCAGCTTGTTGCCGGTCATCGTCGTGGTGCCTTCGCGCGGCGCGTCGAGTCCGACCTCGACCTTGTGCGTGCCTCTGCCGTCCTCGAGCGTGAAGGTGCAGGTCTTGTCGGCGAAGCTGAGATTGACCGATTTGATCGCATCGGCATTCTCCGGCATCTGCCAGGTCTTGCCGGAAATCTCCGCTGCAACCCGCGATGATGCCGTGACCAATGGCGGCAGCAACTGCAAGGCCGCGGTTCGCGCCTTCAGCTTCCCGGCATCTGCGTCGTTCTTCGCGACCGTGCCAGCGAACATCGCCGGGAAATGCCGGAACACCAGCTTGTTGAAACCGCTACGCTGCGGGATGCCGGCGGTGATCGCCAGCACCGCATTGTGCTTGGGAAAGACGAAGCTGAGCTGGTCGAACAGGCCGTCGGCGTAGAATGTCCCGGGCCCGATCCACCATTGATAACCGTAGGTGTCCTTGACGTGCGGCTGCTGCACCGCCGCTACCCAATCGGCCGGCAGCACCTGCTTGCCGTTCCAGATGCCGTTCTGCGCATACAGGATGCCGAGCTTGAGGCAATCGACCGTCTTCCAGCTCAGGCCGTTGGCGCCGGGTGAGATGCCCTCGGGCCCGACCGGCCATTGATAGCCGGAGATCCCAAGAGGATCGAACAGCCGCGGCTTCAGATAGTCGGCCACCGCCTCGCCGGTCGTCTTGGTGACGATCGCCGACAGCAGATAGGTCGCGGCCGAGGTGTAGACCCATTTGGTGCCAGGCTGGTAGACGACCGGAATCTTGAAGAACTCGGCGACCCAACTGGTCTTGATCGGCCGCCATGCCGATCCCGACGTCATCGAGGCGTGGCCGGTGCGCATGGTCAGCAGGTCTTCGACGGTCATCGCCGCGAGCTTGTCGTCGACGACGGGCGGCAGCTTGTCCTTGAAGAACGAGACGGCCTTGTCCTGCAGGCCGAAACGCTTGTCGGCCATGGCAAGCCCGACCGCGGATACGGTGACGCTCTTGGTCAGCGAATGCATCATATGGTTGCGATCGGCGCGATACGGCGACCACCAGCCCTCGGCAACCACCCGGCCGTTGCGCCACAGCATGAAGCTGTGCAGCTCGTAACCCTGGCGGTCGACATCGTCGAGGAAGTCGAGGATCGCTGACGGCGCGATGCCCTGCTCCTCCGGCTGACCGCGCGGCAGTCCATCGGAAAAGGCGGTCTCGGCCTGCGCCATCGTCACGGCACCAAGGCGTCCATCCGGCGCGAGCAGCACGGCGGCGCCGCCCAGAAACAGCTGCAATGCTCCGCGCCGAGAGGGCTGACTTGATACGACGGCGTCAATTTCTTGATTGTTGTTTGGCATGCGCCATCCTCCGAATGCGAAGCGGAGGTTATGGCTCCGACCGGCACTGTCAACGCGTGCGGCGCGCATGGCTCCAAAACAAAAAATCCCGCCTTGGCGGGACACTCCAAGGCGGGGAAAGGTTCGTTGGGTAGAAATCCACGCGCCTGGAAAATGCGAGCACGGGGAAGTAGCAGCGCCAATTCTATTGGGCTGGGTGCTTCGGACAACAGGATTAAAGCGCGCACTACGCCGGGAGTTTTTCCCGGTCCAGCCGGCAAAAAATCCCGAACCTCGGCTGTGCGACGCGGCTCACTGCACCACGTCGAGCCTGACATTGGCGACGCCCTTGCCGATCATGCCGAGCGACTGTGCCGCGGAATACGAGACGTCGACGATGCGCCCCGGCACGTAAGGCCCGCGGTCATTGACGCGCACGGTGACCGAGCGGCCGGTCTTGACATCGGTGACGCGCAGCTTGGTGCCGAACGGCAATGTCGGATGCGCGGCCGTCAGATCATGCGCATTGAACTTCTCGCCGCTCGCGGTCTCCTGCTCGTCGCTGTAGAAGCTCGCAACGCCCTGCGATGCGATCTTGCTGTCGGCGGTCTTGCGCGAGGCATACGGCGCGTGCCTGTGCGCGGTTGCGACATGCGTGCGCGTCGCCGACGCGGCCCGGGTCGGCTCGGCCGACGCCGGCCGACTGGCGAGCGCCTGCGAGCGCTGGCTGACGACGGATGATTGCGCGCAAGCCGCGAGCGAGGCGGCGCCGATCACCATCGCGAACAGCCGCAGCGGCTTTCGCGCATGGGCAAACCGGATCGCGGGCGCGGCACCGCGCGCGCGGCTGATAACGTCGACGTACGAAATGACTGCATCGTCGCGTGACATGTTGCATCCCCAACTCGCGCCCCAGCCCAAGCCGAAAATCCAACACCCGCCTAATGAGCCGAATCCAATCGGGGCAGAACGGTGGCGAACCGCAGTCAGACACGCCTCGCACCGGACGATTTCCCCTCAGGTGTGGTGGATGCGCCACACAACCCTGGAGACTCCCCTGGAATTGCAGCCCTGGAGCTGACCGCCCGCACGTCAATTCCCGCGCCGTCGGCTGCCCGCTCCGGTTCCCGAAACTCCCCAACCTCTCCACCCTCTCGCCTTGCTTTGGTCAAACCCGGCTGGAGTTGTGGGGACAGGGCCAGGGGTCGATACAGAGCGAAATTTGCCGGCCGCCCATTTGCGGTTTGACCTTGGACTGAAACGGGGACCGCCATGCAATCCACACTGAAAGACGCAGATCCGCACGACATCTTCGCGATCGAACCGAGCTTCGCGCCGGCCCGCCCGGACAACGCTGCCGCTGCACCAGCGGCCGCCGGCAAGGCAGCGCCGGGGCAGCGCGAGCCGTGGTTCGGCCCAAGTCTCGCGCCGTCTTCCACGCCACAGGTCGCGCCTGCTGCTGCCGTGGCCTCGGTGCCGCCGGTCGCGCCGGCAGCGATGACGGCGGTGCCGCCGGCCGCGCCGGAATACAGCGCTGCAAGCCATGACGGCAGGCTGGACGACATCCGGCTGGAGCGCGCGCCGCGCCCCACCAACAAATGGGCGATCCGCGCTTTCTGGTTCCTGTTCGCGATCGCCGGCGCCATGGGCACCGCGGCGTGGCAGCACTACGGACATCGCGTCAAGCAGATGGTGGCCGAGTACGTGCCGCAGGTCGAGGCGCTGACGTCGCTGCTGCCGGGCAAATCGACCGCCGCGCCGGACCAGGCCACCCCGCCGGCTGCACAGGCGGCAACCTCCGAGCAGCCCGCCGAGGCCGCTCCGACGGCTCCTCCGCAGGACGTTGCCACCGCCGCGCCCGCGCCTGCCGCAGCACCGGCCGCCGCGGCAGCGCCGGTCGCCCCCGCTGCGCCGGCAGCGGCCGCAGCCGTGCCTGACCAGACGCAATTGTTGCAGTCGATGGCGCGCGACCTCGCGTCGATGGGACAGCAGATCGAGCAGCTCAAGACCAGCATCGATCAGCTCAAGGCCGGCCAGGATCAACTGGCGCAGCGTGTCGCGAGGACGACCGAGAGCCGGGCCGTCGAACCACGGCCGGTCGCCCCGCGCCCACGCGCCGCGATCACGCCTCAGGCCGTGCCGCATGCGGCCGTTGCTCCGCCGCCGGTGCGCCGGCCGGCGCAGGCCTATATCCCGCCGCCGCCTCCGTCGGCCTCAGCGGCGCCGCTGCCGGCCCCCGTTGCGGTCGCGCCGCAGGCTGCGGCACCGCGGCCGATACAACCGCAGCAACAGTCGAACATCGTCGATGCTGATGATGGCGGCCCGGTGGTTCGGCCGCCGATGCCGCTGCGCTGACGGCTGACCAACTGCTAAAAAAAACGGCCGGTCGCGGTTGACGCGATCGGCCGCTTTGCACTTTGAGTGCGAATTAGGCGCTCTGGCCCGGCGGCAGCACGACCACGGTCGCGCCCGGCTTGACGTGCTGGTAGAGGTCGATGACGTCGGCGTTGTTCATGCGGATGCAGCCCGACGAGATCGCCTGCCCGATATATTCGGGCTGGTTGGTACCGTGAATGCGGTACAGCGTGTCCTTGTTGCCCTGGTAGAGGTAGATGCCGCGGGCACCGAGCGGATTGGCCGGCCCGCCGGCGACACGCGCCGGGTACGGCCCGAGCCGCTCCTGGATGTCTTTGGTCGGAACCCAATCGGGCCACTCGGCCAGGCGGCCGACGGTGGCGACACCGGAGAACGCCATCGCCTCCTCGCCGACGGCGACGCCGTAGCGGATCGCCTTGCCGCCGGGCAGCACGTAATAGAGGTAGCGCGCGTCGGTATCGACCAGGATCGAACCCGGCTGCTCCTTGCGCGTGTAATCGACAATGTGGCGCTGGAACTGATCCGGGATCTTGGCGTCCGCATAGGGCGGATGCGCCAGCAATTGCCGATCGCGCGGCGTCATCGCGGCATCCGTCACCGGCGACAGCGTCGCCTGCATGCAGCCGCCAAGTGCAAGCGAACCCACCAGCACCGCAGCAAGCCCCAACTTCGACACGATCATTCTCCCCTGCGTCAACTTGTGGCACTTGCTGCCGAAATCGTGCTGAAATCGTGGCAGCCCCGGTCGGAACACGGCTGTTTGATCGGTTCCTTCGGCAGGTGTGTCCTTGCGGTTGCAGTCAGTTCCCGCGGACGCTAGCTTTGCGACAAAATGTCTAAAACCCTCGGGAGGAATTCGATGCGTTACGCTCTGCTGATCGGCGGCCTGATTGTCGCGGCAACCCCGGCCCACGCCGATCCGCGCGCGGCCTATGTCACGATGGTGCTGCAGGCCTTCGCCGCCAAGGTCGAGTGCCCCGGCACCGATCTCGTCTATCAGGACCTCGTGCAGCGAGCGCAGGACATGCACCTGCCCGACGGCACCACCGAGCAGGTGCGCAAGGCGATCGCCTTCATGCATACCGGCGGCAAGATGGGCGAAAAGCAGTCCGACGAGTTGAATGACCGAAGTTGCGATCGCAACCCAGAACCACCGATCTCGATCCAGC
>NZ_LGTB01000072.1 GCF_001238275.1 Bradyrhizobium viridifuturi
AATCTGAGCAAATGACATGCCACGGCTGCGTTGTGCTCTGGGAAGAGGCTAGTCGAGCAACGCTTGCGCTGTTCTCGAGCCCGATATTCAAAATCACGTACTTTGGCCAGCCTTCAAAATGAAGATAGACGTCGCGAGTTCAGGTTCTCCGGAATAGCTCTTCGACAACCGCACGCACGAGCGCGCCATCACGGCTGCATCTCGCTCTTGGTGTGTGCGCCCCCAAGCAATAGAGAGCGGAATGCTATGAATGACTCTTCTGCTTTGTTGGCTTTGGGGGCTCGGGTGGCGGAAAAGTCTCGTGAAGCTCTACAATCGCGTCGAGCACGTCGCTCATCGGGATATTTCCCTCGGACCATTCTTTAAGCGCCGCTATTGCCTTTGTCAGAGCCTCTTCGCGGGCCACGGCATGATTCCCTGTGATGGATGGCTGAGACCGAGCAACCGTAAAAGACGCACGGGGTTACGGGAAGAACCACCCGCGCGAGTTGGAGCTTGGCTGCCTTGTCGCGGGAAAAGACGCACGGGCGGTGGGGTGGATCGCCGCCCGTGCGAGTTGGATTACGAAAGGGCTTGGTTGTCTCGTAAGGGTCACTAACGTAGAAGCACCCAAGCCGTCGATATCTCAGCAACTTGCGTGCCAGACGGTCATTGGATGTTCGAGGGAAGACGATGTGCTTTCACAGCGCCCCTAGGCTTCTCGCGGTCAATCAGTGTCAGCTTTGGGACATGCCCGTCATCACGTCAAGCAAATGATTGAAGTCGGGCAAAGAAACAAACGCGCTTAGTGCCGCTGCGAGCGCGAGTTGATCGGATCAATCTCGTCATCGTGGATCGCGATTAGTTCCCCGGGCTGTAAGCCGAGCCTTTGCACCTGCTCTTCTTCGATCGGGCAGATTAGCATTGCAGCCTTGCCGCCGCTATCTTTCAGGCGCACAGCGCCACAGCTTCACAGCTTCTGCAGGGTCAGCAGTCGCGACCGCGTAGGTTACGTGCCTGAATGCGTCGTCGTCGTCATCATGCTCGATGGCGACCGTTACTATCCAACCATCCATCTCGCGGAGCTCCAGTCGTCGGCAACCCTGCAATTTTGGAGCCGCGAGTGACAGACTGCGCTGTGCTGATAATGCGGATCATCAAGTCGCTGGTCTCTTTTCGATCGAGACAGCACACGTTTTTATTTTTGCAAAGTCGAGTGATCTCGACCTCGACGGACTTGCGTGCGAGCAAACGTTGGATGTCTCGGATCAACTCCTTCATCACCCGTCCGCGTCCATCCCCTGGACATCATATTGTACCTGAGTCACAAGTGAGGCGCAGCCTCAAGTGGAGCGTAAGGCGAGTCGGATAAGTGGCTGAAACAGCTCAGGCCATGGAGGGACGGATTTGCCAATATTGTTCTGTGCGGGGAAAGGGCCCCCGCAACACATTTCTTGGAGCTCTCCTAAGGGCCGGTCCCCGGTCGTGCATTTCGCCGAAGCGCGACTCTGATCCGCCTTCTGGCACTAGTCCAGCTGGTGCGGCGCGCTTCCATCGGTATGGCCATTCTCACAGCGCGCGGGCAGGGCTCCTACATTCCGGCTCCGGTTTGGCGAATTCACACGTCCTGCACAGCAGAAAGCCATCCGTACCGTTCATGCGGTCGGCGATTTCGCTAAATATCCGTCCTTCGAACAGATCTTCGTACTCGTCGCGCAAAAGATTCCCAAGGACATGACGCCGCTCAAAATCCATGCAGCACAAAGTAACATCGCCGTTTGGAAGCAGGACATTCCGATGCTGCTGTTTCCCATTGCATGTCAGAGTGCCGGCGGTCGGCTGCCGGGAGGTGATCATTCTCGGATCTATACGTCCTCGCCTGCTACTCAGCGGCCGCAAGCGTTGTAGCTTTTTGGCGGGGATTACGTCGGCTAGATCAGGATGGATTTTACCCAGGACCACCAATTGAATTGAGGGAATGTTTGCCTCAATCAATCGGCGCATGACATTGATGTAGTTTTTCCGACGAGGCGGCTGTTCATATAGGTGCCGTCGTCGGGTACGTGAACGACGAAAGTCTTGAACCGGAGCACTTGCAAGCGCCGAACGTCAGTTCCGTTCATTCCAACAAGGGTCGTGAAGATCCGGACGTCGTGGCCGCGTGCGTAAGCATGCTCAACCATTGTGCTGCAATGCGGATGCAACCACGGCTCCGAATATCCGGCAAAACTAATGCCGGTAGCTCTCGGTACGCGTGAGAGACATTGCTTGAAATCCTGAACACCCAGATGCTTGGCTTGGGATACGAGCCTTTGGCGATCTGCAAACTTGTCCTGGGAGCAATAAGAACATCTGACGATGCAGCCGGTGGTCGTGGTTATCTCCAATACCTTGCTACCAGGATCGGCCGCGCGCAGATTCTGCAACGTCGTCGGATATGCCGTCATTCTCTTTGATCCTTTCAGGTGGAACTGCTGGAAGGAGAGCAGGGGCGCTCGGCAATGCGCCGGGTTCGACAACGCGCTTGCTGAACGTGGCACCGATCTCTCGGGGGCGAATACCGCTTTCTACGTGCTGACTGCGCATAGTACCGTTCGCTGTCACTGATATCCTCGTCTATCTTTAGCGTGAGCCGGGTGCCAAGCCTGGCTTCCTCGTCGCAATGGTCCGCGCAGAGCTTGCCGAGCAGCGGCGATGCTGATCAGAAGCTGAACGGGCGAAAGGGCTGTTTGGAGTTCTGCCTATGACGGTGTCAGGGTCCGGACCATCCGTTTTACTTGTCGCAAGCCATCGTCCTTGCCAATGGTTCCGCGGCCATGAACTGGGTGGATGGCGATTGAGCATCGTAGTCTCGGAGACGATCGTCGTCGAGAGCTCCTGTCTCGTTCAGTTGCTGGGCTGCCCGCCAGGATGTTGGATCAAGCAGGCGTTTGTCGGGTCGAACAGAACATTTGCGTACTCTCGGGGGGGCAGGGCTAAGTGGTGTCATGGAAGATGAGCAGCGCTAATGATTGTCGCCGCACGCGCTGCGGCCCAAAAATAGCTTCAATGCGGCCGTGAGGAGGCAAAGAGGCTCGCATTTGAGATCTTCAAGACCTGGAAAGCTATGGTGGCAGTCAGCTATTTGATTTCGAGCAACGATATAGTCGATCTCGGGCGATGCCAGCGTTGCCGTGATGGTTCTAAGGTCCACTGGATTGGATCGACTTGGATAGTCAATGCGATCTGTCCTGCCAGAAATGGTAGGAGGGGCCGGCTCGCGGTTTGAGATACTCTGTTGGAGCGAGGACATGCTCGCAACCAACACATCAGGGCGGTCGTGGAGAGCGACTATGCGGACCCGTATGCTCTCGAATGAACAAAATCTGCGGAGACCATCATGAAAGCGAGATCGGCATGTAGAGCCGATGAGGCGTCGAGTATCCCGCTGAGCAAGCTGGATGTTAGCGAAGCCAAGCGCTTTCAGGATGATAGCATATGGGGGTACTTCGAGCGGCTGCGAAGGGAAGATCCCGTTCACTACTGCCAAGACAGCGGCTATGGCCCCTATTGGTCCGTCACGAAGTACCGCGATATTGTCGCGGTGGATACAAACCATAAGGCATTCTCATCAGAACAGGGTGTCACGATCGTCGATGTGCCTGACGAGCACTGGACCCCGAGCTTCATTAAGATGGGTCCTCCAAAACACGCCGGGCAGCGCAATACCGTAAGTCCGATAGTTGCACCGGATAACCTGGTGAAGTTTGAAAGTCTGATCCGTTCGCGGGTCAGGGTGATTCTGGACGGGTTGCCGCGCAATGATCCGTTCAATTGGGTGAATATGGTCTCGATCGAGCTGACGACGCAGATGCTTGCCACGCTCTTCGACTTTCCCTTCGAAGACCGACGGCTCCTGACCTATTGGTCAGATGTAGCTGTTACGCCTCCGAGAGCCGGCCATGCCATCGACAGCTGGGAAAAGCGAAGGACAATCCTGTCCGGATGTCTTGAGTATTTCACGCGACTTTGGAACGAGCGCATTAATGCCGAGCCGCGCCTGGACCTGATTTCTTTGATGGCACATTCGCCCGACACGCGGCATATGAAGCCGGATGAGTTTCTCGGCAATCTAATCCTGCTGATCGTCGGAGGCAATGACACCACCCGCAACTCGATGACCGGCGGCGTCTTATTCATGAATCAGTACCCCGGCGAGCTGCGAAAACTGCGCGATAACCCTGCGCTCGTGTCGAGCGCCGTGTCGGAGATTATTCGTTACCAGACACCGATCGCCCATATGCGCCGCACCGCGGCGGCAGATTGCATTCTGGGTGGCAAGCAGATCAGCAAAGGCGACAAGGTCGTTATGTGGTATATCTCTGGCAACCGGGATGAAGAAGTCATCGAGAATGGCGACAGCTTTGTGATCGACCGCAAGAATGTGCGGCAGCATCTATCGTTCGGATTTGGTATCCATCGGTGCGTTGGTCGGCATCTTGCACAACTGCAGTTGAATATCCTCTGGGACGAAATATTGCGTGCCGGGCTAGACGTAAGCGTTGTCGGCGAACCCGAGCGAATCGCATCTAATTTCGTGCACGGCTATTCCTCACTCCCAGTGCGGATTGCAGCCTAGTCCCTGATCGCGTCGGCGGCAGGCGGCAGGCGGCACGCGGTGCGGTTGGGCTCGTCTTGAACCGCATTCGTTGACGCCGCTAGCGAAAGCGGCGTGATCGGCGCCAAACAATCGCTGCATGCCGCGAGCCTGTCGGTAATCAGGCAGGCGTTGACGAGCCCGCGTAAGGAGCGACAGGTGAGCCGGCCCGGCGCCGTGCAGGCGCCGGACAAGCGAAAAAGCAACGCCAACGGTGCGCTCCGATTTCCCCATATCCGGGCCGCCATGGACAGCCGACGAGCTTGATATTGAAGATTGTAGCGGTGGCAGCGGTTTTCCTTGGAGAAGCGATTTCGATCACCGCCGAGTTGATTGCCTCAAGGCGGTTTGGAAAGGCGGGCGGGGATGTGACAATGCTCCCGCCGATGTTTCTCCTGATATCTTTCGGTGGCATCCTTCTCGTTTTCGGATACGCGCTGGGCTACATGCATCTGAAGAATATCTGGATCATTGTCGCAATATCGGTGGGAGCTATTCTGGTGGTGGAGCCGATACTCACTCTTCTCCTCTTTAGAGACGTTCCGACGACCGGTTCGCTGATCGGGTTGATGCTCGGTGCGCTTGGTACGCTCGCTGCCGTATGTCTATGAGGCTGATCTGACTGAGCCTGCATGGGTACCAGCTTCGCCGAGATGTAGTTGCAAAAGACCTGCGCATCGTCGGTTCTGCTCGCTTCGGCCCGGGCTAATGCTGTTGCTGATCGGCTTTCTACGCTTCATCAGGGGCGGTGCGTGGCCGCTGGCTTCGTAAACTCTTCTCGAAGTCTCCTTGCCGGATAGTGAGACGCGTGCCGGGCGGCCGTAGGTCTTGATCAGTCTTCGCTGGCCAATTTCTGCCCGACCACAGCGTTGCCTGGTGCTCTCCAGCACTTGGATGGCTTCGTCCAGTTCGTGTGAACACACCACTGGCCAGGAGGCAGGATGATCAGGGATCGCCTCGCGGCCGGTACTATCGCATTCGGAAAAAGCGGATCACGACCAGCACAGGTCAGTCCGTGGTCATGTGCTTCAGCTGATTATCCGGCAACATACGCGGTCATCCCCCACTTCAGCAACACTGGAGCTGCGATGGGAAATGAAACCACAGGCGACATACGCTTTTTTGCGTATCCCTGGAGAACGCTCTTGGTCAGCTACTCGTCAGCCAAGCGGTCTATCCAGGCAGGCTGCACATCGTCGACTTAATCGGAGATAAAGCATGACGGGCATTGGCCGATCCGGGAAATCGCATGTTGGGGCGGCAGCAGCCGACAGCGCCGGGGAACTCGGCGTCGTGCCGGGGGAACGCAGTCAATCCTTCGACGCCGTCGTGGAGCGGATGCGCTCCGGGCCGGAGGAGCGGGCCGTGCCGCTCGCGAGCCAGCCACCAGATTCAGATATGGTGGCGCCAACGCGGCACGAGATCAGAGCAGCAAAGCAAAGATTGGAGAGTCTCCTTGAGGAGCTTGAAACTTGTCGTCAAGCGGCCATGCGCGCCCGGGACTTGCCCGAGGCGCAAGAGCTGATCGACCAAGTCGTCAGGGCAGGCTCAGCAGCTCTGGACTACTACGCCGATCTGCCCCCAAATTTGGCGCGTCGCATTCTGCCCGACGATCGGGCCCGCCGTCTCCGCGATGACGTGCTTGACGCAGTAACCCAATGTAACACCGTCGCCAGGGAGATTGTTGACCAACTGGAGAAGAAGAGAGAAGAAGCGTTGAGATGCCTCGAGAGGTTGAAAGGCATCGCAACGCCCCACCAGCTGAACCGCTCGGTTGCAAGCGTGGCGGAACATTATGTGGCACACATGGAGTGGTGGGGAAAGAAGACACTGCGCTTGGAGCGTATGCAATCCGTCTGCGCAGCTACTGCGGACTTGCCAAGCGCTACGCCCGCGATGCGCAAGGCCGAAGAGGCCGCACTAAGGCTGCATACCGGCCATGCGCTCAATACGAAGTGCATGTATCTGCAAACCCGGATAGCTCTCGCGGAGCTCTTGATTGACTCGCAAGCGAGCACGTTAGAACCAGACGCGCACGAAGCCCTCATGGACGAGAACGGGCGGGTGCGTCTGCTCGGGACCTTCATCGGAGATGTTTTTCCAGCATTCGTCTCGACTGGCCATGCCGTTCTGAACAGCAACGGGGCACCGCTCGACGCCGAGCATCGCGCCGTTCTGGAAGGTGTCATGGAGCGGCTTTCGGAATTCGCTTCAGGGGTGAGTTCCATGGTTGCCACGCTGAGGGAAGGCGGATCAGGAGCTGACCTTCCGTTGCAGTTGCTGGACCAGATCGTGGAAAGTGCGTGGCTTACGGCGAACGAAGTCATGCGGTTGCTGGCAGTGCAGCCAAAATTGGCAGCCACACTTGAACCGCCGGCCTGGGCTGCGCTGCCGGAAAATACCGCCATGGTGGGCGAAAGCGGCAGAGCGCGCAGAAAGGGCAAAGGAAAGCGCGCAGCGGCCGCAGGCGAGGGGAGTTCGACGGCGCGCCCGCCCGAGCCGCAACTCGCCAGGCCCGATGCCGCCACGGCCCCGACCGGCAAGGTTATCGTGCTCTCGGACCTCGGTACCAAAAAACTCGCGACCGCGGAGGAGGCACGCGCGAGCGCGTCAACCTCTGCTACCGAGCACCTCCAGATGTGGCAGGCTCCGCCCTCCAGGAAAGCGCTGGCGGGATTACTCGAGCGACTGGACGAGCTGGTGCAATTTGATCTGCCGGCTCAGCAAAGTGCCATCTCGCAAGCGCGCCAGATGAAGCCCGAGGACGCCGACCACGTCTTGGATCTCGTCAGCAAGCGCTTGCAGACGCAGGCTGCCGAGATTGAGGCCTGTGTAGTCGCGCTGGAGGAGCCTCGCCGCCGGGGCCTGCTCACGCCGATGCAAGTGCCCGAAGTGCACGAGAAAATATTTCGGCTCAAGGCGATGCGGTCCGAGGTGCAGGGGCAGGCAAACTCATTGAACTTGCGAAAGGCCGCAATAACGAGCGATTGCATGAAGATCTATGGGTTTCCGTCGCAAAGGTACCTTGAACAATTGCGGGGGGCGGGGGAGTTGGCGCCAGTCGATCCACCGCGCGCCTTGCAGGGAGAGCCAGGGAAGCTGTTCGAGGTCAAGCTGCAGCCCAAGGCGCTGAGCAGTGGTGCGAGGCCAAGCCCGATGTGGCTGCACATCCATACCAAGCGGCCGGTACATGCCTGGCAATTGCTAATGCTGGGGGACCGTGACTTCGCCGCTTGCCACGTGAAGTCCGATGAACAGCGCGGCTATAATCGGCACTGGCAGAACGCTCGAGCCGCCGAGGGGCACAATAACGTCGTGATCCACCGCGGCAAGCTCACACCTGCGTTTTGCAAGTCATTGTTGAGCACCGCAGCTGGCGGCCAGGCGTTGTACCACCTTTCCGATGCTGGGCACGTGTCAGCGCAGATGGGGCGACTGGGAATCTAGTGAGCTTCTTGTCTTGCGGCAGTATGCCGTTCGATGGCAGGTTTCATGCCTCCAGGTCGGCTCGGCGGATTGCCTGAGCCGCACCGGGCTCTTCAGATTCCACCTCCCCAACGGGTGGAGCTCGGAGGAAGAGAACACGCACCAAATCCACGAGAGGCTCGTTGGCCGGAGAGCCGGATCATTTTCGATCACGGGCAAGTAAGCTCTCACTATGAGGCCATTGGTGGCGCCGAAAGCCAACCGCTGAGCGCGGCAGCCGGAGAAACATGTGCGTGATCTCGAAGACGATACGGCCGGATGCCGTCGCGCTCGTTGCGAAAGGCCGGCATGTGCGCCGCCAACTGACAAGTAAACCTCCAGAGGGATTGCTTCGATGGTTGGCATGCCAAAAGAAAACCATGCGCTCTGGTTTGACGAATCGACTTCGCAATGCACAATGGGCCCGCCTGTCCGTTTGCTTCACTTGGATAAGGCGACGAGAGCCCTAGCATCCCGGCCTCCAGGCCCCCAGAAGGTGCTAGGGCTTTTCGTTCTTCGGAGTGTCCCAGCCGGTGAGGGCGGAGCTGCTTCTCTGCAAACACTGATCCTGTGACGGCCACGACCGCGTCGGCGTGGCGGGAAGCTCGTTGTGCTCCGCTGGCCTTTGCGGATTCGAGCGGGGAGCTCTGGCGACTATAACGGGGGCATAGTGGCCTATCGGCGAGCGAAATGCCTCGCTTTCCTCCGACGACAAGTGCGACGAATTTGAAGACGGTACAGATCTCGGCGGACACTTTGATGGTCGACGTGCGCTTCCCGACCAACTCCCCCGCCGGCCACCCAGATCAGGCATTATAGATGCCGCGGAACGCTGCTTCCGAGCAGCGCGACAAGAGATGTCGCGCTTTCTCGCACCCTTTAGCCTCAGCCTCTCGTCTCTGACTTTCTGTACGGATTCGATTCGCTAGCGGTCCGATAATCATCCAGATTCCCGTCCAGAAATAATACCTCGCGCTCCTCGGTTGGGGTATCGCTCACCACTAAGGCGCTTCGATCGAGACGTTGAACTGCCAACCGGACTTGGCACTACAGCCGAGCAAGCCTTGCGGTGTGTCTGCGCCGAAGCCATAACAAAGAGGAACCAGAGCGATCCCCATAATCGTCGTGTCGTCCGTGAAGAAATCGCGTATTCACTAATCGCAAGGGAACGCAGGGGTCGTCGGGAAACCCGCACGGTTCCAACCATTGCAACGCACAGTGTGCCATGATCAACAAACGAGGGTGCTTCGATTGCTTCGACAGCTGCATCGATAGCTTCGATGGCTGGGCGAGAGCTCGAGCATAAATGGCTCCGCTGACTCCGATCGACTTAAGGCGAGGCCCTGCCGAGATATCTGAACGTATCCATTCCGTAGATAGACCCAATCAAGAAAATCAATTTTACCACTTGCGGTGCGGTCATATAGACGTGATGGACGGGCTGGGGCCAACCTGGGGAAGCGATTCTAGAATGAAAAAATTCGTGATTGTGACTGCGAGCGCCCTCGCGCTCGGAACGGCGGCGACGCCGACCTTTGTTGCGGAGGTTGCCGCCCAACCGGTCGCCACGAAGGTGCAGGTAGCCGATACATCATATCCTCAATGCGCGGATGATCCGTTGGATGGTATCTGCGACTTATTTTTCTGTTTGACCGATCCGTCGTGCGTGCAGCACTAACGACGGAAGACAATCAAGCATAGAACGAGGATAGAGGCGCCGGCGACTCGCTGGACAGCGGCCGCGTCCTCCTCCGGCTTTAGCCGATTTCCTGTTCTTGCCGGTGAATGATGCTAGGTCTACAGACCTCGATCGCCGTGGCTCCCATTGGTCGTTTCTGCTGGTGGATCGCCGCGTACGAGGCCGGCTGGTTGCCTATCACTATGACTCAATTCTAGGATATAACGACAGAATTGCAGCAACAATCGCTGAACGGGTCGGGGCCAACCTGCAAGATGCGCCCATAAGCCAGGAGAAATGAGTATGACTGCGGCGTCTTCGTGGTTGATGGCACCCGGGCACTGGTCAGTCGATTAGCGGCAGGTCCGCAGCCAGACCTCAATCTAGGAACCTCGTCGTCGATTGGCGGGCACTGCAGAGCCATCTGAGAGGCTGAAAGCGGTCTCGACTCGCCGGCGACTCGGCAAAGAGGCAGGCGGACGTCGCTACTCGGCGTTCCCGATTGAGCACCCCGGGGGCCGTACTTTCCTACATAGCCGCGAACTTCAGAACGCCCGAATACATTTATCTCACCCTAAGCCTCCAAGGCTCGCCTGCCGGTAAAGATCAAAACTTACCGAGTAGTGTGTGCGTCCGGCTCCGTTCAAAGGCCAAGCCAATTGCGATTTGATCAAAGCCGTTGCGTTCCTGTCTCTGAAGCTGTTCTAGTTTCGCCACCGGAGCTTTCTCATCGCGCGGATAAGGACAGGGTGCTTAACAACGATTAGGCAACGAAGCACTGCTGAGGTCCACTTTGTCACCAACGCCGCGACGAGATCTAACCGCGGCTAAAATCGTTGAGTTAAAACGTCCTGCCTAACGTTGCCTCGGCGCGCTTCAAGGTGGATCCCATAGCGCTCCGTCGAGTTCGCAATCGCCAAACAAGAATCGCAAATTCGCAGCTGGCCTTTAGCCTGCCCCGCAACAAAACATGATTTCTCATGTGGGAAGGCGGACGACAACCTACCAGTCTTGGTGAGTTGATGACGGTGCTGGATCGAGTGATTTGAAGCCAAGCAATGGTAAACGGAAAGTCTGGCGAGTCCTCATCGAGCATCTTCATGCGCTCGCATGGAATCATCGTGCGAAAAGGCTATACCGGCTCTTCCAATCTAAGCAAAGCCCATTCCTCTATCCGCTAGATATGTCGAACGGCAGCACGTTATCACCGGTTTCCGAAATTTTGCATGCGTACTGGCGTTCCGACCGGTGGTTGCTTCTCGTCGTAGTCGCGGTAGTGCTGATCTCAAGCGCGACCAGCGTCGCAACGCCCTATGTATTTTCGTGTCTCATTGACCGCCTCCCGCGCGAGGAAGACATGTCGGTGCTTGCGTGGGGCTTCGCAGGCTATGCGGTTCTACTTGGGGTAGCCTCCGTATTGCAGCGCATGCTGCAGTATCTGTCCTTCATGACAGCCGAGAACCTGGGCTTCATCGCTGCAACGGGCTTCTTTGATCGCATCCTGAGGAAAACCGCAGCTTTTTTCTTGAGCACAATCCCGTAGAAATACAGAATGCGGCCGCGCGCGGGCGCAGCGCCCTGACGGCTTTGGTCCAGCTTGGGATCGTGGTCTTCATCCCTGCTGCAACACAACTTCTACTTACGTTCGTTACTCTCGGCGCGCTCCTCAATATCCAGATCGCTGCAATCGTCGTCGTCTATGGGGCTGTCCTGATTACATTGACGTGGAGTTCCACGCGTCGGGCGTACGTGTTCCTGGAACGAGCCAGAGAAGCCGGACAGAACAATGCGCGTTTCGTTGGCAACGTCATGAGCTCCATGGACACCCTGCGCTATTTCGGCAGTCATTCCTGGATGAGCCAGCGCTTTACGATGACGGCGCGGGAGGTGCGTGATAATTGGCGGGCCTATGTGTTGCAACGCGTTGCCTACATCGCCGTGCTCGGCCCAGCGGTCGCGCTACAATTTGCGGTCACGTTTCTCCTTCTCATACCTGAATACCAGGTCGGGGCGGTCACCATCGGGGATATGGTGCTATTCAACACGCTTTTACTCCAGCTCAATATGCCATTCGAGATGGTTGCGCGTGCCATCTCTGACGCGGCGCGGTCGCGAGCCGACCTCATCCCTCTGGCTAGACTATGGGCCGCACCCGAAGAGCGGCGACCATCTCACGCTCAAGATTTCGCGCCCTCCGGTGGCCAGCTCTCTTTCGAGGGCGTTGGTTACGCCTACGACAACGGTCGTGGCGTTACGAACGTCTCGTTTGTAGCTGGGCGGGGTGGGATCACCTTCCTTGTCGGTGAATCGGGATCTGGAAAATCGACAATCTTTAGGCTCGTCTTGAAATCGATTGAACCGGACCGCGGTCGTATTCTGGTGGATGGAATCGATATAGCGGGCATCGAACGCGCGGATTGGTATGCCGCAGTTGCTGTCGTGCCGCAGGACGTGATGTTGCTCAATGAGTCGCTAGCCGACAACATCCTGCTAGGGCGGCCCCGCAACGAAGTGCGCCTTCGTGCTGCGTCGGAAAAAGCCGCTATTCTCCCCTTGATCGAGGCCTTGCCTGAAGGATTTGATACAGCGGTTGGAGAACGTGGTTTGAAGCTTTCCGGCGGGGAGCGCCAGCGTATTGCTATTGCCCGCGCGCTTTATGGCGAGCCGGCGATCCTTCTTCTTGACGAGGCGAGCTCCGCGCTCGACGAAGAAACCGAGCAGGGCATTATGAACCATATCCGTACGCTAGCCAAAGATGTGACCGTGCTGGCGATCACTCACCGCAAGGGCGTCGTTTCTACAAGCGACGTCGTGGTCGACCTGACCGACTGCGGCTTGTCAGTGACATAGGCGAGGGGAATGATCGGCCCGGCGCGTTGACGCCGCACAGAAGGTGCATGGCCGGACGAGATACTTTCGCTGTTCAAGGAGCTACCCACGTCATAGAGAGCATCCTCGGCATCTATGAAGGAGTCGGGGCCCTGTGCTCCGGTACTTGTGAAGTATTCCAGGGTGCCGATTGCCACTCTGCGACGCCAGGCGGCAGGGGCGGGCTTAAGTTGGCGATCGGCGGGCTTGCGGTCGGAACAGGCTCCTTCGTCCTGAATTCAGGCTGCACCAGACGGAATTCTGCGCATATGTGTCGCGATTGATGAGCTCGTCGACAAGGCAAGACATCGCCCCACTACCCATTACTTGCGTCCGGACGGCAACATCGGCCACGGCGCCTTCGCGGGCATCGGCGAGATGGACATGGTCCTGCGCCGTCACCCGGATCGCAGGCGCCGCCCTTGCATGCATGCGCTTGAACACGAGGGTGGTGTCGAGCGCGTGCCGACGGCGCTTTTCGGCAAGCAGCTGCCTTACTCATGGCGTCCGGTTTGCCGATCACAGGTGTTGTTCAAACACCGCCGGCCGAGATCCTTGAACTGCGGACGGCGCGATGTCGGCCTCACACCGACACGGATTATCTAACGAAGCTCTGGCAAAACGGGATCGAGTTCTTCCTGCTCAAGCGTCTTGGCTCCATCTTCTGCCAGGTACGCTGCCAGCCGCGCGATACCGGACTCTGGTGAGCATCTGGCGGGTGCGGATATTTTGGACGGCACTTGTCCCGAGCGCTCGGCGATTTCGACGCTCATTAGGTGGGGTCGGATCGGTCGGCCGATGGCTCGCTCGATGGTGTGGAATATCCAGGTCCCGTCGGGATCGATGTCCGACCAATGAAAGATTGGCGTCTGTTCGGATACCGACCCTGCGATCATCCGCAGCGCCTGCTGGGTGGCGAGCGAGGGGTAACCGCCGACGTACATCGTCGTTCCCAGTCGACCGGGGTCCGCCTCAGCAATGTGCCGGTTGAAGCTTGCGAAGTTTTCGATCGTCAGAATGTACGCCGGCGGCTCCCGAAAACGGACGCGATCTGCTTCCTTGGGAGTGATTCCGAGATAATGTGGACAAATCCTGGAGAGGTCGGCTCCCTCGAGGTCGATTTTTCCTGCGACCAGCAGCGGTGGCGCGAAGCGTTCCAGTCCGATTGCTCGCAGTGCCTCGCGGGGCCGCGCGCCGGGCGGAAACTCCAGGATGCAGCTCAGGAGCCGCACGACCGCACCCTCGATGCGTTCGAGCGTCTTGCTGTGACCCACCGTCCGTCGCGAGAAGGTCTTGTAGTCGACATCGAGATGCTTGTTGTCCAGGATGGCCTGGGCGAGAACGAAGGCGTCGCGCAGCATCTCGACGTCGGACGAAGCGAATCCGTGCCACGTCTTCCCCCGTCCCCAGACCTCGGCGATTTGGGAAGCGCTGTTCTTCAGAGAGTCGCGCAGCGCCGATCCGGCGGCAAGCCTTGCCGCAGCGTCCTGCGCAATCCGCGACGCGGGGGTGCGGTCGAGATATCGATATAGGATCTCCGCCGAGGCCAGCCGCACGTGTGCGACCTGATCCCGCTTGACGCCTCGGCCCCAGCCAACGGACACCGCGCCGGTAGCTTCGGCTTCCCTGATCTGTTTCAGGAAGGCGTCCGCCGCGACGACCGAGGCGAAGGCGGCATAATCCGGGTGGGCGATCGGGCTCGCGGCGCCGGCCTCGAAGCGATCGAGCAGGTCATTCAAGAGGCCGTTCGCGTCCGTGAAACGCCGCGCCATGGCTACTCGGCGGCCAGACGGCTGGCGAGTTCATGTTCGGACATGAGGTCCGGATCGATGGCCATCAGCTCGCGCTTGGCCTTCTCTTTCAGTTGCACCACGGTGGCCCTGGACTGCTCGCCAATGCGGTCCACTTCCACGATCGTATCCATGTGTTCGAGTACGGCGACCCGCTTCTCGAACGGCGCCGCGATCACGAATTGGAGTCCGAGATTCTTATAGAAGCTCATCATCTGCCGCTGGTTCTTGCCATCCATTTTCGAGAAGGCCTCGTCGAACATAGCGAGAGCGAAGCCGGCGGGCTTGCCCGTACGACGCTCGGCGCTGCCGTAGACGCCGGCGAGCGAAGCGCCGATCGCGACGTAGATGGGGACCTGCTGTTCGGCGCCCGATCCGGTGCCGCGCCGCTGCTCCCAGCGGGTCGAGCGGCCGGTAGCGACATCCTCCATGTGGATCTCGAAGGTGTAGAAGTTGCGGTAGTCCTCGAACTGGGTGAAGTCCTTGTCGGGATCCTCTAGCAGCGCCTCGAGTGCAAGGATCGTATCCTTGTGCGGGAAGTCATCGGGCACATCGCCCCGGAACAGCATGTCGAGCGCCTCCGGAGAGGTCTTGGCGATCTCGATGATCTTCAGGATGGGCTGGAATTCCACCACTTGGGTGCGATGGAACGAATATCTCTCGTTGTGGAAGGGATGTGCGTAGAGGCTGCGGTTCAACGACTGCAATTCCCGCTCCATCTTGCCGATCCGCGCCGTGAGCGCGTTGATGAACTCGCCGCGGAGCAGTGTCGAGGCCTTTTCTGCCGCTTCTCGGGCCTGCCGTTCGTACTGGCGCAGTTCGTTGGACTCGATATCCGAGATAAGCTGCTCCATCCAGGGCTTCACCTCGCGTAGCGGCTCGCTTTCGGCGCCAACTTGCGAGCTCATCCCAAACTGATCGAAGTAATCGTAAAGGAGCTCGCGGACCCGTCGCTCGATCCGGACGCGCTCGACGTCCGAGGCGTCGGCATCTTTAACCGCCTTGTCTGCGATGGCACGGTGTTTCTCAGCAAAACCGCCTTTTGCTGCGGCATCGAGGCGCTCGCGGTAGACGAGCCTGCCTTTCGCGGCGGAGTAGAGCGGGAAGGCCTTGCGGTAGATCGACCGGGCGACCCGGAGATTGAGCTCGGAGCCCGGCACGTTCTCCCCGTCTCCGAGCCTTCTCTCGGCCGATCTGAGTTCGCCGTCATGCTCGCCAAACGCCTTCTGCTGGGTCTTTCTCTCGTCGAGCCTCTTGTCCTTCAGCTTCTGCTGCGCCCGCTTCTTGTCGCGAAGGCCGCCGTCGCCCACGCCGTCGAGCGCATCGAGCCTGGAATGGGCTTCGCCGATCTCGGTCTGCGCGGCCGCGAAGGCCGCAGCGAAAGTCTTCAGGTCGTCACGCCCCTCACAGATGTTCTTCAGAGCGGCAAAGGCCTGCTCCGCGGCTTGGGCCTCCTTGCTCTTGTCGGCCAGGAGCCGATCCAGTTCCTCGGCCTGATCTTGCAGGGAGCGCAGGGCGTTCGCCTGGGCCGCTTTTCCGATCTTGTGCTGCGAGGCTTCGATCCAGCGATGGGTCCTGACGAGTCCATCGTCGTAGAGGCCGTCCTTCATGATGGCCCGGCCGGGCCTATTAAACTGATCGAGCGTGTCGGCGAGACGGACCGTGCCGTAGCGGCGCATGATGAACGCCATCGCGTCCGGATCCTGGCTCCGGAAGATGCAGGGGAAACTGCCGCGCTCGGGCTTGGCCCGGAACTGCTCGAGCTTGTTCAGGCTCACGAGGGATGCGTGCCGAAACTCGCGGCGGCCTTCCTTGAACATCGCCGTGGCGGCGCTGATGTCCGCTCTGTCCACGAACACCGCCTCCCGGTCGCGGCCGAGGAGCGCCTCGGCGGCCCCCACCCATTCGGGTTCGGCGACTTCGATGATGTCACAGAGCACGCGCGGGTCCATTCCCTTCTGCCGGAGCCTTCGGCAGAGGAGTTCGGTATCGTCGCCAAGATAGGCCCGCGCCCCTCCGGAGGCGTGCTGTCGGACCCGTTCGAGCACCTCGTCACGCCGGACTCGCAGCCCGGAAAGCTCCGCGATGATCGCCTGACGCGCTTCGTCGATCTTCGGCAGCCATTTCGCACCGCTGGTCGCGAAGGATTTCTCGGCCGCGGAGAGCTCGTCTGAGACGCCTGCTATGTCTGCCCCGACAGCGGCGGTTAGAAGACGCTCCAGCGCAGGGACGAAGTCTTCGAAAGAGTCTGCACACATCGCCCGGAGCGGATGCAGGCGACGGATGTTATCCAGGCGTGCCTTGAACTCGGCCGAGGCGCGGTGCGCCGCCTGCGCGGCCACATCAGCGCTCTGCTGCAGCGACTTTCTTCCGGTCTTGGCGTCGTGCTCGGCGATCGCCGCCGTCAGGCGTTCGATCTCCCGATCGATGGCCTTGACATCCTCCTCGATGAATTCGAGTTCTTTTGCTGCGGCATCTCGGCGCGCCATCTCGGTACGCCTCTTGGTCTTAAAGTCCAGGTTGATCGCCCGCGCCGCGAGCCAGGCCGCGCGTTTGGAAATCCACTCCTCCCTGAACTTGGTCTCGAGCGCCTCTTCGAGTGCGGCGAGAACTCCCCGAAGTGCCCTCAGAGCTTCGAGTCTGAGGCGCATTTTTCGGATCGTTTCGCTGATATTGCGGTAGGTCTGGATCGACTCGCGCAGCTCCTTGATCCCGATCGGACTGTCCTCGAGGATATAGTTCCGCACGAACTGCGTGGCCGTCTGGTTGTGATCGAGCGTCATCGCATTGACGATCGACTTTTGCAGGGCGCTTGCGTTCTGCTCGCCGTAGGGCGAATGCGGCAGGAGATGGCGCATGTACTCGCGGACGTAGTCGCCGGCCCGATCGCGGTGGTTGACGAAGTTGCCTTCGCCAACCGCCGCGACGATCCGGGCGCGCACGTCTTCCCACTGCGCCGGGAACTGCAACTTCCCTCGCTGTTCGATGAAGTCCTTGGAGCTTAGAACGGCGCCGACGGTGACGAACAGCGCGAGCACGGTTTCCCGGCTGTCTGACTTCCGCGCCTCGAGCGCCATGCCGATTGTGACCGGCGGCCGCGCGCCTTCCGTGTCTTCAAAACCGAGTGCGATGTAGGTGCGCGCCTCGTCGCGCCGGCGCTGGTCTTCGCCGAGCGTGCCGAGACAGTAGTCGACGACGCTGCGCTTCGAGCCACTACGCGACTTTCCGCTATCGCCGGCGACCGCGTTCAGGCGCAGGAACCGCCGGCTGCCGCCGGTGAGCACGACTTGGGCCATGTCGAGGATCGTCGATTTGCCGGAACGGTTCTCGCCAAGCACGCCGACGTGCCCCGTCACGTCGATGTCCGCGACGTCGAACAGGTGCCAGTTCACCATCGTAAGGTGGCGTAGCTCCATCATGCCTCGTCTCCCGCGGGCTGCGGAAAACGGGCCTCCTCGCTGCGCACGTAGCGCTCGAGCCGTTGCAGCGCGTCGCCGCCGCTGATCAGCTTGATCATCGGGCGGATCCTGACCTCGCAGTCCCGCTGCTCGTCGTCGAAGTCGCCGATCTCGACAAGGCTGCGCTGGGCAGCCTCGCGCAGAATGTCGCGGAAGCGGGCGGCCGAGATCGCGCCTCCGCCGCCGTGTTGCGCCATCTCGCGGTAGCGGTCGAACAAGTCATTCAAGGTGGCGACCACGACGGCCCGGTCTTCGACTGCTCCGACGTTCACCTCTTGCTGCCAGTACGCTGCCAGCACCAAAATAACGATGGATTCATCGAGCTTCATCCGGGGCAGCGCCACGTCCTCGTCCATGGCGACGATGCCGGCCCACTGCGCCTCCGGATCGCGATGGACGCGGTATCCGCAACTATCGAAGAAGCCATCGACCACGTTGCGGAAGCGGCCGTCCATGATCATGTTGTAGACGGTTCCGGTTCTGGGATCTCCCGCGAACACGAACTGCCGCCGCAGCAGGAAGTGCAGCGCTTTGCGGAGGTCGGCCGCCTTTTCGGCACCGAAGGCGCGCTCGACGTGTTCGAACTCACTGAGCATGGAGCTCCTCCGCTTTCCGGGGCCTGCCGGATCGCCTGACCAGGAAGTTCGCGCAACGCAGCCATTCGCTGTCGTGTGGCGGCGTGTCTGGGCGCGGCTCCAGATCGAATCCGGTCGCGACCTGCGGCGGAACCTCGCCCGTCAGCGCATAGCGGCGGGCGCAATCGAAGGCGAGGAAGTCGTCTACAGTGTCGATTTCCATGAAGCGAGCTTCCTTGGTCGCGAATGGCGGCACCTGGCCCTCAAGGAATCGTCTGACATCCTCGGGCCGAGGCGCGATGCGAGCGATATACTCGAGACGGAGCTTCTTCCTCAGCTCGTACAACGGGTCCGAGGGCGGCCCGGCGAGCTCCTTCGCCTCGACCGGGCGGCGCGGCTGCCTGGCTGGCGCCTGATGGTGCTCCGACCAGGGCGACCGCAGCGGCTCGATACTCCACTCGACGGTCGCCCTGTCGTGCCTGCCGTCTCGCAGCAGAGCGTCCAGCCGCCGCACCAGGTCGCCGGCCCGGCCGACGAGTCCCTGCCCGCCGCGCTCGGCGTACTTGATGGTGTTGCGGACCCGGGCTTCGAGCTGCCTGCGGAAGGCCTCGATCCGTTCGAACATCTCGCCGATCTGTTCGAAGATGTTTTCGATTGCGAGCAGATCGTCGGCCGCCGCCATTCGACCGTCCTCGACGTCGGCGGCCATGCTGGAAGCGGTGTACTCCTCGGCGAGGACCTGCATGGTGTCCGGGGTGTAGGAGATTCGCCGTGCGAGATCGACGATGGCATCGCGGAAGCGGTACGGATGGTTGACGGTGAGGATGGACTCGAAATCCTTCAGCAGGAGCTGGTCGACGAACTCCTCGAAGAAGGCTTCCAGCCTGGTAGCCACTGTCTTCGATTCCATGACGGTCCGTCGGATACGCTTCAGGTCGGCCAGAATGGCCCGCAGGCTCTTGGTAAACTGGTCGGCCTGGTTGCGTGCTTCGCGGACGGCGAGCGCGGCTTCGCGCTGCTTGCGGTCGGTGATCTCGGGCCTCAGCTTTTCGACGGCTTCGAGATTGAGGCGGATCTGCACGATCAAGCCGCCGAACCGCTGCGAGAGATCCTTATTGAGGCTCGCGAGCCGCTGGATCACGAGCAGCGGTCCCATTGCCATGTCGACCGTGACACGGAGCCCGTATTCCTCCTCCTCAAGCCAACCCCAGGCGAGCAGCCGCGCGTAGAGTTGCCGCGCCAGACCGAGCGCCTTGTCGCCCTTCTCGGACGCGAGCGCGACGTCGGCCTTCCGGATACGGCGGCGACCTGCCGAGATCATTTCCGGCAGGGTGCCGAAGTCATCGCCTTCGCTCCAGAGGGCCGGGTTGGCGCGCATGACGTCGTAGATGGCGTGGGCGACCTGCTGCGGAGTTGGGAACGATGGCGCGCCTGAAAAGAAGCGTTCAAGGAGGTCGAGCAGACAGGCCGCGTACAGGTGCTTGTGATCGCGCGAGAAGGCCAAAAAAGCCTCATCATGCAAATGACGGAATAAGGACAATCGCTACCACTCCTGAACTGGCGTCATCCAGAGAAGGGGCGAGCCGCCCTGCCCCTAACCTTATGATCTACCGAGGAAATACTTCCGTCGAGATGCATCGCGAAGGACTCGCAACCAAAAGGATTTTGTTCGCTGTATGTTCCTGTATAGCTTGCCGGAGGGAAGCTGTCGAGCCTCACGGCTCCGTGCCGGCGCTTTGAGGGAGGGATGAGTCTTCGGGGAAAGCCGTTCAAAGAACTTCGGCAAGCTATGTTGTCCAATGAGACAAAAAGCCCCGCTATTCGGCCGTAGTCGGCGCGGAGATCTTAGGGAGGAACTATTGAGGACGGAAGCCTCCGGGCTGACGAACGAGCAGGGCTCCGTTGAGTATCCAAGCCGGGCGTGGTGCTAAGGTAGTTGCGATCTGTAGTTTGTGCCCTGCTAACCGCTGAAGTGTGCAACGGCCAATCTTTCAGTGTCGTTTTCTTCGATACCCAGCACCCATAATAGAGTGTTCAAGGGAGAGTCGGAATCGCGCTCGCGATGTCCGATCACGTTTTTTCCTGGCCCTCCACGTCGCGCTTCTGCCGCCTCTATCTCGTTTGCCGACGGAGGTTTTGAGGATTGAGTCCACCGTCGATGCCTCGAGCAATGAGACCCGACACGCTCACTTGCCGTTAGGCCCCTGCTAAGTAATATCAAGCAGCGGCTAAGTTATTGATTTTTATTGTTGTTTAGACAAACCTTGCGTGTTGTCAGAAATTGTCTTATGTTTCTGACAACGGGGGGAAGCCATGCAAACCGTCGCCGAGCGTATTTTGAGTTACGCCCAAGCACTTCCAGAAGGCACTTTGATCGGTGCTAAGGAAGTTTTGCATTTGGGAAGCCGTGCTGCGGTCGATCAAGCTTTGAAGCGTCTCGCCAAACGCGACGAGTTGATGCGTCTTGCCCATGGGCTCTACGCTCTGCCAGTGAAAACACGCTTTGGCTTACGCGCGCCGGCTGCTGAAAAGGTCATCGAAGCGCTGGCTTCCACGCACGCAGAAACGATCGTTCCACACGGAGCCGCGGCCGCGAATAAACTTGGTCTCACTACGCAAGTGCCGACGAAGCTCGTCTATTTGACCTCCGGTCCTGATCGTCAGTTTCGTCTCGGAGCACAGACGGTTGAGATGCGGCATGCACCGCACTGGATGCTTCTGCCGACAGACTCGATTGCTGGACAGGCAATCCGGGCTCTTGCCTGGCTCGGCGAGCGAGAGGCGGGCGAGGCTCTTAAAGTATTGAAGCGCAAGCTGCCCGACGACACTTTGCAGGATCTCGTCGCGCTGCGTCGCGCGATGCCTCCGTGGATGTCGAAATCCGTCAGCCAATCCCTTCTAAATCATGGCTGAACTTTACCTGACGCTCTCTCGTGACGAGAGGCTTGAGGCACTTGGCGTTGCCGCCACCGCCTCAGGCCGCCCGGTCCATCTTTTGGAGAAGGACATCTGGGCCGTTTGGGCCCTGCAAGGACTCTTTGACTCTGAATTGGGTGAGCATCTTGTCTTTAAGGGAGGTACGTCCCTCTCCAAAGGTTACGACGTCATCGAACGTTTCTCGGAGGATATCGATCTCACTTACGATATCCGCCGGATCATTCCTGAGCTTGCCACGGGCGACCCACCCATACCCGCTTTGCGAAGCCAGGCCGACAAGTGGACAAAGCTTGCGCGCGAGCGGCTCACCGACTGGGTCAAAGACAAGACCCTTCCTGCCCTACAGAAACACGCAGCAGCTACAGGAGTCGACGTCACGTTCCGTGTTGAGAACGATGTCATCTATGTCGACTATGAAAAGCTGATCCAGGGCTCGGACTATGTTCCGCCCTGGATCAAGCTTGAATTCGGTGCGCGCTCGACCGGTGAGCCGTCCGAGACGAGAAAGATCACCTGCGATGCGGCGAAATCCCTGCCCGAACTCGAGTTTCCTGTAGCGACCCCAAAAATCATGCTTCCCAAGCGCACCGTTTGGGAGAAAGCAACGGCCGTCCACGTTCTTTGCGCTCAGGGTATCGCGGGCGATCGTGTGTCGCGCCATTGGTACGATCTCGTGAAGCTCGATGATAAGGGATTTGCGCAAGCTGCCTTCGATGACAAAGTGTTGGGGCAGGAAGTCGCCGATTGGAAGAGCAAGTTCTTCCGGGAGAAAGATCGCGACCGCAATGTCATTGACTATCATGCCGCGGTATCCGGCAAGCTTCAGTTAGTTCCTGACGAAAAGATGTGTAAGGACCTTGAGGCCGATTATCAAAAGACGATCGACGCTGGATTACTTCTCGGCGAACCTGAGCCGTTTGAGCAGCTCATGAAACGCTGGGAAGCTCTGCAGCGGCGCGCAAATAGTAAGTAAGGCCGGTTGCTGGAACGGACGCTTCGAAAGATTTCCGACGTATAGAAGCTGTGCTGAGCATTGCCGAAGATGAGCCCCAGCACGCGCCGCTGCACTTTGGAAAAATAGCACATTCGCCCCGCTATAACGGGCTTTGCTTGTTTACAGCGCTGTTAATTTTGAGCGGTGCCGTCTCCGGCATCATGAGCATGGCAAGGAGCCCAGCCGAGCTAGCGATAAGCATGTACCAGGCGGGCGCCAGCGCGCTCCCGGTAAGATAGATCAGCCAGGTGACAACTGGTTGAGCTGTGCCTCCGAAGATCGCTATCGCAAAAGCTAGATGATCGCGAAGGCGCCACCACGAATATTCTTGGGCAAACCTTCGGCCATGCTCACATAGAAGGCGCTGTACGGAATCGTTCCAATAAGTGTGAGCGCACCGAGACCTCCGAGAAGTGCGACGGCGCTGCGGCTCTCTGAGATCCAGAGGAACACCGGATAGGTCATCAACAACGCAGCGATCTGCGGCCATATCATGATGTGCCGGCGGCCCGCGCGGTCTGCGAGCCAGCCGCCCAGCAGCGCGGCAGCAATTCCTACCGTATTGCTAACGAGCGTGGTGCCAAAGGCGAGAGGCGCGGAAACTTGCAGGGTATTCAGTGCATAGGTGGTCATATATCCCGTGACGTAGGTGATGATCGTGCAACTGGCCAGGACGACGAATCCCAAGCTCATAATACGGCGAGTGGCAGGCAATCTTCTTACAGGGTGAACGCCCGGAGCCGGCGTTTGGGGCCGGTGCAACGTTTCGGGCAAGCCGCTCCGCAGCCAAAATCCGAACGGCAGCGTAACGGCGCCGAGCAAGAGCGCGATCCGCCATCCGTACGCGTTGAGTGCCTCGCTTGTCATGGTCAGGGAGAGTATTTCTCCAACAAGCGCCCCGGCCGTTGCAGCGATCTGTTGGCTGGCAGGCTGAAACGAGACAGCAAGACCGCGCCCCTCGGCCGGCGCCGCTTCCAGCAAATAGGCAGTTGTCGGACCAACCTCACCGCCGAGCGCGAAGCCTTGCACCAAACGTGCGACAATGACCAGGAGCGGAGCAGCAGCTCCTATTGTCCCGTATGACGGGGTGAGCGCTAACACAAGGATCGCGGCGCTCATCAGGACAAAGCTGGCGGTCATCGCGGGCCGGCGCCCGGCCCGATCCGAATACGAGCCGAGCACGATGGCCCCGATCGGCCTGGTCACAAAACCCGCGCCGAAGGTTGCGAGCGACAGCATGAGGCTGGCGAATGGGTCGCTTGCCGGGAAAAACGCTTGTCCGATCTGGATCGCGAAAAAGCTATAGGTCCCAAAGTCGTAGAATTCGAGAATATTGCCGATCGTTGCACCCAACACGGCGCGCCGGGCCAAGGATTCGTCTGCCGGAACGAGGACCGGCTCCGGTTTCAGCCGAGTAGATTGCTTGCCCATCCTCGATCCGTCTGAGGCGCTATCGCCGGCCCGAGCATTTCGACCAGCGAGTTCAGGCGCATTGCACTCCACTTGCTCTGCACGTCCTCTAGCTCGAGGTGGGCTGGGCCGCGTCCCGACAGACCAAGCCACGACGATGAATGCAATAAGAATGCCTGCCTCTTGCTGCCCGTTTCAAAGCTCGACCGGATCGCGGCAATCGTCGGCAAAGATGAGCAAGCGCGTTGCAATTGTCGGGCGCAGCGCTCGCTGTGCTTCTGTGCATGGCGAGTTTGCGACAATATTGGTGGGCACCGAACGGAAGGCGCCTGCTTTCACGTAGATGGCCGCGCATGCACGCAGGGTTCAGCCGGCGCGCGTATGCGCAAAGGATTCAGGCAACTGGCCCGGCTTTTGCTCCACTGCTTACCAATTGTGTGCGACCACCTACTTTGTCGGGATTCGCTGCAATGCAACGCCTGCTGTCGATGATGCCGCCGCATATGCTCGTTCAATTTGGCGTTCAAACAGTTTAGAATGTGCTCAAACTGCTCATTGACGAGCACGAGAACCTTGGGGGCGCTGCGCGGATCGCCATTACACGCGGTGACGACCTCGTCTATGCGCCGGCTCACCGAGCATGCTGTCTCGGCCTCGGGGCACGATTACTCGCGCAAGACATAAGGTTCTCCTCGCCGGGGCACTCGCTGAAGCGGCCCGGCGGTCAGCCCCCGTCGCTATCGCTGCCGCGTCAGACGGGTGCCGCTCAAAGGCTGGTGCGGCCGGAGCGCCACTCTCCCGAGGCTTTGGAAGCCTTGCGCGCCTTTAGTTCTATAAAGCATTGTGTATGGCCGCTGCCGCAGCAGCAGCCTAGGGGCGTCGCCCCTCAGCGCGGCGCAAGGACAGGCCTTCGATTTTGGCTCCCCCACGGTCCGCGGTGCCCCAAAAAAATTGTTCCAACTTCCTTCAGCCCCTACGCTTTGCACACTTCGCTACGCGCTGCGAGGCAGGGGTTATGGCGGCTTTTTGCCGCGCAC
>NZ_LGTB01000073.1 GCF_001238275.1 Bradyrhizobium viridifuturi
CATCGCGCCATCGGCATCGGCTCCTGCGATGTGGAAGACGTTCTTGCCAAGATCGACTCCATAGACCGCCACGTTCGTTGGTTTGCGATGTGCCATGACCACTCCTCCTTGTCTGCACCGCCATTGTTGCACTGGGAGGACGGAGTGGACCATCCCATTAGCTATGAAGCCTGGCCGGAAGCGCAAGTTGGTCGACGAAGTCCGTGGCGAATGGCAGGTCTCGATCCGCAAGGCCTGTGACGCGCTGGAGTTTGACCGATCGACCTATCACTACAAGTCCCGCCGCTCCGGCCAGGCTGCCCTCGAACAGAAGATCAAGGGGATCTGTCATGTCCGCGTTCGCTACGGCTACCGTCGTGTTCACGTCCTGCTCCGCCGCGAGGGCTGGCGCCATGGGCAAAACAAGACCCGGCGCGTCTATCGCGAATTGGGCCTGCAATTGCGCAACAAAACGCCTAAACGCCGGGTCAAGGCCAAGCTGCGCGATGATCGCAGGCCGGCGACGCGATCCAACGAGACCTGGGCGATGGACTTCGTTCACGATCAGCTGGCGACGGGACATAAGCTGCGCGTGCTCACGATCGTCGACATCTTCTCCCGCTTCTCGCCGGCGCTGGCGGCTCGGTTCACCTTCCGCGGCAGCGACGTCGTGGCGGTGCTGGAAAGGGCCTGCAAGGAAGTGGGCTTCCCGGCAACGATCCGCGTCGATCAAGGCAGCGAGTTCGTGTCGCGCGATCTCGATCTGTGGGCCTACCAGCGCGGCGTCACGCTGGACTTCTCACGGCCCGGCAAGCCGACCGACAACGCGTACATCGAAGCCTTCAATGGCCGCTTCCGCGCCGAGTGCCTCAACGCCCATTGGTTCCTATCTCTTGCGGATGCCCAGCAAAAAGTGGAGGATTGGCGCAGATACTACAATGAAGAACGGCCCCACGGGGCGATCGGCAATCGACCGCCGATTTTGCTGCAGAACCACGTCGGCGCCACCAGCCCGCCAACGTGAGCAAAGTGCAAAACTCTAGTTTTGGGTGGTCCAAAGTTCGGTCTCGCTGCAGCCTGACTCTCGTTTCTTGTCCGGCATGGAGGGGCGTTCGGTCGCTGTCTGGTCGTAATGTCCGCGCGCGTCTTCGATAGCTCCGGGATTGTCGCGGCCTTGCACCCCAAAGCGGCTCGAAGACAGAAGCCACCAGCTTCAGTGACGCACCTGGACTGGTCATATTCTCCGCCACTTACGAATGCAAGATGCGTCGCACTTTTTCCGAGACGCTTGGGTTAAAAAGAGAGATCGGGTTCAATTTTGGCGCGATGTCACAAAGCGGAGCAGGTGACTCTGGAGTGTCTGCTCGGTCAAAAACAGTGTCAGACTTGTCGCGCCACCGCTGTTAGATTGACAACACTTATTTGGCAAACCGCAGCTTTTCAGAACCTATTCAGTCGCTCAAATGAGGAGATACCATTGGCACGGCTGTTGCCTGTTGAGATGCAGCCGGTACACTTGTTGGCCGACGATACGAAACGCAAGGCGAATGTCTCTCTCTTTCCCTTGAATCCACGTGCATCGTTTTGAGAAGAAAACCCAACCTATCCGTCCCTGACAGCACACAACTGTGGCAGGCGCTGGCCACCAACGAGGTGCTCGAAGATGTGGTTTGCGAGCTCTACCGCACCGACCCTGGTGGCATGCCACAGCCGTAGAACTTTTTCAAAATAAGCTGGAAGAACGCGACATTGGTCGAGGGCAGGGCTTACGTGCCGCTGACGATCGATCCAAAGAACAACTTCTATCAGAACATGGAAGAGTGGTCGTTCACCTACAAGGAAGTGAAATGGGAGCACATTCCCGGCAGCACCAGCGACGAGGATCAAATGGTAGCCCCCAAAAGGTTTGCAAAGCCAAGGATGATGACTTGGTCCGAGGTGCCGAGCGGGCAATCGTAGATATGTTACGCACATCGACGCGTCCACGGGCCTTCGAAGTGGTCATGTTTTAGGATCTCGCGGTGCATCAAGGCGGCCGTGTTCGGACCGCAATGTCGCGCGCCCCAGCGGGGCCGCAATCGGGCTGTTGATCGTGCACCATGGCCGTGATTGACGAGCATGAGATGTGAATTGGGAATAACCAGCCCGGACGATGTTCGTCCCTCAGCCGACGGATCGTTCGTGGACTGCCGGGCAACTTAGCTCGATGACTGCGTTCCACGAAATGGGCCATTCCCTTGCTTCTCTACGTTCCCGGGTTTGGCGGATCGTTGGCGAACAGGCCGGGGCACGCATCCTCAGTGCGCCTCACCAAGCGGACCATTCACTTGCTGCGCTTCGCTCCCAGGTTTGGCAAATCGTCGGCGGATGGGCCGAGGCCCCGAGTTCGATGACTGCGCTCCATGCGGAGCGGCATTCACTTGCTGCGGTCAATGTCCGGAATGTAGCAACTCCAGATGGGAGGAACTCTGTGGTGCGGCAGGTCGGGAGAGAAACGAATAGTGGAGACGGAGCGAAGGGGGGGAGCGGGCCAAACGTTGCGCGCGCATTGAAATATGGATTGTATCTCGCGGGCGCGGGCTACGCCTATAATGAGGTCGGAAATAACTTCTTCCTTTCTACGACATCACTACACGACGGGAAGAAGGGCTTCACCAGTAACGAGCGACTCAGACTGGCTCAGGCGAAGGCACGGGAGTACTACTCGTCGTATCACGCTGCCGATTCTTACACGCGGCGCCTCCATGAGCGTCCCCTCAATCCAATCCGTACCTGCGGTAACAGGCGGTTCGTAACAATGATCGACTACCGGGCGGCGACCTATGTATACGTTGGTCGCTTGGTAGACTCCAAAGAGGCGCGCACGTCTCTTGTGCGGAACCTGAGTTGCATGAAGGGTCATCTCGTAAAGGATGATTGCGTGGCCAAGTACAGGCCACCGAAAGTGCCCAAGGATCCGGACCTTACGAACAGCCCGCTATACGACAAGAAGGGCAAGTACGCGTTGACCGGCGTGCTCAATGAGGAAACTGGCGCTTACGGCTACACCTCACGGTCAATCACGCATCCTTTCGTGAACAAGGGCATGCAGCACTTCCACGATGCCATCCAGAGCGAGAAGGGACTCACTTTCAAGCAATGTATCGAGAGGCTCGAGGCGCTGCTCGACAAGAATTGCGGTCTCGAAGAGGATGCTCAATTCGCGGCTGGCCAAACCATCCTGAACTTCAGGCAGGTCTACGCTGCGGACGACCGTTGGGGAAACGCTGAGAACGTCGTGATGCAGACCCTTTCGGAGCAGGGCTGGCTGTCACGGAAGGAAACCAGCAGGCTCGATGCGACGTTTATGTTCGAAGATCCAAATATGAACCCGCTCAAACGCAACAAAAGTTGGGTCGGGCCGAGCCTGCATCAACTCGACGGCTGGTTGCAGGAGAGGCGGTCCCGTCATGGTCGCGTGACAGTCGAAGAATTGAATTACGCTAAGATGGATGACTTGAAATATCTGCCCATCGCGCACGTCAAGTTGAACGGCCAGAGCAATGGGTTCGAGGACTGCTCGGGATTGGGTGACTCGTTCACGTGCGCCAACGCGGTCGCCTGCATCAATCACGCGCGCTTGATGAGTGGCCAGCCGCGCCTTTCAAAGGAGGAGGTCCTAGTCATCATCGCGTGTCTGAACGCGGTATACGACGATACGACGTCAATAAGGCATACGCTCCGCGAGGTAGCACGAGGCTGCTTCGCCGGCGCTGGTTACACAATTGAAGACGCTGACGAGTTCTACGAGGGAGTGTGTCGCAAAGCTGCGAAAGAGTATTACGGCGGTAGATATCTCTCGATGCGGAGTTGACGCCGTAAGAACCGAGCATTAGCGATACGACACTCTCGAGGTGGTCAGAGCTCGAAGACGAGTTGAGTCCGATTTCATTTGTCAGTTGTCCGTAAGCGCTCCTTTCTGCGCACCTATGCAGTTGAGCGTGGAGATGGGATGAGGTGTCCACCATGAGCGAGGTGGACACCATCGATGATCACTCCAGAAGAACCTTTGAAACTTGAGACGGTCGGCGTGTTGCGCAATGGCCGGCGTCGGTATGATCCGGCCAGCAAACAGCGGCTGGTCGAGGCCTGTCTGCAGCCTGGCGTGTCGCTGGCGGGGCTGGCGTTGCAACACGGCGTGAACGCGAACCTGCTGCACAAGTGGGTGGCCAAGCGACCGCTTCAGAGCGAGGATGGCCAGCCGGAGGCGCGGGCGCCGATTGCGCCAGCCTTTATTCCGGTTTGCGCGCCGTCGCCAACTCGATCTACTGGCGCGATCGCGGTTTGCGCGACGGAGCGATCCTGTGCAGGGCGGCTGACGGCATCGATGCCCAACGGCGTGACGCTTTCGCTGAAAGGCGGCGACGCGCAGTTGCTGTCGGCGGTGATTGAAGCCCTGGGGCGTTGCGATGTTCCGACTGGCGTCTGATCTTCGGGTCTACCTTCACCGCGAACCGATTGACTTCCGGGCGGGCATCAACAGCCTGGCGATCGTGGTCGAGCAGTCGATGGGGCTGGATCCGTTCCAGCGCGCGGTGTTCACGTTCTGCAATCGTCGCCGCGACCGGATCAAGCTGCTGATTTATGATCGGTCAGGATTTTGGATGCTGCTGAAGGGGCTGGAGGCCGACAGATTCCACTGGCCCCGAAGTCAGGAGGCGGTGCTGACGCTGACGACGGAGGAGCTACACTGGCTGCTTGACGGCAGCAATATCGCGGCGGTGCGTCGTCATCCGGTGCGGCAATATCAGAGCGTGGGCTGAGCGTGTTCGATGCGGGCGGCGTCATCGGGCTTCGGCATGGCCGTTCTCAGATCACGCCGCCGAAGACATGACGAAGACATGGGAGCCCGGTTGACGCGGCGGCATGACTTCGATTCAAGACTACGATGAGTCGCAAGCCCACGACGCACGAGCTGGAAGCCTTGATCGCTGCTGAAGGCCGAAAACGAGAAACTCGCACAACGCGTGCCGCATCTTGAGGAGCAGTTGCGCCTGGAGCGCCTGCACCGGTATGCGCCGAAGAGTGAAAAGCTCAAGGAGCGCATCTTCAACGAAGCCGAGCAGGCCGCCGCCGAAAGCCGGGACGACGACGATGTCGAGGCGGTCGCCGTGCCGGACACGGGATTGCCGGAGGCTCCAAAGCCGGCGCCGAAGACACGCGGCCGCAAACCGCTGCCGGGTAGCGTCGCCACGCCATCGACGCTGGCGCTGGTGCTCGCCAACAAATACGTCGACGGCACGCCGCTGTACCGTGTGGCGGACGCGCTGGGGCGCGCCGACGTCAGCATCAGCCGCGGGACGCTGGGCAACTGGGTGATCCGGGCGAGCGAGTTGCATCTGCATCAGGTCTATGACGCGCTACAGCAAAAGCTCAGGTCGCAGCCCCTGGTCCACGGCGACGAAACCTGGGTCCAGGTTCTTAAGGAGGACGGCCGTGATGCGCAGGCCAAATCCTTCATGTGGGCCTATCGCAGCGGCCAGGACTGCGCGCAGCCGGTCGTGCTGTTCGATTACCAGCCCGGCCGCGGCCAGAAACATCCTCAGGCCTTCCTGGCCGGCTATCGCGGCTTGTTGATGAGCGACGGCTATGACGCCTGGCGCACGCTGACAGGCGCGATCCATCTCGGCTGTATGGCGCATGCGCGCAGGAAATTTACCGATGCGCTCAAGGCCAGGGACAAAGCCTGGCGGTCTGCCATTGCAGGCGCTCAAGTTCTTCGAGGCGTTGTATGAGGTCGAGAGGGTGGCGCGCCAGACGCCGCCCGACGGCGAAACGCGCGCCGCATACACCTTGCGGCTGCGCCAGCAGCATAGCCTGCCGGTATTGGCCGCCTTCCGGACCTGGCTCGACGACCAGGCGCCGAAGGTCCTACCCGAAAGCTTGACCGGCAAGGCGATCGCCTATGCGCGCCCCCAATGGGATTATCTGACCCGTTACACCAATGACGGTCTCGCTCCGATCGATAACAATGTTCTGGAGCGCGACATCAGGCCGTTTTGCACCGGACGAAAAAGTTGGCTGTTCAGCGACACTGTTGCCGGCGCCAAGGCAAGCGCCGTGATCTACAGTTTGGTGCTGACATGCCGGGCATGCGGCGTCGATCCCTATGCATGGCTACGTCACGCGCTCACCGAATTGCCCCAGCGCGCGCCAGACGCCGATATCGAAGATCTGTTGCCGTTCAACTGCACCGCTCAAAAAACCTGCCAGCTGACAACGACAGCGGCTGACGGTCGAACGCTCAGGATCAATCAAGCCGTTCCGATGATCCCACTGGGGCCCGGCGTCGCGCGACACCGCGGCCAGCCGCGCGCGCAGCCTGTGCAGAAAAATGCGCGCTTACGTTGTCCGATCTTGGCGTGCAGCCTCTCTATCTCGCGTTCGCGCGCTTCCTCGCTCTCGCGCTCGACACCCCGTCAAAAGCCGGGCCGCTTGGTCCAGCAGCTGCTTCTTCCAGGCATAGATCTGGTTCGGGTGAGCCTCATAGCGCAGGGGCCCCCGTCGGCCTACTCCCGCACCGCTTCCAGCGCAATCGTCGCCTTCAACGCCGCGTCGATCTTCCGTCGTGTCTTCTTTGTCATCATGCTCTCCGTCTATCAAACGGAGCTGCCCTTTTCCAACTTAGCTTCTGGTCCCAAAACCGGGGTCCATTTCAAAACAGTGTCAGACTTGTCACGCCGCCGCTGTTAGATTGACAACACTTATTTGGCAAACCGCGGCTTTTCAGAACCTATTCAGTCGCTCAAATGAGGAGATACCATTGGCATGGCTGTTGCCTGTTGAGATGCAGCCGGTACACTTGTGCCGCAAAACGGGTAGGAACGTGGGATATCGTTACAATGAAGTGCTTCGAGCTCCTCAACGATCCCTCGCTCGTGACAAGCGTGTCGGAACTGCCGCAGCGTGAGTGATGCACCGATGACCCGCGACTCCAATCCCACTATTGACTTGGATATTTGCAGCGATCCCAGCATTGAACTCGACGTCCAAGGGTTCGAGGGCACAGAGTGCATTTCCCTGCCGTTCAGCTACGTGATTTACGCCACGACGTCGAGCGATGTTGATACCGACTCTTTGATAGGCGAGCGCGCCAAGCTGTCCCTCGAGACCGCAAGCGGAAGGTGGCTTGCCTCCGGCCTGTGCGCCCAAATCGAGGAACTCGATCCTACGGTAAGTGACGTGCGGGTGCTCCAGTTTGTCCTGCGGCCGCGTTTTGCGGTCACCGAGCTCTCCGTTGCGAGCCGCATTTATGGCCCTGCCCAACCCGTGGGCGTCGACGACATCATCAAACTACAGTTGAGCAAGGCGAGCATCAGCATTCCCCGCGAATACAACATTGATCGCTATCCGAAGCGAGACTACATCGTGCAATACAACGAGAGTGATTTGATGTTCATTTCGCGTCTATGTGAAGAGAACGGAATCTTCTACTTCTTCAAGCAGGAAGACGACGGTGAAACCCTGGTCTTCGGCGATAAAAATCTGGCCTTCCCCAGCATCAGGTTCGGCGCGAAGTCGACGATTCTTTATGCACCGTGGTCCGCACCGCGAGACGTCGCAGAAAACCTGTTCGGTCCTTCCGGCGGCGCCGGGTTCTCTCGACAAAGACGATCGCGCTTCGCGATTATAACGAAACGGTGCCTTGCGTCGTGTCCATCGATCAGCAGGTCGGGCAAGGCGGCGGCTTCTTGGGCAAAGCGTCGCGCTTCGGCGGGCATTTTGCCAACAAAGCCGAAGCGGCCGCCCAGGCCCGGATCCGTGGCGAACAGGTCTACGCCGGCCAGACAATGTACATCGCCCACAGCGACGCGCCGGGGTTGCGCGCTGGTGTCATCTTCGAACTGGAGGGCCATTCCCGCTTCGATGGTGAATATCTCGTCATCGCCGCGAATCACTCGGCCTATCGCCAGGCGCCGACCGGATTCGCTGCATCCGGGCAGAATGGGCGAGCATACCAGAACACGGTCCATTGCATCCGCTCGGACGTGGCTTATCGACCGGTTCCGATGACGCCTGTGCCTCAGGGCGTCGGGCTTCACACCGCCACGGTCGATGGAGAAGCTTGGAACGGGCGGCCCGAGATTGACGACCAGGGCCGCTACAGGCTGCAGTTTAAGTTCGCCGACGAATTGGCGAAAGGCGCTGGCAGCGGCTACGTGCGCAAGCTAGAACCTTACGTAGGTCCGAATCAAACCGGTTTGCACTGTCCATTGGTGCCAGGAACGGAAGTTGTGGTCGGCTACTTGAACGGCGACATTGACCGGCCAGTCGTGCTCGGAGCCGTCTACAATCCTGATATGAGGGGAGGAATAAACTCGGACACGCACTTATTCCATCGCCTCAAAACGCAATCTGGCGCCGCGAGCGAAATCTACGACGACGGACCTTCGTGATTTACTCACCTCATGACGTCTGGCGTCCAGCGACTCGCGAGATCGACCCGCTATTGGAAGCAGTCGCCAATACGGCACGCGCGACCATCTTGCCGACGGCGCCGATCAACATACCACCGCCGTCGGCCGATGGCATTCGCTCGCAACGGCTTCGTGATGGACGGGAATTGCGCCTCAAATTATCTGCGCACTGTGTTGAGCAGGAACAACTCGATCCTTGCGCGGTGCTCGTCTACGCCCTGAAGGGCAATGCCGTTGTCGATAACACGGGTTACCGTGTGACCGGGCAGGCTGTCCTCGACGTCGCTACGCGTGCATTTCTTGATGTCTCTTGTCAATCGAAACGGGGCGGCCCGGTTCCGTCGTGACAGGGTTGTCACGATCGCGACAATGTCGTCGCTCGATTGTGTCGGTGCCGGACGTCCGCGCTGCGCCCTCAGATTGGGAGAGCTCGCGATATTTGATAGCGGATACCAAGGGCACTTGGCACGGTTGTTGCGATATCCATTTGCCGGTGCGTGCCGGCGTATGTCACCAAACAGGAGGCGAAAGTGTCACTTGAAGCCTACTTGACAGTTAAAGGAAAGAAGCAGCGGGACATCTCGAAAGATGCCTCCAAGCCAGACAGCATCGGGCAGGTCGCCAAGGGTGATGCGGGTAAGCAAGGTAAGATCACCGTTGTCTCCTTCACCAGCCGCATCGTCGTTCCGCGCGACGCGACGAGCGGCGTCGCCACAGGCGCTCGCAATCACCAGCCGGTGCTCTTCACCAAGTTCTTCGATCGTGCCTCGCCATTACTGTGGCAGGCGCTGGCCACCAACGAGGTGCTCGAAGATGTGGTTTGCGAGTTCTACCGCACCGACCCTGGTGGCATGCCGCAGCCGCAGAACTTTTTCAAAATAAGCTGGAAGAACGCGACATTGGTCGAGGGCAAGGCTTACGTGCCGCTGACGATCGATCCAAAAAACAACTTCTATCAGAACATGGAAGAGTGGTCGTTCACCTACAAGGAAGTGAAATGGGAGCACATTCCCGGCAGCACCAGCGGCGAGGACAAATGGTGACAATGCCATGATTTGGATCAGCGCCATTTTGGACGCTTGTGGGGCACAAGCGACGAGAGAGATCGAGACATTTGCCGTAGCTGACGTGTAACCGAGGACGTCAATTTGCTTGTTTCTTTTTAGTTCTCGGTCGATGCCGCCCTCGCTCTGGGCTGCGACGTCCGCGAGCCTCTCGATCTTGGAGATAATGCCGCCGAGCACCAAAAGCGATGCTGCTATGGCAATTGCTAACTGGCGCGCGAAGAGCGCTGTTGTTAAATCTTGCAGTGATCGGAAGCGCTAACGCTGAGAAGTCGCCCATCACCATCGGGGAACTTAACAATATCAGCGCATGCCGAGGTTGGATTTGATGCGTTTCGAGCCGACTTGCGCGGCGGCGATCAGGGTGAGACTCCGCTCTCATCCTGATTGGGTTCTTCCGCACATTTGGTGCAGAGTGCAGGATTCACGGACAGTGCGAATAAGGGCATAAGGTCGGAATCGCAGTCGACGCCCGTGATTCGCCTTGCTCCAAGCCTTTCGCTCGCTGTTTCCCCCGAGCTTTCGATTGTCCAGATCCTTCCGCAGGCCGACAGGGTGGTGCTCGTGGCTCAGCCGAAGTCAGCGGTCTCGCTCTGTCCCTGTTGCGGCTGTCAGACGAGTCGCATCCACAGCCATTACGTGCGGCGCTTAGCCAATTTGCCGTGGCAGGGTCGGGTTGTTGAGATCCGGCTTCACGCGCGACGGTTTCGATGCGCGAATCCGCAATGCCCGCGTCGGATATGCACCGAGCGGCTACCGGCAACAGTGCGACCGAAAGCAAGACGCACAACCCGCCTCGGCGAGAGTCAACTGGCGATTGGTTTTGCGGTCGAACAGCGCTTACGTCAGATCAGCAGGATCAAAGCCATCAAACGACAAAGGTATGGCCGGGCAAGCTACCCGCTGTTGCGTCGACACGTCCTCCTGGTTGCCTGAGAACGATCGAGCAAGCCGTCCAACCCCAGTCTCTCAAGCTGCATCAAATGTGCGGAAGAACCCCTGATTGTCGCGCTATCCGACTAGCTCGGCCGAACAACAGTTGGGCAACATGAGAGAGCGCGTGGTGCCGACCGCGCCGCCATCATCATGCTGACGATGATCACGACCTGTCGTCTCAACGACGTCGATCCGAAAGCGTGGCCCGCCGATGTCCTCGCCCGCAGCACCGATCTTCCCGCATCGTGGCTGCACGAATTGCTGCCCTAGGAATGGAATTTTCCGGCGCAAAGTCGACTATCCCGCTCATCAGCAGGCCGCCTGAGAGGCCGACCGGAAATTAAAGTTGGGTGATTTCAGCAGGTTGTGATTCTTCGAGGTGTTCGAAGCCTTCGGAGAAGCAAATGACCTGGACCGAAATCACCCGCTGTCAGCATGACAGACGAGAGCTCCGCTATGCAAGCGATTGTACGGATGCGGAGTGGGCCTTGATCGAGCTGTTGATGCCAAGGCCGAGCAAGGTCGGACGACCGCGCAAGACCCGCATGCGATCGGTATGGGATGCGATCCAGTACATTGCGACGACGGGATGCCAATGGGTGCGTATTCCGACGATCGTGACCACCCGCTACGACGGATTGTGACCACCCATTCCGATCGATCGCGACCAGCGTGATGGTGCCGTCAGGTGCATTTTCTGATCTCAGTGTTTTGGCTCGGCGTCAAGCGCGGTGGAGGCCGTCCCCGTAGTCAACAGGAGGGACCCGCGCGCGCTGCGGAGTCGCCCCCACGGCTGACGCAGCAGCGCGCGCGGGAGGTGCCTGTTGACCCACGGGGGCGGCCGGTGGGCTGGCGATGCGCTTCAAAGTTTTGCTCCCGTGGGCGGCTTGCCGTTGGCTGGCGTTGTGGCCGCGGCCGGCGTCAGCCGCTCCTCGTCGGCTTTGAGCTTGCGCATGGAAGGGCCGTCGAGCTCGATCCGATAAGCGTTGTGGACAATACGATCCAGCACGGCGTCGCCGACAGTAGGCTCGCCAATAACCTCGTGCCAAGTTGCCACAGGGAGTTGGCTGGTGATGAGGATGGAGCCGCGGCCATGGCGGTCCTCGACGATCTCCATGAGATCGCGCCGCTGGCCGGCTGAGAGGCGGTCGGGTCCCCAATCGTCCAATACAAGCAAATCGACCTTGACCAGCATCCGGAACAGTCGCGGGAAGCGGCCGTCGCCGTGAGCGAGATCGAGGTCAGCGAACAGGTGTCAATCGGCTTGCAAATTTGCCCCCTCGTATTGCCGCATCAGCAAATGTTACCCTGATGGCACGGATGCGAAGTCGACGGGTCGGCCGCGCCATGTAGCTTTCCCGGCTTGCTCGACGAGAGGGGCTGTGGGCGGGACGGTCATGTAGGCGAGCACATCGGTCTCGGCCTCGTCGAGGAAGCCAGCAAGTTTGGGCAACTTGGGGCGGAGCTGGTCGGCAACCTTTCGCCACTGCGCTCGTGCGGCCTCGGCCTGGGCAAACGCGGTGGCAATGAAGGCGGAGACGACGCGCCGCCCGCTCTAGCCGGCATGCGCTAGGGCGTTGCGCATGAAATGCACGCGGCAGCGCTGCCAGGTGGCGTTGAGCACCTTGCTGATGGCAGCCTTGATACCCTCGTGGGCATCGGAGCCAACCAGCTTGACGCCGCGCAGGCCGCGGCGGGCGAGCTTGCGCAGGAATGCCGTCCAGAACGTCTCGGCTTCGGAGAGACCAATATCCATGCCGAGCACTTCGCGCCGGCCGTCACTGTTGACGCCGACCGCGACAATCACGGCGACTGAGACGATGCGGCCATTCTGGCGCACCTTCACGTAAGTGGCGTCGATCCACAGATACGGCCAGTCGCCCTCGATCGGGCGGCCGAGGAACGCCTTCACCTTGTCGTCGATCTCGCCGCAGAGCCGGCTCACCTGGCTCTTGGAGATGCCGCTCATCCCCATCGCCTGCACCAGATCGTCCACCGAACGGGTCGAGACGCCTTGCACATAGGCTTCCTGGACCACGGCGGTAAGCGCCTTCTCGGCCATGCGGCGCGGCTCCAGAAAGCCCGGAAAGTAGGAGCCCTTGCGCAGCTTGGGAATGCGCAGTTCGACCGTGCCGGCGCGGGTCTCCCAGATCCGGTCGCGGTAGCCGTTGCGCTGGGCCAGACGCTCGGGGTTCTTCTCGCCATAGGCCGCCCCGGTCTGGCCTTCGACCTCAAACTCCATCAGCCTTTGGGCGGCAAAGCCGATCATCTCGCGCAACAGATCGGCATCAGGAGGGTCTTCTCCACGAGCGTGCGCAGGTTCATCATATCGTCGGTCATCGGTGGTTCCTCGGTTGCGGCGGCGTGTCGCAACCCGATCCTACCGGCGAATCGCCGGTGACCACCGCAAAGCCGCCCGCCCGCTACGGCGCCATTTGAGGGCGCGCCTGCGGGCGGCTTTGCTCTACCGAGCTACACCATCACTGGGGACGCGACCCATGAGGAAAGATATGACGTCGATCACGGCACTTCGCAAGGCATATTCTCGGTTCTCGCGCGGAGAGGCAATACTGCCAGGCGTAGTCATGGACCGATTGGCCACCGGAAAACCTCTGTCGATGAGAAGCTCAAACCGCCAGCCCGTCAGCGCCCCACGCTTTGCGGTTTGGATCCCTTTCTTTGCTGCGCACGGACTGGCAATGACCGTTCTGCCGCTCTTAATGTCGCGCACTGGGTAAATCCGGACTCGACCTCGCATCGAGCGATCACAATCTTCAATGGAGTTCCTGGCCTGTTCGTCATCATCGACGATGGCCTCTCTTTGTCGGTCTCGCGTGGCACATCACTTGCGGATCATCGTGGATCATCTCGCCGCGGAGCCGCTTCAAGCGCAGCTGTTCTTCGAGCGACAAATTATGAGATGGAAAAAGGAGCTTGTGTGAGGGCGCAACCACTTATCTCTTGTCCGGCGTCCGACAGGCGCAACATCTCTGTCAGATTGCTCGCTCTAGGTCTCGGTTTTCAAAACATAGTCAGTAGATCAAACGAAGAGCCGCATTGGCACGCCTCTTGCTATTGGGAATGCAGCAACGCGAACGTCTGACTACACGCAGAAGTGCCGGCGATCGATGCTCTCGTTCCGTTCAACGCACCTACGTCGCTTCGAGAGGCGAACCAAGGGTATCTTCCGCTGCATCTGACAGCGCACGCAACGGGTGCGTGAACTTTCGGTTAGCAATCAATGGAGCGAATGTGACGGAAATGTTGAGATCGCGGCAGTTCCAAGCGACGCTGGGCTGCGAAACCGTACTGGCGAGCCGGGAGACTGCACTTTGCTTGAAAACGAAAGTCTGGGAGGCCACCGACAATCTTTCCGGCGGAAGGGCCGGGTCTTTGCTTTCCGCTTTCTGCCGCCGCACGTATTGAGACCCAGGGTTCAGCGCTCTCGGAAGGCGAGTAGGAAAACTATCTTGTCTTGAACGCTTTGCACCCCGACTGACTCTCGCTCCGCGGCACCTGTGACAGTTGTTTCTGGCCTAGCAAAGTATGAGTTGGGGCACTGATGACCAACGAATCTAATCTCAACATCGATCTGGATATTCGCAGCAAGCCAGACCTTGAGTTGGAAGTAGAAGGATTCGAGGGGACTGAGTGCATTTCCCTGCCGTACAGTTACGTGATTCACGCTACGACTTCGAGTGATGTCGATACCGCCGTTTTGATAGGTGAGCGTGCCACACTGTCGGTAAAAACAGCATGCGGGCGTTGGATTGCCTCAGGACTATGCGCCCAAGTCGAGGAACTCGACGCAACTGTGACTGACCGGCGGGTGCTCCAATTGATCTTGCGGCCACGCTTGGCGGTCGCGGAGCTATCCATTGCCAGCCGCATTTATGGTCCCGGTCAACCGATGGGCGTCGACGACATCATCAAGCAGCAATTGAGCAGGGCAAGCATCAGCATTCCCGCAGAATACAACCTTGATCGCTATCTCAAGCGAAATTATGTCGTACAATATAATGAAAGTGATTTGACGTTTGTCTCCCGCCTTTGCGAACGGAACGGAATTTTCTATTTCTTCAAGCAGGAAGATGGCGATGAAGCCGTCGTCTTTGGGGACAAGAATCTGGCTTTCCCCAGGATCCAGTTCGGAACAAAGTCAGCGATTCTTTATGCGCACCATCACGAACGCAATGCGTCACGCGACGTTGACGAAGCGGCCGTTTGGTCATTCCGACAGCGCCGAGTTCTCTCGACAAAGACGATCGCGCTCCGCGATTACAACGAAACAGTGCCTTCTGTCGTGTCAGTCGAGGAGAAGGTGGGACGAGGGAGCGGTTTTCTAGGTAAGGCGGCCCGCTTCGGCGGGCATTTCACTAACGAAGCGGACGCGACCATGCTCGCCCGAATTCGCGCCGAGCAAATTTACGCCGGCCAGACAATGTACATCGCGCGCAGCGACGCGCCGGGGTTGCGGGCTGGCGTCATATTCGAAGTGCAGGGCCATCCCCGCTTCGATGGTGAATACCTCGCGATTGCCGCGGATCACTCGGCCTATCGACCGGCGCCAAAAGGATTCCGCGGGTCCGTGCAGAGCGGGCGAGCCTACCAGAACATCGTCCATTGCATCCGTGCTGACGTGCCCTATCGGCCGGTTGCGATGACGCCCGTACCTCTCGGCGTCGGCCTCCACATCGCCACGGTGGATGGAGAAGCATGGAACGGGCGTGCCGAGATCGACGATCAGGGCCGCTACAAGCTGCAGTTTGTCTTCGCCGAGGAATTGGCGAAGGGGCGTGGCAGCGACTACGTGCGCAAGCTTGAGCCTTATGTGGGTCCGAATCAAACCGGTTTGCATTGTCCCTTGGTCCCCGGAACGGAAGTGCTGGTCAGCTACCTGAACGGCGACATCGACCGGCCAGTCGTGATCGGAGCAGTCTATAATCCAGACATGAAGGCCGGAGTCACCTCGGACACGCATTTGTTTAACCGCCTCAGGTCCCAATCTGGCGCCTCGATCGAGATTTACGACGGACATGCGTGATTCTTACGGCGCCTTATGACTGTCTGGCGCCCAGCGAGTCACGAGATTGATCCCCTATTGGAAGCGATCGCCAATACGGCGCGCGCGACGATCGTGCGGTACCGGCGATCAACATACCACCGCCGTCGGCCGATGGCATTCGCTCGCTGCGGCTTCGCGACGGTCGGGAGCTACGCTTGAAACTGTCCACGAATTGCCTCGAAGAGGAGCAACGCGGTCCTTTCACCGTGCTGGTCTATGCCCTGCAGGGCGATGCAGTTGTCGATAGCCGCATCGACTACAGGGTAGGGGGTCGGGCCGTCCTTGACGTGGCTACGCGTGCGTTTCTCGATATCGAGTGTCAACTGGAACAGGTCGATCCCGTTGCCCTTTAACGATCGTTGTCACGATCACGACGACAGCGTCGCTTGATCGTGTCGGTATGTGGACTTCCTGTCCCTTGTGTTAATCGTCACGCCACGACGGCGGCAAATATATGGTGCCTGGGGGGGGCGCACGCTCCCTGGCACAGATGTTGCGATGTCCGTCGTGCCGGCGCATGCCGCAAGACCCGGAGGCGAACATGTCACTTGAAGCCTACATGACAATCAAGGGGAAGAAGCAGGGCGAGATCTCCAAGGATGCTTCCAAGCCGGATAGCATCGGGCAGGTCGCAAAGGGTGACTCGGACAAGCAAGGGAAGATCACCGTTGTCTCTTTTGCCAGCGGCATCATCGTTCCGCGCGATGGGACGAGCGGCGTCGCTACGGGCGCTCGCAACCACCAGCCGGTACTCTTCACCAAATTCTTCGATCGTGCCTCGCCGCTGCTATGGCAGGCCCTGGCCACCAACGAGGTGCTCGAAGATGTGGTGTGCGAGTTCTACCGCACCGATCCAGGTGGCATGCCGCAGCCGCAGAACTTCTTCAAAATAAGCTGGAAGAACGCCACGTTGGTTGAGGGTAAGGCTTATGTGCCGCTGACGATCAATCCGGCGAACAATTTCTTTCAGAACATGGAAGACTGGTCGTTTACCTACAAAGAGGTGAAATGGGAGCATGTGCCCGGCAGCACGAGCGGCGAAGACAAATGGTGACTATGCAATGATTTGGTTCTCTGTCTTTGCGGTGCCGTTGTAGCAACCCAATCCACGAAAGGTGTTAAGTCGGGAACATGTGCCTCCGACATGGCTAGATTGATGCACGAAAGCTGTCACAAACGGGCTGGTTGCTGTCGGCTGTGCGATGATGTGCGGTCGCGCGTCCGCGGCTGAGTCACATGCGCCCTAACGTTGGTTTTTTATTTGACGTCGGACTCGTCGGGCCGCGAGGCTGCTACAGAGGTGATCTCATTGTCCCGGCATTGTGTGAGTTTTCGCTTTAGTGCGTTCCAATCAGCTGAGCGCCAACCCTGAGGCATTGCCAAATCACACGACCGATGAGTCAGCGTGGCAACTGGAGGAGTCGCTAGGGGCAGCCGATTGCGGTCGAACGAAGTTTCGAGCAATTGAGGTGCGCGGGTTTGCACGGTGGGCGAAGGACAGCATCAGATCAGCGCCTTTTGGCGATTGCTGCGACGGCGCGTCGTGGGCGGCGAGATGGACTGGCAGACGCGTTGCGGCCAGGGGATTAGATTCAACGAGCAAGAACGCGACGATCTGAGCTGCGCCGGCGACGCACGGTCTCGCCCGACAGGCTGTCGTGATCGGTGAGCTTGACCATCGTGTCGGCCAGCAGCGTCCAGCGTTTGCGGGCGGCTTGGCGCATACCGTCGCCACCAGCAGGGCCTCCTCCTTGCCGGTCAGCTTGCGCTCTGCGCCCGGACGCGACTCCTCGCTCAAGGCCGCTCCAGATTGCCTTCCACGAAACGGCGCTTGGTCCGGCCGCTAGTGGAGAGGCTGACACTCACAGTCCGCGAAATCTCCTCGTCGCGCCGACCGCCGTTGGCCGCCAGCAAAATCTGTGCCCGCTTGAGCTTGCGGGCGGCATGCGTGCCGCCGCTCAGCATCGCCGACAGTTCCTCCCGCTCGGCTTGGCTCAATTCGAACCCGGTAACGTACATTCATGATTTGCCTCCCTGTCGGAGGCCGGAACGAATCCAGCGATGAGTCAAAAATCAGGCGCGCCCTTCACCGAGAAGCAGGGTCACCACCTCGCTTTCATCCATACCTATTCGTTCATGTTCGGACAGCCGCCCGCAGAAAAAGACATCCAGCGCCATTTCCGCGTCAGCCCGCCCTCAGTCCACCAGATGATCCTCACTCTCGAACGAAACGGCTTCATCCGCCGTCAGCCAGGCGTTCCCCGAAGCATCGAAATCCTCGTGGCCCCGAAAACTTGCGCATCCTCGAATGGCTCGGTATCAAAAACGTCACAATCACTGTGATGAACCAATCGTCGATCGGATGCGGGATGGACGAAAGCGGCAATTTGCGTCGTCAACGACGACAAGGACGAGATGGCGCCTCAGACGCAGGGCAGGCCGAACGGGATTCTGGCATCCGTCCCGAACCTTCAGAACAAGATCAACCGCGAGGTTGCCTCTGCGTCCTCTCCCGGGCGATGAGGCGGTGTGGCCAGTGCTTCATCCGGGCGCCGCGAGCCGCCGACGCTCCTGTCGAATCGTCGCAGCTGCCCAATCTTGACGCTTGGGCCGAAGCAGAGGCTCGGCTAGAGACGGTAAGAATAACAAGAGCTTGGGAGGTGGCCGCAAGTTCCAGGCAGCTAGCCCTTACGTCGGTGGCCCTAACGGTTTTGTCACCCCCTAGCTTGCCGGCGTGGCTCGCGCTCCAGCGGATAAACGTCAGCGACAATCAGCTGACCCACCTGCCTGAGCTTCCGCCCAGTCTGTCTGAACTCGACGCCCGGTTGAATCGGCTGACCAGCCTTCCCGCCCTCCCAAACACGCTCCGAAGGCTCACTGTTTTCGGCAACCAGCTGACCAGCCTGCCGGACCGCCTTCCTGCCACGCTCCGCTGGCTCCACGCTCATAATAACCGGCTGACGAGTGTGCCCGAGAATCTGCTGACGCAGCTGAGAGATGCGTTCGTAGTTAATCTGAGGGAGAATCCCCTGTCCGAGCGGGTGCTGACGGACTTTGCGACAGCCCGGGATGCTGGGGGCTATCATGGACCGATAATCCTGGTGGGCAGAGCAGGGACGCGAACAGGGACGCAAGGTCCAGCGCGGACTCTGGCCGAGGCGGTCGCGGACTGGCTTGATGGCGAGCCGGAGACGGTGGCCCTCTGGCAGGGTTTTTCCGAAGAGGAGGGCGCCCAGGATTACGCGCGTTTTCTGCACAAGCTGCTGACGCAGAACGTCAACGTTGCCGATGAAGGATTCCGGCAGGCGGTGGTCGAAGATCTACGGCGGGCGGCGAACAATCCGCAATTGCGCGCGCGGTATTTCGAGTTGGCTGTCGATGCCAACCAAACCTGCGAGGATCGGAGAACTTTGACCTGGAACAGCATGCAATGCGCACGCTTGATCCTAGACATCGAGAACAGGGTCTATGACAACCGGCTCGACGAGCTCGTCAGTCTGAGCCGCGTCATGTTCCGCTTGGACGCGCTGGAGAAGATCGCGCACGAGAAGGCCCGCTTACTCAAGGCCGAATTGCTCCGCTCCTCCCCCGACGCGGAGCTCGACTACATCGAGGTCCATCTGGCCTATCAGGCCGCTCTGCGCAAGCGGCTGAAGCTGGAGCCCGTCGTCGCCCCGGATATGCGTTTCTTCGAGGCCTCTGGCGTCAAGGACGAAGACATTGACGAGGCCGAGACGCGTGTGCAGAACGAGGAGACGGCGGGCTTCGACGATTATTTGGCGAGCTGGGAGCCTTTTGAGACGGTGGAGCGCCGCATTGCACCCGAAGGCTATGAAGCGATGCAGGAACAGCTCATCGATGCAATGGGGGAGGAGTTCGATGACCGACTGAAGAAAAGGCTCGCCGCCCTGAACCTGACCGGCGATGGCGATGCGGAGCGGCAATTAGGGGTCGAGGTCCGCAAGGAAATCGAACGCGAGATCAAGGGGGCTCTAAGGGACAAGGTGCTCGCTGGCTTTAGGCCTGGGCTGCAGTCGGATCGGCACATTCTTCCCAGGCCGGATCAAACGGGTGGAGAGGTCTCCGAATTAGGCATTAGACCAGAACATCCGCTGGCGCTCGCCCCCGAGCAATGGCTGGGCGACGAACATATCACAGCGGATTACGCGCTCGTGCGCGCGGAGTTGGAGAGGGAGTATCCAGAGCTGGTCGCCCGGACGCGGTTCGTGAAACCGGCGCAGGCCCTGCTGCTGCGCGAAACCGCGGACGAGACTGTCAGGCAGGAAATTCTCCAGGAGATCGTCCGGGTAGATCAGGAGCCTAACGATACAGCCGACTTCCTGTTTCTGCCAGTGAACAACGGTCGTGCTGATCAAGAAGGCGACCATTGGTCGCTAATGTTCGTTGATCGCCGCCACCGGGCTGCCTATCATTATGACTCAGCCGGGCCACACAACAGCGCGGTTGCAACAGAGCTCGCAACAATCCTGAGCGTCAACCTCGTACCAGTCCCCATGGCCCGTCAGAGGAATAGCTATGATTGCGGCGTCTTTGTGGTGGACGCCACACGGACGCTAGCGAGACGATTGGCGCAAGGAGAGCGGCCAGATCACGGGCCGCTTCACCTCGCCGATCTCGTCGCCGATCGGCCGGCACTCCAGCGGCGGCTCTCGCGGAATCGATGACGCGCTTAAGGTCGAATCTGGGGGCCTGTGAAGTCGCGTTGCGCGAAGGCGAGGGAGGCTATGCGCGATCTTGCAGGCCTATGGGGCTTGTTCAAGGGCACCGTCAACGACTGGAGCGGCCGATGGGGTAGACGACCGGCATGCCGACCGCCGGGCCCCTCTTTATCGCCGCCATCGCTTCTCGCCGGAAGGCATCAGCTATGCCGTTTGGTTGTATTTCCGGTTCCCCTCAAGCTTGCGCATGGTCGAGGAAATGTTGGCGGCCTTGGCATTGGCGTGACCTCTGAAACCGTGCGCCAGTGGGGACGGAAATTCGGCGAGGCGTTCTCCGATCGGATACGCCAGCGCGCTTCCGCTCGCGGTGACAAATGGCATCTGGCGAGGTCGTTATCTCGATCGCGGGCGCACGAAATTAGCTCTGGCGCGCTGTCGACCAGACGCGGATATAGACGCAAAAGACGGCGAACAAGGTCAATCCAAAGACGTGCCGCACTCCTAATTCGCTGCGTCATCTCTGAAAAAACGCAGCCTGTTCGCTTTAGCAATTGTTACCGGAGATCTATCACCAGCCGACGTGATCAGACCCGCAGGTTTTCTGCACTTCTCTTGCGACGCTTGGGGTCGGCTTTGACTTCGTAAGAAATCTTTGGCCTTCTGCCAAACCAGAGACTCCAGCGCGTTCTACGGCGCTAATGTGGACAAAAATGTCGCTTCCGCCGTCATCTGGAGTGATAAATCCGTCCCCCTTTTGATCACGTTTCCATGGTTTACTGGGTGCGTGCGGATTCCGAGATTATGGTGCGCAGCGTACCGACTTGATGGCGCGCGGGGTTCCGAAATGATCGCGCGCAGCATTCCGAGCATTCTCCGCGCAGGCTTCCGATTTGATCGCGCGCAGTTTCGGATGGTGTGAGGCCCGATCGTTGGGCCAATTCTCCGGCTGGAAGCAGCTGGGAGGATTGGATGCCGACGAGGAGGGTTATGATGCGCCAGGTGCGCGAGATTGTGAGGTTGAGCCTTGAGGCTGGGCTCTCGACGCGCGTGGTTGGCGAGCGCGTCGGCATCGGGCCGACGACGGTACGTGACACGCTGAAGCGGTTTGCGCGCGCGGGCCTGGCATGGCCGGTCCCGGAAGCGACAAGCGACGCGGAGCTGGAGCAACCGCTGTACGGGGTGCCTGGCGTGAAGCCGGGTCGCCGCAAGGTGGCAGAGCCTGACTGGTCCGTTATTGCCCGCGAGCTCAAGCGCAAGCATGTGACCTTGCAGGTGCTGTGGGACGAGTACATTGCAGAGTATCCGGACGGGTACCGGTACAGCCGTTTCTGTGACTTGTTCCGCAATTGGGAAGGCCGGCTGCCGCTGGTGATGCGCCAGCACCACGGCGGGGGCGAGAAATTGTTTGTCGACTATGCCGGCGACACGGTGCCGGTGGTTGACCGTAAGACTGGCGAGGTGCGCGACGCGCACATCTTCGTGGCGGTCATGGGCGCGTCGAGCTTGTCGTTCGCGCTGGCGACGTGGACCGTAAGACCGTATGTCCGTCTCTGCCGGTGAGGTGGCTCGCCCTACGCTGCGCGTCCGAGGGTTGCTCGGGCGGTCCGAGCCGATCCTCATCACAGGAGGACGAGCCGTGGCGGATTATAGGGAAGCATTTGTTGGAATCGATGTCGCCAAACTGAGAAATGCCGTCGCGATTGCGGAGGCAGGCCGGGAGGGAGAGGTTCGCTTCTTCGGTGAAGTCGATGCTTCGGCCGTCAACACGCGCGGCATTATAGTGCGGATCGCCAGCCGGTTTAACCGCGTCCACTTCTGTTACGAGGCCGGCCCGACGGGCTATGGCCTTTATCGTCTGATCCGGTCGCTCGGCCACGAATGCACGGTGGTGGCGCCATCGTTGATCCCAAGGAAGCCCGGCGATCGGGTGAAGACGAACCGCCGGGACGCCGTTTCTCTCGCCCGGTTGCTGCGCGCCGGCGAACTGACGGCGGTATGGGTTCCCGATGAAGGCCACGAGGCAATGCGAGATCTCGTTCGCGCCCGAGCGGCAGCGGTTGAGGCACTGCGGGTTCACCGCCAACAGGTGAGCGCCTTCATGCTCAAGCACGGCCGCACCTATCCCCGCAAGAAGGGCTGGACGATGCGCTATCTGCGCTGGCTTCAGGAACAGCAGTTCGATCACCCCGCACATCAGATCGCGCTCCAGGAGATGGTCGAAGCAGTTCGCGTCGCCAGGGAGCGGGTCGAACGTCTGGAGCGTACGATCGAAGAGTTCGTCTCAGCCTGGTCTCTGGAGCCGCTCGTGCGGGCACTTCAGACATTGCGGGGGATCGATCTGATCGTCGCAGTGACATTCGCCACTGAGGTTGGTGACGTGAGCCGCTTTGAGAGCCCACGTCAACTCATGGGCTATCTCGGCCTGGTGCCGGGCGAGCGATCGACGGGGGAGACCGTCAGGCGGGGCGGCATCACCAAGGCCGGCAACGGCCGCGTCCGCCACATGTTGGTCGAGAGCGCCTGGACCTATCGACACCCGCCGAAGATCGGCAAGACAAAGCTATACCGGCTCGAGCAGGCATCGCCAGCCGTGCGAGAGATTGCGTGGAAAGCACAGAGCCGCTTGACGGCTCGCTACCGGAAGTTGGCTGCGTGCGGCAAACGAACGACGGTGGTCTGCACCGCTATCGCCCGTGAGCTGGTCGGGTTCATGTGGGCGGTCGCTAGGCAAGTGCAGCCAGCCTGATTAGGCGCCCTTCTCATCATCGTGCATGGGCGGAGGCGGGACCACGGCAGAGGGAATGCCCGTCAGACGCTTTGTGGCCGGCCAAAACGCCGACGCCCGCAGTAAGATAGGAGCAGACCTCGGACGCACAATCGGGAATGCGGTAGCCAACCCGCGCATCAGAGCTTGATCACCGACGTCCACGGTTCCGCCTCCACCTATGCACGATCATCTCTATGAACAGCCGATCGACGATCGGGCGAGGCTCTGCGTTCTAATCCTTGACAGCGGACATCAGAGCGCTGTTCAGCGGCCACCTACCGGATGACGGAGCGATCTGCGAGTCTGCGGTTCGGTTTCGACCGTTAGGCTTAGAATGGACACAGTGCATACTGCTATCACGGAGCCGGTGCGGCGGCTTGAGGTCTTCACCGGAGCCGGTCGTCGGCGGAAGTGGAGCGACGAGGACAAGGCGCGGATCGTGGCAGAGATAGTGGCGAGCGGCGACTCGGTATGTTCCGTGGCTCGACGGCATGGATTGTCGCCGCAGCAGCTGTTTGGGTGGCGGCGTCAGTTGCGAGAAGCCGCAAGCGGGCGTTCCGAGGCGGACGAAGTACAGTTTGTGCCAGCGGTGGTGGACGCCGTGGTGCCGGCGCCGACTGCTCACCGGGAGCGCAAAGCATTGCGCAGGCCAGACAGCGGGATCATCGAGATTGAAGTCGACCGCATCACGATCCGAGCCGGTCGTGGAGCGGACGCGGCGATGATTGCGTCGATCGTCCAAGCGAAGGCGAGCCGGTGATCGGTCCGTCAGGCGCAGTCCGGGTGATGGTGGCGACCAAACCGGTAGACTTCCGCAAGGGCATGGAGGGTCTTGCGACCCTGGTGCGCGAGAGCATGGATGCAGATCCATTCTCGGGAGCTGTCTATGTGTTCCGGGCCAAGCGA
>NZ_LGTB01000074.1 GCF_001238275.1 Bradyrhizobium viridifuturi
ACATTCGTTGAGCCCCTCAATACTGACCTGCGGCGGCCCACGGGCCATGCCGGCACAGTAGCTTTCGTCGAACATCCAATTGGGAACCTCGCGGCTAAACCCACGCCGCTCCTCGGTATAGATGCACTTCAAATCCTTGCCGCGTCGGAAAGGTGCGACCTGAAGCGTCCGCCGAAAAAGCGGATGCCACGGATATGCAATTGTCGCGCTTCGAAGACTGTATGCAGAATGTCGCGTGTTGGGCTCTTTTGGCGCGGAACACATAAAGCGAACCATCGAACGGATCTGAGCCGGCATCGCGTACCAGCGCAACAAGGCCATCGATACCCTTGCGGAAGTCGACTGGATGGCTAGCCAGGAACACCTTCACGCCGGAGGGGATCATGCCGAACGCACTGCCCGGATCACCCGCTGCAACTGCGCCTCGTCGACGTCCACGCCGGCGCGCACGATCACCTCGCCAATGGCAATTTCGATCACTGCGCCTGTCCCAGACGCCACCACACCCTCGCAACTCGAGTGCCGCGCGGGACAATGTCGCTCTGCCCGAGCATCACGGCGCCAGGCGAACAGCTGCGATGGGTGAATGCCAATCCGGCGGGCGATCGCCGAGACACTCGCGCCAGGCTCCGGCGCCTCTGTCACAACTTGCGCCTTAAACTCGTCCGACCAGCGTCGGCGAAGCTGCCGCGGCGCTCCCTCAAGACGCTCGGCAACCGCTTCGATCATATGGAAGGTTCTAGTTCCAGAACTAGGCGCAGACATAGAAGCTCACATCGGCTCACAAATTCAACAGCCGATAGCCGATCGCCTAACCACTCCGCCAGACGGGGTCTCTTTGCTTTCAACTACCCACATTTGACGTCGGATTTGAGCGAGGCGCCGCGGGCGAAATCTTGAATCGGCAGAATCTGTTGTGATTCATTGTTGAGCACCTGATTCGGAAGTGGGGTGCTCGATGGGTCTGTTGAAGGAACGCGCGGAGACGCGTGCTCAGCGATTGGCGACCGATATCGAGACGTGGGTTGATCGAGAAACTGCGGGATGCGAGATTAAGGATGAGCGGCTTGGCCGCCGGTTCTGCCAATTGCTCGCACAAGTCGGAAGCGACATGGGTCAAAGCATCCCGTTGGTTTGTCAGGACTGGGCCAACACCAAGGCCGCCTATCGCTTCTTCTCCAACGAGCGGGTCAATGAGGCGGATATTCTTTGCTGTCATTTCGAGGCGACGCGCGGGCGCGTAGCGGCGACGGAGGGACCGATCCTCGTCCTCCACGACACGACGGAATTCAGCTTCAAGCGAGAGAAGCCGGATCTGATCGGCTTTACGGGCAAGACGGCAGGACGCACGCAGTGCGGCATCTTGATGCATTCGAGTCTCGCCGTGACGACCGAGGGGCTTCCGCTCGGGCTTTCGGCAATCAAGTTCTGGACCCGCAAGAAGTTCAAGGGGACGACGGCGCTGAAGCGAAAGATCAATCCGACACGGGTGCCGATCGAGCAGAAGGAGAGCATCCGCTGGCTGGAGAATTTGCGGCAATCGACCGACCTTCTCGCAGCCCCCGGACGATGCGTTCATATTGGTGATCGCGAGAGCGCATCTATGAGCTGTTTTGCCTGGCCGAGGAGGTCGGAACGCATTTCCTGGTGCGAACCTGTGTTGATCGGCTTGCCGGGGACGGCAATCATACAATTGCCGACGAAATGGACGAGGTTACGATCAAGGGTCTACATCGGATCAAGGTCAAGGACGACAAGGGCGATCCCGACGACGCGGTTCTTGAGATCAGGTATCGCAAGATACGCGTCCTGCCGCCGATCGGCAAGCAGACCAAATATCCCGCACTCACTCTGACCGTGATCCACGCTCAGGAGCAGGGAAGGCCGAAGCGGCGAAAGAAGATCGAGTAGAAGCTCCTCACCGATCTCCCGGTCCGATCGCGCAAGGACGCCATCGAGAAGATCGAATGGTACGCGTTGAGATGGAAGATCGAAGTCTTCCATAAGATCCTCAAATCTGGTTGCAAAGCAGAGGACTCAAAATTGCGAACCGCTGAGCGTCTGGTCAATCTGATCGCGGTCTTCTGCATTGTGAGTTGGCGCGTTTTCTGGATGACGATGCTCAATCGCTCCTCACCGAATGCCCTACCGCAAACCGCGCTGACAGATCCCGAAATCAGGCTTCTTGGTCATTTTGTGAAAGACAGGGGTGGCGATTGCTCTCGACGAAGCACGCTCTCGCACTATGTGGTCAAGATCGCGCGGTTAGGAGGATACTTGGCCCGAGCCAACGATCCGCCTCCAGGAAATACCGTGATCTGGCGCGGACTATCGCGGCTGACCGACATCGAACTGGGAGCCGCTGTCGAGGCAAAAATTATAAGTAATTGAAAGGATAGCCGATCGCCTACCCACTCCGCCAGACGGGGTCTCTTTGGAGACCTGCGGCAATGATCCAGTCTGGGACGGCCTGACCTACTGCTCGAGTTGTTCGGGCCCGATAATAAGTTTGACCAAATAGCAGGGGCCAATAACTGAGAAAGCTTCATATTCCGAAGCAATTACTAACCACCGGAAGTGATGATTAGTTAGATTCTGTGACGTTCTAAACGCGTTCGGCAGAACGACCTTCCGACTGGATCTCCCGGGCATATCAGCACCTTTCAGCTTCTGCCTTCCGACACCGGAAAGTCCAATCGCGCCAGTCGCCCCTTGTACTTTTAAACAGACCTCACGGCTCTCAGTCTGGAAGGAGGCCGGACCCGCAGCCTTCCGGATGTCTGAGAGAACGTGACTCAATCGCTCGTTGATGCGCGCAGCAGTGCCTCAAGCCGACGCCGACCTTTATTGATCGCCCCAGCCCAGCTACCGAGCCCTTCCTGCACGACAACTTCGAACGATGGATACCACAGTGGCTTGCCGTCTGCCTGAGCCCAATACCAGGGATAGCCGGGCGGCACGAAAACTACGCCAGGAACGCCAAGCGCTCCGGCGATATGGATGGCGAAGTTGTCGGGCCCGATCACGGCGTCGAGATTGGCGATCGCAGCGATCATTTCCGCAGGACTCTCGATATGCACGCCAGCATCGACGGGGCGACTCCAACGTTTCATGTGATGCCGTTGCGCGCCACTCATCAAACTGACAGGCGTGACGGAGTTTGGAGTCGCAGCCGCGACTTGCTCCATCGATAGGCCGATCGCGCCACCCTCCCACACGATTCCCACCAGAGGCCTTGCGAACGCGGCCAATGCATCCCGCCATTTGGTGAGCAGTTCGGCCTCGGGGCGAAGGTAGGGAATGCCATCGGCAATGTTGCGGGCGTCGGTCGGCAGAACACGCAATAATGATTGCAGCGGCATAGCCGAGCTGGTGGGCCCCGCTTCGTCTAAAATCACCTGCTCGGCGAGGTTGGTAAGAAGAGCCTGATGACGTGGCTGCGCAACCACATGTACATCTTGCGGGCTCGGCAGCCGACGCAAGAGACGAGCGAGTGCGATGAACTCAAGGGCACCCATCGTCGGCGGCACGACTATCTGACTCACATGTGCCAAGACGGATGGCTCGGGCATCGGGAAGTGGCCGAGCGTCAGCTCAAGCGTCGTCTGTAGCGACTTCGCTGCTTCATTCTCAGGTCGTGTGTGCAGGACGTGGCTGGCAAGCTCGAAAGCTTCATCGAATCGGCCAACGAGCTGTAACACACGTGCCAGAGCAAGCGTGGCTGAGGGCTCAGATTTGCGAGTGCGAACGAATTGCGTCAGCTGCGAAATGCCTCGGTCCGCCTCACCCTTGGCAATGGTAACGCGGGCCAAGATTTCGTGGGCTTCAACATGAGCCGGTATGTAGGCGAGCAACTTCTTGCAGATGGCTTCCGCTTGCTGCCACAGTCCAGTTGCGGCGCGGCAATAAGCCAGATGCAAGAGCCCAGCTATATCGAGCGGGGCGCGCAGATGCGCGCGCTCGGCAAGGCTGAGCGCCTCGTCAAGGCAGCTGCGTTGGAGCATGACGACCGATAAGTTGCGTAGCGTATCGGGATCGTCTGGAGCAATCTCAGTGGCACGACGGAGTACGGCCTCAGCCGCCGAGCTGCGGCCCAAAGCGAACTCGATCGCGCCGAGTTGAAGGAGGGCCCGCGCATTTCCAGGCTCGTCTCGAACAACCGTCTCGGTCATCGCCCGGGCTTCCGCAACATCGCCGCGGCTTAGCAAGGCATGAGCGAGCGCCAGCTTGATCTCCTCATTGCGCGGGGCGAGAGCCGCCGCGCGTTCGAGGCAGATCACCGCCTCTTCAGCACGCCCGAGCAATCCGTGGGCGATGCCGAGGTTAGCGGTGAGGCCTGCATGTTCGGGGTAAACGGTCGCCGCTTCAGCTAGCATGTCGAACGCAAACTCAGTTCGCCTCCGCGCAAGCGCCAGAGCGGCCCTTGCATTGAGCGTATCCGGATCGCTTGTGTCGACGAGCCCATCCAGTAGCTCCTCCGCCTCCTCGAGCCGGCCAGCCGCAATAAACTCCCGGACCGTTCTAACCCGGTCCTGCCGGTTCGGCGCCCGCATGCCAGTGGACAGCATCTCGTTATGCAACCGTGACGCGTTTGCCGTCGAGGCGGAGATCCTCGCTCACCGCGATTATTTTGCTGTGGGCCGCCTCGGAAGCAATGCCGGTCACCCTAATGACTTGGGTTTCGGTTCGCAACGAATCGAGCCGCTCGATCACCGCGACGCGCTCGACAGCCTTCACCGTAAGCTGCTCGGCGCTCGCTTCCTGAATCCGCGCCGAGGATTGGACACGCTGCGCAATTAGCGTGTAGAGCTTCCCGATCCACGTGGCTTTATTCGCGAGCACGGCAAACACCTTAGCTTGCAGATCGATGCGATCGGCGCGCAAGGACAGGCGTCGGCGCGCAGCGAGAGTGACGGTTTCGCCCTCAATCGACATTTTGCGCCCCCCCGGCAGGCGGACCATGCCACCACCGGAAGCCGCTCGCTCGAGCACGGTCACGACGAAGACCTGCTCCACGTCGGCGAAGAGCAACACCATGTCCTCTGGCATCGGCCGGACCAGGCAGCCAACAGCCACCGTCGCCGCGTGGCGAGCGCCAGCGAGTTCGACCTCCACCGTGGTGCCGTCGTCGCTGACTGACACGACGCGGGCCGGATGTTGTCCAGGTTCAAGCAAGCGCTCGTCCATCGCCAAGATGTCGGTGTTTGCGGCGCGGATCATCATTCTTCCTACCTTGCTGGCTACATGAAGTTTATCAACTGCTTCTGTATGACTTCCTCATTGCCGGTACTGGACATGATTTCAGCTCTTCGGGCCACAATCTTGTGCTGTTCCGCATTCAATTGCCCCTTTCTCAAATCTTCTTCGGTTATCGACATGCTGGTCTTGCAAATTTTCATGTCGCGGCCGACCGACTTAAAGTCCTCAACGGGAGCGAGCTTAAAGTCGCTTGTCCTGAGAATCTTGGTAGCACTGTCCGCCGATTTGAAGTCAGGTCCAAAAACATGCTTGGTCGAGCTTCCAATCACTTGCTTGGTGTCACTTCCTTCGACAACGTCGAGTTTGCTACCGATCGTAATAGAACTCATATCGCTCAGATTGAATGAACATTCGCGGGATAGCTTGAAGTTGAACGCTTCTCCATAAAACATGGATACGTTCCTGGCCATCGTCAGCGTAGTCACTGCGCCTCTCATGCAGGTGAATTTGGTGCCTTGAAACAGTTCCTTGGTGTCACCCATCGTCTCTTTTTCCGAGTTACCAACGGTCTTTTCCAACTTGTGGCCGTTGTTGATGAACTTGACGCGGTTTGAGGCTGTCAGGATGATGTCCGCGGGTGTCCCATTCGCGCCAGCGCTGATGGACACGCCATTCTCGGCGGAGATCTCATGAGTACCTTTCGGGACATTGAGCTGGGAGTTACCATTCGTGACCTCGGTGGTCTGCCCGCGACCGATCTTCAGCAGCGCAGCGCCTTCGACATTTGCCTGGACGTCCTTGTTGGTGAAGGCAAGTATGCCAGCGTTGTCGCTTTCTTGTTTGCTAAGCGCCGCCGGATCGTCGCCAACAGCCGTCGTGAGACCCGTGACAATTCTTGCCTCTTCGCTCGAATAAGAGCCGAGGCGCAGATAACTCGACTTGGTGAACGGAGAGGACGGCGTTTCTGGAACGACCACTCGCGTATAGGCATTTGGCATGGCAGGTATCCAATGTCGTATGGAAGTCGGCAGGTTAGCGCTGGGCCATTAAGCGGGTCTGAGAGGGCGATATCGAAAGTCCGAACGCGTTGGGATTCGCACCATTCTGCTTGGTCGGCATCCCCATTTTGGTTGCTGGGGACCCTCCAATTGACAGATTGTCCGATCCTGCGTTGGCGCGGCCCGGACCCATGACAAGTCCAGAGATCACGCCGAGGGCCGCACCAGCGTTGTCACCCATCGAGAACGCGCGTTCGGTCGTCATGTTGTGTGCAGGCATACACATGATCAGGCACCGGGACTGCGTGGGAATAGCCGTCGTGTTCATAGTGACGTTTGGATAGGGGATAGGCACCACAGCAGGACCGGAGGGCGTCTTGCAGACGTCGGGGAACGCATGATCCACCCCCAACATCGGGCCGCTTGAATTGACAAAAGTCATTTGTCTAACACCCTTCGTTGAACAAGATGACGCGGCTTGCATCGTAGAGTTCGGCGATGGCGCGTTCAGGTACAGTCGGCAGGGCACTCCCGCGCTGGGCCGCGAACAGACTACCTTCAGTCGACGCGCAATGAAAATCAGTCCGCAGAAAGCGCGAGCCGGAAAAGTCGCTGCCGTCGACCTTGGCGTGGTGCATCAGCGCATAGCACATATCGGCGCCGGCAAACGAGGCGCACTTGGCCGATGCCCGTGTGAAAACGGACATCGCCAATGTTGCGCCGGATAGATCGCAGCCGTCGAGGGTCGCCTCTTGGAAGATGCAATGCGTCAAATCGGCATTACGCAAACTTGCGGCCCGCAGGTCAGCCCTGACGAACAGTGTGCTCGGGGCGGTCGCGCTGGAGAGATCAGCACCCACCAGGCTCGCGTCGCTCAAAACCGAGCCGGAGAGGTCGACGCCGGACAGGTTTGTGCGGTTCAGCTTGGCGCCGCTCAGGTTGGCTCGTGCAAACGTCAGTCCGGAGAGATCCCGCTCCGACAGATCGCATTCCGAGAAATGGATCGTGTCGCAACGCAGACCGGTCATCTGTGCACTACGCAAATCGGCCCGTGTTATGGCGGCGTTCGAAAGCGTGGCGTTGTTGAGGACGATATCGGCAAGCCCACAATCCATGAGAGCGCTTTGAGTTAGGGTCGCCCCGCGCAGGATGGTGTGGGCCAACACGCAACGCATCGCTGTCGTCTGGCTAAACCGCGTCTCGCTGAAGTCACTATGGCTGAAATCTGACGATATGAACCTCGACTGGGTGACGCGCGCTTGCCGCCAATCGGAGCCGCCAGCGCGGCAACTGGCGAACACGCATTTTTCAAGGCAAGCTTCCGCGAAGGAAGCGTCGCTGAAGTCACAGTCCTGAAACATCATGCCGGTGAGGCGGGCACGTGTGAATTCGCTGCCGCGAAAGGAAGACTCCAGCACAGCACCATCATTCAGACACAGCCCGGATAGCATCTGGCCATCGAGCTGGGCGTTGCGTACGGGGACCTTATGGTCGATCGACTGCAATATCAGATCAATTGACATGGCGCGTGACCATCATGACCGTGTGGTCGATGTTTGCGTTGCTCAAGTCGGCCGCGACCAAGGACGCCTCCATCAGGTCTGCGCCATAGAGATTTGCATGGCGCAGGCTGGCGCCGGCCAAGTCGGTCTGATTGAGATGTGCCTCGAGCAGGTTGGCCGCATAGAAATCGGCGCCGCGCAGATTGTTGCCACTGAAGACCGCGCGCTTCAGCGATGCCATTCGGAAAGTGGCGCGCGCGAGCGCCGACTTGCCGAAATAGATCCCGTTTAGCCTGGCCATCGTGAAGTCCGCGCCGCTGAGATCGGCCGCCTGAAAGGAGAGCCCCTCGGCGCTGCTGCGGCCAAAGCGGGCATCGCGCAGATCGATGTCGCCGATGAAGCTGACCTGATCAAATTGGGAGCTCGAGAGATCGAGTTGCGGCGCTGCCACCTTGAGAAAGCAGGTTTGCTCAACTCGCGCGCCAGCAAAGCTAGCGCCCGATAACGATAAATCCATGAATTGTCCGCGCGCAAGAACGGCCTGCCGCCAGACGGTGTTGTCGAGCGCAGCTTGGATGAACGAGCATTGATGTAGTTGCGCAGAACGGAAGGTTGCTCCGATCATCGGTACCCGCAAAAATTGGAGCTCGACAAGCCGCGCCTGGTCGAAGCATGCGCCGGCCATGCGCGCGCCGAGAACGTTGGTACGCACAAGCTGGCTGCCTGCAAAATACGTTCCGCGGCAGTCGGCTTCTCCGAGATTGGCTTCGCTGAGATCGGTCGCACTGAAATCGGCGTTAATGAGCGTTGCTCCGGTCAGTACGGCTTTCACTAGTTTTGCGCCAGCCAGGTTGGTCCCGTTCAGCTTTACGCGTTCAAGAAAGGCGCCGGAGAAGTCCGCGTTGGCGAATTGCCGCCCGGAGAGGTCGGCGCCGGCGAGATCCCGACCAGCAATCGTGCCGCCGCGCCGGAACTCTTCTTCCGCCAGATCCCCCAGCGCATGCGCGACGGCCGGTGCCAGCATCGGGTCAGGCTTGAGCGCCTTGAGTGAGGCGCGCCTTGTCGCAGCCATGCCCGCTGCCAGCTGATCTTCCGCTTTGTCGATCTCGGTTCGCAGGACAGTCGATGCTTTCGCAGATTCCGTTTTCGCCGAGGTGATCCCTGCCTCCAGATCCACAACGTTTGTCGTTTGATCCGGCGCATTCAAAGCCCCGAGCGGCTCGCGGTCATCGCATGGTAACGCAGGAATGGCCCTTTTGAGCGCTGCTTCAGCATCAATGAGCGCCGTACGCGCGCGTTGAGCGGAGTCAGGTGGTGTACCAGAGGCCTCGATCCGCGCCACTATTTCTTCAAAAGCCGAGCGTTGCGTCGCCTCGGGCTTAACGTCCCGCGCTTCTTCGGGCAGTACCAGCCGCGGAATATCTGGAACTGTAAATGCGTTATCTGATATCGCGCCGCGTATTGGCTCTAGCGGTCGTCCAGCCGACAAGTTAAAGAACCGAGCATGGGCAAGTTCGAGTTGCTCATGTTCATCTAGCGATGAGCTTACCGCATCAAGGATTTCGCCACGCCATTGTTTCGCGCGTGCGAGCTTGTCTTCGATATCGCCGATGAGGGCCGGATCGGTGTCCGGTTGCGCTGGCAATGCCAGAGCTTGCTCAAAGTGTGAGTCCAACGACTCCGCCGCATCCGCGGAGGAGAGCGCGGCAAACAAGGCGTCGACATCGCTCGATACAGCGTTTCTACTGGCGACCTTCTCATAGGCCGCGTATATGGGTTGATATTGAGCTTCGAGCTTCTCGACATCAGAGTCTGCCTTGGCCTGTACCTTCTCCACAGCGTCGAGGATCTCGGCCAATTCGATCTCGCCGCTCTCGAGTTCCTCCGGTAACAGTTCCGGAACGCCAGACGGTTCAATCGACGATATCTCGATCGTCGGGCGCAGCGAAGGCGGAAGCTCAACGCGCGCGAGTACCTGATCGAGGGCCCAGCGCATGGAGGCGAGCTGTTGAACTGCGCGCTGTTCGGCCAGATCCCGACGTCGCGCTGCGCGGTGTTCGCGTTCGGCAGCCGAAATCTCGGGAGCAAGTTGATGTTCCGAAAAGGCATGCCGTGCGGCGCTCGCCGGGTCGAGCCGCAGTTGCCGAACTTTCAGATAATGATCGAACGGCCGCGCAGGTTCGCTTTGTTGCTCGTAAGCGACCATAACGTCGCCAATGTCGCTGCCATCCAATTCCCGCACGGCGATCGCGGTGCGGTAGATCATGACGCCGCGGCGGGCTCCGGCGAACAGCCACAAGGTATCGATGCGTGTCTGTAGTTCTGTGACGCCACGCGTCGCATCGCGCCAGCCGATGAAGCACCGCACGCGAAAGGCGGGCAGGCGGCCTTCGATCAACGGATGCTCGGCGGAGAAGTTCTGCAGCGCGTAGGGTTCTCCGCCGCAGATGAAGCCGCTCATGCGTTGGTCTGGCGGAGCGAACAGAAAAAGCCGCGGATCGGCGTCGGTCGCGAGCCCGGGGGCAACTGATTTTAGCCAGGCGGTGTCATAGGTGCCCGCGTATTGTAAGCGCTCCTCATCGTCAACCGCAATTGGTCCGAAAGTTGCGGATCGCACGGTAGACTCAATCAACTGAATCGCGTGCTCGGGGCTTTCTACGTTAGGCAGGGCCACCAGTTCGCCGGCCTTACTGCGGCGGAGCGCCTCATGACCGACGCCGACCCGGTTCGCCGCGTAGTCTGGCCCGCCAAACGCGCGTTGCCGCGTTAGCGGCATTTGCTTGAACGGCTGGACGGCTGTCGGTCGCCAGCCGGACCCTGTCATCTGCCAATAGCGGTCGCCGGTCACCAGAAGATGCTTTTGGATCGGCCCGAGTGCAAAGCCCAACATCATGCGTTCGGTTGGCCGTCCGTTCGGCGCCGCCGCATGTCCACCGATGAGCAGTTCGGCTTGCGGCTTGGGCATGCCGATGTCGAGAGGGGTGCCAGGTGGAAGCTCCTTTGCGGCCATAATCCAAAGGTCCTGCTCGCCCTGCAGACGGAGGGCGCCCGGAGTGGCGAGGTCGAACATCGCGAAAACCGAAATGATGAGGCTGGCCCCTGGGGGACGACGCTCGCATTTGGTCAACAAACCCAATGTGCGGGGCTTTACAAGAACGGGCATGAAACCTGCGGAGACGATTTTGGTCTCTTAACAATATTTATCGAGCGTGACAGACGTTCGGTCGTACCATGCGAACGCGTCCTTGTGTCACATACCAAGCCAGGTAGGCAGTAATGGAGCTCAACGTTGTGTAAATGGCCGTTCGCGCACCGCGACGGCTTGATCGTATAGACAACAATTCTCTCACGAGGCGGCTCGGAGCCGCTCAAGCGGCCAGATGGACGACGCGTAGGGGCTTGTGCGTCGCCGAAAGAAAATACAAGCCGTTTTGTCCGCGAAAACCGGTAATGCGTTGGTTGGCCTTGGGAAGGCTTCCTTCTCGAGACGAAGCCATTGGTGCATTGGGCGCCTGAATGACCATATTTGTCTTGCGGGTGTTTCGTAACAGCCGACGAAGCGCACATGAAGTCGTCCACATGAAGTCGTCGAGGGCAGTCAGGTGTCAGGCCGCAAATCTTCGGCGATCAACCTTGGCAAGTTGATTGAACGCCGGGCAAACGCGGAAAGGACAACTTGTGACTCTCGTCGTAGTGTCGAACCGGGTTGCCAGCGGTGATGCCAATGAACCCAAGATAGGCGGGCTTGAGGCGGCCCTGCGTCCCGTGGTGCAACAATCGGGAGCAATCTGGGTGGGGCCTTCTCCTCCATTGCAGGTTGGTCAAGAGAAAGAGCCGCCTGTCAAGGAGCTTGGCAAAGGCAAGCTTGTGAGGGTGGATGTGCCTGCCGCGGATTATCGCGGCTATTATGAGGGATTTGCCAATTCGGCACTATGGCCGGCGTTGCATTGGCGCACCGACCTCATCAACGTGTCGGAAGCAGACTATGTCAGCTATCGCAAGATAAACGCCATCATGGCGCGAGAAATGCTCCAGTTCGAGGAGGCGACCGCGTTCTGGGTGCATGATTATCATTTCCTCACGCTCGGGACCGAGCTGCGTAAGCTCGGCATCAAGCAGCCGATCGGTTTCTTCCTGCACACGCCATGGCCGGCGCCTGAGGTGATGCAGCTTGCGCCGTATCAATGCGAACTGGTCGAATCGATGCTTGCGTACGATTTGATCGGCTTTCAGACCGACGATGACCGGAAGAATTTCCTTGCTTGTGTCCACGCCGACCTCGACCTGACAGTCAGCGGGGACGGTGTCGTGATCTCACCAAGTCGTGGCGTGACGCGATGCCAGGTGTTTCCGATCGGGATCGATGTGGACACGTTCGCGCGATGGAGCGCGGTCGCCGCGTCGGAGCCATGGATCTCGTGGATACGGCGCAGTCTCAATTGTGAAAAGATTGCAATCGGCGTCGACCGGATCGACTACTCCAAGGGTATCGACAAGCGCCTCAACGCTTTAGACCGCTTATGGACCAAAAGGCCGGATCTCACGCACACAATTTCGCTATTGCAGATCGCGATCCCATCGCGCAGCGGCATTGAGGCCTACAGCGATCTACGGAAGAATGTCGCCCGCCTCGTCGGCGATATTAACAGCCGTTATCGTGAAGGCGACTGGTCTCCGATTAGCTATGTCGAAGAGGGCTTCGGCCAAGCCGAACTTGCAAGTCTGTACCGCGCAGCAAAGGTCGCCTTGGTAACGCCCTTGCGCGATGGCATGAACCTGGTGGCGAAAGAATATGTCGCGGCACAAGATCCGACCGATCCCGGCGTGCTGATTTTGTCTAAATTTGCCGGCGCGGCGAAAGAGTTGGACCAGGCGCTGCTCGTCGATCCAAACAACATTGATGACATAGCAGGTAAGATTGAGGCGGCAATTTCGATGTCGCCCTGCGAGCGCCACAGGCGCTGGCGAGACATGATGGGGAGGCTTCGCGCGCATCTCATCCAGCAATGGCCTACGGACTTCATTGCGGAGTTGGAGAAAGGTCAAGCCGAAAAACTCGTGGAGCCGTACAGTGCGCGGGATGCGGGGGACCCCAGCAGTTCGAAAGGGAAGCCCGAGGGGAAATTAGCCGGAGGCACAAGCCATGTGGACCTGCCGCGGCAGTTGTCATGTTTGGCGTTCGATCTGCGGGCAAGGAGATTAAACCGCGATTTCACGCACATCGTAGGGTCGGACTGGAATCACGGTCCCCAACCGGCCCCGGACGTGCTGCTCGGCGTGCTGAATAGATTCGACGCCTTCCCGAGGTCGTTCCAGCCCACGACAGATTTTTACATCCACGGTCATCCCTACATGGCGCAGTTGGTTGCAGGGATAAGGGAGGTGACCCCCAACAATCCGCTAGGCGTCAACGTTATTCTCATACCTCGACTTAAGGGCGGCTGAACGCATCTTGGGTTATAGTTAGCACCGCTTGCTTGAACGGTCTACTATCAAAGTCGGTCATCGATGTCGTTATAACAGAGCCGGTTTCGTGATCCGAACAGTCCGGGAGTTTCTGCCTGACGGCGGGCAAGATTGACCCGCGAATCAGGAGAGACGATGAGCAGACGAGCACGCCGCAACCACACACCGGCTTTCAAGGCGAAGGTGGCGCTCGCCGCCATCAAGGGCGATCGAACGCTGGCTCAACTGTCGGAGCAGTTCGACGTCCACTTATCGTTGCACACGATGAAGAGATTGGTCCAATCATTTCACGCCGCCGCCGTCATTAGCTGTACGTCTGCTCTCATTCAGAAGGGTGTCCGGTTAATAACAACCAATGGCGACGAGACAAAGAAAGCCGCGGCTGATGGGCGGTGGAGATACGTGATGTCGGCCGCCCATACCTGGTTTGGCCGGGCGATCGTCAAGTTGACGCAACAATAGGGATAGATCTTGTGGCCCGCCGCCGGCCTCGTCGTGCTCGACCTTGGTCCCAGCGCCCGCGATACCCATCTTGCGCATCCAGTTCAACGTCGTCCCGGCCTGACTCCGCCGCAGAAACCACTCGGCTCGGCGAACCGAGGGGCGTCAGCAGCTATCGGATTGCGCGTCTCTCCACCATACTGAGTATGTGAAGGGCAGGACTTGGCGGCAATCAAATACCTGAACGTGACCGCTGATGATTTTCACCGAAAAGAAGGACAATGTGTCGTCCTCATAGCCGATGCATATCTCCGACGTCCCGGGGCTCAGTATCCAAGGCGATTTCGCGCCCTGGTAATATAGGTACGGTAACAAGCCGCTGACCTGGCATTCACGGTCGCGGTCATATCCGTCCACTTGTCTTCCGCATACGGCGACACTAATCTCGTTGCACGTTTTGGTTTCGCGTTCGTACACGCTGAGGACATCGCAGCGGCGATGGTAAGCGAACGCGACCGCAGCTGACGCCGCTCGGACATGCTGTTTCATGTCGCCTACCTAATGTGGGACGGACGAAAGGGCGGGACGCGCCGAGTTCGCCCACCATGTCGTCACTAGCCGGCAACGATTGCCGAGGGTATTCACGACTTGTCTGATTGCCGCGTAAAGCGACTGCCGCTCGCAGCTCGACTTCACCTTCACGATGTCGCGTAAGACGCCCCGGCCTAGATCTCGACATCAACACGCTATCCTTGAAACTGGTCTAAGCGGTACCTGCAATGACCCGTGCTTTGCCCGGGAATGTTGCATCGTTGATAATGGCACAGTCAACAGAGTTGCCGAACAAACCGTTCCGCCCATAAAAACCGAGCCAAAGTGCTTGTCGCGGAAAATTCGCGTGTTGTTATCACCCTGTTTAAGAGCGCCATGACAGCCTCTTGCGAAACCAAGCCGAAGTCGGCCAAGGCGCAAGAAGCAAGCTGGGATGAAATTATGTCCGAACGAGCCATAATTGCCCTTGGCAGTACAAGTGCAAAAGTCTCCTTTGAGTAACCGGGTGGAAATACGTCGGAGCCCAAGCGCTCACGCAAGTAACAACGGAGGAGTTCCTTGCGCGAGCGAAGTGCAAATGGAAGCTGGGCTCCAAACTTGATCAATCTCGGATCGCCAAATGGGCGGACGGGCCACAGTCCTCGCGTCGCGAGTGGACGAGCATGACAAAGATTTGCGAGCAGAGTTGTGGATTGAGTTGCACTGATGGGGGCGCTAAAAAGGAAGGATGAACGAGCGGCGTCGAGCCCGCGTTTCGTCAATAGGTCTTCTGCAAGCCCAAGCGCGATATCCAGGTAGGGTGAAGATGGAGACCTGAGTTCATCCTCGTCGCTGGTGAAGCGAGCGCAAAACTCGTCTCCTCCTATGCCGGACCAGATAATTTCGCAGCCATCACCGCGAAACCGATCCCAGAGCGACCCGAACGCCTCAAAGTAATATTCAGAAATTAGTGGCAGGCGTCCTTTCGGGTCGAGATCTAAATCAATCGCCGGCATGTAGTCGCGCATTTCAACTTTGTGATCGCGGCAATTCAGTGCGCTCAAAATGCTCGCTCGGCGGTCACCCTGCTTGGGGCTACTCCCGTCGCCCAATAGTATCCCGCCACATGCTAGCGGCTCTATGCTCTCGCCAACAGCAATTGCGACGGAAGCGGAGTCCATTCCCCCGCTCAGCTCCACAGCACTTGCGCAAAAGGCGGTCGGCCGCGAACGAACAACCGCCTGAAGAGTATTAGAAAACTCAAGGACATGATTGCTGTCCTCTCGTCCAGAGAGCTCAGGGGCTGATGAAGTTGTCGTCCCATACTCAAATGACGTTCGCGATCTGTCGACGTACAAGGTGGCGCCAGCGGTCAGCAGGTTAACGCCTACGCAGGCCTGCCGCGCAGAGTAGAACGTTCTCATCGATAGATGATGGCTTATGATTTCTGCATCAATCGTTCTCGATTTATCCAAAAACTCGACAAAATCCCAGGAGAGCGTAACCGTGCGAGTGCGCTCCTCCACGTGGAAGTAAATTGGGAGGCTGCCAATATGGCCTGCTCGTACACGCAACCGAGGACCCCGGCGAGCGCCTTCGATCACGATAAAATCGAGCGGCCAGTGCATGCATTTCTGGTAGTTCTGACGAAACTGATCCGCAGACACATGGGCTATTACGACCGAATGAACGCCAGCTTCGTCCGCCGCTCCTTGACGCTCACGTATGACGAAGAACCATTGCTCAGAGCTCGTCACTAACGAGCTCTCAAGGCTCTTATGTTGAAATGGCCAGATGTAGCTTTCACCAAACTGTATCGAACTGCCTTTGGCAAAAGGATCGAAGCTTTCCAGATCGGCTATTTTCAGAGTGGCCTTGAGCATTTGTTCCTGGACTTAATCGTTACCGCCTCTCGTGTGAGAGGCGGTAACGAAGTGACGAATGATCTTAAAGGTAGCCCTGGTTGGCGCTGTCGTTAGGGAAAGGGGCCTTCTCTCCCTCAATAGTGGGAGGTGGCAGCACCGGCAAGGGGAGGTCAGTTGTCTCGGGCCGCAATCGCCGCTTAGGCGTGTAAGCAGTTGCGCTCTTCATGTCAATCTCCGGGTGATCGAGCTTCTCGTCTCAAGTCTGGGCTTCAGCAAAAGCCAAAGAGATGGCGCGGCAACGGGTCGAGCCATGACGGACACTCTCTCATGTGAGAAGGTGGGCGACAACCTACCAATGTCGGCAGTTGGAGGACGGCGCTGGACAGAATTGGGCTGACGTCTAGTAACGGCAAATTGCAGCAAATTTCGCTGAGCCGCATCTTTACGTGAGATTGTATGGAATTCAGATCGCATGGCCACGTCACCTCTCTTAGTGCAAGCAAAGCCCATTCCGCGGATCAGCCACATCAGGTCAACGATAGCGTATTGCCGCCGGCTTCCGAAATTCTGCATGCGTACTGGCGATCCGCTCGGCCCTTACTTCTCATGGTTGCGGCGGTGGCGGTACTCTCCAGCGCCAGCTGCGTCGCAGGCCCCTATGTATTTTCGTGTCTCATTGATCGTCTTCCGCTCAGCGACGACATCTCGGTGATAGCTTGGAGTTTCGCGGGATATGCGGTTTTGGTCAGCGTCGCCTCTGCATTGCAGCGCATGTTGCAGTATCTCTCCTTCATGGCAGCCGAGAACCTGAGCTTTATTGCTGCAACTCGCTTCTTCGATCGCATCCTGAGGAAAGCCGCAGCATTTTTTCTCGAGTGCAGTCCCGCTGAGCTACAGAGCGCGGCCGCTCGCGGGCGCAGCGCATTGACCATGTTGGTCCAGCTTGGGATTGGTGTCTTCATCCCTGCTGCAACGCAGCTTCGGCTTACGCTCATTACCCTCGGCGCGCTCCTCAATATCTAGATCGCTGCAATCGTCGGGATTTATTACCCATACGACGAAGGCCGCCTGATCCACACCTACGCGCGGGCGTGGCGAGTTGTATGATGATTGTGTGAGGGGCAGGCGGCTTGCTGATCGTCGGGATTGCCGGCTTGGCGCACAAGCTTCCATTCCCAAGGGAGCAGTTCGTGCAGTCGCGAAGCAGGAAGATCGGCGATACGGGCCAGGACGTCGGCGAGCCAGCCTTGGGATCGACGTCATTCAGGCGATAGGTCGTGATCATCGTCAGCGTGATGGCGGCGCGGTCGGCGCCGCGCATGCACCCGGCGAAGGTCCAGTTGCGCCTTCCCAGGGCGATGCCGCGCAACGCTCTTTCGGCGGCGTTGTTGCTGAGGCAGATCCTGCCATCGTCGAGGAAGCGGACAAAGTCGTCCCAGCGCCTGATCATGCAGTTCATGGGCTTCAGGACCTCGGAGGAACGCGACAGAGTTTCTCGCTCGCGGAGCAGCCAGCCATGCATGTCGTCGAGCAGCGACTTGCTTCTTTCCTGGCGCACGGCGCGCCGCTCGTCGGCGCTGCGGCCGTTGATGGCGCGCCCGATCTCGAACAGGGCGTCAAGACGCCTGACCGCCTCCAGAGCGATCGGGGAGACCGGTTTGCTTTTCTGTCCGTCCCGAGCGGTTTTCTCGATGTAGGCCAGCTCGAAGAAGCCCCGCCGCGCATGGGCGAAGCAAAATGCCGGCGTGATCGGCATCGCTTTCCTTTGCGGGTCGAACAAGGGCTCGAAGCCGCTATAGCAATCGGCTTGCAGGATACCGGCGAAGGCGGCCAGATGCTTCTGGGGATGCTCGCCCCGTCGATCGCTCTGCGCGTAATAGACCGCAGCCGGCGGCGCCGGCCCACCGTAGGGCCGGTCATCCCGCACATAGGTCCAGATTGGCCCGGTCGCGCACTTGCCCTTCCGCCAGGATGCGGATGGTGGTGTCGTCGCCATGAAGGCGCTCGGCTGCGAGCACATGACGCTCGATCAGCTGGAACAGCGGCATGACGGCGAAGGTTCCGTGGCGGACCTGGTCGGCCAGCGTCGATAGCGGCAAAGCGATCCTCTCAGCCTTGAAGCGCGCGCTCTGGCGATTGAGCGGGATATGCACGCCGAACTTGTCGAACAGGATCGTCGCCAGCAATTGCGGACCGATGAAGCCGCGCGGCGTGGCATGGAACGGTGCCGGCGGCTGGCTGATTTTCTCGCAATCGCGGCAGGTGAACTTTTTGTGTTTCGGCGGCGCTTTCGCTGCGATGCGGTCCTGTGCGGGCGTCAAATCTTCACGGAACGCTTCGCTGAAGGCGTACTGGCACCATCGGCACGACGCACGGCAAGGCTCGACGCTATCGTCCATCACCTCGGTCTGGCGCTTGGCGGTCGACCGGCAGCAGGCTTCGCAAAGCGGCTGATGCTGCCGGTCAGCAAGGATACGCTCTTGCGCGTGGTCCGACGCCGTCACCGTCCGCCAGCTGACCCGCTCAAGGTTATCGGCATTGATGATTGGGCATGGCGGCGCAATCATCGGTACGCCAGCATCATCTGCAACCTGGAAAGGCGTCGGATCATTACTCTGTTGCCCGATCGAGAGCCAGCGACCACGCAAGCCTGGCTCGCCGAGCATCCCACGATGATGATCGTTGCCCGCGACCGCGGCGGGGGCTATGGCGAAGCCGCGGCAAAGGCGCTGCCGCACGCGGTCCAGGTCGCCGACCGCTGGCATCTGATGGAGAACGCCAGTCGAGCCTTCCTTGACGCCGTCCGCAAATCAACGCGCCAGATACGCACCGTCATCGGTGCGACCACGATCGATCCCAAGCTGCTAACAGCCGCCGAGCGCCTCCAGTATGACGGCTATCTACGCCGCGAGGAGACCAATGCGGCCATCCTGGCCCTGTCGAAGAACGGCATTCCCATCAAACAGATCGTGCGCCAGACTGGCCATAGCAGGTAGCTGGGTACGGCAGGTGATCCGCGGCGAACGCCATGATATCTTCCGGACCCGGCAGAGTTCGCTCGATCAGCACCTGCCATGGCTCAACGGTCAATGGGCAGCCGGTTGCCGAAACGGTGCTGAGCTTTGGCGCCGTTTAACGGAGCGTGGCTTCCGCGGCTCGCTCCGCGTCATCAGCGAGTGGGCGCCCCGCAGACGACGGGCTGAAAATGCCGACGCCCAGAATCTTCAGCGGATTCCATCGGCCAGAACGATCGCGCGCCTCATGACAATCAGGCGGGACGTGCTCACGAAAGCGGAGACCGTCACGGTCGCGGCGATCGAGGCTGGCGTGCCAAACCTGGTCGAGGCACGCGAGATCATCACCGAATTCCATTTGATCATCCGGCGCAAGGCGGGAGCGGGACTCGCGCCATGGATCGAGCGCGCCCGCGCCAGTCTCGTAGTCTCGTTCGCCAATGGAGTCGTCAAGGATGAAGCGGCCGTTCGGGCAGCCATCACTTCGCCGTGGTCCAACGGGCAGACTGAAGGTCAGATCACGCGCCTCAAACTCGTCAGACGTCGAATGTACGGCCGCGGGAAAATCGATCTGCTTCAAGCTAGACTAATTGGCGCAGAATAATCGAGCTGCACCAAGATTGATGGTGGGGAACGGCCCTTCGAACCGGCATCAAAAGTGCCTAACGTGGTCGCGTAGAGAGGCGCCACAAAGGAAGGACCGTTCCATGGAAAAGATTATCACGGTAGGCTTGGATTTGGCTAAGTCGATCTTTCAAGTTC
>NZ_LGTB01000075.1 GCF_001238275.1 Bradyrhizobium viridifuturi
TATCCACTTCTCGGTGTTCGGCCACTCCTTCATCTCGCGTCTGGTGACGCAGATGTACTTCCCCGGCGATCCCCTGTTCCCGTTCGACCCGATCTTCAACTCGGTGACGGATGAGAAGGCGCGGGCGCGGATGATCTCCTCGTTCGATCTCGAGAACACCAAGCCGGAATGGGCGCTGTGCTATCGCTTCGATATCGTGCTGCGCGGGCGCAACGCCACGCCGATGGAGACCAAGTAAGTGTCACGTCCTGATGGAATCACGCCCTCGCAGACCGTCGGTCCCTATTTCAAATACGGCCTGACGCCGAACGGCGAGTATGAGTGGAACGACGCCTTCACCAACAATCTGCTGACGCCGGATACATCCGGCGAACGGATCCGCGTCGAGGGCAAGGTCTATGACGGCGACGGCGCCGTGATCCCGGATTGCATGCTGGAGATCTGGCAGGCCGACAGCGAGGGCCGCTTCTCCGACCCGCAGGACAAGCGGGCACTGCCGAATTCCTCGTTCAAGGGTTTTGGCCGTTGCGGCACCGACAAGAGCGGCGGCTATTCGTTCGACACTATCAAGCCCGGCGTGGTGCCTGATGCCGACGGCAAGCCGCAGGCGCCGCACATCGTGCTCGCGGTGTTCGCGCGCGGCATGCTGCTGCACCTCTACACCCGGATCTATTTCGACGACGAGGCCGGCAACGCGACTGATTCCGTGCTGGCACTGGTGCCGGCCGATCGTCGTGCGACGTTGATCGCCAAGAAGACGGGCGGCAACGCCTACACCTTTGATGTCCACCTGCAGGGCGACAACGAGACGGTGTTCTTCGACGTCTAGCGGCTGACCGCCAATCGAGCATTGAAGGAACCACCAGAATCCGCTGCGCGCCTCCGCCGCAGCGGATTTTGCTTGACCATTTACATCTCATTATATAACAATCTGTTATATAACAAACATGAGATAAAGCATGGCCAACCTCGACGCCGCCTTCTCCGCGCTCGCCGACCCGACCCGCCGGGCGATCCTGGCGCGTCTCGCTTTGGGCGAGGCGACCGTCATGGAGCTGGTTGAGCCGTTCGAGCTGACCCAACCGGCGATCTCCCGCCATCTCAAGGTGCTCGAGGGCGCCGGCCTGATCGTGCGGCGGGTCGAAGGCACCAAGCGGCCGTGCCGGCTGGCGCCGACGGCGGTTGCCGAGATCGATCAATGGCTCGGCATGCTGCGCCGCGCGCTGGAAACCAATTACGACCGGCTGGACGGAGTGCTGGCCGCCATGAAGCCTGAGAAGTGAAAGGTGCCCTATGAGTAAGCTGACGCTGAAGACCGAAGGCGACCGCTACATCGTCGTGACCAGGCGCTTCGGCGCGCCGCCCGAAGCGGTGTATCGCGCGCATACCGAGCCTGAGCTGTTGCAGAAGTGGCTGCTCGGCCCGGAAGGCTGGACCATGCCGGTCTGCATCAGCGAGCTCAGGCCCGGCGGCAAGATCCGTTACGAATGGACCGACGGCAAGGGCGACGGCTTTCACCTGACCGGCGAATATCTTGAGCTCGAACCGTTCAGCCGCATCGTGCATGTCGAGCGCATGCATCTGCCGGATCCGACGCCGGACAATCGTGTCGAGACGCGCTTTGCGCCCGACGGTGACGGCACCCTGATGACCATGCGGATGACGCTGCCGGATGCGGAGACCCGCGCGGCGATGCTCGCGACCGGCATGGAGCACGGCATGGAAGACAGCTATGCTCGGCTCGACCGCATGAGCTGACCATTGCCGACATGAGGGATGATGCGCGACCGCTTCCTGACCGGTCTGATCGGCTATCCGATCGCGCATTCGGCGGCGCCGGCGATGCACGAGCAGGCCGCCGCCGCCCTCGGCGTTCACGCGCACTACCAGCTCATCGAGGTCAAGGGCGCGGGGCGCGACGATCTCAGCGCGATGCTCGAGGGCATCAGGCGGCTCGGCTTTGCCGGCGTCAACGTCACCTTTCCTTACAAGGAGGCGGTGGTCGATCTGCTCGATGACCTCGCGCGGGATGCCCGCGCGATCGGCGCGGTCAACACCATCGTCGCCAGTGGCGGGCGTCTGGTCGGGCACAACACCGATGCATCAGGTTTTGTGCGCGCGATTGCACCGCTGCTTGCGTCAGCGCCGCGCGGCCCGATCGCGTTGATCGGTGCCGGCGGCGTTGGCAAGGCGATCGCATTCGCGCTGGCGGGGCTCGGCGTTGCCGAGATCAGGATCTTCGATGCCGATGCCGCAAAGGCTGCGCAGCTTGCGGACCAATTGCAGGATCATCGCGCGGTTCACGCCGCCAGCGTCGACGCCGCGGTGCAGGGCGCCGCAGGTCTCGTCAACGCAACGCCGGTCGGCATGCTGCCGAGCCGCGACACGCCGGTGCCGGATGCGTTGCTGCATCCCTCGATGTGGGTCGCCGACGCGGTCTACACGCCGCTCTGGACACCGCTGCTCACGGCGGCAAGGGCCAAGGGCGCCAGCGTGCTGACCGGGCGAGACCTCGCGATCAACGCCGCGGCCGACGCCTTCAGGCTGTTCACCGGGATGACGCCGCGGCATGAAGCGATGGCAAATGCGTTCGACGCCGTGATGGCCGCGCGCTACGCGCCGCCGGCTACCTGAAACGCGGCCATCCGCTTCGAGATGGCGTCGAGGAACAGCCGCACGCGCGTTGGCATCTGGCGTCCCTGCGCGAACAGCGCGCAGACCGGCGCGGGATCGCTGCGCCATTCCGGCAGCACCTGCACCAGGCGGCCGGATGCGAGATCGGGCGCGACATCGACCCAGCTCTTCATGATCAGGCCGGCGCCGTCGACCGCCCAGTCATGCGCGACCTCGCCATTGTCGCAGCGCAGCCGCGACGACACCTCGATCTCGGCGGTGCGGCCGTCGCCATGCACCAGCCGCCACCGCGTCTGCGCGCCCCTGTTGTAGAGCAGGCAGTTGTGCTGCGTGAGATCCTCGGGCGAGGTTGGCGCGCCGTGCCGCATGACATAGCCCGGTGACGCCGCGATGATGCGGTGATTGTCGATCAGCTTGCGCATGATCAGGTCGGAGTCGCGCGGCATGCCGATGCGGATCACGACGTCGATGCGTTCGTCAATCAGTTCGACCAGGCGGTCCGTGAGCATCAGCTCGACCGACATCTTCGGATAGGTCAGCGCGAGATCACGACAGACCGGGCTGATGTGCGCGCGCCCGAACGCGACCGTCGCGCTGACCCGCAGCACGCCCTGCGGCTCGACGCGGCCATGGGCCAGCGCGGCCTCCGCTTCATCGACCTCGGCGAGGATGCGCTGCGCCCGGTCGAACAGCCTTTGTCCCTCCTCGGTGAGCGCGAGGTGGCGGGTGCTGCGCACGATCAGGCTGGTATCGGTGCGCTTTTCCAGCGTCGCGAGCCGCTTGCTGACGACGCTCAGCGCCACCCCCATCTCGCGCCCGGCGGCGGACAGGCTGCCTGACGTGACGATCTTCGCGAAGGTCCGGAGCTCGGTGATGTCGTCGAGCATGGATTGTTTCCAAAAAGTAGAGAATATCTTCAAGATATGGAGTATAATACTCCAAATGGAAAGAGAATAGGCTGATTTCCATCAACACGGAGATCAGCTCATGACCCACTCGTCCTCGACCCAACTCAGCCGCCGCGAAACCCTCCAGGCCGTCGGTGCCGCCGGCGCCCTCGCTGCCGCCGGACTCAGCGGCGCGACCCAACCAGCGAATGCCGCATCCGACGCCCAGGCTACGTCCAATGGCGGCGGCTTCTGGCCCAACGGGGCGCGCCTCGCGGTCAGCCTGTCTCTGATGTTCGAAGGCGGCGGCCAGCCGATTTCCGGCGCCGGTGGCGTCATCCCCGATCCGATCGAGAAGGGCGTGCCCGATCTGCCGACCAACGCGTTCTTCGCTTATGGCCACTATGAGGGCATCCCGCGCCTGCTCGATCTGATGGACAAGCACGGCATCAAGCTGTCGTCCTTCATGATCGGCAAGGCGGTCGAGACCTCGCCCGACATCGCCCGGGAGATCGTGCGCCGTGGCCATGAGGCGGCTGCACATGGCCGGATCTGGAGCAACTCGTATCAGCTGCCGAAGGATCAGGAGAAGCGCTTCATCGCTGACAGCGTCGAGACGATCCAGAAGATCACGGGGCAGACTCCGATCGGATGGAATGCGTACTGGATGCGAAACTCCGTGCACATCCTGGAGACGCTGCAGGACCTCGGCTTCCTCTATCACATCGACGAGCCGAGCCATGACGAGCCCTTCATCGTGCCGGTGCGTGGCAAGGATTTCGTCACGGTGCCCTACACGATGCACATGAACGACATCGTCTCGTTCCCATTCCAGGGCTGGAATCCGGCCGCCTATGAGCAGGCGCTGAAGGACGAGTTCGACCAGCTGTATGAGGAGGGCGCAAAGCGCCGGCGGATGATGGTGATCAGCCTGCACGATCGCATCTCCGGCCATGCCGGCCGTGCGCGGGTGCTCGATCGCTTCCTGTCCTACGCCAGGAGCAAGGGCGATGTCTGGTTCGCGCGCAAGGACGAGATCGCACGCTATGCGCTCGCCAATCGCGCCAACACGCCGGTGATCCAGCGCGGCGCGCCCAGCGTGACCGGCCTGCCCGGACCTGCGGCCTGATCGCGGGAGGCATCGATGCTCGACCACGTCACCCTGCGTACCAAGGACCTGGAAGGCACCCGTGCCTTCCTCGAGAATCTGCTCGACGTGAAGCCGGGCTATCGCCCCGGCTTCGCCTTTCCCGGCTACTGGCTCTATGCCGATGGCGAGCCGGTGGTGCATCTGGTCCCGGGCGAGGGCACCCGCAACGATCCGCGCGGCGAAACCATCGACCATGTCGGCTTTCGCCTCGAGGGCTATGAGGCCTACCGCCACAAGATCGAGACGCTCGCCATTCCCTATTCCACCATGGACCTGCCGGAGCTCGGCGAGCGCCGGTTGTTCGTTCGCACGCCGACCGGCATCCTGCTCGAACTGGTGTTTCGTGAGCGCGATGCCGCAATGAGGAGCAAAAACAATGCGTAATGTTCTGGCCGCCACAGCGCTTGCAATGGCTGTGCTGCTCGCGGCGCCGGCTCGCGCCGACGAGGTGAAGATCGACGATCTCGTCGTCGCGGCCGCGGTCCCGTCAGCCGAGCGCGATGCCACGGTCGCCGCGGCGAAGGCTTTCTACCAGTTCTGGAACAGCGGCGACGAGGCCGCGCTCAAGGCCGCGATCTCAGACAATTTCGTCGATCACACCCTGCCGGCTGGCCGTCCGCAGGGACCGCAAGGGCCGGCCTTCGCCTCGAGGAATTTCCGTACCGCAGTGCCGGACCTCTCGGTCGAGGTGGTCAAGATGATCGTGGCCGGCGACTACGTCACCGTGCACATGCAGTTCCGCGGGCATTTCACCGGCAGCTTCGGTGCGACCAGCGGCAGCGGGCAAGCGATCGATTTCATCGCCACCGATCTGCTCAAGGTCACCGGCGGCCGTGTCACCGACAACTGGCACATCGAGGACAATTTGACCCTGCTCTCCAAGATGGGCGTCGCCAAGCTCACACAATGACCCGTCCGGGTGCCTGATGCCTTTCTGCCGCCGGACGCATCGACCGGCGCCGCCGCTTCGCTATGATGGGTGCCCATCCCGCGACATCAGGGGCATCCTCCAATGACAAAAATCAGGATCGGTCTGGCCGGCTGCGGCTTCGTCTCGGAGCTGCACATGTACGCGTACCGGCGCGTCTATGGCGTCGATGTCGAGGTGAGGGCGGTGGCGGCGCGCGGCGATCACGTCAATGCGTTCGCCCGCAAACACGCAATCCCGAACGCCTATCGCAGCTTCGCCGAGCTGGTCGCCGACCGCGAGCTCGACGTCATCGACATCTGCACGCCGCCGAACCTGCACGCCGCGATGATCGTTGACGCCATGCAGGCCGGCAAGCACGTGATCTGCGAGAAGCCGTTCAGCGGTTATTTCGGCCGCGACGGCGACAAGGAGCCGATCGGCAGGCACGTGCCGAAGGCGCTGATGTACCAGCGCGTGATGGAGGAGATGGAGCAAACCCGCGTTGCGATCGAGAGAACCGGCCGGCTCTTCATGTATGCCGAGGACTGGATCTACGCGCCGGCGGTGACCAAGACCGCGGAGATCATCCGCGCCACCGGCGACAAGATCCTGTTCATGAAGGGTGAGGAAAGCCACTCCGGCTCGCATGCGGCGCATGCCGCGCAATGGGCGATGACCGGCGGCGGCTCGCTGATCCGGATGGGCTGCCATCCACTGTCGGCGGTGCTCTATCTCAAGCAGGTCGAGGCCAAGGCCCGCGACGAGACCATCAATGTCGCGAGCGTCACCTGCGACGTCGGCAATGTCACAGCTTCGCTCAAGCCGGAGGAGCGCGCCTATATCAAGGCCAATCCGGTCGACGTCGAGGATTGGGGCACGCTGACCGCGACCTTCTCCGACGACACCAAGGCGACGGTGTTCTCCGGCGACATGATCATGGGCGGCGTGCGCAATCTGATCGAGACCTACACAAGCGGCGGCGCGCTGTTCGCCAACATCACGCCGAACACGCACTTGACGAGCTATCAGACCTCCGAGGAGAAGCTCGCGAGCGTCTACATCACCGAGAAGGTCGATCGCAAAACCGGCTGGCAATATGTCTGCCTGGAGGAGGAGTGGACCCGCGGCTATCTGCAGGAGATCCAGGATTTCATGGAGTGCGTGGCGACCGGCCGGCAGCCGCTCGCGGACCTCGCGCTGGCGTATGAGACGACCAAGGTGAACTACGCCGCTATTGGGCCGCCGACGAGGGCAGGCGGGTGACGTTGTGAGGATGTGAAGTCGACGGCAGCGCCCTCTTCCCTTCTTCCTCTGTGGGAGAAGGTGGCGCGCAAGGCGCGCCGGATGAGGGTGCTTCCGCGAACGCGACTGCTGAAGAATTCGAGGAGAGAGACCCCTCACCCGGATCACATCTTGCGATGCGATCCGACCTCTCCCACACGCAAGTCGGGCCTGCCCGACTTGCGCAGCTTCGCGATGCGCAACCGGGGTAACCCCCGGTTGCGTGGGAGAGGTGTAGCGCCGCTGCGGCTACAGTTTTACCGGGTCAGACCGCTTACGCCCCGTACACCGATCCCTTCGGCAACGGGAACACCGGATCCTGGGTGCGGATATTCGTCGGCCACACCACGGTGATGCGCTCACCGGCGTTCTGCATCACGACCGGGGTCGAGCGCTCGTTCTGGCCGGACATCGGAGTGCCCGGCGGATAGAACTTCACGCCATAGCCCTGGATGGTGCCGCCCGCGGGGATGTCGACGTCCAGCGCCGCCTTGCGGATCGCCTCGGGATCGAAGCCGCCATATTTCTCCTTGGCGACCGGCAGCACATTGTTGAGCAGGATCCAGGTCTGGTTGAAGCCCATCGAGCAGTGCGGCGGCACCTCGGTGGCGCTGGTCTTCTCGCGGTAGCGCGCGACCATCGTCTTGGTGAGATCGCCGACGCCGGGCGCGAGCTTGGCAGGATCGAGCAGCTGCGCCGGAACCGGATCGATGTTGCAGAAATTGTCGATATCGGCGCCGAAGGTCGCGCGCAGCTTGTCGAGCTGGCTGTAGCCGGCGCCGGCGCCGAACAGCATCTTGAACTTCAGCCCGCTCTCGCGCGCCTGGCGCAGGAAAAGCGTGATGTCGGGGTTGTAGCCGGCATGCGAGATGATGTCGGCCTTGGCGCGTTTCAGCTTGGTCACCAGCACCGAGAGGTCGGGCGCGGAGGCCGAATAGCCTTCCTTGAGCACGACCTGCAGCCCGGCCTCCTTGGCGAAGGTTTCGTCGGCGGCGGCGACGCCGACGCCGTAGGGCCCGTCCTCGTGGATCAGCGCCACCTTGACGTCCTTCGGCTCCATGCCGAGCCTGGCCTTGGCGTGCTCGCCGAGGAAGCCGCCGAAGGCCTGGCCGTATTGATCGGAATGAATCTGCGCGCGGAACACGTATTGCAGGTTCTTGTCCTTGAACACGGCCGTCGAGACCGCGGTCGTGATCCACAGGATGCGCTTTTGCTGCTCGACCTTGGCGGCGAGCGGCACCGCGTGCGAGCTTGCGAACACGCCGTTGAGGATGTCGACCTTCTCCTGGTCGATCAGGCGATTGGCTTCGTTGATCGCCACATCAGGCTTGCTCTGGGAATCGACGTTGACGGGTGCGATCTTGTATTTGCCGCCGACGCCGCCCTTCTCGTTGACCAGATCGATCGCGATCTGGGTGCCGATCGAGGAGGCGACCGAGCCGCCGGCGGCGAACGGGCCGGTGAGGTCGTAGATCACGCCGATGCGGACCGTTTCGGCCTGCGCCTGCGCGCGTGTCCAATCGAAGCTGAAAGCAGCGGCGGCAGCCGCTGAAGTCTTCAGCAGCGTCCTGCGTGAAGTCGGCATCGCGTCCTCCCCTGAAACCGTCAGTTGTGTGACGGGTGTTATTTTTCGGGGAGTATTGGGAGGCGATGTCGGAAAGTCAACGCGGCTTGCGGGTGCGGCGTGTTGCGCTTTGGGAGGGGGTGAGCGTGGTTTTCTCCCCTCGTCATTCCGGGGCGTGCGAAGCACGAGCCCAGAATCCATCGGGCCGCGAACCTTGCTGATGAATGGATTCCGGGCTCTTGCTTCGCATGCCCTGGAATGACGAGGAGCCTACTCCATCACCGCGGCGTGGTCCGACGGCGCCGACTGCGCGCGCAGTGCGGCCTTGGTCGAACCGATCATCAGCGCGAGCGGGATCGAGACCAGGATGAACAGCATCACCAGCTGATAGTCGTGCGAGAACGCGATGATCTGCGACTGCGCCGCCACCATCCTGTCGGCCATCGCGCGACCGGCGTCGGTGTTGAGGTTGATCATGCCCGACACGTCGGGCATCTGCAGCGCGTGATTGAACGGATTGATCTGCTCGGAGAGCTTCGCGTAGATCCGCCGTCCGCCTTCGGTGAGCTGCGCGATCACGATCGAGATGCCGACCGAGCTCGCGACGTTGCGCAGCAGCGTCAGCATCGAGGTGCCATCGGTGCGCAGATGGCCCGGCAGCGTCAGGAACGCCACCGTCGACAGCGGCACGAAGACGAGGCCGAAGCCGAAGCCCTGGATCACGCTGACGACGATGATCTCGTTCGCCTGGGTCATGTCGGTCCAGCCGGTCATCTGGAATAGCGAGGCCGCGGTCAGGGCGAGGCCCGAGATGATCAGCGTGCGCGCCTCGATGTAACGCATCAGGCGGCCGACCAGCATCATCGCGACGAAGGTGCCGAAGCCGCGGCTCGCCAGCAGCAGGCCCGCGGTGATGATCGGATAACCGACCACGTTCTGCAGGTAAGGCGAGGACAGCGCCATGGTCGAATACAGCACGAGGCCCATCACGGTCATGAACACGCAGCCGCCGAGGAAGTTCTTGTCCTTGAACAGTGCGAACTGGATGAACGGCCGGCTGGTGGTCAGCGAATGGGCGAAGAAATAGTAGAAGCCGACCGCCGAGACGATGAATTCGATCATGATCTCATTGGATTCGAGCCAGCCGAGCTGCTCGCCGCGGTCGAGCGCGAGCTGCAGCGAACCGATCGCGACCGCGAGCGCGCCGAAGCCGAACCAGTCGAAGCGCAGATTGAGATCCTGCTTGGTCTCGTCCATGAATACGGCGAGGCCGAGCACGGTGATCGCGCCGAACGGCAGGTTGACGAAGAACACCCAGTGCCAGGAATAGGTCTCGGTCAGCCAGGCGCCGAGCGACGGTCCCATGATCGGGCCCATCATCACGCCCATGCCCCAGATCGACATCGCCTTGGCGCGCTCATGCAGCGCGTAGGAATCCAGCATCACCGCCTGCGACAGCGGCACCAGCGCTGCGCCGAACACGCCCTGCAACAGCCGGAACAGCACCATCTGGTTGATGTCCTGCGCGAGGCCGCACAGCACCGAGGCGATGGTGAAGCCGGCCGAGCAGATGATGAAGATGCGCTTGCGTCCGTAGCGGTTGGCGATCCAGCCGACCGGCGCGGTCATGATCGCGGCCGCGACGATGTAGGAGGTCAGCACCCAGTTGATCTGGTCCTGCGAGGCCGACAGCGAACCCTGCATATAAGGCAGCGCGACGTTGGCGATCGTGGTGTCGAGCGCCTGCATGATCGTCGCGGTCATCGCGCAGATCGTCACCATGTTCCGGCGCATGCCGGGTACGGCGGACGGTGACGGTGCATTCATTCAGTTCAGTCCTGTTCTTCCAGCAAGACGTCACCTCTCCCGCTTGCGGGAGAGGGAGTGCGAGCCCTAGTCCTGGTGATCCGGGTGCGCGGTGGCTGAGCCGAGCCCGAGCAGGCCGGCCAGCGAGCGGCGGTGGTTGGTGTCGATCGTCGCGTAGACGCTCATGCCGGCCTTCAGCTTCTTCACGAACGGATCGTTCTCGTCGAAATAGATCCGCACCGGCACGCGCTGCACCACCTTGACGAAGTTGCCGGTGGCGTTCTGCGGCGGCAGGATCGCGAACTGAGCGCCGGTGCCGGGTGACAGCGAGCCGATCTTGCCCTTGAACGCATGGTTCGGGAACGCGTCGACGTCGAGCGTCACCGGCTGGCCGACCGCGACATAGGTGAAGTCGCTTTCCTTCGGATTGGCGTCGACCCAGGGATGGTCGACGTCGATCACCGAGAACACCGGCGCGCCCGCGGTGACGAAGCGGCCGAGCTGGATCTGGTCGACCTGGGTCGCGACGCCGTCCATCGGCGCCCGCAGCACGGTGTGGTCGAGATTGCGCTGCGCGTCGTCGAGCTTGGCCTTGGCCTGGGCGTAGGGCGGGAACTTCTCGATCGGCAGTTCGACATCGCCGAGCAACTGCGTCCTGTCCTTGGAGATCTGCTGCTTGATGTACTGCGCCAAGCTCTCGGCCGTGACTTGCGCGTTGGCCGCGTTATCGAGGTCGAGCTGCGAGCCGAAGTTCTGCTTGGCGAGCGTCGATTTCCGATCGACGTCGCGCTTCTTCAATTCAATGCTCTGCTGGGCGAATTCCAGCATCTTGGTGTTGATCTTGATGTTGTCGACCAGATTGTCATAGGTGGTCCGGGTCTGGTCGAGCGCCGCCTTGGCCTGGTCCACCGCGAGGCGGAACGGCACCGGGTCGATCTCGAACAGCTCGTCGCCCTTCTTGACGTGCTGGCCTTCCTTGACGACGATCTTGTCGATCTTGCCGGAGATCTCGGGCGTGATCAGCACCTTCTGCGCGCCGACATAGGCGTCATCGGTGCCGACATAGCGCCCGCCATTGAGATAGAACACGCCGCCGGCGATCACAGCCACGATCGGCAGCACGACGAGCAGCAGCACGCGGCGATAGCGCCGTAGGCCCGCCATCAGGCGACGGCGCGGCGCGCGGCTGGCCTTGCCGGCCGGCGCAGGCTCGCCCGGATTGCTCTTCTGCTCGGGGGCCAGCTTGAGGATGGGTTCAGCCATAGCGCTGTTCCTTTCGGGAGGGCTCGCCGGCTGGGCTTTGGATGGCATTGCGAACGTTTTCCTTGATCGATTCCAATTGAGTGAGCAGGCGATGCGCGTCTGCGGGGCTGATGCCCTCGAGCGCGGTCGCGGTGAGTTCGGAGCGCAGGCCTGCGAGCTTCCCGAGCAGCGGGCGCGCGGCCTTCTTCAGATAGAGGCGGTTGACGCGGCGGTCGTTCTCGTCGCTGCGGCGCTCGATCCAGCCATTGTCGCAGAGCTTGTCGATCAGCCGCGTCAGCGTGATCGGCTGCACCTCGAGCAGTTCCGCAAGCTCGGTCTGCTTCAGTCCTTCCTGGCGTTCCACCTTGGACAGGACGGCCCATTGCGCACGGGTGATGCCGTAGCGCGCGGCCTCCTTGTCGGCATAGACGCGGATCAACCGGAACAACTCACCGAGCGTAAACAAGAAGTCCGAATCCACGGAACCGCGCATAAGGTCCTGCCTCCATAAGCTTGGGATATAATAAGCTTGCTCATTAATTCTGCATGCCGGGTTAACGGGAGGCTGCTCCGCTTTGCGCACATGGCTCGGCGGGAGCGCCGGGCGGCCGGGCTATGGGAACCGGCGCAAAAATGCTACATATCCGGGCAATGAGCCTCGCCAAGCCGACCTTTCCTGCCCCCGACCACGATCACGGCCGCTGCGCCGCGGACGCGATGGCGCATGCCGAGCAGGTCTGTTCGCGCCGCGGGCAGAAATTCACCCCGATCCGGCGTCAGGTGCTGCAGGCGCTGCTGTCGAGCCACCGCCCGCTCGGCGCCTATGAGGTGATCGACGAGCTGGCCAAGACGATGCCGCGCCCGGCACCGATTACCGTCTACCGCGCGCTCGACTTCCTGATGGAGAACGGTCTCGTCCACCGCATCGAAAGCCGCAACGCCTTCCTGGCCTGCGCGCACGACCATGACGAGACCTCCATGGTGGCGTTCCTGATCTGCGACCATTGCGGCTCGGTCGGCGAGATCCCAGCCGCCCCCGTCGCGCAAAGCCTGACCGCGGCGGCGCGCGCCTCGGGCTTCATCCCGAAGCTTTCCGTGGTCGAGATCGCCGGCACCTGCGCGCATTGCCAGAAATGATTGAGCGCGGCCAAAGTCCTCACCGCGGTGTCGTCCCTGCGAAAGCAGGGACCCACAACCTCCGCCCTCAATTGTTGTACGACAAGGGAACGACAAGTCTCGTTCAAAACACCGGCCGCGGCGTATGGGTCCCTGCTTTCGCAGGGACGACGCAGTCCGACTAACAACAACACGGCAGCAAGCCGGCCCGCGAGGAAACATGTCGACCCAAGCGATCTCTGCCAGTGTCACGAGGCCCGTCAGCGTCGGCCACGGGCTGCCGCCCGGCGCCATCGCATTGATGCTGATGCTGTGCGTGAGCTGGGGTTTCAACCAGCTCGCGGTCAAGCTCGCGCTGCCCGACGTGCCGCCGATGCTGCAGGCGCTGATCCGCTCCTCGGGCGCGCTGCCGGTGATGCTGATCGTCGGCCATTTGCGCGGCGTCAAATTCTTCGAGCGCGACGGTACGCTCGTCCCCGGCATCGTCGCCGGCCTGATGTTCGGCTGCGAGTTCGTGCTGATCTTCACCGGTCTGGTCTTCACCTCGGCGTCGCGCGCCTCGGTGTTCCTCTACACCGCGCCGTTCTTCGTCGCGCTCGGCTCGCACCAGTTCCTCGGCGAGCGTCTCTCGACCGTGCAATGGAGCGGGCTGGCGCTGAGCTTCGCCGGTGTCGCGCTCGCGATCGGTGTGCCGCAGCCCAATGTCGATGCCAGGGTGCTGCTCGGCGACCTCATGGTGGTCGGCGGCGGCGCGCTGTGGGCGGCGACCACGCTGGTCGCCAAGGGCACTCAGTTGCGCAAGGCGGCGCCGGAAAAGGCGCTCGGCTACCAGGTCGCGATCTCGATCCCGATCCTCGGCCTCGCCGCTTGGATCGGCGGCGAGCGCATCGAGCATGTGCCGAGCGCATTGTCGATCTCGCTGCTCGCCTATCAGGCGGTCTGGGTGGTCGGCTGTACCTTTGTCATCTGGTTTGCGATGGTGAAGACCTATTCGGCAAGCAAGCTGTCGGCCTTCACCTTCGTCACGCCGCTGTTCGGCGTCGTCGCGGCCTATTTCGTCATGCACGACACCCTGACCCCGGTATTCGGCGTCGCCGCGCTGCTGGTGATCGCGGGCCTCTATCTGGTCAACAAGCCCGACCCGAAGGTGACGCCGGACCCGAACGTGCCGGCGTGATCTCCTTTGTCATTCCGGGCTCGCGCTTCGCACGCCCCGGAATGACGAGGAGGAAGAGTGTCGTCCTTACGATAGATTCCCCGGCACCCAAAAACGCGGATGTGTGAGTCTCAGAGGCGCCCAACATTCAGTGTCGTCCTGGCGAAAGCCAGGACCCATTACCCCAAATGTCGGTTATCTCGCGACGCTGGGGCCGCGTTCTCGTTCACAAGCAAATTCGGTGGTTATGGGTCCCTGCTTTCGCAGGGACGACAAGGAGAGAGCCTTTGCTCTCCGCTACCCCACTTCGATCGGCAGCTCCTTATCCTTCGCCCATTCGCCCATCGAGCCGTCATAGAGCGTGAGATTGTCGAAGCCGAGCCGATGCAATTGAAACAGGTCGATGGTCGCGGAGATGCCGCCGCCGCAATAGGCGATGACGCGCTTGTCCTTCGTGATGCCTTGCGCGGCGAAGGTCGCCTCGGCTTCCTCGAGCGGCACGAATGTCTTGCTCTTGGGATCGATCAGGCTAGCTGCCGGTACGCTGACGCTGCCGGGGATGCGACCGGGCCGGCCGTAGCGGCTCGGCTCCAAGCCCTTGTAGAACTGCGGGCCGAGCGCGTTGACGATCACGGTGTCACCCTCGGTGGTCGCGGCGAGCACGTCATGCTTGTCGACGAACATGCCGTCCTTTGGCCGCGCCGGGAACGTCGCGGGCGGATAGCCGCCGGCAAGCCCGGTCTCGATGTCGCGTCCCTCGGCGGTCCATTTGTCGATGCCGCCGTCGAGCACGGCGGCACCCTCGAAGCCGAGCGAACGCAGCATCCACCAGAACCGGGTCGCCCACATCGCGGTGCCGATCGAATAGAGCACCACGCGGCTGCTGGCAGAGATGCCGTGGCGGCCGAACGCCGCCTCGAGCTGGGCCGTCGGCGGCATCATGAAGCGCAGTTCGGTATGGGCGTCGGAGAATTCGGCCTGCAAATCCAGGAAATTCGCTCCCGGGATGTGGCCGGCCTCGAACGTCTGGCGACCGGAGACGACGACATAGGGAATGTTGCTGCCGGCAGGCGCCGGCTCCAGATAGGTCGTGCAGTCGAACAGCCGCAACTCGGGCCGGGTCAGGATCTCGGCGAGTTCCGCCGTGGTGATCAGCTCGCCATAGTCGGCCATTTTCACGTCCTCCCGATATGCCCTTAACAGGATGCTAAGATGCGCCAAGTCACATGAAAAGCGGTCACTTTGCCCTTTGATTCACCCCAATTCGGTCCAATATAGCCTAGGCATGCAGGACGCCGCTGCATGGCTTGCCTTCGGCCTCAATCGGCGCCATAAGCTGTTGAATTCACTCCGAAACATGACCGTTTAGCCCGCCTTGCGCTGGGCTCATCGCCCCCTTGGTGAATGTCACCAAAACCTGATATTCGAGACGCCATGAACAAGCCCGAGATTTTGCCGCAAGACGACGTCGCAGGTCCTCAGCCGCGGCACCAAACCACGCAGGTCATGGTCGCACGTGCGTCGGCGGCGGTGCGCCGATCGTCGTGCAGTCGATGACCAACACCGACACCGCCGACATCGATGGCACCATCGCCCAGGTTGCCGCGCTCTCCCGCGCCGGCTCCGAGATGGTGCGCATCACCGTCGACCGCGAGGAAGCCGCTGCCGCCGTGCCGCACATCCGCGACGGCCTGCGCAAGCGCGGCATCACCACGCCCCTGATCGGTGACTTCCACTATATCGGCCACAAGCTGCTTGCCGAGTATCCGGCCTGCGCCGAGGCGCTCGACAAGTACCGCATCAATCCGGGCAATGTCGGCTTCAAGAACAAGCGCGACACCCAGTTCGCCGACATCATCGAGATCGCCAACAAGAACGACAAGCCGGTGCGCATCGGCGCCAATTGGGGCTCGCTCGACCAGGAGCTGCTCACCAAGCTGATGGACGAGAACACCGCATCGCCGTCACCGCGCGATGCCCGCGCGGTGACCCGCGAGGCGATGGTGCAGTCGGCGCTGCTGTCGGCGGCCCGCGCCCAGGAACTGGGCATGCCCAAGAACAAGATCATCCTGTCGGCGAAGGTCTCCGCCGTGCAGGACCTGATTGCGGTCTATCAGGAAGTCGTGCGCCGCTCCGATTACGCCATCCATCTCGGCCTCACCGAGGCCGGCATGGGCTCGAAGGGCATCGTGGCCTCCTCGGCCGCGCTCGGCATCCTGCTGCAGCAGGGCATCGGCGACACCATCCGGATCTCGCTGACGCCGGAGCCCGGCGGCGACCGCACGCTGGAAGTGCAGGTCGCGCAGGAATTGCTGCAGACCATGGGCTTCCGCACGTTCGTGCCGCTGGTCGCGGCCTGCCCGGGTTGCGGCCGCACCACCTCGACCACGTTCCAGGAGCTGGCGCGCTCGATCCAGGATTTCATCCGCGACGAGATGCCGGCCTGGAAGACCAAGTATCCGGGCGTCGAGCAGCTCAACGTCGCGGTCATGGGCTGCATCGTCAACGGCCCCGGCGAATCCAAGCACGCCAATATCGGCATCTCGCTGCCCGGCACCGGTGAGGCCCCGGCCGCGCCCGTGTTCGTCGACGGCAAGAAGTTCCGCACCCTGCGCGGTCCCGGTATCGCCGCCGACTTCAAGGCGCTGGTGATCGACTATATCGACCAGCGTTACGGCAACGGCGCCAAGGTGCCGGAGACGGCCGGCGCCGCGGAGTAGTTCACTCCGCGCTCGCGTCCCACACTCGACCCGTCGTCCCTGCGAAAGCAGGGACCCATAACCCCAGGTGGCGGTTGTGGCGCGAGATGGGGGTTACGAGCCTTCGCCAAACCCAATCCTGTGGTTGTGGGTCCCGGATCTGCGCTCCGCTTCGCTGCGCTTGTCCGGGACGACAGATATGTCTGTGGCGCCGATTGCGCTTCCGTCGATGAGCGTTACGATGCCTCCCAATCAAGAACCATTGGGAGAACGCCCATGAGCTCGCTGTCCGGCAAGCAGGGTCCGCGCTACCGCCACCTCGCCGGCGAGGCCGAGCCCTATGAGACCATCGGCGTCGAGAAGCTGACGCCGATCATCGGCGCGGAAATCTCCGGCGTCGATATCGGCAAGCTGGTCGGCGACGATGCGCGCTCCAACCGCCAGATGGACGAGATCCATCGCGCGCTCGCCGAAAATCTCGTCATCTTCTTCCGCGACCAGCACATCAGCCCCGACCAGCACCTCGCCTTCGGCCGCAAGTTCGGCGAGCTGCACGTGCATCCGGCCGCGCCCAACGAAGGCGATCCGGCGCTGATGAAGATCTATGCCGACAAGGATTCGCCGCGCGCCAATGGCGAGGGCTGGCACACCGACGTGTCCTGCGATCTCGAGCCGCCGATGGGCTCGATCCTCTACATCAAGCAATGCCCGCCGCGCGGCGGCGACACGCTGTTCGCCAACATGTATGCCGCCTATGAGGCGCTGTCGGATCGCATGAAGGCCTATCTCGACGGGTTGACCGCGCTGCATGACGGCGAGCAGACTTATCGTGGCCTGTACGCCAATTACGGCGTCACCGACAAACGGGAATATCCGCGCGCCGAGCATCCGGTGGTCCGCACCCATCCGGTGACGGGGAAGAAATCGCTCTACGTCAATCGCGGCTTCACCCGCTTCATCGTCGGCATCCCGCGCGACGAGAGCGACGCGATGCTGGCCTATCTCTACCAGCACGCTGAGAACCCGCTGTTTCAATGTCGCTTCCGCTGGACCGAGAATGCGATCGCGTTCTGGGACAACCGCTGCGCCCAGCACCGCGCGATGTGGGATTACTGGCCGCACACCCGCTCCGGCACTCGCGTGACGGTCAAGGGCGAACGGCCGGTGTGAGGACAGCGCTCGCCTGGCCCTGCTCCGACGGCCGCGATGTTGCGGCCTCGTCCACAAGCCTGAGCGGTTAACAGGGGTAACCCTTGCGGGTCATAGTATCCGTGAGCCGCTGAGCCCTATGATGCCGCATCAGAATGGGCAATATCACCATGCGGCAGGTGATAGTGGACGCGCGCGGGCATGAGAGCATCGTCACTCGCGACGATGGCGGGAACTCAATCTGTGAAAGGATCGGTTCGCGCGTCAGGTCGTCTCCGAGGAGGATGCGCCGGGCGGTTCCGTTATGGTTCGCTGCAACCCTTGCGGGGATGTGCCTCGCCGATTCATCCGGCGGCGGCGCACGGGCGCAGTCCAATGGCGTCGCCGCAAGTTCCCTGCAACTTGCACAAGCCAAGACGAGCCCGGCAGGTCACGCCGGTCCCGCCAGGGATCAGCCGCAAAGCGCGGACGCGCTCGCCCGCGAACTCGCGACAGCGCGGAAAGATATCGAAGCGCTACAGGGCTTGCTGGCCAAGGAACGCGAAAATTCGGCTCAGGTCGTGAATGCCCTGCAGGCCGAAGCCGAAAAGCTGAGAAAATCGCTGAAAGACATGCCGCAGGACGGTGCGGCGGACTTGCAGAAGTCGCTGGGGCAGGAGCGTGAGCGGGCCGCACGGCTTGAGCAGGACCTCGCGGCGGCTCGTCGTGACATCGAAGCGCAATCAGCGGCGGCGGCCAAGGCGAGCGACGAATCGACCAGGCTGCGGCTCGCATCGGAAGCTGCCGCTGCGGAACTGCGCCGATCGATGCAGAAGGAGCGCGAACGGGGCGATGCACTGGCGCAGGATCTCTCGGCGGCGCGCAGCAAGGTCTACGTATACGAATCTCAGGCAGCCAAGGCCGGCATTGAAGCGGCGCGTCTGAAGGCGGCCTCGCGAACTGGCGCGGTGGACTTGCAGAAGTCGCTCGGGCAGGAGCGCGAGCGGGCCGCACGGCTGGAGCAGGACCTTGCGGCAGCTCGTCGTAACGTTGAAGCGCAAGCCGCGCTGGCGACCAAGGCCAGCGATGAGGCGGCGCGGCTGAGGGA
>NZ_LGTB01000076.1 GCF_001238275.1 Bradyrhizobium viridifuturi
CTCTCCCCGCAAGCGGGGTGAGGTAACCAGATCCCCTCACGCATACTCCGGCAGCTTGGCAGCCGCTTCGGGCGCCTTGCCGCGGATCATGTCGGAGGCCTTGTCGGCGATCATCAGGGTCGAGGCGTTGAGGTTGGCGGAGATCATCCGCGGCATGATCGAGGCATCGATCACGCGCAGGCCCTCCATGCCATGGACCCGAAGCTGGTCGTCGACCACCGCCCACGGCGCGTCGGCCGGTCCCATCCGGCAGGTGCAGCCGGGATGGAAGGTGGTGGTGCCGCGCTGGGTCGCGGCCGCGAGCAGTTCCTCGTCGCTCGTGACCTTCGGACCGGGAAAGTCCTCATAGGCGAAATACGGCTTGAGCGGCTCGGAGGCGAGCAGCCGGCGCGCCAGCTTCATGCCGGCGACGACGACGCGGCGGTCGATCTCCTCGGCGAGATAGTTGGTCTGGATGATCGGCGGCGCGAACGGATCGGCCGAGCGGATCCGGACATAGCCGCGGCTCTCCGGCCGCTGCTGCCATGAGGCCACCGTCATGCCGGGCTCGTCCTCGAGCTGGCCCTGCACGCCTTCCTTGTAGCTCGCCGGCGTGAAGGTGAGCTGCAAGTCGGAGCTCTCGGTGGTCTCGCCAGAATGCCAGAAGCAGTAGACCATGGTCGGCGACAGCGACAGCAGCCCGCGCCGCGTCGTCGCCCATTTGATCGCCTCGCCCCACAGGCTGAAGCCGCGGCGCAGTTCGTTGATGGTCCGGATGTTCTTGACCCGCGCCACCGAACGCGGCGCGTAGTGATCCTGCAGGCCTTCGCCGACACCCGGCAGCGCGTGGCGCACCTCGATGCCGTGCGACTGCAACAGATCAGGCGAGCCGACGCCGGAGAGCTGCAACAGCTGCGGCGAGTTGTAAGCGCCGCCGGAGAGGATGACTTCCTTGGTGGCGCGGATCTCCAGGGGATCACCGTGCTTGCCGCCGCGGTTATAGCGGACGCCGACCGCGCGCTTGCCCTCGAAGATGATGCCGGTGACGTGGGCATGCGTGCGCACGTCGACATTCGGCCGCTTTCGCGCCGGATGCAGGAAGGCAGTCGCAGCGCTGACCCGGCGTCCGTTCAGGATGGTGCGCTGACAGTAGGAGACGCCTTCCTGGATCTGGCCGTTGTAATCAGGGTTGCGCGGAATGCCGAGCGAGACCGCACCTGCCATGAAAGCCTCGCAGAGCGGATCCTGCCAGTCCATCGTGGTCACGGTGAGATTGCCGTCGCGGCCGCGATAGGTGTCGTCGCCCTCGCCGATCCGCTTCTCCATGCGCCGGAAATACGGCAGCACGTCCGGATAGCCCCAGCCGCGATTGCCGAGTTGCGCCCAGGTGTCGAAATCCTGGCGCTGGCCGCGGTTGTAGATGTGGCCGTTGATCGAGGACGAGCCGCCGAGCGTCTTGCCGCGCGGCGCATAGATGCTGCGCCCGCCGGTGTAGGGACCAGGCTCCTGCTGGTAAGCCCAGTTCACGCTCTTCATGTGGAAGGTCTTGATGAAGCCGGCCGGCAGATGGATGTAGGGATGCCAGTCGCTCGGCCCCGCCTCGAGCACGCACACCCGCGTGCCCGCATCTTCGCTCAACCGGTTGGTCAGCACGCTCCCGGCGGAGCCTGCGCCGATGATCACATAATCGAACGTTTCCATCGTCTCGTTTCTGGCGATGACGTGAGCGTCAACGCACCTTTTCGTGGAGTTGATAGTTGAGATGCGCCTTCACCGTCGGCCATTCGCTGGCGATGATGCTGTAAACCACGGTGTCGCGCAACGTGCCGTTGGGCGCGATCTGGTGGCTGCGCAAAATGCCGTCCTGCTTGGCGCCCAATCGCTCGATGCCGCGCCGGCTCTGATGATTGAAGAAATGCGTGCGGAACTCAACCGCGATGCAATCGAGCTTCTCGAAGGCATGTTGCAGCAGCAGCAGTTTGCACTGCGTGTTGACCGCGCTGCGCTGCACGCGCTTGGCGTACCAGGTCGAGCCGATCTCGACGCGGCGGTTCGGCGTGTCGACGTTCATGTAGGTGGTCATGCCGGAAATCCGGCCGTCGGCGTCGAATACCGTGAACGGCAGCATCGATCCGGCCTTCTGCAAGCCGAGCCTGCGGTCGATCTCTTTCGCCATGTTCTCCGGCTGAGGGATGGCGGTGTACCACAGGTTCGAGAGGCCACCGTCCTTCACCGCTTCCGTCAACCCTGCGAGGTGATCATGCGACAACGGTTCGAGCCGCGCATGCGCGCCGCGAAGGGTGACCGGTTCAAGCCAGGGCATTCGATATCTCTCCGTTGTTGTCATTCCGGGACGATGCATAGCATCGAACCCGGAATCTCGAGATCCGGGGTCTGATGCTTCGCACCATCCCGGGATGACGATCGCGCTTCGCGAAGCGCAATCGTCACTTATTCAGAAAATTCAGCGGCAATCCGGGCCGCGACCAGTCCATCGCGATCAGTTCACCCTTGCCGGACAGGGTGATGTAGGCGGTCTTCAGATCGGGGCCGCCGAAGGCGATGTTGGTGGTGACGCGGTCGCCGGTCGGCACCTGCTCGACCACGGTGCCATCGGGCGCGATCACCGAGATGCAGCCCGAGATCAGCGTCGCGACGCAGACATTGCCATTGGCTTCGACCGCGAGCGAGTCGAACATCTGGTAGCCGCCGAGCCCCGCGATCGGCTTGCCGCGCTCGCCGCGATAGATCACGTCGCGTGGCTTGATGGTGCCGGGCTCGGAGACCTCATAGGCCCACAGCCGCGCCGTCGGCGTCTCGGCGATGTAGACGGTCTTCTCGTCCGGCGACAGACCGATGCCGTTGGCGGGCAGGATGCCGTGCACGGCCTCGACGATCTCGTTCATGCCGGGCTTCAGGTAGTAGAACGCGCCGACGTCCATGTCGCGGGCACGGCGCTTGCCAAGATCGGAGAACCACAGGCCGCCCTGTCTGTCGAACACCAGGTCGTTCGGCCCGCGCAGCTCGTGCTCGCCGCACTTCGTCACCACGGTCTCGACCTTGCCGGACTGCAGATCGACGCGCTGGATCGAGCCGCCGAGATAATCCTCCGGCTGCGGTCCCGGCATGATCATGTTCTTGGTCGGGATCCAGGAGAAGCCGCCATTGTTGCAGATGTACATCTTGCCGTCGGGGCCGAGCGCGGCGCCGTTCGGGCCGCCCGGCACCTTGGCGACGATCTCCTTGCGCCCGTCGGGATAGACCCTGGTCAGGCGCTGGCCGCGGATTTCGACCAGCACGACGGAGCCGTCAGGCATCACGACGGGACCTTCGGGAAACTCGAGATCAGTGGCGAGTACTCGGATATTGGCCATGGCATCCTCCCGGCTCTTTGGCTGCCGGCGGTCTCCGAACGGCCCCGCGCGCGCAACGTTGTTGTTTCATCCTGTTATGGCAAACGGGGTTTGGCTTGCCAAGCAACCGGGGGTGCAGGGCTGCCCGGCGCTGCGGTGGGATGGTGCGGCCGAGGATGTCACCCGGCGAAGACGCGATCTCGCCACATCCACAGGTGTCGTCCCGGCGAAGGCCGGGACCCATACTCCGCGGCGGGTGTTGCTGATGGGACTCGTCGTTCCAGCATCGCGCGGCAATTCGCGTTTGTGGTTATGGGTCCCTGCTTTCGCAGGGACGACAGGAGTTTGTTGCGCCGCCGATGAAACATGCATCTGCGTTCTCGCGACACGAACTGTCCGAGGGTGGGTCAAACGCGAAGCGAAATTTTGCCCGTCGGGGTGATTTGTCGCACCGCTCTCCACGCCGTCATTCCGGGGCGTGCGAAGCACGAGCTCGGAATCCATTGGGCCACATCACGCGTGGATGAATGGATTCCGGTCTATCGCCTTCGGCGAGCCCTCAGGTGCGCAATTGCGCACCGGGGAATGACGAGAGGAGAAAGTTCAGCTCAGCGTGCCCGCGTGCACCCACCAGCCAGGATGCGCGGCGCGGAGCTGTTCGCCGGCGGCCTCTGCGTCGGCGTCGGTCGCGAACACCGCAAAGCAGGTCGCGCCGGAGCCCGACATGCGCACGAGGCGAACACCCCTGGTCGCGCGCAGCGCCGACAGCACGCCGCTGATGACGGGCTCGATGCGCGCCGCGGGGGCTTCGAGATCGTTGGTGCCGCGCCCGAGCGCCGCGATCCAGTCGTCGAGCGCGCGGCCGGCCTCCGGCCAGGCCGGTGCCTGCATCACGACATCGGTGGCGCCGATCAGGAGTTCGCCATGGCGCAGGCCGAGCGCGTTGAAGACATCCTTGGTCGCAACCGGCACGCGCGGATTGACCAGCACGGCCGGCATCTTCGGCAGATCGAGCGGCAGCAGGCCTTCGCCGACGCCGGTCATGTCGCAGGCGCGCGAGGCGACGCACACCGGCACATCGGCGCCGGTCTGCAGCGCGACCTCCATGATCCTGCGGTCGTCGAGCGAGAGTTCGTTGAGCCGCGCCAGGAGCCGCAGCGCGGCCGCGGCATCCGCCGAGCCGCCCCCGATTCCGGCCGCGACCGGCAGCACCTTCTCCAGCGTGAAGTGGCCGACCTCGAGGTCGACGACGCGCTCGCCGAGCAACCGCGCGGCCTTGAGCACCAGATTGTCCGACGTATCGCCGCAGGCATCGGCAAGCGGTCCCGCCATCGTCAGCGACAGCTCGGGCCCCGGCTCGAGCGTGAGACGATCGGCGCAATCGGCAAATGCGACCACGCTCTCGAGGTCGTGAAATCCATCGACACGCCGTCCGATCACCTTCAGCGTCAGGTTGACCTTGGCACGCCCTTCTTCAATCAGCGCCGGCACGGCGATAAACCCCTAAAAACAACGATTGTGAGCGATTAGCGTAAATCGCCGTACGATCCTATCCCTTTGTTTGGACAGAAATTCCGGGGGTATCCGCCACCGTCGTCCCTGCACCGTGCGCAATTGCGCACGGACCCCGTGCTCCGCGGCGAATGTCATGATTCTCGTTCGGGCAGTCTAGGACGGTCCCTGCTCCCGTGCGTAATGCGCACCAGGCAGGGACGACACCGAGTTTGCCGTACCCGCTGGCCCTAGCCGCCCTTACCGTCGCCCTTGCCGTCCTCGTCCTTCTTCTTGTCGGCGGCGGCGGCGTTGGAGGTGTCATCCGGCAGGCCGTTGTCGATCTTGGCCTGGATCTTCGGCAGCTCTTCCGGCTCGGGCTTGAGGTCGCGGGCATGCGCCCACTGGAACTTGGCTTCCAGCGTGCGGCCGACGCGCCAATAGGCATCGCCGAGATGGTCGTTGATGGTCGGATCTTCCGGCTTGAGATCGATCGCGCGCTCGAGATTCTTCACCGCCTCGTCGTAATTGCCGATCCGGTAATAGGCCCAGCCGAGGGAGTCGACGATGTAGCCGTCGTCAGGGCGCTGATCGACGGCACGCTTGATCATCTTCATGCCTTCGTCGAGGTTGATGCCCTGGTCGATCCAGGAATAGCCGAGATAGTTCAGCACGTGTGGCTGCTCGGGCTGCAGCTCGAGCGCCTTGCGCATGTCGGCCTCGGCCTTGTTCCACTGCTTGGAGCGCTCCTCGCAGATGCCGCGGTAGTAATAGGTGACCCAGGCATTCTTGTCGCCGCTGCCGGCCGGCAGCGCGTCGATCGCCTGCGAATAGGTGGTGGCGCAGTCGGCGAACTTCTTGCGGCCGCGCTCGATATTGCCGAGCGCCAGGATCGCCTCGATGTCCTTCGGCTGATCCGCGGTGACTTCCTTGAGGATCTTGATCGCCTCGTCGCTGCGGTCGGCGGCGTCGAGATTGGTCGCAAGCTGGATCTGCGCGTTGCGCTTCAGCGGCGAGGACGCCGGCATCCGCTCATAGACCTTGATCGCCATCTGCGGCTTCTTCACCGATTCATAGAGATCGGCGAGCGACAGCAGCGCCAGCGGATGGTTGGGCTGCAAATAGAGTGCGAGCTGCAGGTAGACCAGCGCGAGGTCCTCGCCGCCGCGGCGGGTCAGCGTCGCGCCGATGCCGTACAGTGCTTCGGCAGCGCCGGCCTGCGGTGAATCGACCAGCGGCGGCAGCTTCTTGCCGGCCTTGGTTTCCTTGATGCCTTCCAGCACCAGCGGATGGCGCGGCAGCTTCTTGTCGAACGCCTCGTACATCGCGGTCGCGGCGGCGGCATCCTTGTTGCGCGAGGTCCAGCGCGCATATTCGTCGACCGTGCGCAGCATCGAATCGTCGAGCTTGTAGACCTTCTCGAAGCGGGCGCCGGCATCCTTCTCCTTGCCGGCGAGCTCATAGATCATGCCGGCATGCAGGTCCTTGAAGATCGGATACCATTCGGGGCCGGTCAGCTTGTCGATCGAGGCGACCGCGCCCTTGCTGTCGCCGGCGCCATAGGCCGCCCAGGCCGACAGCAGCGTCGCCACCAGATCGGTGATCGGGCCGCGGACCGACTGGTTGATGTTGGACTGCGCCGCGGCATATTTCTTCAGCTTGAGGTCGCGCACGCCGACCACGAGGCGGGCAACGCGGTTGGCCTTGTCCTGGGTCAGGATGCGGTCGGCCAGCTTGACCGCCTCGTCGATGTCGCCGTCGGCGAGCGAGGAGATGAAGGCGCGGTCGAGCAGCTCGGAATTCTTCGGATCGGTGCGCAGCGCCGAGCGGTAGAACGCCGCGGCCGACGCCGCATCGCGCTCGACACTGGCGTGGCGGGCGGCGAGATAGCTGCCGGCCGTGGTCAGCGATTTCAGGTCGTTCTTGGACGGGAATTGCGCGGCATTGTCGGTCGGATGGTCGGGCGTTTGCGCCGACAGCTGCGCAGGCACGGCAAGCGCCGCGGCAGCGAGAAGGGCAATCGTCAAGCGGTTGAAACGGGTGGACAGCATCACGGTCGCCTTGCTCCAGGGATGTACAGCCAAGATGGATTTACGGCCAAGATCTTGCGATCAGTCTCAAAATGCGAACCCAAGCGGCGGCATCACGGCGAGCGACAATGCCGCTTTTGGCGTTTATCCGCAAGGATCGCCCATCGCGAATCAATTGGCAGATTAGGCCTTTAGGCCCGCCGATCCAGCCAGCCCCACCGCAAGACGCTCCCACTATGGCGGTATCGTGACCGGGCCGGGCATATTCGCGCGCAGACGCAAAAAGCGCCGGATCCCGGCGCCGCGCCCCCCCTGTTCCGAGTATCCGGACATATCCGATGGTGCCAATCCGGCCGCTTCCGCAAGGCAGACGCCAAGCGGAGGTTGCTGCCGGCTGCGCCTTGGCCTCACGCAAATGTGGTCGGCTTACATCGCCTCGTAGTTCGGTCCGCCGCCGCCCTCCGGAGGAACCCAGGTGATGTTGCCGTTGGGGTCCTTCACGTCGCAGGTTTTGCAGTGGACGCAGTTCTGGGCGTTGATCTGGAAGCGCGGGCCTGCCGATTCCTCGACCCACTCGTAGACGCCGGCCGGGCAATAGCGGTTGGACGGACCGGCGAACACGTCGTGCTCCGACGTCTTCTGCAAGTTCATGTCGGCGACCTTGAGATGGACCGGCTGGTCCTCCTCATGGTTGGTGTTGGACAGGAATACCGACGACAGCTTGTCGAACGAGATCTTGCCGTCCGGCTTCGGATAGGCGATCGGCTGGTGCTGCTTGGACGGATCGAGCGTCTTGCGGTCCGGCTTGGCGTGCGACTGGGTGCCGAACAGCGAGAAGCCGAGCGTGTTGCACCACATGTCGAAGCCGGACAGCGCCATTCCGAGCAAATTGCCGAACTTCGACAGCAGCGGCTTGGCGTTGCGGACCTTGAACAGGTCCTTGCCGATCGCCGACGAACGCCAGGCATTTTCATACTCGACGAGTTCATCATTGGCGCGGCCGGCACCGAGCGCGGCAGCGACATGCTCGGCGGCGAGCATGCCGGAACCCATCGCGTTGTGGACGCCCTTGATGCGCGGGACGTTGACGAAACCCGCCGCGCAACCGATCAGCGCGCCGCCCGGGAAGGAGAGCCGCGGCACCGACTGGTAGCCGCCCTCAGTGATGGCGCGCGCGCCATAGGCGAGGCGCTTGCCGCCTTCGAACAGCTCGCGGATGTCGGGATGCGTCTTCATCCGCTGGAATTCGTCGAACGGCGACAGATACGGATCGGTGTAGTTCAGGTGCACGACGAAGCCGACCGCGACGCGGTTGTCGTCGTAGTGATAAAGGAACGAGCCGCCGCCGGTCTTGTCGTTCAGCGGCCATCCGAGCGTATGCTGCACCCTGCCCTTCTTGTGCTTCGCCGGATCGATCTGCCAGACCTCCTTCAGGCCGATGCCGAACTTCGGCGGCTCCGAGTTGGCGTCGAGCTTGAACTTCGCGATCAACTGCTTGGACAGCGAGCCGCGCGCGCCCTCGGCGAACAGCGTGTACTTGCCGAGCAGCTCCATGCCGCGGGTATAGGAATCCTTGTGGCTGCCGTCCTTGGCGATGCCCATGTCGCCGGTCGCGATGCCGCGCACCGCGCCCTTGTCGTCATAGAGCACCTCGGCCGCGGCAAAGCCCGGATAGATCTCGACGCCGAGCGCTTCCGCCTTCGGCGCCAGCCAGCGGCAGACATTGCCGAGCGAGCCGATGTAGTTGTGATGATTGTGCATCAGCGGCGGCATGATGAAGTTCGGGATGCGGAACCAGCCCTGCGACGTCGCCCAATAGAATCGGTCGCTCGTGACCTGCGTCTTCAGCGGACAGTCGGCATCCTCGCGCCAGTCGGGCACCAGTCTGTCGAGGCCGGCCGGATCGATCACCGCACCCGACAGGATATGCGCACCGACCTCGGAGCCCTTCTCCACCACGACGACCGAGAGCTCCGGATTGAGCTGCTTCAGCCGGATCGCGGCCGACAGGCCCGACGGGCCGGCGCCGACGATGACGACGTCGAATTCCATAGACTCGCGCGGAGGAAGGTCTTCAGCACTCATGATTCAGATCTCAGCCCATTGAGAACGCTTCTAAGCTTTTCAAAAGTCGTTGTTTCCGATTTTTGGCGGAAGGACAACCATGGAATTGCGCTTCCATGGATTTGCACGGCCCCGATGCCGCAGGAGAATAATCTTTTCCGAAATCGAGCCTCCAATTTTCCCGTTCATGCTCTAGATTGCACCCCATCATGATGCCCGAGCCCACCCCTACGTTGCAGCAATTGCTGGCCTTTTACCTCGAGGCCGGGGTCGACTGCGCGCTTGGCGAGGAGCCGATCAACCGGCTGGAAGAGCCAGAAGCAGTTCCGGCCCCCGCCGCGCCGCGGCCGGTGGCGCTCAATCCGCTGCGGCCTCCGCCGATGCCCGCCGTTCCGCGCAGCGAAATCACCGTCGCGCCGGACGCCGCGATTGCGTCGGCGCGCGAGGCTGCGCGCACCGCGCCGACGCTTGAAGCCTTGCGCACGCTGATGGAGACGTTCGACGGCTGCGCGCTGAAACACACCGCGACCCGGCTGGTGTTCGCCGATGGCAATCCGCAGGCGAAGGTGATGTTCGTCGGCGAGGCACCGGGCCGCGACGAGGACATCGAGGGCCTGCCGTTCGTCGGCCGCTCCGGCAAACTGCTCGACCGCATGATCGCCGCGATCGGGCTCGATCGCAGCAAGGCCTATATCGCCAACGTGATCCCGTGGCGGCCGCCGGGCAACCGCACGCCGACGCCGCAGGAGACGCAGGTGTGCCTGCCCTTCATCCAGCGCCATATCGAGCTGGTGAATCCCGACGTGCTGGTGACGCTCGGCAATCCCTCGACCCAGGCGCTGCTCGGCACGCGCGAGGGCATCATGCGCACGCGCGGCAAATGGATCGATTACGACACCGGCACCCGCACGATCCGCGCCGTCGCCACCTTCCATCCGGCCTATCTGCTGCGCTCGCCGTCCTACAAGCGGCTGTCGTGGCAGGATCTGCGCGCGATCGCGAAGGTGCTTGCTTCGTAGGATGGGCCGCGCGCAGCGAAGCCCATCATTTGCGTAGCGGATGCGAGCGATGGGTTTTGCTGCGCTCTACCCATCCGACAGATCTGCAGATCCCTACCCCTTCGGCCGCACGATGGCCCAGCCGATCCGCAGCACCGGCTGCCGTCCGTTGACCAGGCGGTCGAACGAGCGCGGCACTTCCGGCACGAGACCCGGGAAACGCTGCGCGAGTTCGGGCGGCGGCGTGCCGGCGGTGTCCTGCGCGCGCCAGACCACGACGCCGCCGGTCTCGTTGAATTTCGCGACCGACAGCCAGGGCGTCCGCTGCGGCGCGGCGTCGAGCAACAGATGCGGGCGCCGTCCGTTCATCGCGATCAGGCTGGCGATCTCTGGATCGCCGGCGACCGCACGCAGGCGCTGATTGGTGCGGCGCTCGTAGCTATCGTCGAAGAAGCGCCCCATCGCGGCCGCCGGCAGCGAGGTCGGCACCTCCTTGGTGCTGGTCCAAGGCAGGAACAGCGCCGCCGCCAGCGCCGCGGCAGCAGGCGCCGCGACCGCGAGGGCCCACACCGAACGCAACAGCCGTTGCCGCCGGAGATGGATCAGATCGCCGGTCGCGACCACGACCGCCAGTCCCGACATCAACAGCGCGACGCCGGCGCCGCCGAAGGCGCGATCCAGATCGAACAGCCCGGAGACGAAGCTGCTCACGATCGCCGGCGCGAACGCGAAGAAATAGACGAACTGCTGCGCCAGCGGACTGACCGGCGGACGATAGATGATCGGCGAATCCTCGCCTTCGCGGGCGAACCAGCGCGAATTGAGGACCGTCAGCACGACGATCGCCCCCGTCGCCACGATCAGCCCGCCGAGCACGACGCCCCAGCGCAGCGCCCGCGCCTTGAGATCGGCGAGCGCCGGCAGGGCCGGCAACGCCAGCACGTCGGCGCGGACCAGCCAGATCAGATAGGGCAGCGCCAGCACGACGACGACCAGCACCGCATAGAGCGGATCGACCGCGCGCAGCGTGCGCCGACCGCGCTCGGTCGCAAGCGCAAAGCCGACCACGAGCAGGATCATGCCGATCGCCGCCGGCGTCGTCAGCAGCAGCAGGCCGCAATCGATCGACCAGGCGAACCAGGCACTGCGCCGGTTCTGCCCGATCAACTGCCAGGAATGCAGCAGCAGCAGCGCCCACAGCGGACGCGCCAGGATCAGCGGGCCGAACTCGACGCTCGGCGAGGAAAACACCACGACTGTCATCGACAGCAGCACCGCCAGCACGCCCTGCGGGCCGCCGACGATGGCGCGTGCCAGTTGGTAGAAGGCGATGAAGGTGGCGATCTCGCAGATTTGCGCCAGGAGATAGACGCCGAACACGTGATTGCCGACGGCACGGAACGCGATGTCGGCGAGCCAGAACGCCAGCGGCGGCCCCATGTCGGTGCCGACCTGATATTCGCGGCCGAATGCGAGCACGGTGGCGAGGTTGCCGGGCGGGCTGCCGTAGAAGATCAGCGGCAGCAGCAGCCAGATCGCAGCCTGCACCAGCACCACGACCCAGACCACGAGGCGTGGCCGGGCGCGGATCAGTTCGACAACCAGGGAGGTAAACCGCATGAAACGCCTGAAATGCCCCAGCCACCTCGTCAGCGGCGCCATCTGATCCCGAGGGTTTGATAACGGGCGGCGGCGGTGGAGGCAACCGGCGTAGGCCGCGCCTGCACCGCCAAGTCAATATCCGCCTGTCACCACCCGTTCGCCTCGTCATCACCCGCGAAAGCGGGTGATCCATTACGCTGCGACCCCTCGATCAACAACGCCTGCCTCTGGAATACTGGATCGCCCGGTCGAGCCGGGCGATGACATCGAGCTTGTGGCTCGCGCCCCTACGCCGCTTCGGACGCCGCCGCGGTGTCGCTTTCGGCGTCCACCGTGAACAGGTCGGGCTCGGCGGGAAGCGCAAAATGCTTCAGCCGCGCGGCGACGACGGGGGCGAAGAAGCTGCGGTGATGGCTGCTCGGTCCAAGCCGGTCCAGCGCCTCGAGATGTTCGGGGACGCCGTAGCCCTTGTGCTGCTCGAAGCCGTAGCCGGGGCAATCCAGCGCCAGTGCACACATCAGGCGGTCGCGCGTCACCTTGGCGATGATCGAGGCCGCCGCGATCGAGGCCACGATGCCGTCACCGCCGATCACGGCGTCGCAGTCGCAGGGCGTCGCGAGCTTGTCGCGGCCGTCGACGAAGACGTGCTTCGGCATCTCCGGCAGCGCGTGCACCGCGCGCGCCAGCGCCCACAGCGAGGCGCGCAGGATGTTGTCGCGATCGATTCGCGCCGGCGAAGCCACCGCGACCGAGAATGCAGCGGTGGCGCAGATTTCCTCGAACAGCTCCTCGCGGCGCTCAGCGGTCAGCCGCTTGGAATCATCGAGGCCCTTGGGAACGCGATTCGGATCCAGCACCACGGCGGCAGCGACCACGGGGCCGGCCAGCGGGCCGCGGCCGGCCTCGTCGCAGCCGGCGACCGGCCAGATACCGCGCTTGATCAGCGCGCGCTCGCGCCGGAAGCTCGGCCGCGTCACGGTGATGACGCGTTTCTCCGCCTTGGCCGGCGCAGCCGCCTTGCCTGACTTGGCCGGCGCCTTTTTGGACGTGTTCTTGGACTTGTCCCGAATCATGCGGGGATCGTGATCAAGCGCAGCCCGCGGCGCAACCGGGAACCGGGCGCCCTTCCCCGTTATTCAGTTCGACCAGCCCGCCAGTCCGCGCTAGACGGGAATCGACACCCGTCCGTTATCGAGCACCTCGAAACCCGGCGCACGCACCACTTCCCAGGCGTGCCCATCGGGATCGCCGAAATAGCCGCAATACCCGCCATAGCTGGTCGGCTGCGCCGGCTTCAGCAGCTTGGCACCTTTCGACAATGCGAACGCCATCACCCGATCGACCTCGGCATCGTCGTTGCAGTTCCAGGCGATCGAGACGCCGTGGAATGCAGCCGGCCGCGGCTGATCGGGCAGTCCGGCGTCGTCGGCGAGCAGGTGCCACGGGAACAGCCCGAGCACGCTGCCGCCGGTCTCGAAGAAGGCCACCTCCTCGCCGGTCGCGCGCATCTTCCTCGCGAAGCCGAGCGACTCGTAGAAGGCGATGCTGGCGCGCATGTCGCTGACGCCGAGCGTCAGGACGGTGAAGCGTGCGGTCGGGGCGTTACTCATTATTACCTCTTTCCGTCATTTCGAGCCACCCGGTCGGCGCGAAGCGCCGCTGTATGACAGGCTCCGCGAAGCAATCCATCGTACCGCATATGCCGAAGCATGGATTGCTTCGTCGCTTCGCTCCTCGCAACGACGCCCGTGGCGTCAGAACAAGCTGAGCTGCTGGCCGCTTCGCTTCGGCTTGGCGAAATGATCGGTGGTCAGCTTGGTGCGCCGCTTGTTGAGGCCGAGCTTTTCGCAGGCGATCTCGAAGCGGCGGCCGATCATCCAGGCCATCGGGCCGGTGCCCTTCATCCGCGTGCCCCATTGCGAGTCGTAATCGCGGCCGCCGCGCATGTCGCGGATCAGCGTGAAGACGTGGCGATAACGGTCCGGATAGTTCGCCATCAGCCATTCGCGAAAGAGATCGCGGACCTCGAGCGGCAGCCGCAGCAGCACGTAGCTCGCCTCCCTGGCGCCGGCATGGGCTGCCGCATCGAGGATGCGCTCGATCTCGGAATCGTTCAGCGCCGGGATCACGGGCGCGACCATCACCGTGGTCGGGATGCCGGCCTCGGTGAGCCGCTTGATCGCCTCGAGCCGCTTCGGCGGGGTCGAGGCGCGCGGCTCCATGGTGCGGGCGAGCTTCGGGTCGAGCGTCGTCACCGACAGCGCAACCTTGGCGAGGTTGCGCTTGGCCATCCGCGAAAGGATATCGATGTCGCGGGTCACCAGCGCCGACTTGGTCACGATGCCGACCGGATGGCCGGCGCGCTCCAGCACTTCGAGGATGCCGCGCATGATCTTCCGCTCGCGCTCGATCGGCTGATAGGGATCGGTGTTGGTGCCGATCGCGATCATCCGCGCTTCATAATCGGGTGCCGCCAGTTCCTTCTCGAGCAGCGCCGGCGCATCCGGCTTGGCGAACAGCTTGGATTCGAAGTCGAGCCCCGGCGACAGGCCGAGATAGGCGTGGGTCGGCCGCGCGAAGCAATACACGCAGCCATGCTCGCAGCCGCGATAGGGATTGATCGAGCGATCGAAGCCGATGTCGGGCGAGTCGTTGCGGGTGATCACCTTGCGCGAGGTGTCGAGCGCCACGCTGGTGGTGAACGGCGGCAGGTCTTCCAGGCTCTGCCAGCCGTCGTCGAAGGCGACCCGCGCCTCGCTTCGTAACGGCCGCTGGCATTGGACTGCGCGCCGCGGCCGCGCCGCCGCTCGCGCTCGATCGCGACCGCAAGCTCGGGAAAAGGGGTGGGTGCACCCGCCGGGTTATCGGAGGGCGCCGTTACCGGCGGGTGCTTGAGGGCATGAGAGGATGCTCGGCTCATGTTCCGAAGCTAACACAACCAAGGAACAAATCAAGAACACGAGTGGAGAAAATCCACAAGGTGATGACGCAAAAATCTGCAGGCGAACAGGCTGCTTTGAATATGACAAGGTGATAACACGGCCGGAGTTTCCAGAACCGTTTTGAGCCAGCGAAGCCTCAAATCATGCTGAGCGTGATCATTCCAACCGACGGGATCGAGCGCACTGCGGTCGCGACCTTGGCGGCGCTGGTGCCAGGCGCCGCCGCCGGTGTGATCCGCGAAGTGCTGCTGGTCGACCGCACCAATACCGACATCATGGAGCGCGTCGCCGACGTCGCAGGCTGCCGCTTCCTGCGCTTCGAGGGCACCCGCGCCGCGGCGCTCGCGGCCGGCGCACGCCAGGCGCGCTCGCCCTGGCTGATGTTCCTGCATCCGGGCGCGGTGCTCGATGCGGGCTGGATCGAGGAGACCACCCAGTTCATCCAGATGGTGGCGGCGAGCGGCAAGGACCGCGCCGGCATCTTCCGCTACGCCCGCTCACCCTACTCCGACCCCGGCCTGCGCGACGGCCTCAAATTCGTCGCCCGGATGATCACCGGCCCCTCGGCCGAACAGGGCCTGCTGATCGCGCGCGAGCATTACGAGCGCATCGGCGGCTACCGGCCGGAAGCCCGCCGCTCCGAGGCGCGGCTGCTGCGCCGGCTCGGCCGCTCCTCCCGCACCATGCTGCGCAGCCGGATCATGGTGGCCTGAACAAAAGGCTTGCGGATTATTTGATTCTGTCAAATAATATATTTGATGAAATCAAATTCCTATGACGCCACCCTCGAGAGCCAGGTCGCCGCGGTGCGCGGCTTCAGCCGGTTCTACACCCGCAAGCTCGGCATCATCGAGCCGAAGCTGCTGCACTCCCCGTTCACGCTGCAGGAAGCGCGGATCATCTACGAGCTGGCGCATCGCGAGCACTGCATCGCCACCGACCTGGTGCGCGACCTCGACCTCGATGCCGGCTTCGTCAGCCGCACGCTGGCGGCACTGCAGCGCCGCCAGATCGTGACGCGCAAGCCGTCGAAGGACGACAAGCGCGTCAACGAGGTGGCGCTGACCGCCAAGGGCCGCGCCACGGCCGCAGACCTCGACAGCCGCTCGCGCGACGAGGTCGCCGCGCTGCTGATGCAGATCAACAGCAACCACCGCGCCGCGGTGGTGCATGCGATGAGCACGATAGAACAAGCGTTGGAGCCAACCATGCAGAAACCCACCGGCTTCCTGCTGCGCAGCCACCGCGTCGGCGACATGGGCTGGGTCGTCTCGCGACAGGGACAAGCCTACGCCGAAGAATACGGGTGGGACATCAGCTACGAGGCATTGGTGGCCGAGATCTGCGCGCAGTTTCTGCGATCGTTCGATCCGGTCCGCGAGCATTGCTGGATCGCCGAGGTTGAGGGCGAGCCGGTCGGCTCGATCTTCCTGGTCAACGGTGGCGACGGCATCGCCAAGCTGCGGCTGTTGCTGGTCGAGGAGAAGGCACGCGGGCTCGGCGTTGGCCGCGCTTTGGTCGAGCAATGCATCCGCGGCGCACGCGAGAGGGGCTACAAGAAGATGACGTTGTGGACCCAGAGCATCCTGCTCGCCGCGCGCGGCATCTATGCCCGCGCCGGCTTCCAGCGCGTCAAGGAAGAGAAGCACCACAGCTTCGGCGCCGATCTGGTCGGCGAGACCTGGGAGCTCGAGTTGTGAAGCCGCAGCGCCGCGAAACCGGGCGGCGCGTCACGGCTGAGCTCATCACGTTTTATACGCGCAGGGCGCATGCGTTGCGGGCCGAAGCGTATCGCGAGGCGGTGCGGGCGTTGTGGCGCGGCTTGAAGAGAATCACGAGCGGCAGCTGATCAACTCCCCCTCGTCATTCCCCCGATGCGCAATTGCGCATCTGAGGGCGCGCGAAGCGCGAGCCCGGAATGACCAGGAGATAATGACCAGGAGATAATGCCTACACACTCGCGCCCTTGGCCTTCGGACGGCGCAAATGCTCGTCGAGCCGCGGCATGATCTCGACGAAATTGCAGGGCTTCGTGCGGTAGTCGAGCTGCGCGGCCAGGATGCCGTCCCAGCCGTCGCGGCAGGCGCCGGGCGAGCCGGGCAGGCAGAAGATGAAGGTCGCGCCGGCAACGCCGGCGGTCGCGCGGCTCTGGATCGTCGAGGCGCCGATCTTGGCATGGCTCAGCATGTGGAAGGCGATCGAGAAGCCATCCATCCGCTTCTCGAACAGCGGCTCGACCGCCTCCGGCGTGACGTCGCGGCCGGTGAAGCCGGTGCCGCCTGTCGTGATGACCGCATCGACGCCGTCATCGGCGATCCAGCGCCGGATCACCGCGCGGATCGCCTCGACATCGTCGGTGACGATCTCGCGGGCCGCGAGCTTGTGGCCGGCCGCGGTGAGACGATCGGCGAGCGTGGTGCCCGACTTGTCATCCGCCAGCGAGCGGGTGTCGGAAATCGTCAGCACCGCGATGTTGAGCGGGACGAATTGCTTGGTCTCGTCGATTGAGGACATGGCCTGCTCTCTCGCTCCCTCTCC
>NZ_LGTB01000077.1 GCF_001238275.1 Bradyrhizobium viridifuturi
CTGGTGACCGTGCATCCTTCGAGGCTCGCTCCGCTCGCACCTCAGGATGACGGGTCTGATAGACCGCGACGGACCAGATCGGCGCCGTCAAATCTCGCCGATCACCTCGCGGCGGCGCTGCTCGGATTCTTCGGCGTAGCGCCGCATCGCGTGTGCTTCGGTGAGCAGGCCGATCGGCCGCCGGTCGCCATCGCCTTCGACCACCGCGAGCGATTCGGCTTCGGCGGCGTCGAACACCGCGATCGCCTCCTGGACGTTCATGCCGGGATGCAGCACCACGTCGGCGTAGCGCAGGATGCCGGCGAGCCCCTTGTCCTCCTCGAGATCCGGCGCATGCGCTTCGGCGACCAGCGCGAGCCCCGCATAACGCCCCTCGCCGTCGACCGCGACGACCTGGGTCTTCGAGCCCGGCGGGAATTCCTCGCGGAACGCCTCGATCGGCATCGCGGCGCTCACCGTGATCATGTCTTGCCGCATCATCTTGCCGACCGTGAGATCGCGAATCCAGCCGATGTCGGCCGCGCTGCGGATGGTCTCGCCGCGCAGATGCAGCCGCCAAGTCGCGAACGAATAGCCGAACAGTTCGCGGGTGATCGTGGTCGAGATGATGACCGCGACCAGCACCGCCGTGGTCAGCCAGAGATTGCCGGTGGATTCCAGCGCGATGAACGACATCGTCAGGGGACCGCCGATCACCGAGGCCGACAGCGCGCTCATGCCGATCACGGCATAGGCGTTGGGATCGAGATTGAGCCCCGGCCACACGATGTCGACGCCGGCGGCGAACAGCCGGCCGCCGAGCGCGCCCATGAACAACGTGGCGAAGAACAATCCGCCGCGGAAGCCGGAGCCGAGCGACACGATCGAGGCGATCGCCTTCAGCACGAACACGCCGGCGATGATGGTGAGCGGCATCGCCACGATGCCGGCGAAGCGCAGCGCGCCATGGCCCGACGACATCACCTGCGGCGTCAGCAGCGCCATCGCGCCGACCGCAAGCCCACCGAGCGCCGGGCGCAGCGGCTGCCAGAGCTTGGTCTTGGTGAGCAGCGCCTCGCACAGCGTCACCCCGCGCATGATCGCAATCCCGGTCAGCGCCGCGATGATCCCGAGCAAGGCGGCAATCGCCAGATCCCGCCCGAGCACGTCGCCGACGGTTCCGACGCCGACCCCGAGCGGCAGCGGCTCGAAGGCATGGGCGACGAAATAGCCGGACACCGCCGCCACCCCGACCGGGGTCAGGCTCGCCGGCGTGTAACCGCCGATCACAAGTTCGAAAGCGTAGAACGCGCCCGCGAGCGGCGCGCTGAAGGCGCCGGCGATCGCCGCCGCCGCCCCGCAGCCCACCATGATTCGCTGGTCGTTGCGGCGCAGATGGAAACCGCGGCCGATCGAGGCCGCAAGGCCGCTGGACAGCTGGGTGTAGCCGGCCTCGAGCCCGACCGAGCCGCCGACGCCGCTCGACCAGATCGTCTGCAGCGCCACGATCACGCTGCCGCGGAACGACATCCGCCCGCCATAGAGCGCATTGGCCTCGATCGGGTCGATCTCGCGGGCCGGCCGGACCCGGAGCAGCAGCAGGAACGCGATTCCGAGTACCAGTCCGCCGACCGTGGGAACCACGAGCGCGCGCACCGGATCGATGCTGGGCTGGCTCGACAGCCGCTCGCCCAGCGGCAGATTGAACAGCACCGAATGCAGCACCGTGACGAGGCCGCTCATGACCGCCACCACGAGGCCGCCGATGGCGCCGATCAGCAGCGCCAGCACCACGAGGCTCGTCTCGTGCGCACGCACGAATGCGCGCAAACGGCGCGGCGCCTCGAGATAGCTTGTGGTCGTGGTCATCGGCAGGGGTCCGTCACTGGCCGAGGGGCTTGGGGCTCCCTTTACGGGCCTCGCGGGCGGGAGGCAATCGGGGCAGGAACATGGCAGGGCACGGCGGATAAGCCGCTCATTGCTCTTCACAATCCCGTCACGCTGCCTGTAGTATGTGAGTGCATGCTGCTTCGCAGCTAATGGGAGTCAGGAGCGTTATTTGAACGCACATGTCTCGCAAGGCGGTTGGCCGGTGCTAGTCTTGAATGCGGACTTCCGGCCGCTGAGTTATTACCCGCTGTCGCTCTGGTCCTGGCAGGAGGCGATCAAGGCGGTGTTCCTCGATCGTGTCAATATCGTCGAATATTACGACCGCGCGGTACGAAGTCCTTCCTTCGAAATCCAGCTGCCCAGCGTCGTATCCCTGAAATCCTTCGTCAAGCCGACCACCCACCCCGCCTTCACCCGGTTCAACGTCTTCCTGCGCGACCGCTTCTCCTGCCAGTATTGCCTGTCGCCGGACGACCTCACCTTCGATCACATCATTCCGCGCAGCAAGGGTGGCCAGACCACCTGGGAGAACGTCGTCGCCGCCTGCTCACCCTGCAACCTCCGCAAGGGCAACCTGACGCCGCAGCAGGCCAAGATGTTTCCGAAGCAGACGCCCTACGCCCCGACCGTGCATCAGCTGCACCGCAACGGCCGGCTGTTCCCGCCGAACTATCTGCACGAAAGCTGGCTCGACTATCTCTATTGGGATACTGAGCTCGATCCGTAGGCGGCGCGGAGCCAGTTCGGGATGAGCGACGATAAGACCAAGCTTTGGTCGCGGCTGCTCGGCTGCTCCTCACAAATCGCAAGAGAGATCAATCGGCGGCTCAGGGATCGCTTCGAATACAGCATTGCCCGCCTGCATGTTCTCGAAGCTTTGTCGGCCTCCAAGCGGGGCATGGCGTTGAGCCGGCTCGCCGACGCTTTGATGGTGCCGCAAAGCAATGTCACGGCTCTGGTCAACGAACTCGTCAACATCGGTCACGTCCAACGCGTGACCGCGGAGGCGGATCGCCGCGTTCAGGTCGTTCTGCTGACGAAGGCCGGCAGGACCGTCCTTCGCCGGCTGCGGGCGGAGCAGACGCGCTCGCTCTCGACATTGTTCCTGGATGTGCCTCGCGACGACATCGCAAGCCTGCTGATGGATCTGACAGGGTTAGAACAGGCGGTGTCCGCCAACCTTCAATTGAACGGCACGCGGCGCACCGCTCGCAAGCGAAGACAGCAACCTCCGCCCAAGCCGCCCCGCCGGCGGCCCGCTTCGCAATCGCGTGCGAAGGAATAGCTCGCCGCGGCGTAGCGAGATGCGTGCGGCGATCAAAATGCGAAGGCCTCCGATGGGCATACCGGAGGCCTTCCTTGGAGGTAACAATCTCTATGAGTTCAGAGCAATCTCCCTTTCTGTGGATGAATCCTTACCAGTTGCGCTGGGCACGAAGGAGCAACAGCACGGTGTTCTGGTCCTTCAGTTCGTACACGGTGCCCGGCTTGCCGATGCCGGCGCTGCCCGGATAGGCGATCGTGCCCGCGAACTTCTGGTCGATGTGGGTGTAGGTCAGGTCTGCCGAGAAGGTCAGGTTCTTGACCGGGGTCCACCGGGTGATCAGGCCGAGCTGCGCGATGTTGTAGTCGGGATTGCACGAGGTCAGGCCGGCGGTGCCGAAGGCTGCGCCGAACGAACCGCCCACGCCTGAGCCGGTCGGGCCGCAGATATAGGACTTGGCCGTGCCGTTGTAGCGGACCCCGGCGTAGGCGCCGTAGATGGCCGTGTTCCAGTAGGCATCCCAATTGTGGGTGTACGCACCGCGCATGCCCCAGGTGGAGATCAGCTGCTGCTGACCGCCGGCGACGAACACCGAGTCAGGTGCCATGCCGAAGCCGACGCTCTGATACGCACCCGGCAGATTGGTGCCGCCGAACACCGTGTTCGAACCAGCCGCACCGGCGAGGTCCTGGATGTTGTAGCGGGTTGCGCCGTTGGTGTAGACGCCCTGGATGTTGATGGTGTCGCCAGGTCCGGTCGGGATATTCTTGATCGACAGGCCCAACTGACCCGCCCAGCCCCACTTGTCGTCCGGATGGCCGGTGGTTTCAGTGCCGCCGTAATAGGCGCATGGTTGTTATGCGCCGCGAATGATGCCTGGAACAGACCCCAGGCCTGGTCGACGCGCAACATCGCAACAAGGTCAGGCGCGATCGTGCCCGCGTAGTTGCTGAGACCGAACGGACCGAGTGCGCCCGGCGCCGCGCCCAGATTGTTGACGCCGGCCTGATAGTAGGCCGCCTGATCCTGCGCCGACAACGCCATCGAGATGCCGTTGCCGAACTGCGCGGTGTAGGTGAACTGGTTCACGCCGGTGATCGTGCCGCCGCCGCCGACGAGACCGTCGTAGTTGTTGCCCGGATAGTTGGCCCAGGGGGTCGCGAACTGCGAGACCGCCTTACCCATGGTGAAGCCGGCGAACTGGATGAAGGCGTAGTAGACGCCGACCGTACCGCCCGCGACACCACCGGCATTGGCATTGTTGGGAGCCTGAGCGGTGCCGATCGGCGAGTAGACGGTCGAGCCGTTGCCCTGCCCGGCATAGCTATCCGTGGTCCAGCTGAAGGTCGCATCGAAGAAGGTGCGAACCACGCCGTATTCGGTCGCGGTACGCGTGTCGATGTTCAGATCCTGACGCGAGCGCCAGGTGTAGCCGTTGGTGAAACGGTTGTTCGCACCGGCGGCACCTGAGGTGTTGCCGGTGTTGTCGGAGTTCGTGTTCGCCAGAACGTCGACGCGCAAATAGCCGCCCAGCTTGATGCACGTATCGCTACCCGGGATGTAGTAGAAGCCCGGGCCGTACAGCGAACACACCTTCACGTATTCGACCGCCTTGGCCTTCACTGGAAGGTCGGCGGCTTGCGCGCCGGCCAATCCAATGAACGACGCTGCCGAAGCCAAAATAGCACTCTTGGAAAGCTGCATAAAACCTCCTGCCTTTTTTCGTTTGAGGAGATTTGTGATCGAGCTGACTGCCCCCCGATCTTCATCCCCAACCAATCCGCGTCGCCTCGGCGTGAGACGGATGATCGGTGACCGATCTCCAATCTCCGCGAAGCCCCTCACCGCGCAGGATCGATGAGAACAACAGTTCGTGAGACGCGACAATGCGACAAATGCTTGTCACACGCATTCAATGCCGTCTCGTGATACTTCTAACACACTGATATAAAACGATATTTATATTCCATACATGAAGTATCAGTTACGCTAGGAAGATAGCTTTTCCGCTATCCGTTGATCATTGATCCATAGCGCGCGCACGAAAAACGTCCCGGCACCTTCAGAGCGCGAGACGCGAGTTGATCAAAATAGATTCAGTTGAGAGGAAACGTCCGCAGCGCAGGAAATCCGATCGCCGCTCGTCGTATCGAAGCCTCGTCAGACCTCAGACTTGGCAGCGCCTTCCTGTCGTGCCGCCGAAACGTGTACTCCCAGGTTTGGCGCGCCCACGAATTCGATTCCGGCATTCTCGAGCGCCTCGCGAATCCGTTCGACCGTGTCGAAGTTGGCTTCTATCCGGCCTTCAAGGCGCTCCAGTCGCCGGATCGTCGCAAGTGCCAAACCAGCTTCCTGCGCAAGCCGATCCTGCCTCCAGCGGAGAAGCGCGCGCGCCGCCTTGATCTGCCGTACGTCCGTAAGCATTCCCTTCGAGTTCCTCCTGGACGCTGCGTTGTTGTTCTCTCAATCCGACTGAGTCTTCGCGACGTTCGCGCCTACCGCCTTCCACGGCAGGCGCTGGCCGAACTCCTGGATCATCATTTGGAACATCATCCGGTCGAAGTCCGTTTCGGTGATCATGCATCCGTTCCGGCGATCAGCGCGCCCTGGCCGCAGGCGCGCCGGCGGCAACCGGTTCGACCGTCGGCACACTTCATCCGTGTATCCGCGGCACGCACGCGCAGCGATCGCGCGGCGGCGAAGCAGGAAACAAGCGGAGCGCATCCTCGACCTATTTGTACAGATTATGCAGAGGTGCAAACGGAGGATTGCGCTGAGCGGCGCGGTAGATTGCCACACTCTCATTGAAGACATCCCGCACCGTGATCGGCGCCTGATTGTCCATGCGACCGAACAGCACCGTGACGCATGTTGCGGAACCGGTTTCGATCCGCATCGATCTGAGTTCCGTCCGACTAGGCAATGACTGCCCGCCCGATAAAGTGCGCTATCGACGTTGCTCAATGCATCAGTCATCTTGACGCGCGGCATGTTGACCTGCGTCGCTCAACCGATTGTCGCACATGCATTTCAAGTTCGAGGTGAGCGGAAGATCGACCGCGCGATGCCTTGACACGGACGAGGTCACGGAGCGGGTTGGGATGGCCGCCGTCCACCTTGCGCAGCTCTCCGTCCCGACGCATTTCGTCGCCTGCGGCAATGTCATCCCGGGACGGCTGCTCGGCGTTTCATGACGGGACTTCCGCCGATGCGGCCCAGTTCGTCCGCAAGGCGCGATCGCTTTTGCGTGATCATTCGCCATAGTCCGGACTATATGATTGCAACCTAATAGTTCGCATCCTATCTAATTGGCATGCCTCCGTCGCAATCCCATATCCACGCCGAGATCGGCCGCTTGATCATGCGGCTCGCTCGGATCTGGCGTCGCGAGTCGGATCAGGCGCTGTCCGACCACGGCCTGTCCTACGCGACGGCGATCCCGCTGCTGGTGCTGTCGCGGCAAGGGGAGAACGTCCGCCAGGGCGTGCTGGCCGACGAACTGGGCATCGAGGGGCCTTCGCTGGTGCGGCTGATCGATCTGCTCGAATCCGAAGGCCTGGTCGAGCGCCGCGAGGACCCGACCGACCGGCGCGCCAAGACGCTGCATCTCACCGTTTCAGGCGAAGCCAAGGTCGAGGAGACCAACCGGGTGCTCCGCCGCGTGCGCGCCAGCCTGCTGAAGGATATCGGCAGCGAGGAACTTGCGATAACCTTCGAGACGCTGCAGCGCATCGAGCAACGCGCGAGCCGCCTGCAGGACGCCAAGAGTGTTCAAGGCAAGACTGCTGCAGACAAGACTGCCGCAGAGGCAAGATAGTCATGCACGCGGAAGAGCCGTTCCTGGTCCGCCACGCGGACCTCATCTTCGCGTTGAAGACGTTCGCCGCGTCGATGCTGGCGCTTGTCATCGCATTGGCGATCGATCTGCCGCGCCCCTACTGGGCGATGGCAACGGTCTATATCACCTCACAGCCGCTGGCCGGTGCGACCAGCTCGAAGGCGTTCTTCCGCGTGATCGGCACCCTGGTCGGCGCGAGCATGACGGTCGCCCTGGTGCCGAACCTTGTCAATGCGCCGGAGCTATTATGCCTCGCGATCGCGCTCTGGGTCGGCCTCTGCCTTTATCTGGCGCTGCTCGACGGCACGCCGCGCAGCTACATCTTCATGCTGGGAGGATACACCGTCGCGCTGATCGGCTTCCCGTCGGTGGCCGACCCGGGCAACATCTTCGACGTCGCGCTGGCGCGGGTCGAGGAAATCTCGCTCGGGATCATCTGTGCCAGCCTGGTGTCGACGGTGGTGTTTCCCCGCAGCGTCGCGCCGGCGGTCGGCGGCCGGGTCAGGAGCTGGCTGGCAGATGCGCGCCGGCTGTCCCGCGACGTGCTGCTCGATCGCGGGACCAGCGAAACGCGGCGGGCCCAACGCCTGCGCCTTGCGACCGACACCGTCGAGATCGATACGCTGGCGACCCATCTCGCCTACGACCGGCTGGCCGACGCCGGCACCGTGCGCGGTCTCGCCGAGGTCCGGCTGCGCATGCTGATGCTGCTGCCGATCGTCACGTCGATCGAAGACCGGCTGGCCGCGCTCGGCGAGCCGGCGCTGCAAAGGCAACCGGAGTTGCGACGCCTGATCGGAGACCTCGCCGCATGGATCGTGGACGAGGATCGCCCGCCGCAATCCGGCGAGCAGATCCGCGCCGCAATCGCCGAGCGGCAATCCGCGCTCGACGGCCTCGCACCGCGGGAGCGCATCATCACCATCAGCCTGCTGCTGCGGCTGCGCGAGCTTGTCGACATCTCGGCCGACTGCCGCGCGGTGGGCGACGCGATTGCCGCGGGTCGGGATATCTCCACCGTCCCGCTGGCGTTCCACCCGGAATCGGGCGCGGCGCCGGTCCGTCACCGCGACCACGGCATGGCGCTGTGGTCGGCCGCGGGGGCGGCGGTGGCCATCCTGATCTGCTGCGGCCTGTGGATCGCGACCGGCTGGCCCGACGGCGCCTCGGCGCCGATGATGGCGGCGGTCGCCTGCTCCTTCTTCGCCGCGCAGGATGAGCCGGCGCGCAGCATCCGGGCCTTCGGCCTGTTTTCGCTGGTCGCGATCGTCATTGTGGCGATCTATCAGTTCGCGCTGGTGCCGGGCATCTCCCATGTCGAGGTCCTGATCGCCGCGCTGGCGCCGACCTTCCTCACATACGGCTTCCTGATTGCAAGGCCGAAGACCGCGCCGATCGGCATGGCGCTCGCCGCCAACACCGCGACGCTGCTCGCGCTGCAATCGACCTACAGCGCGGATTTCGCCAGTTTTGCCAACACATCGGTCGCCTTCTTCCTCGGCGTCGTCATCGCCGAGATCGTGACGCGGGTCGCGCGCGGCGTCGGCGCCGAATGGATCGCCAAGCGGCTGATGATGTCGAGCTGGCAGACGCTCGCGGTCGCGGCCGAACGGCGCGGCCGCGGCGATCGCGCGCAGTTTGCCGGCCTGATGCTGCATCGGCTCGGGCTATTGGTCCAGCGCATCGCCTTCATCTCCGAGAGCGACCGCCGCGATGCCGACAGCCTGGTCCAGCTGCGCATCGGGCTCAACATCATCGATCTCAGGCGGGCGCGCTACGGCCTCGCCGCATCGACCGTGCGTGCCATCGACGGCATGCTGGACGACCTCGCCGCGTCGTTTCGTGCCCATACGGACGGGGCAATGCCGACCGAACTGCTGACATGCATCGATGCGGCGCTGACCGCAGTCGTCAAGGATCCCAATGAGCGCGCGCGGGACGACGCGTTGCTCGGCCTCGTCGGCATCCGCCGCGGCCTGTTTCCGGATGCACCTGCGTATCGATCGCAGCCCGAGGAGAGTTTTGCGGCATGAGGTATGAGCTCGACATCTATGGTGTCCTGGTCCCGGCGCTGCTGCTGTGGCTCATCATTGCCTACGCGCTGAGCGCGGTGGCGAACCGGATCATGCAGCGCTTCGGGCTCTACCGGCTGGTCTGGCACCGCGCCCTGTTCAATTTCGCCCTGTACGTCTGCCTGCTTGGCGTCGTCGTTTATCTCTCGGAGTTTCTGCCATGAAGGGGAATTTCGCCTGGCTCGGCCGGGTCGCGCTCACCGCGATCGCGCTTGTCGCCGCGCTGGCCGTCGGCCGCGCGCTCTGGGTCTACTATATGGAATCGCCATGGACCCGCGACGGCAGGGTCCGCGCCGACGTGGTTCAGGTCGCTCCCGACGTATCCGGCTTCGTCACCGACGTGCTGGTCAAGGACAATCAGCCGGTGCATCGCGGCGACATCCTGTTCCGCATCGATCGCGCGCGCTTTGCGCTGGCGTTGCAGCAGGCCGATGCGGCGGTCGCCGGCCATCGTGCGACGCTGGATCAGGCCGAATCCGATCTCAAACGCTACAGTTCGCTGACCACCGACGCGGTGTCGCAGCAGAAGCAGGAGCAGGTGCTGGCCACGCAGCTGCAGGCCAAGGCCGCTTACGACCAGGCGGTCGCCGATCGCGCCGTGGCCCAGCTCAACCTCGATCGCAGCGAGGTGCATGCATCGGTCAACGGCACCATCACCAATATGGACCTGCGGCCCGGTGCGTACGTCACCGCGGGCAAGGGCGTGATGGCGCTGGTCGACACCGATACGCTGCATGTCGAGGGCTATTTCGAGGAGACCAAGCTGGCGCGCATTCGGGTCGGCGACAAGGCGCAGGTGCGGCTGATGGGCGAGCCGGTCCGGCTCACCGGGCACGTCGAGAGCATTGCGGCCGGCATCGCGGACCGCGACCGCACCGACGGCGCGAACCTGCTCGCCAACGTCAATCCGACCTTCAGCTGGGTCCGGCTCGCGCAGCGCGTCCCGGTGCGCATTGCGCTGGATCACCTGCCCGATCGCATTGCATTGGTCGCCGGCCGTTCGGCGACGGTCGAGATCACGAACTAGCCGGCCCCGACCAGACGCGCCGGCAGCGGCCGCCCGTAAGGCGGACTCTGCCAGCTAGCGCGTCTGTTGCACGCCGTAACGCTTGAAATCGTCCCCGATGCTGCCCTGGATCGTCTTGGCTGCCGCGATGTCGGTATTGCCGCCGGCCTTGTCGCCCTGCTTCAATTTCGCCAGCCCACGTCCATAGAGCGCGCTTGCCAGCTTCGGATCGATGCGAAGCGCGGAGCTATAGTCGTCGATCGCCGCGCCAAGCTCGCCGGTCTTGAGAAAGACCAGGCCGCGCGAGTCGTAGGTCGCGGCATTGGCCGGCCCCGATTGCAGCGCCTTGTTGCAATCTTCCAGCGCCTCCTGCAGCTTGCCGAGGATGGCTCGGCTCCAGCAGCGTCCATTCCACACGCCGTCCAGGTTCGGCTCGAGGCGAATGGCCTGATCGTAATCCTGCACCGCGCGGGCAAAGTCATTCTTCTTCAAATAGGCGCCGGCGCGATTGGCAAGGGCTTCGCCGTAATTGGGATTGAGCTTGATGGCCTGGTCGAACGCAGCGATCGCGTGATCGTAGTCGCGCTTCCTGAGATAGGCCACGCCGCGATTGTTGAACGGCTTGATGTAGGTTGGATTGAGCTCGATGGATCGGTCAAAATCCCGGATCGCGCGGTCATAGTCCGCCTTGGCGGTGTAGGTATTGCCACGGTTGTTGTAGGCGATCGCGAGGCCGGCCGGCGTCATGTCCTGCGCCGCATCGATCAACGCCGTGCACGCACCGATGCGCGCGTCGGCCGCCGTGTGATCGAGGCCGCTGCACAGCTCGATATTCCGCAGGTAGTTGTTCTTCTGCGTCGGGCTCTGCGCACCGACCGACGGCGTGAGCAGCAGCAGGATGAAAAGCGCCGCCAGGCCGCCACTCCCACCAAAACCTGCGCGAGGATTCATGTCGGGCTCCGGGTTTGGCGACGCAGTCGTCGCCGATGTCCGTGAGTAGCCGTTCAAGACTGACGCCCTGCTCGCCTAGCACCCTCGACAAATGTTCGGATTGAACCTGCGGTCAATGTTCTGCTGGGGTTGCTGCGCCGCCCGTGTCGCAGGCTTCCTGAGAAGCTTGCTCTTGCCCTCTTCCACGAGCGTCGCGAACCTCACCGTTCCATCGTCCGATATTTCGATGCGTGGCGTGGTGCCCCGAATTCCCATCGTCGCGGCGGGCGTGTCGATCTTCATATCGCCGGTCTCGCGATGTTGCCGGCAACGAAGGTGAACGTTCCGTTGGCCAGCTTGAACAGTGTCGAATTCGACTTGCCGTTCGGGTCATACACGAACTCGGTCATCGCCATCTTGGCGTTGCTCGACAGATTGAACGAGGTGCCGTCGGTGAAGTTGATGCCGACCCGCCCATCGGCCCCGGTCTGCACCACGTCTCCCAAATAGACGCGGTCGCCAACCTTCGCCTGCAGCGGTTGATCAGACAGGGCAGCCTGCACGACGACCGCACTCGGATGCTCGATCGTGACCGAGCCAGTGGCGGTCACGACTGTCCCGATGAAGCTCGCCGAGGAGTTTTGAACCGCGGGTTGGGCCCGCTCGGTTTGCGCCAGCGTCGGACCAGGCGCCAGGCTCACGAGCGCCAAGACGAAGCCTGCAAGCAATTGAACAATCAAATGGATACGCACGATCCCCTCCGTTGAGAAGATCTTGTCGTGTCGCGGCACGATGGTGATCTGGACCGCCGGGCCGGGACCGCAGGACCTCTACTGCCACACGAGTTGCTGTAAAACAGGCCTAAGGGCCTGGTGTCGTTCGACTAAAAATTAATAAGTGGACAATTTACTTGGTAAATATACACTAAATTTGGTGGGGGTGCACTTGCGATAATTGGCAGCAGCTCTGTCGTTTCCGCGATGGCTCCCCCGCCGCATTGGAAGCCGATTTTCACTACCGAATTCAGTTTCAATCAGGACGTTTCGGCGGGCGAGCCTATGGCTGCGGCTGCGGGGTTTTTTCACCTCGTAGGGACTGCAAGCCAAACCAAGAAAACTACGGCAGCACCTACCGCCTGAGCCGTTCAGCAGGCGAAAAGCCAATGTTAGTCGCGTCCGGCGTAGCGTTCGGGGGCGCGAGCTCGGCCGTTTCAAGCCAGCTGCCCCGAGGGATTGGCGTTGTCGATGCCGTGATCGGTTGCGGCACCATTGTGCGCGCGCGCGACATCGTCCTTTCAGTCGTGGCCGGCGATCCGGTTTACCAGGGTGACGTCATCGAGGTTGCAGCCGGCGGGCGGGTCGACATCCGGCTGATCGATGGCGCAATGCTCCACCTGCCGGCAGGCACAAGGCTGGCATTGGGCGACTTGGCCCAGGACCCGGTCAGCAGCTTGCGGCCGGGACTGCTCGCGAAGACCAGAAGCATCCTCCGCTTCATCGGCAGCCGACTGGCCGGGTCAGACGTCCTGACCGCGGACACGCCCGTTGGCACCGTCACGGCCAGCGGCCTCAGCCTGCTGTCGTTCGCTGCGCTGACCTTCTCGCTCCTGAAGGATGCCCGGGCCGCGGAGCCCAACGTCACGTTCCTGGACGACGACAACATCACCTACAAGGACATGCACCACGGCGTGTTCGAGCTGGTGACGAAAGAGGCGAACCCCCGGCATATCGTCGTCGACGACCCCGGAGTCACGGTCATCCTGACCACAAGAGGGTCGTCGGTCGGCGTGAGCCAGGTCTCGAACAGCCCTGCTCACATGGAGGATTTGCGCAACGCGCAACAGGAGACCCTTGCCGGTTACGCGAAAGGCGTGTGGTCAAAAGGCTCCGGGATGCCGGCTTACGACGGCTCGCCGCTGCTGCAGCCGATCAATTTTGACGTGCCCGACCCGTCATTCGCGCCGAACCAGCTCGGACCGGTACCGATCACCCTTCCCGGGTACGTCATCACGTACACGCCGCCACCGGCGCCGCTCATACTGAGCTTCGGAGCGCCGCCGCCGCTGACGTTGAACGAGAGGCATCTGACAGCGACGACGCTGGACGACCATATCGCCGGCTCGTCGCCGAACGAGGCCCTGACGACGACGACAGGCGACTTCGCGATAACGTTCGCCAACCCACAGGACGCGGCCGGCGCGACGATCAACTACGCACTGGTGATCACCGGCGGCAACGGCGCAGCGTCGGGCGTGATCGACTCGCACACCGGCCTGGCTGACGTGCTGGTTCTGAACGGCAACACCATCGAAGGCCGCGTCGGCACCACCAGCGGGACGCTGGCATTCACGATCGCGCTCGATCCAGTCACCGCGCATGTGACGTTCACCGAGTACCGGGCGGCGGCACAGCCGCCCGGCACCAGCACCGGCGATAGCGACATCATATCGCTGGCGAGCGGGGTCATCATGCTGGTCGCGACCGTGATGAAGGGCGCCCAGTTCGGGTATGCGACCTTCGATCTCGGCAGCATGCTGGTCGTCGTTGAAGACGACCCGACCATCAGCACAAGCGGAACGGCGCCCTCGCTGACGCTGAGCGAGACGCATCTGACGGCAACGGTGCTGGACGACAATATCGCCGGCTCCGCGCCGAACGCGGCGCTGACGACGACGTCAGCCGACTTCTCGACGGCATTCAAGCCGGTTCAAGGCGCGGATGGCGCGACAGTCAGCTATGCACTGGCGATCGCCGGCGGCGACGGCACTGCCTCGGGTCTGGTCGACTCGCACACCGGCCTCGCCGACGTGCTGGTCCTGGACGGCAACACGATCGTAGGCCGTGTCGGCGCAATCAACGGCGCCGTGGCATTCACCATCACGGTTGATCCGGCGACCGGGCTCGTCACCTTCACCGAGTATCGGGCGGTGAGGCAGCCGTTCGGCACCAGTCCGGACAGCGGTGAAGCAGTGGCGCTGACGGGCGGAATCGTCGGCTTGATTGCAACCATCACGGACAGAGACGGAGACTCCCAAAGCGCGGCCATCGATCTGGGCAGCCGGCTCAGCATCAGCGACGATGGCCCGACGATTAATGCCAACGGCACCGCGCCGTCGCTGACGCTGAGCGAGAGCCACCTGACCGCAACGGCGCTCGACGACAACATCGCGGGCTCGGCACCTGATGTGGCGCTGACCACGACAGCAGCCTACTTCTCGACGGCGTTCAGCTCGATCCAGGGCGCAGATGCTGCGACCATCAGCTACGCGCTGGCGATCACGGGTGGCAACGGCACCGCGTCGGGCCTGATCGACGCGCATACCGGCCTTGCCGACGTATTGGTTCAGAACGGCAACACCATCGAAGGGCATGTCGGCTCGACCACCGGCACGCTGGCCTTCAGCATTGCGATCGATCCGCTCACGGGGCTTGTGACCTTCACCGAGTACCGCGCGGTGAAGCAACCGCCAGACCCGAACGCCGATGAAGGCATTACGTTGAGTCCCGGAGTTGTCCGCCTGTTTGCCACGATCGGGGACAGCGATGGAGACTACCAGATCGCCAGCCTCGATCTTGGCAGGCAGCTCTCGATCACGGGCGACAACCCGAGCATCAGCACTAATGGCACCACCCCCTCGCTCTCCCTGAGCGAGACCCACCTGACGGCGACGGTGTTCGACGACAACATCGCCGGCTCCGCGCCGAGCGCGGCGCTGACGACGACCTCGGCCGACTTCTCGACGGCTTTCACATCGGTCCAGGGCGCGAACGGCGCGACCATCGGCTACGCCCTGACGATCAGCGGCGGCAATGGCACAGCTTCGGGTCTGACCGACTCGCACACCGGCCTCGCCGACCTGCTGGTTCTGAACGGCGACACCATCGAAGGCCATGTCGGCGCAATCGACGGCACGCTGGCGTTCACCATCACGATCGATCCGGCGACCGGACGCGTCACGTTCACCGAGTATCGCGCGGTGAACCAGCCGCTCGGCACCAGCCCGGATAGCGGCGAAGGCGTTACGCTGGGCGCGGGGCTGGTGAATCTGGTCGCGACCATCACCGACAATAACGGCAACGTCCAGAGCGCGAGTCTGGACCTCGGCAAGCAACTCACGATTACCGACGACGGCCCGAGCATCCAGACAAGCGGCAGCACGCCGGCGCTGTCGCTGAGCGAAACGCATCTGACCGCGACAGTGTTCGACGACAACATCGCGGGCTCGCAGCCGAATGCGGCGCTGACGATGACGTCGGCCGATTTCTCGACCGCGTTCACCTCGGTTCAAGGTGCGGATGGCGCGACGATCGCCTACAAGCTATCGATCGCCGGCGGCGACGGGACGGCATCGGGCCTGGTCGATTCGCACACCGGCCTCGCCGACCTGCTGGTTTTGAACGGCAACACGATCGAGGGCCATGTCGGCACGACCGATGGCACCCTGGCATTCACCATCTCGATCGATCCAGCCACGGGGCTTGTGACCTTCACCGAGTATCGGGCGGTGAAGCAGCCGCTTGGCACCAGCCCGGACAGCGGCGAAGCCGTGACGTTTGCAACCGGCATCATAGGCCTGACGGCAACGATCACGGACAAGGACGGCGACTTCCAGAGCGCGAGCCTCGACCTCGGCCGGCAATTGACCATCACCGACGACGGGCCGAGCATCAGGGCAAACGGGAGCACGCCGTCGCTGTCGCTGAGCGAGACGCATCTGACGGCAACAGTATTCGACGACAACATCGCGGGTTCGGCGCCGGATGCATCGCAGACGCTAAAATCGGCCGATTTCTCGACGGCGTTCAGCTCGGTTCAGGGCGCGGATGGCGCGACCATCGGCTACGCCCTGAAAATCGCCGGCGGCGACGGGACCGCGTCGGGCCTGGTCGATTCGCACACCGGCCTCGCCGACCTGCTGGTTCTGAACGGCAACACGATCGAGGGCCATGTCGGCACGACCGACGGCACCCTGGCATTCACCATCACGGTCGATCCGGCCACGGGGCTCGTGACCTTCACC
>NZ_LGTB01000078.1 GCF_001238275.1 Bradyrhizobium viridifuturi
GTGGCGGCATGCATGGCGGCGGTTTCGGCGGTATGCATGGCGGCGGCGCGGCGTTCGCTGCCATGGGCGGTGGCGGGCATTTTGCCGGCGGACATTTTCGGTGGCGCGCGCTTCGCCGGTGCACCGGCGTTCGGGCCGCGGTTTGCCGGCGCTGGATTCCACGGCGGACGCTTCTTCCATCACGGCGGCTTCTTCCATCACCACCGCTTCCATCGCTTCGCGTTCTTCGGCGGGCCTTTCGTCTATGCCGATTACTACGACGGCTGTTACCGCAGGGTATGGACGTCCTATGGCCTGCAGTGGGTCAATGTGTGCGGGGACTATTGGTGATCGCCCAACCGTCCGCACCGTTGTCGCGGCCGTCGCCAGACGTTCCATCCAGCCCCGGAATGGGATAGTCTGGCGGCGACCGTCGCGGGGCGCTCGGGGGGCTGAGAACTCGGAGAGTTCAAGAGTATGACCGGAGCTCACCGCCGCATTCTCGTCGTCGAGGACGATCCGGAAACCGCGGGTCAGCTCGTCGAGGAGCTCACCACCAGCGGCTACGACGTGGATCTGGCTGCGAACGGCCGCGAGGCGCTGAGCCAGGGAGCAGCGCGCGACTATGCCGTGATCACGATCGATCGCATGCTGCCCGACATCGACGGCATCACGGTGATGCGTCAGATGCGCGACGACGGCATCGCAGTGCCGTTCCTGATCATCAGCGCGCTCGGCGAAGTCGATGACCGCGTGCGTGGATTGCGCGCCGGCGGTGACGACTATCTGGTCAAGCCGTTCTCCTTTGTCGAGCTTTTGGCACGGCTGGAGGCGCTCGGCCGCCGCAGCGAGACCGTTGCCAAGGAGACCATCCTGCGGGTCGGCGATCTCGCGGTCGATCTGATCGCGCGGACCGCGAGCCGCCGCGGCCGCAAGATTCCGCTGCTGCCGAAGGAATTCCAGCTGCTCGAATATCTCGCGCGCAACGAAGGCCGCGTGGTGTCGCGCGCCATGCTGCTGCAGCACGTGTGGGATCTGCACTTCGATCCCTCGACCAACATCATCGACGTCTATGTCGGACGGGTCCGCCGCAAGGTCGACGACCAGCAAGCCTATCCGCTGATCCACACGATCCGCGGCATCGGGTACTGCCTCCGTGCTCCTGGCTAAAACCCTCCGGTCGTCGACGTTCCGCCTGGCCTTGATCGCCATCGGCGTCTTCGGCCTGATCGTGTCCGCGATCTTCGCCTATGTCTATTGGTCGACGCTGTCCTATGTGCGCGACAGGTCCGACCGCGCGATCTTGACCGAGCAGGCAAGCCTCGACGATGCCTATGCGCGGTCCGGCCGCGATGGCCTGACCGCGTTGATCGCGCAACGCATCGCAGACAAGGCCTTTGCCGACCATGTCTATCTGCTGGCCGGCCCCGGCTCGGCGGTGTTGGCAGGCAATCTCAAGCAGTGGCCGGCGGAGGCTGCCGGGCAGGGATGGGCCGAATTCCGCGTCTCGCTGCCGCAGCCCTCTACGGGAACCTCGCTGGCGCGCGTGGTGACGGAGACCTTGTCGAACGGCGACCGCTTGCTGGTCGGCCGCGACATCAGCGATCTCGATAGCTTCATGGCGCAGATCAGGGCCGCGGGCATCGCGGTCGTCGTGCTGATCATCGTGCTTGCCGCAGCCGCCAGTATCGGGGTCACGCGGCGGACGGTCGGCCGGATCGAATCGATCAATGCGACCAGTCGCGCCATCATGCTCTCCGGTCTCGACCAGCGCATCCCGCTCCATGGCAGCCATGACGAATGGGATCGCGTCGCCGAGAATCTCAATCTGATGCTGGATCGCATCCAGACCCTGATGGGGGACGTCAAGCAGGTCAGCGAGAACATCGCCCACGATCTGCGCACGCCGCTGACCCGGATGCGCGGGCGTCTGGAGAAGGCCTACCATGCCACACGCAACGCGGAGGGCGATGCGGCGTTGATCGGCGACACCATCGCCGATCTCGACGCGGTGCTCGGGATGTTCGCGTCGATCACGCGGATCTCGGAGATCGAGACGCGGGCCCGCAAGGGCGCGTTTCGCATCGTCAATCTCGTCGAGATCGCAGGCGAGGTGGTCGAGCTCTACGATGCCGCGGCCGAGGAGGTGACCACCCATCTCGACCTCGCCGGTGATCCGGCCGTGCTGGTCACCGGTGATCGCGACCTGCTGTTCGACGCCATCGCCAATCTCGTCGACAACGCCATCAAGCACGGCCGCCCGGGCGGAAGGGTGACCGTGACCTGCGACAATGACGAAAGCGGACCGGTGATCTCGGTCGCCGATGATGGCCCCGGTATTCCGGCCGACCTGCACGACCGCGTCTTCAAGCGCTTCTACCGGCTCGAGCAGAGCCGCTACACGCCGGGCAATGGCCTCGGCCTCAGCCTGGTCGCGGCGGTCGCCAGCCTGCACGGCGCGAGGATCGAATTGCGCGACAGTGCGCCGGGGTTGTTGTGCAGGCTCGTCTTTCCCGCCGCGGAACCGTAGAAACGTAGGGTGGTGACGGCGGAGGAACTCTTCGCCGGGTGCACGCCGCCAAATATCGAAAACAACCCCATGCAAAGGAGCGGGCCGCTGCCGGCGTTCGATCAGGCAACTTGACATGTCGGGCAAATCAGGAATACTCTTCTAATATTCCGAAATCGTGCAAATGCCGTCTTGTAAGCGCCTCTCGCCAGGCAGAGTCGGCGTCGCGAGGCATGCTGAAGCGTGAGTCACAGGCCGTGCAACACATTCGACGTCGTCCTGGCGAAGGCCAGGACCCATTACCCCAAATCTCAATTGTTGCGTGACGCTGGGGATGCGATCCCGCTTGTCACCGAAAGCGGTGGTTATGGGTCCTGGCTTTCGCCAGGACGACGGCGGTATTAACAGCTCAAAACCGCGCCGCCATCTCCGCGAGCCTGCGGTGCGCCGCGTCGCGGGCGGCACGGATCGGCTCCGCGGGCCCGGTGGTCGGGCCGATCGGCACGAAGCGCGTGTCGTTGATGCCGATGAAGCGCAGCACCTCGCGCAGATAGGGCGTCGCCATGTCGATGCGGCCGCGGTTCATGCCGGTGACGAAGTCGCTGCCGCTGGCCAGGATCACGACCGCGGGGCGGTCCTTGAGCAGCGGCAGATAGCCTAGCGCCGGATCGAAGCGAAAGGTCAGCCCGGGCTGGATGATGACGTCGAGCCACTGCTTGAGCTTGTAGGGAATCGAAAAGTTCCACATCGGTGTCGAGATCAGCACGCGATCGGCCAGCGACAACCGCAGCGCGAGGCGTTCGGCGACCGCGAAAGCATCGTGCTGCGAATTGGTGAAGCTCTTGCCGCCGATCCGGGCGTATTTGGCCTCGAGCAGATAGCCTTCGAATTCCGGCAGCGGCTCCCGCCACAGGTTCATCGCGTCGATCTCCCAGTCCGGGCGCGCCTTGCGGAAACTCTCCACAAAGACGCGTGCGCCGGCCGCCGATTCCGAATCGGCGCGGGGAGAGCAGGCAAGATGCAGCAGCTTCGGCACCGCGCCTCCTCAGCCGAGCGCCTTGATGACGGTGTCGGCGTTGGTCACGACGGAGACGTTCTGGAGGGCAAAATTGATCGCGGCGTTGTGCCAGTCGGCGTTCATGGTCGAGCAGCAATCCTCCGGCACGATCATGAAATAGCCCTTGTCGGCGCCGGTGCGCGCGGTGTGCTCGACCGACATGTTGGTCCAGGCCCCGGTGTTGATGATCATGTCGCGACCCGTGGCCTTCAGGATGGTTTCCAGCCGCGTGCCTTCCCAGGCGCTCATCCGCATCTTCTCGACCACGAAGTCGCCCGGGCGCGGCTCGAGGCCGGAGACCGGCGCCGCGCCCCAGCTGCCGCGCACCATCGCCTTGCTGTCGACCAGTCCCTCGAATAACGGCGCGTTCAGCGTGACGCCGGGCGCGCCCGGCTCGACCACGAACCAGACATGGATGATGGCGACGCCGCGCGCCCGCGCAGCCTCGGCGACGCGGCGGACATTCTCGATGACATGCTGCTGGCGCGCATGAGCAGGCGCCCCGGACTCGGCGAATGCGCCGCCGTCCATGATGACATCGTTCTGCATGTCCTGGATGATCATCGCGCAGCGCTGCGGATCGAGCTGCATCTCGCCGGCGTTTAGGTTCGGCGTGGACGATGCGGCGCCGGTGCCGCCGCGCTTCCCGCTCATATAGGGTTCGTTGCGCGGCCCGACCTTGGTCGGGATCGCATAGACCGAATGGGTCGCGGTCAGATAGAGGGTGCGGAAATCGGCGCCGCCCCAGGCGAGATTGGCGACCAGCTCGGGCAGGCGAACCTTGCCGAGCAGGTCGCCTCCGGGCGAATAGACCCAGACGCCTCCCGGCGCGGTGACCCAGACATTGCCGCGCTGGTCGCATTTCATGCCGTCGGGCAGGCCAGGCTCGAGCTCGGAGCGGATACCGGAGGCGAACACGCGCGGATTGGTCAGCGTGCGTCGGCGCTGACATCGAAGGCGCGGACCAGCGCCTGCACGGTGTCGTTGACGTAGAGGATGCGCTCGTCGGGCGAGAAGCACAGTCCGTTCGGCTGCTCGAACAGATAGCGGTCGACCAAGAGCTTCGGCGCGCCGCCGCCCGGCGGCACGCGATAGACGCCCTGGAAGCCGAGCTGGCGCGGCCGTTCGACACCATAGACCGGCATCCTGCCGTACCAGGGATCGGAGAAATAGATCGCGCCCGAGGAATGAACGCAGACGTCGTTCGGGCTGTTCAGCTCCTGGTTTTCGTAATGCGAGGCCAATACCTCGCGCCGCCCGTCCGGCCGCTCGCGGATCAGCGAAGATGTGGCGTGCTCGCAGACGATCAAATTGAGGTCCGCGTCATAGGTCATGCCGTTGCATTTGTTCGATGGGCGCTTGACCTCGACCACGCCGCGCCGCGCATCCCAGCGCCGGCGTACATCGCCGGGCATGTCGGAGAACAGCAGAAAGTGATCGACCGGATGCCAGATTGGCCCCTCCGTGAAATCGAAGCCGGTGCCGACCTGGCCGACCGGCGCGTAGGGATCGATCAGGTCTTCGAATTCACTGCGCAGCGTGACATGCGTCATCGTGACGGGCCTTCGCGGTTATGCCGGGAACCAGCTGCGTTGCGGCAGGCTCTGCACGACAGGCCCGGGCACCTGGTCATGCAGCCGGCCGACCACCATGCCGCCTTCGATCTTGGCCGGGCGATCATGCACCGGCAGCAGGTAGCGCGAGCCAGCGAGCAACTTCTTGATCGACGCCTTCTCGGCGCGCTTGCTGGTGCCGTGGTTGCCGGTGGTGCGCGGCTCGGCATCGTGGATTTCGTTGAACGGATTGATGATCTGGTCGTTGAAGTCGTAGATCACGTCGCCACAGATCGTCGCGATGCCGTCGGCGGTGTGGACGTGGATGTTCATCGATCCCTCGGTATGGGCGTTGGCGGCATCGCAATAGCGCCCGGCATCAGCTCGACCGGACCGGTGATCTCGAGATCGAGGAAGCGCAGCGCGCTCTTGGTGTGCAGGCGGTCGATCAGATGCTTGATGTCGGGCGCGGGTATTGCGGGTGCATCAGGCCGGAGACCGAGTATTCCAGCTCCTTGCGGTTGACCACGACGGTCGTGTTCATCGGGAACAGATCGTCCTTGCCGGCATGGTCGATGTGCAGATGGGTGTGGCAGACGAAGCGGACGTCGCCCATGCGCACGCCGTGGCGGGCGAGCTGGTTCTCGATCATGTTCTCATGGAACTGGAGCCCGCGCATCCCGAGCGTCTCCATGATCTGGTTGGAGCGGTAGCCGGTGTCGACCAGCACAGGATAGGGTCCGCCGAGGATCAAGAAGCCGAGCGTCAGCACGCGGCGAGTGCGGCCGCAATTATGCCCGAGCACGAGGAAGCTCGATTCCAGCTCGATATCGCCATAGTCCAGAATCTTGATCTCCAACGGCATCGCCATCCCTCCAAATTCGTGTTCGTTGTCCTGTTCGTGCTCGCGGCGCGGCTATGGCTCCAGCCGATAGACCCGCGCCGCCGTCGTGCTGAAGATCGCCGCGCGTTGCTCCCGGCTGAGCCGTTCGGCGGCCGCCTTGAAGGCATCGACCAGATCGCGGTAGCTGGTCCACAGCTTCTCGATCGGAAAGTTGGAGCCGAACAGGCAGCGATCCGCGCCGAAGATCGCAACCGTATCGGTCATGACGCCGGCAATATGCGCGGCATCGTTGCGGTGGATGAAGGTGCCGAGCCCCGACAGCTTCGACACCACGTTGGGGCATTGCGCCAGCCGCGCCATGCCGGCGCGCCAGGTGGCGCGACCTTGCGGCGACAGGTCCTCCAGCATGCCGGCGTGCTGCAGGATGAAGGTCACGTCGGGACAGGCTGCGGCGAGGCCTGCTGCGTCTGCCATCTGCGGCGCGAACACCTGCAGGTCAAAGCTCCAGCCATAGTCGGCGAGGCGGCCGACATTGCGCCGGATCACGGGATCGCCGCAGAGATCGGGCCGCGCCGCGAAGCGATAGAGTGGGTTCTCGTGCCAGTGCAGCTGCATGCGCACGCCGCGCACCAGCGGATAGCGCTTCAATCGATCCAACTGCGGCCGGACGTCGTCGACGGAAAAATCGGCATAGGCGACCAGGGCGTGCGGCCAGCCATGCTGGTCCGCGGTCTGCTGCACCCAGGCCGCCTCGTCCTCGAACTGGCCGTTCGGCCAGTTGGTCTGGACATAGACCGAGCGGGTGACGCCGGTGCCCTTGAGATCGTCGAGATATTCCTCAATCGGATAGTCGCGGCGGATCGGCTCGTAGGGGCCGAAGATGCGCGGCTGCATCGGGCCGGACAGCCAGGCGAGATCGGCCTGACGCCAGATGTGATGATGTCCGTCGACAATGCCGGTCACGCAGCTCTCCTTGTTGCAAGCGACAGCAGATGCGCGACCACCGCCGCACTCGATCCGCCGTCCACGAGATCGTCGACGAAGCGCTGGATCGCGATCAGCGCCTCGGTTTGCGGCTTGAAGCCGGGTGCGGTCGCGAGCGGTGTCAGCCAGCTCACGCGCCAGGCCCGGCGCGACAGCTTTGCAACGGCATCGCGCAACGCGGCCGGATCGCCGCGCTCGAGGCCGTCGGAGACGATCACGACCGCGGCGCCGCGGGCATATCCGCCGAACCGCGGCACCGCGAGGAAGGCCTGCAACGCATCGCCGATCCTTGTGCCGCCGTCCCAATCGCTGACAAGGAACGAAGCTGCGCTCAGCGCCTGCTCGCGTCGCTTCAGCCGCAGCGCCGGCGTAACGCGGGTCAGCCGCGTGCCGAACGTGAACACTTCGACATTGCCGGCCGCCTGCACCAGCGCATGCGCAAGCCGCATGTTCTCCTCGGTGCGCGCCTTCATCGAGCCGGAGACGTCGATCAGCAGCAGGATCTTGCGCGGTCGCTGGCGGCGGCGCATCCGCCCGAGCCGCAGCACCTCGCCGTCATTGCGTACGCTCTCGCGCAGCGTGCGGCGCAGATCGGCGAACGGACCGCTGCGCGCACGGCGTCGCCGGTGGCCGCGCCTTCGCGGCAATCGCCGTGCCGCTTCGCGTGACAGTTTTCGCAGCGGATCGCTGGTCGCGGTCTGCGCGAAACGGCGTTCGACCAATGCCTCGGCTCGTGCCGCGGCGAGGCCGGATTCGTTGGCCTCGTCGGCGAGCGGCGGCTCGTCCTCGCCGCGCCCTTCCTCCTGCAGGCGGACGGTCTCCTCGTCCTCGCCCTCGGCCTGCTCGATCGCCTCAGCGCCGCGGAAATGGATGTCGAACAGCCGGTCATAGGTCGCGCGGCGCTCCGGCGGCGGCGCCAAGGTGGCAAGCCCGGCCTGGCGGATGTGCTCGAGGCTCCGAGGGCCGAGCAGCTCAATTGAGGCCAGGAAGCTCGTCGTCTGCTCCGGCGCGACCGAGAAGCCGTTGGCGCGCAAGAGCGCGACAAAGGAGACGAAGATCCGCGCGGCACGCGGTAGCTCTAGATCGTCGCTCACGCGGCCGCCTCCGCGATGATCGCATCGAGCCGGGGCGAGATGAAATGCAGATCCTCCTCGTCCTTCAGCGCGACGCCGATCGAACGCTTGAAGGCGTCCGGCCAGCGCGCTCCGCCCTTGTGCAGCAAGGTTGCGGCCTCCGCCCAGTCGACCGCTTCGGCAATGCCCGGCGCCTTGCTCAGCGGCTCGCGACGCAGTCGGCCGACCGCGGCGACCACGGCGCGGGCGGTGGCTTCGGCGACGCTGGAGGCGCGCATCATCACGATCCGGGCCTCGCGCTCGGCGTTCGGATAGTCTATCCAGTGATAGACGCAGCGCCGCCGCAGCGCCTCGTGCAGGTCGCGGGTCCGGTTCGATGTCAGCACCACGACGGGATGCTCGGCCGCTCGGATCGTGCCGCGCTCCGGGATCGAGATCTGGAAGTCGGACAGGAATTCGAGCAGGAAGGCTTCGAACTCCTGATCGGCGCGATCGATTTCGTCGATCAAGAGCACGGTCGCATCGGGCGCGCGCAATGCGGCGAGCATCGGCCGCTCGATCAGGAACGACTCGCCGTAGATGTCGATGCTCTCCTCGCCGGCCTGCCGGATCGCCAGCATCTGGCGCGGATAGTTCCATTCGTAAAGCGCCGCCGAAGCGTCGATGCCCTCGTAGCATTGCAGCCGGATCAGCCGGCGGCCGAGCACGGCGGCGATCGCTTTCGCGGCCTCGGTCTTGCCGACTCCAGGCGCGCCCTCGAGCAGCAGCGGCTTGCCGAGCGCGAGCGCGAGATAGGAAGCGGTCGCGATGCCGTCGTCGGCGAGGTAATAGGCTGCGCGCAGCGCCTTCTCCAGCGCCTCGGGGCTGTCGATGCCGACGATGTTGCTGCGAACCGGCATATCAGAACCTCAGCGCCGCGGCTGCGGCCGCGCGCCGCCCTGCGCCTTGATCGCGCGCAGCACCTTCTCCGGCGTGATCGGCAGATCGTCGATCCGCACTCCGACGGCGTTGAAGATCGCGTTGGCGACCGCAGGCAGCACCGGATTGGCGCACATCTCGCCCGGCCCCTTGGCACCGAACGGACCATCGGGCGCGGGCCGTTCCAGCACCGCGATGTCGTGCGGGCAGATGTCGCCGGGTCCCGGCATCAGATACTCGACGAAGTCGCGCGGGCCATGCACCGGCTCCGGATAATAGGGCTCCGGCGTCTCGTAGAGCGCGTGGCTGACGCCCATCCAGGCGCCGCCGACCAGCTGCTGCTCGACCAGCCGCGGATTGAGCGCGCGGCCGAGTTCATATGCCGAGTCCATCCTGACCATGTCGACCTCGCCGGTCTCGTCGTCGACCTCGACCTCGGCGACCAGGCAGGCATGGGCGTAGCACGTCGCCGGAGACATCTCGCCGGTCTCGGGATCGACGTCGGACAGCGGCACCAGGAAGATGCCGCGGCCGGAGATCGTCTTGCCCTGCTTGAATTGGGCGGCGATCGCGACGTCCTTGGTCGAGATCGAGCGGTGCGGCGCGCCCTTGACATGGATGTTGCCGCGGCCGTCGGTCTCGAGGTCGGCGGCATTGACCTCCAGCTCTTCGGCGGCTGCCTCCATCATCACGCCGCGGGCTTCGCGCGCCGCCGCCATCACGGCGTTGCCGACGCGATGGGTACCGCGCGAGGCGAACGAGCCCATGCAGTGCGGGCCGGTGTCGGAATCCGCAGTGTCGACATAGACGTCCTCGACCGGCACGCCGAGCGTCTCGGCGCAGATCTGCCGCGTCACCGACTTCATACCCTGGCCGAGATCGATCGAGGACAGCGCCACGGTGAACTTGCCGCTCGGGTTGGAGTGTACCAGCGCCTGGCTCGGGTCGCCGCCGAGATTCATGCCGATGGGATAATTGACCGACGCGATGCCGCGTCCGCGATGCCTTGTCATGGTCAGCGCCTCCTGGTGCCGAAGACGGAAGAGAAGCGGGTGGCGCCATGCGACGGCGCGCTCGGTCGCGGTGGAGAAGGTGGCGTTGGCGGAGGAGGCGGTGGTGGCGGCTCGCGGCTCGCCACCGGTGCGCGGTCATACGTCGTCCGCTGCTGGGCCGGTGCGGGTGCCGGCGCATGCGTTTCGCGCGGGGTCGGCGTCACCGTGGCGCGGGCGCCGCCGCCGTCCTTGCGCGACGACATCCGCTTGAAGTCCTCGCGGAGCGGCCATTTGGCCTTCTCGGCAGCGACCTGCACGCATTCGATCAGCGCGGTGTTCTTGGCCTCGCGGCGGTGCGCCTTCATGTCGCCGTCGCGATACGCGTTGAGGATCCGGAACTCCATCGGGTCCATGCCGACAAGATGGGCGAGCTTGTCCATCTGGCATTCGATGGCGAAATCCATCGCCGTGACGCCGAAACCGCGCATGGCGGTCGCCGGCGTGCGGTTGGTGAACACGCAGTAGACGTCGCCGTGGACGTTCGGGATCGTGTAAGGGCCCGGTAGGTGCGCGGCGCATTTCACCGCCGCATAGCTCGACAGCCGCGTATAGGCACCGCTGTCGAAATAGGCGCGCACCTTGCGGGCGACGACACGCCCGTCGCGCATCACGCCGTCCTTGATGTAGATGCGCTCGGCGCCGCGTGGTGGACCGTATTGCATCTCCTCCTCGCGCCCGAACACGTAGCGCACCGGGCGCCCGGTCAGCATCGCACCGAGGATGCACAGTGGCTCGGTCAGCGTGTCGACCTTGCCGCCGAAGCCGCCGCCGACTGTGCCGCCGATGAAGTGGAAGGTGTTGGACGGGACGTCGAGGATCTTGGCGCAGGTATCGACCGAGAAGAACAGCGCCTGCGTCGAGGTGTAGACGATGTAGCGGCCATTGGTGTCGGGCGCCGCGATCGAGCCGTTGGTCTCGGTAGGTGCGTGCTCGATCGGCGACATCTGGTAGCGCTGCTCCAGCACATGGTCGGCGGTGGCGAACGCGCGGTCGGCATCGCCGAAACGCAGCTGCTGGCGATCGTAGGTCCCGTGATAGGTGAAGGTGTTTTTGGGATAGACCTCGTTGACCACGGGCGCGCCCGGCTTCAGCGCGTCCTCGACATCGAACACCGCCGGCAGCACCTCATAGTCGATTTTCACCTTGGCAATCGCCTCGTAGGCCTCGCGCGGCTGTCGGCGACGATGGCGACGATCGGCTCGCCCTTGTAGCGCACCTTGTCGACCGCGAGCGACGGCTCGTCGTCCTTGCCGAAATTGATCAGGCTGAGCAGCGTGTTCAAATTGCGCGGCACGTCGGAGGCGCGGATCACCCGCCGCACGCCCTGCGAGCGCTCGGCCTCCGAGGTGTCGACGCGGCGCAGCCGTGCGTGCGGATGGGCGCTGCGGACCACCTTCAGATGCAGCATGCCCTGCAGCTTGTGATCGTCGAAATACGGCGAGGTGCCGGTGACATGGCCGAGCATGTCCTGGCGCTGCGTGCCCTTGCCGATTTCCTTGAGATTGTCGTCGCGCTCGTCGGCGAAGATATCCTTGCGCAGTTCCAGCATGGCACTGTTCCCTTACGCGCGCGCCCGGCCGCCGGATGCGGCAGCCAGCACGGCGTTGATGATCGGCTCATAGCCGGTGCAGCGGCAGATATTGCCGGAGATCGCCTCGACCACTTCGGCGCGGCTCGGTTGCGGATTGCGGTCGAGCAGCGCCTTCGCGGCCATCAGCATGCCCGGCGTGCAATAGCCGCACTGCGCGGCGAAATTGTCGGCGAAGGCGCGCTGCAGCGGGTGCAGATTGGGACCCTCCTTGAGGCCGTCGAGCGTCTCGACCGAGCGGCCGGCGACAGTCTCGGCGAGCGTAAGGCACGACAAATGCAGTTCGCCATCGATCAGCACGCTGCAGGTGCCGCAGCCGCCCTGGCCGCAGCCGAATTTCGGCGTCATGTCGCCGATCAGCTCGCGCAGCGCGACCAGCAGGTTGGTGCCGCCATCGACGAAGATCGCGACGTCGCGGCCGTTGTGGCGGAATTGAAGCGGGGTCTTGGCCATGCGTTCTATTCCTGACCGGACAGCAGGCGCTTGAGATGAACGCCGACGATCTCGCGGCGATACCAGGCGCTGGCGAGCGCATTGTCGCCCGGCGATGTGCCCTCGACGGCGGCCGCGGCGGCGGCGCTGATCGTGGAAGCATCTAGCGAGCGGCCTTCCAGCGCGCGTTCGGCGGCGCGGGCGCGGATCGGCGTCGGCGCCATCGAACCCAGCGCGACGCGGGCGCCGACGATCCGGCTGCCATTGACCGGCAGATGCGCCGCCAGTGTGATCACCGCGCCGCCTTTGGGCTTGATCCGCGCGATCTTGCGGTAACGGAAGGCTTCAGCGCTGCCGGGTTTGGCGAAGGAGATCGCGAGCACCAGCACGCCGGTCTGCCGGTCGCGCGATTGCAGGAATTCGTCGAGTGCAATCTCGCGGCCGCCGAGGCCGCCTTGCACCGATACCGTGGCATCGAGCGCGAGCATCGCGACCGTGAAGTCGCCATAGGGCACCGGCGCGAACAGATTGCCGCCGACCGTGCCCATGTTGCGCACCGCAGGTCCGCCGATCGAGCGCGCCGGGGCGTGCAGGAAGGCGAGATCGCGTTCGACCAGGATGCGCGCGAAGGTGACGCCGGCGCCGAGCGTGATGCGCGAGCCCGTGGCGTCGATCCGCGTCATCGCATGGTCGCTGGCGCGTACGACGGTCGAGATCGAGATGTCGCCTTCGTTCAGCGCCCGCATCACCAGCGTGCCGCCGCCGAGATAGCGGGCGCTGCGATCCGACGACAGTGCCGCCGCGGCGTCGTGGGTGCTGGTGAAGGTCTTCACCGTGACTGGCATGATGTCCTACCCGCTTACGCGGCCTCCTTCAGATGCCGGCGGATGGCCTCGAAGCCGGCCTGGTAGATGTCTTCCGAAACCATTTGCGTGATCCGGTCCCTGTCCTCGGTCCGGGTCGTGAAGCGCGATTCCCAGTGCCAGAAGGTGCGGTCGCCGTCGGTGACCGGCAGCAGGCGGACATGCGCCACATAATTGAACATCGGGATCGGCGTATCGAGCAGGCAGTAACTGAACGACTGTTCGAGATCGGACAGCGCCAACAGCTGCTCGCGCAGCTCGGCACCGTCCTTCAGCTTGAAGCGCCTGACGCAGCCGATCTTGTCGGACGGCTGGGCCCGCTCGATGCCGCTGCTCGCGACCGCCGGATGCCAGCGGTCGTGGCCGTTGAAATCACGCAGCACGGCCCAGACCGCATCGGTCGGCGCGTCCAGGATCGTGCTTTTGACGATATGCGGCACGGCCTGTCTATCCTCCGAATGCCCGCTTCAGCGCGTCGAAACCGCCCTGGAACACGCCGCCGCCGATATTGTTGACGAGCTCGGTCTCGCGCTCCGGCGCGCAGTCGAACTCGGCGGTCCATTCCAGGAAGGTCTGGTCGCCGTCGGTGACCGGCGTCAACCGCAGGGTCGCGACGTAGTTCTCGACGCCCATCGGCGATTCCAGGATCGAATAGGTGCAGAACATGTCGTAGTCGGACAGCCCCAGCAGCTTCTCGCGAATGCGATCGCCGTTGCGCAGGCGGAAATCCCTGACGCAGCCGATCTTGTCCGAGGGCTCGCCGCCCTCGATCCGGCTTTCCGCGATCGCGGGATGCCAGTTCGGCAGCCCGTTGAAGTCGCGGACCCTGGCCCAGACCCGGTCGTTGCGGGCGTTGACGACGGTGGAGACGTAAACCCGTGCCATGGTGTGCGCTCAGTCCTTCTTGCGCGGCGTGCGCTCGGGGCGCGCCGGCTCGCCGCCACCCTCGGGCGCTGCCGGCTTGGCATCGCCGCCGCTCTTGCGCGCGGAGTCCTTGATGCCCTGCATGTCGCGGGCCTCGCGGATCAGGCCCGGCATCTTCGCGAGGCTGCCGCCCTCGACACCGATATCCGACAGGATCGAGTCGATCAGCGGCGCCTGCACGCGGTAGCGGAGCGCCGAGTCGATCACCTCGTCGGTGGCGCTGCGGCCGGAACCGCCGCTATTTCCGTTGCCGTTGAGACCGTCGACCTGGAGGATGCGGATGCCCTCGATCTTCTCCATCGGCTTGACGCTCTCGCGCACGATGCCCTCGATGCGGTCGAGCAGCTTGCGGCGGAACAGCGAGTAGCGCGCCTGGTCGGTCAGCACGTTCTCGGCCTCGTTGAGCAGGCGCTGGGCCTCGGCCTCGACCGCGGCGCGGACGCGTTCGGCTTCGGCTGCGATCCGGGTCTCCTCGGCCTGCTTCTCGGCCAGCAGCACCTCGACGGTCTTGCGCCGTTTGGCGATCTCGCTTTCGCGGGCGGTGACGACGCGCTCGGCCGCTTCCGTGGCGCGGATCCGGGCGTCCTCGGCCGCAGCGCGCGCCGCGGATTCCTCCAGCGACTTCTGATGCAGCGCGATGGCCTTCTCCATCAGCGCGGTCTCGACGTCCTTCTCGCGGTTGACCTCGAGCTTGCGCAGCTCGCGCTCGCGGCCGACCCTCGCCTCGTCGAGGCCGCGGTCCGAGGCGATGCGGGCGCGCTCGACCTCCTCGCGGGCGACGATCTCGGCCTCCTGCAGCGATTGGTTGCGGGCGACCTCGAGCTGCTCGATCGCCCGGCGCCGTTCGATCCGGGCGGCCTCCAGCGCCTGCTCGCGCGAGACGTCCGTCGTGTCGATGTCCTTGCGCGCCACGATCTCGGCCTGCCGGACCTGCCGGTCGGCATCGATCCGCTCGGAACGCTTGGCGGCGAGCGCGATCACGCGCTCCTCGTCGGCGAGCTCGATCGCCCTCTTCTGGTCGATGTTGAGCACTTCGCGGGTTCGCGAAGAGGCGATCCTCTCGCTCTCCAGCGCCAGCTCGACATCAATGCGCTGCCGCTCGACGACGTCGCGGCGCTTCAGCTCGGCGGTTTCGATCGCCCCGGTGCGCTCGATCTCGAGCCCGCGGGTCTCCCGCTCGGCGCGGATGCGCTGCGCGGCAACCGACTTCTCCTGCGAAATCCGCGCCGCTTCGATCGCCTCGCGCGAGGCGATGTCGGCCTCCTCGATCGCGCGGGTGCGCGCGATCTCCAGCGAGCGGACGTGCTCCTCCTGGGCGATCCGCGACGCTTCGGTGGCTTCGCGTGCGCTGATGCCGGCGATCTCGACCGCCTGGTTGCGCTCGATCTCGAGCTTGCGGGTGGTGTGGTCGGCCGCGATGCGCTCGGCGGCCAGCGTCTTCTCTCTGACGATGCGGGCGGCCTCGACCGCCTTCTGCGCCTCGATCTCGGCTTCCTGGATGGTGCGGACCTGCTGGATCTCCAGCGCGCGGGTGCGCTCGTCGGAGGAGATGCGCTCGACATTGACCGTCATGGTCTGGGCGATCCGCGCCTTCTCGGTGGCCTCGCGGGCCGCGATCTCGGCCTCGTCGACGGCACGGGTGCGCTCGATCTCGCGCCGGCGGGTCTCTTCCTCGTTGGCGATGCGGGCGTCG
>NZ_LGTB01000079.1 GCF_001238275.1 Bradyrhizobium viridifuturi
CCTAGCACGCCATCACCTGCATCCGCCCCTTGGATGTGGATGCAGAGAGCGCGGACTGGCACGAGGTCGCGAAGATCATGCGCATCGATCCGACCCACGAGCCGGTGCGCGCCGGCCGGGCCGATGAGAACCATCTCATTCTCGCCAAGTATACCAAGTATATAAGTAGGCATGGCCACCGGCGGTTGCCGCTAATGCCGTTCGGCACGCTCTTTGCCCAACTCGCTGGTAAATTTGGGGGAGCGTAGGGTGCTAAACGTAAAGCTGGATGTCCCGCTTGTCGGCCAACAACATGGCTATGACGGCCAATTAAACATGCGACGAGACTATGCCGGCAATGTACGACCGCATGGGAACATCAATTGCTGGTATGCTTGCGCTTGTATGGTGTCGTACTACTTTCGCCCAGGGCCTCGGCTGGGTCTACCTTCCGTTTGGCGGGCCGACATAGGCATCAACAGCTACCAGTTTGACTGGTTGGCGCGCACCGAAGGATTAGAGAGGCTCGAGGAGCCAGATGACGGATTTGCGCGTGATTCTATTGCAGAAACGTTGATCGCACGCGGGCCAATCTGGGCTGCGCTGCGTCTGCCGTCAATCTCCGGGAACGAAGCACCATGGGACGGGCATATAATAGTGTTGATTGGTCTGATAGAAGACATGTTGTGCTACAATGATCCGTCTTACCCAGCGCATGGAGTGATCAACTTCTATAGTCTCTTGTTCGACGACCTTTTCGTCAAGAATCGCGACTGGCTGTGACCCTCCTCTGGACCGCAAGGCCTTCCGACTGCGAATGCCCGAGCGAAGACACCTCCTCCTGCTTTCGTATCCGATCGGCGACATGTAAGGCCAGAAGCCGCCGCCGAGGGCGCACCTGCATTCTTTTTTGGAACAAACTAAATCTGCCCGCGGCAAAAACGTCTCCTATGTCGATGCCGTCAATATCGAACTCCAATATGCGAGTTCCGGGTAGAATTCGGTGCGGCATCGCGTCCGTAATAATTTGCCGGGGATAACGGACTTCTGCCCGCTCGTTTCAAGACGTAAGCACTGCCGTGTCGTCGAATACACTGCCTGCCGCAAGCGGCGACGCATCTCCGGGGTCCCAAGTCGACGCCACATTGGCTCGACAAGCTGCCACTGGTTGTAGTCAAAAACGTTGCTTGAGGGCGGCACCTTGTCCGGTGTCTGACGGCTGCACGAGCCTCTGTCAGTTTGAGAACAGCGGCGTCATTCGCCGGGCCAGAGACTCTTATGTCCAATCAGTCGCTTAGACTGGAGGCGCCATTGGCACGACCGTTGCTACCGAAATCGGCACGATTAATTGGCGGAGTGCACGTAGATGCGTAAGACTACCGCTTCTTTGCTTGCGTTCGCATGCCTTGTTTCTGAGAGAGAACGCCGCGCGCGGCCTCCGATGCAGCTGAGCGCACGAAGAGACCTTCCTTTTCGCCTTGCGCAACCAGCGCATGAGACAATCGATCGGCCCAGCAACACTGCTGGTCAGTCGAACGCAATGCTGCCGCCACGGCAATTCCGATGGGACGCTCGGATGACCACGTGTGCCGGCGAGCACGCCTGAAGGTACGAGATGCATCTCACGCTCGGAGTCCTTGGGGAGAAGGCCGAGCCCTTGGGCCGCAACGCAAGGCAGACGTTTGGACCGGAAGGGGGCTCCATCGGTCGCGGGCGCGGTTGCTACTGGCGGCTTCCAGATCCAACCAACACGCTGTCAGGACACCACGCGTTGATCGCATTCAATGGCATCGGTTTCACGATCACCGATACAAGCACCAATGGTGTGTACATCAACACGGTGGATGCCCCGCTTGGACGCGGCAATACCACACCGTTAGCTGATGGCGATACGCTATACTTGGCGCATTACATCCTCTCGGTCATGATCGAGGATGATGCTGTCGAGGAACGTCAACGGCTAAGCTTGACGGGGTCGAAGGCGGTGCGTGTCGGCCGTACAACGCCGACGTTGCCGTCTCCTGCATTCACCCAAAAGTCCGCGACTGCCGCCGTTCCGACTGCCGGACCGTCGGTAAGCGATGCGCATCTTCGGCCCGAACCCTCAAGAATGGCCGACCCGCGCCAGATCTTCCATTCAGCGGCACAATGCGAGCCGCAGGCACCTCATCCGCCATCCTTGCCCGGGGACAAGCCGCTCAGCAGCGACATCGAGGCTGTGGATCCGACACTGGCGGATCTTCCTCGGCGACCATCGAGCGCTACCACGACCCAGAGGTTATCGTCGCACGCGCAATCGGGACATGTCGGATCAATTCTGTTGTCATCGGTCGACACGCCATTTGGCGAGCCATCCCAACCGCTGCCCTCTGCCTTCTCCGCTGGCAGGAGTGTAATGTCGAATGGCCATCCTGCGCCAATCATCCCTGAGGATCTCGATCTTGGCGATCTATTGCCGGGACCGGTCTCGTGCTGCATGGCGTCGGTGTCATCACAGCGAACAAAAGCGCCCCTCAATGAGTCGAACGAAGCGCTCCGGATCGCGCCTAAGCCGACCGCCTCTTCTCCGACGAATCACTTCGGGAAATTGCCGAATTCTGGATCAAGGACGCCGCCGCCCGATGAGCGGGAGCTCGATCGGCTGCTGCTGAGACTGAAGGAAACCGCTGCGCCGCGCGTGGTCGGCGCTCCTGAGACAAGAAGCGCGACAAGGAGCGGTGCTCCGCCGTTGCCTGCGAGCCCTCCATCCGACACAGACGAATTGCAGGCGTTCTGGGATGCGCTCGGTTTCAATCCGGATCTTGTGCCGCCAGCACAGCGTCGAGAGTTTTTTGCCGAACTCGGCCATGCGGTCGCCGAGATGACGAACGGGCTACATTCGATATTGGCGGCGTGGGCTGTGCTCAAGGATGAGTGCCAAATCAGGCCGACGCAGACACGCGCCGGGAATGACAACGCCCTACAGTTCACCAACAGCGGTCACGTCCTCAGCGAGGCGCTCGCAAAGGATCACGGATTCCGGTTGCTTTCCCGGTCGGTGCGCGCAGGCTTCGATGACATCAAGGCCCACGAGGTCGCAGCAATGGCAGCAATGAGAGGCGCGGTCAGCAATGTGCTCACACACATGAGCCCCCAGCGTATCGAGAGCGACGGTGCAATCAGTGGGCTTTTCGGCGCTCGCATCAATAAGGCAACGTTGTGGGACAGATTTGTGGAACTACACGCATCGATGGTCAATGACATTGATCGAACCGCTCGCTCCTATGTCGCAGAAGAGTTTGCTCGAAGCTACGAAACGCAACGCTCAGTATCTGGCCGCATTGAAGGGAAGACGGCCTAATGGCGCCGCCGAATACAGCCCATCGGTTGTCCGTGGTTGGCGGTGCGTTGCTGTTGGCCTTTGCAGCCACCAATTGTTCGACCGACAAGACCGCCAAGACGACGCCGATAAAGTTCGTGATCGAGGCCGACGAATTCGTCAATTCGAACGCGCGCGGCAAGCCGTCGCCGATCGTCGTCCGCATTTATGAACTGAAGTCGACGACCACCTTCACCCACGCGCAGTTTTTCGAGCTGTTCGACGATGACACCAAACGACTTGGGCCGGATCTGGTGGCCAAGCGCGAAGTCGAGCTGGCGCCTGGCGATAAGATGGACTTCGAGCGCGATACGCCGATCGAGACCCGAAATATCGGCGTAATCGCGGGCTTCCGCGCGGGCAACGATGCCCAGTGGCGCTCAACTGCCGAAATCAAGCCCGATCGTGACAACAGAATCTCGGTAAAATTGACTGCTCAAGCTGTGAGCATTGAGCACGAAGCCAGCCGAAACTGGTGGAAAATCCTATGACCGGACCGTCGTGACCACTAGCAGCCGCCGAGGCACACGCACCTTTTGGAAAGTCAGCGAAGAGGCGAGTGAACTGGTGTCTGCGACAAGCAAACCGATCTGGTCCGAAGGCATGTTGGTGCGGCCGCAGCACTTTCAGCAACATGACCGCTGGGTCGAACAACTAGTCGAGAACCGCGTTGCTGGTCTGCTCGGCTACGGCTGGGGCATTCGAAGAATTGCCTTTGATCGTGATCTTCTGGCGCTTGGCCAAGTCGCACTTACCGAACTTGACGCCATTATGCCCGACGGCACGGCCCTTCATGCGCCGGAGCATGTCCGCCTTCCGACCGGACGAATCCCTCCACCGGCTGCGAAAAATCTGCTGGTCAAGATCGCTGTGGGTACGCGCCAGCAGGCCGGCGGCGACGTCTGTTCCGGGGATACAGTAACGCGCCGCCACGATGAGGAGGTCTTGCAGATCCGCAATGCGACCTCGCCTGAAAAGGCTCCGGTCGATATCAAGGTTGCGTCGCTATCAACACATCTCATCTTTGACGGCGAGGAACAGGGTAATCTGATCGCGCTGCCTATCTGTCGCATCCGTGATATCGATCCGGCTCGCGCGATTGCGTTATCCGACATCTACGTTCCGCCTGCCATCGACATCCGCGCAGCCAAGTCGCTGATCGCGCTGCTGAACGAGATCAGATCGCTGCTGCGGACACGCGCAGAGGCGCTTGCTGCGCGCGCGGACCCCTCGCGCGCGACGGCGGACGGAGCCGGACTGATTGATCTTGTCACTTTATCAATCGTGAATGGCGCAGAAGCCGTGTTCGACCACTTCGCAGCAACACGTGGGCATCATCCTGAAACCCTCTTCCGAGCATTGCTCAGCCTTACCGGACAGCTATCGAGCTTCGTTGGCGATCGACGGAAGTCGCAAGAGATGCCTTCCTATCGGCATGAGGACCTCGAAAGCTGCTTCACTCCGTTGGCTCATATTCTGCGTGGGCTGCTGGCTGTTGTGATCGAGAGCGCCGCAATATCGCTTCCGTTGCAGGACCGAGGCTATGGCATTCTAGTTGGCCTGATCACCGACCGCACCTTGTTCCAGGACTCTCAGTTCGTTCTCATCGCCGTGGCAAGCGTACCGGGCGAGACGTTGCGCAACCAGCTTCCGGCGCAGATGAAGGTGGGCTCGGTCGAGCAGATTCGCGATCTCGTCAATCTTCAGCTCCCGGGTGTTCCGATTCACGCGCTCGCCGTGGCGCCGCGCGAGTTGCCCTACATCCAGAATGCCGTCTATTTCGAGCTGGACCAGTCGGCGGAACTGTGGCCGATCCTGCCGCGCTCGGCGGCCTTTGCGTTCCACGTCAGCGGTGATTACTCGGATCTCCATCTCGAGTTCTGGGCCATCCGTGGGCAACATACGTGACGGGCCCGAACCACATGGATGAACCAACAGTCATCGGTCGCAGGCCAGTCGGTCCGACCCGTAACGCTCAAGTCGGGCAATCCTCCGCGTGCGTTGCGCCGAAGATCGCCTTCCCAGCCGGCGCTCTGCCGTCGTCTCTATCTGACTCCAACGAGGTGTGGGCGGCGAACCATGTCGAGATGGTCATGCAACGCCTTTTCGAGCCAAAGGCAATGGAGGACGCCTTGGTCGCGGCCGCGACGCCGATCCTTTTTGTCGTCGCGCAGCTTCGCGTCGTCAACAACGCCGATATCAGCGTGCTGCGACGTGAGATGGTCGAAGAAATCCATCGCTTCGAGGTGCGTGCGGCCAACGATCAGGCGAGCGGCAGTGATGTCACAGCCGCCCGTTACGTGATATGCGCGTTGCTGGACGAAGCGGTGATGACCACGCGCTGGGGCAGTGAGAGCGCCTGGAGCGACAACAGCCTGCTCAACCAGCTCCATAACGAGACGTGGGGTGGCGAGAGGGTTTTCCAGATACTCGAACGCGTGCAGGCAAAGCCGGCCAAATACCTCGCCTTGCTCAAGCTCATTAACATCTGCTTGTTGATGGGTTTTGAGGGCAAATATCGCGTGCTGGAAGGAGGCCGCGAGCGGCTTGAAGACCTGCGTTCCGACGTTCGGCGTCTGTTGCGGGATTATACGAGCGAACGACCGGCCGAACTATCGATCCGATGGCGCGGCGCCAAAGTACGTACACGGATGCGTCGCTACGTGCCGTTATGGATCATCTTCACCGCTGCGGCCGTCATTGGGCTGATCGGCTACGGTGTCTTTCATTGGCGCCTATCGGACGAACTCGCGCCCGTTAAGCAACTGCTCGTCATGATCGGCCAGTCCGGACCACGCTAAAAGGGAGGTGCAGGTGTTTGGCGGTCGATTCGCGGCCCTCTTTTCGGTTCGAGGCATCATCACGCTGGTCACCTTGTTGCTGGTCGACGCGTTGATCTGGTTCGGCGGCCCCCACCTTGACCTGTTCGATCAGCATCCGCTGGTTTCGATGACGGTTCGCGCGGCCACAATCGGCTGCCTCTCCCTGACGGTCGTCGTCACCATCCTTGTCCGTTACTGGCTGGCGCGTCGTGCTAACCGACGTGTTATCAAGTCATTGATGGCGAGCGAGGGCCTCGTCACGGCCTCCAAAAATCGTGGCGACGAGGAGATCGATCTCATCCGTGGACGCTTCGAGGACGCGCTGAAGGTCCTGCGCGATACGGCGTTCGCCGGCAAGCGCGGACCGAGCTATCTGTTCGAGTTGCCCTGGTACATCATCATTGGACCACCGGGGGCCGGAAAGACAACGATCCTGCGCAACTCGGGGCTCGAGTTTCCGTTGGCCGAACGGCTCGGCCTCGATCCGGTGGCCGGTGTCGGCGGCACGCGAAACTGCGACTGGTGGTTTACCGAAGAGGCAGTGTTTATCGACACGGCAAGCCGTTATACGACACAAGATACGGATGCCGAGGTCGATCGCGCGGCCTGGCATGGCTTTCTCGAGCTTCTTACCGTGCATCGGCGCCGGCGACCGATCAACGGGATCTTGGTTGCGATCAGCCTGCGCGATCTCTTATCGGGCGATGACAACCGGCGCAGGCTGATCCAGTCGATTCGTTCGCGGATACAGGAGCTCGCCAAAACCTTTGGTATGCGTATTCCGGTCTATGTTCTGGTAACCAAATGCGATCTGGTAGTTGGCTTCACCGAGTATTTCGACGATCTCGACCATGATGGTCGTGCCCAGGTCTGGGGCAGGACCTTTCCTCTCGAGGGACCAGGCGATCAGATCGACGGCGCCTTAGCCCTCGAGATTCAGCAACTTGCCGAGCGGCTCGAGGGCAACTTGGCGTTCCGCATGCATGACGAACGTAATCATGACCGTCGTGCAATGATGTATATGTTCCCGAAAGAATTGTGGAGCATCGGGACCGCGGTCAGCGCCTTCGTTAGCGAGGTCTTCCGGCCGAGCCGATTTGAAGTGCAACCGATGCTGCGCGGGGTCTACTTGACTAGCGCGGCCCAGGAAGGAGTGCCGATCGAGAGGATGAGCGGTGCGATCAGGAAGAATTTCGGTCTGCACGCAAGCCCACCCACGCCGTCCATCGGGCCGGGAAAAACATTCTTCATCAATAGGTTGCTGACCGACGTGATCTTCGCTGAGCAGGGACTGGTCGGCCGCAATCTCAAACTCGAACGCAAGCTCGCGATGGTGCACTGTGGTGGCTATCTCGTGGCAGTCATACTGGCGGTCGCCGCACTGACGCAGTGGTACGGCGCCTTCGCTCGCAGCGAAGCACGCATCGCTGAAACCAAAATGGCCGCACAGACAGTGCAAGCGCGCCTGAACGAACCACGCGAGCCGTTGGATCTGACTAGGCTCCTGCCGGTCCTCAATTCCGCGCGCCGGCTGCGTCTGGCAGCTGGCGAGAACACTTGGGTTGCATGGCTCCGTGGCCTCGGGATTTCGGCCACCCCGGTGCTCGCGCCGGCCGCGCAACGAACTTATGACCAGATTCTGGTCGACCGCCTGCTGCCGGTTTTTGCTGGAAGGCTTGCCGTTCGGATTAATACGGTATTGCAGTCGGGCAACGATACTCTGCTGGACCAGGCCAAGGAAATGTTCCGCATCTATTTGATGCTGGGCGATCCGAGGCATTTCGATCGCGGCAAAATCGAACAGACTATGCGCAGTGAAGTGGCGCTTGCGTTTGCGCTCGAGACGACATCAGCTGGCGAACTGCAGGAGCATTTTTCACGTCTTATTGAGTTGCTGCCGAGACCCATCACGAGCGACCGGAAGTTCGTGATTGCGGTAGGCTTGCGACTGATGGAACGTCCGCTCGTCGAGCAGGTCTACGCCCGACTTTTGCGCGAAGCCGCTGAGAACACGCAGCTCCGGCCAATCGACCTCGTTAGTCTGCTGGGAGCCGGCCAGCTGGAGATAAAGCCCCAGGCTATTTTCCCCACCATTGGTCGGCAGGATTTCCCTTCGTCGGGCGGCACCGCGATCATCCCGGGCATCTTCACAAGGGATGGTTTGATCGATTTCCTGCTGCCGCACCTTCCACTCATTGTCCAGGACGAGCAAAGCGGCGACTGGGTGCTTGCTGGCAGCTCGTTCGATGTGGCGGACACACAACAGCTCGTGCGCAAGGTCGTCGATCGCTATGTTGCCGATTACATTCGCATTTGGACAAGCGCGCTGAGCAGCTTCCGCGTGGTCAAATTCGACGATATGCAGCGTGCCTCGGCGGTCCTGCGCGGACTGGCCGGCCCGGAAAGCGCACTGCAGCGGATCATTTCCCTCGTACGCGACAATACGAACCTGCCGCCGCCCGGAGAACAGACTGCGGTCAAGGCCGGGGAGGCCGCGGCCGCCGTATTCTCGGCGGCATTCGGCGACGCCCCCTGGCCGGGAACACGGATCACCGAAGCCTTCCGGCCTGTGGTTCAACTGGGCATAGGCGGAGCCGGACAGGCGGCCAGCATAGATCACATACGCGATCTTTTCGGCGGCCTGTATGCAACGATGGCCAATACCGCGACCGCGCCCGATCCCGGCCAGGCTGCATTTCAGCTCTTTCAGCGGCGCGTCAGGGATCCGAGCAACGATGCCTTTGGCGCCTTGCGCGCTGACTCGGCGCTACGGCCCGAACCGGTCCGTACCATCATGAACGACATCGCGCTTTCGACATGGAGCGTCTTGCTTCGACAGGCACACGGTCATGTCAATGCTGTTTGGACACGGGAGGTGGCGCCGATCTGCCAAGCTGGCATCTACCAGCGTTATCCATTGTTTGCGACCGCGACCGAGGACGTGACTTTAAAGGATTTCAGCGATCTCTTTCGTCCCGGCGGCATTCTCGATGATTTTTTTCAGAAGTACCTGTCGCCATTCGTCACCGAGGTCAGAACCGGCCTTGGGCTGGCAACCATCGACGGTGCGGCGGCGCCGATCCATGCCGATGCCCTGACTCAATTTCAACGCGCGCGAGAGATTCGCAGGTCTTTCTTCAGCGGCTCGGGTTCCGCTCCGGCCGTGAAGTTCAGCATCAAACCGGCCTATCTCGCCTCTAAACTTCTGCGCGCGACGTTTGTCATGGATGGCAAGGAGATCGCCTATCGTCACGAGGCGCCCCGTGCCTACGACCTTGAATGGCCGAGTCGAACCGATGCAAGCATGGCTTCCGTCGCCCTTGTGTCCCTGGACGGAACCGAGGAGAGAATTGAGCGCTCGGGGCCTTGGGCTCTGTTCCGTCTCATCGATGCTTCGCGGCCCACCTCGCGTGGCGCTGCCGACCGTTTCACGATCACGATCGGTCGACCTGACCGGCCCGACGTGACCTATGAACTGCGGGCAGAAAGTGTAAGCAATCCGTTCAGCTCGGGCGTCCTTCGTTCGTTCCGATGTCCGGATCACCTATGATAGAAGCGCCGTGACAGTTCTTCTTGGCTTTTCGGGAAGAAGAGGGCACATGCCCCTGACGGCACCTTGGCGCTATGGGTGGGGCGGCCGCAACGCTGGTAGGCCGTCCCGTGGAGGCGACGAGTAAGCTACGCGACACGTTCCCAGGTAGGCCGCAATCAGATCGTAACGGCAACATGAGCTCAACGGATTATTGGCGATCGACGTTCCGACGAGCAGGGGCCTTCCTTGCGCTTTTGCGCAACATGCGACGAGCGACATGAATGCGATCGTCGAATGCCTACTTGAGGCTGTGCTGTGAGTAAGGCTCTCTTGGGATCCGTGCTCGGCGGCCGCTTCGACCTGGCAGAGATTATTAGCGAGGGCGGCACCAGCACCGTCTATCGAGCGATTGATCGGATCGGCCTGTGGGCGCGTGAACAAAATCCAGAAGTCGCAGTGAAGGTCATCCAACCACATGCGAAGATGCGCCAGAAATTAGTCGAGTTATTGCACCGCGAGGCGCGTCTTTTGCGCGATTGCGTACACCGGAATTTGGTGCGGATTTACGATTCCGACTACGATGGCAAGTACCATTACCTGGTCATGGAGTTCCTAAAGGGCCGCTCGCTGGCGCAGATCCTGGCGGATCGTCAGGGACGGCCGCTTTCGCCCTCCGTGTCCCTTCAGATCGTACGCGCCGCCGGGCAGGGCCTCGTTCACATGCACAGTCTAGGGATCGTCCATGGTGACCTCAAACCGGGAAACATCTTTATGACCTCGACCGGCGAGATCAAAATTGTGGACTTTGGAACAGTCCTCATGCTCGACCTTCCGTCGCAAGGCGACAGGGCCACCGCTCTGCTTGACGACATTAGACTATTGACGCCGGCTTATGCGTCGCCCGAGATGCTGATGGGCAAGTCACGGGCAGAAAGCGACGATGTCTATTCTCTCGCGGTGGTCGCCTATCTGACCCTGACCGGCAACCACCCATATGCCCAGCGGCCAGCCGACGAGGCACTTAACGCAAATCTCACACCGCCGCCGCCGCCGACTATTTCGTCGGCGCAGTGGCAGGTGCTCGCTTCGGGCCTTGCCCTCAACCGCCGCGACCGGATCGACACCGTCGGTGAGTTCGTCCAGCGTCTTGCCCGCCCGCGCTGGTTCTATCGATGGTGCGGTTAGCTGATGCCTCTGGTCGCGAGCGCGGTTCCCTTAGCCGGCTTAGGGTCGATGGATGACAAGGATGCGGCCGTCCGGTCCTGATTCGGCTGTGTATCGCTCGCGGTGGATGTGGAACAGTGTCATTGGGACCTGACGGGTCCAGGAGTGAGAATAAAATTTTCGCCTTGCGGATTATTTTGGGTCACGGGTGCCCGGCCTGGCCGCAATACCGCAGCATAGCGCATACCGTTGATCAGCACACTTTGTGGCCGCAACGATCCTGGAAGGATGCCGCTTTCTCGCAATTCGGCGATCAGCGGGTCCGGGGCAACGCCGCCGCTCCAACCGGGGAGGGCATAAGCTCCGAAGTCACGCCGTGTGCCGAGTTAGCCTCTGCGCCGGCTGCAAGCATCGGTCCATCCGAAGGCATTGTGGGTGCCACTGGTGCTGACGATGGCCCGCCAATTTCGAAGCCCTGAAACATCGCCCCCCTCGCATGTGCCCAGCTCTGAAGCGGGCGCGGTGGAAATCCCGAAGCATATCTCGCAAATTCAGCAGACGATTACGAAATCCGCCAATCGTGGGTGCGTCGCGCCCTATATAGTCGCGTACATAGGCTTGTATGTCCGCATCCAGCGACGGCAGCGCAATCCGATCGGCCATTGGGGGTCTGTTGGTTTCGCGGATCCACTTGAGGAAATCGCTCATATCGTCTGCGGCATGATCGGCGCCGCGGGAGCGGCTGCTCGGGAGCTTCTCAGTAAGCCAATTCCAAAACGCCTCATAGAGGCGCAAGTCCACGTCATAAGGGCCGGGTCCCGGATTGGAGACGCTACTGTCTGCGGTATGTGTCAAACGTCATCCGGAACTGCCCCCTTTGCGTCATGAAGAACTGCCCCCACCATCGCGATTATGATCTCGGTTGAAGGTTGTTTCCGTCGGTGACGGGCCGGAGGGAGGCGGAGCCGACCGGAGGGCCGTCACCGGCGGTCGGCGTCTTGATGAGGCCGCTCTTGCGCTTGGCGCGGAGCCGGTAGCTGTCGCCGCGGATCGTGAGCACGTGGCTGTGGTGCAGGAGCCGGTCGAGGATTGCGGTGGCGACCACGGCATCGGCGAACACTGTGCCCCATTCAGCAACGCTGCGGTTCGACGTGATCAGCATGGCGCCGGTTTCGTAGCGCCGGCTGACCAGTTGGAAGAACAGATGCGCCGCGTCAGGTTCAAGCGGCAAGTAGCCGAGTTCGTCGACGATGAGCAGCTTTGGCTTCGACAGCGCAAGGAGTTTCTCGTCCAGCCGTCGCTCGCCGTGCGCCTTGGCAAGGCCTGCGACCAGCGTCGTCGCCGTGGTGAACTGCACGGTGTATCCGGCCAGGATCGCCTCTCGCCCAAGAGCGATCGACAAGTGCGTCTTACCTACGCCTCGCGGGCCGAGCAGCAGCACGTTCTCTCCGTTGGCTATCCAACGTGATGCGGCCAGGTCGCGGATTTGTTTTGGGTCGATCGACGGCTGCGCCTCGAAGTCGAAGCCCGCAAGCTCCTTCACGGCTGGGAAGTGTGCGAGCTTCAGCGCCATCCTCGATGCGGCGATGATCCTTGCGCGCGATCTCGCGCTCGCACAACAGGATCAGCGTCTCGCGTGCGGACAGGTTCGCGCGCGCCGCCTCATCGAACAGGCTGTCGAGCTGGTCGCGGATGCCGGAGAGCTGCAATCGCGCCAGCATGGCATCGAGCGGATCGGTTGTTGCTTCAATTACCTTCTTTGCCCGTGCCATCAGAAGCTTCCTCCGATCACGGCTTCGTATTCGGCAAGAGGACGCAACAACGAGGGCGGTGGAGACGACCCCGGTACTGTCGCCGCAGCAATCTCCGGCCGGCGGACCGCGCCGTTGCGACCAGCAACACCATCGAGATGGGCAACGTCGATGATCCGCAGCCGGCGACCCTCCGATTGTTTGTGCACTGCTACCTGGTGCAATCCATGGCGGATCCGCACTTCGCCGGCCGCGATCGTTACCGCCACGCGCTCGCCAATCAGGCGCCACGGTACCGAGTAGCTGTTCGTGTCGATCTCGACGGCGCAATCGTTGCCGACGACGCGGGTCAGTTCACGCAGGGATCCGAACGACGGCTGCCCGCCGAGCGGCTTCAACCGATGTATCTCGTCGCGCGCGAAGCGGATGATCGGCGCCTCTCCGGTCGTGCCGTGGATACGAACGTTCGCAACCTCACGCTCCCACCCGTCGAGACGCGCCTCGAATGCTTCCCAGCTTGGGAAGGAATGACCGGCGATTGCGTTCTTCTTGACGTAGCCGACGCCGTTCTCGGTCTTGCCTTTTGTGCGCGCCCGATATGGTGCGCAGGCGCGAGGACGGAAGCCCCAATGTTTTGCGAACGCGATCAGCTTGTCATTGAACTGAACCGATCGGCTCACCGCGTCGTGGTGCACTACGAGCGCCCGTGGATTGTCCATCAGCACTTCCTCCGGCACACCGCCGAGGGTCGTGAATGTGCTCTCGAGCCCGGCACACCAATGCTCCTGCCTCTCGGACCGGAACGCACGGACATGCAGCCGTCGCGAATGCCCGAGCGTCGCCACGAACACGAATGCTTTGAACTTCACCACGCCGATCTCAACCAGGCGCTCGCCGAAGTCGATCTGCAGCTGTCGGCCGGGCGGCGTCTCGAACCGCGTCGTTGCCAGAGCCTCCGCCTTGAGCGCCTGGCGATAGGGCTGCACGGCGCGTTGCAGCGTCCGCCGGCTGACGGCCACGCCTTTCTCGGCCAGCAGGTCCTGCCGCACCACGTCGGCATTGCCGCGATGCCGAATGAGCCTCTCGCGCAGCCAACCCTCAAGGCCGTCGAGACGCTTCGGCCGCTCAGGCGACTTGAACGGCTTCACCCCGCCCGCTGCCAAGTAGTCCTTCACCGTGTGGTGGCTGCAGCCCAGCTGTCGCGCAATCCGCTTCACACCCCACCCACACGCCCTCAGGCGCATCATCTCCGCCACGTCATCCGGCGTCTTCATCACCTGCCCCCGTGGATCATTCCACGGCGAGCCTTCAGTGATTCGTTCCCGCTTCATTCACTCTCTCCTCAGCTATCTAAGGAGGGGGCAATTCCTCGTGACGCTGAGGGGGCAGTTTTCCATGGCGCGCGACACGGTATGGGTGCTACCGCTATTGGTGGTATGGCTGCTACTGCTGCCCGATGACGATGGTCTGGCTCCCTCAAAGGCCTGAAACATCAAGTTCCTTCCACGAGCCCAGTTCTCAAATTGCAGGTCGCGAAGCATATCTCGCAAGTTCAGCGGGCGGTCACGAAACCCGTCCATCAACGGTACATCGCGCCCTATATAGTCAGCTGAATAGGCTTGCAAGTCGGCGTCTAGCGACGACTGCGAAATACGGTCGGCCATTGGGTGTCTGTTGGTCTCGCGGACCCATGCAAGGAAGTCATATACATCGCCTGCAGCAACCGCGGCACCGTGGGAGCGGCGGCGCGGAAGCTTCGCCTCAAGCCAGTTCCAGAAATGGTCATAAAGCTTGTATCCACCCGATAGGGGCGCGGCCACTGACTGGAGCCCGGTGCTGCTGTCACTCACGCGAACCTCCGGCAAAAGACGCAATTGCAGCGTCGAGGCATGCTCGCTCGATCCGACGAGCGACGCTACGCGAGTTCGGTTGGGCCGCATGCCTCAAAATTGAAAACAAGCGCAATTTGCCGTCGCTCCTTCGCGATCAATCGTCCTGCAGCCCCAATCTTTCTCGTTCGGCAACGCCATAAACGCGGCGATGACCATGAGATATCTAACCATCTCGACCATACGAGCTTCTTGATACCCGCTCTCGCGTTCGATGATAAAAGGCAACTCTATCGGGGCATAGCGATTCGACCGGCTGCCGCGCAATCTCGATGGACGAGAACTGGTGGCGCATCAACGCCCCGCGCGCTGCCGCCTTGATCTGAGGCCGGCAAACTGGACCATTTTTGGCTAGAGTTTTTCGCACCGATTCCCGGGCTGGGAGGAGCGAAGGACGATGAAGGCCTCGAGGTTTTCGGACGCCCAGAAAGCGTTCATCCTGAAACGGGGCAGTGACGGGGTTGCGGTGGCGGAGATCTGCCGCAAGGCCGGGATCAGCCAGGCGACCTACTTCAACTGGAAGAAGAAATACGACGGGCTGCTGCCGACGGAGATGCGACGGCTGAAGCAGCTCGAGGAGGAGAACGGCAAGCTGAAGAAGCTGGTGGCGGACCTGTCGCTCGACAAGGAGATGCTGCAGGACGTGATCCGCCGAAATGTATGGTCCACT
>NZ_LGTB01000080.1 GCF_001238275.1 Bradyrhizobium viridifuturi
GCAGCCGGTGATCGCGACCGGCACAAAGCCAGGTGGCACGTCTCCGGCCCGGCGCGCCGCGACCTTCGCCCGCGTCTCTGACGACGCCACAGAAACAACAGGCTTGGACTGATGTCGTGTCGCCGCGCCACCGCGGACACGCTTGCATCCGGCGCAAAACTCTCCGCGATAATCGCCGCCTTCGCATCGGCCGACCAGCGCCGGCGCGGCCGGTCCCAGTGATGATCTCGACACGCTGCAGCGTGTCAGAAAAATCCTTGAGGATAGGCGTATGCCTATCCCTATCGCTATCCTTACGGCTATCCTTAGACATGGCGAGACCTCGTGATGATTCAGTCCACGAGATCTTACTAACCGACCAGATTAGCCCTCAGCGCGTGGTCCCTGGATGACGCTCACGAAGCAAGCAAGACGACGAACTCACCCTTCGCTGCGGAGGTCATCGAGCGCATTGCGGCCGTCTACGCGATCGAGGAGAGGATCCGCGGTCTCGGCGTCGGGGGACGCCGCGCGACGCGACAGGCCGAGACGAAGCCGCTGATGGAGGCGTTGAAGGCTCGTCTGATCGCGGTGAAGGACGGGATCTCCCGCCGCTCGACGCTCATCAAGGCGATCGACTACATGCTCGAACGCTGGCAGGGCCTGACGGTGTTCCTGGATGACGGGCGGCTCGAGCCGGATACCAACACGGTCGAGCGATCGATCAGGCCAATTGCGATCGGAAAAAAGAACTCGTTGTTCAGTGGTGATGAAGGCGGGGGCGAGACCTGGGCGATACTCGCTTCGCTTCTTAACACAGCGAAATTGAATGGCCTTGACCCCGAGGCCTATCTCGTCGACGTTCTCGAGCGCATGGTGAGCGGCGCCACGAAGGCCAACCAGCTGCACGAACTTCTGGCCTGGAACTGGAAGGCCGAAGCCGAAAAGCGGGCCGCAGCATAGAGAGCGATGTCGCCCGCGGATGCCGAAGCGCCGGCACCCTGGCGCGCTCGCTCATCCATTGCCCGAGCTGTTCGAACGACATGGCATAGTCCGCCATCGTCATCTTGGCCCGTTTTCTCCGTATTCGACGCTAAACATCTGAAGCCATGCTGCGCATGCGAATTCGTCGAGGTCATGTACGCCTGACCCTTTTGATTGTCCTCATCAACAATGAACAGCCCGTGATTTTTCGGTTGATGGCCATTACTCCGAACCGTGGGTGAGCAACTTTGCGAATGGTCAACTACCACTACTCATCTGGAACGGAAGTTCATCACATTAGTTGATGGCTTCTTGCGGGGATAGGTGCGGCCGTGCTTGAGCATGAACGTGCTCACCTGCTGCCGATGGACCCGCAGCGCTGACAAAGCCGAAGCAACGGCGACCGCTACGATTCGCTCTAGACAGTGCGACGGGTGGTCGATGACATATGTCGCTTGTGAGCGATTGCTTGTGCGTGTGACCTGCCCCTGCGTATTTCCTCCACGAGGAGTTAGAGTCCGGCCTGCAGAAGGACACGACCGCGGCCACTGCGCCGTCGAGCACGCTCGGGCGCGAACGAGATCGCGCATCGCCTCGGGTCCTCATCGGGAATCCATACCGCCGTCAGTTCGCCGGCCCGTAGCAGTCGGGCGAGAGAAACGGCGTCCCCGTGGTTCGTCTTCACCCGATCGCCTGGCTTCCTTGGGATCAGCGATGGTGCCTCCACCGTGCATTCATGGTCGAGAGACCGGATCAGGCGATAAAGACCATAGCCAGTCGGGCCGGCTCTAGTAACAGAAAAGGCATCTGCTAAACATCTGATAAATCTCTGGCCGGAATTGGCTTGACCGGCACCCGAGCCGTAAACTCTCCGCACCGCTCAACGGGCTGATTTGTGGCATTGGACAGGATTTGCGCAAGTGTGTGATGACAATATCGTCCCTGACAAAAGCCCATACCAGTACGGCAGGCTAGCTTAACACTGTTGATCGAGGTCGCGTGGCTATTTCTCTCTAGAAACTCCGCGACTGCAGAGCGTTTCACATCCTCGCATCGACAGATCACAGTTCCATCGCTTGCCAGATCAGACAGCGCTCTCATGCTGGGCTGAAAAAATTGCGCGACTCGATCCGAGAATTTCCGATTACGCTTCGTCTGCGACAGGTTACGGCGGATCAATCGATCATCTCGCCGCTGCGGGATCAAGTCTTGCAAAATCATTAGCCCCGCGAGTTCGCCTTCAGTACGAGCGCTCGCAGCGCCGCGGATGCCCGCTGGTTCTCCCGCCACGTAGACGTTTCTCACAGTGGTACGCTGAAATCCATCATGCTTCACTATCCAGCCGCCATTTCGGCTATCCCACTGTGCCGCACAACCTATCTGACGGCAAAGCTCAGTGGACGGAAGCAATCCGAAGCCCGTCCCGAGAATATCCGTTTCAAACACACGGTGCGCTCCGCTCGGAATCCAATCGCGATCACAATCTGACAACGTAACGTGACTCAGTCCCTCCTCGTTACCGCGAGCTTCGACCATAATCCTCCCGAACCGAATCGACACACGCGCTTTTGTGAGTTTGTAAAGAGAGCTAGCAGTCTCTTTAAAAATTGGAATATTCCCAGGAACGGCGAGCAATCCATCCAAGATCTCTCGAAAACGAGGGCGCGACCTCGCGATTGCAACTTCCTGTATCTCCGCGCCGGCCGCGAGAAGCATGTCGGCAACGAGAACAAGAAGCGGGTGTGATCCCGCCAATACGAACCGCCGCCCAAGCAAGACATTTTGGCTCCTGAGCAGCGTCTGGATCGCTCCCACCCCCATTACGCCGGGAAGCGTCCATCCCGGGAAAGCTACTGGCATTTCATAGGCGCCGGTCGCCACCAACGTCTTCCTCGCCAAGACGGTTGTTTTGTTTGTACAAACGCGGATTCGATCCTCGTCGGGAAATATGCCCCAAACTGTCTGCCTGAATCGCCAGTCTATGCGCGACTCGGCCTCCGCCTTTCTCACTAATACCTCGCCAAAGGGATAGAGACGGCAAGCGGGAGAGTTCACTTGGACGGAGGGGGGCGGCGGCTGTCGAAATATCTGCCCCCCTGCCCGTCCTTGCTCATCGAAAACGACGACGGATAGGTCGTTTCGACAACATTCAAGCGCTGCGGACATACCGGCCGGACCTGCACCAATGATGGCCACGTCAAAACACTTGAGATCAGCCATCAGTCTTGTCTCCGGTCTCGACGGCCATCCCGGGCTCGGCATCAATCATGCATGCCCTTATGTATGACGTCCCGTTCACGGTAACCATGCAGTCGAAACAGACCCCCGTATTGCAGCATGGCGCACGCGGCTCATTGCTAACGATCGACCGACGAAAAGATCGCAGGCCGGACGCAAGGAGGGCGGCAAGCAAAGTATCACCGCGGTGGCAAACGACGGAACTGCCATTCACGGATAGTTCTATTTCCGAACCGCGTGAACCCGTGAGGTAATGCCCATTAAGCATTATTTAGACTCACGAAGCGGCCGGGATCGAAGCGCGACACATCGAGATCAACAGGCTTCTCCAAGATCTTGCTTGCAAGTACCCGCGCGTAGGTGGGCCCGAGCGTGAACGCGGATCCTCCTGTTGCAATGAAGAGATCCGAGCGGCGCGGCAAGGCTCCGACAAGAGGCAATTGATCGGCAACGAGCAAGGTTGCACCACTCCATATGCGAAGGACCGGGATCTCACCAACCCTCGGTACCACCGAAACGGCGGCGTGCAAATTGCCCTGAATCGATGAAGGCAAGATTTCGGGCGGCAGATCCAGATCATAAACTCCGCCTGTCTCATGCAGCCGTGCGGGCCATCCCCCACCGATCAGAATGGTACCCTCGGCCGATTGATTCAATGATAGACGCCGTCCTGCATGTTGGATGAGATGCTTGATAAATGGCGCCACTCGGACCGTTGCCGCCATCATCAATCCGATCGGCACGACTGGAAGGGCAATCCCTGCCATAGCGGCTATGCGAGCCGACCAGGAACCTGCAGCAATGGCGACCTTGCGCGCTAAGATTTCGCTCCCGTCGGAAAGGCTTGTCCTCCAGCGGCCGCGTTGTTGTTTCATGCCGGTCACAGCTATACCCGCCCGGATCCGTGCTCCAAATTCCTCAGCAACTGTGGCAAATGCCAAAGTGGCGCCGCGCGGATTTGCCCTACCTTCTAGAGGGCAAAGCGCCGCTGCAACAATTGCCGAGCTGAGATAAGGTGCTCTCTGGTGAATCTCATCGCTCGAAAGCATTCGATTCTCCAGCCCATAACTGCGCTCGAGTTCGGTTTTTCTCTCCAGGAGCAGCGCCTGCTCGCTCGTTTCCGCGAGCATCATTCCGCCACTCTGCAAGACGCCAATACTCTCACCTATTCTAGTGCTCAGCACGCTCCACTCCCGCGCGGCATCGAGATGTAGCGGCAGGGCCTCAGCCGCCTTCTTCGCTGCATCCAGTCCGTGCTCAATCATTCGATATTCGAGCTGGAAATGGAGGCTGCCCGCATTTCGCCCGGAGGCGTGCTGGTTCAGTTGGTCTTTCTCAACAAGACACGCGGTGCTCCCCGAACACACCAAGTAATACGCCAGTGCCGAGCCTAGCAAGCCGCCGCCGACCACTAGGCAATCGACTGTTTCAGGCATCTTCGTTCACAACCTCGATCCCGAGGCGCTGGAGCGTGTCCGCGACGCGCCGAACCTCCTCGGCAGCGAGATCAAGAAGGGGCCTGCGAACGTACCCAGCAGGGACACCCCGCAACCGCAGAGCAGTTTTGAGAATTGCCTGCGCATTACCAAATGCACCAGCATAGTCCTTGTTAAACAATTCGCGCATGATGATCCGGTCGCGCTCCCCGAGCACCACGGCTCGTTGACGGTCGCCCTCCTGAATCGCACGCCAAAAGTCCGGATGCCCGGATCCCAGGATACCGCCAGCTCCCATGAGCCCATCCGAGAGACCAAGACCCGCAATGTCCGCTCCGAGCTCGGAAGTGGGCATGTTGAAGTAACGCACTTTTCGACCCAAAGCATACAGGCCGTCCAGGAAGGCGGAGAAATTTCCAGTCGAGTTTTTTATAGCAACGACGTGATCTATATCGGAGATCTCGCCAAGAGTATCTATATCCATGTCGACGACACAACCGCGGGGCCAGTTGTATACACAAATAGGTATGTCGGTTGCGTCTGAAACGTCGCGGTAAAATTGAACAAGCTCGCGCCTGTTTGGCACAACATATGGAGGCGGCGTCAGCAGAATGCCGTCCAGTCCAGCCCTCTCCGCGGCCCTGGCGTGACGAATCGCCTCATCTGCCGTGTAGGCGTTACAACCTCCCAATGTCGTGATGCGGCTATCGATACCGCGGCTGGTTTGACTAAATAGTTCACTGCGCTCGTCTTCGCTCAGACTAAACCATTCACCCGACGTGCCAGCCACTACGACACCATGCATTCGCTCGGTGACATACCAATCTAGTTCCACCGCAAAGTCGTCCCACGCGATAGATCCATTCTTGCGAAAGGGGGTGGTGATTGCAGGAATATAACCGAACCAACTCACACTATTTCTGTCCATAGCCCTTCCCAGTTCAAAGTTCTCACGGCGTCGGCAGTGCAATCGATAGGACCACTTCCGCAATCTCCTTTACATAGTTTCTGTACGGATGCCCGGTGATCCAACCAGTGCTGCCGGCCCGATTCGAACAAAACGTTCCCGCTCCAGTTCGAGTCGATACGGGAGCTTCTCTCAGCTTTCCTCAAGGAAGCTAAGCGCGGATGAGTCACATTGCGCTCAACCTGGCTCAATCATTCCTACCGATAGACCGAATCTGCGAGTACTTTCCCACAAAGAAAGTCCCTTGGGAGCGCAACCTCTCCGTTTATGCGCTTCCCGATCATCCGTCCTCTCGCGGTGCGCGCCACTCCAATTGATAGCCACTGGCTGTACCCACCCAGAGCAACAGATCTTGATTCCAATTTACGAAGAATCCTCCTTCCAAGGCCGCGTTGATGAAAGGCGGGATCTGCCCCGGATGCGCTTCAGCTCTGCGACATCACGATTAACAGCTTTCAATCCTCCCATTGCAGCGAGCCGAAAAGCAATATGCGCAATGGTAAAGTCGCCACCTGACCGAATGTATGCTTTCCCGATATCGCGTAAATCATCGGCGCACGCCCCGTCCGGGCGCACCAGCATCCGCAAACGCGCTTCTATGTAGGCGCCATACAGCATCGCTATCTCCTGGTGCGAACCTACGAAAGACTACTTCGTTTTGGGACATCGACCATACGTCCCGACTATCGGACGGCTACAGGATCCCGTCACTAAAAATTGCGTCGGATCTTTATCAATACCGCGCCGTCAATAGCCGTTGACAAAGGATGGCCTCAACACACTCCTCCGCTTCGGCGCCGCTAACTGAATGGCCCGGCTCAATGGTATATTTTAACGCCGTATTACGATGCATTCGGGTGAACTGATCTAACGCACGAACGCAGGATGCTCGCAGCTTTCCGATCTCGTAGCCGTGGCGTTCTACAGCGGACGAAACAGTCGCAGACCTGGGAAATGCCGCCCCCCCCCTTCTAACCAAGTTGGGGCGAGTTCACCACTCCCGTTATCTGGCACTAGCCAGCGGAATACCTCGCGAATGCAGGCTTGGGGATAGTGGTCAGATAGTCGATATATGTCCCTATAAAATTGCGGGCTCTGGTGAAAGAGTTCTTCACCCATGAGAAGAACTGAGACAGCCACCATGCGAGCAGAAAAGCGGCCGCTTGGGCCAAGCCGATTCTTGTAGGGATTTTTTACATAGTGCGCACGAAATTGCCTAAACAGATCGGCCGACATCCGCTCATGAAAGCGGGTCAGAACATAAATTGCCGAGTCAAGGTGCTTCAAGCATCGCGTAAGACATTGACGCGGATCCACGTCGATCGTATCGCGCAACTCAAGCAGAGCATCCATCGCTGATTGTAAGTCGCCCTCGATCAGTTGATGGCCCAAACAAAAATCTCGCTCCTCGACCCCGGCCGCTCCAAGACAATATAAGCGCGGGTCGCTCTGCAACGGATTCGTGAGAATGACATCTTCATAGGAGAGGACATCAATGCTGGGCTGCCGCTGACAGCTTAAGCGGGCGAGGCGGTTTAGCGAGTCGCCCACCGTCCGCTCGGCGTCCATCGGATTAAGACCCGCGAACGCCGACGTCTGATACAAACAATTGACAATATAATGGATGTCGGTCTTGGCGATGCCAAAATCGGACTGCGGTAGGCTCAGCAGCTGTGCATCATAGTCCGCCTTCGAAAGTATTGCGTTGATGCTGCGGCCAAGGAGCTGGACCTCCTCATTTGGTTGTTCACTGCATCTAATCTCCTCAACGCGGTGCGGCAGTTCATCGGTGACAAAATCGCTGAGCAGGCCAAGCGGGCGTTTTCGCTGCCGGCCAGCAATGCCAACGGAGTTGTGCGAAAATAGGCCCTGCGCCGGGTGCGGCGACTGCTCGCGAGTGGAAATGGAGAAATTCGCGGTGAGCTGAACGGGTGGGTTGGTATTCATCTGGTCTGCCTCCGGGGAGCATATACTCAGCAGCACGTTGCAATAAAGCGCGAACGACAGCCGCGCCGGGGATCGGCGGTCGGGGCACACCCCCGTGTCCAAGTCGCGGGCCTGCGCCATCATCATCGATGGCGACGACCTGATTACCATTGAGGAGGTCTAGCAGGTCTTGCACCACTGGCGCCAAGGCAATCTCGGAATCGCGCCCCGCAGCCAACCGTTCGTGAAATTTGACCAATGCCAGGCTTCCGGGCTCGAGCCTCCGGTTGCGCAGTGAACGGGGGCGCGATCTTCAACTGCGAATGACCCTGCTTGGCCTTCTCCTTAATAAAGGGCCCCCAACGTCATAAATCGCGCAGCCTTAGGTGGATCTGGCTGGGCGTCCTTCAATTTGGAACTGACAACAAGGAAGCTCGGCATCACACGAGACTTTCGGTGATTGGAGCCGCTCCAATGCGGCCGCAAAGCCAGTCACCGCGATGATTTCGAATGTTAAGCCGAATAGCATCTTCCGTAAGCTGCAAATTGTGGTAGTTGACCGCTTTTGGGGCCGAATCGCTTCAGATCAACGTCCCCTCGATCAGAGCGCGCCTCGCCAGAGCATTGCCGGCCTTGGTGATACCGTCGGATGGTGGCGCCGCTCGAATGCTCCAACGGCACGAGACCGAGAAATGACCCACTGTCCATGCTGCCGCGCGCCTCGGCATGTGATCGGTGAGGAGACCTCACGGCGGCTCGATGTCGTCTCGGCGCAATTCCGCGTGATCGTCACCCATCGTCCCAAATATGGCTGCCGGGCCTGCACGGATGGCGTGGTTCAGGCGCCGGCACCGGAGCGGCTGATCAAGGGCGGGTTGCCGACTGAGGCGATGGTCGCCCATGTGCCGGTCGCCAAATATGCTTGGCACCTGCCGCTGTGCCGGCAGGTTCAGGTGCTGCTGGCGCAAGGTATTGACATCAAGCGCTCGGTCCTGGCGTTCTGGGGCGGCCATGCGGCCGTGGAGCTTCGTCCGCTCTGGCTCAGGCTGCGCAGATCATTCTGACCGCGAGCAAGATCGCGGTCGACGAGACAACAGCGCCGGTGCTCGACCGCCGCGGCCGCAACAAGAAGGGCTTCTTCTGGGCGATCGCGCGCGACGATCGGCCGTGGGGCGGGGCCGACCCGCCGGCGGTGGCCTACACTTACGCACCCGGTCGCGGCGCCGTCCACGCCTTAGCTGCTCGACAGTTATCGCGGCATCGTGCAATGCGACGGCTATACCGTCTACAAGACCGTTGCCGACACCGCGCCTGACGCGGCGATCACGCTTGCCTTCTGCTGGGCTCATCTGAGGTGGCGCTTCTTCGACGTTGCGCAGGACGGCCTGCCCGATCGCGAGTGAAGCACCCGAGCGTATCGCCGCTCTCTATGCCGTCGAGAAGTCGATCAGGGGCCGCAGCGCCGATGAGCGCCGTGCCGTCCGCCAGGAGCGCAGCAAGCCGCTGGTGCTGGCGCTCAAGGCCTGGTTCGAGCAGCAACTCAGCCGCGTCTCGGGCAAAGCGCAATCGCCGAGCACATCCGTTACGCCTTGAACCACTGGGTCGGCCTGACGCGCTTCCTTCGACGACGGCCGTATCGAGCTCGACACCAATGTTGTCGAGCGAAGCATCCGTCCTCTTATCCTTAACCGCAAGAATGCGCTGTTCACGGGGCATGATGAGGGCGCGGAGAACTGGGCCTGCGTCGCTTGGCTGATCGAGACCTGCAAGCTGTGCGGCGTCGAGCCGCAGGCCTATCTGACTGACGTCCTCACCGGACGGACACTTAGCAACTACCGCCGATGCGCAATCTGATGAAGCGGCGGCGAAAGTAATAATTGTCCAAGACGCTTGAAGCGCACGTGGCGTCAGGTTGTACTCTCAGGGAGGTTGAGAGCGATTTGTCATCCAACAAGCATGACGCCTGTGGCTTCGACCGTGCAAGTAGCGAGAACGAGCCATTGAGCGACGATTTTCATCTTGAAGAGCGGACCGTCGAGGCGGTACGGCGTTATCGTGACGCGCTGGCCGCTGCCGCGGACTCTGAAAAGGCGCAAGCGCGCGCACATCGAGCGCTCATGAGCACCCTGGCAGACCTGAAGTGGGCAGTACTCGAGGATCGACCTCTATCAAAAAGGAAAAGGCTCTTTGGTGCCGGTGCAAGAGCGGTCACTCAATCAAATGAAGCGCGGCAGCTCTTTAACAAGGCGACAGCGACGCTGGAGGAAGCTCGCCAGGCCCTGGCCGCTCTCACGCAGCAGCTCGGATACATCCCAGATGTACCCGCGAAAGGAACTTAAGCGCGGTCTTAATCTGCCGCGCGGCGAACAGGATGGAAGTGGAGCGCCGAGCAGATTGGGTTCGTTCCGCCTATTTGGTGTCGAACGCCATCCGGAACTGCCCCCTTTGCGTCATGAAGACTGCCCCACCCTCGGTTTCATGATGTCGTTTGATGGTTGTTTCCGCCGGAGACGGGGCGGAGGGAGGCGGAGCCGACCGGAGTGCCGTCACAGGCGGGCGGCGCCTTGATGAGGCCGCTCTTCCGTTTGGAGCGGAGCCGGTAGCTGTCGCCGCGGATCGTCAGCACGTGGCTGTGGTGCAGGAGCTGGTCGAGGATGGCAGTGGCGACCACGGGATCGCCGAACACGGCAGGGTACCCCTATTCTTGACCGGGTCGTGTCTCATGTCACGATTACCGACCCGCATCATTTTCTGTTTGGACAGCGGCTTGCCGTCCTGAAGGAGCGGCCGGGGCGCGGTTCCGCCTACGTCGTCGTCGCGCTGGCAGACGGACGGCGGCGAGCGGTTCGGATCGCATCGACGGATCTTGCCAAGACGGCGATCACTTCCCGCCCGAACGCAGCCGATCTGCCGCGCATCAGTGCACGGACGCTGATCCCATTGATGCAACATTTGAGCGCGAGTCTGAGCCTTCTCGACGAGAAGGTGATTCGCGATGACCCACCGACCACTTCCAGGTCGCGTTGCGTATCGACCCCTGCCGACGTTGGCAAATCCACCCGGCCGTCCAATAGCCGACATTCCGCGACTCTGGCCGAATCTATCGACCGCGACACAAACGCAGATTGCTCAAACCATCGCCGCGCTGATGCGGCGAATGCAAGCGATCCCCGGCACGCCCGGAAGGGGACTGGGTCGTGCTGATCAGATCGAACATCGCTGACGAGCGGCTTACGACCGCACACCGCGCCAAGTTGGCCTATGTCTACGTGCGGCAATCGTCCGTGAACCAGGTGCGCCAGCATCAGGAGGCACCGAGCTGCAGTACCGCCTTGTCGATCGTGCCATCGGTCTGGGCTGGCGCCCGAGCGCGTCCAGGTGATTGACGAGCACTTGGGCAAATCCGGTGCTGGCGGCGTGGATCGTCATGGTTTCCAGAAGCTCATTGGCGAGATCGGCCTTGGCAACGCCGGTCTTGTGGTGAGCCTCGACGCTTCTCGCCTGGCCCGCAATAACCGGGGACTGGCATCAGCTTCTCGAACTGTGCTCGGTGTTCGGCGTGCTCATTGCGGATGGTGAGCGGCTTTACGATCCGCGAGCCTACCACGACCGCCTTCTGTTGGGCTTGTCCGGTATCATGAGCGAGGCGGAGTTGCATCGGATGCGTCTTCACCAAGAGGAGCGTCAGAAGGCGGCACGGGGCGAACTGCGGCTGCCCCTGCCGGCCGGGCTCGCCTACGATCGGGCGGGTACGATTGTTCTCAATCCCGACGAGGAGGTGCAGGCCCGTCTTCATCTTGTATTTGCCAAATTCCGGGAACTGCAAAGCGCTCGCCGTGTGATGCGTTACCTGGGCAGGAACGGATTGTCCTTGCCGGTTCGACCGCTACTTGGGCCATCTCCACACGAGGTCGTCTGGCGTGCGTCAGAGAGTGGACGCGTCCTTAGTATCCTGCAAAATCCAGCCTATGCTGGGGCGTATGTTTATGGTCGCCGGCAAAAGGATCTGAGCCGATGCCAGCCTGGATCGTTGACGGGAACGGTCAAGGTAGCGATCGCCGATTGGCCGGTTTGCCTCCGCGCCGCTCACACGGGTTATATCAGCTGGGAGGAGTTCATGGCCAACCAGCGCCGACTGGCAGATAACGTCGCCCACTTTGAGGCAGGGCACGCTGGCGTGCCGCGCAAAGGGGCGGCCCTGCTACAAGGGATTGCGGTCTGCGGCCGTTGCGGACGGCGCATGAGCTTGCGCTACTCGGGGCCGAATGGCGACTATCCGGTGTATTGCTGCCGCTCGGATCGGGACCAGCAAGGCAGTGCACTGTGCCAGGAAGTCCGGGCCTTGGCGGTTGATGCTCTGGTCGAGAGGGTGGTCCTCGACGCCCTGATGCCGGATCAGATTGCAATCGCACTCGCGGCGGCGGGCCAACTGGAGCAGGAGAGCCGTCAGCTCGAGCGCCAGTGGGCGCTTCGCGTGGAGCGCGCTCGCTACGAGGCCGAGCGCGCTCGGCGTCAGTATGACGCCGTCGAGCCCGAGAACCGTCTTGTGGCGCGCTCGCTTGAGCGGGTTTGGGAAGATAAGCTTCGTGTTGTCGAGGCGGTTGAGCAGGAGCATGCGCGCTGGCGCGCGCAAGAGCCGCTTCTGATCGGCTCGGCGGAACGCGCGGGGCTACAAGCGCTCGGCGAGAATCTGCCGCGGATTTGGAATGCGGCCACCACGTCGGCGGCCGATCGCAAGCGCATTCTGCAATTTGTCATCAGCGAAGTCGTTCTTGATCAGAAGCGGACCCGAGGTCAAGTGTGGCTCAAGATCATCTGGCACACCGGCGCAACCAGCGAGCATCATGTGCAGCGGCGCGTTCACACCTACCGCGATTACATCGACATTGATCGGTTACGGCAACGGATCGCCGAGCTGAATGCCGAACACAAAATGGATGGCGAGATCGCCGCAACACTCAATCGGGAAGGCTTCGTCGCGGCTCGAGGCTGCGCCTTCAAAGGCGAGAACGTCTGGCTGTTGCGTACCCGCTGGGGCATTCCAACCATCAAACTCAACGGCACGGACAAGAATCCGATGCGCTGGCCCGACGGTAGCTTCTCGATTCAGGGCGCTGCCGCTGAGCTTGGAGTAACCCCGCAAACGGTGTTCGATTATCTCGCGCGCGGATTGCTGGCCGGTCATCAGTTAACCAAAGGCCAGCCATGGCAGATCGAGCTCTCAGATGAACAAATCAGTCAGCTTCGCAATCGGGTACGACGCACCAAGCGGTCGAAGAAGGAGGCATCATGAAGGCATCGGTTCGGCGAACACGGTGCCCCATTCGGCAACGCTGCGGTTCGACGTGATCAGCATGGCACCGGTTTCGTAACGGCGGCTGACCAGTTGGAAGAACAGATGCGCGGCGTCCGGCTCCAGCGGCAGATAGCCGAGCTCGTCGACGATGAGCAGCTTCGGCTTCGCCAGCGCGAGCAGTTTCTCGTCCAGGCGCCGCTCGCCATGCGCCTTGGCCAGGCCTGCAACGAGCGTGGTCGCCGTGGTGAATTGCACGGTGTAACCGACCAGGATCGCTTCTCGTCCGAGTGCGATCGACAAGTGCGTCTTACCGACGCCCGGCGAACCAGCGTCATAATGCCGGGTGTCTAGGATCGGAGATTGAGATCCTCTACCCGTTTCATCCGCGATGCGGAGCGTCAGTCGTTGTTGTCGCCTGCAAGCGGCTCGGCGATGAGACGCATTTTGTTATCAGACAGCCTGATGCCACGTTAATGCTTCTGCCGGCATGGATGGCGGCTCCCGTCGCCGCTTCCTTCCGACTGATAGCTGATCCGCGGCTTCCGGTGGATCGTCTGCAGGAGGTGCGCGGTCTCGTCGATGCGGTCTTAGCCTCCTCTTCCAGGGAATCATCCCATTCGTGAGGAGGCGGTCATGGCGGACGCATCATGTCGTCGAGAGCCCTCCAACATACAGCGGCATTCCGATCGACGCCCACCAGCAGATGCTGGAGCTCATAAAGGAGTTTCTGGCCGAAGCGCTCACCGACAGCGCGGCGGAGACACACGACGTGAGCGGGGAGGACAGCGGTGAGCAAGATCACGCCTGAGCACCTTGCTCGCCAGGCCATCGTCTACATTCGTCAGTCGATGACCTGCCCCTGAACTTTCATCCAGCGGCGGTTAGAGTCTTGGAGTTTTTTGCAGCGAGACCGAACTTTAGACCACCCAGAACTAGAGTTTTGCGCTTGGTCACGTTGGCGGGCTGGTTGCGCCGACGTGGTTTTGCAGCAAAATCGGCGGTCGATTGCCGATCGACCCGTGGGGCCGTTCTTCATTGTAGTATCTGCGCCAATCCTCCACTTTTTGCTGGGCGTCCGCAAGGGACAGCTCGAATAAGGCCATAAGGTCGAATCGCAGTCGACGCCCGGTGGTTCGCCTTGCTCCATGCATTCCGCTCGCTGGTTTCTCCCGAGCTTTCGATTGCTCAGATCCTCCCCCAGGCCGATAAAGCGGTGCTCGTGGCTCGATCGAAGTCAGCGGTCTCGTTCTGTCCCGGTCGCGGCCGCCAGACGCGCCGCGCTTACAGCCATTACGTGCGACGCTTGGACGATCTGCCGTGGCAGGGGCGGGTGTGGAGATCAACTTCACGCGCGACGGTTTCGATGCGCGAATTTGCAGTGCTCGCGTCGCATATTCACTGAACGGTTGCCAGAGACGGTGCGGCCGAAGGCGAGACGCACGCCCAGACTCGGTAAAAGCCAACTGGCGATCGGCTTCGCGGTCGGCGGGGAGCCTCCCCTCCCAAGCCACCAAAACAGAAGGGCCTTTCATAGCATTCCGCTCTCTATTGCCTGGGTGCGCACACCAAGT
>NZ_LGTB01000081.1 GCF_001238275.1 Bradyrhizobium viridifuturi
CCGTACATCCTTCGAGACTCGCTCCGCTCGCACCTCAGGATGACGGTGGGGGAGCATTCACCTCACTCCGCCGCTTGCGATGAGGGCGGGCTGACGGTCGCAACCCCATCTGCCTCGGTCGCCGAGATCGTGGTGCGGATCATCAGGCGGCCCTCATGCGCCGGCCAGGGGCGGCCGCGATGCATAGTGGCGCGGTTGTCCCACATCACGACGTCGCCCTGCTTCCATTGATGTAGATAACTGACGCCGGGCGCGGTCGCGGCTTCGGTCAGCTGCTCGATCAGCGCGTTGCCGGCCTCGGCATCCATACCCTCGACGCCATAGGCGTGGGAAGCGAGATACAGCGCGCCGCGGCCGTTGACCGGATTACGCCACACCATGCGCCAGCATACCGGCGGCAATGCGTCGGTTTCCTCCGTCGTCGCGAGACCGGCAGCCACCTTGCTGCGCGAATGCGCGTAGGAATGCCAGGCGAACGAGTTTTCCAGCCGCTTCGCCAAATCCTTGTCGAGCCGCTCGAAGGCGAGGCGCATCGAGACGAATTCGGTCTCGCCGCCATGTTCAGGGATGATGCGCGCAGACAGGATCGAGGTCAGCGCCGGCACGCGCTTGAAGGAGGAGTCGGTGTGCCAGAGCTGGTTGGCCCTAGCGCGCAGTTGCTGGCGATGATCGGACGGAACCACGTTGCCGTCGGGTCCGAAGGTCGAGAGGATCACGAAATGCGAGCCGGTGCCCATCGAGCCGACCTTGGTCACCTCGGGCGGACCGAAGCGGCGCGAGAAGGCGAGCTGGATGTCGTCGCTGACCTCCTGGCCACGGAACACCAGCACCGAGTGCTCCTCGAATGCCGCGCGCACCGCCGCATAGGCGGTATCGCTGGCGGCAACGTCTGACAGCGTCACGCCGCGCAGCTCGGCTCCGAATCCCTCGCGCAGTGGGATCACGTCCATCGGCAGGTCCTCCCTGATTTTTCTTGTTGAAGCGAGGTTAGGGGAAAACCCCGCCACCGGCAACGCGGCCCGCGGCATCTCACCCCATTGCGATCAGATTGTGCCGTGTGCGCCGGTCGGCGACCTCGATGCGCTGCGTGATGAGGGCGAACAGCGCCCAGCTCGAATGGAAGACGACGCCGGCCAGGATCACGACGGCTCCCGGAATCGGCCCGATCGAGGCGCGGTCCCAGATGTCGCTCACCGTCATCAACGGCAGCGGATGGATCGCCAGCTTGCCGTAGTAAGCGATGGCCTGGATCGCGAAAATCCAGCCATAGGTCCGGCGCAGCCGCCGGCCGACCGCGCGCGCAAAGCTGATGTGGTAGCTGGGGCGGCGATAATCATTGGCCAGCAGCTCGGTCCAGGCGGCATTCGGCGATGGCTCTTCGCCGCGGATCATCGGTGCGTAGAAATCGGTTTCGAGCAATCGGGCGCGGGCGCGCCAGACATTGAAGTAGCGGTAGCGCCGCGCCTCGAACAGCAGGAAGACCGTGACCAGCAGGCCGACCAGCACCATCGGCAGGGGCGATGCCTCCGCATTGCTGTAGGTCGCCGACAGCGCGATCCCGGTGGTGACAACAGCCCAGTTGGTCGAGCTGTCGAGGCGGGTACGCCAGACCGTGCTGCGGTAGACCTCGCCGCGATAGAGATGGGCGAGCGCGCCGATCTCGGCGGCGGTGAACTCGAGCCTGCCGGCCTGTGCCGGCTCCGGCTCGCGCGGCTCGGGCGACGGCATGGCGGCCTCCGGCGAAGCTGGCTTGCGATCGCAGAGCATAACGCGAAATCCGCGCGGCGGGCGAGTCCGTTGCGCGGCGGCGCTTGTCCGGCCGGATCAGCGCCGTCAGCCGTATCGCTCGGCTCAGACGATCCGCGAGGTCTTGTTGCCCCAATAGCGGTCGCGCAGCAGGCGCTTGTAGAGTTTTCCGGTCGGCAGCCGCGGCAGCTCGGCCTCGAAATCCACCGAGCGCGGCACCTTCTGGCGCGACAGCGAGCCCGCGCAGAAGGCGATCAGCTCCTCGGCGAGCTCGGGCCCCGGCGCGATACCCTCGGCCGGCTGCACCACCGCCTTCACTTCCTCGCCGAGATCGGCATTGGGCACGCCGAACACCGCGGCGTCGGCGACCTTGGGATGCGTGATCAGGAGGTTCTCGCATTCCTGCGGGTAGATGTTCACGCCGCCGGAAATGATCATGAAGGTGGCGCGATCGGTGAGATAGAGGAAGTTGTCGTCATCGACATAGCCGACGTCGCCGACCGTGCTCATGCTGCCGTCGGCCGAGCGCGCCTCGCTGGTCTTGGCGGGATCGTTGAAATATTCGAACGGCGTCGCCGTCTTGAACCACACCGTACCCGGCGTGCCCTTTGGGCAGGGTTGCATGTTCTCGTCGAGGATATGCAGGTCGCCGAGCAGCACCCTGCCGACGGTGCCGCGATGCGCCAGCCATTCCTCGCTGTTGCAGGCGGTGAAGCCGAGGCCTTCGGTCGCGCCGTAATATTCGTGGATGATCGGGCCCCACCATTTGATCATCTCGTCCTTGACCAGCGCCGGGCAGGGCGCAGCGGCGTGGATTGCGATCTCGAGCGTCGACAAATCGTAGCGGTTGCGAACCTCCTCGGGTAGCTTTAGCAGACGCGAGAACATGGTCGGCACCAGCTGGCTGTGGGTGATGCCCCACTTCTCGACCAGCTGGAGATAGCGTTCGGGATCGAAGCTCTCCATGATGACGACGGTGCCGCCCATCCGGATGGTGAGGTTGACCGCGGCCTGCGGCGCCGAGTGATAGAGCGGCGCCGGCGACAGGTAGACCATGCCCTCGCGGTAGTGCCAGAGCTTGGTCAGGAAATCGAACAGCGGCAGGTTCTGCGACGGCGGCTGCTCAGGCAGCGGCCGCACGATGCCCTTGGGCCGGCCTGTCGTGCCGGACGAATAGAGCATCGCGGTACCAGCATATTCGTCCGCGATCGGCGTCGACGGCAGGCCGGCAGTGGCCTCTTGCAGTCCGACGATGCGATCACTTTCACTGTCGCCGTCGACCACGATGCACAGCTCGACCTGGGGGCACTCCTTCAGCGCCTCGCGCGCGATGTCGAGCTTCAGCTTCGAGGTGATCAGGATCCGCGACTGGCTGTTGGTCAGGATGTAGGCGAGCTCACCCGCGGTGAGGTAGGAATTGACGCAGGTATAATATAGTCCTGCGCGCTCGCCGGCGCCGCAGGCCTCGAGGTAGCGATTGTTGTTCTCCATGAAGATCGAATAGTGGTCGAGCCGCTTGAGGCCTCGCTTGCGGAATAGATGCGCGAGACGGTTGCTGCGCGCCTCGAGCTCGCGATAGGTGACGATCTCGCCGGTCCCGGCCATGATGAAGGCCGGTTGCAGCGGGCGCAGGTAAGCATGCTTGCCGGTGTACATTGAGCTCTATTTCCCCCTCACTTGCGACTCGTTCTTGTTCTAGGCCGCCATTGCCAGAATCTCGCAGACCTCTGATGGACCGTCGATCTTGCGCGGGTTGCGTGGCACCCAGGGCGTGCGCATCGCACCCGCCGCGATGCGGTCGAAATGTTCGGGACCGACCTGCACCTCCTTGAGGCTGCGGGGCAGTGCCGAGGTCGCGGATGAAGCGATCGAGTACGTCGCCGGCGTCCGCGCCTGGATGCCCCATCGCGGCCGCGACCAACGCCTGCCGGTCGGCATTATCGCGCTTGTTCCAGCGCATCACCGCAGGCAGCATCACGCACGACGTGTAGCCATGCGGCACATCGAACTCGGCGCCGAGCACGTAGCCGATGCCATGGCTCGCGCCCATCGGCACGCCGGAGGCGAGCGGGCCGGTCGAGAGCCAGGTTCCGATCTGGCAATCCATCCGCGCCGAAATGTCCTTCGGGTTGGCCTTCACCCGCGGCAGACCGGCGGCCAGCATCTCGAGCCCCTTGATCGCCTGCGCGTCGCCGTAAGGGTGCGCCTCGCGCGAGCAGATGCCCTCGACGCAATGGTCGACGGCGCGGATGCCGGTCGACAGGAACAGCCAGTCCGGCGTGTGCACCGAGAGTTCCGGATCGAGGATGGTGGCGCGTGGCATCACCAGCGGATGGCGCAGCATCTCCTTCTGCCGCTTGGCCTCGTTGGTGACGCCTGCGATCGAGGAGAATTCGCCGCCGGCGATCGTGGTCGGCACGCTGATCTGCCGAACTGTCGGCGGATTCATCTCGGGCGAGACGCCGCCACGGGTGCGGATGGTGTCGATGCCGTCGGATGTGGTGACATTGTTGGCGAGGCAGAGCTGCACCGCTTTGGCACCATCCGTGATCGAGCCGCCGCCGATGGTGACGATCAGGTCGGCCTTGGCATCGCGCGCCTGCTCGGTTGCCGCGATGACCGCGGCGCGCGGCGTATGCGCCGGCATCCTGTCGAAGATGCCGACGCAGCGGGACCCGAGCGCCTCGCGGATTCTTTCGATCTCATCGGTCTCGCGGTTCAGTGTGCCCGAGACCATCAGGAAGGCGCGCTGCGCGCCCAGCCGGTCCAGTTGCTCGACGACGGCTTCACCGGCGGGCCGCCCGAACACGACCTCGTCCATGGCGCCAAATACGACACGGCCTCTGTGCACGCGCCTCTCCTCCCTCAAGATGGTCCGCCTTGCCGGCGGCGCTTTGCGGAGAGGTTAGCGGAGGAAATCGGGGTCGTCATCAGGGCTGCTGCCGGCGGTCGGAACGATCGCGCCGCCTATTCCGCCGTCGTCCCTGCGAAGGCAGGGATCCATAACCACAGGGTTGTGGTGTTGAAGTGAGCTGCGGCCCCGGCGCTGGCCAAGCAACTGTCATTGCTGGTTATGGATCCCGGGTCGCGCTGCGCTTGCCCGGGACGACATCGAATATGTGGCACTCGCTTGAGTCATACATCTGCATTCTCGCGAGACGATCCGTTCGAGTCTTGCGTTTACTTGCCCCTCTCCGGGGACAGTGGGCACAGGGAAAATTCGGTGCCGATAGCGCCCAACTTAGATGCAAGGGCCGCCCGCCCTCTATCCTCCCGTCATTCCGGGCCTCGCGAAGCGAGAGCCCGGAATCCATCACGCCGCATCACTTTTGGTGAAATGGATTCCGGGCTCGACGCTTCGCGTCGCCCCGGAATGACGAGGACAGGAGCCGCTCCGGAATGACCGTGAGGGAGCACGCCAGAAACCTTGACCGCATCGTCGCGACGTGTGTTACACGTCGACAGCAACAGGGACGTGCGCATGACCACCGTCGATCTCGCGAAGCTGCACATTGATGACTTCACGCCGCATCAGGGTGCGGAGTTCGAGATGCAGGCTGCGGATCGCATCGTGGCGCTGAAGCTCGCCAGGGTCGAGCCCGCGGGCAACAGCGGCCGGCCGGGTGGTGCGTTCTCGTTGCTGTTTGCGGGGCCGAAGGGAGCATGGCTTCCGCAGGCGATCTATCCGGTGCGGCATCCCGCGCTCGGCGTGATGGAGATTTTCCTTGTGCCGATCGGGCCGCTCGCCGACGCCAATGGCTATCAGGCGATCTTCACCTGACTGTCTGAACCTGATCGTCAGAAGCACGTGCCGCGCGCCGGCGCATCAGATCGTAGACGCCCTTGTCTTCCTCGGTGACGAAGCCGAGCCGGCGGTAGAGCCGCATCGCCGGGTTGAGCTTCTCGACGTGGATCGAGACGTCCTTGTCGGCGGCCGCCGCCTCGTCGATCGCGTCGCGCAGCAGCGCCTCGCCGTAGCCTTTGCCGCGATGCGCCGGCATGAAGGCGATGTCGATGATGCGGTGCTGGCTCGGCCAGCGCTCGATGTAGAACCGGCCAACGTCCTCATCGCCCTGGGCGATGACCAGCCAGTCGGCGTCCGGATAGTGCCGCTGATAGTGCGTGTGCTGGGCGCGAAACTGCTGATCGAGAAAGGCAGCCTTCTCTGCGTTGCTCCATGGCACCGGCGCCAACTCCTCGGCGCGGGTCGAGGCATAGAGGCGGACCAGGAACGGCAGATCGGCCTCCGACAGGCGGCGAAATTGGCAACCGGATTCAGCCGCGCGCGCCCAACCGAATGCGGGCGCGCCAAACGTCGGCGCACCAGGTGAGGGGGTATGCAGCGTCAAGACAACCTCAGCTCCGTGGCGGGAAAACGCCCTGCATCGCAATGCAGAAATTGAGCGTGAGGTAGGGCATCAGATTGTTGTGCGGCAGGCTGGCGCCTGCCGGTCCAATCATGTTGGAGGCCATCTGCACCAGCGCGGGCATTGGACTGGTGGTGACATAGGCCGCACCGTTGACCGATCGCGCGATGCCCCGGGTCGATGTGGGGGCTGCCTGGTCGGCCTGTAGATTGACCGCCACCATGTTGTGGGGGTGCGAGGGTATTTCGGTTTGCAACAGGGTCACCGTGTCCGAGCCGCCGTTCTGGCCGAGGTCGTACAGCGACAGGCCCGGTCCCTGACCCGGCGCCATTGGCGCGTTGCCTTGCATGTTGGGAAGCGCGAAGTTCGAGGTGCCGTTGCCGCCATATGTCACGCCAAGCAACGAGAACAGCGCCGTGTTCTGCGAGATCGGCAGGATCTGACCGTTACAGAACGCCCAGCCGGAGGGCGCGAAGTTGAACGGAAAAATGCGAATTTCGGCGACGAAGGGGTCAGCCATGTTGTCGCGCTCCTAGCTCTGGCTCGGGAAGATGCCGAACAGCGAAATAATGAAGTTGACGCACAGATAGGGCTGGATGTTGCTGTGCGGCTGGCTGCCGCCGGCCGGTCCGATCACGACCGGGCTCAGCGGCGTCGTCGGCGTTTGCTCCTTGTAGAGCAGCAGTGCACCACCCATCTGGTCGAGCACGTTGCCCTGCGGGTTCGAGCTCGTGCCGGTGTTTTGACATGCCAGCATGGTGTGATCATGCGCCGGAATCTGCTGCGTTGTGAGGGTGATTGTCTCGGCGCCGCCGGTTTCCCCAATCGCGAATCCGTTGCCCATGTGAAGCGGCAGCCGGCCGCGCAAGTCGGGGAGGGCAAAGGTCGACTGACCGTCGCCGCCATAGGTGGTGCCGATCAGGTTGAACAGCACCTCATTGTCGGAAATCGGCAGCAGCCGGCCATCGCAGAATTGCCAGCCGGCCGGCGCGAAGTTGCCGGCGAAGAGCTTGAGTTCGCCTACAAAGGGTTGCGGCATGAGAGGTCTCCGTCAATTCTGCGAAGGGAAGACGCCCTGCAAGGCGATACTGAAATTGATCGTCAGGAATGGCTGCATATTCAGATGCGCCTGGCTGCCGCCGGTCATGGAGATGCTGCCTGCCACCAGCGGGGTCAGCGCCGTCGGTGCGGCATAGGCGTTGTTCAAGGCGCCGAGGACGTTGTTCGCGGGCACCAGAACAGCGCCATTGGTGTTGGTGGCGTTCGCGAGATGGCTATGCGTCGGCATTTCGGAAATCGTGAGCGTATGCCCTTGCTCGCCGGCTCTCTCGCCGAGCACATGGCCGTTGCCGGTGTGCATTGGTACGCTGCCTTGCAGGTTCGGCAGTGCGAAAGTGGTCTGCCCGTTGCCGCCAAAAGTGGTGCCAAGCAATGAGAACAACGCCTGGTTCTGGTTGATCGGAAGCAGCTGTCCGTTGCAGCCCGCCCAGCCCTTGGGCGCAAAGCCAAACGACATCATGCGTATTTCGGAAAGAAACGGATCGGCCATCGGTCCTCCGCAAGTATGTCGTAAGATTCGTGAAAAATTCGAGACAATGATGCCGCGTCGATAACGTTCTGCACGATAGCGTGTTTTACGGTAAGTGCAACCTCAACGATTGTTCGGCTTCTGCGATTTTCTTGTCTGATTGCGTGAGCGGCTCGTGACGAGATCGATCGTCGACGACGGCGCTGTCGTCACGAATCGGACATGTCGCATGTGGACATGATGCGGAGATCGAAGCTGTCCCGGCATCGAGGCCGCGCACGGACTCCATCAGTCAAAAGACGAGACCTGCCGCACCGGTTCGGCAGGCGTCGTTATCTTCGGCAAGGCGCCCGATCAGACCACCAGGTCGTGATGGAATGTGGCCTGGGCGTGACTGTCGGTCGGCGTGCCGCCCATCGCGGCGAACACGGCCTCGTGGCTCATCCACCACGGGGCGGCGGCGTTGGACTGCCCGCTGAACAGATCGGACATGGTCTGGGTGCTCGCGCCTGGGTCCACACGGCTCGTGGTGGTCTGCGACGGCGCTTGGACGAACGACGCGAAGTCGAAGCTGTCACGATTGGCCATGACCTGCGGAGAGGTACCGTCTTGCGTGGGCATGACGTGCGGCGACGCGGTGCTGGCATCCACCGCGCTTGGCAGCCGGCGCTCGCCGTCGGTCAGATTGATATACATCAGGTCGCCAGCGTGGCTCGGCGTCGTGTCGTCTGCCAGGCCGATGACATGGCCGAGCTCGTGCGACACCGCGGTCAACAGGTCGAGATGTCCAGCCGCGGCGCTCGTCGGGTCCGCGAATAGGTCGGTCGCGGTGGCGGCGTGGGCGAACTCGAAATTGTCCGAAGGTGTCGGGTCGACGAACCAGCCATGTCCGGCGGCGCTGGCATCGATCGTGATGTGGCCATTCGATTCCGCGCTGACGACGCTGCCGCCGAGGGTGGCGACACTGAACGTGACCGCCTTCATGATCGCGAGCTGGCTTGCCGACGCACCGACGGCAGCCCATTGCGCAATCGCGGTCGAGACGACGGAATTCAGCTCCGTCTGGGTGAGATGGGTTTCGCCCGTGGTCGGCGAGGCCGCTGCGACGCCGCCCGAGGTGGCGACCATGAACTGGGCGCCGCCGAAATAGCCGCCACCTGCGGCATGGGTGGGATCGCCGATCGCCTGGGTCGCGACCGCCCCGTTTCCAGTGCCGGTAACGGTGTTGTTGGCCGCCACGTAATTCGCCACTGCGGTGAAATCATAGGGCGCGCCGCCGTAGTTGGGAGTGCCAATCAAGCCGGTTTTCGAAACCCCCTCCTGCTCGAGGAAGATGCCGGCGACCAGGCCTAAGCCGGTATTGCCACCGAGATCGACGTTATTCCTCAGCGCGCCTGCGCCGCCGATCGTGGCGTCCAGCAGATTGTTGTCGCCGCCGGCTCCCGTCCCCGAGCCGTTCTGCACATAGATGCCGGCAAATCCGTTGGTCGAATCGAGCGTATCGACCGTGTTGCCCTGGATCACCGCGGTCATCGCCCCGGCGGCGCCGTTATGGACCAGCGTATAGATGCCGCCGACGACGCCGGAGATATGGTTGTTGGTGATGGTCGTGCTCGAGGTGCCCGCGCCATCCTCGAACACGGCGATGCCGTAACCCTGCGTCGAACCGCTGCCGCCCGAACCTTGCGTGCCGATCGTGTTGCCGGTGATCGTGCCGGTGAACGAGCCGGCGGAGCCGGTGCCCTTGCTGATCCCGAGCGCCGCGCCGAGCGCGCCCTTGATGGTGTTGTTCGCGATGTCGTAGGTCAGCGTGATGTCGTTGGTCGGGCCACCGCCGCCGATCGTGATGCCGCCGCCGCCGCTGACGATGTTCTGGTTGGTGTTGCTGAAGTTGTCGCCGGTCATGACCAGGTCCGACGACACCGTGCCCAGCAGATTGAGCTGGAACATGTCGCCGCGCGCGGATGTGACGGTCGAGTTCTGGATCGTGGCGTTGAAGGTGCCGCCGGTCGCCTGGAATCCGATCGCGTCGTTGGACGCGTTGCCGGCCGCCGAATTGGTCGCGAAGGTCGAGCCGGAGACGGTGATACGGTTCAGCGTCTGGCCGCTGTCGTTGAAGACGTGCAAGGCATCATAGGCCGCACCGGTGAGGGTCGAGTTCGTGACCGAGGCGGTGCCGGACAGGCCGGTGAAGTAGACGTCGCCCTCGCCGATGCCGCCGACGCTGGTGCCGTTGGTGCCGGTCACCGTGGTGTTGCCGAGCGTAAAGCCGGTGACGTTGGTGCCGACGATGCCGTAGTTCTGGAAGTCGTGCATCGCCAGATAGGAGATCTGAACATCCTTGGTGTTGTTCAGGTAGATGCCGCTGCCCTGCGTGGTGCTGCCGTCGGCGCCGGTCTTGTTGGCGATCGTGCCGCCGCTGCCCGCCGTCGAGCCGTCGCCGGTGACATGCAGGCCGCCGTTGCCGGCGGCGGTACCGGTGTTGGAGAGGATGATGCCGTTGTTGGAGCCGCCGCTCGACGTGATGCTCTTGAGGATGAGGTTGGACGAGCCGATCTGAGTGTTCTCGACATCGAGCGCGGTGCCGGTCGTCGACGTGATGGTGTTGTTGCTGCCGGTCAGCGTGATGGTGCCGCCATGGGTGAAGCTCATGCCGGTGCCGCTGGACGTCTTGATCACGATGTCCTGCATCGTGACGGTGCCGACATTGTTGCCGTCGTCGCTGATGCCGATGCCGGTCGAAGCCGAGGTATCGATGCTGACACCTGTGATGGTGTGGCCTGACGTGCCGAGCAGATCGATGCCGTTGTCGGCGCCGGTGACATGGATGACCGGGTCGGTACCGGAACCGGTGTTGGCGGTGACCACCTGGCCGGTCACCGGATTGGTGAACTGCAGGTTGTGGCTGCCGCCGATCAGGTTGACGCCGTTGGCGAGATTGATGCCGCTGGCCTCGCTGTAGGTGCCGGTGCCGTGCTCCAGCACGACGTAGTCGCCTGAGCCCGCCGGGTTCGCCGCGTTGAAGGCCGCGATCGAGGTGTACGGGTCGGCCTGGGTGCCGAGGTTGTGGCTGCCCGCGGCCGAGTTGTCGATGTAGAACACCTGCGGGACGACGCCGACGTGGAAGGTCTGATTGCCCGACGAGAGCGGCCCGCCGGTGCCGGTGTGGCCGTTGTCGCTGACGTTCAGCGTGACGGTGTCGGTACCGGTGAAGCCGTCGTCACTGTTGTATGTCAGCGTTGCCAGCGCGGTGTTGACCTGCGCGGCCGTGCCCGTGAGGGTCACGGTGTGGCTATTGTTGTTGGTGAAGCTCGTGAGCCCCGAGGTGTCGAAGCTCACATTCGCGTGGACCGTCGAGATCGTCGCGGTGACGGTGCTGGGGTCAGAATCGCGTCCGCGACCGACAGGCCTGATATCGCGAGATTGGTGTGCGAGAACGCGGTTCCGATCGAAGAGTCCGCCGGCACCGTCGCGGTCGGCGCATCGTCTACCGCGGTGACGGTTCCGGTCGTCGATCCCGTCCCGGTGTCGTTGCCGCCATTGGCGGTGCCGCCGTCATCGTGCACGGTCAAAGTATAGGACCGCGCGGTGGTGTCGGGATTTTCGCTGGTGTTGTTGAACTGGATCAGGTCGAGCGCCGCATTGTAGTGCGCGAGCGTGTCGGTGCCGGTGAAGCTGATCGTCTCGGTGCCGGCCGTGCTGGTGATGTCGAAGTGGATTCCGCCGATATCGCCGCTGCTGCCGGCATGCCCGGCGATCGAGAGCGCGTCCAATGGCTTCAGATTGTTCAGCACGAAGGTCGCGTCGGTCAGGTTGTTGCCTTCGGCGTCGGTGATCGTCAGGTTGGGCGTGATCGTGACCGGCGTCGAGTTCGCCGCCGGCGTGCCGTTCGGCGGCTCGGTGAAGCCGGTGATGGCGCCGAAGGCAATCACCGGCGCGTCGTTGACCGGCGTAACGTGGATCGTCGAGGTCGAGGTGTTGCTGTTCAGCGAGCCGTCATTGACCGTGAAGCTGACGGTGCGATCCGCTCCGGACGGGTTGTCGCTCGAGTTGAAATAGGTGATGGAATCGAGTGCGGCCTTGTAGTTGGCGACGCTCGAGGAGCCGGTCAGCGTCAGCACGCCGATCGCGGCATTGTACGAGCCGGTGATGCCGTTCTGGTTGACGAAGCCCAGCACGTCCTGGCCCGCGGCGAAGCCGCCAGTGATCGCAATCGTCGCGCCGACCATGTTGGCGCTGTCGACGTCGGTCACGTTGACCGACGCATCGATCACGGTCGCCGCCTGGTTCTCGATGTAGCTCAGCGTGCCGCCGGCTGACGTGACCGGCGGATCGTTGACCGGCGTGACGTTGATGGTGTCGGTGACTGCGGTGGAGTTCGCCGCGCCGTCATTGGCGATGATGGTGACGGTACGCGCGAGGCCCGACGGGTTATCGCTGGTGTTGAAATAGGTCACCGAGGCCAGCGCGGCCTGGTAGTTGGCGACGCTGGAGGAGCCGGTCAGCGTCAGCGTGGCGGTCGCGGCGTTGAACGATCCACTGATGCCGTTCTGGTTGACGAAGCCGAGCACGTCCTCGCCGTTGACGTAGTTGCCGGTGATCTGCACCGTCGCGCCGGCCAGCGTGGTGTTGTCGACGTCGGTCACGGTGATCGCCGGGTCGAACGCGGTCGCGGCCTGGTTCTCGGTGTAGTTCAGCGTGTGCCCGGCGGTGACCACCGGCGGGTCGTTCACCGGCGTGACGTTGATGGTGTCGGTGACCGGCGTGCTGTCGAGCGTGCCGTCATTGGCGGTGATCGTGACGGTGCGCGGCGCGCCCGACGGGTTGTCGCTGTTGTCGAAATAGGTCACCGAGGCTAGTGCGGCCTGGTAGTTGGCGACGCTGGAGGAGCCGGACAGCGTCAGTGTTCCGGTCGCGGCGTTGAACGATCCGGTGATGCCGTTCTGGTTGGTGAAGCCGAGGATGTCCTCGCCATTGATGTAGCCGCCGGTGATCTGCACTGTGGCGGACGCCAGATTGGCGTCGTCGGCGTCGGTCACGGTGATCGCCGGGTCGAACGCGGTCGCGGCCTGGTTCTCGGTGTAGTTCAGCGCGTGGCTGGCGATGACGATCGGCGCCTGGTCGACGACGACGCCGATGGTGAAGGTCTGCTGGCTATGCAGCGTGCCGTCGCTGGAATCGACCGTGATGTCGTAGGACGGATCGGCGGCGAGGATCTTGCTGGGATCAGCGACGGTGACGGCGCCGGTCGTGGCGTTGATGGTGAAGGCGCCGCCGGAGGTGTCGCCGACCAGCGAATAGGTCACCGGCGGTCCGTTCACGTCGACCGAGGACGCCGTCAGGTGGACATAGCTGCCGGCCGGAGCGCCGACCGCGACACGGTTCGCGGTGCCGTCGCTGTCGACCGGGGTCGACGGCGCGACGTCGGTGACGTCGATGGTAAAGGTCTGCGAGCTTGTCAGCGTGCCGTCGCTGGCGGATGCTGTCACCGTGTAGGCGTGGGTGGGGCCGCTGGTCTCGTAGTCGATCTTGGTGGAGTCTGTGACGGTGATAACGCCGGTGGTCGCGTTGATGGTGAAGCCGCCGCCGGAGGTGTCGCCGGTCAGCGAATAGGTCACGGCCGGGCCGTTGACGTCGATCGCCGACGCGGTGATGCCGACCGTCGATCCGTTGGCGGCGCCTTCGGCGATCGAATTCTGGGCGACGTCGCTGTCGACCGGGGTCGACGGCGCGGCGTCGTCGACGGCGATGGTGAAGGTCTGCGAACTCGCGAGCGTGCCGTCGCTGGCCTGCGCGGTCACCGTGTAGGAATGGGTCGGGCCGCTGCTCTCGTAGTCGAGCTTGGTGGGGTCGGCGACGGTGATGACGCCGGTTGTCGCGTTGATGGTGAAGCCGCCGCCCGAGGTGTCGCCGGTCAGCGAATAGGTCACGGGGGGGCCGTTGACGTCGGTCGTGGTCGCGGTGACACCGACGGTGCTGCCGGCGGCGGCACCTTCGACGATGTGGTTGGCGGTGGCGTCGCTGTCGATCGGTGTCGACGGCGCGGCGTCGTCGACGGCGATAGTGAAGGTCTGCGAGGTCGCGAGCGTACCGTCGCTGGCCTGCGCGGTGATGGTGTAGCTGTGGGTCGCGCCGCTGGTCTCGTAGTCGATCTTGGTGGGATCGGCGACGGTGACGACGCCCGTGGTGGCGTTGATGGTGAAGCCGCCGCCCGAGGTGTCGCCGACCAGCGAATAGGTCACCGCCGGGCCATTGATATCGGTTGCGGACGCGGTGATGCCGACGGTGCTTCCGGCGGCGGCGCCTTCGACGACGTGGTTAGTGGTGACGTCGCTGTCGACCGGGGCCGACGGCGCAACGTCGGTGACGGCGATGGTGAAGGTCTGCGAGCTGGCTTGCAGGCCGTCGCTGGCCTGCGCCGTCACCG
>NZ_LGTB01000082.1 GCF_001238275.1 Bradyrhizobium viridifuturi
CCGATCCCTATTACCGCGCGCCGGCGCGCTTCGTGTCGCGCCGCGACAACGTGATGCCGGAAATCCGCCCCGAATATCTCGAGGGCAAAAAGGTCGGCGTCATCGGTGGCACCTCGCACGAGGCCTATCTCAAGGCGATGTTCACCGACGCCGAGATCCATTCCTATCCGGATAACGACACGCTGCGCGCGGCACTGCGCCGCGGCGAGGTCGACTTCATCTTCGGCGATGCGATCTCGCTGGCGTTCTGGATCAACGGCACCGATTCCGCCGAATGCTGCGCGTTTTCGGGCGGCCCCTTCGTCGAGAGCCGCTATTTCGGCGAGGGCGTTGGCATCGCCGTGCGCAAGGGCAACGACCTGCTGCGGCAGTCGCTGAACTGGGCGCTGTTCCGGATCTGGGAAAAAGGCCGCTTCACCGATCTGTGGCTGCGCTATTTCTCGATCAGCCCGTTCTGACGCCCTGCACGATCCGCGTCATTGCGAGCGAAGCGAAGCAATCCATGCCTCACCGCGAGGATAGATGGATTGCTTCGTCGCTTTGCTCCTCGCAATGACGATTTGGGGAGAGTTGGCCCGAAACTTTGCATTTTGCCGCGAAAGCGTTAGTTTTCGCGGCCTTTTTGGAGAAAGCCTGAAGAATGTCCGTGATTGATCCTGCCGCCAGCCCGAGCGACCTGCGGGCGCTCGCCGAACAATCCAACGCCTGGCCGTTCGAGCAGGCGAAAGCGATTGTGGCGCGGCTGAAGAAAAATCCCAAGGACGAGGTGCTGTTCGAGACCGGCTACGGCCCCTCGGGCCTGCCGCATATCGGCACCTTCGGCGAGGTCGCGCGCACCACGATGGTGCGCCACGCCTTCCGCGTGCTCACCGAGGACAAGATCAAGACGCGGCTGCTCGCCTTCTCCGACGACATGGATGGTCTGCGCAAGGTGCCGGACAACGTGCCGAACAAGGAGCTGCTGCAACAGCATCTCGGCAAGCCGTTGACCAAGGTCCCCGATCCGTTCGGTACCCATCCGAGCTTCGGCCAGCACAACAACGCGCGGCTGCGCGCCTTCCTCGATCAGTTCGGCTTCGACTACGAGTTTGCGAGCTCGACCGAATATTACACCTCGGGCCGGTTCGACGCCGCACTGCTGCGCATGCTGGAGCGGATCGAGAAGGTGATGGCGATCATGCTGCCCTCGCTGCGCGAGGAGCGCGCCGCGAGCTACTCGCCGTTCCTGCCGATCTGCCCGCGCACCGGCCTCGTGCTCTACGTGCCGGTGACCGCGCATGACGCCAAGGCCGGCACGATCTCCTATGAAGATCCCGACACCAAGGAGACCGTCACGGTTCCGGTGACCGGCGGCCGCTGCAAGCTGCAATGGAAGCCGGACTGGGCGATGCGCTGGTACGCGCTCGGCGTCGACTATGAAATGGCCGGCAAGGACCTGATCGATTCGGTGAAGCTGTCGGCCAAGATCTGCGCGGCGCTCGGCGGCACGCCGCCGGAAGGCTTCAACTACGAGTTGTTCCTCGACGAGAAGGGCCAGAAGATCTCGAAGTCGAAGGGCAACGGGCTGACTATCGACGAGTGGCTGCGCTACGCCTCGCCGGAGTCGCTGTCGTTGTTCATGTACCGCGAGCCCAAGGCGGCGAAGCGGCTCTATTTCGACGTCATCCCGCGCAATGTCGACGACTACCAGCAGTTCCTCGACGGCTTCACCCGGCAGGAAGCGCGGCAGCAGCTGCAAAATCCGGTCTGGCACATCCATTCCGGCGAGCCGCCGCAGGCCGACATGCCCGTCACCTTCCAGCTGCTGCTGACGCTGGTGTCATCGTCGAACGCGGAGAATGCCGAGACGCTGTGGGGCTTCATCGGCCGCTATCGTCCGGGCGTGACGCCGCAGACCCATCCGAAGCTGGACGCGATGGTCGCTACGCCATCAACTACTATCGCGACTTCGTGGCGCCGACCAAGCAGTTCCGCGAGCCGACCGACGGCGAACGCGCCGCATTGCAAGACCTGCGCGATGCGCTCGCCAACATGCCGGCGGATGCGACCGCGGAAGACATCCAGAACGTGGTCTACGAAATCGGCCGCCGCGAGCCGTTCCTCGACATGGTCAAGAAGGGTAAGGACGGCCGTCCCGGCGTCTCGCTCGACTGGTTCAACATGCTCTACCAGGTGCTGCTCGGCCAGGAGAAGGGCCCGCGCTTCGGCTCCTTCGTCGCGGTCTACGGCGTGCAGAACGCGGTCAACATGATCGACGGCGCGCTCGCGCGGTCGTCGTAGTTTGCCGCTGTCGTCCCTGCGAAAGCAGGGACCCATAACCACAGGCCGCCGTCGTTAAGGCAAGCTGTGGCACCAGCGCCGCGACATACGATGATCAGTGGTTATGGGTCCCGGCTCAAGGCCGGGACGACGGCGGAAGTTGAGGCGCCTGCAGCGGCTTACTTGCCTTGGTCGTGATTGCGCCGAGGCCGCAAAAACCGGATGGCTGTCCTGCTGCAATTTCAGCCGGGCCGCTGCCGGACTGCGCTACACTCGCTCCACAAAATCAGCACGGCCGCCGTCGAGCGGCCGGCACAGATGGGAGCATGCGCATGCAGTTCAGGGTTTCGCCGACATCGCTGCAGGACAGTTCGAGCGCCGAGGAATGGCAGGCGCGGGTCGATCTCGCGGCGGCGCATCGGCTCGCTTACATCCACGGCTTTTCCGAAGGCATCTTCAACCATCTCACCTTCGTGGTGCCCGGCCGCAGCGACCGCTACTACCAGATCCCGTTCGGCATGCACTGGTCGGAGGTCACCGCGTCGTCCTTCATGGAGGTTGGCATCGACGATGCCGAGGTGAAGCGCGGCGAGGGCGAGGTCGAGCGTTCCTGCTATTGCATCCATGCGCCGATCCACAAGGCGCTGCCGCAGGCCAAGGCGGTGTTCCACACGCATATGCCCTATGCGAGCGCGCTGACGCGGCTCGAGGATCCGCGCATCAAGGAGATCGGCCAGACCGAGGTCGGACTGTCGGAGGCGATCGCCTATGACGATCTCTACACCGGCCCCGCGCTCGATCCCGAGGAAGCGCGCGGCTCGCCAAGGTAATCGGCAACAAGACCATTTTGTTCATGGCCAATCACGGCATCTCGACCGTCGGCGCGACCGTCGCCGAAGCCTATGACCGGCTCTATTACATCGAGCGCGCCGCGCAGGTTCAGATCTACGCGATGTGGACCCAGCAGCCGCTCAAGCAATTGCCGCAGCATGTGGTGGAGAAGACCAAGCGCGATTTCCGCGACGATCACCTCTACAACGGCCCGAGCCCGGCACAGCGGCACTTCGATGCGCTGAAGCGGATGCTGGACCGCAAGGAGCCGGACTACGCGACGTAAGTTCGCGTCAAACTCCGCCGTCGTCCCGGCGAAAGCCGGGACCCATAACCACAGGATCGGGTTGTTGAAGCGCGCTGTGGTCCCAGCGAGGTGCAGCAACAATCATCGGTGGTTATGGGTCCCGGGTCGCGCTTCGCTTGCCCGGGACGACACCGTTGTTGTGGCGGCTTGCGATGGCCAGCTACTGGCTCGCCCACACCACGCGCGCGATCCACGCGACTTCCTCGGCATCGAGCATGCGGTCGGGATGCTCCGGATTGAGCGAGGCGAGCTCCAGCACCTTGCCGGTGCGGCGCTTCAGTTCCTTCACCATCACCTCGCCGCCGGTGGTGCGCACCACGACGCGGTCGCCGCGGCGGATCGCGGTCGCCGGCGACACCACGATGATGTCGCCTTCGCGATAGGTCGGCTTCATCGCGTCACCTTCGATTTCCAGCGCGTAGGCGTGCTCGTCGGTGGTTGTAGGCAGCGCGACTTCGTCCCAGCCCTTGCCGGCGGGAAAGCCTGAGTCGTCGAAATAGCCGCCGACGCCGGCCTGTGCGAAGCCGAGCAACGGCACCGACTGGCCGCCGCGCGGACCGTCGCCGAGCAACTGCACGAAGGTCTCCATGCTGGCATTGCTCGCGGCCAGCGCTTTGGAGAGCGATTCGGTCGACGGCCAGCGCTCGCGCCCGTCGCCGGTGACGCGCTTGGACTTGTTGAAGGTGGTGGGATCGAGACCTGACTGCTTGGCAAGGCCGGACGGCGACAGGCCGGCGCGTTCGGCGAGCCGGTCGAGCGCGGCCCAGACCTGCGCGTGAGTCAGCGGGCGGGCGGCTTTGGGCTGTTTGGCCATCGAGGATACCCCGGATGGTAGGAATTATTACCTGAAACCCGGCGTTTTCGCAAATCCGCCGTGCGGTGTGTCCCGGCGCCGCTTGAGTTGCGCCGCCGCCGCCGATACGGTCCCTCGCTCGCCAGTTGGCGTCTGGGGCATTTCCCCTCAAATCCGGATAAAACCCCAAGAGACTCAAGGACAAAAGGGAAGGCCGGGCCGTGCCCATGATCTATAAAATCACCCCCGCTTCGGCCTGGCGCGAGGCCGAGCGGCAGGGCGTCTACCGGGGCAGTCCGGACGACAATCGCGACGGCTTCATCCATTTTTCCACCGCCTCCCAGGTGGCCGAGACCGCGCGTAAGCACTACCACGGGCAAACCGGCCTGTTCCTGGTTGCGGTCGATGCTGAAGCACTGGGCGACGCCCTGCGCTGGGAGCGGTCGCGCAATGACGAGCTGTTTCCGCATCTCTACGGCGAACTCGATCTCGGCGCGGTCGTCGAAATCCTCAACCTGCGCGCGCGCTCCGACGGCGGCCACGACGTTCCGGAGCTGAAGCCGTGATCCGTGCCTTCGACGCCTTCTCGCTGCCGCTGCTGCGCTGGTTCGATCCCGAGGACGCCCATCGCATGGCGATCCAGGGCCTGAAGCTGCTGCCGCCGATCCGGCTGCGGCCGGATGATCCCAAGCTCGCGGTGCGTGCCTTCGGGCTGAACTTTCCAAACCCGATCGGCATGGCGGCGGGCTTCGACAAGAGCGCCGAGGTGCCCGACGCGCTGCTGCGGCTCGGGTTCGGCTTTGTCGAGATCGGCTCGGTGACGCCGAAGCCGCAGGCCGGCAATCCGCGACCGCGGCTGTTTCGGCTGGAGCGCGACGAGGCCGTCATCAACCGCATGGGCTTCAACAATGACGGCGCGGAAGCCGTGCTGCGGCGGCTCGCCGCGCGCGCCGGCGGTGGCGGCATCGTCGGGGTCAATGTCGGGGCCAACAAGGATTCGGAGGACCGCACTGCCGACTATGTGAAGCTGATCGAGACCTTCGCCCCGGTCGCGAGCTATTTCACCGTCAACGTCTCCTCGCCGAATACGCCGGGCCTGCGCAATCTGCAGCAATCGGCGGCGCTCGATGATCTGCTGGCGCGGGTGATCGATACCCGCGAGCGCGTGCGCAAGAACGCCGGCGATGCGCCGGTGCTGCTGAAGATCGCGCCGGATCTGAGCCTCACCGAGCTCGACGACGTCGTGCACATCGCGCGCTCGCGGCGCGTCGACGGCATGATCGTCGCCAACACCACGCTGGCGCGGCCGTCGACCTTGCGCGAGGAGAACCGGGCCAAGGAACAGGGCGGCCTGTCGGGCCGCCCGCTGTTCCGCCTCTCGACGCGGATGGTGGCCGAGACCTATGTTCGCGTCGAAGGCGCGTTTCCGCTGATCGGCGTCGGCGGCATCGATAGCGGCGGTGCCGCGCTGACCAAGATCCGTGCCGGGGCCAGCCTGATCCAGCTGTATTCCTCGCTGGTCTACAAGGGCATCGGCCTGGTCGAGGACATCAAGCGCGATCTGTCCTCGACCCTGCTGCGGACGGGGCGCGACTCGTTGTCGGAAATCGTCGGCGCCGATGCCGCGACGATCACGGCCGAGGATTGGCCGGTGCGGTAGCGAACGTCTTCCGCAGCATCGCCGGATAGCGCAGGCCTTGCAGGCCGCCGCGCGCGACGTAGAAGCCGAGCAGCGCAATCCACAGGCCGGTGTTGCCGTATCCGCTCAGCACCCACCAGGTGGCGAGGAAGATCGCGAGCGAGGCCAGCATCAGATTGCGCATCTCGCGCGCCCAGGTCGCGCCGACATAGATGCCGTCGAAGCCGAAGGCGAACACGCCGGGCAGCGGCGCCAGGATCACGAACAGCAGGAAGTCGCGCGCATAGCGGCGCACGTCGTCGCTGGTCGTCATCAGATTGATCAGCGCCGGTCCGAACAGCGCGAACAGCACCGAGACCACGAGCGCAAAGCCGACGCCCCACAGCAGCACCAGTCGGGTCGAATCGGCGAAGCCGCGTCCGTCGCGCGCGCCGTATGCGCGGCCGCACAGCTGCTGGGCCGCGTTGGCGAGGCCGTCGAGGAAGAAGGCGCTCACCAAGAGGAAGTTGTTCAGCACCGAATTCGCTGCCAGCGTGACGTCGCCCTCGCGCGCGCCCTTGGCGGTGAAGAACAGGAACACGGCGATCAGCGCCGCGGTGCGGACCATGATGTCGCGGTTGACGGCGAGCATGCGCATCAGCTTGGCGCGATCGAACAGCGTGGCCGCGGGAACGGCGAAGCCGCCTTGCGAGATCCGCCACGCCACGACGATGCCGACGACGAAACCGGCGGTCTCGGCGAGCACGGCGGCGATCGCGGCACCGGCAATGCCGGCGCCATAGGCCTGCACCAGCAGCACGGTCGCGATCATGTTGATGATGTTGATCACGATCTGCAGCGCCAGCGCCAGATTGGCGCGTGCCTGGCCGACCAGCCAGCCCAGGATGACGTAGTTGGCGAGCGCCAGCGGCGCCGACCAGATCCGGATCATGAAATAGGTTTTCGCCGCGCGCGTGACGCCTTCGCTGCCGCCCATCAGCTGGAACGTGATTGCGGCCAGCGGCACCTGCAGCGCGATCAGCGCCGCCCCGATCAGGCCGGCGACGATGAAACCGCGCACCAGGATCGCGGCATATTCCTGCGGCTCGCCGGCGCCTTGTGCCTGCGCGGTGAAGGCCAGCGTGCTCATGCGCAGGAAGGCGAACAGCCAGAACAGGCAGTCGAAGATCACCGAGGCCATCGCCACGCCGCCGAGCAGCGCCGCATCGTCGAGGCGGCCGATCGCGGTGGTCGAGACGATGCCGATCAGCGGCGTCGTCAGGTTGGCGACCATCGCGGGGCCGGCGATGGCGAACACCTGGCGGGTGGTGATCTTCTGGTGAACGGGGGCGTGCATGGCTACAATTGTGAGGAATGTACGCTTCTATCGCGTCATCCGTTGCGCGGCCATGCTGGAAATGTCCTCAGAGCAATGCGGTGGCGTGGGGGCTGGGCCACTTACGAAGCAATTGTATCGTCAGAACGCCACGACCATGCCGTCGCTCGCTGCCACATACGGCAGGTCCTCGACGCGGCCGAGCATGTCGTCGCTCATATGCGTCAGGACCACACGCTTGGCGTTGATCGCGGGCAAATGCGCTTCGAGCGCCTTCAGGCTGAGATGGTTCTTGACCATCTTGTCGTAGGTGTAGGCTTCGGCGATGAAAAGATCGGCATCTTGCGCAGCCGGAATCAGCGCGTCGGTCCACTCGGTGTCGGCGCTATAGCAGACGGTGCGGCCTTCCGCCTCGATGCGATAGGCGAGGAACGGTCCGCCGGATTCGCCGTGCACGACAGGATACGGCGTCACCGTCACCTCGCCGAAGCTGCATCGTTCCTGCGGGGCGAGCGTGACGACGGACAAATCGAAGCGCTGCTTGGTCCTGGAGGAGTGTTCAAACATCACCTCCATCACCGCAGGCAGTTTCGTTTCGATGCCTTCAGGACCCGCGATCACCAGCGGCCGGGTGCGGCGGGAGAACTGCGCATCGAGCAGGAAGAACGGCAGCCCGGCAAAGTGATCGCCGTGGAAATGCGTGATCAGGATCAGGTCGATCGCGTTGCGATCGATCTCGAGCCGCTTCAGCGCCGGGAGTGAGGACGCGCCGCAGTCGATCAGGAAATTGGCGCTCGCGCCGGTGACATGGAAGCAGGTGTTGAACCGGCCGCCGGAGCCGAATGCATCGCCGCAGCCGACAAATTGCAATTGCATCGGCTGCGGGCTTTCCGTTGGATCACCGGCCGCGCGGCGCGCCGAACAGCCGCGACAACAGCCAGATCGGGATCACGATCACGGCGCCGAGCAGGAAATAGCGCCAGGCCCAGTTGATCGCGTCGAAGCCGAAATCCCAGATGCTCTGGAACAGCCGGCGGATGCTGTAGAGGATGTTCCACGGGTCGAGGCCGATCGCGGCGAGCACGACGCCGACCAGGATCGATAGCAGGATCAGCCGGAATGCCACCGACAGCGGCGAGCCGCCGAGAAAGCGGTACAGGCCGTCACTGTGGCCGGCCGGCAAGTCTCGGATGTTGTCTGGCATCATGATCTCCTGGCGGAATCGCCCGCATTATAGGTCACGGCGGAGCACATGGGAAACTCGTGGAGCGCGATCAATGGCTGCCATGCGGCTTGCCGGTTTAACTTCCTGTCATGGAGATTAACATCCGTTCAAGTGTCTCCAGCCGGTCGGCTTCGCGCGGCGGCTTGTCCCAGCGCAGCCGGCTGATGCGGGGAAAGCGCATCGCGACGCCGGATTTGTGCCGTGGCGAGCGCTGCAAGCCTTCGAACGCGACCTCCAGCACGAGCCCCTGGTCCGGCTCATGCACGACATGCCGCACCGGGCCGAACTTCTCGGTGGTGTTGCGGCGGACGAAGCGGTCGATCTGCAGCAGCTCCTCGTCGGTGAAGCCGAAATAGGCCTTGCCGACCGGCACCAGCTCGTCGCCGGCATCGCCGCGGGTCCAGACCCCGAACGTGTAGTCGGAATAATAGGACGAACGCTTGCCGTGGCCGCGCTGGGCATACATCAGCACCGCGTCGATGATGTGCGGATCGCGCTTCCATTTCCACCACGGGCCCTTCGGCCGCCCCGGCAGATAGGGCGCGTCGCGCCGCTTCAGCATCACGCCTTCGACCGCGTCGGCATCGTCGCCGGCGCCGGCGCTCTTGGGATCGGCGCGTGCGGCGGCGAGTTCTTGCCAGCTCGCGAACGGGACGGTCGGCGACAGGTCGATGCGCGGATCGCCGAGCTTGGCGACGAAGGCTTCGAGATGCGCGCGCCGTTCAGTGAACGGCAGCTCGCGCAGATCGTTCTCGTCGTCGCCGAGCAGGTCGTAGGCGCGCAGGTGGATCGGGAATTCCTTGATCAGCTTCGGCGAGACGACTTTGCGGTTCAGCCGCTGCTGCAGCACGTTGAAGGTCTGCACGCGGCCGTCGCGCAGCACCAGCAATTCGCCGTCGATCGCGCCGGGCAGATGCAGCGACGGCACGAGGTCGGGGAAGCTGCCGGTGATGTCCTCGCCGGTACGCGAATAGAGCCGCGTCTGGACGTGACCGTGCGCGTCGCGGCCGGCGACGGCCTGCACGCGGATGCCGTCCCACTTCCATTCCGCGCTGAAATCGGCGGCGTCGAGATTGGCGAAGTCGCTATCCTCGATCGCATGCGCCAGCATCACCGGTCGGAACGGCGTCGGATCGCTGTTGACCGGCTTGTCGCCACGGCCTTCGAGCCAGGCGAACAGGTCGAGATATGGCGGTGACAGCCCGGGCCACATCAGCTCGATCTCGTGCGGGTCCTTATCGCCGAGCGCGGCCGCGGCGGTCTTCGCCAGCCGCGCCGAGATCCCGATCCGCATCGCGCCGGTGACGAGTTTCAGAAGCGCCCAGCGTCCGGTCTCGTCGAGCTCGTCCAACCAGCGCGCCAGCTGCGCCGGCAGCTCCGCCTTGCCGAGCGTGCGCAACGTGGTGACGACATCGGTCAGGCTGGGGGGAGGCGGGTTGTTATGGCCCGGCAATTCAGCCTTCGGCCACATCAGCGCAACGGTTTCCGAGAGATCGCCGACGTAGTCATAGGAATAGCCGAACAGCACGGGGTCGGCGCGTTCGGTGATCAGATCGCGGATCAAGCCCGGCTTGGCGTGCTTGAACGACAATGCGCCGGTCAGCGCCGCCAGCGCGTAGCCGCGGTCGAGATCCTCGGTCTCGCGGAAATAGCCGACCAGCAGCGTGATCTTGTTGTTGCGGCCGGGTTCGTAGGCGAGCCGGTCGAGCAGTTCGGCAAAACGGTTCATGGCTTCCTGGTCTCGCCGACGGGCTGTGCCTCGCCATCGGGTTGGGCTTCGCCGGTGACTGCCGCGGTCTCGCCTTCATCCTCGTCGCCATAGCCGACCAGATCGAGCGGCCGCGCGGCGAGGCCCTTGCTTTTGCACCAATGCACCAGCGCGTCTTCCTGGCCGTGCGTGACCCAGATCTCGCCGGCGCCGGTCGCGGCGATCGTCGCCGTCAGCCCGTCCCAATCGGCATGATCCGAGATCACCAGCGGCAGCTCGACGCCGCCCTGCCGCGCCCGGGCGCGCACGCGCATCCAGCCTGACGCGAAGGCGGTGACCGGATCGGGAAATCGCCGGGTCCAGACATCCGATGTCGCGCTCGGCGGCGCCAGCGTGATGGTGCCGGCAAGCTCGGCCTTCTTCATGCCGCGCGCCGGCCTGAGCTCGCCGAGCGGAATGCCGCGCTCCTGGTAGTAATAGGTGATCTTCTCCATCGCGCCATGCAGATAGATCGGCGCGTCGTAGCCGGCCTCGCGCAGCAGCGCGATTACGCGCTGCGCCTTGCCGAGCGAATAGGCGCCGACCAGGTGCGCTCGCTCCGGAAACAGCTTCACCGATGCCAGCAGCTTGTTCACTTCACCCGCGGCATCGCCATGGCGGAACACCGGCAGACCAAAGGTCGCCTCCGTGATGAAGACGTCGCAGGGCACCAGCTCGAATGGTGCGCAGGTCGGGTCGCGCGCATCCTTGTAATCGCCGGAGGCGACGATGCGCCTGCTCTTGCAGGTGACGGAGATCTGGGCGGAACCGAGCACGTGCCCGGCGGGGTGAAACGTCACCGTGACGTCGCCGAGCCTGATCTCCTCGCCATAGGCGACCGCCTGCACCGAGCCGGCGAAATTCTCGCCATAGCGCAGCCGCATCATGTCGAGCGTTTCCTGGGTCGCGAGAACCGCGCCGTGGCCGGGGCGTGCATGGTCGGAATGGCCGTGCGTGATCAGGGCCCGCTCGACCGGCCTGACTGGATCGATGTGGAAGCCGCCGGGCTTGCAGCAAAGCCCGGCCGGGACGGGCATCAGGATGTCTTGCGGGCGCATGCCGGACATATAGGCATCAATTCCGCGATATCTAATCGCCATGCGCGGGCTTGACCGGCGCATCCATCTCCGGAAAAAGTCCGTGCTTTCCGGATGGCCGGACCCGGCCAAGATCCTTAAGACAAGATTGGTTCCTTAAGCGAATGGCCCCGCGCCTGTTTCTGTCCTCCGGCGACCTCGTTGCCGACCGCCGTTACGAGTTCGCGCGCGACCTGCAATTGAAGGGCGATCTGCCGGCTGCCGCCGAGCTGCTCGAACAGGCGATCGAGCTGGTGCCGAAATTCCCGTCGGCCTGGTACACGCTGGGCAAGATCCGCCTCGAGCTCGGGCAGCGCGAGGCCGCGATCGCAGCGTTCCGCGCCGCGCGCGACGCCGATCCCGACGACCGCCACGGCGCCGGCCTGCATTTGATGCAGCTCGGCGTCGAGGCCGTCGGTTCGATGCCGCCGGGCTATGTCCAGACGCTGTTCGATCAATATGCGCCGCGTTTCGAGGCGGCGCTGGTCGGCGATCTCGGCTATCGTGGTCCGGCGCTGCTGTTCAAGGCGGTGCTGTCGGTACGCGCGTCGGCGAAGAAGCCGGCCTTCTTCAAGCGCGCGATCGATCTCGGCTGCGGCACCGGGCTCGCGGCCGGCGCGTTCGCGCAGCACGTCGATCGATTCATCGGCATCGATTTGTCGCCGCGCATGATCGACAAGGCGCGCGCCACGGGATTTTACGCCGAGCTCGAGGTCGACGACATGCTGACGGGCATTTCGCGCAAGCCCGACGCCAGCGCCGAATTGATCCTCGCCGCGGATGCGATGGTCTATGTCGCCGACCTCGCGCCTGTGCTCGCCGAGGTCGTGCGTGTGTTGGTGCCGGGCGGTGTGGTCGCGTTTACGACCGAGACCCATGACGGGGAGGGCGTCCTCCTCGGCGAGGGGCTGCGCTACGCCCACAGTGCGGCTTACGTGCGTGCGTCGGTGGCCGCCGCGGGGCTGACGCTGGTCCTGCTCGACGGTCTCTCGGCGCGCAATGAAGACAACATCCCGGCACCCGGGCTGGTCGCGGTGGCGATCAAGCCGTGACGTTCTTGCCCTCTGCCCTTGTGGGAGAGGGTGGCTTCGATGCTGCAGCATCGAAGCCGGGTGAGGGGTCTCTATCCGCGGACGCAGACCCTGATCCGGCGCGGACGTTGTCCGCGCCACCTTCTCCCGGAGAAGGGAGAAAGTGCGCGCATCGCTCCCCAACTTGAGTCTACACGCTACGCATTTGCCGTGACGCGGCATTGCGCCACACAGCCGTGACTTCGCGCTTGCCCGGCGCAAGGCGGAATGCGAGAGCTTTGCGCCTCAGGGAGAGACACAATGAAAAAACATACTCGGCGCGAATTCGGCGCCACCGCATTATCCGTTATCGCAGCGTCCGTGCTGCCCGCGCCGTTCGTCCGGGCCGCCGACAAGAAGTACGATCCGGGCGCGAGCGACACCGAGATCAAGCTCGGCCAGACCGTGCCGCATTCCGGCCCCGGCTCGCTCTATGGCGTGCTCGGCCGCGTCGGCGAAGCCTATTTCCAGATGCTGAACGACAAGGGCGGCATCAATGGCCGCAAGGTGAAATTCCTCACCATGGACGACGCCTACAGCGCGCCGAAATGCGTCGAGGCGACGCGCCGCCTGGTCGAGCAGGAGGAGGTGCTGGCGCTGTATGGTTCGCTCGGCACCGCGCCGCAGACCTCCGTGCATAAATATCTCAATTCCAAGGGCGTGCCGCAGTTGCTGCTCAACACCGGCGCCTCCAAGTGGAACGACCCGAAGAACTTCAAATGGACCATGGCGGGCCTGCCGCTCTATCCGACTGAAGCGCGTATCCTCGCCAAGCACGTCGTCAGCGTGAAGCCGAATGCCAAGATCGGCATCCTCTACCAGAACGACGATTTCGGCCGCGACTTCCTGGGGCCGTTCAAGAAGGTGCTGGCCGATGCCGGCGGCAAGGCACAGGTGATCATGGAGCAGACCTATGATCTCACCGATCCGACGGTCGATTCTCAGCTGATCAATCTCTCGAAGTCGGGCGCGACGTGTTCTACAACATCACGACAGGCAAGGCGACGTCGCAGTCGATCCGCAAGGTCGCCGAGCTCGGCTGGAAGCCGCTGCAGCTGTTGTCGGCGGGCTCGACCGGCCGCTCGATCCTGAGCGCCGCGGGGCTGGAGAACGCCAAGGACATCGTCGCGATCCGCTACAACAAGGAAGTCGGCGTGCCGCGCTACGAGAAGGACGCCGACGTGGTCGCGTTCGAGGAGCTGCGCAAGAAGTACCTGCCGAACATCGATCCCGACAACACCATCGCTTTCGCCGGCTACGGCCAGGCGGTGACGATGGGCGAAATCCTGCGCCGCTGCGGCGATGACCTGACCCGCGCCAACGTGCTGAAGCACGCCACCACGCTGGCCGGTTTCCACTCGCCCTATTTCCTCGACGGCATCAATTACAGCTACACGCCCGACGACTACACACCGATGAAGACGCTCTACGTCTCGATCTTCAACGGCAAGGATTGGGACCTCTCCGGCGAGCCGATGACGGAGTAGGGCGTCTTTCTTCTCCCTCTCCCCGTTCTTACGGGGAGAGGGTTGGGGTGAGGGGCTCTCTCCGCCAGGCGGTGT
>NZ_LGTB01000083.1 GCF_001238275.1 Bradyrhizobium viridifuturi
ACTTGCGCTTGAGCTCGCGGGCAATAGCGGACCAGTCAGGCTCGACCACCTTGCGCCAACCGGGCTTCACGCCAGGCACCCCGTACAGCAGTTGCTCCAGCTCCGCGTCGCTTATCGCTTCCGGGACTGGCCATGCCAGACCCGCGCGCGCAAACCGCTTCAGCGTGTCACGTACCGTCGTCGGCCCGACGCCGACCCGCTCGCCAACCACGCGCGTCGAGAGCCCAGCCTCAAGGCTCAACCTCACAATCTCGCGCACCTGGCGCATCGTAACCCTCCTCGTCGGCATCAATCCTCTCAGCTGTTTCCAGCCGGAGAAATGGCCCAACGATCAGGCCTCACACCATCCGAAACTGCGCGCGATCAAATCGGAATGCTGCGCGGAGAATGCTCGGAACGCTGCGCGCGATCATTTCGGAACCCTGCGCGCCATCAAGTCGGTACGCTGCGCACCATCATCTCGGAATCCGCAGACTTCGTCCGTCGCACTGCCAATGCTTACCACAAGTGGGTAGTCTCTAACTTTACGGAATGCGAATATGCGCTCAATGCCATCGATAGCGCTTCGGCCTGAATAATATCCGCTTTGTTCTGCCTTGATCCGCTCCATAGGGCTCACACCCAGAGATCATTCGACGGCCGGCAAGGTCAGGCTTGGGGTCATTACACGTGCCGGCGACGAAATGTTGAGGAGCACATTGGTGGTCGGCGCGACCGCTCTTCTTCAGCATGTAAGAGCAGGTCGAAGCAAACATGCCTCCCGATGGCTTACCGACCTGCTGCAACGAAAGAGCCCCAAACTTGTCGCCGTGGCGCTTGCCAATAAGATCGCCCGCGTTGCCTGGAAGCTCATGGTGAGCGGTGAAACGTATCGGCAAATGGAGGAACAGCCAACGGCTATATAGAGGATTGGCGACCACGGTGAGAACAGAAACTACCGTGTTGCGCTGATGCTGTGAACTTGCATAAGAGCAGATGGTGCGATCGATCGATCCAAAACTCGTGACACTCCGTCTTTCCCAGTGGCCCTCCGAGGTCGCTGCCTTGTTAGGAACACGCGTTGCGGACCCCATCTTGGCCAGCGGTCATGCGCGACCGCATGCAAAGGCCGGACATATGGAGGCAAGCGATCCGTCAAATCACTGAACAATATCTTGCAAGGAGGGAGCCGTCCACATATGGGAATGGACGCTCCTGCACCAAGCCAACCCCACCGATCAGCAAGCCGCCTGACCCTCACGCATCGCCATCATACAGCTCGCCGAGCCTCGCGCGCACGCGTCAATCAGGCGGTCCTCGTCGTATGCGTACGCTTGATGGCCGACCACGGCATTCTCTTCAGCATGAGCCGTTCCGGCAACGTCTGGGACAACGCGGCGATGGAGAGCTTCTTCTCGTCGCTCAAGACCGAACGGACCGGCAGCAAGACCTACCGAACCAGAGACGAGGCACGCGCCGATGTGTTCGACTAATGCGTGCCGGACCATTGGACGTTTTTTGCATGTGCGGGTCATCGAGGCCTCCTGGACTGCCGAGCACCCTTTTTTGAGGGCACCCGTCAAGGTTGACCAGCTACTCTCCGCGGCCAACGAGCAATCAACAGAGTTGTCGAACGAAACGTTCCGCCCATAAAAAGCGAGCCAAGGTGCTTGTTGCGGAACATTCGTGTGTTGTTATCACCCTGTTCAAGAGCGCCATGACAGCCTCTTGCGAAACCAAGCCGACGTCAGCCAAGGCGCAAGACGCAAGCTGTGATGAAATTATGTCCGCACGAGCCGCACTCGCCTTTGGCAGTACAAGCGCGAAAGTCTCCTTTGCGTATCCGTGTGGAAATACGTCAGAGCCCAAGCGCTCACTCAAATAAGAACGAAGGAGTTCCTTGCCCGAGCGAAGTGCAAACGGAAGCTTCGCTCCAAAATTGATCAATCTCGGATCGCCGAATGGGCGGACGGGCCAAAGACCTCGCGTCGCGAGTGGGCGAGCATGACAACGACTTGCGAGCAGAGTTGTGGATAGAGTGGCGCTGAGGGGGGCGCTAAAAAGGAAGGATGAACGAGCGGCGTCGAGCCCGCGTTTCGTCAACAGGTCTTCTGCAACCCCAAGCGCGATATCCAGATGCGGTGAAGAGGGAGATCTGGGTTCCCCCTCGTCGCTGCTGAAGAGAGCGCAAAGCTCGTCTCCTCCTATGCCGGACCAGATTATTTCGCAGCCATCACCGCGAAACCGATCCCAGAGTGACCCGAACGCCTCAAGGTAATACTCTGAATTGAGTGGCAGGCGTCCTTTCAAGTCAAGATCTAGATCAATCGCCGGCATGTGGGCGCACATTTCAACTTTGTGATCACGGCAGTTCAGTGCGCTCAAAATGCACGCTCGGCGGTCAATCTGCTTGGGGCTACTCCCGTCGCCCAATAGTATCCCGCCACATGCTAGCGATGCTACGCTCTCGCCACAGCAATTGCGACGGAAGCGGAGTCCATTCCTCCGCTCAGCTCCACAGCGCTTGCGCAGAAGGTCGTCGGCCGCGAACGAACAACCGCCTGAAGAGTATCAGAAAACTCAAGGACATGATCGCTCTCCTCTCGTCCGGAGAGCTCAGGGGCTGATGAAGTTGTCGCGCCGTAGTCAAATGACGTTTCCGATCTGTCGACGTACAAGGTGGAGCCAGCAGTCAGCAGGTTAACGCCAACGCAGGCCTGTCGCGCAGAGTAGAACGTTCTCATCGACAGGTGATGCGCTATAATCTCTGCATCAATCGCTCGCGATTTATCAAAACACTCGACAAAATCCCAGGAGAGCGTAACCGTGCGAGTGCGCTCCTCCACGTGGAAGTAAATTGGGAGGCTGCCAATATGGCCTGCTCGTACACGCAACCGAGGACCCCGGCGAGCGGCCTCGATCACGATAAAATCGAGCGGCCAGTGCATGCATTTCTGGTAGTGCTGACGAAATTGATCTGTAGACGCATGGTCTATTACGACCGAATGAACGCCAGCCCCGTCCGCCGCTCCTTGACGCTCACGTATGACGAAGAACCATTGCTCAGTGCTCTTCACTAACGAGCTCTCAAGACTCTTATGTTGGAATGGCCAGATGCAGCTTTCACCAAACTCTATTGAACCGCCTTTGACAACAGGATCGACGTTTTCCAGGTCGGCTATTTTTAGAGTGGCCTTGAGCATTTGTTCCTCGACTTAAACGTTACCGCCTCTCGTGTGAGAGGCGGTAACAGAGCGAAGAATGATCTTAAAGGTAACCTTCGTTAGCGCTGTCGCTAGGGAAGGGGCCCTTCGGATACGAAGTAGTGGGAGGTGGCAGCACCGGTAAGGGGAGGTCAGTTGTATCGGACCGCGATGGCCGCTTAGACGTGTCTGCAGTTGCGCTCTTCAAGTCGTGTTCCTATTGATAGCGTGATCGGGCTTCTCGTCGTGTGGCGCGGCAGCGTATCGAGCCACTCTATAGCGTCTCTCATGTGGGAAGCCGGCCGACAACCTACCAAGATTGGCGGGGTTGGATGACGGTGCTGGACAGAATTGGGTTGGAGCTTAGTAACGGTAAACGGCAGCAAATTCCGCAGAGCCGCATCTTTACGTGAGATCTTATGGAATCCAGATCGCAAGGCCATGTCGGCTCTCTCAGTGCAAGCAAAGCCCCATTCCCTGGATCCGCCGCAGATCAGGTCGACGACAGCACATTGTCGCCGGTTTCCGCAATTCTGCATGCGTACTGGCGATCCGATCGGCGCTTGCTTCTCATCGTTGCCACAGTGGTGCTGATCTCCAGCGCGAGCAGCGTCGCAGCCCCCTATGTATTTTCGGGTCTCATTGATCGCCTCCCGCGGGGGGAAGGCATGTCGGCGTTTGCCTGGGGATTCGCCGGCTATGCGGTCCTGCTCGGCATAGCCTCCGCATTGCAGCGCACGCTGCAGTATCTTTCCTTCATGACAGCCGAGAACCTGGGCTTCATCGCTGCAACTCGCTTTTTCGATCGCATCCTGAGAAAAACCTCAGCCTTTTTTCTTGAGCACAATCCCGTGGAGATACAGAGTGCGGCCGCGCGCGGGTGCAGCGCGTTGACGACGTTGGTCCAGCTTGGAATTATGATATTCATCCCGGCTGCAGCGCAGCTTCTGCTTACGCTCGCTATTCTCGGTGTGCTCGTCAATATCCAGATCGCTGCAATCGTCGTCGCTTATGGGGCTGTCGCGATTACATTGGGGTGGAGTTCGACGCGTCGGGCGCGCGTGTTTCTGGACCGGGCCATCGAAGCCGGACAGGAGAATGCGCGTTTCGTCGGCAACGTCATGAACTCCATGGACACGTTGCGCCATTTCGGCAGTCATTCCTGGATGAGCCAGCGCTTTACGATGAAGGCGCGGGAAGTGCGCGATAACTGGCGAACCTACGTGTTTCAACGATTGGCCTACATAGCCGTGCTCGGCTTAGCCATCGCGCTACAATTTGCCGTCACACTTCTCCTTCTAATACCTGAATACCGGGCCGGCGCGGTCACGATCGGCGATATTGTGCTATTCAACACACTTCTACTCCAACTCAATATGCCCTTCGAGATGGTCGCGCGCGCGATTTCTGACGCGGCGCGGTCGCGAGCCGACCTCATTCCTCTCGCCAGACTGTGGGTCGCACCAGAAGAGCGGCGAACATCTCATGCTCATGATTTCACGCCCTCCGCTGGCCAGCTATCCTTCGAGGGCATTGGTTATGCCTACGACAACGGTCGTGGCGTTACGAATGTCTCGTTTATGGCTAGGCGCGGCGCCATTACCTTCCTTGTCGGCGAAACCGGATCGGGGAAGTCGACAATATTCAAGCTCGTCCTGAAATCGATTGAGCCAGACTGCGGCCGTATTCTGGTCGATGGAACCGATATAACAACCATCGATCACACGGATTGGTATGCCGCAGTTGCTGTTGTGCCGCAGGACGTGATGTTGCTCAATGAGTCGCTAGCCGACAACATTCTGCTAGGACGGCCCCGCGACGAGGTGCGCCTTCGCGGTGCATCAAAAAAAGCCGCTATTCTCCCCATTATCGAGGCTCTGCCGGAAGGATTTGAAACAACCGTTGGAGAACGCGGTTTGAAGCTTTCAGGCGGGGAGCGCCAGCGTATTGCTATTGCCCGCGCGCTCTATGGCGAGCCGGCGATCCTTCTTCTCGACGAGGCCAGCTCCGCGCTTGACGAACGAACCGAGCGGGACATTTTGGACCATATTCGCAGCCTAGCGGAAGATGTGACCGTGCTGGCAATCACTCATCGCAAAGGGGTCATTTTTACAACCGACGTCGTGGTCGAGCTGACCGACTGCGGCTTGTCCTTGACATAGGCGAAGGGATGATCAGCCCGGCACGTTGATTGTCTGCACTGCAGGCGCATTGCTGGACGAGATGTGACCTTGCCCCCAGATTTTATCCAGTTCTGAGTTCGCTCAAGCCATTGGATTTGCCCAGTTGAGCGGTGGTAGCGACGGGAGCTGGCGCGGAGCCATCGGCATAGCGCAGCGCCAGATCCCGGCGCGGGTGGCAGGTGAAGGCGAACTCGGAGGGTGTCTTCCATCCGAGCTGTGAGTGCGGTCGTGCGTAGTTATAATGTAAGCGCGAGTTTCGCGGCACGCGAGGCCGGCGGTGTTGACGGCTCGCCTTCGGTATCGAAGACGGTGCCTGGCGATTTCAGGCCGTGGCGGCTTTTGCGAAGTTGAAAGGCATCAGGTCGTCGATATCTGCATCGACCGCGCGCTGAGGCAACTCGGTGAGCACGTGGCGCAGCCATGTTAACGGCTCGACGCGTGAGGCGCGGCAGGTCAGCATCAGACTGTAGACAACGGCACTGGCCCTGGCTCCGTCGACGGTGTCGCTGAACAGCCAGCACTTTCGGCCAGTTGCAAAAACCCTGATGTCGCGCTCCAGAAGATTATCGTCGATCGGCATCCTGCCATCTTCGGTGTAACGCGTCAGATAGTCCCATTGCTTCCGGGTGTAGGACACGGCGTCGCCGAGCTTGCTGTCAGGCAAGACCTTCGGGGCCATGTCATCGAGCCATCCCTTGAGGGCGTTCAGGACGGGAATGCTGTGTTGCTGGCGGAAGCGGCGAATGCAGTCGGCCTGTGTTTCGTAAGCGCGAATTTCTCCGCACCTTTTGCTTTTGAGTGCCCTGATGCATGAGGTGTCCACCACAATAGATGGACACCTGATGAGCGACGACGATCAGAAACTGCGGGTCAGGCTTGTCGGCCGGAACGGTCGCCGGCGCTACGAGACGGGATCGAAAGAGCGTCTTGTCGCGGCCTGCCTTGAGCCTGGGGTTTCGGTATCGAGGCTTGCACTCGAACATGGGGTCAACGCGAACCTCCTTCGGAAGTGGATCAAGAAGCACAGCGCGACCAGGTCACTGCCGCCGTCCTCACGCCCGGCGTTCATCCCGGTTCAGCTTGAGGGGAAGTCCGAGCGGGACCTGTCGCGAAAAGACAGCGTGGCGAGGGTTGATTTGCCGGCTTACGATGAAGTGCGTGGTTTGGAACCCAAAGGGACTCCAGCTCTTTGTTCTCCGGCCAAAGTGAGCGTGTCGCTGCCGAACGGCGTGAAGCTCGCGCTGGAATGCGGCGATGTGGATGCATTGACGGCGATCATCGGAGCGCTGGGCGATGTTTAGACTGGGCGATGACCTGCAGTCTATCTGCACCGTGAGCCGATCGACTTCCGGGCTGGCATCAACAGCCTTGCGGTCCTGGTCCAGGAGACGATGGCGCTCGATCCATTCACTCCGGCGGTTTTTGCGTTCTGCAATCGCCGTTGCGACCGGATGAAGCTTCTGTTCTTCGATCGGTCCGGCTTTGTACTGGTCCTGAAGCGGCTGACCGAAGACAGGTTCCGATGGCCGCGCCGCCAGGAGGCGATCGTCACGCTGACGACGGAGCAATTGCACTGGATCCTTGACGGCATCGATATCGATGCGATGGTCCGCCATCCGGTGCGGCAATATCAGGTTGCCGGCTGAGCTCTCGAGTTGAGCGGTTGACGCGTCGGTACGGTTCAGATTCAAGACTCCGATGAATCGAACTGGCGATCCGAGTGTTGAAGTGCTGTTGGCACGCATTGCTGCGCTACAGGCGGAGAACCATCAACTCGCCGACCGCGTCGCCAAGTCGAGGAAGAACTGGCGCTGGCACGCCTGCATCGTTTTGCGCCGCGCAGCGAAAAGCATGTTGATCGTCTCTTCAATGAAGCCGAGCAGGCCTCCGATGAGGAGGACGTCGGCAGTGAAACGAACAATATCGCCGAACTTCCGGACACGGGCTTGCCATCCGTCGAAAACACAATAGGAAAGAAGCGCGGCCGCAGACCGCTGCCGGGGAACCTACCTCGTGAGCGCGTCGAGTATGACCTGTCCGACGATCAGAAGGCGTGTCCTTGCTGCCGTGGCCAGATGCATCGCATGGGCGAGGCTGTCACCGAGCAACTTCATATCGAGGTGAAGGCGAAGGTTTTACAGAATGTGCGCTTCAAATATGCGTGCCGCCATTGCGATCGCACCGGGATCCACGCCCTGTCGTGACCGCGCCGATGCCGACGCAACCGTTGCCGGGCAGCGTTGCTACGCCCTCGACGCTGGCGTTCGCGCTAGTTCACAAATATGTCGATGGCACACCGCTCTACCGCCTGGCGCAGGCATTCGAGCGCGCCGGCGTTCCTGTCAGCCGAGGCGCTCTGGGCCACTGGGTGATCGGCTCGAGCGAAAAACATCTCTCCCGCATCTATGACGCGCTGAAGCTGCGGCTCAGATCGCAGCCCCTCATCCATGGTGACGAGACCACGGTCTAGGTGCTGAAGGAAATGGACAGAGAGGCCGCCAGCACGTCATATATGTGGGCTTACCGGAGCGGCGAGGACAGTGACGAGCCGATCGTGCTGCTCGATTATCAGCCGGACCGCGGCCAGATACACCCGCAGGCCTTCCTCGCCGATTACCGCGGGATATTGATGAGCGATGGCTACACCGCCTGGCGCACGCTGGCGAGGGCAACCCATCTTGGATGCATCGCCCATTCCAGGCGGCGCTTCGTCGATGCACTCAAAGCGAGAAAGAAGGGTGGCGGGCCGCCGGAACAGGCGCTCCGGTTCTTCGAACAGCTCTACCGGGTTGAACGGCAGGCGCGGGACGGAATACCGGAGAGGGGTGAAACACAGGCCGACTGCATTCGCCGCTTCCGCCAGCAACATAGTGTCCCCATCCTCAATGCTCTCAAGGTATGGCTCGATGACATGGCCCCGAAGGTCTTGCCTGACAGCAAGCTCGGCGACGCCCTGTCCTACACACTGAACCAGTGGGATTATCTGACGCGCTACACCGGGGACGGCAGCATGCCGATCGACGGCAAGAACGAATACGGGCTGAGCTTTCGAATATTCATCTGATCGACGGTTCCACCGAAGCCGTGATCGGCGATTTCCACTGGAATAGCGGAGCATTAGCGCCGATCATCCCGGCTTCTTAGGGTTTGAGTGCATTTATTCTATTGAGAACGAGGTCGGGGAATATGTTGAGATCGTTCGACAGCCGATAATCGGGTGGCGTTGCATTTCAAATTCGGCTCCTTCGCCAATAACCGCGAGTGGCGACGACTACCAAGCTTGGTAGTCGCTTCCGGCAGCCGTGAAAGACTAACCTCGCGAGCGTTCAGCAGAGCCATGTTATATCGATGTCGAAACCTTTAACCATGCTCTCAGCATTACCCATGCTCTCAGCAGTCGAAATTGCAAGTGCTAAAAAGCGCGTCAACTATCAACACGCAAGCGTTGAACATGAACACGACGACTGTGTGAGGATTGCCTATCAATGGTTGGACGCACAAATACTAACCAAGAGGATGTTGGGTCGATCATACCCTTTAGACAAGATCATAGAGGTCTGGGGCGGTAGGCACATTGCTTCGTACAATGTAGCAGTTGCCGCTGAATTGCACTCAAGAATCCGAGGCAAGTACCCTCACTTCAATATCAGCGCTCGCCTAACCTTCCCCTCCGGTCGTCGGCTTGCCAACATTGCGGAGGCGAGGACGCAAGACCACCATCTTACGACGCAACACATTGTCGAAACATACGGTCGGATCGAGGAACCGTAGGACGTACGCATGTCGGCCGGAGGCGGACAAATGAGGCGCGCAAGGTTCACGGAAGAGCAGATTATCGCGATGTTGAAGGAGCATGAGGCTGGGGCGACGACAGCTGATTTGGCTAGCAAACACGGAGTCTGCGAGGGGACGATCTACAATTGGAAGGCCAAGTTCGACGGCATGGAGTTTCTTGAAGCGAGGCGGCTGAAGGAACTCGAGAAGGAGAACGCGAAGCTGAAGAAGCTACTGGGCGAGCTGCTCGATGCCATTACAATGCGCTAGCTTCTGCAAATATGGTAGGGGCCGCCGCCAAGTGCGCCGCTGTGGCGCACCTGAAGGCCTTGATTGGCCTGTCGGAGCGACGGGTCTGCATGATCGTCGACGCGAATCGAAAAATGATCTGCTATCTCACCGCCCTGTGGATACGGAGCCGCGGGCCCGGGCGCGCGACCTTGCCCACGAGCGGCGTCGGTTCGTAACGCCTAAACTGAAACGTTAATCGCCGTTCAACGGTTAATGTGTAAGCGGTCATTTTCCCCCACCTTGTTGTAGGCGAACTGGCCTGCAATATGCTTTCCGTTATGAAGAGAGCGGATCGCAGCATGATTGCGGATGTTGTTGACGCATTGCGGGCTCGGATTCGGCGCCGTCGTTGGTGCGACGATGTCAAGGCAGAGATCATGGCGAAGTCCTACGCGCCAGGCGCGGTGATGTTGGAGGTCGCTCGTCGGCACAGATCTCGCCGCAGCAACTTTCGGCCTGGCGCAGGGCGGCCCGCGACGGCTTATTGAAGCTGCCGGAGGGCACCGTGCCGGTGGCGACGAGGCCCTCAGGTTCGACTGCGATCCAGGATCGGAGTTCGTCAAGCGGCGAGGCTTCTACCGCGCTCGGCGGCCCAGGCCCAAGGCATGAGTTCGTCCAGACGGGAGACGGCCAGAGATTGACCGTGAGCGTCACGGGAAGCTCACCGTGCCGGGGCTTGACTCGCGCGGAATGCTCCGGATAGCGCGGTCGGGATGATTGACGCCGCGGGCACGCGGTGATGGGGTGATCCCGGTTCGGAGCGGGCAACGGGGATCAGAATGACCAGCGAGTCGCAGCTGCGCGAGAAGCTTCGGAAGATCGAGGCGTTGTTCGTGGGTGCGGGAACTGCTGGTGAGCGCCTTGCGGCGGAAGCCGCGCTGCGGCGGGTGCGTGCCCGGGTCGAGGAGCTCGCTCGCCACGATCCACCGATCGAACAGCAATTCTCACTTCCCGACCAATGGTCGCGGCACCTGTTCTTGGCGCTTTGCCGTCGCTGCGGGCTGCGGCCGTTTCGTTATCACCGCCAGCGACGCAACACGGTGATGATCCGCGCGTCACGAGGCTTCGTCGACAAAGTGCTGCTGCCGGAGTTCACCGAGCTGGAGAGGGCGCTGCAAGTCTATCTGCACGAGGTGACGCGGCGCGTCGCGAGGAGATCTATGACGACACCAGCGATGCGCAGGAAGTTCCAGATGCCCTGCCGTCGAACTGATCAGGCGGGGAGCTTTGCCGGTGAACTGTCGCGCTCGGCCTTCCAATTCCACGGCAGCAGCATGTGCAGCTGATTGATCTTGGTACGTCCAGAGATGATGCGTTCGAGAACATCGGTCAGATAGTGCCGCGGGTCGATGTCTTGCAGCTTTGCCGAGTTGATGAGCGAGGCGAGAATGGCCCATGTCTCGGCGCCGCCTTCACTGCCGGCGAACAAGTAGTTCTTCTTTCCCAGGCCTATCGGCTTGATGCTGCGCTCAACCGTATTGCTGTTTATTTCAATGCGTCCGTCGTCGATGAAGCGCGTCAGGCCGTCCCAATGGTTGAGGGTGTAGCGGATGGCTTTGCCCAGACCGGACTTCTTCGAGACTTCCAGCAGCCGCGCCTCAAGCCAGGGTTTGAAGTCCTCGATCAACGGCCTGGTGTCACTTTGCCGCATAGCAGCCCTATGCGCCGCCGGCAGACCGCGGATGCGATCCTCGATGGCGTAAAACATCGCGATCCGTTGCAGCGCTTCCGCGGCAATCGGCGACTTGGTCGCGACGTGAACGTCCCAGAACTTCCGCCGCGCATGCGCGAAGCAGAACGCCAGCTGCACCAGATGGCCGCCGTTCTTGATCAGGCCCTTGTAGGCGGCATAGCCGTCGACCTGCAGGATGCCGTGGTAGTCCCCGAACAGCTGCTTGGCGCGGATCGCCTTGCGATCCTCGGCAAACATGTAGACCACCGCCGGCGCGCCGGGCCACCCCACGGACGGTCATCGGTGGCGATCGCCCAGAACTGGCAGACTTTGGTCCGGCCACGGCCGGGATCGAGAACCGGCAGCGGCGTCTCGTCGGCAAACAGCCGCGGGTAGGACATCACTGTGTCGCGCAACAGCGTGTGAAGCGGCTTCAGCCACCAGGCGGCGCGCCCCATCCACGAGGCCAGCGTCTGCCGGTTGAGCGTGATGCCTTGCGCAGCGAACATCTGTTCCTGCCGATACAGCGGCAACTGGTAGCCGTATTTCATCACCGCGATGTGGGCCAGCAAGGCTTCCGTCACCATCCCGCCGTCGATCGCCTGGGCCGGCGCGGGCGCCTGCATCACACCCTGGCGGCATCCCCGGCAGCCGTACCGCGGACGCACTATGCGCTTGACCCGGTACTGCATCGAATGACGTCGAAGGCTTCCTTGACGGTCTCCCCGATTTTGTGCAGCCGCTCGCCGCAACAAGGGCAGATGTGGCTCTCGATATCGATCACGACGTCGATGCGCGGCAACTGCTCCGGAAGCTTCCCCCGGTCGCGTCGCGCCGGTCGCTTTCCACGGCCCTCCGCTCCGTCAGGCAGCCCGTCTCCGGTAACGTCGTCGTTGGCGGCGGCACCATCCGCCTTCGCCGTGATGGCGAAGAGAGGCAGTTGTCTGGGATCCAGTGTCTCAGAGCGGGGACCGAAGATCGTGCGCTTGTACTGGGACAGGATTATCTGGAGCTTGTCGTTCTCCTGGACCGCAGCCTCGCGTTGGGCAATCGCCGCATCACGCTCGGCCGCCAGCGTGCCGCATTCCGCCGACAACGCCGCAAGCTGTGACGACAGCGCCATCACGGCTTGTCGGAGCAATGCTGGATCAGAAGGCAAATCACTCATGCAAAGTGATTCTACAACAACTCCGCATGAGTGACGAACTACTTTTGATACGGATCAACCAGCTCGTGCTGGCTGATCCACAACCCGCATCGGCACACGCTTCCAGTCTGAGCCATCGAGCAGCACCGAGAGCTGAGCATGAGATAGCGGAATGACGCCTTCCTTGATCGGCGGCCAGGTGAACTGCCCCTCGATTCTCTTGTAGTAAAGGACAAGGCCGCTTCCGTCCCAGGTCAGGATCTTTACGCGATCTCTACAGCTCGTTTCATTGTGCGTCCCTTTGTCAGATCCCAGGCAGGCGGATCAACCTATCGTACTGA
>NZ_LGTB01000084.1 GCF_001238275.1 Bradyrhizobium viridifuturi
TGCGCCACCCCGCCCCGCCGGCCGCAGCCGCGCCGGCGCGCCCGCCCGAGATCGCCGAGCTTGACCGCGTTATCCGCAAGACCGGCACGCATCTGCTCGGTTCTTTCCGCAGCAACGGCTTCATCCCGACCTATGCCGCGTTCAACCTGATCGGCGACGCCGACATCGGCGGGCGCGAGCTGCTGATGGCGCTGACCGGGCTGAACGCGCGTGGCTACAAGAATTCGACCTTGCTGTTCGGCCTGGCGCGGATCTTCATCGCGCATTCGCCGGCGCGTGTGCTGATCAACCCGCCATGGCGCGGCATCGCCGAGCCGATGTGGGAGCCGGTGCAGATCCGCCACCGCTCGGCCTATTACGACGCGTTCTTCACCGAGGCGCTGCTCGGCTTTGTCGAGAGCGGGCTGGCGTCACCGGATCAGGCCGGCGCGGCGCGGCGCGCGACCGCCGACATGGTGGACTTCTGCCTGAAGACCAGCGCCGAGGACGTGCCATCGCATGACGGCTCCAATGTGCGGGTGATCACGGCGCTGGCGCCGGGGCGACATCCGCGCTTCTCGCGCTTCTTCGCCCAGATCAAGCAGGACCTCGGCTTCGGCATCTACGTGCCCGACTGCGACACCACCGCGTGCTCGTTCTCGGCCGCGACGCAAGCCGGCTCCGATGATCCGATCCTCACGCAGCCGCTGCTGGATTTCTATCGTGGCTACCAGGTGCGCGCGGGCGCCAACGAGCCTGTTGTCACCGTGCCGCTCAACGACAACATCGACTATGAGGGCGGCGTCGTCACCTGGATCGACAATCTCGAGGGCGAGCGGCCCTATGGCAACGACCTCGATCCGACGCTGAACCTCGACATCCTCGAGGTCTCGTTCCGCAATCTCGCCCGCTGGCAGATCATCGAGACGCCGCAGCGGCTGGAGACGCTGCATCGCATCATCGCCTTCCAGAAGCGGCTGGTCGAAAGCGGCGCGTTCAAAAATCCGCGCTCGCACATCTATTACCTGCCCGAGCTCTATTCGGCTTATTTCGGCCGCTGCTACGCCGCCTTCATCGCGCTGCCGCTGGCGGCGCAGCGCGTGATCGATCCCGGCAACGTGTTCGCGCTGATCCGCGCCCGCGTGCTCGGCTATGTCCAGGGCGAGCTGATCACCCATGAGATGAACCCGTTCGATGCCGCGCTGGCGCTGATGGCTCTGGCGCATCTTGGCGCCGAGGTTTCCACCTTCACGCCGGCGCTGCATTGCATCGTGCAGGGCCTCGGCGAGGGCGGCCGCAAGGGGCCCTACAGGGCCTATGAGTGGAACAAGATGAAGACGCCGACGCGGATCCTGGTCGGCGGCCCCGAGGTGACGTCGGCGTTCGTGCTGATGGCGCTGGCGCTGGCCAGGAAGCGAATGGCGGTGGTGTAGCCGTGCAGGATGGGTAGAGCGCAGCGAAATCCATCATCTCACCACGCGGACAGGATTGATGGGTTTCGCTGCGCTCTACCCATCCTACGGGCTACGAGACTTCGAGAGACGAATGGCTCATTCATCGCCGGATGACGCGAAGTTGAAACTGGCGGAAACACTCGACCACTGGCACGGTTGCCCAATTGCCCGCACAATCCTTGGGCACGGAACGCCGAAAGCCCTTTGAACGAAAAGAACCTGGCCGGGAATGCCGATGTTCAAGACGCTGCTCACTGCTGGCCTGCTGCTGTCGCTGCCGACCTTGGCAATGGCTGCCGACATCACCGGCGTGCCGAAGATCCGCGACGGCGACCAGCTGATGATCGGCAGCGTCAAGATCCGGCTGGGCGGGATCGACGCGCCGTCGACCGACCAGCTCTGCCTCAACACCAAGGGCGAGCGCTGGACCTGCGGCGTCGCCGCGCGCGACGAACTGATCAAGCATGCCGGCAACAAGAGCTGGACCTGCCACGCCCGCTCGGTCGATCGCCGCGGCCGCACCATCGCACGCTGCGAGGTCGACGGCGAGGACATCCAGAAATGGATGGTCAGCAATGGCTGGGCACTGGCCTTCACCCGCATCTCGCACGACTACGAGCCGGACGAGAAGGCGGCGCGTGAGGCCAAGGCCGGGATGTGGCAAGGCGCATTCATCGCGCCGTGGGACTGGCGCGTGCGCAACAAGAAGACCACCGTGCTCGGCGCGGTGAAGCCGCCGGAAGGCGCCAATGCGATCCTGCTGGCCTCGGCCTCCGGGCCGGTCGCGCCGTCGCCCGACTGCACCATCAAGGGCAACGTCAACCGCTCCGGCGAATGCATTTTCCACCAGCCGACCAGCCGCTGGTACGCTAAGATCGAAATGAAGATCAGCAAGGGCACGCGCTGGTTCTGCTCGGTCGAGGAAGCCGAAGCCGCCGGCTGCCGTGAGACGCGGCGCTGAGGCGCGACGCCCTGATTCGGAAGCGTGTGCCGTGACCGATGTCGAGACCATTCCGCATGCGGTGCGCCGTCGCAAGCGCCTGCGCTATCTGCAGCTGCTGCTGTTCGTGCTGGCGATCTACCTGATCGGGGCCTATCTGGCGCTACCGGCACTGTGGACGCATTATGAGCACCAGAAGGGCCTCGCCAACCTGCCCATGGTGACGCGTACCGCGCAGGGCATTCCCGGCGACCCCATGAATGTCGGGCTGATTGGCGACACCAAGGACGTGGTCTGCGCGATGCACGAGGCCGGCTGGTTTCCCGCCGATCCGGTCACACTGAAATCCTCGATCGAAATCGTCGGCTCCGTGCTGCTGGATCGGCCCTACAAGGATGCGCCGGTGAGCAACCTGTTCTATCTCGGCCGCCGCGAAGACCTCGCCTTCGAGCGGCCGGTCGGGTCGAGCGCCGATCGCCGCAACCATGTCCGGTTCTGGCGGGTGCTCGATCAGGGGCAGGAGAAGCGCCCGGTATGGCTCGGCGCCGCGACGCTCGACCGCAGCGTCGGCGTCAGCCATTACACCGGCGCCGTGACGCACCATATCGCGGCCGACCTCGACGCCGAACGCGCGTTGCTCGCCACCGATCTCGAATCCGCCGGCATGGTCACCGCGAAATACCAGGTCACGGGCATCGGTCCGACCTTCGACGGGCACAATGGCGGCGGCGATCTCTACTACACCGACGGCGAGATCTGGGTGCTGCGGCTGGTCGAGGCCTGCAACAAGAACCACGGCACCGTCGCGCAAATCCCGAGCCCCGCCGCGACCGAATTCAAGGACCAGATCTGGCGCGCGGTGGTCGAATCGATCGGCAAATAGGGCGCGTGTCCCGCGGTTTCGGAAACGCTGGATTGCTTCGCCCGGCTCGCAATCCGCCCTGCGATGGAATACTCTCCCCGCTTGACCCCTCACACGCATGATTTGCGTTGCTTTACCCAAAAGGAACAGGACGATGACCGTTCGCGCGGGCCGGGAATTTCTGGCCATCCCCGGGCCCACCACGATGCCTGATCAGGTGCTGCAGGCGATGCATCGCCCGGCGCTCGACATCTACTCCAGCGAGATGGTCGAACTGACCGAGAGCCTGCTGCGCGATCTCTCGAACCTGTTCGCCACCGCGGGCAAATCCTACATCTACATCTCCAATGGCCACGGCGCCTGGGAGGCGACGCTCTCTAACGTGCTGTCGCGCGGCGACAAGGTGCTGGTGCTGGAGAGCGGGCGCTTCGCGATCGGTTGGGGCATGGCCGCTGCCGCGATGGGCGCCGAGGTCGAGGTGCTGAAGGGCGACTGGCGCCGCGCGATCCGCCCGGCCGAGGTCGAGGAGCGGCTCAAGCGCGACAAGGAACACAAGATCAAGGCAATCCTCGCGGTGCAGATCGACACCGCCTCCGGTGCGGTGAACGACATCGAGGCGATCGGCAGGGCGATCAAGGCGGCCGGCCACCCCGCGCTGTTCATGGTCGACACCGTGGCCTCGCTCGGCTGCATGCCGTTCGAAATGGACAAATGGTATGTCGACGTCGCGATGTCCGGCTCGCAGAAGGGCCTGATGACGCCGCCCGGCCTCGGCTTCGTCGCCGCCAGTGATCGCGCCTGGGACGCCCACAAGAAGGCCGATCTGCGCACGCCCTATTGGGACTGGACCGAGCGCGAAGGAAGCGAGCACTACCGCAAATATGCCGGCACAGCGCCGGTGCACCTGCTGTTCGCGCTGCGCGAGGCGATCAACATGCTGCACGCCGAAGGCCTGCAGAACGCCTTCGAACGGCACCGGCTGCTCGGCGAGGCGGTGCGCCGCGCGGTTGCGGTCTGGGCCGAGGGACAGGTGCTCGGCTTCAACATCGCCGAACCCAATGAGCGCTCCAACACGGTGACGACCGTGACCGTCAAGGGCGCCGATCCCGCCGCGATCCAGCGCTATGCCAAGGAGAAATGCGGCGTCGTGCTCGGCACCGGCATCGGTGATTTGCAGGGCCAGGCCTTCCGCATCGCGCATATGGGCCACGTCAACGCGCCGATGATCCTCGGCACGCTCGGCGTCGTCGAGGTCGCGCTGACCGCGCTGGGGATTCCGCACGGCAAGGCCGGCGCCGACGCCGCCATCCAATGGCTCGGCGAGAACGTGAAGGCGTAGCTTAGAGTTCGAGGCTGCATCGCAAACCCGTCACCCGGACGAGGCGGCGAAAGCCGCCGTCTCGAAGGATCGACGGCCCGCGCTGCTGCCGCGTAAGAATCGGAGTGTTCCGAAATTACCGGGCTGTCGATCCTTCGAGGCTCGCTTCGCTCGCACCTCAGGATGACGGGACATGGGTTCGCGGAATGTCTAAACATCCGCGAAGATTCGCCCATTGACCGCGGCAAGGTTTGCTTCATGATCGATCCGCGTTGCACGCGCGGAATAATCGCCATGGGCATCTACATTTACATGCTTCGCTGCGCCGACAACTCGTACTATGTCGGCAGTGCAACGGGCGACGACCTTGCACCGCGCATCGAGCAGCACAACGCGGGCACCTTCCCCGGCTACACATACAACCGGCGACCGGTCGTCCTCGTCTGGTCGGAGTACTTCGAGCGCATCACCGACGGCATCTCCGCCGAGCGCCAGATCAAGGGCTGGAGCCGGGCGAAGAAAGAAGCACTCGTCAAATCGGATTGGGAAACTGTCAGCCGGTTCGCGCGTCGTCGCGGTGGCGCACCGCGAGTTAGACCCGCGGTCGATGATCCCTCCCCGTCATCCTGAGGTGCGAGCTCTTGCGAGCCTCGAAGGGTCGACGGCCCTGCTGTGGCCACAAGGACTCTGGACGCGGAAATAGCCGGACCGAACATCCTTCGAGGCTCGCCCAGCGGCGCAATTGCGCCGCAAGGCTCGCACCTCAGGATGACGGAACGAACAGCAGCCACGACTTTTTGAGAAGGCACCAACACTTTTCGTCGTCATCATTTTCCGCTTTACTGCCGGCAACAGCCGGGCCCTGATCCCTGCGACACAACAACATGGAGGGATCGCTTGGCATCGGTGGAACTACGCAGCCTGGTCAAGCGGTTTGGATCGTTTGTCGCGGTTGATGACGTCTCCCTCACGATTGATCACGGCCGGTTGGTCTGCCTGCTCGGGCCGTCCGGCTGCGGCAAGACCACGACGCTGCGGCTGATCGCAGGCTTCCTCGAGCCATCCGACGGCGAGATCCGGGTCGGCGACCGCGTGGTGTCGTCGAAGGCGCGCACCCTGCCGCCCGAACAGCGCAACATGTCGATGATCTTCCAGAGCTACGCGCTGTGGCCGCATATGACGGTGGCCGAGAATATCGTCTATGGGCTGCGCTTGCGCAAAATGGACCGCGACACGATTGCGAAAAAGCTCGCCGCGATCCTGGCGACGACCAAGCTGGAACCGCTGGCACAGCGCTATCCGGGCGAGCTGTCCGGCGGCCAGCAGCAGCGCGTCGCGCTGGCGCGTGCGCTGATCGTCGGGCCCGAAACGCTGCTGCTCGACGAGCCCTTGTCCAACCTCGACGCCAATCTGCGCGAGGAGATGCGGTTCGAGATCCGCCGCCTGCACGACGAATATCGCTACACCACGGTCTATGTCACCCACGATCAGTCCGAGGCGATGACGACCGCCGACCTGATCGCTGTGATGAACGCCGGCAAGATCGACCAGCTCGGCACGCCTGAGGACATCTACGCACGACCGGAATCCGAATTCGTCGCGCGCTTCATCGGCGCAGCGAATGTCATCAAGGGCACCGCGCGTGATGCATCGCATGTCGAGTTTGCCGGCGCGACATTGGAAGTGGTCGGTGCCCGGCTCACGAGCGGCCAAAACGCGCCGGTCGCGATCCGCCAGCATGAGATCCTGCTCTCGACGCAGCCGCCCGCCGCCGCGCCAAACACGCTCAAAGCCGTCGTGACGCGGCAGGTCTATCTCGGCATGAACCGCGACTACATGGTGGAAACATCAGACGGCACCTCGTTGCGGGTGACCACGCCGACGGAGACCGCAGTCGAGAAAGGCAGCGAAGTCTGGCTGACCTTGCCGCCCGAGCGCTGCCGGGCGCTCAGCCGATAAATAACAAGAAACGGAGGGACGCGATGCGGAAGACAATTTCCAGACGCGATGTCCTGAAAGGCTCAGCAGTGCTTGCCGCCGGCACGATGTTCGCCTCACCTGTGAACGCCGCGGCACCCGAGCCGGTCGCGATCACGCCCGACCTCGTCGCGGCCGCGACCAAAGAAAGCAAGCTCGTGTTCTATTCGTCGATGGACCTGCCGGTCGGCGAAAAGCTCGGCAAGGCGTTCGAGGCCGCCTATCCCGGGATCGCGGTGCAGATCGAGCGCTCCGGTTCGGAGCGGCTGTTCCAGCGCGTGGCGCAGGAATTCGATTCCAACATTCACGCCGCCGACGTCGTCAACAGCGCCGACGCCTCGCATTTCATTCCCTGGAATAAGAGCGGCTGGCTGATGCCGTTCGTGCCCGAGGACGTCGCGAAGCATTTTCCCGACAATTACCGCGATCCCGACGGCATGGCCGTGACCACGCGGCTGTGGCTGTCGTCGATCGCCTACAACACCAATCTGGTGAAGGCCGAGGACGCGCCGAAGAGCTTTGCCGACCTGCTCGACCCGAAGTGGATCGGCAAGATGGTGAAGGGTCATCCGGCCTATAGCGGCACCATCATGACCACGACGTTCCAGATCGTGCGCGAGCTCGGCTGGCCGTATCTGGAGAAACTCGCCAAGCAGCGCGTGATGCAAGTGCAGTCCTCGACCGATCCGCCGAAAAAGCTGTCGCTCGGCGAGCGCGCCGTGATGGCCGACGGCAATGAATACGGCATCGTGCTGCTGAAGGAAGCCGGACAGCCGGTCGAGCCGGTCTATCCGACCGAGGGCACGCCGACGATCTCCGGTCCGACCGGCATCTTCGCCACAGCGCCGCATCCGAACGCCGCAAAGCTGTTCCAGGCCTGGCTGCACACCCGCGAGACCCAGCAATTCTTCGTCGACTTCACCGGGCAATATTCGGTGCACGCGCAGGTGCAGCCCAAAGCCGGCCGGCGCAAGCTCGCCGACATCAAGCTGATGAAGGAGGATCCGGCGGGGGTGGAGGCGATGACCGAAGAGATCAAGACGCGCTATGCGCGGCTGTTTCGGGTGTGAGGATGGAGCGCAACCTTTACCGCCGTCATTCCGGGGCGCGCGCAGCGCGAGCCCGGAATCCATTTCTCCGCCGGCATTTGCGGCCCGATGGATTCTGGGCTCATCGCTTCGCGATGCCCCCAGGTGCGCAATTGCGCACCTGGGATGACGAGGGGAGCGTCTTCGCGTGACCGCAACCACCACCTCCCCGGCCCCAAAGCTCCGCATCGACTGGACGCGCCCCGTGCTGTGGCTGTTCGCCGCGGTGCTGATCCTCCTGATCCTGCTGCCGCTGTCATGGCTCGCGGTGTACGCCTTTACCGACAAGAACCGCCATCCGACGCTTGCGAACTTCGTCACGCTGTTCAGCAATCCGGATTTCCTCGATCCGTTGCTGACGACCGCGATCATCGCCACGACATCTGCGGTGATCTGCTGCATCGTCGCGGCGCCGATCAGCTGGCTGGTGTCGCGCACCGACATGCCGGGGCGGCAGACCATCCGCGCGCTCGTGACGGCCTCGTTCGTGACGCCGCCGTTCCTCGGTGCGGTCGCCTGGGAATTGCTGGCAGCGCCGAATTCGGGGCTGCTGAACCAGCTCTACCGGCTGTTCGCCGGCGAGGACGCCGACGCGCTGTTCAACATCTATTCGATGACCGGGATCATCTTCGTGATCTCCTGCTACACCTTCCCGTTCGTGTTCGTGCTGGTGGCGAATGCGCTCGACACCATGCCGGGCGAACTCGAGGATGCCTCCGCGATCCTCGGCGGCAACGCCTGGACCACCGCGCGGCGGGTGACCATCCCGCTCGCGCTGCCGGCGCTCGTCGCCGGCGCGCTGATCGCCTTCCTGCAAGCGATGACGCTGTTCGGTTCGCCCGCGATCCTGGCGCTGCCGGCCGGCTTCCACACCATGACGACCAAGATCTGGAGCCTGTTCCAGTATCCGCCGAAGCTCGAGCTCGCGGCAGCCGCCGCTGTGCCGCTACTGGTGCTGACCATCCTGCTGCTGCAGGGCCAGAAGGCGCTGCTCGGCCGCCGCGGCTATTCGGTGATCGGCGGCAAATATGGCGCGCCGCGCCGAGTCGAATTGCGCGGCTGGCGCTGGGCGGCACTCGGCTTCTGCCTTCTGGTGCTGCTCAACCCGGTGTTCCTGCCCTACCTCGCGCTGCTTAACGCCGCGTTCTCGCCGAACGCCACCACGCTGGTGACGCCATCGACGGCAACCCTGCACAACATCATCTTCGTATTCACCGAGCTGTCGTCGACGCAACTTGCGTTGAAGAATACGGTCATCCTCGGCACCGCGACCGCGACGATCGGCACCATCCTTGCGCTCGTCATCGCCTATGTCACAACCCGCAAGGTGATCGCGGGCCACCGGGTGCTCGGCTTCCTCGCCACCGCGCCGGTCGCGGTACCCGGCATCGTACTCGGCGTCGGCCTGTTCCTGAGCTACACGCGGCCGCCCTTCGTGCTGTACGGCACGCTGTGGATTCTGCTGCTGGCGTTCCTCACCATCAATCTGCCCTCGGCCTATCAGCAATTGCAGGCGGCGTTCGCGACCGTCCATCCCGAGCTCGAGGAAGCCAGCCGCATCCTCGGCGCGACGCGGCTGCAGGCGCTGCGCCAGATCACCGCGCCGCTGCTGCGCACCGGCGTGATCGCGACCTGGTGCTTCATCTTCATCGGCGTGATGCGGGAACTATCGGCTGCGATCGTGCTGTTCACCTCGCAAACGAAGGTCCTGTCGGTCCTGATCTACGATCTCAACGAAGGCGGCGACCTTGCCGCGATCGCGGTGCTCGGCATCGCGATGCTGCTGATCACCTTCGCCGTGGTGCTCATGGTGAACCAGATCCCGATGTCTGGCGGCAGCGCGGGCGCGAAGCTGCGGAACGGGTAGCTCTCACCGCCGGCATTGCGAGGAGCGAAGCGACCAAGCAATCCACCTGTCGGCTTGCGGCGCAATGGGCGGCTTCGCTTCGCTCGCAATGACGGGGATAGATCGAGGCTCTCAACCATCCCATCCCATCTGGCAATCGCCACATTCATCCCGATATAAAGCGGAACCCCGCACCATGAGGATCGTGTGACCAAATCCGCCACCAAGACATCGCCCCCGATCGCGCCGCGCCGGCCGCATTCCTTCACCACCCACGGCATCGCGGTGACCGACGACTATGCGTGGATCAAGGATCCCAAATGGCAGGAGGTGCTGCGCGATCCGTCGATTCTCGATCCCGATATCCGGAACTATCTCGAAGCCGAGAACGGCTATACCGAGAGCCTGCTCGGCCATACCGACGCGTTGCAGAAGCGGCTGGTCAAGGAGATGCGCGGACGGATCAAGGAGGATGATTCCAGCGTGCCGTCGCCGGACGGCCCGTTCGCCTATTTCAGAAAATTCCGCGAAGGCGGCCAGCACGAGCTGTACTGCCGCACGCCGCGCGACGGCGGTGAGGCGCATGTCGTGCTCGACGGCGACGCGCTGGCAAAGGACCACAAATATTTCAAGTTCGGCGGCAGCCGGCATTCCAACGATCACAAGCTCCATGCCTGGAGCGCCGACACCAAGGGCTCGGAGTATTTCTCGATCCGCGTCCGCGACTGGGCCAGCGGCGCCGATCTCGAGGATCTCGTCGAGGAGACCGACGGCGGCGTGGTCTGGGCCGCGGACTCCAAGAGCTTCTTCTACGTCAAGCTCGACGACAATCATCGCCCGATGCAGGTGTGGCGGCACAAGCTCGGCACCAAGCAGACCGATGACATCCTGATCTATGAGGAGCAGGATTCCGGCTGGTTCACCCATCTGCACGAGAGCGCCAGCGGCCGCTTCTGCGTGATCGCCGGCGGCGACCACGAAACCTCCGAGCAGCGGCTGATCGATCTCGGCAATCCCGACGCGCCGCCGCGCCTCGTCGCGGCGCGCGAGGAAGGCGTGCAATATTCAATCGCCGACCGCGGCGACGAGCTGTTCATTCTGACCAATGCCGACGACGCCATCGACTTCAAGGTCGTCACCGCGCCGCTCGCCGCGCCCGAGCGTGCCAACTGGCGCGACCTGATCCCGTATCGCGAAGGCGTCTATGTGCTCGACGTCGAGCTCTATGCCGGCCACATGGTGCGGCTGGAGCGCGCCAACGCGCTGCCGGCAATCATCATCCGCGACCTCAAGACGGGCGAGGAGCATGCGATCGCGTTCGACGAGGCAGCCTATTCGCTCGACACCATGGGCGGCTACGAGTTCGACACCACCAATCTGCGGTTTGCCTATTCGTCGATGACGACGCCGTCGGAGGTCTATGACTACGACATGGCGACGCGGACACGCGTGTTGCGCAAGCGCCAGGAGATTCCGTCCGGCCACAACCCGGCCGACTACGTGACCACGCGCATCATGGCGACATCGCATGACGGCGCGCAGGTGCCGGTCTCGATCCTGCATCGCAAGGATTTCGTTCGCGACGGCAAGGCGCCGCTGCTGCTGTACGGCTACGGCTCCTACGGCATGGCGATGCCGGCGTCGTTCGCGGCCAACCGGCTGTCGCTGGTCGACCGCGGCTTCGTCTACGCGATCGCGCATATTCGCGGCGGCGCCGACAAGGGCTGGGGCTGGTATCTCGACGGCAAGCGCGAGAGGAAGACCAACACGTTCGACGATTTCGCCGCCGCAGGCCGCGCACTGATCGAGGCGAAGTATACGGGTGAGAAGCGCATCGTCGGCCATGGCGGCTCGGCGGGCGGCATGCTGATGGGCGCGGTCGCCAACCGTGCCGGCGAGCTGTTCGCCGGCATCGTCGCCGAAGTGCCGTTCGTCGACGTACTCAACACCATGCTCGACGACACGCTGCCGCTGACGCCGCCGGAATGGCCGGAATGGGGCAACCCGATCGAGAGCGAGAAGGATTTCCGCACCATCCTGTCCTATTCGCCCTACGACAATGTCGCGGCAAAGGATTATCCGGCGATCCTCGCGATGGGCGGGCTCACCGACCCGCGCGTCACCTATTGGGAGCCGGCGAAATGGATCGCGCGGCTGCGCGCCACGATGCGCGGCGGCGGCCCGGTGCTGCTGCGCACCAACATGGGCGCCGGCCACGGCGGCGCCTCCGGCCGCTTCAACCGGCTGGACGAAGTCGCGATCGTCTACGCGTTTGCGCTGTGGGCGGTGGGGATGGCTGACAAGGCGGAGGCGTAGGGCAGCCTAGCCGAGTTAGCTGGCGCGGTCCCTCCCCATCGTCGTCCTGGCGAAAGCCAAGACCCATACCGCGTGAGCTATCGAGAGAGGAAGTTGCAGTTCCGCGGCACGGCCAGTCTTCGCCAAACTCCGCCCTGTGGTTATGGGTCCATGCTTTCGCCGGGACGACGGCGGAATGCATCGCAGCCGCTCGTCAGGGACGACAGCACCGTAAC
>NZ_LGTB01000085.1 GCF_001238275.1 Bradyrhizobium viridifuturi
CGACCTCCCCCGCAAGCGGGAGAGGTGAAGACAGGTCCACCTCCGCCATCAACATTTCATTTTTACGGCATTCGCTTGGGCGATAAGCTCCGCTCGCTGGGAGGGAGCGCCGGCCGGTCGCCGGCGTTTGTGGCGATGTTGATGCAAACAAAACGACAAGCAGTGCTTTCGACGGTCCTTGCCCTCGCAGCTGTTCTCGCGGCGGCGCCGTTGCGCGCGCAGCAGGCGCAGCCAGCGCCCGAGGCGGCCGCCGGCAGCGAGATCCGCATCGGCAATGTCATGCCCTACACCGGGCCGCTCGCCGCGTTCGCGACCATCGGGCGGGCGGAAGCAGCCTATTTCGACATGGTCAACGAGCATGGCGGCATCAACGGCCGCAAGGTCAAGTTCGTCTCGGTCGACGACAGCTCCAATCCGAAGACCGCGATGGAGCAGACCCGCGATCTCGTCGAGCAGCAGAACGTGCTGTTGATGTTCGGCTCGTTCGGCACGCCGAGCAACCTCGCCGTGCGAAAGTATCTCAACGAGAAGAAGATCCCGCAGCTGTTCGTCGCGTCCGGCGACGAGGAGTGGGCGCATCCCAAGAGCTTTCCCTGGACCATGGGCTGGCAGCCGACCTTCCGCGCCGAGGGACGGATCTATGCCAATTACATCCAGGCCGCCTATCCTTCGCGCAAGATCGCGGTGCTTTGGCAGAACGACCAGTTCGGCCGCGACCTGTTCAGGGGATTGCAGGAAGGGCTCGGCGACACCGCCGGCATGATCGTCGCGGATCTCGCCTTCGATGCGTCGGAGACCTCGATCCAAAACCAGGTCGGAATCCTGAAAAACTCCGGCGCCGACATCCTGGTGTTCGACGGCGCGCCCGCGATCGCGGCGCGCGCGATCCGGGTTGCCGCCGAGCTCGACTGGCATCCGGTGTTCATCCTCGACAATGCCTCGGCCTCGATCGCCAGCGCGTTGCGGCCAGCGGGCCTGCAGAACTCGCTCGGCGTGATCTCGACCTCGTTCCTGAAGGACGCAGGCGATGCCGCCTGGAAGAACGACCCGCAGATCAAGGCGTGGGACGCCTTCATGGACAAGTACTACCCCGACGGTGATAAGGACGACATCTACGCCGTGTTCGGCTATGCCGCCGCCGACACGCTGATGCAGGTGCTGCGGCAGTGCGGCGACGACCTGTCGCGCGACAATATCATGCGGCAGGCGGCCTCGCTGAAGGATTATCAGAGCCCGATCGCGCTGCCCGGGATCGTGATCAACACCGGGCCGAAGGATTTCCGACCCATCAAGCAGATGCGGCTGGTGCAGTTCGACGGCAACGCCTGGCAGCCGATCGGCGACGTGATCGAAAGCGCGTTCACGCCGGTGCGCGAGGATAATTGAGGGGGCGTGATCTAGATAAATACGTCGTCCCGGCGAAGGCCGGGACCCATTACCGCCGAAGCCTGTTGTTATAGCGGGCTGCAGGTCCAGCGCACCGGCTCACTCCCATTCGTGGTTATGGGTCCCGGCCCCCGTGCGCAATTGCGCACTAGGCCGGGACGACGATGGGGTGAGGGCCGGGGCAATAGTCCTTACTTCTTCAACCCGTAATTCAGCAGCCCGCCCTTGTTCTTCGGCGGATGCGCACGAAGGCCTTCCTCGTTCGGTTCGGTGCCCCAGCCCGGGCGATCCGGGATCACGAGATGGCCGTCGACGAATTCGGGCACATGGGTGAACAGCTCGTGGTCCCAGGCCAGCCGATCGATGTCAGTCTCCATGATGCGCAGGTTCGGCACCGCCGCGCAGAAATGCGCGTTCATCATGGTGCAGAGGTGGCCGTAGAAATTATGCGGTGCGACGTTGACCTCGAAATGCTCGGCGGCGGCGGCGATCTTCATCGACTGCCAGACCCCGTTCCACGGCGTGTCGATGATCGCGACATCCATCGCCTGCTCGGTGAAGTAGGGCAGGAATTCGCGCAGGCCCAGCAGCGTCTCGCAGGACGAGATCGGGTGCGGGCTCTGGCGACGGATATAGCCGAGCGCCTGCGGGTTGAAGGTGTCGATCTCGACCCAGAACATGTCCATCTTCTCGATGGCGCGCAGGATTTTCAGATAGCCTTCGGTCTTGGCGTTGAAGTTGAGGTCGAGCAGCAGATCGACATCCGGCCCCGCGCCGTCGCGGATCGCCTCGAGATGCATGCAGAGATTGCGCAGCACCGTGCGATCGATGTTGATCTCGGGTTGGAACGGCGAGCCGAAGCCGGGGCGCCAGCCCATCGGCTTGCCGTCGGTGTAGACGAAGATGTTGGTCTTCATCGCCGTGAATTTCTTCTCGCGCACCTCGGCGCCGATCGCCTTGACGCCGTCGAGATCGGTGATCGCGGGCTTGTACCAGTCGGGATGATTGATGCGCCAGGTCGCGCAATGTGACCAGTAGACCCGCACGCGGTCGCGGATCTTGCCGCCGAGCAGATCGTAGCAGGGCACGCCGAGCGCCTTGGCCTTGACGTCGAGCAGCGCGTTCTCGATCGCCCCTAACGCCAGCGCCACCACGCCGCCGGCGGCGGGGCGGGTCGCGGCGAACAGCTCGACATAGATCCGTTCGTGCTCGAACGCGTTCTTGCCGACCACCCGCGCCGACAGCCGCTCGATCGCCGCGGTCACGCCGGGCGCGCCAAAGCCCTCGTCATATTCGCTCCAGCCGACCAGCCCATCCGCGGTGGTCACCTTGACGAAATGATAATTCCGCCAGCCGGCATCGCAGGCGAGCGTTTCGACGCTTTTGATCGTGGTTGATTTGCTCATGGTTTCCTGCCCGGCGTTTGTTGGTGTTGAAGAGAGCACAATAGCGGATCGAGCAATGCGTCAACCGCACGGCGGCAGACCGTCAACGCACGCTTGCTGCAAAGTGCAGCGGCAATCCAGCGAATTCCGTCAAGCGGAAGAAAATTCCACTTGCATCACACAGTCGGCGCGGCTTCAAGTTCACCCCAACAAGAAACTGAATCAGTCGATGTCATCGGCTGGTCATTTTGTCGCGAGGAAGCGTGATGGGCGCGTTGTCGCATCTGCGGATTGTCGAGATCGGAAGCGCGGCGGCGACGAGCTATTGCGCGCGGCTATTCGCGGATTTCGGCGCCGATGTGCAGAAGGTCGAACCACCGGCGGGCGATCCGCTTCGCCGCTCCGCGCCGCTGACGCCGCAAGGGCACAGCGCGTGGTTCGCGTTTCTCAACTTCAACAAATCGAGCGTCGTCCTCGACCAGCGCGATGCATCGCGCCTGCATGAGCTGATCGCAGGCTGCGACATTTTGCTCGATGGGCGCGGCATCGCTGCGGCCGATTGTCCCGCGATCGATCTCGACGCGATCAGGCGCGACAATCCGGGCCTGATCCATCTCGACCTCGCCTGGTTCGGCGATCGCGGTCCCTATGCCGATTTCGCCGCGACCGACTCCACGATCCGCGCGCTGACCGGACTCGTGAAGCTGGTCGGACCCGAGCAGGGCCCGCCGATGCACGCGCCGGATTTCCAGACCGGGATCCTGGGTGGGCTGTGGGGCTTCATCGCCGCAGCGTCATCGGTGCTCGGCCGCATGCACGATGGGCGCGGGCGGGAAAGCCATCTCAGCCTGTTCGAGGCCTCTATCGCCGTCACCGAATACATCATGTTCGAGGCGTTCCAGCGCGGCGACATCATGCGGCGGATCGGCGTCAACCGGTTCTGGCCGACCTTTCCGGTCGGCATCTACGAAACCAAGCAAGGTTGGCTCGGCGTTACCACAGTGACCCCGGCACAGTGGCGCGCGTTCTGCGAGATGCTCGGGCTGAACGAATTGCGCGATGATCCGACGCTGGTCATGGGCGTCGACCGGCTGCAGCGCGTCGCCGAGATCGAAGGCAAGATCCTGCCCAGGCTGAAGCAGCGCACCGCGCAGGAATGGTTTGCTGAGGGTCTCAAGCGCAAGATCCCGATCGTGCCGGTGCCGGAGATATCGGACCTCATCGCCGATGACGAGAAGCGCGCCCGCGGCGCCATCGTGCCGATCACGGTCGGCGACGAGGCTGGTTTCAGCGCCGGCACGATGCAGCGGCTGACGGCAACGCCACCGCTGCGCGGCGGCCGCGTGCCCGGCATCGGCGAGCAGCAGGCCGCGCGCGAGGCCGCGCCGCGCGTGCCCACGCCGAAGCACGCTCCGACCGATCGTTTGCCGCTTGAAGGCATTCGTGTCGTCGATTTCTCGATGGGGTGGGCCGGACCGATCTGCACCCGCACGCTCGCCGATCTCGGCGCCGACGTGATCAAGATCGAGGCGACGCAGTATCCGGACTGGTGGCGCGGCGTCGATCGGCGCCCGGCCTATGTGCTGGAGCAGATGTACGAGAAGTCGGTGCGCTACTGCATCATGAATCGCAACAAACGCGGCATCACGCTCGACCTGACCCGGCCGAAAGGGCTGGCACTTGCAAAACGCCTGCTTGCCGATGCCGACCTCGTGGTCGACAATTACTCGGTCGAGGTGCTGCCCAAGCTCGGCCTCGGCTACGACGTGCTGAGCAAGCTCAACCCGAAGCTCGTGATGATGTCGATGTCGGCATTCGGCGCCGGCAGCGTGCATCGCGATTGCCGGGCCTATGGCTCGACCCTCGAGCAAGGTTCCGGCCTGCCCAGCGTGGTCGGCGAGGCCGGCGGGCCGCCGGTCATGAGCCATACCGCGTTCGGCGACGCCGTCGGCGGCCTCAATGGCGCTGTCGCGGTGCTGACCGCGCTGATCCACGCCAAGCTCACGGGGCAGGGCCAGTTCATCGATCTTGCCCAGATCGAATGCATGATGCCGTTCGCCGCGCCCTGGATCGTGGCGCATTCGATCGACGGCAAGGAGCCTTCGAAACACGGCAATCGCCATCCGGATTTCGTGCCGCATGGCTGCTTTCGCTGCGACGGCGAGGACAACTGGATCGTGGTCGCGGTGTCCGACGATGCGATGTGGCCGAGGCTTGCGCGGCTGCTCGGCCGCGAGGATTGGGCGACGGACGAGAGGCTCGGCACGGCCGCGGGCCGCCGCGCCAGCGAGGCCGAGATCGAGGCTGCGATCACTGTCTGGACGTCCGCGCGCAATGCCGATGTGGCGATGGCCGCGCTGCAATGCGCCGGTGTTGCGTCCGGCGTCGCGCGGCTGCCGATCGATCTGCTCGACGATCCGCAGCTGCACGCCCGCGGCTTCATCCAGCAGGTCGACCGCGCCTTCATCGGACGGCATCCGCAGCCGTCGATGCCGTTCCGCCAGGGCGACGCGCCGTTTGCGATCCGCTCGGTGCCGCCGACGCTCGGCGAGCACAATCGCGAGATTCTCGGCGGCATGCTCGGCCTGTCCGACGCCGAGCTCGAGGAGCTCACCCGCGACGGCATCATCGGCACCGAGATGCTGATGGAGGAGCAGCTGGTGAACGAGAAGAAGCGGGCGGCAGGCTGATGGGAGCAGGGCCACCGGCACAGCGCAAGGCGGAGGGCGCGCGCGACGACGCGCGGCCGCTGCTGTCCGTGCGTGGGCTCGGCGTTCGTTTCAAGACCGCGCAGGGCATCTGGCAGGCCACGCGGCGGATCGACTTCGACGTTGCGCCCGGCGAGCGCATCGGCATCGTCGGCGAGAGCGGCTGCGGCAAGACCATCACCGGGCTCTCGATCCTGCGCCTGTTGCCGGGCAATTTCGCCGGGCTTGACGGCAGGATCCTGTTCGACGGCACCGATCTGGCGTCCTGCAGCGCGCGGCAGATGCGCGCCATCCGCGGCAAGCGCATCGCGATGATCTTCCAGGAGCCGATGAGCGCGCTCGACCCGGTGTTCACGGTCGGCCACCAGATCGCGGAGACGCTGCGCGTCCATAGCGATGTGTCCTATGAGGAGGCGCGCGCGAAGACGCTGGAGATGCTCCGCCGCGTCGGCATCGCCTCGCCGGAACGGCGGATCGACGATTATCCGCACCAGCTCTCCGGCGGCATGCGCCAGCGCGTGATGATCGCCGCAAGCCTGATCTGCGGGCCGGAGCTGCTGATCGCGGACGAGCCGACCACCGCGCTCGACGTCACCGTGCAGGCGCAGATCCTCGAACTGCTGCGCGACATCAGCGAGACCTCGAAGACCGCGCTGATGCTGATCACCCACGATCTCGGCGTCGTCGCCGAGACCTGCACGCGGATGATCACGATGTATGCCGGCGAGGTGATCGAGGACGCCACCGTCGACGAGGCGCTGGTGCGGCCGCTGCATCCCTACACGTCGGGCTTGTTGCGCTCGCTGCCGCATTTGAGCCCGCGTCACGGCCGACTGCCGTCGATCCCGGGCCGGTGCCGTCGATTGCCGAGATGCCGGCCGGCTGCCGCTTCCGCGCCCGCTGCGCGCACGCAGTGAAGGGCTGCGAGGCCGAGCAGAAATTGCAGGACGCTGGCGGCGGCCGCAAGGTGCGTTGCTGGCGCTTCGCCGAGCTCAATCTGCCGGGCGCGCTGCATCCGCCCGACCTCGCTGCGGGCGCGAGGGTCGCGCGCCAATGACCGTAGCCACATCCGAGCCCCGCCGCGATGCCATTGTCTCGGTGCGTGACCTCCAGGTCCGCTTCCAGACCTCGGACCGCCGCGCCACCGTGAAGGCGGTCGACGGCGTCAATTTCGACGTCCGCCGCGGCGAGACCTTCGGCATCATCGGCGAGTCCGGATCGGGCAAGACCACGATCGGTCGTGCGCTCGTGTTCCTGCTGAAACCCAGCGCCGGCGCCATCCTGCACGACGGTATCGATCCGCTGGCGCTGTCGCGGGGGCAATTCCAGCACCATCGCCGCGACTACCAGATCATCTTCCAGGATCCGAACGCCGCGCTGAACCCGCGCATGACCATCCTTGCCTCGGTGCTGGAGCCGCTCGAGCTCGCCCGCATCGGCGACCGCGCCGCGCGCGAGCGGCAGGCGAGGGAAGCACTGGAGCGCGTCGGGCTGCCGCAGGAGTTCGGCGAGCGCTACCCGCATCAATTGTCCGGCGGCCAGAAGCAGCGCGTCGTGATCGCCCGCGCGCTGACCTTGAAGCCGAAACTGATCGTCTGCGATGAGGTGGTGGCCGCGCTCGACATGTCGATCCGCGGCGACGTGCTCAATCTGTTCGCCGATCTGCAGCGCGATCTCGGCCTGACCTACGTCTTCATCACTCACGATCTCGCCGTGGTGTCGCACATCAGCGAGCGCGTCGCGGTGATGTATCTCGGCCAGTTCGTCGAGCTTGGTCCGACCGAGGAGGTCGCCGAGCGGCCGCTGCATCCCTACACGATCGCGCTGCTCTCGGCCGAGCCGAGGCCGTTGCCGTCATCGATGCGGCAGGAGAGCCGCATCGTGCTGCAAGGCGAGGTGCCGAGCCCGATCGATCCGCCGTCAGGCTGCCGTTTCCGCACCCGCTGCCCGCATGCGCAGCCGCTCTGCGCCGAACGCGTGCCGGAGTGGCGCGAGCTGGAGCCCGATCACTGGGTGGCCTGCCATTTCGCCGATCGCCCGAATTTTTCGTCTCATGAGAGTGCTGGAGAGATGCCATGACAATGACGACGCGACGCGAGGCCATCGCGCTGATCTCGGGTGCATTGGCCAGCACCACCATCAGTGGCCGCGCGTTCGCGCAAGCAGCGCCGAAGAAGGGCGGCACCTTGCGCATCTCGGCGCCGGCCAATCCGTCGAGCCTCGATCCGGCCACCGGCGGCGCCGGCTCCGACCATGCCTTCCTGTTCACGATGTACGACACGCTGGTCGAATGGGAATTCGAGACGCTGAAGCCGAAGCCGGGGCTCGCCGAGAGCTGGAAGTTCACCGATCCCAATACGCTGGTGCTCAACATCCGCTCCGGCGTCACTTTCCATGACGGCACGCCGCTCGATGCGGAAGCCGTCAAATTCAACCTCGATCGCAACCGGAGCGATGCGAAGTCGAACATCAAGGCCGATCTGCTCTCGGTCGACGCGGTCGAGGTCACTGGGGCGCAACAGGTCACGCTGAAGCTGAAGACGCCGGACACCGCGTTGCCGGGCATCCTGTCCGATCGCGCCGGCATGATGGTGTCGCCGACGGCGCTGAAGGCGGTGGATGGCGGCGTCGTGACCCGCAAGCCTGTCGGCGCCGGCGCCTATGCATTCGTGAGCTGGGCCGACGGCGAGAAGATCGTGGTCAAGCGCAACGAGAAATACTGGAAGCCGAACCGGCCCTATCCCGACGGCATCGAATTCTCGATCATTCCGGAACTCACCACCGGCGCGCGTTCGGTTTCCGCGGGGCAGAACGATTTGATCTATCAGCTGCCGCCGCGGCAGAAGGCGATCATCGAGCGCGCGTCGAGCGTCAAGGTGGTGCACGGCCCGACGCTCTACGTGTTCCAGATCTTCCTGAACTGGTCCAGGCCGCCGTTCGACAACGTCAAGGTCCGGCAGGCGCTGAACTTCGCGATCGATCGCGAGGCCTTCGTCAAGGGCGCGCTCGCCGGGCTCGCCGAGCCGGCCTACATGAACCTGCCGAAGTCGCACTGGGCCTATGATGCCGAGGTCGCAAAACTCTATCCTTACGATCCCGACAAGGCGCGCAAGCTGCTCGCCGAGGCCGGCTTCAAGGAAGGCACTCCGATCGAGATCGGCGGCTACACCGATCAGGATTCGGTGCAGCGCGAGGAGATCCTGATCGAGCAGTTGCGCAAGGCCGGTATCAACGTGAAGTTCTCCAACGGCACGGTCGCGGAAGCCTCTGCTGCATTCTTCGGTGCGGAGAAGAAGGGGGCCGGGTTGCTCTCGGCCTGGACCGGACGGCCCGACCCGAGCCTGACCTATTCGCTGATGTTCACCAAGGACGCCTATTACAATGGCGGCCGCGCGGGCGTCCCGCCGGAGCTCGAGGCCGCGATCAAGGAGTCGCGCGCGTCAGAAGATATCGAGGTCAGGCGCAAGGCGTTCTCCACCGTGCAGCGGCTGGTGATGGAGAATGCCTTCGTGGTACCGCTGGCGTTCCAGTTCGAGCTGGTTGCCATGAACAAGAAGGTGCAGGGCTATCGCCCGAACCTGCTCGGCAAGCCGAAATACGATGACGTCTGGCTGGAAGGTTAAACGATGGCGCGACGGTCACCGGTCAAGGTCATCGGCAGCCGCCTGGTGCAGGCGCTGCCCATGATCCTGCTCGCGACCTTCATGGTGTTCGCGCTGCTCAAGCTGGTGCCCGGCGACATCGCCGTGACCTTGGCGGGCGACAATGCCACCGACGCGCGGATCACCGAGATCAGGCAGCTCTACGGCCTCGACCGGCCGTCCCTGGTGCAATATGGCGCCTGGCTCGGCCATGTCGTGCAGGGCGATCTCTCGCAATCTCTGTTGACCGGCGAGAAGGTCGCAGATTCCATCGGGCGCGCCTTCCCGAACACGCTGCTGATCGTGGTGATCGCGCTGGTGCTGGCGCTGGTCACCGGCATCCCGATGGGCGTGATGGCCGCCATCAAGCCGAACGGCTGGATCGACAAGCTGATCAGCATGATCGCTTCGCTCGGCGTCGCGGTGCCGGGCTTCTGGCTGGCGATGATCCTGGTGGCGGAGTTCTCGCTGAAGCTGAACTGGCTGCCGGCGACCGGCGCGAAATCCTTCAGCGCCTCGCCGATCGATGCTGTCAGGCACGCGCTGCTGCCGGGGATCGCGATCGCGGCCTACGGCATGGCCGAGGTGGCGCGCCAGCTGCGCGGAGCGCTGCTCGAGGTGCTGTCGTCGCAATATGTCCGCACCCTTCACGCCAAAGGCTTGTCGATGTCCCGCATCCTCTGGCAGCACGGCCTGAAGAATGTCGGCGTCAATCTGCTCACGATCATCAGCCTGCTGGTCAACCGCATGCTCGCGGCGACCGTGGTGATCGAGGCGGTGTTCGCGATCCCCGGCCTCGGCAGCCTGATCGTGCGCGGCGCGATCCAGCGCGATTTTCCGATCGTGCAAGGCGTCGTCTTCACCATGGTGGTGGTGGTGATCGCGGTCAATCTTATCACCGATCTGCTGTGTGCCGCGGTCGACCCGAGGATCGAGCAATGACCGACACGGCGCTCGCCCCACTGAAGGCGGCGGCCAGGCCGACCCGGCTGCGGCGTTTGTTGCGCTGGCTCGTCGGCGATCTCCGTGCCGCGCTGTCGATCCTGGTGCTATCGGTGCTCGTCATCGTCGCGATCGGCGCGCCCTGGATCGCGCCCTATGCGCCGACCGCGCAGGACGTCAACAACATGCTGGCGCCGCCGGGATCTGCGCATCTGCTCGGCACCGACGATCTCGGCCGCGATGTCTTCTCGCGCCTGATCTACGGCGCGCCCGCCACCGTCTATGCCAGCCTGCTCGCGGTCGGCGTTGCGGTCCTGATCGGGCTGCCGGTCGGCCTGGTCGCCGGCTATTTCGGCGGCTGGATCGACGACATCATCAGCCGCATCATCGATACGTTCCTGTCATTTCCGGCCATCGTGCTGGCGATCGCGGTCACCGGTGCGCTCGGCATTGGGCTCACCAACGGCATGATCGCGATCGGCATCACCATGTTTCCGGCGCTGGCCCGCATCGTTCGCGCCCGCACGCTGATCGTGCGGCAGGAGCTCTATGTCGACGCGTCCAGGGGTTTCGGTGCGCCGACCTGGCACATCCTGTGGCGGCATGTGCTGCCGAACTCGCTGCAGCCGGTCATCGTACAGGTGACGCTGCTGCTCGCCGCTGCGCTGCTGGCCGAAGCCAGCCTGTCGTTCCTCGGCCTCGGCATCCAGCCGCCGGATCCGAGCTGGGGTGCCATGCTGGCGCGCGCCTATCAATACATGGAGATCGCCCCGGAGCAGATGTATGCGCCGGGCCTTGCCATTCTCGTCGTCTCCCTGGCGTTCAACGCGCTGGGAGAATCCTTGCGTGTCGTGCTCGATCCGACCATGAAGGATCGCTAGAGCATGCTCGCCCCTGCCGCGCGTACTTTTTCTTCCTCACCCC
>NZ_LGTB01000086.1 GCF_001238275.1 Bradyrhizobium viridifuturi
TGTTGCAGATCATCAGCTCTCAACGGTCTTCGAACAAGCCGTGTTATGCTGAGGATTCCCTGATCGCGGCTGCGTGCCTCGCCGCTGCTCCGGGAAAGCTGGACACAATTGATTTGCTGTGTGAAAATCCGACGCAAACATCGACCGAGTGCAGCCACTGCTTCACCGCCTGCGGGATATGCTGCAACGTGATTGGCGAACGCTCTTCGGTGCGGCGCGACGGTTCCGTGGAACCAGGCATTTGAGAGCCCCATGCCACCGAAGACCCGTGCTTATAGCGTGAGGCCACGCTGCGCAAGAAACTGGTCCGTAACCGGTCGCATGATCTCCCGAGCGATTTCGTCTTTGACCTGGGCGCCGAGTTGCAGCCTAGCATCGGCATTGCCCGTCAAACCAAATTCCGCGAGACGTTGATTCAGGCGTGCCGAAAACTCCGCTCCCATCGCTATGGCAAGGCGCGCCTCCATGGCTGCATGGTCTTCGTGAGCGAAACGCTTCAACACCGCCTGCCAAGGTTGCCAGCGTGTGGCCAGGTAGTCGGCAAAGCCTGCCGCCTCCTGCTCCCGAACCGATGTCTCGGCAAGGGCGATGTCGGTCTCCGTAACGACGGAAACTCGCTCGAAGCGCATCTTTGGGGCCACGGGCTGCAGCTCCAGTGCATCGCGTAGCTTAACTTGATAGGCCAAATAGACCTCGATCTCGTCGACGAAACGCAGTGAGCGGACCTTCTCGCGAGCGATCCGCTCCAGCACGTCCAAGCGGAACAGGATACGGCCCCTTTCCAAAATGCCTTTGAGATTCCCGTCAAAGTCCCCGTACTCAACCTCAGCGTTCAGGCGTGCGGTCTGCATGCCGTTCCAGGTCAACGTGATGCGATCCTCGCAGCTTGCGCTCGCATCGAAAGCCAACTGGAAGTATTGCTCGCGCAACCGGTGCCTTCTTGCCGCCTGCCGCAGGTCATCGCGCACCGCCTGCTGGAACGCCTCATCGCCGTAGTTCACGGTCTGCTGCAACTTGTCGAGAAAGCGTGCGTAGTCGTGAGCACCGTGCTCTTCGCTGAAGCTCTGCCAGAGGGCCAGCGTCTCCGGCTCGCTGATCAGCCAGTCCGCGACCGCCTCAGCCAGAGGCCGTCCCGACCCTTGCGCCGTTTCCCCCTCCATCGAGAAGGAGACTCGGGGTCCTTCATACCCCTCGGCATGCAGGGCTGTCGCAAGGTTCGTCCGCACCCGCTCCGACAGGGGATTCGCTTCCAGCCTAACTATGGAAGCATGTCTCAGCTGCGTCAGCAGGGTTTCGGGTAAGCTCGTCAGTCGGTTCCAACCCGCGTGGAGCGTTCTGAGGCTGGCAGGGAAGGAGTCGGGCAAGTGAGACAGCCGATTATGGGAAACGTCGAGCCGCCAGAGATTGTCCGGGAGTGCGGCAGGCAGGTGGGTCAGCTGGTTCTCGTTCACATGCAGAATCTGGAGCCTAGGCGGAAGAGTTTCGGGCAGGCTGGTCAGCTGATTGGCAGGAACATCCAGACGTTGGAGCCCAGGGGGGAGGCCGGACAGGCTGGTGAGCCGATTGTCGGCAACATCCATCCGCCGGAGCCCGGGCGGGAGAACGGGCAGGCTAGTCAGCCGATTCGACCTGGCGTAGAGTTCAAGGAGACTGGTCGGAAGAGATTCCGGCAGATAAGTCAGCTGGTTGTTGGAGACGTCTAGGCGCTGGAGTAACGCCGGGAAGCCCGGTGGCAAGACCGTCAGGGACAGCGATGCAAGGTTTAGCTGCACAGTGGTTGCGGCCATCTCCCACGCTCTTATTCTTCTTACCGCGTCTAGCCGATTTTCGCTTCGGCTCAGCACCTCTTCTGCAGCCCAGGCCTCAAGAGCCTGGTCCTGCGATCCTTCGCCAGGAGCCGAAGCCTCATTGTTCATCGTCGGCGGCCTCCCGCACCCCAGTCTAACTCGACGAACCTGATAACCGACCCGGTGAGACCGCATAGGCAGTCTTGCCGTCGATCTCGCTCGGAACAGTGAGACGTATTACGAACACTCGGCTGGCACTGTCCTGGGACCATCAATGCCGTCTTTTCAGTCGTCAATTAGGTAGGCGCCCCCGAAGTGATGCTCTTGGAAACCGCCGCTGTCATCATGGATGATCACTGACGAATGTAAACCAAGCCAATTGAGACTGCGACTCGCATTAGGCAGACCTGTTCAGCTTTTTGCCAAACGGTCGCCGACCTCTCGAGGAAGTGCCGGAAGCGCTTGGCCATTGGGAGGACGTCGCCTATGTGTCCGAGCAGAATCTTTTGCCCGACGAGTCGGCGAACCTATCCGGCATTCGCATGCGGCGGAGATCTTCATCAAGTGGCAAGTCGGGCGGCTACACCCCGCAATCCGCCGCCGAACTGACGCTTCGCGCCTGCCGGGCGAAAGTCGCGGCATTCGCGCTGCTCCGCTCATACCGCCTCATGTGCCGAACTCTGTTCAGTTTCTGATCATGAGCAGAGGGAAGTTGTGCGAGATGGGCGAGACGTTCCGGTTCCTCTTGTGGAGATGAATTCGAACGACCTGCTGATGCCCGTCATTTGATCGTAAGCGCTTAGCCGGAACTCTTGCTTCGGGATATGGATAACTATGCGAAGAAGCCTCCGGCATGGACGGAGGTTTGGGATGGGATTGGACAGCGAAAAGGCCCGTCAGGCCAATGACCGAGGCGTCCATCACCAATGCCTCTAATGTCGGGTTTGCAACATGCTGTCGGGACCATGACGCCTCCGATTGAGAACGCTTCTGCTAAATCAAGCCTTTGCAATTGGCATAAGGCTTGAAGGAGATGAAGGCGGACGTCATCCAGCAGCGCCTGCGCAAGGACGGTAGTGATGGCTTACAAGGGTGTCGCCTCTCGGCTTATTGTATGCGTCGGGTACGACGTTGACTTTCCACGATGCGTCGCAATGTGTGTTCGCGTATGGTTTTGTTATGGTGATTGATCGCTGGGCGGCGGTTCAAGACGACATCGATGCGCGTGCGCGGCACGGTGCCGCGCCTGTGCCGGGCCCCGTGGCCGCCGGCATCAATGTCCGTGGTGCGGCCGAATTTGACCAGCTCGAAACCGAGGTCCGGCGCATGGACGCCGACGGACCGACTTCGGTTGATTGGAGCAAAGTCAGCACGCTGTCGCTCCATATCCTGTCGAATCAGTCAAAAGACCTTTTGGTGGTCTGTTGGGCCACCTATGGTCTGTTCCGGACCGGAGGATACCAGGGCCTTGCGGTCGGCCTAGGGGTTTTGCGCGGCATGGTGGATGCGCATTGGGAGGGGCTCTTTCCGCCGATCAAGCGGGAACGGGCGCGGGTCGGAGCAATCGATTGGCTCGTTGGTCGCGTTGGGTCAGAAGTGGCCGAGAATGTGCCGATCGAAACTGAATATCCGGCAGTGCTCGCCGCCTATGAGGCCCTTGACGATCTCGACCGCCAGTTGCGCGACAAGCTGGTCAATGAGCAAGCCTCTTTGGGCGAGTTGTTGAGAGCTCTGCGGCCGCACTACGAAGAAGCCAAGCGCGCAAGCGCCGTGCCCACAGAGCGTGCGGCGGAGGCGGCCCGAGCTGTCGAGGAGGCCGGCGTCGCCCCAGCGGAATCCCCTCCGCCGGTTGAGGTGCACGACTGGCTGGCGCCGATGGCGACTGGGCCGGCTTGATCGACCAGTTGCCTGATATGCTGCGCTTAGCTTCGGCCGCCCGGCGCGTTACGTCCCCCACAGACCCGACGGTCTATCTGCTCAATCGTGTCGGCTCCTGGATGCGCTTTGACGCCCCGCCGCCGGATACGGGCGGCCGCACAACGATATTTGCGCCTGCGGACAGTATCGCAGCGTTGGAAACCAAAATAGCGGCCGCTCAGCACGCCGATGTCTTGAATTTGGCCGAAGAGATCGTCTGGATGTCACCGTTCTGGCTCGACGTTCACCGGCATGCCGCGAAAGCATTGGAGCAAATGGGGCCGCTCTTTGAGCCGGCGGCCGCCGCAGTGCGCGCAAGCCTAGCCCTGCTGGTCACACGCTATCCGCGGATCTTGACGTTTCAGTTCAATGACGGACGGGCGTTCGCGGATGAGGAGACGCGCGCCTGGGCCGCCGTCGGTGGTGCGGACGTGTCGTCGGGCCGTGATCCTGCCGACGAAACGGTTGTTGAGGCACATAAGCTGATTGGTGATGGGCACCCTCAGGCTGCCCTCGAGAAGCTGTCACGTGCGCTGGATGGCGCGAGCGGAGAACGAGCGCGGTTCGTGGGCCAGCTTGCGCAAGCCCGTTTCTGCATCGAAACCGGCTTCGTGACGACCTCCGTCTCGCTGCTCGAGCACATGGAAGAGGTGATCGCCGAGCGCAATCTCGAACGCTGGGAGCCTCGGCTTGCGCTCGACGTCGCCGAATTGCGCTTTCGCGCGATGACCCATTCCGATTCTCAGCAATTGATTGACGAGCCGCGCCGTTGCGCCGTGCTCGAGCAAATCCGAAAGAGGGTCGCTAGCATCGATATCGCGCGGGAGAGTCAGCTTGGTCGCTAGCTGACTTTATCAGGGCAGAGTCTCAAACAGGAGCTGATATGGCACAGGAAAGCTCGGTCGCTCCAAAGGAGCGCATCAATATCCGCTTCAAGCCAGCAACCGGCAACCTCAAGGAGGATGTCGAGCTGCCGCTCAAATTGCTGGTTCTGGGCAACTTCACCGGGCAAGCCGATGACCGCCCGATTGAACAGCGCGAGCTCGTCAATATCGACAAGGACAATTTTAACGAGGTTGTCAAAAGCCAGCAACTGACTCTTCATATCTCCGCCGAGAATAAGCTCGACGATCAGCATGAGGCTGGCAAGCTGTCGGTGTCGCTGCAGTTTCAGAGCCTCAAGGACTTCGAACCCGAGCGTATCGTGCAGCAAATCCCCGAACTGCGCGCTTTGACCGAACTACGCGCGGCTCTGATCGCTCTGAAGAGCCCGCTTGGCAACGTGCCGGGCTTCCGCAAGGCCATCCAGAATCTGCTCGAAGACCACGGCGCGCGGCCGCGCCTCCTGAGCGAGCTCACCGGCAAGAGCGAGTGAACTGATCAACGAGGTTCCTTGAGGGGCGAGCGCTATGACCGACACAAGTGCGCAGCAGCCGGCCGAAGTCGCTACCCCGACCACTGACATTTCGTTGCTGGATCAGGTCCTCGTCGAAACCAGGATGACCCCGCGCGACGAGGGTTACGACCTCGCCCGCCGGGGCGTCGCAGCTTTCGTCGCCGAGCTCATCAAACCGAACCGGGCCGACGAGCAGGTCAACAATGCGCTCGTCGATCAGATGATTGCGGAGATCGATCGCAAAATCTCGACTCAGCTCGACGAGGTGCTGCACACAGACCAGTTCCAACGGCTCGAGTCGGCTTGGCGCGGGCTTAAGTTCATGGTTGACCGCACCGATTTCCGTCAGAACATCAAGATAGAAATCCTTAACGTCAGCAAGGACGAATTGCTCACCGACTTCGAGGACAGCCCGGAGATCGTCAAGTCAGGCCTGTACAAGCACGTCTACACCGCAGAATATGGCCAGTTCGGCGGCCAACCCGTCGGGGCCATGATATCGGCTTACGAGTTTGGCAGTGGCAGCCAGGATGTTAAGCTGATGCGGTACATGAGCGCAGTGGCCGCCATGTCGCATGCACCAATCATAGCTTCTGCTGCACCGGACATGTTCGGCGTCGAACGTTACGAGGAGATCGTGGGTCTGAAGGACCTGCAATCGGTGTTCGAGGGACCAAAATATACCAAGTGGAACTCGTTCCGCGAAAGCGAGGACGCTCGTTATTTCGGCCTGTCGCTGCCGCGTTTCCTGCTGCGCTTGCCCTATGGTCCAGAGACGGTTCCCGTGAAGGACTTTAATTACCAGGAAGCCTCGGACGGCGAGACCGACAACTACCTCTGGGGCAACGCTGCCTTTGCCTTTGCGACGCGCTTAGCCGAAAGCTTCGCCAAGTATCGCTGGTGCCCGAACATCATCGGTCCCCAGTCTGGCGGCGCGGTTGAGGACCTCAATCTGCATACCTATGAGGCAATGGGACAATTGCAGACCAAGGTGCCGACTGAGGTGCTCATCTCGGACCGGCGCGAGTTCGAACTAGCCGAGCAGGGCTTCATCGCGCTGACCATGCGCAAGGGGGCTGACAATGCCGCTTTCTTCTCGGCCAATTCCGTGCAGAAACCGAAATATTTCGGGAACAGCCAGGAAGCTAAGGCGGCCGAGCTCAACTACAAGCTCGGCAGCCAGCTGCCCTATATGTTCATCATCAATCGTTTCGCCCACTACATCAAAGTGCTGCAACGCGAGAACATCGGCTCCTGGAAGAGCAGGCAAGAGCTGCAAGGCGAGCTGAACAACTGGATCCATCAGTATGTCGCCGATCAAGAGAATCCGTCGGCAGAGGTGCGCTCGCGGCGGCCTTTGCGAAAGGCGGAGATCATCGTCGAGGACGTCGACGGTGAACCGGGCTGGTATCGCGTCGGCATCGCCGTCGTTCCACATTTGAAGTACATGGGCGCAGATTTTGCATTGACGCTCAAGGGTAAGCTCGACAAGAAATAATGGTGGTTAATCGATGTTCGACCGCAGCCTTATGGAACGCTTGGAGGACGGAGCCGCGCCCCACCGGGTGTCGTTCGACCGTTTCCGGGCAAGCGTTCTGGGAAACCTGCGTCGGGTTCTGAACTCGCGCCAGGGCTGCTGCGAAACACGGCCGGACCTCGGCATGCCCGACCTTAACGAGGCGGTCGGGCAGGGAGCCGACGCAGTACGCGCGCTCGCCCGTTCGCTCAAGCAGCAGATCGAGACATTTGAGCCCCGCTTGAAGAATGTGTCGATCCGCTTTCATGCCGATCCCGACAACCCGCTGCAGCTGAGCTTTCACGTCAACGCGACGCTCGATTATGACGACCAGATGGAGCCAATTTCCTTCGATGCGATCTGCGACAAGCACGTTCGGATAAGGCGCTGAGGCGGCGGTGGCCCTTAATCCCTATTACGAGGACGAACTCTCCTATTTGCGCGAGCTCGGCGCTGACTTCGCGTTGGCCAATCCGAAGCTTGCGCCCTTTCTCGGGCAGGATGCCACCGATCCCGACGTCGAGCGGTTGCTCGAAGGCTTCGCCTTCCTCGTCGCGCGGCTGCGCCAAAAGCTCGACGACGAATTTCCCGAATTCGTCCACGGCCTGTTGCGGATGGTGTGGCCGCAATATCTTCAAGCCCTGCCGCCCATCACGACCCTGTCTTTTGCCTTGAAATCATCGGCGAGCGCTGCGAGCCTGAACGTGCCGGCCGCACGAGCGTGCGTTCGCGGCCGATTGAAGGAACGAACTGCACGTTCGTCACCTGCTACTCAATTGACGTGCTGCCGCTTGAGATGATTGATGTCCAGCTCGAGAACCGGACGAGTTCCGCTCGCCTTACCTTGGGTATCAAAGCCACCGGCCAGCAAAACCTGTCATGTCTTAAAAAGGGTCGGCTCCGTCTTTTCTTCTCGACCGAACGAGAGCCGCAAGTGGGACGCTGCTTATTGGCATGGCTGTGTCGTCACACCTCACAGGGAACTGTGACCGTGGCCGATCGACAGGTCGCCGCAATCGGCTCAGCACAGATCGCGCCTGTCGGCTTTAGCGATGACGAGGCGGTTTTGCCCTGGCCGCACAACGCCTTCTCAGGGTTCCGGATCATTCAGGAGTATCTGAGCTATCCGTCGAAATTTCTCTACGTCGAATTATCTGGTCTTGAGCCGCTTGCCGGCCGCACGGAGACTGAGTGCAGGCTCACCTTCGAGTTTCGGCGCCCGTTCCCTGCCCAGTTGCGTATCGGCAAAGGCCAAGTTTGCTTGAACTGCACACCGGCAATCAATGTCTTCAGCCATGAGGCCTCGCCAATTCGGCTGAATCGGACCAAGACCGAATACCGCGTACTTGCCTCCGGAGGGCCAAACTTCACCATCCGGTCCGTCGATGGTGTGACCGGCTATGTCCAAGGCCGTCCCGAACGCATCGAGTTCGAGCCATTCGACCTGTTGCGCCACGATCTGCCGGGCGCCGAGCGCAACCGCGCCTACTTTCGCGAGCGTATCCGGCCGGCGGTGGTCGGCCGGGGCGTCGATCACTACGTGAGCTTCGTTGACCGGCTCGACATCGGCCGACATCCGCCGATCGACGTCGCATCCTTGCAATTGACCTGCTCCAACGGACCTATTGCTGACCGGTTACCCATCGGTAGCGTGGATCTGCCAACCTCTGATACGCCTCGCTCGGTGACCTTCTCCAACATTACGGCGGTGGTTGCAGAAGTGCCGCCACCGGTCAGCGATGGCTTGTTGCGGCGTCTGATGACCAATCTGGCGCGCAACTACGGAGCGATGGCTAACGTCGATGCGTTGCGGACTGTGCTTGCCAGCTACGAATTTCGTGCAGTCTACGACGTTCAGGCGCGTCGTCGCCTGGAATTGTTGCTCGAAGGCCTCGATCAGTTCGTGAGCACGGACACCGATCACGTGGTGCGCGGCGCCCCGGTCCGAATGCGAAATATCGAACTGGCCGTGATCGACAGCAAGATCGGGGGCGAGAGCGAATTGTTCCTGTTGGGAGCGGTACTCGACGCCTTCTTCGCGACGTTTGCCGGCATCAATATGCTGCATCGGTTTTCGGTTCGTGGCACGGAAAGCAACGCACACTACTTATGGCCAGCGAGAAGCGGATCGATGACGGCACTCTGACGGCGCCCGACGAACACGATGAGCTTTCGGCATTCGGGTTCTTTTCGCTCGTTGCGCATCTCGAGCGGCGCTTCAGCGCCGCTCCCCCGATCGGATCCACCGATGATCCCGCGCAGGAGGCGGTGCGCTTCCGTGCGGCGCCAACGCTTGGCTTTCCTGCCGAAGATATCGCGGGAATCAGACAGACCAAGGCCGCCGGCGAGCGCGTGGAGGTCAACGTCAACTTCCTCGGGCTGCATGGTCCCTCCTCGCCGCTGCCGCCCTTCTACGCCGAACGGATCATGCATGCAGACGGCATGGGATCGCTCGGCGATTTCTTTGATTTCTTCAATCACCGTCTGATCAGCCTGCTGCTGCGGATCTGGCGGTACTACCGTCACCATTTGCGGTTCGAGGAGGGCGCAACCGACGCGATCTCGGTGCTGATTGGCACGCTCTTTGGGCTCGTGCCCGGGGAAGACACAGCTAGGGAACGGGAATGGCGGGCGCGGCTGCTGCCGCATGCCGGCGTCCTTGCCTTATGCAGCCGGTCCGCCAAGCTTGTGGCCGGTGTGATTTCCAGCCATCTCAACATTTCAGCCCGGGTCGAGGAATTCATCTGGCGCGAGATCGACATTCCACGGCAGGCGCAGTGGCGCCTTGGCCGACCTGGTCTTGAGCTCGGCGTTGATACCCTTGCCGGTGAAACCATGCCGGACGTCGTAGGCAAATTCCGGCTTTGCCTCGGCCCGCTCAACCAGCAGCAGTTTCGGTCACTGCTGCCCGGTTGCGAGACCCATGCCATCCTTTGCCGTCTCGTTAGCGCTATTCTGCGCGAACCCCTGGCATGGGATCTCCAGCTAGAATTAGCGCTCGGGCAGACACCGCAATGGACTCTGGGCGAAGGAGAGTTAGGTTGGACGACATGGATCGACCCGCCCGATGGCACCGGAAGCCTTGTTTTATTGTGATCGTTTTCGAGTTGCTGGGTGAAGATCACTCGCGATGACGGATACTGGACCATCATAGCGCGTCACGGATCACGGGCCAGAGCCGCAGTCAAACCTGGTTAGACGTTGCCATCGCGTGCTGGCTGCGGGCCAATGGCCTCCATGACCGAGAGATTGCTATGCCCGTGCACCGAGTCGACTCCTGCCTCCTTACGACCGCTAGG
>NZ_LGTB01000087.1 GCF_001238275.1 Bradyrhizobium viridifuturi
GCCAGCCTCCGGCGGCCTCGCATTGGCACGGCGCAACGGATCGCCGAGGCGGGCGCCGCCGCCCGGGCGCGAGGCCTCGCGGGCGCGCTGCGCGGCCTCGGACTCGACCTTGCGAACCGCCTCTTCCAGCGACAGCCGTTCGCGGGTGATCTCGGACTCGGAGAGCGGCGGCTGCACGCCGCGGAGTTGCTGGATCAACGCCGTCCGCGCCCGCGCATACAGCGCGCGGCGGGCTTCGCCGGGGGCGTTGGGGTCCAGTCCGGCTATGGCACGGGCGATCAGCGGGTAGTAGTCAGCCATTTCCACACAATTGGTGGGATATAGGTAATATCCCGTTAAGCCTCGAACGGATTCTGTACCAGAATAGTATCTTCACGCTCCGGACTGGTGGACAGCAGGGCGATCGGGCACCCCACCAGTTCCTCGACCCGGCGGACATACTTGATGGCCTGGGCCGGCAGGTCCGCCCAAGACCGCGCATTGGCGGTCGGCTGCTTCCAGCCCTCGATGATCTCGTAGATCGGCTCGACGCGGGCCTGCGCGCCCTCGCCCGCCGGCAGATGGTCGATTTCCTTGCCGTCGAGCTTGTAGCCGATGCACACCTTGATGCTGTCGAACCCGTCGAGGATATCGAGCTTGGTCAGCGCCAGCCCGGCAATTCCGCAGGTCCGGACCGTCTGCCGCACCAGCATCGCGTCGAACCAGCCGACCCGGCGCTTGCGCCCGGTGTTGACGCCGAATTCCTTGCCGCGACGGCCGATTTCCTCGCCGATCTCGTCGTTCAGCTCGGTCGGGAACGGACCCTGGCCAACCCGCGTGGTGTAGGCCTTGCAGATGCCGAGCACATAGCCGACGGCGCCCGGCCCGAGGCCGGTGCCGGTCGCGGCCTGCGCCGCCACCGTGTTGGACGACGTCACGTAGGGATAGGTGCCGTGGTCGACATCGAGCAGTGCGCCTTGGGCGCCCTCGAACAGGATGCGCTTGCCCTCGCGGCGCTTGAGGTCGAGCAGCCGCCACACCGTCTCGGCATAAGGCAGCAGCTTCGGCGCCAGCGCCGACAGCTCGGCCAGGATGACCTTGCCCTCGATCTCCGGCAGATTGTTGCCGCGGCGCAGCGCGTTGTGATGCGCCAGCAGGCGGTCGATCTTGTGCGGCAGGGTGTCGAGGTCGGCGAGGTCCATCAGGCGGATGGCGCGGCGGCCGACCTTGTCCTCATAGGCCGGGCCGATGCCGCGGCGGGTGGTGCCGATCGAGGTGATGGCGTTGGAGGATTCGCGCAAGGAATCCAGCTCGCGGTGCAGCGGCAGGATCAGCGTGACGTTCTCGGCGATGCGCAGATTGTCCGGTCCGACCGCGACACCCTGCCCCTTCAGCTTGGCGACCTCGTCGAGGAAGGCCTGCGGGTCGAACACCACACCGTTGCCGATCACCGCCAGCTTGTTCGGGCGCAGCACGCCGGACGGCAGCAGCGCAAGCTTGTAGGTCTCGCCATTGATCACGAGCGTATGGCCGGCATTGTGACCGCCCTGGAAGCGCACGACGATGTCGGCCTGTTCCGACAGCCAGTCGACGATCTTGCCCTTCCCCTCGTCACCCCATTGGGCGCCGACGACGACAACATTGGCCATTGCGAAGATGTTCCCTTCAGGTGTTTCAGACCATGACCATGATCGCGGCGAAAACGCGTCCGCCACAGCGATCATGCATTGATATGCCCAGCCCAAATCGCGGCGCCCGGCCGCGCGCACGCAAGGCGCCTACCCGATAAAGGAAGCGGGTCGGCTGCGCAAGCAAGAAGGGGGTCGTTTACGTCTTTTAGATGAGCTACAACCCCTTGATATCCCCCGAAAATTCCATGCAGCGCCCCGCCGCGCCGCCCTCGCGGGGATTTAATGTTGGCGCGGCTCGAGGCTGGCCGTCCGGCCAATTGATCGCCAGGCCCATTGCGGCGATCATTCAGCCCTAACAACCGGCCGGATCCATGCCCAATTCGACCCAAGCGACGATGGCGCTGCGCAAGCTAGGCATTGCCTTCAAGCTTCACACCTATGTCTACGACTCCAGTGCCGAGAGCATCGGGCTGCAGGCGGCGGAGGCGCTCGGGGTCGACCCGAACCGCATGCTCAAGACGCTGATGGCGGAGGTCGACGGCAAGCCGGTCTGCGCCGTGGTGCCGTCCGACTGCGAGGTCAGCATGAAGAAGCTCGCCGCAGCGCTCGGCGGCAAGTCGGCCAGGATGATGCGCCCAGCCGATGCCGAGCGTCTGACCGGCTATCATGTCGGCGGCATCAGCCCGTTCGGCCAGAAAAATAAGGTGCCGACCGCGATCGACGAGACCGCGCTCACCCATGTCACCGTGTTCGTCAATGGCGGCCAGCGCGGCCTGCAGATCGAGATCGATCCGAACGACGCCGCGCTTGCCGCCGGCGCCTCGATGAAGGCGCTGGTGGCGACGCAGGACTAGAGCTTCGGCTCCGAATGAATCAAGGCCAAAGCTCCGGCTTCTTGTATTGACGCGTTCTCTTCACGCGAGCGGGTGCCCACTTCGCTCGAAACGCTCTGTGCGATCAGTGCGAGGACTTGTCCCTGCTGAACTCCGCGCCAACGTAGTCGGACAGGCCGGTCAATTCCTCTGCCGAGATATCGTTGACGTTGAGCCTGAGCTGCATGATCGCGAGGTCGAGCAGATGTGCGGCAAAGCTGGCGCCGGCCGCCGTCACGATGCTGCGCTGTTCGATCAACACCGCGATGACGTCGCGCAGACTGCGCACTTGCACTTGATCCATGGCCCTTTGCCCGATGCTGGCCGTCGTGATGTGTGTTGTCATTGGGAAACCGATTGTAGTGTGCTGATGGATGCTGCGTTGGCGGCTGGAATGTATGGCAGCCGCTCGGCTTCCTCGCCGAGCTGCGGGATGCGCGAGGGCATCTCGCGGACTTCGATGTCGATCGTCATCGGCGGCGGAATCAGCGTCACCGAGCTTTCGGCCAGGGCGCCGGATTCGGGCTGACGGCGGTGAAGCGATAGGCGGCGGCAATCTCGAGCGCGAGCAATTGCAACTCGAGCATCGCAACCCCCATCCCGGCGCAGGCGCGCGGTCCGGCGCCGAACGGGATATAGGCGTCGGTGTTGTAGCGCCGCGTCATCAGGAAGCGGTCGGGGTCCTCGAAATGCCTGGGATCGCGCTGCAATTGCCAGGGACAGATCAACAGCGAGGTGCCGACCTTGAGGTCGCGCCCGCCGATCGTTACCGGCTGCATCACCTCGCGGGAGAACCACCAGGCGCTGGGATAAAGCCGGCAAACCTCCTTGACGAGGGTCGCGCTCAGATTGGCGCGCTTCACCGCGTCAAGTCGCAGTTCACCGTCGTCGCCAAGGCACTCCGCCGCCTCGTCGGCAATCTCGTCCATCAGGGCGGGATCGGAAGCCATCTGGTAGAACATCCACGCTGCAGTCGAGCCCGTGGTGTGATGGCCAGCCAGCAGCAGTGTCAGGATCTCGTCCTCGACATCGCGATCGCTCAGGCCGAGCGCCTCGAGATCCCGCAGCGCGCTGCTCGAGCCCGCCTTGCGGCGCAGGCGTTGCACCACCGTCGACATCGCAAGCTTGGCGCAGACCCGGTTCTGCCTGCGCCGGTACCAAGCCACCGGACCGAACGGCAACGCGCGGAACATCTCCTCGGCCAGATCGTCCTCGATCACGCCGACGGCCTGAACCAGCGCCTCCTCGTCGCCGGACGACATCACTTGGGAACCGAAGATCGCGACGCAGATGGTGCGCAACGCCAGCATCGCGGTGACGTGGTGCGGATCGAACGAGCCGAGCCGCGCCAGGCTGGCACCGACCGCGCGGATCTCGGCGCACATATGCGGCAGGAATTTCTCGACGCTGCCCTTGGCCATGTGCTTCTGAAGCACCGTCCGCCGCCGCTTGTGCTCTTCGCCGCTCAGCATCAGCGAGCTGCGGCCGAGCACCGGCGTCAGCTTCTTGATCAGCTTGCCCTTTCCGATGTCGGTCTCCGGCGCCTTGAGGATCGGGCGCAGCAGATCGGGATCGTTCACCAGAAAGACCGGCGCAGGACCGAGCCGTAGAGGCACGAGCCCCAGCTCGGCCTCATTGCCGCGCGTCAGCAACAGACGCAGTGGATCACGCTGGAATGCTCGAACGTCCGAGAACATGTGAGGCATCGTGAATCTCCAATTGCCGTCCAAGGTCGAGGAATTTGGTCAAGCCGGGATTGTCGGCGAGACCAAGCGGGATTTCGCCGGCGAGCGCCGTCAGCGGGCGGCCCATGCGATCATTGCCAATCACCTGCGGAGGGCCGTAGCGGCGGGTGCGGATGTCCATGCGGGTAAGAAAACGCTCGTAGGAAAGGTCGGCGAGCGCCACCAGCGCCGCCGCCCCGCGCAACTCGGCGAAGCGGAACATAAGCGCGTAGTTCACGCGCGCCGTCTGCGTCCTCGCGACGCTCGGCAGCACGCCGAAGCGGCTGATCTCCCAGGCGTCGCGACGGCTCGGAAAACGGCGCATCGCAAGCTGCGGGAACACCGACTTGGTAAGATAGGGGTAATCCGTGCGGATCGCCCGGAAACCGCCGACCAGCTCCACGCCTGCAAACAACAGGCAGTGCTCGGTGTACCAGCAGTCGAACTGATCGCGTTCGACGTCGCCGGTCGTGCTCAGAAGCCAGCCGCAGTGGTCGACGAACAGCTGCTTGCGCAGCCGCAACATCGCCCCGACATGTGCCGGATCAAGCTCTTCCCTGGTGATGAGTGCATGATAGCCGTCCAATGAATGCGGCATTATCCTTTCCTCCAAATGCGGAACATCTGGAACGAAAGGGGTTAACTGTGGTACCCCCGAAAACCGGGGGTTTTAGCAATGGGCCTGGTAGACGCGATTTCGACCATTGAGGCGTCGGATACGATCGACGAGCTCAGCTCGTCGTTGCACCGGGTCATCCAGAACTACGGCTTCTCGGGCTTCGCCTTTGTCGATGCCGGCCGGCCTGACCTTGATCTGCCCTATCATATCGGCACCTTTCCCGATGCCTGGAAGCGGGCGTATGTGCAAAACGAGTTCGTCCATGCCGACCCGGCGCTGGCGCGGTCGCGACGCACCAACACGCCATTCAGCTGGAGTAGCCTGAAGCTGCCGGAGCGAAGCGGACACAAGCGGGCGCCCGAGGCCAAGACGATGGACGCCGCCCGGGAGTTCGGCTTCAAGGACGGCTTCGTCGTGCCCTTCCACTATCGCGACCGGCTCGGCGCCGTACACTCGAGCTCGACGGTGTTCTTCTGGGAAGAAGAGCGGCGCGACTTCGACAAGCTGTTCGTCTGCCATCGGCATGAACTGCATCTTCTGATGATCTACTGGGTGCAGCGCGCGATGGACATCGTCAACCGCGACCAGCGCAACGCGCCGACCATCCTGAAGCCCGCCGACGCCGCCGAGGCCATCAAGCTCACGGGGCGGGAGAAGGAAGTGATCGCCTGGGCGGCGCGCGGCAAGACCGTGGCCGACACCGCGCAGATCCTCGGTATTTCGCCGGAGACGGTGGAAGGCTTCATCAAGCAGGCGCTGCGCAAGCTCGAGGCGTCCAACAAGACGCACGGGGTGGCGAAGAGCATCGCGCTCGGGATCATCGACTTGTGAGCCGCCGCCGCTGAGCTCGGTGGCCAAGTCACACATCAGGATTGGATCCTTCTCAACCATCGCTCCAAGGTTGCATTCGCGCACCGTCTTGATAATAAGGTCAGGCTGACAAGGCGAAGGCCGGATGACGCGAAAGCGAGCATCTTAGACCAGAGGCCGCGGACGATACCGCCCCGCCCTGCGCGACGGCTGGCCGTCGTGCAGGCGCGGATCGGCCTGCATGCCGCCCGTTGCAGCGGCAGCGGTCGTCGATTGAATGATCCGTAAAAGTCCCGACACGACGAACCGCAGTTCCATTTGTTAGCATTCTGTCTTGGGGAAATGCTGCCCACGGACGTAGCCGGAGATCGCCGAAGCGCATCATGAGCACATCGCAGGACGACCAGATCGATCAACTGGTGCAGGCGCGCTGGCGCGCAATCGGACTGTCCCAGGCCGATCTCGCCGAGATCCTGTGCTCGGGCGCCTCCCTGCAAAAGAACGGCGTGGACGGCACGGTGAAGGTCGATACCGGCCGCCTGGCGACCGTCGCCGAGATGCTCGGGATCGCCGCCGACATGCTCAACCGCCGGCCTGCGACGACAGCGCAGACACAGGCCGGCCAGGCCGCGGAATCGCTGCAGTCCCTGCTCGAGCTGCGCATGCTGCGGGTGTTCCGCGACGTGCAGGACCCCGACACCAAGCGGATCCTGATCGAGCTCGCCGAGCAGATCGTCAAGCGTCAGACCACGCCGCCGAAGGCCGGCTAGACACGATCCGGAAAGTGCGGCGGGATCTTCCGGAAGGGGGACTTCGCGCATGGTCGCGATGCGTCCATCCCCATTGATGGAATGGCGGAATCCGTGTCTGTGACAGGGGCCGGGGAAATCCATACCGGCCCGGTACAGCCTGCCGGGCGGGCCGCGGCGTCGTGAACCCGGGCCTCATCGCATGTCTGCCTCCGATTCCACCGCAACGCCTGCGTCCGGCTCCTGGATCGCCAACCAGCCATATCTGCTGCTGTGCATCACCGCGATGTGCTGGGCCGGCAACGCGATCGTCGGCCGGCTCGCCGCCGGCCACATCCCGCCGGTGACGCTGTCGTTCCTGCGCTGGTTCGTGGCGTTCCTGATCATCCTGCCGTTTGCCTGGAGGCACCTCGCCCGCGACTGGCCTGCGATCCGCAAGAATCTCGGCATCATGATGCTGCTGTCGCTGACCGGCATCAGCGCCTTCAACACGCTGCAATACTGGGCGCTCGAATACACCCAGGCGCTCAACACGCTGCTGCTGCAATCCTCCGTGCCGCTGATGGTCGCGCTGTGGTCGCTGATCCTGCTCGGCACACGGCTGACACTGATGCAGCTGTGCGGCGTGTCGCTGTCGCTCGCCGGCGTGCTGGTGATCCTGCTGCACGGCGATCTCACGACGCTGTCGAAGATCGAGTTCAACAAGGGCGACCTGATCTTCATCGGTGCGCTGGTGATCTTCGCGCTGTATTCGGTGCTGACGCTGAAGCGGCCCAAGATCCACGGGCTGTCGGTCGCAGCCTTCACCTTCGGCTGCGGCGCGCTGCTGCTGGTCCCGTTCTTCATCTGGGAACTCGGCGCGCGTCCGGTGATGCAGCTCACGGCCAACAATCTGCTGTCGCTGTTCTATGTCGCGGTGTTCCCCTCGACGCTGGCCTATCTGTGCTTCAACCGCGGCGTGCAACTGATCGGCGCCAACCGCGCCGCGCCGTTCTTCCACATGGTTCCGGTGTTCGGCACCATCATGTCGATCGTGTTCATCGGCGAGCATCCGCAGGCCTTCCATTTCATCGGCTTCGCCTGGTGCTGGCCGGCGTCTTCGTGGCTTCGCGGAAGCAGTCGGCGGCCTGATCCCGCCCGAGCCGCGGTGACTATCGGCGGCAAATCCGCTATCTGTTGAGACTGCTTCGCAGACAGGTCCCAAACGCATGGCGCGCGCCAGCAATCTCGTGATCGGCACCCTGACGCTGGCCCTCGTCGCCGGCTCGCTCGGCGGCTGGCTGGGCTATCAGCGCTATGCCGGTATCAAGCGGATGGTCCCGTTCCGCGTCGTGTTCGAGGGCTCGGCGTCGGGCCTGCGCCGCGGCGCCAGTGTCAATTTCGCAGGCGTGCGGATCGGCGAGGTGGTCTCGATTCGGCTCGACCGGCATCGCGTGGTGGCGATGACGCGGATCGAGGGTAACGCTCCGATCAAGAAGGACACCCAGGCCGGCCTCGAATTCCAGGGCCTGACCGGAATCGCCTCGATCTCCTTCACCGGCGGCACCGACGATGCGCCGCCACCCCCGCTCGGCGCCGACGGCATTCCCGAGCTGACCGCCGACGCCGAAGGCACGATGGGAATCCAGGAGAAGCTGCGCGTCGCGCTGCGCAATGTCGACCGCGTCATCACCGAGAACGAGGCCGACATCAAGGACTCGCTGCTCGGACTCGAGAACTTCACCAACTCGCTGTCGGGCAATGGCGAGCTGATCGCCGGCTTCATCGACGCCGCCGACGACGGCATCAGCACGGTCGACGCCAAGCTGGCCTCGGCCGACAAGTTCCTGAAGAGCTTCGGCAGCGACAAATACGGCGGCGAGCTGCTGCCGACCGTGATCTCGCTGCGCGAGCTGATCCAGAGTTTCGACAAGAAATCCGGCACCATGATCGCCGAGACGCGCAAGACGCTCAGCGACGTCAGCCAGTCCGTCAACGCGTTCAACGAGAAAATTGCCGGGCGCAGCGGCAGGCGCTAACTTCAAGCTCCATCCAAGAACCAAGAACAACGGAAACGCCCAACGTGCACGACCGGACCGCAGCGCCCTCCCCGCCTCCCGCAACCGTCAACCGCGCAGCGAGCGCCGTGCCCCGGCATTTGCGGCGCTATCTCACGCTCGACGATTTCGAGCCGCGGGCGCGGCAGCTGCTGCCGAAATTCCTCTACGGCTACATCTCCGGCGGCGCCGAGACCGACGCGGCACGCACCGACAATCGCCGGGCATTCGACGAATACGGCTTCGTGCCGCGGGTGCTGAAGGACGTCTCCGGCCGCGACCAGAGCACGACGCTGTTCGGCAAGACCCACGCCTCGCCGTTCGGGATTCCGCCGATGGGCTCGTCCGCGCTGTGCGCCTATCGCGGCGACATCGTGCTGGCGCGCGCCGCGGCCGCCGCCAACGTCCCGATGATCCTCTCGGCCTCCTCGCTGATTGCGCTGGAGGACGTCCGCGCCGCCAATCAGCAGGCCTGGTACCAAGCCTATCTCGCTGGCCTCCCCGAGCGGATCGAGCCGCTGGTCGATCGCGTCGCGGCGGCCGGCTACGACACTTTCGTCGTCACCGCCGACGTGCCGGTGCCGCCCAACCGCGAGAACAACATCCGCAACGGCTTCCAGGTGCCGCTCGAGATCACGCCGCGGGTATTCTGGGACACCATCACCCATCCGGACTGGCTGCTGAACACCTGGGCGCGCACCGTGTTCAATCACGGCATGCCGCATTTCGAGAACATGGACGCCAAGCAGGGGCCGCCGGTGCTGTCCAAGAATCTGATGCGCAACATCGGCAGCCGCGACCAGCTGGCCTGGAAACATGTCGAGCTGATCCGCAAGCGCTGGAGCGGCAAGCTCGTGGTCAAGGGGCTGATCGCGCCGGAAGACGCGCGGCTGGCGCGCGAGCATGGCTGCGACGGCGTGATGGTTTCCAACCATGGCGGCCGCCAGCTCGACTACACCGTCTCCGCGCTGCGCACGCTGCCGGAGATCGCCGCGCAGAAGGGCAACATGACGGTGATGATGGACGGCGGCATCCGCCGCGGCACCGACGTGATCAAGGCGCTGGCGCTCGGCGCCGACTTCGTCTGGATCGGCCGTCCGTTCCTTTATGGTGCCGTGGTCGCGGGCGAGGCCGGCGTGTCGCGCGCGATCTCGCTGCTGCACGCCGAAATCGACCGCGACCTTGCGCTGCTCGGCATCCGCAGCTTGAAGGAAATCACGCCGGACCTGGTGCGGAAGTTCTGAAGAATATCCGCAGCGAAATCGTGCCCCTCTCCCGCTTGCGGGGGAGGGTTGGGG
>NZ_LGTB01000088.1 GCF_001238275.1 Bradyrhizobium viridifuturi
AGCAGGCGGCCGCGCGGCAATTCCGGCACTTCCTCGTCGTCGTCGCTGGGCGGCGCCACCTGGCCGACGCGGGAGTCGAGCCCGGGCGGACGCGGCGCGGGATCGGAGAAAATCGTTCCGATCTGCGCGCGCGCGGGCGGCGCAAGCGAGATGGTTGAGGCGGCAACCAGGGCCGCAAAGCCAGTCAGGGCAACGGTTCGAAGCATCTCGCGCGGCTTTAAAGGGCGAATCGGGCTCGCGACAGTCTACCTTGATATCGGCCGCTCGCAGGCCACCGGTTAACACGCCGAATACGGCGGGGAAAGGGCACCGGGCCACCTCTCCCCGGCCCGCCGGCCACGCTCTGGTCACCCTCTGGTCACCCCTGGGAACACGTGTGATAGTCCTCACGCTGAAGCCACGCGGCACCGCGTGAAAACCAGGAAAATCCGGATCGAACCGGACCAGCCAGAGGAAACCCAACATGCCCGATCGCATCAGGCTCGACGGCCGGGTCGCCGTCGTCACCGGGGCTGCCGGCGTCATCGGAACCGCCACGCTCCATCTGCTCGCCGAACGCGGTGCGCGGATTGTCGCAGTCGACCGCAAGGGGGCCGATCTTGCGGCCGCCGTCAAGGACCTCCCCGCCTCGGCCGAGGCCCTGGGGATCACGGCCGACGTCACCGACGAGGACGAGGTCAAGGACTATGTCCGCGCCGCCGTGGACCGCTTCGGCACCATCGACGCCTTCTACAACAACGCCGGCATCGAGGGCGACGTCAGGCCGATCCCTGAATATTCGCTGGAGAGCTTCCGCCGCGTGCTCGACGTCAATGTCGTCGGCGTCTTCCTCGGCATGAAGCATGTGCTGCCGGTGATGCTGAAGCAGAACAAGGGCAGCATCATCAACACCGCCTCGATCGCGGGCCTGATGGGATCGCCGATGATCGCGGTCTACAGCGCCAGCAAGCACGCTGTGATCGGGCTGACCAAGAGCGCAGCATGGGAATGCACCGGCACCGGCGTGCGGGTCAATTGCGTCTGCCCCGGCATGATCGAAAGCCGGATGCTGAGCACCATCCTGCAAGGCCGCTCCGGCGGCAACGCGCCGCCCCCGGTCGAGAAGATCGTCGACCGCATCCCGGCGCGCCGGCTCGGCCTCGCCAGCGAGGTCGCCTCCATCGTCGCATTCCTCGCTTCCGACGAGGCGAGCTACGTCTCCGGCTCCGCCTACACCGTCGACGCGGCCGCACCGCCGCCTGACACCCCAGCCCAGCATCACAACAAGGTTTGTCGTCCATGCCCGTCGTTCTCGATCCCGATGCCGCCGCCGTCTACAAGGCGTTCCAGGAGGCCGGCCGCCCCGCCTATGAATCGCTGACCGCACCGGAAGCACGCGAATATTATCGCGCCGCCCGTATCGTCTCCAATCCGGAGCCGCCGGCGCTTGAATCGAGCAAGGAGCTCGCGATCCCGGCGCCGCACGGCAGCATCCCGGCGCGCATCTACACGCCGAACACGCTGCGCAAGGCGAACGGGCTCGCGCCGTGCCTGGTGTTCTTCCACGGCGGCGGCTGGGTGATCGGCGACCTCGATACCCATGAGGTGGTCTGCCAGAAGCTCGCCCATGAGGGCGAGCTGATCGTGATCTCGGTGGACTATCGCCTCGCGCCCGAACACCGCTTCCCTGCCGCGGTCGACGACGCCGTCACCGCAACCAGATGGGTCGCCGCCAACGCCAAGGATCTCGGCATCGACGCCGCGCGCCTGATCGTCGGCGGCGACAGCGCCGGCGGCAATCTCGCGGCGGTGGTTGCGCTCACCGCCCGCGACGGCGGACCTAAGCTCGCGGCCCAGCTTCTGGTCTATCCCGCAACCGATTTCTCGCGGCAGCATCCCTCGCATCGCAGCCCGAGACCAGCATCCTGCTGACCCATTCGGTGATCGGCTGGTTCGGCAATCATTATCTCGGTGATGCCGACAACAGCGACTGGCGCGCATCGCCCGCGCGCGCGAACGACTTCGCCGGCCTGCCCCCGGCCTATGTGCTGACCGCCGGCGCCGATCCCTTGCGCGACGAAGGCGACGAGTACGCGAAATTCCTCGAGGGCGCCGGCGTGCCCGTGACGTACCGGCATTTCCCCGGCCAATTCCATGGCTTCTTCACCATGGGCAAGCTGCTCAATCAGGCCAATGTCGCGGTGACCGAGATCAGCGCCTGGCTGAAGTCGCTGGGCTGATGTCCTCCTCGATCGAAATCGCCAGGCACACGCTGCTCTCCTGCGGCCTGGTCCTGGCGATCGGCACGGTCGCGGCGCTGTTCGCCCAGAAGATCCGGATTCCCGATGTCGCGGTGTTCCTCATCGTCGGCATCCTGATCGGCCCGCATGCGCTGGGGCTCGTCAATATCGCCGCCGATTCCGCGCTGAACCAGATCATACTGCTGTTCGGCGCGAGCTACATCCTGTTCGACGGCGGTGCGACGCTGCGGCTGGCCGTGCTGAAACAGGTCTGGGTCACGATCGCGGTGATCGCGACGGTTGGCGTCGTGATCACTGCGATGATCACCGGAACGGCGGCCAAGTTCATCCTGGGCGTTCCCGCGATCGTGGCGTTCCTGCTTGCGGCAACACTGGCCTCGACCGATCCGGCGACGCTCGTGCCGATCTTCCGCCAGGTTCGGATCAGGGACCGTGTCGCGCAAACCGTGATGAGCGAGTCGGCGTTCAATGACGCCATGGGTGCGATCATCACCTTCAGCCTGCTGGGCCTTGCGACCGGCAGTGCCTTCTCGCTCTCCGCCTCCCTGCTCCAGTTGCTGACGCATTCCGTCATCGGCATCGTCGCCGGCGTCGTGCTCGGTTATCTCGCGGCGCTGTTGATCGCTCACGAAAAGTGGGCGTTCCTCGCGGAATACGCGCCGGTGGTCACCGTCGTCGCCGTCATCAGCGCCTATTTCACCGCCGAGGGCATGCACGCATCCGGCTTCATGGCGGTGTTCGTGTTCGGCATCATGCTCGGCAACAAGGAGAGTTTCGGCTTCCAGATGGAGCCCGGCGAAGCGCAAAAGCTCGACGAGTTCGTTCTGACCACGGCCTTCATCCTGCGCCTCTTCATTTTCATTCTGCTGGGCGCTCAGGTCAATTTTGCGCTGATGCAGCAGTATTGGCTTGGCGGCGTCGCGGTCACGCTGGTGCTGATGTTTCTGGCGCGCCCGGCCACCGTCTTCCTGTGCGCGCTGCCCGATCGCCGCGCTCGCTGGAGTTTGCCGGAAATGCTGTTCATGTGCTGGACCCGCGAGACCGGCGTGATCCCCGCCGCGCTCGCCGGCCTCATGCTCGGCATGAAGGCGCCCGGAGCCGAGATGATCGCCTCCGTCACCTTCATTGCGATCCTGATGACGATCCTGATCCAGGCCTCGACCACACGCTGGCTTGCGTCGCGACTCGGCCTGCTCGCGGTCGATTAGAACCGCCAGGCAAGAGCAGCGGCGCGCTGCCGACGCTTATGTCGTCTTTATGCCGCGCGACCGCCGGTCGTCTCGCTTTCCTATGCCGTTCCCGCCATGTTTGGCGAGGCAAACGGCGCACGATCCCGTGGCGCCGCAGACGAGTTCCTCATTGAGGTGCGGTCATGCAGCATCCGTCACAAGACAACGATCGGAACCCATATTCACCGCTGCTGTGCATCGCCGTTTTCCTGATGTTCGGCGCGGCCACGCAGGTCAACGGTCTTGCGGGCTGGTTCTGACGGCTCCTCTCCTGCGCGCTTTTGACGCCCCGGCCGGCGCGCCACCACGTCGTCGCGAGCCTCGGTTAGGGTTGCTTTGCCCGGATTGCCGTGCGAAATCGCCCATGGGTGTTTGCTGCATGGAGCAGTGACAGGTTGAGCGATGGTCGGGCCACCACGCGGGAAGCGTGCGCCCGATGGACCACCGACTGCCAGCCGAAGACCCGCCGTCAACCCAACTGCTCGCGCAGCGCGCGTTCGCGACCCTCCAGCGTTTCCTGCACGTCGAGGCCGTCAGCGGTTGCGTGCTGTTGATGGCTGCCGTGGCGGCGTTGATCTGGGCCAATTCCCCCTTTACCGGCAGCTACCACGCCCTGTGGCATCAGCCCGTCGCGATCCAGCTTGGCTCGTTCGTGTTCTCCAAGCCGCTGCACTTCTGGATCAACGACGGCCTGATGACGATCTTCTTCCTCGTCGTCGGCATGGAGATTCGTCGCGAGGCCCACGAGGGCGCGTTGAGCAGGTTCGATCAGGCGATCCTGCCCGTGGTCGCCGCAGCCGGCGGCGTCGTCGCACCCGCCCTGATCTATCTGAGCCTGAACGCCGATGCGGTGCGCGGCCAGGGTTGGGCCGTCCCCACGGCGACGGACATCGCGTTTGCCGTCGGCGTGCTCGCGCTGCTCGGACGGTCGATCCCAGTCAATCTGCGGATATTCTTGCTGGCGCTGGCGATCGTCGACGACGTCATCGCGGTGCTGATCATCGCGTTCTTCTATTCCGGGGGCCTTGGGTTCGGCGGCCTGCTTGTCGCCTCGTTCGGCATCCTGATGGTGCTGGCGCTGCAACGGATCGGGATCGGCTCGGCAATTGTCTACATCGTCCCCGGCGCGATCGTCTGGTCCGGTCTCCTGATGAGCGGAGCCCATCCGACACTTGCCGGCATCGTGCTCGGCCTGATGACGCCGGTGCGGTCGATGCCTCTTGGAGAACATCCGTTGCAGATGCTGTCGCGGGTCGCCGGAGAGCTGCAAAACGGCGACGCGCTTCATGGCAGTGAGACGCATCATCTGGCGTCACCGCGGCGGCAGCTTCGTCTCGCGCAACGCGAGATGTTGCCGCCCGTGGTACGCGTGCAGACTGCACTGCATCCCTGGGTCTCCTACGGCATCATGCCGCTGTTCGCATTGGCCAACGCCGGCGTCAGCCTGACTGGAATTGATCTCTCGGCCGGCGCTCAATCCGTGATGCTGGGCGTAGGCTTTGCACTCGTCGTTGGAAAGCCCGTTGGCGTAATCGGTACGACCTGGCTTGCGGTGCGGCTCGGCTGGTGCCGGCTGGCCCCCAGCGTTTCGTGGGGCGGCGTCTGCCTGGTCGGCCTGCTTGCCGGCATCGGCTTCACCATGTCGATCTTCATCGCGATGCTGGCCTTCGCCGATGAAGCCCTGTTGAACGCGGCTAAGCTGGGCGTGCTGCTCGGCTCGGTCGTCGCCGCCATGCTCGGCCTCGGTTGGGGTGCGATCTACATCCGGCACCGTCGCAGCGTGACGCGCGCGCGTCGGTCGCCTGCCGTAGATCGATATGCCCGGAGACCGCACGGGCAGCCGGGCGAACGCTCGGCCGCCGGCTAACCCGCGACCGGCGCTCCGCATTGACGCACATGCGGAATTTGCCGCGCTGCGGCGCACAACGGCACCCTTGCTTCAAAATTGTGGAAAAGCGAGACAAATCCGTTGACATTGATAAACTCCATTTGCCGTAACAACTTATGGAGCGTTCGCATGAGTGTTAGTGCAGAAATCCTCGCCCGCGCCCCGTTGGAACAGACGGACGACGAAATCGAAGCGGTGAGCTCGCATCGACCACGTGGCAATATTCGACCTCTCTCACCGATGCCCGACTACGTCGAGCACCGCAATGGCGTCAATGAAGTGGGCAAGCTGTCGGCCGAGGCCGTCGTGCGCGAGTATGAAGCGGCGGTGAAAGAGATCGAGGCCCTCGGAACGGAACTGCAATTGGCTGCCAAGAACTGCGAAGTAATGGTGGCCGGCGTCCATGACATGATCGCAGAGATCAAGGAGTTCGCCGCGGGTTACCGCGATCAGGGCAAGCGCTTCTTCCTGCAGATCGAAGCCGTCTCGTTGATGACCATGGAGGTCAGGGATACCTGCGAGACACTCAAGAAGAAGATCGCGACCGATACATTGAGCCAGTGATTTATTTCGGTTGAAGCACATTTCATGATCAGCATCCGAGGATCTCTGCGATCGTGGGCTGATCCTGTATTTGGTAAATGACTGCGCTAGTCCGGCGCGGCGGAACCGTTAGTTCTATTCAAGACCAGTTTGTTCAAGACCAAGTCATTCAACATCTTGCCCCGCTTCGGCGGGGCATTTGTGTTGTGAGACGAGCATTCCCTGCACGCGTCGCGTGCTCGAACTGGCCGGCCCTTCGTCCTGACTTAGCGTGCGTCAGGTGCACGCTCGGCTGTGTCCGCGGCCGGAGACAATGCGGATATCGGGGACCAGCGGTCGCTGAAATCCTTGGCCGGCAGCGTGTCCGCACCGGAGGCGACGACGTCGTCGGTCCGCGACGCGTGCGACCTCATCGTGGCGGCGGTTGCAGTGACGGCCAGCAGGGCGACAGCCACGAACCCGGTAATCGTTCGATGCTTTGTCATTAGAACCTCCTCGGGTCCCCAATGCCCACTAGACGTGGGTCACGGGAACCTTCGCGAGGTTCATCAGCGCAAGACGGCATGCATCGCATGAAATCGGACAACGATATTGTCCCAGGACTCAAGGTGCCGTCATCGGGTAGCAGTTGTCGCTTCGCCGCCGGAATGACCTTCGATCCACAAATCGCCGCAGCTTCCGCAGTCGACGACCTACCCCGCCCGCGAGGCCCGGCGCAGCGATTGCGGGGGTTGGCCGAAGGCGCGGATGAAGGCGCGGCGCATCCGCTCGGGATCGCGGAAGCCGGTGATCTCGGCGACGCGCTCGATCGCCTCGCCCGACGACTGCACGCGCTGTCGCGCCACCTCTATTCTCAGCCGCTCGACGGCCTTCGACGGCGTGGTGCCGGTCTCGGCGATGAAGGCGCGGGTGAAATGCCGCGAGCTCATCCCGGCCTTGTCGGCGAGGTCCTCGACCGTCAGCGGCGCGTCGAGATTTTCCCGTGCCCAGGCCAGCAGCGGCCCGAACCTGCCGTTCGGCGTCTTCAATTCCAGCAGCGAGGAGAACTGCGACTGCCCGCCGCTGCGCCGGTGATACAGCACGAGCTGGCGCGCGGTGTTCTGCGCGACCTCGTCGCCATAGTCCTCGGTGATCATGGCGAGCGCGAGATCGATGCCGGCGGTGATGCCGGCCGAGCTCCAGATATTGCCGTCGCGGACGAAGATCTGGTCCGGCTCGAGCTTGATCTTCGGATAGGTCTTCACGAAATGCGGCGTGCGCTGCCAATGCGTGGTGGCGCGGCGGCCGTCGAGCAGGCCAGCTTCGGCCAGCACATAGGCGCCCGAGCAGACGCTGGCGACACGGACTCCGCGGTCCGCCATCCGCCGCACGAATGACAGCGTGGTCGGACAGGTCGCCGGCGTACGCACGCCGTTGCCGCCCGCGATGATCAGCGTCGTGATTGCTGCCGACGGCTTGAGGCCGCGTGCCAGCATCTCGACGCCGGACGACGAGCGCACCGGCCCGGCCTTCACGGCAATCGTCTTGATGCCCGGTGGATTGTTGGCGAAGCGCGCCGCGATCTCGAACGCCGCAATCGGGCCGGCCGCATCGAGCAGCTGGAAGTCGGGAAAGATCAGGATGCCGATCATCGCCAAATCCTTTGAACCCGGCCTCGTCCGAAAACGAGGGAAATACGCCATTCTTGACAGGAGGCCATCATGGCATCCTGGTTCCGTCAAGCGCTATTTGGAGGCCTCCGATGTCCGACCCCCTGCAGATTGGATTGCTCGTCTTCCCGAAGGTGACCCAGCTCGACCTGACCGGTCCGCTGCAGGTGTTCTCCTCGGTCCCCGGCGCGAAGGTGCATCTGATCTGGAAGCGGATCGAACCGGTTCCGACCGATTCCGTCATGGTGTTGACGCCGACCACGACCTTTGCCGACTGCCCGCAGCTCGACGTGATCTGCGTGCCCGGCGGCTTCGGCACCGACGACATGGTCGGCGACGAGGAGATGCTCGGATTCCTGCGCCGCCAGGCCGCGGGCGCGAAATACGTCACATCCGTTTGCACGGGATCGCTGGTGCTCGGCGCCGCCGGCCTGCTCAAGGGCTATCGCGCCACCACGCATTGGAGTGCGATCGATTTCCTCGCGGGCTTCGGCGCCATTCCGACCAAGACCCGCGTCTGCGTCGACCGCAACCGCTTCACCGGCGGCGGGGTCACGGCCGGCATCGACTTCGCACTGACGCTGGTGTCCGAGCTGGTCGATCGCAAGACCGCGGAAGCGATCCAGCTCAGGCTCGAATACAACCCGGCCCCGCCGTTCAATGCCGGCTCGCCCGACACGGCACCGGCCGAGATCCTGGCGCTGATGAAGGAGCGCATGGGACCGGCGCATGCGCGTCGCGGCGAATTGATGGGCCGGGCTGCGGCGCGGCTGGCTTGACCTGTTCGCTGCAAAGAAACTTGACCTGATCGCCCAAAGAAAAAGGCCGCCCGGTTTCCCGAGCGGCCCTTCCTGTCTCACGGTAGCCTCACATTTGCGGGCGATTTCAGGACATCTGTACCGGGGGCTATCTCCCGGCCGCATCCAACTCGGAGGCCGCTGCTCATCGGGACAGTCGCGATCTGGAGCCCGATCCGACGCGATGGTTTCCCATCTCCGTAAGATGGCTTCATTGAGCCGCGAAGATGCGGACCGCGCAAGTGGACAGCATCGGCGGCGGCCGACCTGTCCCCGCTGTTACCGTTGTCCACAGGCGCGCACCTGCGCGGCCACGGCAACGCGTGCGCTGCACGCGCGCAATTGCGCACGTGCAGGGGTCAGCAATGCGTGAAGATCAGCTTCCCGGGGTCCAGGCGTGGTAGTCGCCGGTCGCCTTCGGGCGACGGCCGCTTGCCAGCGTCGAGCCGGACGGACGGTAAGCCTGGGCAGTGCCGGTCATGTTCGGCAGATGCGGCTTTTCCCATTCCTTGGCGACGTACTTCTCGTCGGTCGGGGGCACGTCGACCGTGTGGTGCAGCCAGCCGTGCCAGCCGGCCGGAATCCGGGACGCCTCGGCATAGCCGTTATAGACCACCCAGCGGCGCTCGAAATGCAGCGTCGGGTCGATCTCGCCGCCCTTGGTGCGATAGTAGCGGTTGCCCTGCTCGTCCTCGCCGACCAGCTCGCCGAATCGCGAGGTCCACAATTGCGTGCCAAAGGTCTGGCCGTTCCACCAGGTGAAGAATTTCAGCAGGAATTGTTTCATGCGTGGCCGGTCACGGGTTCGAGGCAGTCCGGCTCTGATGCCACCTGAATCCGCAAATGTCCAGCCGCCGCCAAGGTAGCCAGGCACTCCCGGAATAGACCCCATCACCTGCCCGTTTGGCGACCAAATGACGCGGTCACGGAGAGTTTTGTTCACCTGCCATACATGCGCCTCCGGCCAAACAAAGATGACGGACAATCAATGTCGCGCGCTGGAACGTCCAACCGCAGAAATGGTTAGACATTGTCCGTTTTGATGGAGTCCAAAATGATCAATATGAAGGTTCTGAGCACCGCTGCGGCGCTGGCGCTTGCGCTGCCGCTGGCTGTGGCGCCGACCGTTTCGTTCGCCCAGACGGCCGCGCAAATGGGCGCGATGGGCGGTGGCGGTGGAGCACGCGG
>NZ_LGTB01000089.1 GCF_001238275.1 Bradyrhizobium viridifuturi
GTCTGGTCTCGATAGCTGCGTAAGGGTACAGTACAAGCAGGTAGGTTGTCGCTACTGGATGCCGCCGTTTAAGGTGGCTCCGTGTTTCTGATATTCAAACGGAGGACTTGTTAGCGAAGATCTTTACGGCGGAGCGCTTGAAGAGATTCCACCAGATCCCGCGATGCGAAGAATTACGTAGAATTGTTCGCGCTATTGAAGGAACAGCAAGAGATCGCCGTGCGCGGCACCCGCCAATCAGCCGCTGATTGTTGGGTACGGGACCAAAAAGTTCAATCGTACTCACTGCGCGTGAACGCTCGTTCCTTCTGGAGCCTCACCTGCTGCCCGCCGGGCCACAGGATCCGGACATACCGGGTGCAAACCGCTTAAACGACCTGATCAAAATTCTCATCCATCGATGGGGCCTAAAAACGACGAACGGATTTAACGGCTGGGAACCGTCGGCCTAAAATTGCAATCTGACCAGGCATCTAAGCCGGCTGGTGCGGAGACCCTATTGCCATGAAGATGACCGATGGAGAGAAGCTGATCGTCCTTATGCTGGCGGATATCTCGAAGCGCCTGCAAGGCGAACCCGAGGTCGATCCCGATTTCGTCGCGCAGACGATCTACGCCGATCAATTGTGGGGCTTCGATTGGCACTTCAGCGGCATTCCCTTTGAGCGATCGGAGGAGCCCAATCCAGTCGTCAAGGAAACGGTCAATATTCTGGAAATGTTCAGCTCGACCATGTACCAGTTTCAGCAGCTTGAAAACTCGGAGCAGAAGCGGGTGCGTGACGATATTGGATACGCCGCTCATGGACTCGACATCTTCCCGGGCTTTGATGGTAACCATGATCCTCATTACAGAGTTGCGAACTACCTCGTCCAGGATCTGCATCGCTTCAAGGATGTTCCGGGCGCCACGAACAACTCGCATACGCAGACATCCCTCCCGCAATATCGCAAGATGCTGCTGGTCTATCTGCCGATGCGCACAAAGCTCGGCACGGGACGGTTTTCGAAAGAGGATATCATTGCCATCTTCAAAGGTAGCTAAAGCGCGCGTCCAGGGGCTGTGCTAGAGGTCGTCGGAGCCGAATCGGCCCCTGTCGGCTTGGCGCGATCCCGGAGAATCGAAGTCCGCTTGCGAAATGCTCTTGCCGTCGAGCAACGAGTATTGCTCCCCCACCAAACGGCAGACTTGGAGTGTCATTGGACGCATGTTGCCGTCCAAGAGGATGCGCACCCTTTCTCGGTCGGACAAGACCAAGGATTACGTAGCGCCGCCTTTTCAACTTTGAACCGGTGCACCACGAGCACGCCTCTTCGAACCGGTCGGGGATTGCCTGCAAGAGCGTCGTCGACCGCTTCAGGGCCTATATCTCTGTGAAATTGCTCCCCATCGAGATTGCGGCAATAGCCGATGGCTTTAGCCCGCCGTTCTCATCCCGTGGGGATCCATGAGATGCGCACAGCTTTCCGCTTGGCCGCGGGCGTCACTACTTCGCTCGCCATGGTTGGCGTCCATTCGTCGGCCTAGCCAGTTTGTTGGATATCTGTGCTTTTTTACGCAGGGATACCTGCAAGAGATCCACAAGTCCCGAGTTGAAAACGCGCTCTGACGATTCGAAATAACGCTCATAGTGATGGAATAACGGCTCGCCATATCGATCGATAACCTTTGCCTGATCCTTGATGAGGCGAGTTTTCCATTCCGAAAGCGTTCTAGAGTAGTCTTTACCGATGCGCCGTAGCTCCATTACCTCGTAAATCCCGCTGGTCGCCTGCAAGACGTCCTCAATGTAGGGAAGCGCCGATCCCCTGAACACATCTTCAAGCAGAAACCGTGCATCGCGCACTTCGCTCAGATTGCGCGGAGGCCGGGTCAAGATGATCGTCTGCAGGCCAAGACTGGCCTGATCTACCGAAATATCCGAGCACCACTGAAAGAACTTCCTATAGATCTCGCGATGAACATTCTCCGCGCGATCTTCCATCGACGCAAAATGCTCAAACGCGCCTACCGACATCACCGCGTCAAACTTCTCCGTTGGCGCCGGATAGTCGGCCCATGAGCGAAGCTCGACACGGATAGCCTCTCTACTTCGTCCGGAGATATAGGCGAACTGATCGTTGCTTAAAGTAAGCCCGACCGCTGAAGCGGCGCCAAGTTCATCCACTGCGTAGCGAATCAAGCCACCCCATCCACACCCGACATCCATGACCCGGTCCGAAGCTTTCACCCGGGCAAACGAAGCAATTCGAGCGAACTTTTGCTTTTGCGCGTGCTCAAGGTCAAGTGCACCGTCCCAGACGCCACAGCTATAGGCCATGTGATCCTTGTCTAGGAAGACTGAATAGAAATCGTTGTCTACATCATAATGATAGGAGATTTCGGCTTGCGTCGCCATGCGCGATAAACCCGCTTCCATTTCAGTATATTTAAGCGTTTTGCTGAACCGCTGGAGATTGTTTGACGAACCGAACGCCGAAAGCCGATGAGAGATCCATGAGGATCGCGTCCTTCACCTTCTTTCCGAGCCGGTCGCATTCGGAGCTATTCTGTTGACGGCGCTCAGGCTGCGCCGCGTAGGGAGCGTGTCTTTGCGGGTCGATTTCGGGTGCGCTACGGCAAAGTGCCGTTAACGTTTCCGGGCCAGTCGCTTTCTGTTGTGCTACAGGCGGTCTGTGTGCGTTCTGTAGTCCGTTTGTTCATTGCTCATTAATAAAGTCCGTGCTCCGCGCAGGCCCGGCGCAGCACGCAAGCTATCGAATGAACGTGCATTTACCCAACCATATCGAAGTAGACGCTCTCCATTGAAGGGTATGTAGAAGCTATACGATGGTTTAAGCCGTGACCTAGCGCGCACCCCGTCTGAGCCAGCAAGGGTATTTCAGAGCGGCATATCGCCATAGCTAACCGCTGATCCACGGCAGGGCTTGGAGGCGTTGATCTCCGCGTTTGGAATCGCTGAAGAATGCCGCGGATCCGAGCTTTCCTCGCACCGAGTTGGTTTTCGTCTCCGAGTATCTAGGTGATACCGGTCGCCAGGATGTGGTTGCGAAAGATGTCGAGCTGAGTGCCGCCTACCGGCCCCAACAACGTGGTCAGTCCCAGCGCCATCCGCAGAATGGGAAAGTGGGTACGCGCGCAGCGCGCCTGAACAAGCAATTTCGATTCGGCAAGGTCAAGGAACCAGTGCGACACACGAAATTTAGCAGCTGCAGCGCTGCCGTCGAGGATGACACGTTCCACGCCGATATCGGCGATACTCGGTAGTGTCTCGAACGCGGTGCGGAATTCGCCATTCACGTCGAGGACTACGAATGTCGCGCCGGGCGCGTGATGTTCTTCGACGTCCCGAAGATCGCCTGCAAGATGGATTAGACTGCGCAAGACGTTCCGCTGCTCGTGTTGCCGAGCACGGCGACATGATCTCCGAAGAAGTCGCCGATACGAACGTTGACTTCGTAGTCCTCAAAGATGGCTGACTGGCCGAGCCCGAGAGTCCGGAAGCGAGTGGCGTCGGGGGGAATGCGATCAGATCCATTATGCCCGATTGACTGCACCGCATCGGCTTCGGTGTCGTAGATTGCGATCGAGCTCGTTATCGAGAGCATACAGCGCGTCTGAAAGGAGCGATGGGACGACTGATACTCCAAAACGAAGCTTGTCACTGGGCGCAACCGCTGCATGCCGACGGGAACGACGTCAAGGAATTTGGCCGAGTTTGTCTTGTCGATCTGACCATCGCCGCCACCGGGGCCGTCCCCGAACTCGCAGGCCAACCACTCCGGCGACGACACACTCGGTTTGCGCGGGGATCATGAGAAACGAGCCGAGCCGCGCGACGAAGTGGATGTCGTCGAAGCCAACAGCCGTGGAGTAGCCGGTCCCGCTATGCACTTCGATGACGAAGCAGCGTGTGCGCTGCCATGATAGAGGCCAGCGCCAACTCGTCCTGTCTGAAGCCATCGCGGGTGGTTTGTGAGGCACTGGAGCAGCCGAGACACCGTCAAGCCCTGCGCAGCTTCGCCGTTGATCAAGGCAAGCGGCTAGGCCGACGCGCTGGCGCACATAAGGTGCTGCTTCGGAGAGGCAATTGGCGCTTTCACAGCTCTGGCCCGTTACGCTCGATGATTGCGCACGCAGGCCACTCGCTCATGGACCGCGCGATAGGGAAGACCACGAGCAGCGCATCATCGACGCGAGTTGGCGGCAAGTTGTCATAGAGATCGGGGAGAGTGGACCGCACACGAACCCCCGAAACAATTGTCGCCAACCCCGCCGGCCGAGTAGCCTTGAGATATGCTCTTTGAGTTCGTGTCGAACCGTGCCGAACCCGAAGGGAACACCAAGCTCCCGCAGCACCGGATACATCACGCGCATAGCATGACTGATTCCGAGTCCCTCGAGATCTGGACGTACCGCGTACAATCCAAGTTCAGCTACCAACAGATCGATTTCGTCGACCTTGATGAACCGGCGCAGTGCGCCGATATGAGCCGCCACGCCGCGATCATCGTAGCCAACTACGCGCAGCTCAGGTCGCGCACCAGCCCAGCTTCGATTGCCTTCAAAGGGTATTGCGTTAAAAGCCCCGGTCCGCCCGTAGGCCCTTTGAAAGAACTCAGAGATTTCGACGTGGTCTGATAATAGTAAGTCGTTTTCCCAGCACGTCCTCCATTGGAGCCGAGGGCGCATGAAAGAGTCTCCTGCTTTTTTCTGCGTTCCTGAGGCACGCATCAGGTGAACGACGAGCCCGGTGACGGTGCCGTTCGATGGTGTCGTCAGCGAATGGGGATAAGGTTGTTTTGTTGACGGCGCTCAGGCTGCGTCCCGTAGGAAAGCACGCCTTTGCGGGCGCCCGCGATTTCGGGTGTGTTACAACTAAGTGCCGCTAACGTTTCCGGGCCAGTCGCTTTTGGCCGTGCTACAGACGGTCTGTGTACTGTCCTGCATCCCCGTTTGTTCATTGCTCGTTCAAGTCCATGCTCCGCGCAGGCCCTGCGTATCGCGCAAGCTATCGAATGAATGTGCATTACCCAACCATATCGGTGTAGACGCTCTCCATTGAAAGGTATGTAGCGGCTATACGATGGTTTAAACCGTGATCTAGCGTGTCCGTCGTCAGATAATTTGAGACTTATCGGGCTTTTCGAGAAGGGAGGCGCTGGCTCATCACGGTTAGAGTTTGGGCGGCCTACAGCTGATGCTGCAAGCGGCGGTTTGCGACCGTGACAAGCTTGATGCGTTTGCGTTCTGCAAGGTCGCTTCGGCCCTGCCGAAGTAGACATCAACAGGTGAGAGGTTGTCGATGCTCCGATGATAGCTGACATGATTGATTGCTGCCGTCAGCTTTGACTACGTGAGCATGCCGCAGCCCGCGATTGCGTCGATAAGCTGCACCACGGCCGGCATGCGCCGCGGAAAGCCGGTTGGGTGGACGACGGGCGCGTTCCAGACCGGCGTGCCATCCTCGTAAGCCTTGACATCCCCCTATAGAACTTGCTCTCCCGCCGATAGATCGTGTTGTTGGGGATGATGTATTCGCCCCCATTGCCCTCGAGATAAGCGCCTTGCGCAACGGCTCGACGGCTTTCCGCAAGTCCGCCATGTCCGTTGACCACCACTCGGCCAGCGGATGATGTCGAGCAGGATGAGGATCTTCGCGCCTTGGCAGATCCAGCGAGCACCTCTGCTTCGCGCGGCTTCTCTCGCAACTCCGCGGAGGCCGACCAAAATCCCATCGCGCTGGCGTGGATGATCGGCAGGCCCATCGGCCAAATGCGGCTAGCCTGTCTCTGTCCGATCTGCAGCTTCTTCGTCATCGTGTTGATCTTGATCATCTGCCGGCAAGGGATCTGGAAACTCTCCCGCCAACATCTCGTCCTTGCTGAGCAGGCCGGCGTCCTCCAGCGCCTCCATGTCCGGCAGATCGCGCAGCGTCTCCAGACCGAACTGCACCAGAAAACCCTGGTGGTGACATAGGTGTAGGGCGCGCCGGGTTGCGGGCTCCGCGGGCCGCTCGCGATCAAGTCTAATCCGCGCAGACGGCCGATGGTGTCGCGGCTGACCTCCTTGCCGAAGAAGGCGGACAGCTCGCTGCGGGTGATCGGCTGGTAATAGGCGATGCAGGCCAGGATCAGCGTTTCGGATTGCGACAGCGCCTTGCCGTCGCTCTCGCCGCCGATCGCCGCGCGGATCGCATCGCCAAAAATCTTCCGGGTGCGATGCTGCCAGCCGCCGGCCACGCTTACGAGCTCGTAGGGCCGGCCGCGCAGCTCGGCGCGGATGTCGTCGATGATGAGATCGAGGTTGCAATCGCGGCCGACGACGCGCGCCAGGGTTTCGCGGGTCACCGGCGCGGGCGAAGCGAAGATCACGGCCTCGACCCGACCCATCCATTCGCGCCAGCGCAGATCCGGCGGCAGCTCGGTGAGCTCCGTGTCGAGATCCGCTTTGGCTCGCGCGCGCCGCCCCATCTCAGAGCCCGTAAAGTCGGAAGGTGGATCGGCCGGTCAGTTCGCGCACGGCGCCGAGCGCCACCAGCCGCTCGAACAACCGCCGCGTCGAGCGATCGCTCGCGGACTGGCCGACGCGGGCCGCTTGCGCGTCCTCCATCAGCAGGATCGCCACCATCCTATCGGCGTCGCGGCCGCGCAATGTCGGCGCAGCCGCGAGCAGCCGGTTGGCGCGGCGCACGAGGTCGGTGTAGAGCTCCGATGCGGCCGCGGCGGCGCGCGCATAGGCCAGGGCGCAGGCCGAAAGCCAGGCGTCGTCAACGCCGTCCGCCTTACCGGCGGCGCGCAGATCGGCGCGGCGGATCTGGCCCGCGACCAGCGGCACGGCGATCGGCCAGTTCAGGCGGTGAGCGAGCACGACGTCGGCAAGCCACAGGGCGAGCGGCTCGCTTGCCGGCACGCGGCGCAGGCTCAGCGCCGCGATCTCGGCGGCGGCCGCGACGGCGCTACCCTGTCCGGCCGCGAGTTTTGTCGCCGCGGTGACGACATCCTTGAGCGCAGCGTCGACGCGCAGCTCGAACCGAACGGACAGCGTCATCAGCCAGTCGTCCGGCGCCATGCCGGCGCGCGCGCCGAGCTGGCGCCAGGCCGCGAGGAGGCGCCCGCCCGGGCCGGGATCATCGGTCGTGCGGCGCAGATACCAGGCGTCGCGCAGGGAAGCCTCGTCCTCGCGGCGCCCGCCGTGGCGGGCGAGCACAGCGGCGCTGGCGAGCGATAATCGATATCGCCAGAGCTGGCCGAGCGGGTGTTCGCTGCGTGCGATCGGATGCAGCGCGGCGAGCGCGCCACCGGCCAAAAACATCGCATCATCAGCGGCTTGTGCGGACGCGACCTGGCGCGTCCAGCCCGGAACGGGCGGGAAGGTCGGCGGGGCTTCGAGGAGGGACGGCGCGCGCGCGCGGGAGCATGGCGAAGCTTACGCCGATTGCGGCGCTTACGGCATCAAAAATCGCCAAAACCGCCGTGCCTGTCGGTGGATAACAACGAGTGATAACGTTGCCTTATCAATCTTGAGCATACCCGTTGTTGCTCGCGTTTCAGCGCCGGACAGCCCCCTTTTGGCGTCAGATTGACGAGAATTCGCAGTCACGAGCGGACCGCGTGCACGCCCAAATCCCGGACGGCGCCAGCGGATGGCCTCTCTCGCGGGCAGGAGGTCGAAATCTACTCAAATTGGGCGCGCGTACAAATCTCTGCCGGACGGCCGGGATTGATGGGATTCAGCAGCTTGGCGGCCCCGCCGGCGAAGCTCGAAGCGCCGCCGACAATGCGCGTCCTGCAGATGTCGTGCAATTGCCAGCGGAAAGGGCTATATAGGTAGAATATTGACAGATAGGAACCAAGGAGGCCACCGATGGCGCTAAGCATCAAGGATCGCGAGACTGAACAACTTGCCCGCACGCTTGCACAGCGCACGGGCGAATCCATCACCATTGCCACGCGGCGAGCCCTTGAGGAGCGCCTGCGGCGTGTGGGTTCCAACGCTCGTAAGGCGACTCTTTTGGAGGATTTGGAGGCAATCCAGCGCCGCTGGAACGCTTTGCCGGTTCTTGACAACCGCACCTCCGAGGAGATCGTCGGCTACGACGAGAACGGCATTCCAAACTGATGGTCATCGATACATCTGCAATTGTTGCGATTGCCTTCAATGAGCCGGAGGCGAAGAGTTTCCGCGAACGCATCGCGGACGACCCCGTTCGTCTCATCTCGGCAGCGACCGTCCTCGAAGCTGCGATGGTCATTGAGACGCGACTGGGGGAGCGCGGCGGCGCGGAACTCGATCTCTGGCTGCACAAGGCGGATGTCGAGATTGTCGCTGTGACCGCGGACCATGCCGATCAGGCCCGCCGCGCGTGGCGCCGTTACGGCAAAGGGCGCCATCCCGCGGGCCTGAACTTCGGCGACTGTTTTTCCTATGCACTCGCCGCGCTCACCGGCGAGCCGCTGCTCTTCAAGGGCAATGACTTCGTCCAAACCGACGTTGAGACCGCATGACGATGTGATTGCCTCGACTAGACTAGATGAGGACATTTCCGGCGAGATCGTCGTCGCCGAAGCGGAACGCGCCACCCCCTCCCCCGCTCTGCCGGCGCATCTCGAGTGCTTCGCCGATCGCGCCCGCGACTATGTCGACGCGGCGAGTTCGGCTAACACCCGCCGGGCCTATGCGTCAGACTGGAAGCGTTGGTGCCGGCGCCAGGGTCTCGAGGTCTTGCCGCCCTCACCGCAGACGGTCGGCCTCTACATCACCGCCGGTGCTTCGGGCGCGGCGACGGCCGATCGTCAGCCGAATGCGGGCTCGACGATCGAGCGCCGGCTCTCCGCCCTGACCCGTGGGCCGCGCGGAAGCCCGCCGATCGTTGCCAGTTCTCCTTCTTGACGTCGAGCACGACAACCGAATCCACCCAATTCAGCACGTCCGGTATGACATAGCCGGCCCCTTTGCCTGCCCGGGTTGGTGCATAGACTAGGACGTGCTCCGATCCGCCGAAGCAAAGCATTGCACCGTCCTTGCGGCCGAGCAGAATGCCCTCCTTCGAGCGGGGATCAGCAGCCTTGATTTCGCGCTCGGACGCGAAACGTGCCTTGCCATTGCGGCGCGCTGCTCCTTGATCCGACCTTCAAGCTCGGCAACCCGCTCCAAGGCGCCATTCCAGCGCGCCTCGAGTTCGCGGGCAACGTGACGCTTCGCCGGATCCACAAGTTCGTATCGGCGTGCGGCAAGGGACGCTTCGTAGCTTACAACTTCAAGCTCCCGTTCGACGGCGGCGATGATCTCT
>NZ_LGTB01000090.1 GCF_001238275.1 Bradyrhizobium viridifuturi
GAACTCGTGGAGAGTCCCCCTCATCCCGACCTTCTCCCCGCAAGCGGGGAGAAGGAGAAGAGAAAGCGCTCACCCGTAGACGAACGCCTTGTCCTTGAGGTCGATGGCCGGGAATTCGTCCTTCTCGGCCCAGTAGTCCTGGTTGTGCTGCCACTCCGGCTTGTCGCCGCGCTTCGGCAGCAGGTGCATGCCGCGCATCATGTAGCCGGGATTGAAGTTCTCCGGATCGATCCACGGCAGCAGCGGCATGTTGTGGTCTTCGGGGCGCAGTGCCGGTGTCACCTTGCTCACGCCGGTCGCCTTCATGTGCTTGAGCATGCGGCAGACGAAGTCGGCGACGAGGTCGACGCGCAGGGTCCAGCTGGCGCGGAAATAGCCGAACACCCAGACGAGGTTCGGTACGCCGGTGAACATCATGCCGCGATAGGTCACGGTGTCCTTGAAGTCGAGCGGCTTGCCGTCGATCTCGAAGTCGATGCCGCCATTGGCGGAGAGGTGGAAGCCGGTCGCGGTGATGATGATGTCGGCCTCGAGCTCCTTGCCGGACTTGAGCAGGATGCCCTTCTCGGTGAAGCGGTCGATCTCGTCGGTGACGACCGATGCCTTGCCGCTCTTGATGGCCTGGAACAGGTCGGCATCCGGAACGAAGGCGATGCGCTGCCGCCACGGCCGGTAGCTCGGCGTGAAGTGCGTGGCGATATCGTAGTCCTTGCCGAGAACCGCCTCGACCGCAGCCAGCAGATCCTTCTTAGCGCCCTCGGGATCGGCGAAGGTCCGCTTGGTGAAAGCGTCCTGCTCGAACAGGATCTTGCGCCTGACGATCTCGTGGATCCAATGCTCGTCGACCTGCAGCCTGCGCAGCTCCTCGGCGATCTCGATCGCGTTGCGGCCGGTGCGGAAATAGGTCGGCGACCGCTGCAGCATGGTGACGTGGCCGGCATCATTGGCCATCGCCGGGATCAGGGTTGCGGCGGTGGCGCCGGAACCGATCACGATCACCCGCTTGCCCTTGTAGTCGAGGTCGTCGGGCCAGGTCTGCGGATGCACGATCGTGCCCTTGAACTTCGCCATGTCGGTCCATTCGGGCGTGTAGCCGGCGTCGTGGCGGTAGTAGCCCTGGCACATCCAGAAGAAGTTGGTGGTGAAGCGCAGCCGCTCGCCGGTGTCGATGCGCGTGGCATCGACGGTCCACAGATTGGTCTCGTTCGACCACTTCGCTGCGGTGATGGTGTGGCGATAACGGATGTGGCGGGCGAGATCGTTCTCCTCGATCACCTCGCCCATGTATTTCAGGATCTCTTCGGCACTTGCGATCGGCGCGCTGGTCCACGGCTTGAAGCGATAGCCGAAGGTGTGCAGGTCGCTGTCGGAGCGGATGCCGGGATAGCGATGGGTGGACCAGGTGCCGCCGAAGGTCTTCTGCGTCTCCAGCACCACGAAGCTGGTGCCCGGGGATTGCGTGGTGAGGTGGTAGGCGGCGCCGACGCCGGAGATGCCGGCGCCTGCGATCAGGACGTCGAAATGCTCGGTGGTGACGGGCTCGGCGGCGCGGATCTGGGTCTGGACGTTCATCTTCCCTGGGTCTTCTTGCTTGTTGGTTTGTTCGTTGGGCGCTGGAAGCAAAACGCCGGAGCCATCGCCCCGGCGTCCGCCGATATCGAAACTAGACTTCGCGGCGGCTGAGGAACGCCAGCCGCTCGAACAGATGCACGTCCTGCTCGTTCTTGAGCAGCGCGCCGTGCAGCGGCGGGATCAGCTTGCGCGGGTCGCGCTCCCTCAGCATCTCGGGCGTGATGTCCTCGTTCATCAGCAGCTTGAGCCAGTCGAGCAGCTCGGAGGTCGAGGGCTTCTTCTTCAGGCCCGGCACCTCGCGCACCTCGAAGAAGATCCGCAGCGCCTCTTCGACCAGCCGCTTCTTGATGCCGGGGAAGTGCACGTCGACGATCCGGCCCATCGTGTCGGCATCGGGGAACTTGATGTAGTGGAAGAAGCAGCGGCGCAGGAAGGCGTCCGGCAGCTCCTTCTCGTTGTTCGACGTGATCATCACGATCGGGCGCAGCTTCGCCTTGATGGTCTCGCCGGTCTCGTAGACGTGGAACTCCATGCGGTCGAGTTCGAGCAGCAGGTCGTTCGGGAATTCGATGTCGGCCTTGTCGATCTCGTCGATCAGGAGCACCGGGCGCTTCTCGTGGGTGAAGGCCTCCCACAGCTTGCCGCGCTTGATGTAGTTCTTGATGTCGGAGACGCGGGCGTCGCCGAGTTGGCTGTCGCGCAGCCGCGACACCGCGTCGTATTCGTAGAGGCCCTGCTGCGCCTTGGTGGTCGACTTGATGTGCCAGGTCAAAAGCGGCGCATCGATCGCCTTGGCGACTTCCTCGGCCAGCACGGTCTTGCCGGTGCCGGGCTCGCCCTTCACCAGCAGCGGGCGCTCGAGCACGATGGCGGCGTTGACGGCGACCTTGAGGTCATCGGTGGCGACGTAGTCCTTGGTACCCGTGAATTTCATCTATCTCTTTGCCTTGCTTCGTTCGTTGGCCGGTTCGGCCTCAACATCAAACGACCGCTCTCGCAGCGGTCGTGGGAAATGCAAATTGTTCGATCAGGCCCGCCTGATCAGCGACAGGATCACCAGCACGACCACGGCGCCGATCGTCGCGTTGACGATGTCGCGGATCGTGCCGCTGCCGAGGCTGACGCCGAGTTGCGGCAACAGCCAGCCCGCCACCAGCGCGCCGATGATGCCGACGACGATGTTGCCGATCAGCCCGAAGCCCGCGCCGCGCACGATTTGTCCAGCGAGCCAGCCGGCAATCGCACCGATCACCAGTGCCGCAATGATGCCCATTCAAACGTCCTGCCCAATGTCTTGTCAGGCGCAATTGTAATTGAAAAAGCCGGGCGGTCTAGGGCGGATTCCGCAGCGCAGCGGTACCCTGAACGGCAATTGGCGCATAGTATGTCAGGCGTACTGTTTCCGCCCTGCGGAATGATCGTCACCAGCGAGCGACGAGGCCAGCACCGTGCGGTCGCGTCCCCTGCGTTTTGCCTCGTAGAGCGCGAGGTCGGCCTGGCCGAGCAATTCGCTCTCGTTCGCGGTTGCAGCCGTTCGGCCGGCGATGCCGAGGCTGATCGAGATCACGCCGCGCCGCGCGGCCGGGTTGGCGATCGCCAGCGATCGCACCGTGAGCCGCATCGCTTCGGCGACCTTCAGCGCGTCCTGCTCCCCGATGCCGGGCAGGATGATCGCGAATTCCTCACCGCCATAGCGCGCCGCCAGCGCGGTCGTGTTGCTGGTGGCGTCGGCGATCACGCGGGCCACGCGCTTCAGGCATTCGTCGCCGGCCTGATGGCCCTGGCTGTCGTTGAAGCCCTTGAAGTGGTCGATATCGAGCATGATCAGGGAGATCAGCTCGCGGTCGCGGAACTCGCGCGGCAGCGCGCTGTCGAAGCTGCGGCGGTTGGCGAGCGCGGTCAGGCCGTCGGTGGTCGCAAGCTCGGACAGGCGGACGTTCAGCGCGTTGAGCTCGTCCTCCATCTTGCGGCGTTCGGTCACGTCGCGCAGCACGCCGACCACTTCGATGGCATGGTGATCTTCGGCGTGCCCGGCAAGCTTGAAATTGATCTCGACCCAGACCTCGCTGCCGTCGGCGCGGAAGGTCCTGAATTCGACTGTTTTGGTGGTGGTCCAATTGGTCAGCTCCGATGTCGCCTTGGCGACGTCGGCGAGGTGATCGGGATGCACGAACTCGAAACAGGATTTGCCGATCAGATCGTCCGGCTTGCGGCCGAGGATGGTCTCGACCGATTGCGATACGAACAGGAAACGGCCGTCGCGGTCGAGCAGGATCACGACATCGGCGATGTTGTCGGCCAGCAGCCGGTAGCGCGCCTCGCGTTCCCTGAGCATCCGCGCGACCTTGGTCCGCTTGGCGAACTCCTTGCCGAGCAGGATGGCGAACAGGATGACGCTTCCCATCAGGACGACGGCAACGAACAGGTCGTTGCGCAGATCCTGATGCCAGGCGGCGAGCACCTGCGCTTCCGGCAGGGCGACGGTGACCACGATCGGATACTGCGACGCGCGCTCGAAGCCGAGAAACTTGACGCGTCCGTCGAACGGCGATGTGGTCTTGGTATAGCCCGCGCGGTCCTGCTGGATCTGCGCCTTGAAGGCCGCGGAAACCTCCTTGCTCCATTTGCCCGCCGGCCAATGCGCCAGAACGATGCCGTCGAGACGGAGCAGGGTAATTCCGGCATGCGGGCCGAATTCGAAGGCCTGGTAGAACTTGTCGAAGAAGCTGCTTTCGATGGTCGCGAACAGCACGCCGCCGAAGCTGCCGTCTTCCCTGGTGACGCGCCGCGACAGCACGATGGTGGGCTGCCCGGTCAGCCGCGACTGCAATGGCTCGCTGATATGCAGCGTCGCGTCCGGCGAGTCGCGATGGCCGATGAAATAGCCGCGATCGGCGTTGTTGTGGGCCGGCAGCTCCGCGGCCGAGGAGTAGATCCGGTTGCCGTCGGGGTCGATGACGCCGATCTCCCTGATCTGCGGCAGCGCATCCGCGGTCTTGCGCAGGGCGGCGTTGAAGCGGTCGACGCGGGGCTTCTGGTATTTCAGCAGGTCGACCATCGCGTTCATCGCCACGTCGATCGCCTGGACCGAATGCGAGGCGTGCTCCGCCAGCGAATGGGTGAGGTTGCGGATGTCGCGTTCGCCCTGCGACAGCGCCGTGGTGCGCGCCTCGACCGCCTTCCAGATCAACAGGCCCAGCACGAATATGCTCATCGCCGTCACCACGGCGGCGACGATCGCCGTCGGCGAGAACAGTTTCGGCAGCTTGGCGGTGCTGTTGGGCAAGTCGATCGGGTCCACTGGCGTCGTGCCGCCTCCAGTGATCAACGCCCCATCTTAACGCCGCGTTTCGGCGCCGGGAGCCGAAGCCGGCCGGGGTGGTTAAGTGAAAGTGAATGGCTGATCCGCCGGAACGGGCGGGGCAGGGGCCCTTGACGGCACCGGCAGGGCGGGCGATTTAAGTAACCATGTTCCTTCAGTTCTTCACATCGCTGCGCGACGCCCAGGTCCCCGTGACGCTACGGGAATATCTGACCTTGATGGAAGCGCTCGACGCCGACCTCGCCGAACAGACGGTCGAGAACTTCTATTATTTGTCGCGCGCCGCCCTGGTGAAGGACGAGCGCAATCTCGACAAGTTCGACCGCGTGTTCGGCACTGTTTTCAAGGGGCTCGAGAGCCTGCTCGACGCCATGGGCAAGGCGGAGATCCCCGAGGAGTGGCTGAAGAAGCTCGCCGAGAAATATCTCACCGAGGAAGAGAAGAAGCAGATCGAGGCCATGGGCTGGGACAAGCTCATGGAGACCCTGAAGAAGCGGCTCGAGGAACAGAAAGGCCGCCACCAGGGCGGCAGCAAGTGGATCGGCACCGCCGGCACCTCGCCGTTCGGCGCCCACGGCTACAATCCCGAGGGCGTGCGGATCGGGCAGGAGAAGAACCGCAACAACCGCGCCGTGAAGGTGTGGGACAAGCGCGAGTTCAAGGATCTCGACGGCAATGTCGAGCTCGGCATCCGCAACATCAAGGTCGCGCTGCGGCGGCTGCGCAAGTTCGCGCGCACCGGCGCGCCCGACGAGCTCGACCTCGACACCACGATCAAGGAGACCGCCAACCACGGCTATCTCGATGTGCATATGCGCCCCGAGCGGCGCAACGCGGTCAAGGTGCTGGTGTTCTTCGATATCGGCGGCTCGATGGATTCGCATATCGAGCAGGTCGAGGAACTGTTCTCGGCCGCCAAGAGCGAATTCAAGCACATGGAATATTTCTACTTCCACAACTGCCTTTATGAAGGCGTATGGAAGCAGAACAAGCGGCGCTTCACCGACCGCACGCCGACCTGGGACGTGCTGCACAAGTACCCGCACGACTACAAGGTGGTGTTCGTCGGCGACGCCTCGATGAGCCCTTACGAGATCATGGTGCCCGGCGGCTCGGTCGAGCACGTCAATGAAGAGGCCGGCTCGGTCTGGCTCGACCGCATCACCCGCACCTATCCGCACGCGGTGTGGCTCAACCCGGTGGCGCAGAAGCACTGGGACTATTCGGAATCGACCACCATCATCCGCCGCCTGTTCTCCGAGCGCATGTATCCGATCACGATCGAGGGCCTGGAGAACGCGATGCGGGAGCTGGTGCGCTAAACGCTACATGCGTCGCGCGCCGACAGGCGCGCCAACAACAACATCCAGGGAGAGCCCCATGCCCCAGAACATCCACCGCGGCATCAAGGTGATGATCGACGAGGCCAATGCCGAGATCGAAACCATCAGCGCGGCCGACGCGATCACGATGATCGGCAAGAACGACGTCGTCATCGTCGACATCCGCGATCCCCGTGAGATCGAGCGCGACGGCAAGATCCCGGGCGCGTTTTCCTGCACCCGCGGCATGCTGGAGTTCTGGATCGATCCGAACAGCCCCTATGCCAAGCCGATCTTCCAGGAAGACAAGAAGTTCATCTTCCACTGCGCCGGCGGCCTGCGCTCGGCGCTCGCCGCCAAGACCGCGAAGGACATGGGCCTGAAGCCGGTCGCGCATATGGGCGGCGGCTTTGCCGCCTGGCGCGAGGCCGGCGGTCCGATCGAGGCGTGGGAGCCGAAGAAGAAGAGCTGACAATCGTATCTCTGTCGTCATTCCGGGGCGCGACGCAGTCGCGAACCTGGAATCCAGAGGTTGCTTCGCGAGCTTCCCCGATGCGCAATTGCGCATCTGAGGCTCACGCTTCGCGCGTCCCCCGGAATGACATGAAGGAATGATGATGACCGCCACCGACGATCCGCTCGTTTCGACCGAATGGCTGGCCGCCCATCTCGGCGATGCCAACGTCAAGCTGCTCGACGCGACCTTCAAGCTGCCCGGCGTGCTGCCGCTGCCGAAGGATGATTACCTTGCCGCGCATCTGCCCGGCGCGGTGTTCTTCGACGTCGATGCGGTGTCCGATCATTCCAATCCGCTGCCGCATATGTTTCCGAGCGCCGAGCAGTTCGGCCGCGACGTCGGCGGGCTCGGCGTCAGCAATGCCGACACCGTCGTGATCTATGATGCCGGCGGCTGGGTCGCCGCACCCCGCGCCTGGTGGATGTTCCTGTCGTATGGTCATCGCAACGTGCGCATCCTCAACGGCGGACTGAAGAAGTGGCGCGCCGAGGGCAGGGCGGTCGAGAGCGGCGAGGTGAAGCCGAAGCCTGCGACGTTCAAGGCGAGCTACGATCCGAAGCGGGTGCGCAGCATCGAGCAGATGATCGCCAATGTCGAAAGCCGCAAGGAGCAGGTGATCGATGCGCGCGCCGCCGATCGCTTCGAGGGCCGCGCGCCGGAGCCGCGGCCGGGCATCCGCGCCGGCCATATCCCGGGCGCGCGCAACGTGCCCTACAACCAATTGTTCGATGCCGCGACCGGCGAGATGAAGCCGCTCGACGATCTGCGCAAGTCGTTCACGGGTGCGGGCGTGAAGCTCGATGCGCCTGTTGTCACGAGCTGCGGCTCGGGCGTTTCGGCCGGCGTGCTGACGCTCGCGCTCTACCGGATCGGCGTCACCGACACTGCGCTCTATGACGGCTCGTGGTCGGAATGGGGGCAAGCGAGCGGCCCGCCGATCGCAACGGGGCCAGCCTGATCAATATCTCCTAGCGTCGCGTCAGCGGCACCGGGATCGGGTTGCCGAACGGATCGAGCTGCTGCTGAACGGCCTGCCGGATCACCGGCCGCGCGCGGACAATCCGCCGCCGCTCCTTGCGATGCGCCGGCTTGCTGGTCGCGCTGCGCTCCGGCTTCTTCGCCTCGGCGGCCTTCGGCGCTGCCGGCGTCTCCACGACAACTTCTGGTCCGCCCAGCGTGGCGATCTTCGTCTCGGCCGCGATGGTCTCGGGTGACGGCGGCGGTGCGGGCTCCGGCACAACCATTGCTGGTACGGGTGCTGCGGGCGCGGGCTCGCCGGTTGCGGCGGGCGGATCAACCACAGCGGCGACCTTGGGGTCGGCAGCCGCCGGTGCCACTTCGGCCGCGGCCGGTGTCGGCTGCGATGCCGGCGACGGATCCGGGGTCGAAGGCTGCGGAACGATCTCGGTGGATTGCACCGCTGCGGGCGTCGCGACGGCTTGAGATTCGGCCATGGGGGAGGCGGCCAGCGGCGCATCATCTGTCTTGACCGCGGCGAGCTTCTCCGGCTCGGCGGCAGGCGGAGCCTCCGCGGCAGCGGCCGGCTCGGACACTGCCGGTTCGGCGGTGGTCGAGGGCGCGGAAACATCCGTCGTCGCCTTGTCCGCAGCGGGCTGATCGACCCGCACCATGGCGAGCACCGGCGGAGCCTCCGGCTGCTGTGCGAATTGCGGTTCGGGCGGCGCGCGGCGGACGGGAATGCTGGCGAATTCCTCATGTGCCGCGCGAAACAGCGCGGCGGCCCCTAATCCGAACACCAGGAGCGATATCGCCAGCACGATCGCGGCGAACAGGAAACGAAGGCCGGGAAGCATGGGCGCGGGTTCCCCCTTCTGCGGGAGGGTCTCTGATGTCGAGGGAACGCGGTGACCACACAAGAAAGCCGGTGTCGCGAACGCGAATCAGGCCGATTCGAAGATATCGCAACCCTCGGAGACTGTTTGTTACAAAATGCGGGTGATTGATGACTTTGGGCACGTGGACAAACAATCCCGACCCATGAGACATCTTTGCCGCAGCGTTGACGGCAAATCACAAATGCCCGAAATAGCCCGGATTTCGCGGATTTGTCTTGAATGCGCCGCTATCTTCCTGCATTGGGCCGTTAACAGTCCGGTGTGGCTTGGGGACTATAATAGAGCAATGATGATCAACCGCATTCTGACGATTTGCGCTGCCACGGCTCTCGGCCTGGCGGGAACCTCGCTTGCGCGTGCGCAGCAGGGTTATCCGGCTCCCCAGGGCCCGGCCTATTCGGCCGCGCCGCAGCCCTACTCGCAGGGCAACATGCCGGATTTCGACGCCATCAACGACGATGACGATGCGCCGCGCAATTCGGCCGCGCTGCCGCCGCCCGGCCCGGTGATGTCGCCGGACGACCCGCGCTATGGCCGCCCGATGAATGCACCCGTCTATTCCGATCGTGGTGCGCCGACTGGTCCCGTGATGTCGCCGGACGATCCGCGCTACGGCCGTCCGATGAAC
>NZ_LGTB01000091.1 GCF_001238275.1 Bradyrhizobium viridifuturi
TGTCGCGCGCCATGGAAAACTGCCCCCTCGGCGCCATGAGGAATTGCCCCCCTCCTTGGATTAGCCGAGGAGAGAGCGAATGAAGCAGGAACGAATCACTAGAGGGTCGTCGTGGAGTGATCCACGGGGGCAGGTGATGAAGACGCCGGATGACGTGGCGGAGATGTTGCGCCTGAGGGCGTGCGGATGGGGGCTGAAGCGGATTGCGCGCCAGCTGGGCTGCAGCCATCACACGGTGAAGGATTATGTCGCGGCGGGCGGGTTGAAGCCGTTCAAGTCGCCCGAGCGGCTGAAGCGGCTCGACGGCCTTGAGGGTTGGCTGCGCGAGAGGTTCATTCGCCATCGCGGCAATGCGGACGTGGTGCGCCAGGACCTGTTGGCCGAGAAAGGCGTGACGGTCAGCCGGCGAACGCTGCAACGCGCGGTGCAGCCTTATCGTCAGGCGCTGAAGGCGGAGGCGCTGGCGACGACGCGGTTCGAGACGCCCCCTGGCCGGCAGCTGCAGATCGACTTCGGCGAGCGCCTGGTCGAGATCGGCGGCGCGAAGATCAAAGCATTCGTGTTCGTAGCGACGCTCGGGCATTCGCGGCGGGTACATGTGCGTGCGTTCCGGGCCGAGAAGCAGGAGCACTGGTTCGCTGGGCTCGAGAGCGCATTCACCACCTTCAGCGGTGTCCCGGAGGAAGTGCTGATGGACAACCCACGCGCGCTTGTGGTGCGCCACGACATAGGCAGCCGGTCGGTTCAGTTCAACGAGAGGCTGATCGCCTTCTCGAAGCACTGGGGCTTCCGTCCTCGCGCCTGCGCACCATATCGGGCACGCACGAAAGGCAAGACGGAGAATGGCGTCGGATACGTGAAGAAGAACGCGATCGCGGGTCATTCCTTCGCGAGTTGGGAGGCGTTTGAGGCACATCTCGCCAGGTGGGAGCGCGAGGTTGCAAACGTACGTATCCACGGCACGACCGGCGAGGCGCCCATCGTCCGCTTCGCGCGAGACGAAGCACACCGGTTAAAACCGCTCGGCGGGCAGCCCTCCTTCGGATCATTGCGCGAACTGACCCGAATCGTCGGCAACGATTGCGCCATCGAGATCGACACGAACAGCTACATTGACATCAATTTTGCCCGAAGCGCTACACGGCATTTCCGCGACCAGCACTATCTTGCTCGGAACCATATAGTCGGGCAGCACTGCCCGAAGATCGTTGCGGATCAGTTCGGCTGGACCTTCCATATGAGGGGCGTCCTCGTGCATGCCCTCATGCACGCGTTGGGCCTCGCTGATCCTCCCGAACACAGCTGTGTAGCAGGCATCCGCCGTCAATCCACATTCCGACAAGATGGCTCGAAGCCGGAGCGCTGAGGTGAGATCGTTGCCAGACTTTGAACTATATCCCGAAGACATCAGGCCGATGCGCTGCTCATTGTGTTGCAGCCGCTGCAGCATCCGGCCCATATCAATATACGCGTGCCATTTGCGGACATCCTGGCTGACCAAAGAGACCATTCCAGTCGCCCGCTGATAAGCACGCTGATTGATAGCGATCATATGGCGTTGTTCAATGATATGCGACGATATTGCCACGAGAGCCCCAGCCCGATAGACAAAATGTCCTTGCGAAAGCCCGTCAACGCGATCGCCATGACTTTGCAGATAGATGTCGAGCGGTAGTTCTACCTCTCGATCTTCGCGGGAGATGATGTCATAAGTGGCGAGATAGATGTGCCTCTCGTCACAGGAGAGCGAGAGCATCGCGTCCGGCTCGAAATGTCCGATACCGAGCCCGAGTCCAAAGCGAGGCAGGATAATGTCCAGTAGCCCTAGAATATGGCCGGTCTCAAGCTCCAAAACCTCGCGAATATTCTTCCTGTATATGGGTTCGATAGCCGAAGTGTTTCCAATAAAATGCAATCTCATCAAGGGCGAGCCCGACCTCCTCCTGAAGCCGGTTTGGAAGAGCTCATGCCGCAAAGGATGGTAATAATAATACCCGGATTCTAGTCCAGCCGTGCCCGAAAGCTCAAGGTAGACTTGCGTCGCGTAAAGTGCTCCTGGGGACGCGTATGCATATTTGGGCAGTAGCCGCTCGGCGCTCGAAAACGGACCGAGGTAGCGCATCAGGCGGCCGAGCATTTCAAGGTTCAACGATGTGAGCCCATCGGTTTCGGCTCCCGGCTGTTGTGGCAACGCAAACACGCTCGAAGGCGCGCCAGATATGATTCCAATCGGCCGACCCGTTGCCAACACTGCTTGCTACGTCCTGAGCGAGGAATTACGGGAGCTGAGGGATGGAGAAGTCGGTGAACTATATATTGGCGGAAAACAACTGGCGAAAGGATATCACAATCGAGAGGAGCTTAACTCTGAGCGGTTTATCTATTGGATCGACCCTTCAACCAATGTTCCGATGCGGCTATACAAGACAGGCGACCGGGTGCTCCGAAGCCAGGACGGTGTCCTCCATTTTCAGGTGTCGAGCGGACCGCCTGAAAGCGCCGGGCATAGCCGGCAACCAGCCCCCAGACGACGCCTGCCGACATGCCTGGGACAAACCGCGCCAGGAGCGTCAGACCGTAATTGCCGGAGATGGCGGTCAATGTATTGAAAGTTAAGAACATTGGCCTTTGGTCGCAAGACTTATCGCTTTTTCGAAGGCGGGGCAGTCACGCGGAACGATCTGCTGACTTTCCTCGCAGTGTTTGGAGCCTGGAAGCTCGATCGCCAAGCGCCAGTGACCTGCGTCATCCTGTGCGCGACCGCGCCATTCCGCAATCACATCAAGCTGATTTACTGGATTCCGGAGAGGACGGAGCCGGCCGTGCGATAGATCGTGCCATCGCCACTGGCACCCATCCGCGAAGGGGTCATCGATCCGATGTGCTGATCGTGCTTCTTGACCATGCGCAGCGCGATCGCGAGCGCATGGCTTTCGCTGTTTGCGCGGCAATGCTTCCGAAAACGCCAGCCGGTTCGAGAAGGCCATTCCGTGGCGCATCGCGCACAATCCTTGGATTTGACTTTTTATCCATAGGGCCGACGGCATCGCGCCTTCGAGCCGCCATAAAGAGCTCGAGAAGGAATGCGTTGTTGACCGTCTTGTGGGTGTAATGCAGCCGCGTCGGCATCCTTCATCAAGAGCTTCATGTATAGACGGCCCCGCGGATGCAAGGGATTTCAGCAGCACTTTGGCTACCGACCCCGATTGCGCCGCGGATTTGCGCCTTCGGACTTGAGACGAGCCGGTGAAGTGCTTTTCCGTGCGGCCCGCCGCGTTCATTCCGACCAAACACGAGCCAGGTTTTCGCCTTCCCACAGTTCCGAGCGTGGGACTTGTCCATCCTGTTGAACTCGTCCTCCCGGATGCTGAAACGACAATTTGCGGAGGATCGCTTTTGAGCGACCTATATGACTGCGCTCTGTACATCGTAGACGCGGTCCGCTGAGGGTGCGACCGTCGTCAATAAAGCAAGTTGCACCCTTAAGTGGAGTGTGGCAGCGTGCCCCTTTATCTTTCGTGGCGCGCCCGTACTAAATCCACGTCCCTTTATTGGTTATTGGCAATGAGGCGAGTTGCTCCTTGAGAGCACGGCATCAACGGGGGATCGGTCTCCTGCCTGCTTCGATCTTCCGCCGCTCCGCGCGGCGGTCTAAGCCCGGCAGACGCTCCACTTATCGACGGGGAGATTCTGTTCAGACAACCGGGACCAGCTCAATCTGAGAGCCGTGGCCGAGATAAGGCAAGCCCTGCTTGACCCAGTCGCTGTTGGCGTCATGGGCAAAAAAGACGCGGCGCATCTATCGCGAATTGGGCCTGCAATTGCGGACGGATCTTGCGCGCCATCCTCGCGCGCCAGGACGGTACGCATCCGGCGGGCGCCGTCTTGTCTGACACGCTGCAATTCGCCAAGCGTGTGACCTTAAGTCTAGCTTTAAGGTCATCAGGCGATGCGGGTCGAGGTTTTGGGCGGGCTGGAGCGTCGGCGGCGTTGGTCGCAGGATGACAAGGCACGGATTGTCGAGGAGACTTTGGCGCCGGGCGCAAAGGTGACAGCGGTTGCACGTCGCAACGGAGGACGGGAAGCAAACCGCGTCGGCTGGCCCGATGCGGCGCGACCGCCCATCCCTGCGCAGCACGGCCTCGCCGTTGATCTCGAGCACGGTCGGCAGGCCTTTCTTGAACTGCCAGCCGAATTCCCGATCGCGCGTTGCCCAGCCTGTACGCCGCAGGAAGGCCGCGACGGTTTCTCTTGGCCGCGGCTCGTCGCGGTCGACCTCGAGGCCAGGCATCACCAGATGCAGCACCGGCTGATTGCGCGGTGTCGCCGCGCCGCTAGCGACGAGCTCGCGGACGCTCCGGCGAGTTCGCCAGCGGCTTGGGCATTCGCTTCACAGATCCGTGCATGTCACCGGCTCGAAGAACATCAGCTTTTTCCAACCCACCTGGCGCAGCGCCAGAACGGTCTCGCAGGCCCGTTAGGCCGTCGCAAGGATCACCCGGCCCTCCTGGCGCAGCCGGACGCCGATCTGCGCGGGAAACCGCGCATGGGCCATCAGCACCAGCGCGCCTTCAGCGGCCATCACCAGACCGCCAGGACCCTCCGGCACCTGGCGCTAGCTGTGCGCTCCGGATGGCCGGCGAACTCCTCAAGCACCCCAGCGCCTGCTGAAAGCGGCCGGCACCGCGATTTGTGGCAACTCCCGGCCGAACAGCTCGCGTTGCACCTGACAGGCGAAGTCCCAGCAGTTGCGAGATTGCCAGGCCCACGGCTCGCCGATCAGGGGCGATAGGAATGACGAACGGTTAATCGACAAGGGCGTTGCCTTCCAAAGGGCTTGGCAGACCTGACGGTAGGTCAACTTATCGAGAAAGAGCGGACGTCGGTCGGCGTGACCGCCATGGGCGGCTTTGACCCACGGGCTGGGAGGAAAAGCCGACCTTCTTGTCGGACGCCCGCCACGAGAAGCCCGAGCGGGCAGCGCTGCGCGGCTTTGATGGACTTGTGTCGGGCGGGATCATTCTGGCGATGTCGGATCAGCAAGTCTAGCATCCAGAGGAGCCGTGCCCTGCGCCACGCCTGCACCCGAGGGAGACGCGTCAAGATCGCCGGCCGTTCAACGCTGATCCGCTTCTCGCTCGCTGCCATTCCCACTTGAGGTTGCGAGCCTGAGGGAGCCGACCCTTCAACCTACCGCTATAGGTAGGTGCGCTTTGCGCTTAGTGGCGCAGAGTAAGCTGGGGCAGTCTCAATATAGGATTGCACACATGGCAGCAGGTTGGATGATTTCAATTGGCTACATAGAAAGAGACCAACTTCGGCACCTAACGTACGTGGTCGCGGTGGCTAACGCCGTCGAAGCCATCAAGGCTTCACTGGATGTCGGCGCCGCCCGACTATCATCGGGTACCGGTCTCGGCGAGATGGCCTTGGCGAATTCTGAACTCAGTCTACAGCAACTGGATGATCTCGGCATGGTGAAAGGCGAGATTTGTTCCCTAAGGGACGACACGATCGCTCCTTGTCAAGTGATCGCGATTCATGGGAAGGGCACGACGAGAATGACACCGCCTGCGGTCGCGATGGGCTATGATCGGCACGGCGGGCCGGCTCGTCCGTAACTTCTACATACACAATGGCGACGATTCAGTCTTCGTTTGCGAACGCGGCTGAGTTCTAAGAGGCCGACCGGAAATTAAAGTTGGGTGATTTCAGCAGGTTGTGGCTCTTCGAGGTGTTCGAAGCCTTCGGAGAAGCAAATGACCTGGACCGAAATCACCCGCTGTCAGCATGACAGACGAGAGCTCCGCTATGCAAGCGATTGTACGGATGCGGAGTGGGCCTTGATCGAGCTGTTGATGCCAAGGCCGAGCAAGGTCGGACGACCGCGCAAGACCCGCACGCGATCGGTATGGGATGCGATCCAGTACATTGCGACGACGGGATGCCAATGGGCGCTTTTGCCAAAGGATTTTCCTCCCTTCACGACCGTCCAGTACTATTTTTATCGTCTGCGCGACAGCGGGGTGTTGGATTTGATCAATGAAGCCTTAGTTGAAATCGCGCGCGGGCTTGCTGGGCGGGAGCCGCAACCAACGGCGGCGATCATCGACAGTCAATCGGTCAAGACGACCGAGAGCGGAGGGCCACGTGGCTTTGATGCGGGCAAGAAGATCAAAGGTCGCAAGCGCCACATCGTCACCGATACACAAGGAAATTTGCTCAGCGCCATCGTGCACCCGGCCAACGTTCAGGATCGGGACGGCGCGCCGCGCCGTCGTCACTTTGGCGTGTGCGAGCTACCCGACTATTGCACGCTTGTTTGCTGACGGCGGCTACACCGGCCAAAAGCTTGAAAACGCGCTCCGGAAAATCGACGGGCCCACGATTGAAATTGTAAAACGCCCGGATGACGCAAAAGGCTTCGTTATTGTTGCCCGACGCTGGGTCGTTGAACGCACGTTGGCATGGCTCAACCGCTGCCGACGTCTCGCCAAGGATTGGGAGGCCTCCGTCAACTCGGCTGAAGCATGGCTCCTTATTGCGTCAACCCGACAACTGGTGCGCCGCATCGCCAGATCGGCCAACTCAAGTCATGAATTTTGAGTCAGACTCTTAACGGAGGGATACGCCGCGCCAGCCGTCGCGGCCTGCGGAAACCGAGGCGGCCCTGATTATCGCAGCCCGAGTGGCAAATGCGTCGGCTGGGCGAGATGGGCCGTGTGTGCGGTTCGCCGCCAACGACACGATGTAAAGGAATGCAGATGAGGCGCTGGTCATGGCAAAAAAGATCGAGGATCTGCGCAAACCATCGACAAAGTAGCCAGTGGCGACTCAATCGCCACTTAGCGCGACGGCTGGGCGCGACCAACGTCCAATGATGATTTGGTAAAGAAGCAATTGCCCAAACGGGGCGGCGCGCCAATGGTTCGCTTAGTATCCGTCGCCGCCCCGCGCAGGCGATTGCGGACCTATGGACTGCCCACTACCCATTCGGGTAGGTGACAATCCACGTCCGCGATGTTCATCGTGACCGCATCGTTACGTCGAGCGCCGCCGCACGGAGATACAATGGCCGTCTATGCAGTGAGCTTCAAGATCGAGGGTGATGCCGCCAGTGGCGAGCGCCGCGACGATTTTGTTAAGCAGGTCAAAGAAGGGGGCGAATACTGTTGGGATGAAACGGCGGCATTCGTCATAGTCGCCGCCCCGGAGGCGACGATAGAGGCCTTCTGCAAGCGCCTCGACAAATCGAGCTTCGATGAGACAAAGGACCGTTACTTTGTTTATCACCCAGAATCTGGACGAGCTCGGATCAGGGGAAGGTTCAAGGACATGCGCTCATTGAGCCTGCTAATGCCGGGATTGGAATAGCTGTGAAAAGCTGCCCGTCTGTAGCGCTAATCCATGAACTACGCACGTCGCTGCCAGTAGCTCTTCCACACATGCGAGACCGGACGCTGCAATACCAATCCGCGGAGGTGCTGACTCACGGCGGGCATTCCCAAATCAGAGGATCGATGATTAAACATGGCAACTGGAGGGAGTTGCCATGGGCCAACCGATTGCGGTTCGAACCGATTTTGCAGCGGTAGAGGTGCGCCGCCTCGCGCGGCGGGCGAAGGACAGCGATCAGGTCCGGCGCCTTCTGGCGATCGCTGCGGTGCTCGATGGCGCATCGCGGGCGGAGGCCGCCAAGGTCGGCGGGATGGACCGGCAGACACTTCGCGACTGGGTGATCCGGTTCAACGAGCAAGGGCCTGATGGTCTGATCAATGTTCCGGCGCCAGGTGCGCCGGCGAAGCTCAACACGGAGCACCGGGCGTTTCTGGCGCGGATCGTGGACGAAGGGCCGACCCCGCTCATCCATGGCGTGGTGCGCTGGCGGGCCTGTGACCTGATCATGCGGCTGTATGAGGAGTTCGGCATCTCGGTGTCAGACGATACGGTCTATCGAGCCCTCAAGGACCTCGGCTTCTCACACGTCAGCGCGCGGCCGAGAGCGTACAAGCAGGATGGCGAGGCGATCGAGGCATTTAAAAAAATTCTACGCTCGCGTGGAGGAAATCCGCAGCAGCCTTGCGCCGGACACGCCGGTAGAAGTGTGGTTCCAGGACGAGATACGGGTGGGGCAGAAGAACAAGCTCACCTATCGCTGGGCTAGAAGGGGATCGCGGCCGCGGGCCGCTCACGACCAGCGCACGCAATCGACCTACCTGTTCGGTGCCGTGTGCCCGGAGCTCGGAACCGGCGCGGCACTGGTTCTGCCCTTCTGCAACAGCGAGGCCATGCAGCTTCATCTCAACGAAATCGCACGCAAGGTCAGCCCTGGCGCCCTCGCCATCGTCATCCTTGTGGCACGGAGCGAAGGAGCTGAAGATTCCGCACAACATCTCGCTGATGCCGTTGCCGCCGCGTTCGCCCGAGCTGAACAGCCAGGAGAATATCTGGCAGTTCATGCGCCAAAATTGGCTGTCAAACCGCGTCTTCCAATCCTATGACGACGTCGTCGATCACTGCTGTTACGCTTTGAACACTCTCATCGATCAGCCATGGAAGATCATGTCAATCGCGCTCCGCGATTGGGCCTACATCGGTCGATCAATTTGAGGATTGGTATACCCCCCCACACCGCAGCCATTGTTCTCGCGCAAGCCATCTCTCTGGCATAGGCCGAAAGATACGGACCGGCGACATGATGGTGGGTGCGGATCTCGGCGCGCTGCAGCCGAGAGAAAAACGAATCAGCCTGATTGGTGCAGGCCTCGCCACTCGAATACGCTTCACCATGATTGATCCGCTTCGCCAGGAAGCGTGCATGAAGCGCATCCCCGATGCGTGGCCTCGTCGGCATAGATGACGCTGCAGTCAGCTTCGATCGCGCGTTTCTCCACCGGAGTCATACGGAATGGCGTTTCTAAACTCTATCCGTTATTTGACCCCATCAAATGGGCCAGGGTTTGTTCTCCCCCCTGGTGCTTGGTGCCAACGCCGTCCGCATGTATTTTAAGCGGGCGGCGTTGTGCCGTTTGTAGGCACACTACCAACGCTGGCATGGCAGCGACTCGCGCTGTTT
>NZ_LGTB01000092.1 GCF_001238275.1 Bradyrhizobium viridifuturi
CCCCAACCCTCCCCCGCAAGCGGGAGAGGGAGCGCACCGATTTCGCGGCTAGCTCAGTTGTGACTACTGCTTGTGAAACACCAGCGTGCGCAGCTCGATACTCTCGCGCGGCGCGGCGTCGGCCGGCGTGGTCGGGTCGACAAACGCCGTATGCGGGCCAAACCGCGTCCGGCCGTCGGTCGCCGAGTCATAGCACTTCAGCAGGATCGCCTCGTCCGGCGTCATCTCGGGAATGTAGAACCAGCGATGGTTCGGATTGTACTTCACCGAATAGGTCTCGCCGCTGCGGTTCGGGTAGATCAAATCCGAAGCAATGAGATCCTCCGGCGCGATCGTGGTGCCGTCGGCCATCGCGAGCGGTGAATCGCGCAAGGGGCCGCGGATCGGACGCCACAAATTGATCACCTGCACACGGCCTTTGACGAGCTGCTCGGCTTCGGCGGGCAGATGCTCGAACACGCGGTTGCGGCCGGAGATGGCGGTCTGGTCGACATGGACACGGGTCGCCGGCTGGCGCGGTCCGCCGCCGCGGATGTCAGCCGCGCCCTCGACCCGCTTGCGCACGGTGTGGTCGAAGATAAAGACGCGATCCGCCTTCAGCGTTGCCTTCAGGAAGGCCTCGACAGCCGGGTAGTAGACGTTGCGGACTTCGTTGTCGTCGTAATAGTCCTTGACGAAGGTCGGATGCTTGACCAGCGCAAAGCCCTCGCGGTCGAGCGAGAAACCGTCTGCGATCAGGCGTCCGTCGAAGATCGGAACGTTGTGGGGTTCGGGCAGCGCAGTGGATTTGGGTTCGCCCGGCGGCGGATCGAAAGCGTAGGTCCGGGGCTTGCCCGGCGTCGGCGCGAGGTAATTCAGTTCAGCGGTCACAAACGGCAGCGACTCGATGCGAGTTTCTTGAAGGCCCATGGTGATCTCCCGGACTCGATTGTTCGTGCTTTTGATGTTGGCGGCGCGGGAGGGCGCGGCAAGGGGATGACGAAAATAGCAACGTTGCTGTTCCGGAATGTACGACGTGAGGAAAATCCTTGCCGTGCGGCTGCCATGGGACGAATGGATATTTTGGTGATCACGGATTCGTTAGCGTGATGAATATTGGCGCGTCCTCTCTGCGCCCGTCGTCCTGGCGCAAGCCAGGACCCATGACCACCGAATTTGATGATGAACGGGATAGCGGCCCCAGCGTCGTCCAGAAAACAGACGATTGGGGTAATGGGTCCTGGCTTTCGCCAGGACGACGCTGATGGTGCATTTGCAGCGCCTATCACCTATGCCGTCGCGCTCTACAGCCCCGCACCCTTCTCCACTGCAGCGGCAAACGACCGGTCGACAATATCGGCAGCGTTGATCTTCTGCCGGATCAGACCGCAGCGGTCGTAGAGGTCGATGGTTTTCTGCTCGTCGGCCACCACGCTGTCATCGATCGCCGCGATGCGGATCCTGGCTCGCCTCAGCCAGTTCAGCGGCACCGCCGGCGGGATGTTCATCAGCCTGCCCCAGGTCGCAGCATAGCCCTCGACATTGCTCTGCGACCATGCGCGCGCGGCGGCAAGCCGGCGCACGAAGTCCTCGAGCTCGGCGCGCTTGGCCTTGATCGCATCCGGCGTTGCGACCTGGAAGCCGAGGCCCGGCGTGATGCCGTCGGCGGTGATGACGCGGCGCGACTTGAACAGCACCTCTTCCTGGCTGACGTAAGGCTCCCAGGTCGACCAGGCGTCGACTGAGCCCTGCGTGTAGGCGATCTTGGCGTCCGACGGCGCGAGGAACACGATCTGCACGTCGCTGGCCTTCCAGCCCCTGGATTCCAGCGCCGCCAGGATCAGCTGATGGCCGATCGAGCCGCGGCCGGTCGCGATCTTCTTGCCGCGCAGATCGTCAAAACTCTTGATAGCGGAATTCTCCGGCACCACGATGGCAAGCCCCTCACCGGACTGCCGGACCGCGGCGATCGCCTTGACCGGAACGTTGGCGGCGGCCGCGAAGGTGAACGGCGCGTCGCCGACCAGGCCGGTGTCGATCGCGCCCGCCCCGAGCGCTTCCAGCAGCGGCGCCGCAGCGGCGAACTCCTTCCATTCGATCTTGTAGGGGACATCCTTCAAGACGCCGGCCGCTTCCATCACGGCCTGCGAATTGCCCTTCTGGTCGCCGACGCGCAACGTGGTCTGCGCGGCAGCGACATCAATAGCGGCGAGCGCAAGCGCCGCCGCGACGATGAGACGGATCATTCGGCCGCGATCCCTCGCTGCTGATCGCGCGCGGCGATCAGCTTGCGGGTCAGCGGGATCAGCTCGCGGCCGTAATCGATGGCGTCGACCAGGGGATCGAAGCCGCGGATCAGGAAATGGCTGACACCGAGATCGTAATAATCGGCAAACACCTCTGCGACCTGCTCGGGCGTACCGACCAGCGCCGTCGTGTTGCTGTTGGCGCCGGTGAGCTTTGCAATTTCGGTCCACAGCCGCTTGTCGATCCGGGTGCCTTGATCGGCCAACGCGAGGAGCCGCTTGGCGCCGTCGGTCGCGTGGTTGGGACGGCGATAACCGGTCTGGTCCTGCAGCGCGGTGGCGCGTTCGAGGATATGCTCCGCCTTCGCCCACGCCTTCTCCTCGGTGTCGGCCAGGATCGGCCGCACCGACAGGCTGAAGCGCGGTGTCGGCCGGCCATGCTTCGCCGCGGCCGCGCGCACCCGCGCGGTGACGTCGCGCACCTGGGCGTAAGATTCACCCCACAGCGCGAACGTATCGGCGTGCTTGCCGGCGACCTCGACCGCAGCGTCCGAGCCGCCGCCAACGAAGGTGTAGATGCCGCCCTTCTGCAACGGCTTCACCTGCGAGAAGCCGTTCTCGACGTTGTAATACTTGCCGCTGTAGTTGAACGGCTTCTCGCTGGTCCATTCCAGCCGCACCACGTCGAGGAATTCGCTGGTGCGCGCGTAACGCTCGTCCTTGTCGTCGAGCGTGTTGCCGTCCTGGCGCAGCTCGATAGCGTTGCCGCCGGTGATGACGTGCAGCGAGACCCGGCCGCCATAGAACTGATCCAGCGTCGCGAGCTGGCGCGCCAAGAGCGTCGGCGCGGTGAAGCCCGGGCGCTGCGCGATCATCACCTTCAGCTGTTTGGTGATCGTCAGCACATGCTGCGCGACCTGCAACGCATCGGGAGTCGTCGAATGGAACGCCAGCAGCGCGCGGTCGAAGCCGGCCAGTTCATGCGCCTTGGCGACCGTCTCGATATAGGGCGGATCGAGCACCGGGCCTGACCGGACGATGGTCTCGGAGGCATTGTTGTTGGTGATGAAGCCGATGAACTCGACCGGCATGGCTGATAACTCCGTTGTTGTTGGCTGTTGTTTTCAGACACCCAGCGCGAAGCGTCCGGCGGAGACACGGGTGGAATCGTCTTGCGGGGTATGGACGCGACCGCACAGCACGTCGCGGTAATGCCGCTCCAGGGGATTGGTTCGCGACAGGCCGTGATTGCTGGTCAGCGAAAAGGCACCCTCCACCACTGCCGCGGCGTTATTGGTCACCGTCAGCTTGATGATGTTAGACTCGATCGTGGAAAGCGGAAAGCCATTATCGAAATCGCAAGCAAAGCTGTCGATCAGCCGCGCATTCACCGCAAGCCGCGTCTCGATGCCGCCGACCACCTCCTGCATCCGCGGCAATGTCGCAAGCGGCGCGCCGAGGTTGGCGGGCACCCGCTCCTTAAGGAATTTGACCAGCCAGTCGCGGGCGGCACGAGCAATGCCGTCATAGATCGCGGCCACGAAGATCGCATGCACGCTCGCCTGGGTGACGTCGGGAACCTTCCAGTCGTCGGGCTTGCGCACGTCGATCTCGTAGTCCAGCGGAAACACCACGTCGTCGAAGATCGCGGTGTGGCTGCCGCTGGCGCGCAGGCCGAGATGATCCCAGGTTTGCTCGATCCGCGTTCCCGGCAATCCGGCCGGAACCAGAAACTGTCCCACGCGGGCGTCCTGCTCGTCGGTCTTCGCCCAGACCGCATACCATTTCAGGATCGGGGCCCCGGTCGAATAGATCTTGCGGCCGGTCAGCCGCCAGCCGGTTTCGGTGCGGCGCGCAATAGTCGCTGGCAGGCCGCCGCGCGCGGGTGAGCCGAGCTCGGGCTCGACCCGCAGCGCGTTGATCAGCGCGACGCCCTCGACCGTCTCCTTGGCAAGCTTGCGCGAGAGCCGGGTAGGCCAGCGCGTGCTGCGCGCCATCACCAGATGCTGGATGTAATGCATCGACAGCACCAGCGCGGTCGACGGATCGGCCTTGCCGATGATGCCGAGCACGCGCGTGGCGTCGCGCGCGCCCGCCCCGCCTCCGCCGAGCGCCGCGGGCACGGTCAGCGCCAGCAGGCCTTCGCGCGATAGATCGGCGAAATTCTCGAACGGAAAGCTCGCGTCACGGTCATGTGCCGCGGCGCGGCCGGCAAACACATCGGCGAGCCGCAGCGCACGCGCAATGTGTTCCGGCTCGTTCGCCTGCGACAGCTCCCTCGCCGCCGTCGTCACCAAGTCGCCTCCAGTCCGAGCAGGCCGAGGATCTGCTTGCGCAGCTCCGCGAGATAGGGATCGCCGCGATGCCGCGGGTATGGCCGGGCGACCGCGATGTCGGCCTTGATCCGCGCCGGCCGATCGGAGAGCACGATGACGCGGTTGGCAAGCACCAGCGCCTCCTCGACGTCATGCGTGACCAGCAGCGTGGTAAAACCCTTGCGCTGCCACAGCGCCACAAGCTCGGACTGCATGGCGATCCGCGTCAGCGAGTCGAGCTTGCCGAGCGGCTCGTCGAGCACCAGGATCTTCGGATCGTTGACCAGCGCCCGCGCCAACGCCACCCGCTGCGCCATACCGCCGGAGAGTTGATGCGGATAGGCGTTGCGGAACGAAGACAGGCCGACCAGTTCGATGACCTCATCGACGCGGTGCCGCTGCGCCTTCAGGATACCCTGCGCCTCCAGCCCGAGCGCGACATTGTCCCAGACCGTACGCCACGGAAACAGCGTCGGATCCTGGAACACGACGACGCGCGACGGATGCGGGCCGGTGATGCGGGCTTCGTCTTCCCGTAGCGAGCCGGCGCGCGGCTTCTCAAGCCCGGCCACCAGCCGCAGCAAGGTCGACTTGCCGCAGCCGGACGGGCCGAGCAGCGCGACGAACTCGCCGGGCGCGATCGAAAGGCTCACATTGTCGAGCACCGGCAGAACAGCGCCGTCGATGTCGAAGGCGTGGCTGACGCCTTCGATGTCGAGCTCGGCACCCACGGCGGGATAGGTGATCGCCTCAGCAGCTGTTAGCACTACCATTTGACGACACCCTTCTGCCAGACCAGCAGGCGGTCACGGGTGCGGAACAGCAGCGTGATCGCACCGGAGCAGAGCAGCGACATCACGATCAACGCCGCATACATGTTGGAATAGGCCGCCCAGCCCTGCGCCCATTGCAGGTACCAGCCGAGCCCGGCCTTGACGCCGATCATCTCGGCGACGACGAGCACGGCGAAGGATGAACCAAGTCCCATGAACAGGCCGACGAACACATGCGGCAGCGCGGCGGGGATCGCGACCTTCAGCACCAGGAACGACGGCTTGGCGCCGAGCGTGCGCGCGACGTCGTAATAGGCGCTGCTGACGCTGGCGACGCCCGACCAGGTCAACACCGTTACCGGGAAGCCGGTGGCCAGCGCGATCAGGAAGGTCGAGGCGCTCCAGCTCGACGGGAAGGTGAAGAAGGCGATCGGCAGCCAGGCGGTGGCCGGCAGCGGGCCGATGAAGCGCAGCACCGGATGCACCCAATAGCCGATCCTCTGCGACCAGCCGATCGAGACGCCGGTGACGAAGCCGACGGTCGCGCCGATGATGTAGCCGCCGAGTTGCAGCTTGATCGAGGCGAGCACGCTGTCGAGCAGCTTTGGCAGATCGTCGGTATAGACTTCGAGGATCGCCTGCGGCGGCGGGAAGAACGGCAGCGGCAGCCAGGCGAACTTCGCAGTGGCGACCTCCCACAGCGTGACGACGGCGCCGAACGCCACCAGCCACGGCGCGCGCTTGCGCAGCGCCTGCCCGGCGCTGCCGAGATAGTCCGCGCTGAGCGTGCCGAACAGGATGAAGGCGGCGATGACGATGGCGCCGATGCCGAGCGATCCGGTCCGCGACCAGTCGCCGACATCGGGCCAATACAGGCACGACAGGCCGAAGGCCAGCCAGGCGAGGCTCGCCGCAAGCCCGACGCCGTAGCTGCCGGAGAGATCCGCGAACGTGACTGTGGCGCGCGGCGCAGCGGCCGCCGTGTCAGACACTGAATACGTCGACATAGATCCGCTCCGCGAATTTGGCAGTGTCCGTGCTCTGCTTGAACACCTGCACCGATTTCAGATCGTCGGCGTAGCCTTGAGCTCGCGCTTCAGCACCTCGCCGGTCGGATGATGGTGATGGGTGTGGTAGCGCGCCATCCCCTCGAGATCGGCGAGGCTTGCCGCCTTCGGCGCATAGGGCTGGAACGATTTCGCCGCCTTGTCCGGGTTCTGCGAAGTGAACATCGCGGCGTCGAGCAGCGCCTGGGTGATGGCGCGCGCGACGTGAGGCTCCTCGCGTACCAGGCTGCCGCGCAGGCCGACGATGCAGCAGCTCTTGTCGCGGTATTCGCCGTCGAGGTTGGAGGCGACCTCCTTGTACTGCGTATCCTTGAGCCAGAGATAGGCCAGCGGGTCAGACGACAGGAAGGCCTGCGCCTCGCCCTTCTCGACCGCAACGTTGAGCAGGTTGCCCGGATAGGCGCGCCAGTCGACATCCCTCACCGGGTCGATGCCGAGCTTGGAGAGCTGGATCGAGAAGAAGTTCTTGTCAGGACCTGCGAGGTCGCCGACCGCGACGATCTTGCCCTTGAGATCGGCGAGTTTGCCAATGCCGGAATTCGCGCGGGTCAGCACCCGCATGCAGCCGCCATGGGTGCCGGCGGCGATCTTGACGTCAAACCCCTGTTCGAGCGGCTTCAGCCAGCGCAGCGCCATGCCGAGCCCGGCGTCGCTCTTGCCGGTGGCGATAGCCTCCAGCAGCTGATCGGTCGAGCCGGAATAGTTGACCAGCTCGACGTCGAGATTCTGCTTCTGGAAGAAGCCGTGGTCGATCGCGACCGGCAGCGGCGCAAGGCAGACGGCGCCGGCGTTCCAGGACAGCTTCAGCTTGCGCGGTGTGCCTGACAGCGGCGGCGCATCGGATACGGCCTTGCAGATCGGAAACTCCGAGAAGTCGATCGCCGGCGTGATCGGGCGCGGCGCGAAGGCCTGTGCGCTATAGGCGCCGATCGGCGCGGCAAACGCCGCGGCGGCGCCCGCACGCAGCAATGTGCGGCGATCCATCACCGTCTTCTTGTTGGTCGACATCTTCACTCCTGCATTTCGGCAAGGCTCCGCCCCGCGCGCAAAACGTCTCCGTCTGCACGCCCCGTCGTTCGAAGCTCATGGTTCAGAAAAAGCGGATTTCTCCGGCGCTATTGCACTCAAGCAACGTGCAAATGATGCGGCGCGACAAGTTCAGCGTCAATGAAATGGAATTTCGAATGTGGTCGGCGCGGCAGCTGATCTCTCCACGATCACATCACGCGACGATGAAAGGATTTTCGCTGTCGGCACGGCGCAGAGACGCGACGCAAGCACTGCGACCGCATCAAATTCGATCGGTTTGGGATCGCATGCGTGATGTGTTCTACGCGCGGCATGCGCGACGAAATCATCCTTGCCGTGCAGCACACGAATACAGATTTCCGTTTCGTTGACGGCGAACCGCTTGCTCATAGACTTGGTCGAACGCTGCCGCGATTTTCGGCGAGCAGCGAATGAATCGAAAGAAACGGACATGCACAAACTCGCCCGCTCGGGCTCTCGCTATTCCCTCACCCGCCGCACCGCGGCCGCGCTGATCACGGCGGCGATCATGCTGTCGACATCCGCCGCAGCCTTCGCGGCCGACGCCGTCGTGCTGCGGGTCGGCGATCAGAAGGGCGGCAACCGCTCGCTGCTGGAGATTTCCGGCTTCGCCAAGGACCTGCCCTACAAGATCGAATGGTCGGAATTCCCGGCCGCCGCGCCAATCCTCGAAGCGCTCAATGCCGGCGCGCTCGACGTCGGCTATACCGGCGATCTTGCGTTCCTCTCGGTCTACGCCGCCGGTGCGCCGATCAAGGCGATCGGCGGCACGCGCGCCGATCCGAAGACCCAGGCGATCCTGGTGCGCGCGGATTCGTCGATCAAGTCGGCGGCCGATCTGAAGGGCAAGCGTCTCGCCGGCACCCGCGGCGGTTGGGGCCAGTTCCTGATCGACGCGACGCTGGAGAAGACCGGCAACAGGATCGAGGACGCGACCTTCGCCCCGCTCGGCCCGGTCGACGCCAAGATCGCGCTGCTCGCCGGTTCGATCGACGGCTGGGCGGTGTGGGAGCCCTATGTCTCCTATGCGACGTTGAAGGACGGCGCGCGGGTCGTTGCCGATGGCGAGGGCCTGACGCCGACCGTGACCTTCATCGTCGCCTCCGACAACGCGATCGCGACCAAGCGCGCCGCGGTGCAGGACCTGGTGCAGCGGCTGAACAAGGCGCGGCTGTGGTCGCTCGACCATCTCGCCGAATACGCTGGGAGCACCGCCGAGCTGACCAAGCTGCCGGAGGACGTGCTGCTCGCCGCCTACACAGCGCAGAAGACCTCCCCGATCGCGATCGACGAGGCCGTGGTGAAGGAGGTGCAAGCCGCCTCCGATCGCGCCACGCGTTACGGCATCCTCGGCAAGACGCTGGATGTCGGCAAGGCCGTCGACCGCAGCTTTACCGCGGGCGCGAGCTCGAACTAGGCCGCGCGCACACCTCCCGTTGGAAAGGACGCGTATGACGTTGGTGTTCGCAGGCTCCCTTCGCCTCTCCCGCTTGCGGGGGAGGCCGCCGCCCGCTCAGC
>NZ_LGTB01000093.1 GCF_001238275.1 Bradyrhizobium viridifuturi
GCTCTCTCCGCGGGTCATATCGCGGAGAGAGCGCCCACCCGCCGCGCTTCGCGCGTCGACCTCCCCCGCAAGCGGGAGAGCTAAGGCGAGTCTGCGGATAACCCGAGCCCAATCCGCATGCCTCCAAAGTTGGCAGCATCAGCCCAATAATGTTACGCCCCTTCCCCAGGGTGCTTGGGGAATAGGCGATTCATGGACGGCGTGGTGACGAAGGAAGAGGCGGGGATCGGGTTCCGTGCCCTGGTTCTGGCGCTTCTGGCATTGGCCTCGGGCCACATGCTGTCGACGTTGCTGCGGACGATCCCGGCGATCAGCCTCGACCTGATGGCGCGGGATTTCGGCACCTCGCCGCAGGCGCTGGCGAGCCTCACCTCGATCTATCATTTCTCCTTCGCCGCTTCGCAGATCCCGGTCGGTGCCGCGATGGACCGCTTTGGTGTGCGGCCGGTGTCGCTGAGCCTGCTCTGTGGTACCGTGGTCGGGACGCTGGTCTCGGCGCTGGCTACCGGTCCCGCGAGCTTCGTGCTCGGACAGCTGATGCTCGGCGTTGCTACCTCGGGCATGCTGATGTGCCCGATGACGCTGGCTGCCAAGCAGATGTCGGCGGCAAAGTTCGGCCTGTGGTCCGGCCTGATCCTCTCGATCGGCAATATCGGGATGCTGTTGTCGGCGAGCCCGCTGGCCTTCGTGGTCGATCAGTTCGGCTGGCGTGCCGGCTTCTGGGTCTCGGCCGGTTTCGGCATTGCGGTGCTGGTTGCAGTGTTCACGCTGGTGCCGCGGCAGCCGGCGGCGCATGCGGATGAGTCCTCGCCGCTGCACCAGATGGCCGAGGTGTTGCGGCTCGGCCTGTCGCGCGGCCTGCGCGGTCTGATCGCGCTGTCGCTGGTGTCGCTCGGCGCATCGCTGACCCTGCGCGGCTTGTGGGGTGGGCCGTGGCTGATGGACGTGAAGGGGTTGAGCCGCATCGAGGCCGGCAATGTGCTCGGCCTGTTCACGCTGGCGATGATCATTGGTCCGGCCTGTATCGGCGCTTTCGATCGCAAGTTCGGGCATCGCCGCACCATGGTGGCGGCAACGCATGCCGTCGCCGCATTGCTGCTGGTGTTGATGGCGGCCGGCGCGCCGCATTTCCCGGTCTCGAACCTGTTCGGCGTTGCCGTGATGCCGACGCAATATGACCTGGCGCTGCTGATCCTGATCGGGCTCGCGACGTCGGCGCAGCCGCTGATCTACGGCATGACCCGGCAACTGGTCGACGCCCAGAACACCGGCAAGGCGCTGTCGTCGGTCAACCTCGCGTTCTTCCTCGGCGCGGCGCTGCTGCAATCGAGCACCGCCGGCGTTGCGGCGCTGTTCGGGCTGCCGGCGGTGCTGCTGTTCATCGCCGCCGCGCTGGTGATCGGGGTCGTGCTGTTCTGGGCCTATACCAAGGCTTAGCGCTCTTCCCCGATCAGATCGCCTGCGCCTGTTTGCGGATTTCGTTGGCAAGCGGCCGCAGGGCCTCGACGCTGCGGGGTCCCACGACGCTATAGCCCGTGCCGCCGTCGGCCCAGGAGAAGCCCGCGACGTCACCACCCGAATGCGCGGCCATCGGCGCGTTCTGATCTGACGTCATCGGACGGGTCAGGACCACGAGCCGCTCGCCATGATCGTCGTCATACATGAACATCGCCGCCGGACCGTGCGCAGTCGGCACCACGCGTCCGCCCATCAGGCGATACCCCGACTTCGTCAGGTCCGGCAACTTGACCGGCTGTTGCAACCTGTTCGAAACCCACTGCACCAACTCGGCGCTGTCGCGCAGCTCGACCGGCCGGGTCCGATCGGAGGCATACACCTTGTAGGAGTCGCTTGCCTCCTGGGCGAGCGCGGCGAGGCCGCCCGCGGGGCCTTCGGTCGCGCCGCGGATCGCCCACCCGCCGACACCGCCGATTGCAAGCATCAGCATCGCCGCGATCGCCCAGCGGAAGGAGGCGGGACGGCGGCGCTTGCTCTCGATGATCCGGGACAGATTGAGCTGCGGCGGCAGCGGCTCCTCCGCAATCGGTGCGAGCGCGGCACGCAGCATGGTGCGCTGGTCGGAAAAGGACGCAACACGCCGGGCCACATCCGGGTGGCTCTCCAGATAGGCGGCGACCTCGGCCTGACGCTCGGGCTCGAGCGCATGGTCGACATAGGCGTGCAGATCGTCCTCCGAGATCGGGCGATTGCTCATGGCTTGCTCCGCAACTGCACGACATTCCCCTGCTGGTGATCAGCGGGCCGTTCGAGTTCCTGCTGTAATCTCTCACGTGCCCGCGACAGGCGCGACATCACGGTGCCGATAGGGATGTTGAGCACCTTGGCGGCCTCCGCATAGCTCAGGTCTTCGACGGCGATGAGCAGCAGCACGGCGCGCTGCTCGTCGGGAAGCTTTGCTAGCTTCCCGAGCACGTCCTGATAGATCATCTTTTGTTCCTGCACCGCATCTTGTCCGATCTCGTGCTCGCCTGCCTCGTCGATGGCAATGTGCTGGACACGCGCGGCTGCGCTGCGGAACTGGTTGATGGCGAGATTGTGCAGAATGGCAAACAGCCACGACTTCGGGCTGCCGGTGTCGCGCCGCTGCTCCCAATGACTGACCGCGCGTTCCAGGCAGTCCTGCACCAGATCGTCGGCGGCCGCATGGTTGCGGACCAGTGCACGCGCATAGCGGCGCAGCGCTGGAATCACCGGCTCGATCTGGTGCAGCATATCGTTCATGGCGCTTGTACCTGGATCACGGCCCCGAGCTTCGCCGGCTCGCCTGATGTGATGACGAGATAGCGCCGTTCGGCCTTGGCCGCGCTCTGCACGATCTGACGGATCGGTCCGGTGGCGTTGACGATCGCCGAACCCGCCGGATTGGTCACGAAGGTGGCGAGCGGCTGCACCGATCCCGTCCCGTCGGCATGCTCGGCCAATGCTAGCACGTAGTGCTGCCTGGGTTCGAGCCCCGTGACCGATGCCTGCACCACCTGGATCAGACCCTGATCGAACAGCGAGACGCTGGTCGGCGGCTGGTCTCCCTTCGCGTGTTGCTTCGGCGCGAGCGTGAGGTGGGCGGTCTGACCGGCGAGGCCGAGGTCTTGCAGGTTCTGGCGATCACCGGGATTTGGTGCGGCGTTCGGCACATATGCTATGGCCTGCGGCGCCTGGCCGATCGGGATATTGGCGATCACCTTGTTGGTCGCTGTGTCGATCGCGGCCAGCGCATCGGCATTCTCCAGGCCGACATAGATCCGCGTGCCGTCGCCGGACGGCCAGACGCCGTGCGGGAGATTGCCGACCGGAATGGTCGCCACCTGCGAAAAATCATCGGTGCGCAACACCTTGACCTCGTTGGTTCCGCCGATCGTGATGTAGGCGAAGGTCCCCTTCGCCGTCTTCGCGAAATTGACGTGGTTGGTGATCGGGCCGGTGTCGATGGTCTTGATTGGATTGAACGGCGGCCTGGCGTTGAACACCTGCGTCTTGCCGGTATCCTTCAGCGTGAACCACACCTGCTCGCCATCGGGGCTCGCCGCGATGTTGGGGCAGAACGGGCTTTCCTGCTTCACCTTCGCGACGATCTGATGATCGGCCACCGAGACCACGTCGGTTTCCGGATTGAACGACGAACAGATGTAGCCATACTTGCCGTCGGGCGAGAAGATCTGCATGCCCGGTCCCGGCGGCACCTCGATCCGCATCGTTTCCTTGAAGTTTTGTGCGTCGATCACCGAGATATAGTTCTCGCCGCGCACCGTGACCCAGACCTCCTTGCCGTCGGGCGTGAAGAACGCCTCGTGCGGCGAACGCCCGACATAGGTGACGTGCTTGACGGTGTTCGTTGCCGTGTCGATGAAGGTCACCGAATTCGAGCCGATCGAGACGATGGCAAGCGTATGATGGTCGGGCGAATAGCCCATGCCGTGGACCAGCACCTGTCCCTTGTAGAGCGGGCTGAAATTGCCGGGCTGCGGATCGCCGAGCCGGATCACCCCGAGCAGCTTGTTGTCGACGGGATCGGTGACCGACACGGTGTTCGAGAATTGCTCGGCGGCGTAGACGCGGTCGTGATGGCTGATCGGAATGTCGGGCGTGGACGCCGCGCCAGGCGCCTGTCCGGCGAAGGCGGACGTCGACATCACGATCATGCTGGTGGCCAGCAGGCCCTTCAGGAACGGCCTCGTCATCACTTGTTCTCCTGCTTCATCATGTCGTGGTGCATGTTCATGTGATCGTGGCTGCCTGCCGCCGGGCCGGGTTTCGCGCCGGGTTGGGTGGGGGCGGGCGTCGTGTCGGTGACCTGTTCGCCGAGCGCGAGCTTCATGGCGTCGATTTCCTGGCGCTGCTCGACGATGATCTCCTGCGCGATGCGGCGCAGGCGCTCGTTCTTGCCGTAGCGGAGCTCGATCACGGCCATGTCGATCGCGCCCTGATGGTGCGGCGTCATCATCGCGACGAAATCGCGATCGATATCGCCGCTCGGCTGGGCGGCCATGTCATTCATCATCTTGGTCATTGCCGCATCGTTCTCGGCGAGGAAGGCGCTCTCTTCGGCCGACTGCGCGGTCGAGGCCGGTTGGTGCGCCTCTTGCGCGAGCGCTACCGGGGAGAGAACAACGGCAAACAGCACACGCGCGCCGAGCAGCGCGGCGCCGATGCCGGGTCTGAAGAATCGCAGGATCATCACGTTCACCCTGAAAGTTGGCTGGCACGGGTGGGACGCAGGACGGCGAATTCTATTCCGTCGGAGGAGCGAGGATTCGTGCCGATCACGAATTACTGAACGGCGGAATGAATTCTGCGGCCCCGGCGCCGCGGTTTGCGATCTGGAAGCGTCTGGTTATAAGAGGGAATTCCGGTTTCGGTTGACCGGTTCTCGATCCTCCCTGCGCCCGCCGGGGCGCGAATAAGGCCAAGATGTCCGCCAAGATCGATCCGATCACCCGCTCCGTCGTCCAGCACCGCCTGTCGTCGATCGTCAAGGAGATGGGCGAAGCCATGCTTCGCACCTCCTATTCGCAGATCCTCAATTCCAGCCGCGATTTTTCGCTGGCAATCTGCGACACCAGCGGTCGGCTGATCGCGCAGGCCGATCATATCCCGGTGCATGTCGGCGCCCTGCCATGGGCGACGCTGGCGGTCGAGGAACGCTTCAAGGATGTCGCGCCCGGCGACGTCATCCTGCTCAACGATCCCTATCAAGGCGGCAGCCATCTGCCTGATCTGACCGCCTTCGTGCCGGTGTTCGACGGCGGAAAAAGGCTGCTCTGGACCATCGTGCGGGCGCATCAGAGCGACATCGGCGGCGCCACCCACGGCGCCTACAATCCGGCCGCGACCGAGATCTATCAGGAAGGCATCCGGATTCCGCCGATCAAGCTCTATGAGGCCGGCAAGCCGCGCGAGGATCTGCTCGACCTGCTGGCCTTGAACATCCGCAACCCCAGAGAATTCCGCGGCGACCTTGCGGCGATGCTCGGCGCCGCGCATCTCGGCGAGCGGCGCGTCGCAAAGCTGTTCAGCGAATTCGGCGCGGAAACGGTCGAGGCCGCGATCGAGGCGATCCTCGATGCTACCGAGCAGCAGACCCGTGCGGTGGTGTCGACCTGGAAGGATGGCGTGTTCTATGGCGAGGCGCTGCTCGATGATGATGGCCACGGCCGCACCGACATCAAGATCGCCGCCAAGGTGACGAAAAAAGGCAGCGACATCGAGGTCGATCTCACCGGCTCCGATCCGCAGTCGACCAGTTTCGTCAACTCGTCGCATGCCAACATGCAGGCCGCGGTCGCGATGGCGTTTGCCTATCTGATCGACGCCGACATTCCGAAGAACACCGGCGCGCTGCGGCCGCTCAAGGTGGTGGCGAAGCAGGGCACCATCGTGTGGGCCGATCCCGGCCGTCCCGTGACCTTGTGCACCAGCCATCCCTCCAACGAGATCGTCGAAGCGATCATCAAGGCGATGTCGGCGTCCTGTCCGGATCGCGTGATGGGCGGATGGGGCCGCCGCTTTCGCATCGCGATCCAGGGCGAGGATCCGCGCAACGGGCGCAATTTCATCTGGCACATGTTCCAGGCGCGACCCGGCGGCGGCGCATCACCCGGCGGCGACGGCTATTCCTCGATCGGCGAATGGCACTCGGTCGGCGGGCTCAAATTCGGCAGCATCGAGGTCGCGAGGTACGTTTTCCATTGTATTTCCGCCAGCACGAATTCCGCGCCGACTCCGGCGGCGACGGCCAGCATCGCGGCGGGCTCGGTGTGGCGCTCGACATGGTGCTGGAGACGCAAAAGCCGGCCCGCGGCAACACCGCCGGTGACGGCGCGCGACACGGCCCGTGCGGCATGCTCGGCGGCAAGGACGGCGAGCCGCATCGCTATCGTCTCCTGTCGGAAGGCCGCGAGCCGCGCGTGCTGAAGACCAAGGAGGTCGGCATCGAGCTGCGCCCCGGCGATTGCCTCGAGATCCGCTCGTCTGGCGGCGGCGGCTGGGGGCCGCCCGAGAAGCGCTCGGCTGAGGCGCGGGCGCGCGACGTCGCGCAAGGTCTGGTTTCGAAGGCGGTATAGGGCAGCGATGTATACGATTGGAGTTGACGTCGGCGGCACCTACACCGATCTGGTTGCGACGGATCAAACCGGGCGAACCGTGTTCGCGAAATCGCCGTCCACGCCGGCCGATCAGTCGATCGGCGTGATGGCCGGACTGGAAGAGCTGGCGCGGCGCCTCGGCGTCACGCGCGCGGCGATGCTGGCTGCGACCGATCGCCTGGTGCACGGCACCACGGTTGCGACCAATGCGCTCTTGGAGCGCAAGGGCGCGAAGGTCGCGCTGCTCACCACCGAGGGCCATCGCGACGTCGTTGAGATGCGCGAGGGCCTGAAGCCGGATCGCTACGATCTGCGCACGCCGCCGCCCGAGCCGCTGGTGCCGCGCGAGCGCCGCTTCGGCGTGCGCGAGCGGCTGAAGGCCGACGGCAGCACGGCGGTGGCGCTGGACGCTGCCGCGCTCGGCAACGTCATTGCCGAGGTGAAGCGATCAGGTGCGAACTCGATCGCGGTCTGCTTCCTGCACGCCTATCTCAACCCGGTGCATGAGCTCGCCGCGGTCGAGCGGCTGGCAAGGGAGCTGCCCGATGTCAGCGTGTCGCGCTCCAGCGACGTGCTGCCGCAGATCAAGGAATACGAGCGCGTCTCGACCACCATCGTGAACGCCTATGTCGAGCCGACGGTGCGGCGCTATCTCACCAATCTGGAGCGCAGCCTGCACGAGGCGGGCTTCAAGGGCTCGCTGTTCGTCGTGCTGTCGCATGGCGGCATGGCGCCGGTGGAGGAAGCCTCTCGGCTCGCTGCGGGCACTGTGCTGTCGGGCCCGGCCGGCGGCATCTCCGGCAGCCGCCGCTGCGCCGAGATGCTCGCCATTCCCGATCTCGTGCCGTTCGACATGGGCGGCACCTCGACCGATATTTCCCTGATCGCGGATGGCCACGCCTCGCTGTCGGCCGACGGCATGCTCGCCGGCCAGCGCATCGCGCTGCGCAGCCTCGACATCGCCAGCATCGCCGCGGGCGGCGGCTCGATCGCGAGCGTCGACGGCAGCCGCACCTTGCGGGTCGGGCCGGAGAGCGCGGGCTCGGTGCCGGGGCCGGCCTGCTACGGCAATGGCGGCACCGCGGCTGCAGTCACCGACGCCAATGTCGTGCTCGGCTACCTCGATGCCGCCGCCTTCATGGGTGGGGCGCGGCCGCTAGATCGTGCGGCGTCGGAAGCCGCCGTCGACCGGATCGCCGAAGCGCTCGAGCTGTCGCGGATCGAGGCTGCCGCCGGCATGTACAAGATGATCAATCTGAAGATGGCCGCCGGCATCCGCCTGATGACCTTGCGCCGCGGCGTCGATCCCCGCAAATTCGCGCTGCTCAGCTTCGGCGGCGCCGCCGGCATGCACGCCGCCGAGGTCGCGCGCGAGCTCGAGATCAAGCGCATCATCGTGCCGACGGTGGCCTCCGTGCTGTCGGCCTGGGGCATGCTGACCAGCGATCTGCGTTACGAGGTCAGCCGCACGCATTTCGGTACCGGGCGGATTTCCGCCGACGAGGTGCGCGCCTTGTTTGCCGCGCTGGAAGCGCAGGCCGCGGGGCGGCTGCGCGACTGGTTCAAGGGCGGCATCGCGATCGAGCGCTCGGCCGAGATGCGCTATGGCGAGCAGGTGTTCGAGATCGACGTACCGCTCGGCGATCTCGATCTCACGCCGCGGACCTCGTGGCGCAAATCGAGGACCGCTTCCACCGCCGCCATGAGGAGCTCTACACCTATGCCTCGCGCGGGCAGGAGGTGGTGTTCGTCAACGCCCGCGTGGCCGCGGTCGGCAAGGTCGCGCCCGGCAGCAGCGATGCCGGAAATGCCGCGTCCAGTGCGCCCTGCACGCCGCGCGGCAAGCGGCAGGCCTGGCTCGGTGCCTGGCGCGAGGTGCCGGTGTATGCGCTCGACGACCTCAAGCCGGGGCAATCGCTGGCCGGTCCGGCTGTGATCGAGGCCGAAACCACCACGGTTCTGGTCGATGATGGCGACCGCGTCACGGTCAACCCGTTGGGCTGGCTCGACATAACATTGCGCTGATCGCCGCGTGGGAACTGCGCTCCCTCTCCCGCTTGCGGGGGAGGGGCGGGGTGGGGGTCTCTCCACCGGTCACATTGTGGAGAAAGCC
>NZ_LGTB01000094.1 GCF_001238275.1 Bradyrhizobium viridifuturi
GTCAGCCAGAACTCTGGGGAAAACGACTCAACTCGGCATAGTTCGGCGGGCGGCATAAACCTGCAAGATGAACGACGCTGATCCGCAAGCCCGGCTCGCCGACGTGCTGGCCAGGCTTCCAGATCACACCGTCAACAGAATCGTCGATCTACTCCCGTGGAATTGGAAGGTGACCGGACAGTCCAAAGCCGCTGCCGCCTGAGCGCCACCGCAGACCCGCAGACCCGGCGCGCCTGCCCGGGGTGCTGGTCGGATGCGTACAGAAGATCCGGCGCGGCGTCTATCGCAGCGTGGGCGCCCTCAGGGCCGACATCGCCTCGTTCATCGAACGACACAACGCCGATCCCAAACCGTTCCGATGGACCAAATCCGCCGATGACATCCTTGCTTCCGTCAAGCGCTTCTGCCGTTACAATGCCCCGGCAAAACACCACCCGATGTTGCGAACTTCTGGTTCAGGACACTAGATGCCGTCGGCCACATAAGACTTGCACAGTTCGCGCAAGCTACGCGAATGTCGACTGCTGTGGTTTCAGCGCGCGGGCGGAGGGCACCCCGAGCGAATCCAAACCTCCATCTTCCAAGACCCGTTCAGGGAGCATTGGTTTGGACCGGCTGGCCCTTGTTGGAAACCGATAGCCTTCGCTCGCTGCGTCGAGCTCGCATTTCTCAAGTTGTGGACCTCGGCCGGCATCTCCGCGTATGCCTCGCCTGCCTTGACGCCTTGAAGGTCTGCGGCGGCTTTCCATCAGCTTCGTAGACAACTGCGCCTTCAACCACATAACGAATCTCGGCGTTGGGTGTAAATGTCGGCCGGTAGAGGAGTTCGGCGGGATGTCTGATGCTGGTTGACATCCGCTTCAGGACGGACGAGGACCGACGGCATGCGAACAACCGCAGCCTCACTAATCTTGGTAGGTGCTTCGCAGGACGTTTCTTAACATACTGGTCGACAAGCCTATTGCGTGGTGCCACGTCATTCGTAAGGAGCAGTGCTATGTCCAAACTTCAGGGTACGTATGTGAACGACAACATCGGAGCGAAACTCGTAATTGCTCAGGCCAACGATTCGAATGGCCAGATCACCTCGGCTACCATCAGCTATAACGGTCACAACTATCCTGCGACCGGTCACTACCATTTCAAGAACAGTACCGGACCAACCACGGTCGCAGTACTGACCGGCCTGGACGACGACACCGGCTATGTCGCTCTCTCTTTGACCTCCGACAGCCAGGAATTCAAACGGCTAAAGAGCTTTGGCGGGCTCGCCAATTTCGACGCCGAAACAATCGGCCTCGGCGGCGCTTTCATTCGCCAATAGCATAGAACTAGTTTGGCTGCTTGCGGTTTCGAGCAGCCAAACAAGAGCGCGCGGCCATTGTCCCTTTGCTCCGGGTCATCCCAACTCCGGTCGAATCTGGTCGACAAATGACGGCTTTCCAATGACCGTGTCCCCGGTGCCGGGTGAGACCGGTGCGGGATCGTCGACATAGCGATCAGGCGAATACGATCTTCCGTGCTGGAAGAGTTGACGTTCTAGTCACGTCGCGCGTCCCACTGTTCGATGTAGCCAAGTCGCTCGGCCAAGTCGCTCGAAAGCGCCGCAGGATCTCTGTTCCGCTTCTCGAACCCTTGCAAAGGTTGTACTTTTGCTGAGACACGTCGTTGAGATTAACATCAATTCGCTTAGATGTGTGCAACAGGAGCTGTTTGATGATTCGCTTTCCGGCTAGCGTCTCGACAGTATTCTCATTCTTTGCTGCGGTGTGCTGTGGGACCGCGATCCCGACCAGCGCATCCTCCTTCGACGCGTGCAGTACTGGCAGTCGCTGCCTTTCGGTAGACACAAACGGAAAAGTTGTGCCGCAGCCCGGCCCGTTTGTCGCACAATGCACCGGCCGCTTTCCCGACTATATCGTAAATTCTTCCCATGATGCAGGAGCTTACACCGGACCTTGGTTCTTGTTATCGCAAAACTATCCGACAACGCCGCCGCAGGATAGCTATCCTTGGCTTAAGATTGATTTTAGCGACGTCGATCGGTATCTCTATGCCCTGAGGGACTATTCGTTCGAAGGCATGATCGAAAGCGATTTCAGGCCCGAAAGGAATTCTGTACGCCCTTGGTTTCATATGCCGCTGATGACTTATGGACCTCCGCGTCGCGAGCCCATTAGAGGTTTAACTGAAGAGCGGTCCGTCACCGGCCCCGAACTTGGAGTAAAGCCAAACGTAACTATTAGGAACTTTGCGATCGGTTTCTATAATGCTCCCGGCGCGACCACGATAGGAACGGTCTGGGCGAGTGCTAATCCGAATCTCGCCGCCGCCCGATTTGCCGAAGGTACCGCGTCCTTCAAGATCCTTTTCAGCAACGCAAAGCCGGAAGACTTTACCGATTCATCGGCCGATCCGATGACCGGAGCCCCTGAGTTCACGATCCTCACGGACAAAGGTCTTCAAACCCTGCGACTTCTTCAGATGGACGTCGCCGCTGTCGATTCGCGCGCGCCGACTGGCTGGGTGTTCGGTACGTTCGCATTCGACAAAACGGCGACCGATGCAGTTTCCTGGAAGCGGTTGCGTCCGGTCGGCATGTCGTGGGGCAACGACGAAAATTATACCCCGGCGGATAGAGCCGCTGGCAAAAAATTGACCGAGTCGGGACTCTCATCGCAGATCCCCGGCTTTGCATTGAAGCATCTCGGCTGGGCCGGCCGACCGAACGGCCCGGTCGACAATCCTGCTTCCGGCTGCCTTAGTTGTCACGGCACGGCCGAATTTCCAGTTGCGGCGGCGCTTGGTCCGTTCTCGAACAAATGCGATACGGATGCAAAGCGTCTTTTCTGGTTCCGGAATTTTCGTGGCGATACTCCGTTCGGCGCTGTTGACCCGGCAACGTGCGAACAGACGATGCCGGCTGCGGAGCTAAAGTCGCTAGACTTTTCGCTCCAGATGAAGGTCGCTGTTCAGAACGCCGTTCAATTCAAGGTGACGAACCCTTGTGCTCCCACTGCACCGCTGGACGCGGAAATGCGTTCCGCCGCTCCATATTCGAATGCACCGCGCGTAGGACGATGACAGAGCGACGGTTTTCAGACCCTTAGCTTGACTACCCCGAAATGACCGCGATCCTGCGGTGTGCGGATGGCCGGCCAAGCAAGTCCATGGCTAGCCGTAGCGACGGGTTACGGCGTCCATGGAGCAGGTGCGAAGATCCGCCGCAAGACGCGCGCGGAGTGGCTCGCCCTCAAGCCGGACGCCCACGAAGGCTATGTGAACTGGGAGAGGTTCGAAGCGATCCGTACAATGGTCTCCAGTAACTTGCCAACGAGCCGGCATCATGGCGCGGCCAAGCGTGGCGAGGCTCTGCGCGCTGGGCTCATCCGCTGCCGGCGTTATGGCCGCAAGCTGGCGCTGCGCTACAGCGGTATGAAGTGTCACATGCCCCGTTACAGCTGCTCGCGCGGCTGGATGGACAACGGCGAACCGCGCTGCATCGCGTTCGGAGGCTTGCGCGTCGATGATGCGATCGAAGAGACATCGCTAGGCGTTGTCGGACCCGGCGCCGTCGCGGCGGCTACGGCCGCCGCAGCCCATGCCACACATCAGAAGGATCAAGTTCGCGAAGCGCTGGGCCGTGATCTCGAAGCGGCCCGTTACGCGGCCGATCGCGCCTTCCGGCAATATGACCCGGCTGATCCGGCAAACCGCCTGGTTGCCGCAGAGCTTGAGGCGCCCTGGAATCACTCGCTTACCCGCGTCGCGGAGGTGGAGAGCAAGATTGCCGCGCATGACGCGGCGACCGCACCGACAGCGATCGATCCAGCGCGGCTCAATGTGCTGGCCTCAAACCTCAAGGCAGTCTGGTCAGGGCCCACCACCGATACGCGGCTGAAGAAGCGCATCGTCCGTACGCTGATCCACGAGGTTGTTGCCGATATCGATGACGAAGCGTCTGAGATCGTTCTCTCCGTGCTCTGGGCCGCTGGCGCTCACAGCGAGATACGGCTGCCGAAGCGTCGACGTGGGCAGCGTAACAGCACCTTCGGCGACATCAAAGCAGCTATCCGGCAACTCGTGCTGATCGCCAGCGACGACCTGATTGCGGGCCTGCTCAACCGCAACGGCCTCAAGACGCGTAACGGCAACCGCTGGACCCGCGAGCACCGCCACGCGATCTTAACATCGGACCCCCGTCTTCCGGCGAGCCGAGGATAGCGTCGAGACATGGTCCAATCTCTCCGACACCGCCAGGCTTCTCAAGGTCGCACCACCCAAGACGCTGCGCTTGGCTGTAGAAGCTGGTCAGATCGAAGCCGTCCATCCTCTGCCGGATGGGCCCATGGATCTTCGCGCGCGCGCCGCCTTGAGGACGGATGCCGCCACATCCATCACCGCACTGGCGCGGCAGAACCCAAAACCCCCGCAGGATCGCATCCCAATTAGCAAAGTCTCTTCTCTTCAACAACATAAACAAATCGGTGCTCTGATGCGCGGTTGTAGAAGCCGATCCAGTTTGCGATGCAATCTGGAGCTGTGATGAAGCGAGGTGGATCTCACCTTTCGCAAGCGCGGCATGTCTCAAAATGCGATGGAGGCGCCGTGTCAACTGGATGGTGCGGCTATGGAAAAGCCAAATTTCCTTGAAGCAGACCATGTTTCTTGGACGGTTCCGGATCTTGATGCCGCCATTTCTTTCTACTGCGATGTGTTCGGCGCCACCGAGCTCTTTCGCTTGGGACCGCTGGATGCCGCCGACCTACCTCGCGGAACGGACGGTCGAGACTGGATGGAATCTCACGTCAACGTGGCGGAGGCCAGGTTGAGGTTCGCTATGTTGAAACTCACGCCGAATCTGAAATTTCAACTTGTTCAATACGACAAGCCCGAACAGCGCCGGTTTGACTTGCCCCGGAACTGCGATCGTGGCGGACACCATCTTGGCCTCGGGTGGATGATGTCGGTAAGGCGGCTAGTTATTTGGCCGCTCACGGCTGCACTGTCCTCGACGCAATTTACATCGATGCGGGCCCGCTGGCTGGAAAGACCAATCTCTATGTTCTCGATCCTTGGGGGCACCAACTTGAAATCGTCGACTGAGTGCTTGCAAGCACATCTCGTAGGGCCCTCGGTGATCATTCACCCTTTGTAGGGTCGGGCGCCGGGCCGCTCACCGAGGCGTTGACCCCTTCATCCAGAAACTTCTCGGTCTCCTCGGCGAGCCGTGCTCTTCCTCGGTCAATTCAGTGGTGATGGCGCAATAGTCCGCGAAGGAACTCGCGGGCGTAATGGATTTTGGCGATCAGCGCTTGACGCTCGCGCTTAAACTGTTCGTTGCCAAGTTTTTGCATTGGACCTCTCGTTTCGTTCCGCACCCTTGCGTTGGGCGAATACCAAAGCTCTAGGCCAGCAGCTGACGCGCTCGTATTAACCTGGGATGCGAGTACCGCGGCCTGGGACCGGGGCCTAATTTTTCTTCCTGAGTGCCGCGAGGGCTGCGGCGGCCTTGGAGATCGCTTCTTGTATCTCCGGGAAGTAATCGTCGCGGTCGGCTCGCGCTAAAATATAATCGGGATCGCCGACGTAGCCGTCGCCGCTTTCACGGATGATGCTCCTGTGGGTAATCAGCCTCGCAATGACGCGACGGACTCTCGGCAACGCCACGTTGAGCAGCCTTCCAATCGCGCTGATTGTGATTGGATTGAGATCGGCATCGTCGTTAAGCGGATCACCATACCCACCAGCATCTCTTCAGCCATTGCGCCGATGTGCTTCGTGCGGCCGTAATCGCGATGGATCGCCGAGCATATGGCGCGCATCATTTCGTAGACGATTGCGGCTTGGCGCTGCCAGACTTTGGGGGGCCCCTTGAAACTCTCCTCCCTGCGCGCCCGTGGGAATGTCCCGCTCTCTGTTGAAGTTCGGAGCGACGCAGCCAAGTTTTGAGAACTACGCGTGCGCGTTCCAGACGATCGTGATCACCAATTCGAGGCCATCGTGATCACTCATTCCAGAGCATCGTGATCACCGTTTCCAACGGATCGTGATCGCCCATTCCAGGGAATGTGATCGTTTTTTCCAGCGGATCGCGATCGGGGACGGCGAGGCGCACACCACTGACAGTCTGCAACCCAGGTAGCTTGGTCTTTTGCCCAACCGCAGAGGATCGAGATGCCGACAGAGAGACTGTCCATGCGCCACATTCGCGAAGTTTGCGCCTGCACCACAGCGTCGGCATGTCGCAACGCGCGGTTGTGAGAAGGCGACGACCCGAATGGGCGCAACGATCGAACAAATCTGGATCAGGAAAACCAGCTAGAGCCAAAGAGCCGACGTGCTCGGGGCTGCCCGCCGGAAAGACCCTCCACAGCTTCGACTTCGAGGCCGTGCCGATGGTCTCCAAGGCGCAGGTGAGCGCGCTCGCCGCAGGCGACGGCTGGCTGGGCAAGGGCGCCAATCTCCTCCTGTTCGGCCCGCCTGGCGGCGGCAAGAGCCACTTGGCAGCAGCTCTCGGCCTTGCCCTGATCGAGAACGGATGGCGCGTCTTCTTCACCCGGACCACCGACCTCGTTCAGAAGCTCCAGGTGGCTCGCCGCGAGCTCAATCTCGAGGCCGCCATCAATCGCCTCGATCGCTTCAACCTCGTCATCCTCGATGATCTTGCCTACGTCTCCAAGGACCAAGCCGACACCAGCGTGCTGTTCGAACTCATCAGCGCACGCTACGAGCGGCGTTCGATGCTGATTACCGCCAATCAGCCCTTTGGCGAATGGAACAGGGTCTTCCCGGACCCCGCTATGACCCTCGCCGCCATCGATCGCCTCGTTCACCACGCTACCATCATCGAGATGAACGTCGAGAGCTATCGCCGCCGCACCGCGATCGAGCGAAAGCGCGGTCCAGGACGGCCGCCGGAGCACGCGACATCAAAAACACGTGCTGATTGACGCTCCGCGTCAATCAGAGCCAACAAAGCTCTTGCGCGCGACAACATCGCGGCAATCATCACTACGCCGCGACACTGACTTGCTACCTTGATTGCCGCGCTCTTCCGACCCAGATCGCCGCGCTATACGACGTCGAGTTCTGGCACCGTGTCGAGCTTAAATCTAGGAGCTTCGCCCAAGAGGCGTCGTTGCTCTACGTGAAGTTTGGAATCACCAGGAGCTCCATTGCCTTGGTCGAGTTGCTGGCGCAGCAACGCCTGGCTGTCCTGAAGTCGGCGGGCGATTGATTACTGCGGCCCCGCCGATCGACTTGTGATCTGAGGCCGGCAAACTGGACCATTATTGGCTAGAGTTTTTCGCACCGATTCCCCGGCTGGGAGGAGCGAAGGACGATGAAGGCCTCGAGGTTTTCGGACGCCCAGAAGGCGTTCATCCTGAAGCAGGGCAGTGACGGGGTTGCGGTAGCGGAGATCTGCCGCAAGGCCGGGATCAGCCAGGCGACCTACTTCAACTGGAAGAAGAAATACGACGGGCTGCTGCCGACGGAGATGCGACGGCTGAAGCAGCTCGAGGAGGAGAACGGCAAGCTGAAGAAGCTGGTGGCGGACCTGTCGCTCGACAAGGAGATGCTGCAGGACGTGATCCGCCGAAATGTATGGTCCACC
>NZ_LGTB01000095.1 GCF_001238275.1 Bradyrhizobium viridifuturi
AATCGCGCCATCGGCATCGGCTCCTGCGATGTGGAAGACGTTCTTGCCAAGATCGACTCCATAGACCGCCACGTTCGTTGGTTTGCGATGTGCCATGACCACTCCTCCTTGTCTGCACCGCCATTGTTGCACTGGGAGGACGGAGTGGACCATCCCATTAGCTATGAGAGGCTAGCCGCAAGCGCAAGCTGGTCGACGGAGTCCGCGGCACGTGGCAGGCCTTGATCCGCAGGACCTGCGCGGCACTCGACTGATCGACATGCCACTACAAATCGCGTCGCTCCGGCCAGGCTGCCCTCGAACATCAGATCAAGGAGATCTGTCATGCCCGCGTTCACTACGGCTATCGCCGTGCCCACGTTCTGCCTGCCCATCACGGCAGAACGACAAGCGTTACTTGCCTGTGGGCCGTCCTGACAGCGGCCCGCGATCTCGGAGACATCGTCACCCAACGGGGATGTCCCGATCGCTGTTGAACTAGGTCGGGCTGACGTTGCCGGAATGAATGTTACGCGGCCCTCGTGACGTGGGCAACGGGGATGATCGCCATGCGATTGTAGCGAGCTTGAAGAGCCGCCGCAGAACCGACAATTGCTTATGCGCTTCAATCGTCGGAAGCCCTTGTTGGCCTCGATCATGCCGGCCGCGACCATCGCAAGGCCATACCGGCATCCCGCCAGCGTTTGACGTTGCGCGTGACGCGGCGAATGGTGCCCATCATCTTCGCGGCGATGTTGGTACAGGCGAGCGATCGACGAAGCTGCTTCGGCAGCTTCAACCGGACGACAGTCAGGATTTCGTCGAGGCCTTCGAGGATGCTGGCCGCTACGCCGGGCCATTGCTGGTCGAGTCGACGCGCGAGATTGCGGATCAATTTTTCGGCCTTGTCGGCGTCATCGAGCTCCCAGGCCTGGCGCAGCACCCGACGGGTGGCCGCATGATGCTCTTTCGGCAGGCGTTCCATGATGTTGCGCGCCTTGTGGATCTGGCAGCGCTGGATCGCAGCGGCCGGACCGAAGGTGCGGCGGATCGCCTTCGACAACGCCTTCGCGCCGTCGGCGATGAACAGTCTTGGCACCGTCGGGTCGAGCCCGCGCGAGACCAGGTTGTCCAGCAGGACCTGAACCGTTGCGGCATTCTCGGTCGCCCCTTCCACCAGCGCCAGCGGATGCTTGTTGCCTTCGCCGTCAACCCCGATCGCGGCGACCAGCACGAGATCGTCGCCGAGATGCAGCCCGTCGATTTGGACCACCAGAAGGTCGAGCGCGGACAGATCAGCAGCCATGAAGTCGGCCAGCCGCGCCGCCGACAGCGCTACGAACCTCCGCGAGGCCGCCGACTTCGAACCCCCCGATCCGGGCTGCCGGCACGTCCCCCTCGGGCAGCCCGACAGCGCGGCCGAACCGGCGCGTCGACACATTGATCAGCATCAGGTTCATCGCCCAGCGACCGAGCCAGTCCTCCTGCGCTGCCGTTTCCCAACTCGGGATCGTGACCTCGCGGCCGTCCACGCCCCGGAGCCGCGGGCGCTCGACCTCGATCTTGCCGCCGTGAAAACCGATCCGTCCCCGCGTTCGGCCCCAACGGTGCGCCCGCCGCGCCGCATCGCGACCGTGGCGCGGCCCGCAGGCCGCCGTGACATCCGCCTCCATCATCGTGCCGAGCGCCTCGATCCCTGCCGCAAGGCAGAACCGATCGAAGCTCGCCCGCACTTCTGCATACGCTTCGTCCACAGCCCCCAGTCGCCGGCTAACCAGCCGGTGTGATATCTCTCGTCATGGCGTTGCTCTCCTTTGTGGAATCAGCACTCCGAGCTACCGGCTCAAGGGGGGCAAAGCCGACCTCTTCAGAAATTCAACAGAACCCGGGACATCCCCGGTGGCGTCGAGATCGAGGATGATCTGCTTCGGCGCTCGCTTGTGCGCCTCCAGGAACAGCGTCACCGGCAGCGCCTCGATCGCCGCCGCCTCATAGGATAGCGCGCGCCTGCCGCCGCCGTCAGTTCCTTCCGCGTCCCCATGCTTAGCCACCCCATCTTCGCTCCCGCTCGTTCCCAGTCCAAGGGAGCAACTTACGTGAGGCAACGGCTCAGCATCCGGTAACTTTTAGGGCGAGGCAATGCGAAGTCTCACCCTGATCGCCGACGAGGTCATAGCGTTCCGTCCGGAGCGCGGTCACGGCCTGCTCGCCATTCTCGACGAGATCCGGCTTGACCCCGAGTTTCTGCAATTGACTTACAATGACGAACTGATTGGTACGGTTGTCCTCGGCAACGAGTACTTTCGGCAGCGGCAGATGCAATTGGTTCGCTTCATAGCTCTGCGGCGGATCGTTTTGCTGTTGTGGTTCGTCGAGAACGGATGTCGCCTGAATGAAGAAACGGAACTTGCTGCCCTTGCCCGGGGCGCTCTCGACCTGGATATCACCGTCCATGCCGGACACCAAGCGCTTGCAAATGGCAAGGCCGAGGCCGTTACCGCCGAAGCGGCGGGACACCGAACTATCGACCTGCGAGAACTCGCGGAACAGCGAAGCCATGGCGTCAGGGGGAATCCCGACCCCGCTGTCAGTGACCTCGAACAACAGAGTCAGTGCTCTTCCGCGGCCCGCCTCAGCCCTGACTCGCACGTCGACATAGCCCGCCTGGGTAAACTTGATCGCGTTCCCGATGAGGTTCAACACGATCTGACGCAGCTTCGCCGGATCGCCATTCGCCATGAGCGGGACGCGCTTTTCGATCGTCGAGGTCAGTCGAAGATGCTTGGCTTTGGCTCGGGACGAAAAAAGATCGATCGACGTCGAGACTAACTGGTGAATATTGAAGTCGATGGCTTCGATTTTGACCTTCTGAGCGTCCAGCTTCGAAAAATCCAGAACGTCGTCGAGAACTTGGAGAAGGTGATCTGCAGAGCAGCGTAACGTGGTCGCTATATTCTTCTGCTCAGGCGGCAACTCAGCCGAAGCGAGGACGTCGGCCAAGCCGATGACCCCATTCACCGGCGTCCTGATTTCGTGACTCATCATGGCAAAAAACTCCGAGCGTGCACGTGCTCCCTTCTCAGCGGCGTCGCGTGCTCTCGCCAGTCCAGGTTGATAACGGCCGATCAGGGCCGAAACGATGACGGCGACGATGGTGAATACAGCTGCGAACGCAATACCTCGGTCGCGGTCCTGCCGGTATTGTGCGAAGACTTCTGCGGATTCCAATGATCGCGCGCAGGTATTCCAATCTGATGCCGCGCAGCGTTCCGATCTGATCGCGCGCAGGTGAAGTACCCGATCGTCAAGGCAATTGGCACTTTCGTTAGCCGGCGGTTCAAGCGGCCGCCGAAGAGATCACGTCTGATGTTTGATCGTGGTCGCTCGAGGGAGCGAAGCTGACCGGACGCGCACCCCCAACAGTGCTGTAGCGGCCGGTCCGCTTCGCGGGCTGCAGTCTCGGTCTTCATCGGCCGCCCGCGTAATCAAGGCCGAGGAAGAACGGGGCGGGCGAGGCATGGAGTCGCCGTTCAGTTCGAGCCGGTGAGCGTTGTGAAGCAGGCGATCAAGTATGGCATCCGCGTAAGTTGGGTCATTTATGATGGGGTGGACGCCCCGCCGAGGCATCGATGTGCCAAAGTGGAAGTGTTGAGCACCACTTAAGGGAGGCGTCCGTGTCAGAGGTTATCACAATCGGTCTGGATATCGCCAAGTATGTTTTTCACGCTCACGGCGTAGACGGGCGCGGTCGAGCGTTGTTCAGCAAGCGGATTAGCCGGGGAAAGGTGCTCGAGTTCTTCGCAGCTCAGCCGAGTTGTATTGTCGCGCTGGAGGCATGTGGCGGGGCTCATCACTGGGCTCGCCAGCTCACCCAGCTTGGCCACCAGGTACGACTGCTCCCGCCGGCCTACGTAAAACCCTTCGTGAAGCGTCAGAAGAACGACGCGATCGATGCTGAGGCGATTTGCGAAGCCGCGCAGCGGCCGAGCATGCGGTTCGTGGCCGTAAAGAGCGAAGAGCAGCAGGCGGCGGGTCTACTGTTTCGAACCCGCGATCTGTTGGTACGGCAGCGAACTCAGCTCATCAACGCGATCCGAGGACACCTCACGGAATATGGTTGGATCGCACCCAACGGGCCTTCGCATATGGCGAGGCTTGCCGACCTCATCGAGGAAGAAGAGATGGTCAGCTCGCTTCCGGAAGCGGCCCACGCCATGTTCCGATTGATGCTAGACCTGCTCGCCAGTCTCAATGGCAAGATCGCAGATCTTGACAAAGAGATCGCGCGACGTGCTCGTGAGGACGAAGTATCGCGCAGGCTGATGACCATTCCTGGCATTGGCCCAATCTCCGCTACCGCGATTGCTGCTCTGGCACCGCCAGCCGAGACTTTTGCCAAAGGCCGTGACTTCGCGGCCTGGCTTGGGCTAACGCCTCTTCAAAGATCGACGGGCGGCAAGCAGAAGCTCGGCGGGACATCCAAGATGGGGCGAACGCACGCTTCGGCGCCTCCTCATCATCGGCAGCAGCGCTGTCGTGCAGCAGGCGAGCAAACGCGGCGCGCCAGAGGGTTCGTGGCTCGAACAGATGCTCGCTCGCAAACCGCGCATGCTGGTAACCGTCGCGCTCGCCAACAAGATGGCGCGGGTCGTCTGGGCACTTCTTGTGAAGCAGGAGAATTACAGGGCTCCGGTCGCAGCCAAGGCATGATCTTGGCGGGCCTGAGGTCGTCAGAGGTTTAGTCGGTCGAAGGAGGGGTATGGCACAACAGTCGGCGAGACGAGGCCGGAAGAACCAGATGAACTCATCGTGCCTGGAGCACGCATTTATGATTTGGTTCCGGTCCGCGAACTCCCATACGGGCCCGCAGCTATATCGCTGCATCAGAGGCCGGACAGATGGCAGCATCCGACTACGTGCCGATCTTCTCAAAAACCGCTTGCATCTTGCGGGGCGTCCACAGATGAGCTCATGCCATTTGGCAATTGGAAGCTGGCTGGTGACGAGTGTTGACCGACGGCCGTAGCGGTCTTCGAGGATTTCGAGCAGATAATGACGGGCATTGGCGTCGATGGCTTGGAGGCCCCAGTCATCCAAAATGAGGAGCTCGACGGCGGCGATGCTCTTCATCCGCGAGGCGAGTCGGCCATCGCCCCGGGCAAGGTCCAGTTCTTCGATCAACCGCGGCAACCGGGTGTAAAGCACAGAGTGGTTGTCCCGACAGGCCTTGTGGCCGAGCGCACAGCCTAGCCAGCTTTTCCCGACGCCGGTTGGCCCGACGATGGCGCAATTCTCATGGTTCCTGATCCAGTCTCCCTTGAGCAGCATGTCGAACAGGCGGCGGTCGAGCCCACGGGGAGCGCGGTAGTCGATGTCCTCGGGCACGGCATGATGACGCGGCTTTGCCTTGCGAAGACGAAGCGCCAGGCGCCGGTTGTTACGCCAAGTCGCTTCATGGGCCAGCAACAGCGCCAGCCATTCGGCATGAGCGAGACCCTGGGCCTCCTCGTTGTCGGTGAGGCTCGTGAAGGCCTCGGCCATGCCGGTAAGGCCGAGCCGGGTAAGCAGGTGGAGTGTGGGGTGTGTCAGCATTTTCTCTCCTTAGTGGTAATAGTTCGAGCCTCTGATGTTGGTGTGTAGGATCGGCTCGCGCTCAGGCGACGCAGGCGTTGGGACGCGATCGAGCCCCTTCTCGAGGATCGATTTGATGCTCGGGTAGTTGCGAGCCTGGATCTCAAGCGCGCGCAACGCGGCCGCCTCGAGGCGCTCGGCGCCAAAGCGCTTCTCAAGCCGGATGATGCCCAGGCACGAACGATAGCCCTGTTCGGGATGCGGCCGATCCTCGATGATCCGGTCGACCAGCTGGCGCAGCGTCGGGCCGATCCGGCTTGCCTCGCTGCGGATCTTTGCCGGCGTCCACTCGCCATAGCGCCGGTGGCTGGAAGGCATGTGGGCGCTGATCGTCGTGTGCCGCCCGTTGCCACTGCCGCGCATGTGCGCGGCGATACGCTCGCCCCCCAGGAAGATTTCAACGGTTCGCGCGCAGATCCGCGCTTCTACCTCCCGACGGGCGAAGCGATAGGGCACCGAGTAGTAGTGTCGTTCGATCTCGACGTGATAGTCGAGGCCGACCCGGCATCGGCGCCATTCGGCATGGACCCACGGCTCGCCGGGAAGCGGTCTAAGATTCGGCGCATCAATTTCCTCAAACCGCTGGCGCCGTGTGCGGCCATATTGACGCAGCACCCGTCCGTCATTGAGCTTGGCCAGCCACTCGGCGATCGCGCCGTTGAGTTCGGCCAGGCTGTAAAAGGTTCGGTTGCGCAGCCGCCCCAGCAGCCAGCGCTCGACGATTCCGACGCAGGCCTCGACCTTGGCCTTGTCTCTCGGACGACGCGGCCGTGCCGGCAAAATCGCCGTGCCGTAATGCTGCGCCATATCGCTGTAGCTGCGGTTGACCATAGGGTCATAGAGGCAGGCCTTGATCACCGCGACCTTGGCGTTGTCGGGCACCAGCAGTTGCGTCGCGCCGCCAAAAACGCTGTAGGCCGCGTTGTGTCCCGCGATCCAGTCGCCGAGCTGCTCGGTCCACGTCGCCAGCGCGAACGACAAGCTGGACGCGCCCCTGACCGCCACGAAGATGTGCGCGTCGCGCACCTCGCCAGTCTTACGGTCAACCACCGGCACCGTGTCGCCGGCATAGTCGACAAACAATTTCTCGCCCCCGCCGTGGTGCTGGCGCATCACCAGCGGCAGCCGGCCTTCCCAGTTGCGGAACAAGTCACAGAAACGGCTATACCGGTACCCGTCCGGATGGTCCGCAATGTACTCGTCCCACAGCACCTGCAAGGTCACATGCTTG
>NZ_LGTB01000096.1 GCF_001238275.1 Bradyrhizobium viridifuturi
AGAGCACGGTGCCTGGAGAGCCCCCTCATCTCGACCTTCTCCCCGCACGCGGGGAGAAGGGGAAGATCGGAGGACGAATGTCACGCCTTGCAATCGCTGCGGCTGTCCTGATGGCCTCCGCCGCGAGCCGCGCCGCCGAGCCGATCGCGCTGCGCGACATGGGCTCATTCCATGTCGGCGGTCGCCTCGTCGAGATATCAGGCAAGCCGGTCAAGGAGGTCACCTTCACGCCCGGCGGAGTGCCCGCAAAGGTCGATCCGAACGGCACCTATCAGGTCGAGCAGATGTACGTGCAGTACTTCCTGCCGCAGAACGAGAAGGGTGCCTATCCGCTGCTGCTGTGGCATGGCGGCGGGCTGACCGGCGTCACCTATGAGACGACGCCGGACGGACGCGAGGGCTGGTTGAACTATTTCCTGCGCAAGGGCTGGAGCGTCTACAATTCCGACGCGGTCGAGCGTGGCCGCGCCGGCTGGGCGCAATATCCCGACATCTTCAAGGGCGAGCCGGTGTTTCTCACCACCGCCAATCCGTTCGAGCGTTTCCGCATCGGCGACGGCCCCGGCTCCTACGATCCCGATCCCGCCAAGCGCAGGCTGATGCCCGGCAGCCAGTTCCCGAACGAAGGCTATGAGAACTTCGTCAAGCAGAACGTGCCGCGCTGGACCACCACCGATGACGCGACGATCGCGGCCTATATCGCCGAGATCGATCGCGTCGGTCCGTGCATCATTCTGTTCCACAGCCAGGCCGGCACATTCGGCTTCAAGGTCGCACAAGCGCGGCCCGACAAGGTGAAGGCGCTGATCGCGATCGAGCCGGCCGGCGTCGGCGATCCCGCCAAGGTCGACGCGTTGAAGAACATCCCGACGCTGATGGTCTATGGCGATTACATCGAGCGGGATTCGCGCTGGCCCAAGATCCGCGCCACCGGTGGCGCCTTTGCCGACGCCATCCGCGCCGCTGGCGGCAGCGTGGATCTGGTCGACCTGCCCAAGGTCGGGATCAAGGGCAATTCGCACATGATGATGATGGACAAGAACAACGCCGAGGTCGCCGGCCTGATCCAGACATGGCTGGAAGGCAAGGGGCTGGCGAAGAAGTAACATAGCGTTTTCAAGCGAAGTGGGAACCGGTTCGCGTCAAGAAAACGCGTCAAACAAAGAGCAACACGCGATGCACGGGACGAGGACATTGCAGGAAGCCGACCGTTTGATGACGGTATGCAATTCCTGCCGTTATTGCGAGGGCCTGTGCGCGGTATTTCCTGCGATGGAGATGCGCCGCGCCTTCTCCGACGGCGACCTCAACTACCTCGCCAACCTCTGCCATGCCTGCGGCGCCTGCTACACCGATTGCCAGTTCTCGCCGCCGCATGAGTTCAACGTCAACGTGCCGAAGACGCTCGCAGTGGCGCGCGCCGAATCCTACGCCGCCTATGCATGGCCGCGCGCATTTGCCGGCGCGTTCGCCCGCAACGGCCTCGTCATCAGCGTGATCGCGGCGCTTAGCGTCGCCGCCTTCATCTTCGGCTTCGCCGCGCTCAACGACCGCGGCGTGCTCACCGGCATGCACACCGGGCCTGGCGCGTTCTACAGACTGATGCCACACAATGCGATGGCGCTGCTGTTCGGCGCCGCCTTGCTCTACGCGATTGTCGCGCTGGCGATGGGCGTGCGCGCATTCTGGCGCGACATCGGCGAGCCCGTCGGTATGACAACGGATGCGAAATCGCTGTTGCAGGCGGTGCGCGATGCCGGCGAGTTGCGCTATCTCGACGGCGGCGGCGTCGGCTGCTTCAACGAGGACGACCACCCGACCGACCGCCGCAAGCTGTATCACCACTTCACCTTCTACGGCTTCGCGCTGTGCTTCGCCGCGACCTGCGTCGGCACGCTCTACCACTACCTTCTGGCGCGCGAGGCGCCCTATGCGTGGTGGGACCTGCCGGTCGTGCTCGGCACGCTTGGCGGCATCGGCCTCGTCGTCGGACCGATCGGGCTCTTGTCGGAGAAATGGAAGCGCGACCGCGTGCTGGTCGACGAGCGGGCCATGGGCATGGACACCGCGTTCATCCTGATGCTGTTCCTGACCAGCATCACCGGCCTTGCCTTGCTGTTGTGGCGCGAGAGCGCCGCGATGGGTCCGCTGCTGGCGCTGCATCTCGGCGTGGTGTTCGCACTGTTCATCACCATGCCCTACGGAAAATTCGTGCACGGCATCTACCGCTTCGTCGCGCTGGTGCGCTACGCGCGGGAGCGGCAGATGATGCCGGAGTGAATTACGCCTTGCTGACCCGCCCTACGACGTTTTCGTCGCCAGGGCACAAAACCGCTGCTCCGCGTCCACCAGGCGAGCCGCAGTGAAACCCGCGGCCACAAGTCTGTCCGCCACCCCATCCTTGGGCTGCCCGGAATGGGACGTGAAGCCGAGCGCGACCCGGCCGCCCGGCTTCGTAACTCGCCTTATCTCCCGCAGCCCTGTGATCGCGTCCGGCCAAACCTGCATCGAGTTGATCGCCAGTACCTTGTCGAAGCTGCCGTCATCGAATGGCAAGTGCTCCACCGAGCCCAGCCGCAGGTCGACACGACCATCCTGAATCGCGGCGCCGTTCCGTGCCCGGGCCTGCTGGACCATCTCCGGCGACGCATCGACGCCCGCGATTGAGCCCGCCGGGATCGTATTCGTCAGACGTTGAATGACCACACCGGGACCGAAGCCGACTTCCAGCACGCGGTCGTTCGGTCTCAACTCAAGAAGATCCGTGACCCACGCCCCGCAGTCGGCGTTCATGTGCGCCATGACCATGCCGCCCAGCCTGCCCAGCAGGCCCTGTGGCCGTCCAAACGCGCGCAAGAGAAGGCTTCGCATGATGCTCACCGACTGCCTCCGGTGAACCTGGTTTCAGACCCGATGATCGCTACAGATCGACCACCACGTAGTCGCTTTCCACCGCAACCTTGATGGTTTCGGCGATATACGGCCCCTTCACCACATTGGTGCCCGGCTCGACGCTGACGGGATAGGCACGCACGCGGAAGCGGCGCGGATCGCAATAGGACTGGCCAGTGCGGATATCGAACTCCCAGCCGTGCCAAGGACAGCGCAGGATCTCGCCGAGCTTGGTGTATTCGATCTCGCCGGGATCGGACGACGATGCGAGCCCGATCAGCGGCCCCTCGCACAGCGCCGCACCTTGATGCGGGCAGCGGTTCAACAGGCCGAAGAACTCACCCTTGACGTTGAAGACGGCGATCGGCCGCCCGTCGATCTCGAGGAATTTTCGCGAACCCGGCGGCAACTCGTCCACCGGAGCGATCACATGTCTTGCCATTAAGAGACGCCGTAAAGCTGCTTGGCATTGTCGAGATAGAACGCCTGGCGGTTGGCGTCGCTGACGCCGGCCGGCAGCACGCGCGACGGCTCGTCGTAATCCCAGTGCGGGTAGTCGGTCGCGAATAACAGCTTGTCCCAGCCGATCCACTCGATGGTCTGGAACAGATGGTCGCGACTCTCCGGGTCCTCCATCGGCTGCGTCGTCCACCAGATGTGATCGCGGATATATTCCGACGGCTTGCGTTTCAGATGCGGCACCTCGCTGTGCAGCCGCGCGAACACCTTGTCGAGCCGCCACGCCAGCGACGGCGCCCAGCCGAAGCCGGCCTCGACCATCACCATCTTCAGTTTCGGGTAGCGCTCGAACACACCCTCGAGCACGAGGCTCGCCAGCGCGGTCTGCTGGCACTGCGAATGGCCGACCATTTCCTCGATGTAGTGGCTTGGCCAGCCCGAGGCGGTGATCGGGTTGCCGCCGAAACCGAAGGCATGCACGCCGATCGGAAGGCCGGCCTCCTGCGCCGCCTCATAGATCGGCCAGTAGCGGCGCTGGCCAAGCGGCTCGACGTTGCGGCTCAGCAGCAGCACCTGAACGAAATTCTTGTCCCCTGCCCGTTTGCGGATTTCCGCGGCGGCCGACACGCCATCCTCATTGGCGACGACGACCGAACCCTTCAGCCGGGAGTCCTTGCTGGTCCATTTCTCGATCTGCCAGTCATTGATCGCCGAGCAGACCGCGCCGGCGAGATCCTGGTTGCGGAGCCCTTGTCCGGTGGCGAGCGGGTTGAGCACGCCGAGCGCGACATTGTTGGGATCGAGATGCTGCTTCTGCATGAAGGACAGCGAAGAGCCCTGCGGGCCGCCTTCCGGCGGATAGGCATCGCGGCGCGACGCGTTCGGTTGCGCCTTCGGATAGGGCGGGCCTTCCATCATGCCCTGATAGGCCTGGATGCCGAAGGTTTCGAGATGCGCGTGCCAGCGCTTGGCCAGATAAGGATACAGCTCGTCCTTGGTCGCGCGCGCCGGATGAATGTCGCAATCCGCGATCGCGGTCTTGATGCCGGTTGACGATGCCGCGTCCGGGCGCTCCCGAATCTGGATGTTCATCGCGTCGTCTCCTCTTCAGTTCTGGGCATGACCTTGTCCGAAAACCGGAGGCCGCTTTTCGGGATCATGCCCCACCTTGAGCCGCGGATAGGTCGCATGCGGGTTGTCGATCATGATCTTGCGGACCAACTCCGGCGACAACCCCCGCGGCAGCACCTCGTCACCGTCGAACTGCCAGTGCGGATAGTCCGTCGAGAATAGGAGCAATTCGTCCGACTGCATATGGTCGAACAGCCGGTTCAACGTCTCGGGTTCCGGCGGCGCGTCGACCGGCTGCAGCGAGAAGCGGATGTTGCTGCGCACAATTTCCAGCGGCGCCCGGTCGACCCACGGCGTCTCCATGCGCACGCCGCGCCAGAACTTGTGCAGCCGCCACAGGAACGGCGGCAGCCAGGTGAAGCCGGATTCCAGCATCACCATTTTCAGCTTCGGGTGGCGCGCGAACACGCCCTCGACGATCAGGCTGGTGAGCTGGGTCTGGAACGCCTGCGCCTGCGCGACATAGTCCTCGATGTGATATGAGCCCCAGCCGACCGAGGTCGGCGGGTTGTGATAGGCGCTGCCGGCATGGATGCCGATCGGCAGGCCCAGCCGTTCGGCCGCCGCGTAGATCGGCCAGTAGTGACGCTTGCCGAGCGGCATGTCGCCCATGACAAGCATCAGCACCTGCACGAAGCGCTGGTCCTGGGCACAGCGCTCGATCTCGGCGACCGCCTTCTCGATGCTCTGCACAGGGATCACGATGGAGCCGCGCAGGCGATCGTCCTTGTCGAGCCATTCCTTGACCAGCCAGTCGTTCAGCGCGCGGCAGAACGCATCGGCCATGTCCTCGGAGAACACCATCTGCACGCCGTAGAGCGGATTGCAGATGCCATAGGCGGTGCCGAACCGGTCGAGCGCCTGGTGCTGCACGTCGGCGAGGCTCGAGCCCGGCTTGCCTTGTGCGGGCCGCCAGTCCGGCCGCGACGAGATCGGCGAGTTGGTGGGATAGGATTGCGAGACCAGGTCGGTCATGCCACGCGTCGTCACCTGGTCGCGCCAGTAATCGTTCATGTATGGCAGCAGGCTGGTGAGGTGAGGCACGGCGGGATGCAGATCGCAATCCACGCCGCCCGAGATCGGCGACGTCATCAGGTTTCCTCGACGAGTTTCCTCTGCATACGCTCTCACGACGACGGGCGAGGCGCGGGCTGGTTGTTGTCCGATATTCAAGCAGGCCGGGCCGCGATCCGCAACTCGGCAGGGACTGGTGTGGTGTGCTAGGAAGGCAGAACGCCCTACAGGAATTTCATGGCAAGCAACGAGAAAGAGCGCCGATGAACGCACTCACATCCATCGCCGAGCAGGTCGCCGCCAAACTGATCGCGAACAAGCAGACGATTGCGGTCGCGGAATCATCCACCGGCGGGCTGATCTCGGCATCGCTGCTCGCAGTACCCGGCGCTTCGGCCTACTTCCTCGGCGGCGGCGTGATCTACACCCGCGATGCGCGGCGCGCGCTGATGGATATTCCGGATGACGCAATGCGCGGTCTCCGCTCGTCGTCGGAGCCCTACGCGCAACTGCTGGCGCGGCAGATCCGCGAACGGCTATCGACCGATTGGGGATTGTCGGAGACCGGCGCCGCCGGCCCGACCGGCAACCGCTACGGCGACGCCGCCGGCCACAGCTGCATGGCGATCGCAGGTCCGAAGCAGCAGGTGATCACGCTCGAGACCGGAAGCGGCGACCGGGCCGCGAACATGCAGGCGTTCGCGAAGGCGGCGCTGGAGTTGTTGTTGAGGAATCTGTCGCAATAAATCCCCGTCGTCCCGGCGAAAGCCGGGACCTATAACCACAAATGCCAGCGTTAGAGAACGCTGGGGCCACAGCACAGTGCCGTAACGATCCGC
>NZ_LGTB01000097.1 GCF_001238275.1 Bradyrhizobium viridifuturi
TCTCCTCGTCTCGTCCTGGCGAAGGCCAGGACCCATACCGCGTGATCCATCGAGCAGGGAGGTCGCAGTACCGCGGCACGGCCAGCCTTCGCCAAACTCCGCCCTGTGGTTATGGGTCCCGGCTTTCGCCGGGACGACGGCGGAAAGCATGGCGATCGCTTGTCAGGGACGACAGCGGAGGGTGTGGCGGCGACGCCTACCGCCCCTTCGCCTTCCGCCAGACCGCAAAATCCTTCAACGTCTGCTCATCCGTCGCCGGGTAAAGACCAAAGATGCCGCGGCCGTTCTGCACCTGCTCGGTGACGAAATCCTCGAACGCCGTCATCTCGAAGGTCTCGTTTGCGATCTCGTCGGCGAGATGCGCCGGGATCACGATGACGCCGTCGCTGTCGCCGAGGATCACGTCGCCCGGAAACACTGGCGCGTCGCCGCAGCCGATCGGCACATTGATCTCGATCGCCTGATGCAGCGTCAGATTTGTTGGCGCGCTCGGGCGATGGTGAAACGCCGGGAAGCCGAGCCGCGCGATCTCGGCGGAATCGCGGAAGCCGCCGTCGGTGACGACGCCGGCACAGCCGCGCTTCATCAGCCGCGTCACCAGGATCGCGCCGGCCGACGCCGCGCGCGCATCCTTGCGGCTGTCCATGACCAGCACCGCGCCCGGCGGGCAATCCTCGATCGCCTTGCGCTGCGGATGCGCGCGATCGCGGAACACCTCGATCGTATTGAGGTCCTCGCGCGCCGGCATGTAGCGCAACGTGAACGCCTCACCGACCATGGTCGGCTGATCCGGGCCGAGCGGATGCACATCCTGGATCATCTGGATGCGCAAGCCGCGCTTGAACAGCGCGGTGGCGACAGTGGCGGTGGAGACGGATTTCAGTTTGTTGCGGGTGGTGTCGCTGAGTTTGGACATGGTGCGTTGCTTTCTCCATTCGTCATTCCGGGATGCGCCGAAGGCTTGGGCCCGGAATCCATTTCACCACAGCGCATGCGGCCCGATGGATTCTGGGTTCGCACTACGCGCGCCCCGGAATGACAGCGTCAGTAAATCGACGGCTCCCCGACCGGCTTGCCGAAACCGGTCTCGAGGAAATCGAAGTCGCAGCCTTCATTGGCCTGCTTGATGTGTTTCGAGAACATCCAGCCATAGCCGCGCTCGAAGCGCTTTTCGGGCTGCTTCCACGCTGCGCGGCGTTTGGCGAGCTCGGCCTCCGGCACATCGAGATCGATGGTCCGCGCGGCGACGTCGAGCGTGATGCGGTCGCCGTTCCTGACCAGCGCCAGCGGGCCGCCGATAAAGGATTCCGGCGAGACGTGCAGGATGCAGGCGCCATAGCTGGTGCCGCTCATCCGCGCGTCCGACAGCCGCACCATGTCGCGCACGCCCTGCTTCACAAGCTTGGTCGGGATCGGCAGCATACCCCATTCCGGCATGCCCGGCCCGCCCTGCGGGCCGGCATTGCGCAGGATCAGCACATGATCTGCGGTGACATCGAGATCGGGGTCGTCGACCGCCTTCTTCATCGACGGATAGTCGTCGAACACCAGCGCCGGCCCGGTGTGCTTGAGGAAGCGCGGATCGCAGGCACTCGGCTTGATCACGCAGCCGTCCGGCGCGAGATTGCCCTTCAGCACCGCCAGCGCGCCCTCCTTGTAGATCGGGTTTTCCACGGTGCGGATGACGTCGTCGTTGTGAACTTCGGCACCCTCGATGTTCTCGCCGAGTGTCCTGCCAGTGACCGTCAAGCAGTCGAGATGCAGATGCCGCTTGATGCGGTTCATCAGGCCGGGCAGCCCGCCGGCGTAGAAGAAATCCTCCATCAGATAGAGGTCGCCGCTCGGTCGCACATTGGCGATGACCGGTACCTTGCGGCTCGCGATCTCGAAATCATCGAGCGAGATGTCCTGGCCGGCGCGGCGCGCCTGCGCGATCAGATGGATGATCGCGTTGGTCGAGCAGCCCATCGCCATCGCGACCGTGATGGCGTTCTCGAAGGCTTTGCGGCTCTGGATCTTCTGCGGGGTCAGATCCTCCCACACCATCTCGACGATGCGGCGGCCGGCCTCCGAGCTCATGCGGATATGGTTGGCATCGGCTGCGGGGATCGACGAGGCGCCGGGCAAGGTCATGCCGATCGCTTCCGCGATCGCTGTCATCGTCGAGGCCGTGCCCATGGTCATGCAGGTGCCGTAGCTGCGGGCGATGCCGGCCTCCATGTCCACCCAGTCCTTGTCGGAGATTTTTCCGGCGCGGCGCTCGTCCCAGTATTTCCAGGCGTCCGAGCCGGAGCCCAGCGTCCTGCCCTTCCAATTGCCGCGCAGCATCGGCCCGGCCGGCAGATAGATCGCCGGCAGATTCATGCTGGTGGCCCCGAGCAGCAGCCCGGGCGTCGTCTTGTCGCAGCCGCCCATCAGCACCACGCCATCGACCGGATGGCCACGCAGCAGTTCCTCGGCATCCATCGCCAGCATGTTGCGGTAGAGCATCGTGGTCGGCTTCAGCAGCGATTCCGACAGCGACAGCGCCGGCAGCTCCAGCGGAAAGCCGCCGGCCATCAGCACGCCACGCTTGACGTCATCGACCCGGCTCTTGAAGTGCATGTGGCAGGGCTGCGCATCCGACCAGGTGTTGATGATCGCGATCACCGGCCGGTCGCGCCATTCCTCCGGCGCGTAGCCCATCTGCATCGCGCGCGAGCGGTGGCCGAAGGCTCTGAGATCGTCGGGCGCGAACCAGCGCGCGCTGCGCAACTGATCCGGCGTCTTGTTCTTCTTGGTCATCTTGGATGCGCCATGTGTTTGGTCGTGCGTGTCGACATTGCTCGCGCGCCGTCGGCGCGCATGCCCTGGGCCACGGATATACAGGATTTCCGGACGTGTCGTCCCGCGACTGGCGCAGACGTGCCGTTCGCCGCCCGCGCCTGCTTCACAACTTGGTGCAGATCCGCATCGCGGCCGAGCGTGCGGTGCACAAACTCCGCGAAGTGGAAACCGGAGCGCAAGCCAGCCCTGACCGGCCTCGGCTTACTTCTGCTGCGCCGTCATCACGATGCGGACGAGATCGGCGGCATTGCGCGCACCGAGCTTCTTCATGATGTTGGCGCGGTGGTCCTCGATCGTCCGCGGGCTGATCCCGAGGTGACGCCCGGCCTCCTTGTTGGAGGCGCCGGCCGTGAATTGCTCGAGCACCTCGCGTTCGCGGCGGGTCAGCGGCTCACGCCCCGGGAAGTGCAGCGAAGCGATGCGCGACGCCGAGGTCTCGGCCTGGCGCCTGGTATAGGCGTCGATCGCCTCATTCAGGCGGCTGACGATCTCGTTGCCGCGGAACGGCTTCTCGATGAAATCGAGCGCTCCGTTCTTGATGGCGCTGACCGCCATCTGAATGTCGCCCTGGCCGGAAATCATGAAGATCGGCGCCGGGTAGTCCTCGCCGTGCAGCTCCCGCAGGATATCGAGGCCGGATTTGCCGGGAATGTGCACATCGAGCAGGATGCAGGCTGGCGTCCTGCTGCGCGCCACTGCGAGCAGCGCGGCACCGTCCGCAAAGCAGATCACCTTGTAACCGGCGGTCGACAGGACCACGGAAAGCGTCTCGCGAACGGCGGGGTCGTCGTCGACTACGAAGATTTCCCCGCGAGGAGCGCCATTCTCAACCATATGCATCGTCCATCAGTGGTGAAGCGTGCTGCCCAGATTGCACAAGAACCAGTTCGACCATCTCGATCAATGGACCCGTATTTGTACGGGACGTCCGCTTAACGCACAAGTAGCACCGCGCTCCCTAAAAGTAGGGGCAGTGGAGAAACATGCATGGAAAATGCAGCGGCGGACGGCGTTGCGGTGTGCTTGGACGAAGGTAGCGATCCCTACAGCCTGATCGTAGCGGACCTGGTCGCGCTGATCGGCCATGTCCGGGCGAGCCTGCGGCTGATCGAGGCGGCGATCGCGCGCGAGGCATTTCTGGCCGAGCAGGACGCTGCCGCCAACATCGTCGTGCTTGACGACGTCACCCCACGCTACGCCGTCGCCTCCACGACCCTGAAGGCTTGCGACACCGGCCTCGGCAGGGCGCTCGATCGGCTGTGCGATTCAGACGCACCGGCGCGCTTGCTGAACTGATCGGCAGGACCGGCCCCCGCCGGGTTCGACACGTCAGTGCGGTTCGTCCCGACGACGCCCCAACCCTCGAGGCGACGATCCGTTCCAATTCCTGATTTCCAGCAGATGCGGCACGCCCAGCCCGGTCAGGCTTTGGTGTCAGGCCTCGTTGACAGCCTTTGGCGTCACGCCCTGGCCCGCTCTTCGTCGGAGCCGGAGCGCCGCTTGCTCGGCTTGCCCTTCAGGAAGCTGATGTCCATTTCGGTGCCGTTGACGCGGACCAGTTCGCAGCGGCGATAGGCGAGCCCGGTCGACGACAGCAAAAGGAAGAACTCCTTCAGATTGAGTCCCTGAATGGAACCCTCGACGGTCAACGCCGCGTCATTGTCGGAGATGGCATTGAGCTGGCAGTCGCGCCGCCAGGTGCCGTCGATGGCCATGATGCAGACATCGACGCCCCGGCTGAACGTAACTCGCTCGATGGATTTGCCGTCCTCCGTCATCGCTCAGTATCCGACCGCCATGGCAGGCCGCGGCATCGCCAGCGCCGCACGCACGCCGCTCGGCCGGTACAGGCCACGTCGCTCGGGAAGCGGCTTGAACGTGTCGGTCAGGCCGACCACGGTCTCGGCGGCGCCGAGCACCAGGAAGCCGTCGGCCTCCATCAACCGGGCGAGACGGTTGAAGATGTTGATCTTGGTGTCCTGATCGAAATAGATCAGCACGTTACGGCAGAACACCACATCGAACGCGCCGAGCTGGGAGAAATCGTGCAGCAGGTTGAGCTGACGGTGCTGCACCATCGCGCGCAACTCGGGATTGATCTGCCAGAACTCGCCCGTCTGCTTGAAATACTTCACCAGCATCTGGATCGGCAGCCCGCGCTGCACTTCGAACTGGCTGTAGATGCCGGCCTTCGACTTCTCCAGCACCTCCTGCGACAGATCGGTCGCAACGATCTCGACCCGCCATCCCGCGAGCGCCGCGCCCATTTCCTTGAGGCACATCGCCAGCGAATAGGGCTCCTGGCCGGTGGAGCCGGCGGCGCACCAGATCCGGACGCTGCGGCGCGCGGCCCGCGCCTTCAGGACCTCGGGCATGATGGTGTCGCGGAAATGGTCGAACGGCACCTTGTCGCGGAAGAAGAAGGTTTCATTGGTGGTCATGGCTTCGACCACCTGGACGGTGTGCGTCGACGAGCCGGCCTTGATCTTGGCGATCAGGTCGGGGATGCCGGACAGGCCGCATTTGCGCGCCAGCGGCAGCAAGCGGCTCTCGATCAGATATTGCTTGTCCGCGGACAGATCGAGACCGGAATGGTCCTTCAGGAGCTTACGCAGATACTCATAGTCGGGGGGCGTCACGGGAGCCTCGCAAAGGCAAAGGGTGAAACAGGGTGTCAGACTTCGGCCGGCGTATCGAGCGCCAGCAGGCCCACTTCCTGGAATTTCGCGATCACGATGTCCTTGTCGAACGGCTTCATGATGTATTCGTTGGCGCCGGCATGCAGCGCGCGCGAGATGTGGTCGATGCCGTTCTCGGTGGTGCAGAACACCACTTTCGGCACGTCGCCGCCGGCCATGCGGCGGAGTTGCACGAGGAATTCGAAGCCGTCCATGACCGGCATATTCCAGTCGAGCAGCACCGCGTCCGGCATCGCCTGTTTGCAGGCTTCGAGCGCGACCGCGCCGTCCTCGGCCTCGATGACGGTGAACTCCATTCCTTCGAGGATACGGCGCGCGATCTTTCGCACCACACCGGAATCGTCGACGACAAGACATGTCTTCATATGTTGGCCTCCTTGTAGAATCCGCCGTCTCCGCGGCGGAGCGTTACGCTGCGGCAGCTGTTCTGGGCACCAGTTCGAGCACGCGATCGATATCGAGGACGACCATGAGCTGGCCGTCGAGGCGGTGGACGCCGCCGGCGAGCTTGGCCATGCGGGGATCGAGATTGACCGGGTTGTCCTCGCGGCTGTCGTCGGGCAGCCGCAGCACCTCGCCGATCTGGTCGATCAGCAGGCCGTAGGATTCGCCGCGCTGGTCGACCCCGACCGCCATCGGCAGCTTGCCGTCGTCGGCCTTCGGCAACCCGAGCCGGGCGCGCATGTCGACCACGGTGACGATGCGGCCGCGCAAA
>NZ_LGTB01000098.1 GCF_001238275.1 Bradyrhizobium viridifuturi
GCCCCGATCGGCATCCAAAAGGCCCCCCTTTGATCGGCGCGTTCTACTGGTAGCGCTCGGCTCGTCGGAGCTGGCCGGGATAGCGGAGGCGAGACGAGCGCGGGTGATGTGATCGTCGTCTCGGCTTTTGAATCGCCAACTGTCGTTGCCGGTCTCGACGATGTCGCAGTGATGGGTCAACCGGTCGAGCAGCGCGGTGGTCATCTTGGCGTCGCCGAACACGCTCGGCCATTCGCCGAAGGCGAGATTGGTGGTCACGATGACGGAGGCGCGCTCATAGAGCCGGCTGACGAGGTGGAAGAGGAGCTGACCGCCGGACTGGGCGAAGGGCAAATAGCCGAGTTCATCCAGCACGATGAAGTCCATCCGGGTCAGATGCTCGGCGAGCCGTCCTTGCCGTCCGTTGCGGGTCTCGGTCTCGAGGCGATTGACGAGGTCGACTACGTTGAAGAAGCGGCCGCGGGCGCCGGATCGGATGCAGCTTCTGGCGATGGCAATGGCCAGGTGGGTTTTGCCTGTGCCGGTGCCGCCGACCAGCACGACGTTGCGTTGTTGGGCGATGAAGCCGCCGCTGGCGAGATCATTGACGAGAGTCTGATTGATAGGCGTGCCATCGAACTGGAAGTCGGCGATGTCCTTTGCAAGCGGCAGCTTGGCAATGGTGAGCTGGTATTTGATCGAGCGGGCCTGCTTCTCGTTGATCTCGGCGTTGAGCAGGTCGCCGACAATGCGCTGGGGTTCGTGCTGGCGCTTGACGGCAGTTGCCATGATCTCGTCGAAGGCAGCCTTCATGCCGTAGAGCTTGAGTTCGCCCATGAGGTCGAAGATTTGAGTTCGTTCCATCAGATGGTCCTCCGGAGGTTGTCGTAGCGGGCACAATCGGCGATCGGTGCATGACGGAGCGTCAGTGCGGCCGGCGTCATGATGTTGGCCGGTGGGGCGGGCTCACGTTGCCGGGCCAGGATGTTGAGAACGACATCGGCGGAATGGACGCTGTGACTGAGCGCTTCGGCACAGGCCGCTTCCACCGCGGGCAGACCATCAGTCAGCACCGCGTTGAGGATGTCGACCATCTGCCGATTGCCATCGTCGGTGCTGGCAAGCTTGCGCCGGATCCGCTCGATCGCGGCCGGCAGCACCCAGTCTTTGAAGGGAGCACCGTTGCGCAAGGCGCCGGGTTTGCGGGCGAGCACCGGCACATAGTGCCAAGGATCGTAGACGGTATCGCCACGGCCAAAGGATCGCGAGTGCTCGGCAACGATGCGTCCATCCTGACGGATTACGATGCGATCGGCATAGGCTTGAACCTCGACCGGTCGTCCGACTGCGCTGGCTGCGACCGAGTACTTGTTGTTGTCGAAGCGCACCAGGCAGGTCTTCGAGACCGATGCCGTCACCGCATGGAAGCCGTCGAAGCGGCCGGCATAGGGAACGAGCTTGGGGCGTTCGGCTTCGAACACTTCCCAGATCGTCTGATCGACCAGCTCCGGATGGCGATGCGCCTTGGCGTAAGCGATGCATTTGTCGAGTAGCCAGGCGTTTAATTCGTCGAGGTTTTTGAACCGCAGCCGCGGCGTGAAGAAGCGTTCCCTGACCAGCCCGACCTGGTTCTCGACCTGCCCCTTCTCCCAGCCCGACGCTGGCGTGCAGGCGACCGGATCGACCAGATAGTGGCTGCACATCTGCAGGAAGCGGCGATTGTAGAGACGCCCTTTACCGACGAAGATCGTCTCTACGGCGGTCTTCATGTTGTCGTAGATGCCGCGGGTGCAGGTGCCCTTGAACAGGGCGAACGCCCGGTCGTGGGCGTCGAACACCATCTCCTGCGTCTCCCGCGGATAGGCCCGCACGAACAGCATGCGGCTGTGACAGAGCCGGACATGGGCGGCCTTCACCATCACCGTGGTGCCGCTCAGCAAGATCACCTCGTGGCTCCAGTCGAACTGGTAGGCTTCGCCTGGCGCAAAGCTCAGCGGCACATAGGCTGATGCTGTTGAGGCCCCGCGCTCCCGGCTCCAGCGTCGCGCGTAGCGACGAACCGCGTCATAGCCGCCGGCATAGCCCAAGCCGCGAAGCTCTTCGAACAACCGGATCAGCGTCAGCCGTTCTCGCGCCGCCTTGCTCTCATTTGCCGCCAGCAGCCGGTCAAGCTCGGAACTCCACGGCCCCATCTTCGGGAGCGGCTGCGTCTCGCGTTCGTACCGGAACTCAGTTGCTTGAGAACGGATAACCTTGCGGACCACCTTCCGCGACACGCCGAGTTCTCGGCAGATCGCCTTGATCGGGCGACCATCAACAAAATAGGCGCGACGGATCTTGGCAATCGTCTCCACCACCAGCATCCCAACCTCGGCTTCCATGACTCAATGGAAGCCACTGTGGACCCTTACCCCGGGGTCCCGATTGGATGCCGATCACCCCGAATACGGGGTCCTTATTCCACGCCGAAGCACAGGGGAAGCGGCGGCCATCAGTCAGCTGATCCGATACAAAGTCGAGTGACCAGCGGTCGTTCGGCGCCATCGGCACCGTCATTGGGGCTCGGGTGCCAATTGCGCGCTTGCGGCCGCCGCGGCGGCGCACCGTAAGCTTCTCCTCCCGATAGAGCCGGAACAGCTTCTTGTGGTTGATCAGATAGCCCTCCCGCTTGAGCAGAACGTGCAGGCGCCGATAGCCGAAGCGGCGGCGCTCCTGGGCAATCGCCTTCATCCGCTGCCGAAGGCCAGTATCATCCGCCCGGATCGTCCGGTATCTCATGGTCATGCGGCAGCAGCCGATGGCTTTACACGCCCGCCGTTCGCTCATCCCGTGGGCGTCCACGAGATGCGCGACAGCCTTCCGCTTGGCCGCGGGCGTCACCACTTCTTTCCCACGAGGTCCTTGAGCGCCGCGTTGTCCAGCATGGCATCGGCCAGCAACCGCTTCAGCCGTGTGTTCTCGTCCTCCAGCGTCTTCAGCCGCTTGGCCTCCGACACCTCCAGCCCGCCGAACTTGGCCTTCCATTTGTAGATGCTGGCGTCGCTGACGCCATGCTTGCGGCACAGATCGGCAACCGAAACCCCGGCCTCATGCTCCTTCAAAATCCCAATGATCTGCTCTTCCGAAAAGCGGCTGCGCTTCATGCTCTGGTCCTCGTCTTGGGCCAGAGCGAACTTCAAACTGGATTAAGTCCGCGGGGCAAGGTCAGCCACGACCAACACCGATCTTCAGAAAACGTCGCTCGCTGCGACCACACGCCCTGATTTTTTTCGCGCGGATGTCAGAATCGAGCTCGTACGATCATCTCTATGATGAGATCGCCCGCGTTTCGTGAATAAAGCAACCCGCTTCACCTACTTAGTCTGATAGGTGACGAGAGGCAAGGAGTGGATGATACTGATCGCAATCACCAAACTCTATCGGGGAAATCGCACTCCGCGCGTCACGCAATCTGTGGCGTGAATCTGGCGCATGAAGTTGGCATCGCTTCGGCTTTCTAAAGAGCCGAGCGGATAAATTACCCAGGAGATCATTGTGGCATCTACAAACTGGAACAACGGACAACTCGTCACCCTTAACCCTGGCGATACTGCGACGTGCCAGCAACTCAACGCTAGGCAGCTCTACGGCCTGATCTTCTACAATATCGCGGGGAACGACGCTGGCGCGAGCATTTCCGTCGTGTGGAGCCAGTCGCAGCCACCCGCCACCGTGCAAGTGCCGGGTACGACTCAGAATCAGGGCCTCGCATCGGTGCTGTTCGTGAATGGCTCGGACACCACTACAGTGGCGGCGTCGATGCTGCAGAATCAGCCTGGCGCACAGGTTCAGACCTATATCGCCAGCGTCAAGATGCCCTTGGACACGAGTGGCATTAACAACCAAGCCCTGGCAGCAGACGGGAAGAACCACGCGTTTACAAAGTTCACGCGCTACTACTCGGTGCCGGCCTCGCACTGGTATCAGGCGCAGATTCAGAGTAATATCAATCAGTTCATTTCGATTCAGTTCGCCGAGCAGTCCGCAGTGGTGAACGTCGTGAATGCGCTGGTCGACCCTGCTCTCCGGATCCAGGCTGTAGGCAGCGCGGTCAATCAGTACAAGACTAACGTCAGCGCGTACCAGACACTCTCGTGGTCACTCCAGGGCAACGGGCAACAGCTGGTCTTCGTTAATGCCGATAGCGTCCAGAACTCGCAAAGCGCAAGCATCTCTCTCCAATCGCTGAGCGCCTTGTACGAGGTTGTACGAGGCTGATCCCCTGAGCGCGCGAATACGCAAATCCGCGATACGCCCCCTTTGCTCAGCGGGGGGCGTGCGAAGGCTCTGTCGCGCTAAGGAGTAAATCAGGAGGTGAAAAAATTGACCGGAATGCCAGTGAACTGAACTTTAGACACTCGAACGCCGTCGCCGACTGTTGGCGATCAGACGGCGAATGAAATTGCGATGAAGCGAGCGTGCAAGCCGCGCAAGCGGCATGGACTGGTAGGTGAAGGCGCCGAGCGCGCTTCGGGACGCTGGAGTTTTCGGGACTTCCCATGCACGGGAGCGCTGGGGGCAAGTCCAGTAAATTCCCGACGCAGCCATTGCGCGACCAGCCCAGCGGTGACGGGCTGACCGATTCTCCACGGCGTGATTTCGTGCATCGATGACGCCGGCAGTGAAACGAACAATATCGCCGAACTTCCGGACACGGGCTTGCCACCCGTCAAAAACACAACGGGAAAGAAGCGCGGCCGCAGGCCGCTGCCGGCGAACCTGCCGCGTGAGCGCGTCGAGTATGACCTGCCCGACGATCAGAAGGCGTGTCCTTGCTGCCGTGACCAGATGCATCGCATGGGCGAGGCTGTCACCGAGCAACTTCATATCGAGGTGAAGGCGAAGGTTTTACAGAACGTACGCTTCAAATATGCGTGCCGCCATTGCGATCACACCGGGATCAACGCCCCTGTCGTGACCGCGCCGATGCCGACGCAGCCGCTGCCGGGCAGCGTTGCTACGCCCTCGACGCTGGCGTTCGCGCTGGTTCACAAATATGTCGATGGCACACCGCTCTACCGCCTGGCGCAGGCATTCGAGCGCGCCGGCGTTCCTGTCAGCCGAGGCGCTCTGGGCCACTGGGTGATCGGCTCGAGCGAGAAACATCTTTCCCGCATCTATGACGCCCTGAAGCTGCGGCTCAGATCGCAGCCTCTCATCCATGGCGACGAGACGACGGTTCAGGTCCTCAAGGAGAAGGACAAAAAGGCCACCAGCACATCGTATATGTGGGCTTATCGCAGCGGCAAGGGCAGTCACGAGCCCATCGTTCTTCTGGATTATCAGCCGGGCCGCGGCCAAATCCACCCGCAGGCCTTCCTCGGCGATTACCGCGGCATCGTGATGAGTGACGGCTATACCGCATGGCGCACGCTGGAACGGGCCACCCACATCGGCTGCATGGCCCACTCCCGGCGGCGCTTTGTCGATGACCTCTGGGCGAGGAAGAAGGGCGGCGGACCGCCCGAGCAGGCGCTGCGGTTCTTCGACCAGTTCTACCGGGTTGAAAGGCAGGCGCGGGACGGAATACCGGAGAAGGGTGAAACACAGGCCGACTGCATTCGCCGCTTCCGCCAGCAACATAGTGTCCCCATCCTCAATGCTCTCAAGGTATGGCTCGATGACATGGCCCCGAAGGTCTTGCCTGACAGCAAGCTCGGCGACACCGCATCCTACACCCGAAACCAATGGGAATATCTGACGCGCTACACCGGGGACGGCAGCATGCCGATCGACAACAATCTTCTGGAGCGCGACATCAGGGTTTTTGCAACTGGCAGGAAGAGTTGGTTGTTCAGCGATACCGTGGACGGAGCCAAGGCCAGTACCGTCGTCTACAGCCTGATGCTGACCTGCCGCGCCTCACGTGTCGAGCCGTTAGCGTGGTTGCGCCACGTCCTCACCGAATTGCCTCAGCGCGCCGG
>NZ_LGTB01000099.1 GCF_001238275.1 Bradyrhizobium viridifuturi
CCTAGATAAACCTGCCCTACCTGCTCACGACGTCAGCGCGATCCTGAGCATCCGCGCGAGATCGGCGCTGATGTAAGGCTTCGGCAAGAGCAGCACGCCGGGGTCGAGCCGGCCATGATGGACGAGCGCGTTCTCCGTATAACCGGAGGTATAGAGTACCTTGAGCGCGGGGCGCCGCTTGAGCGCTTCGGTCGCCAACTGACGGCCGTTCATCCCGCCCGAGAGCATCACGTCGGTGAACAGGAGATCAATGCGTTCGCCCCGGTCAATGATGGCCAGCGCCTCGGCGGCATCGCGGGCGGCCAGCGTGTGATAGCCGAAGCGGCTGATCTGCGTCACGACATATTCGCGGACCAGCACGTCGTCCTCGACCAGCAGGATAGATTCGTCGCCTCCTTCGCTTCCCGACACACCGGCATCAACGGCCGGTGCCTGCGGGGGCCCCGCGCCTGCGGCAGATAGAGCTTCACAGACGTGCCGTAACCCTGTTCGCTACAAATCTTGATATGGCCATCCGACTGCTTGACGAAGCCGTAGACCATGCTCAAGCCTAGCCCGGATCCCTTCCCTACGTCCTTGGTCGTGAAGAATGGCTCAAACACCTTGTCGAGTATGTTGCCGGGCATTCCGACTCCCGTATCGCTCACGGCCAGCATGACATATTGACCCGGTCTGACCTCGGCATTGAGGCGCGCATAATTCTCGTCGAGCACAGCATTCCTGGTTTCCAACGTCAGCTTGCCGCCGGCGGGCATGGCGTCGCGCGCATTCAGGGCGAGGTTGAGGATCGCCGTCGAGAGCTGGCTGGGATCGATCAGGGCCGGTGCGAGATCGTGCGCCAGCATCGATTCGATTTCGATGTCTTCGCCCAGCGTTGGACGCAACAGACGCGCAGCATCGACCACCAGCTCGTTGACGTCGGTCGAGCGAGGCTGCAGTGGTTGCCGGCGGCTGAAGGCCAGCAAATGCTTGGTCAGGTCGGCTCCCCTTGCGGCTGCAGAGTTGATCAGATTGGCAATCTGGGCGAGATGTGGGCGATCTTTGACTGCGTCGCCGAGGATTTCGATTGTTCCGGTGATTACGGTCAGGATGTTGTTGAAGTCGTGCGCGACGCCGCCGGTGAGCTGGCCGATAGCCTCCATCTTCTGCGCTTGCCGGATCTGGGCCTCGTGGGCCTCGATCTCCTGAAAGCGCTTCACCATGGCCTCGGCCTTGCGGCGCTGCTTCGCCTCCTCCTCAAGCGCCGCATAGGCTTCAGTTAGTTGGATACGCGTCGGCAGTACCAGGATCCGCGGCAGCATCAGCAGCAGCGCCAGCGTGATTGCAAGCGAGACCGGCGCAAGCAAGACCTTGGTAACGGCTTCAATTTCGTAAGCCGGCGCCCACATTGCGAGAATCGAAAGCAGGCGGGCCAGTCCGCAGAGTGCGGCGAAGATAGCGAATGCCAAGAGCACGCCCCCGAACATCACTTGACGCCGCCGCCGCCACACGAAGAATGCAAGCACAAAAGCGGTCGTAAAGAAGGCACCAGCGACAAAAGCGTCGGAAACGACGTTCAGCCAGATCAACTCCGGCCGCCACAGAAGGCAAGCGCCATGGGGGACGAGCGTCGACATGTCCGGAAGAACTCCAGGAAAAAGCTCAAAAAAGGCGCAGTGGCGATCCGATCCGTCGATCAAATCATGATCGACGTGGTACGAATGGAAGGCAATCGCCGAGGTGATCGCCGCGACGTCAACGTCGTGTGCTTCCCGATTAGATGATCCCAGGAATTTGTCTACCCTCCGGCATTCCTGGACATGTGAGCGGTCGTCGCGACCATAGGGAGCAACGCCTCCTCGGTCACTGAGCGCGTTCAAATCGGCGCTCGGCGAGAGCGGTCCTTTGCCGGCAACGTGCATCGCAGCCCCCTCGGAACAAGCGGCGCACAGGAGCGGTACATCATAGAATACGCAATCGAGCGCGGTGTTGAACAGCCGGCAGGAGCGTACGGCTGCTCGACCGGCCACATCGGCAGCTCAAAGGCCGCAAATGAGAGCCCTGAGACGGCTCGCTCAGCTCAGTCATTGCGGCTCCTTATGATTGTCGGATCGGGTTGACCACTTCAGGGATGCCCGTTGGCGACGCCACCTGCTCCGTCCGGGATCGCCACCCGAACGTTCAGCATCATTCCCCGATCCTCGCGATCCAGGATGTGACAGTGAAGGACGAAATCGCCCATGTACCGACGGTAACGCGATCGAGTGATGATTGTGTACCCGCCCTTGACGAACAAAGTGTCGCGCCATTCGCCCTTTAGGTTAGCATATTGTGGATCGTCCGGTTCGCCATCGACGCTCACGTTCATGTTTGAGGAATTGCGGATCGCTACGATTTGAAATGGATTGACGTGGATATGGAAGGGGTGCCCGGGCGCGCCAGCGGTCAGGGTCCACTCGTCTGCCGATCCCCAGCGTCAGCATTCGAGGCGGCCCATTGGGATCGTACGGGACGCTGTTGACCTGGAATCCTCGTGCGCGGTAGCCGTCCTCCGACGCGCGTCAGGCCATCGCTTGCTATCTCAATCGCCGCTAATTGTCTCGGCGATCCGTTGCCGCAGTTTGCGTCAGAGGGTCCGCGACGACCTGATGAACGATCTGCGGTGGTGGCGTCAGGTGGCGTCACGATCCGCCTTATCCGAGCGTCCTACTGTGCAGTGACAGGATCAGGCGAGGCGAGAACCGCAACGGCACCTGCGCACAACGCGAGGGGCCCGACGGTGACACAGCGTCCAGCGACGACCGAGGATAAGAACAATGGTCTGCGACGCATATGCATTTTCCCTTTGAGCGATCCTATCCGGCTTCGATCGCCGATCAGGTTTGCTTCACCGCGATGAAGGACGCGACGTATCCTGCAGGCCCGCCCTCATGCGGCTTCGCCCGGATGACCGTCCCGACCAGCGCCGGTACTTGGCCGACACCGTTGGGCCATTCAGACGCAAGGTTGGCGCGGTAATCGTATTCCCAGCCGTCTGTGTCGGTCTTCGGTCTGCCTGAGCCGACGATGGCGACGGAAAGACCGTTGGCTGGCTGGATCGTGCCCAGCAGATCGAGACCCTCGCCTTGCCAATCGAGCGCGCCCTTCAGCGAAGTCCCGTTGATCTCGAACGTGAATACGGCCTCCGCGAAGATCAAGCGCAACGCTTTCTGCGAGTCGCCGTCTACGAGCCGGGACGATTGTGAAAGCTTCGGTAGGTCCATTTTCCGGCCAGTACCGATACGCCGACCGCAGGCGGCGAAGCGGCTTGGACAAGCCCCGGCGTCGCGACCAAGAGTCCCGCCGCGCTCAACAACAATCTACGTCGATCCATCGAGCATCCTCCTCTTAACGGGAGCAGTAATCCGGTCCGGCTACAGGACCCCTCTACATTTCCGATACGCAGAGATGCGCCCTCTCCGTTGCCGCGTACGGTTGGTCCGAAGCGGCCGACCTCGTGATCCCGGCCACCTGCAATCCATCCATCAACGACGATCTCGACCGGCGTCCCGTCGACGTTAGCTCCTGAAACTGACGATGGTCTGTAACCGAGTATTCGGGGCAGCGCTTGCGAAGACACTCCGCCTCGCCGTGATGATCGCCGGTTGTCGACCTTTGCGAGCAGTAGGTCCTTCTCCACAGAGCGCCCTGTCCCTGGCCGAATCGCGACAAGAAACGCGGGACCATGGACGACCCGGCGCGTCAAGCCGTCCGCCATGACGTTCTTCCGGGATGCATAACCGACACGGGATCACATGTTGACGAATGCGATCTCGACCGCGCCCGGCCGTATGGTGCCATCCGGCCCGTTGGGCTTGACGGGCACGGGAACGAACTGAAGGCCGATCTTGCCAGACGGAGGCGGCCCGTTGGCGCTGCATCGCGCTGGTCAGGTCGGGAGAACGGACGAGGGCAGCTGCCGCGCCCAAAACACCCGCCAGAACGAGGCGCCCGGTCGAGGTACCGGACTTCTTACCTTTCGAAACGGCGCTCATTTGATCTTCCCGCCAGCGTCCTTACAAGCTTGAACAGGCTTGGAGCGCGTGCAATCGGCCAGAGAAGTTCGCGCCAATCAACTACAAGAACTTGCAGGTGACGGAAAATCAACCATCAGCTTTGAGCGTCTTTAAACCACGTATCTGTAGATGACAGTGCGTAGCCACTGTGGACGTCGCGACAGCTATCCTTGTGCGCAAGTTGTGCTTGTCGCCGCCCCTGGATTCGCTCACCACGATATTCTGACATTGCCGAATGTCCTTCAGCGCTAGTTCTGCCGGTACTTTGCCCGGTCTGGATTTCTGCTTCATCTTCGCTCCTGCTGCTGCGATGAACCAGAACTCTTCCCTCCGCAAAACCTTCAATTTGTCTCACATGCTAACGGCGAACACGCACGAGAGGCTGCGAGAGGGCGCAGACAACCATCAGCCGAGTACCTTGGCCGGGCCGTCACCACCGGCGATGCGGAAAGAAAGCGCGGCCCAACCTTCCATTATCGCCTCGCGCCACAGTTCACGCTCCGCTACGGAGCATATTGTGCCTTTGTGGATAGCAGCCAAGAGAAGTCGGCGGACAACTGTCCGCCCGTCTTCTTGCTGCCGGTCTGCGGCGTGATACGCCCGCGGAGAAGTGGCAGCCCATGCAGCTTTCCGTCGCCATGATCTGCGTCGTTATTCCGGGCTTTGCAGGTGAACCGTTGTTGAGCGGCGTTGTCCAGATCGGCGGATTGGGAGTATAGGCCGTGATAGCGCTCCCCGGTGGCAAAGAGGCGTAATCGGACGGGCAGTTCACGTTGTTTGGAACGTTTTCCTCCTGATTGCAGGCTGGCTGATTGCTGGACTGGAAGTACGTTTCCATCGTTATGTTCGTCAGGAATACCGGTGTCGGCTGGCCACCCGGCTTGTTGCTCACGGCCTGACTGAGGCCGCTATTCCAGGCCGAAGGCTTAGATGACGGATCGGTCGGGCCATTGCGTGTCGACCAGCTCATAGTATTGCCAGACCGATCCCAGCTTTGCCAATACGGCCTGCGCCTCTCGGTTCAAGGCGACCTTGTCAGACGGTATCGAAATGGTTCGCGAAGCCTGGACGGGTATCCGCGGATAAAGCCTGGTCTTGGGATCCAGCTGCGGCTGAACATTGACGGTGCACAGCGGGCAGTCAGGATCAAAGAAGGATGGACGCAGGTTGGGATGCGCCACTCGGTCGACGTCGAGATTATCGATCTGCTCAAACGTTGCCCAGATCCATTGCGGCGAGGTTTCGCTCTTATGCCCGATATGCATGCCGACGAGTCCGACCTGAACCGTCTTCTTCACCGGCCTGCCGTCGTCGCCCTTCTTGTCACGTTTCGCACCATCATGGAGGCGCTGGCGCGCCGCGGACTTGTCGTCGCGGGCCGCTCGACGGACGTGGACCGACGGGTCACACGTTGCGGGACATTATGGACCGCACCGAGACACTCACCCGGCTGTGCGGTCGAGCGGGCCTATGTCGACAAGGGCTGCTGCTACCGCTTTCGGCGAAATCCTGGAATGAGTAGCGTTGCTCAACTGCGCTTTGTTATTTTTGGTTTAGGTCTGCTTCGGCCGCGTTGCGGAGGCGCACTTGCTCCGGCGGAATCTGACCGTGCTTCCAATGCGCTCACCGTCATTTCGAGCTTCTTCAAGTAAGCCATCGTAGAACGTAGAATTGCAGTCTCAAGGATCATATAAAACGGAAATTTTAAATCGATAATCGGTCGCTTTTTTCCGTCGATCCACTCCAC
>NZ_LGTB01000100.1 GCF_001238275.1 Bradyrhizobium viridifuturi
ATCAGGGAGCTCGCCATGAAGAAGGGTGCGTGGGCCAACATCCCACCAAAAAGCAACCGCAGTGGTCCGATCTGCTTCAGCCCGTATCTCTACCGCGCTCGCAACCATGTCGAGCGGTTCTTCAACAGGATCAAGCAATGTCGCCGGGTGGCGACGCGCTACGACAGATTGGCCGCCAACTACCTTGCCTTCGTTCAACTCGCGTCGATCAGGATATGGCTGCGCCTTAATGAGTCCGCGTCCTAGAGCGCAAGACTCTGGAACAAGCTAAGTGCGACGGAAAGCTTGCGGCTGCGCGCAAGGCGCAAAGGAAGCTTCAACTGTTACCGGCCCGAAAAGAGAACTGGTATCGTGTTGTGAAATCCTGGAACGGACTGGCGGCGACTTATCTGACACGCGAGGCTCTCGCCAATACCTCGCCCCGATGGAGCCTAAGGGGCATTTCAAGTAGCGACTGTCCTCCGACGGTGCCTGCGGTCGCGGAATAATCTCAAGCGACCTAAGTTCTGATAGCGAATGGGCAGCGTCGAGCGTCATCTTCAACGGCTGAATACTGCGACGTCCTGTGGACCATCGCGTCATTGCGACGCGCTGCGGTATTTAATAGGTATCGCGGCATAGCCGACATCGAGTAAGCTTCATCAATCAAACTCGATGTATGAGAGGCGCCCCAGATAAGATAGATATTCGGGGCGATCGCGGCGAGCGCATTGCTTCCGGCGATCGATTGGGATTGTTCGGGTCGCGCGGCTTAGCCGCCCTGGCGATGTCGCGCTCCACGATGTCGCACTGCTCGCCATAGAGAATGAATGTCTTGTCTCGAAAAAGCGAGCGATCGCCATCTAGCAATTCCAGCATTTGCTCCACGCTGTTGTTGCCGTTACCCCCGTCCATCAGCACGACACCACGCGGAAGGCCGGTCGCACAGGCCCATCGCAACTGCTCCAGCGCGATCTCCGGCTTGGTCCGGAAGCCGACTTCGGCAGGAATGGAAGATCAAACATGCGAAAAGGCGAGGCTGTCCCCAACGCGCCCGCGCTGCCAGTGAAGTTAGCAGCGATAGCTCGGCGCTCGCGTTGGACCATGAAAGCGCTGTCCCTACCACACGCTGCAAACTGCAAGCTTCGGCGGCGAGCCTTCGCCCTTGGATTAGCGAGGACTGACCACCTTGCCGCTTCCACGGCGTCCCGTCGGGGTTAGGTCCCCCAACATGTGTGATTCTTTCGTGAGGGTTCGGTCTGTCCGTCTTGTTGACGTAGCGCCGGGCCGCAATGCCCGGTAGCAATAAAAGCCCTTCGCCAACCGATCCGCTCTTAAAGCGTCATCGACCCGGTCCTAGCGTGTCGGCATAATGGTTCCGGCAGCATATACACGGTCTATGCCGTCGAGAATGGCGACAAGTTCTTCACCCGAGGAACTGTGCTCGCTCATAGCGCGGGGCCAGGAAAGCTTAGCAGCACGACTGTCTCGTATATCACGAGCGGCACGGGCGCTCTGGCTAATATTCGGGGAATTGCGCGAACCACTGGCCACGCCGATCCCAAAGCAGGGGTAAATGAGTCGCAAGTCGAAATCGAATATTCGATCGGCAAGTAGTTGCGGACACACTGAGCGGTCTCACTCCGCGCAAGTATGCATCGCGTCGATACGCGCGTCAGTGTCAGGCTTTCCGAGCGGGAGCGGATTCTGCGCTCGGTCCGCCCAACCGCCCCCGTTCACTCGCGATCCCGCCGATCTGCCACTGCGAACCCCACGTCACACGCCTGCGCGGCAGCGGTCAGGGGGAGACTGCTCTCATCCTGATCGTCGCGCTATACACGCCAAATCCGACGCGACGAAGGCTCAAGGAACGGCTTGTCGGAGCGTGTTGAGCTGTCAACTCTATAGACCAGCGTTGTGCCGTGACGCCTCCTATGGGTGTCGCATCCGCCGTTGTCAAAACGAACTGTGCCGGCCAGTCGCGCGCAGCATCTCGTTCTGGGCGGTGGCGTAAAGTGTATGCCAGGACTCTCTCAGCTCAGGGGTGAAAGAAGCGCCGAATTGTCGCTCAAAGCTCCACATCAACGCCTCGCCCATTGCGACAAAGTGCGATGGCTGAACGCCAAGTATGGCGTGCTTGTGACCGGAAATCGCGATCAGCGACTGGAACATCGGTCTTTCGTCGAGCGAGGCGACCAGCGCCGTGATCATATCCAGCACCTTCTTCCGCTGCTTCTCAGTATCGCCGCCGAACATTTGTCTTGCATCAGGAGCTAGTTCGACGAACCTGTTGTAGCACAGGTCAGCGAGGTCGCGGCGGATCGGCCACATCGCGTCAAATGATGTCCTGACAAGGTCGACCTGCTCCGGCGTACATTCGTCACACCAGCAGGCTCGTAAAGAATGGTCTTGTGATCTCTGCGGCTGAGGGCTCCCTCTCATCTGAAGTGACGACGGAGACAAACTGGTGTTTGCAGTTCCAGCAGCGCCAAAGATCTTGAGCTTCATTCGCGTTGACGAGCTCGTGCCACTCAAGGGTCACTAATCCAGAACCACAGCGAACGCATTCTTTGTGATGCACTGTTGAGCTTGGGAGCATGTGGAACCTCTTTTCTTACACACAAGCGACGCATACGGCAGAGGGGCAAACGTTGGTGGGCCATCACTTGTGCGACCTTGAGCAACTGCGCTGGATCAGATGTCCACTCCAATGCTCGCGCCGGCAGCGAGAACTCGGTGAATGAGGGTCTTTTGCGCAAACGATACTGGAACCGGCAGCAGGCTGGAAGCCGGTCAAAGAGGGGCGGCTAAGCGGGTCACAGTGTCTTGAGGTATTCAAGCAACGCCTTTTTGTCCTGATCGCTCAAACTTGTCCCGTACTCGTGGCCGCATCGGCTATTTCCAGAGTTGATATTGCTGCAGTCCGTCACGGATAGAGTGTCGCTCAGCGGCTCCTGGGTAGCAGCAAGACCAACGTTTTCAATGTCGTATTTCCGTCCGACGCTAAACTGCGATCTGCGCTGCCCTGATGGCTTGAGCAATTCCGCCAGCGTCGGGACCGAGCCGTTATGGAGATAAGGTGCGGCGGCCCAAATACCCTGCAGAACACGGGCCTCGTAGGAGCCCCACGGAGGGAGCTGAGCGTGAGACGCTCGTTCTGCTCCCTGCCGCCTGGCCTTTTTGATTGCTTCCGAGGTGCTGACAGTATCGAAAGCCGTTAGCAGATCCTGCAGCGTTGGCGGTAGCCGCACCAGCCCCAGAGACTCCGGTGTGTCCGACGATCCCGGATCTGGCGCCGCTGCCACCCGGGCATTGGTTGAAGGGGCGCCGCCGGCCAACAGGTGTTCCGCGATCGAACCAATGACCGAGGTCGCAAGAATGTTAAGAATCTCATCGTTCTCCTTGAGGGGGGCGGTCGCGAAGGGAATGTACGCTCCCTTCAGCACGCCCGTATTCGCTTTCCAGGCGAGGATGTCGTATTCTCGTGTATCGGTACCAACGTTCTGGACCGGAGTTCGCCATGTTTTGACAAATGGAAAGCGTTGCTCTCCGTCTTCTATCCCGTGGCAACCGCTACATCCCGCTTCAGCGGAATCCCTTTCAAAAATCGCTTTGCCGCGCGCGGCTAAAGCAGCGTCAATCGTCCAGGGCCATTTCGGAGGGCCGATCCGCTTCACCAGGTTTTCAAGCTGGCTCAGGCCGTCGAAATTGGTGGAATTATTGTCAAGGAAATTGATGATCGCGCCCTGGCGCTTCGGCTCGAACGTAGCGAATACTCCCAGAACCTCGCCAACGTTCCGAGCCAGCCCCAAGATGTCATTTCCATTTTTTGCGAATCCAGGCCATTGCGTCTTATCTTGCCGCGGCGAATTCCAGAGGAATGGGTATCTCACGGGAGCGTCCGCGGTTTTCATGTTTCCCGGGATCATGAAGTCGGGCGGCGGGCCTATGTCCAGTCCGGATATGCGGTTGAAAATCATCCCCACAGCGTCCAGACGGCCAACTCCCCAGCCGGTCCTGGGCAGCGCGCGCACAATAAGCGTGTGAAACCGCAAGTACCACCCCTCGACCTGCCGACGAAGATCCGCAACGTCGGCCGCGTCCGGCGTTGTGGACTGCAGGACAGCTGCAGCAAACGGAGCGAACGAGCTGTCACTGGCAATCACGTCGCCCACAGCCTTGTCCAGATCGCCAAGCAATGCGTAGAAGTCTACAAACGCCGGACCGCCATCCACCCGATACACCTTGCCATCAGCTTCGATCTGGCGCGTGTGACAGGCTGAGCAGGTCATTCCGACGACCTGGAAGTCTTGAGGGCCAGAAGCGTGAAAGCCGACGGGAAGATTGGCCGTGTTTGCAGGATTCGGTAGATAGCCGTACCGTGACAAACCATCCGCTAGGAATGGCTGCCCGTTCCTTTGCTTCAGCGCCTGCATCCAAGACAACGTAATCAAACGCGAGCCCTGATCGCGCGAATAGAAGTCAGCTCTCGCTGCCGCGGTCCAATCCACACCCTGGTCAAGATAGATGGGATTGGCGTCGGTGCCTTGAGCATCCGATTTTGTCGTGACGACAAACGTTAAGGCGATCAGAAAGAGAGTGCGGAGCATCGTGTGTCCTACCGCTTCCATTGTCGCAACAGCCCGAGGCAACTTTCGCCGGAACCCGCGCCTTTTCTGGCAAACCTGGGCTTGCCTTTCGGCCTGCAGGCCATCGGATCATTGGTTATCAAAGGGCGCTATGCAACAAACTTCAACCTACCAAGTCTTGGGGGAAGCAACTGCATTCGGAAAACGATCATCGCGTGGCCCTGGATTTGTCGGAGGCATAAGGCGTGCGGCATCGCAATTGTGGAGCCTCACTGCCACATTGGTTCCGAGAGATCTTCCCGATGTCGATCTGGAATGGCGCAGGATCGACCAAAACGCTCTTCAAGGCGCCGCTCACTGATCGACAATCTTCCGGTGAGAACGACGTGCAAGCTAGGCCGGTGAAGCGCGCGAGCAATGACTGACGGGCTAAAGAAACATGAGGCGTGACCGTAAAGACCTGCTCAGCGAATTGAACAGGAATCGCGGCCGCAATCTCGCTGCCGAAGAGTTTGAAGCGGTCGCGAACCTCACGCTTCGCCGAGGAGTTCGGGAGCGTCAAGCTGGCCCACAGCTTCGCGGTCGGTTCAAGGTATTTGACGGTGCGTGTCGAAGGGCTCGACGGAAGGCAACTCAGCGGCACGGTGCTAAAAGGCGAAACAGTGACCGATATCCACGAAGAACGCGTATTCTGGAATGATACCTTTCACGCCGAGATATTTGATTTCCGCGGCCAGGTTCATTTTGCCCGCTTTGATGGCTGCACCTTCGTGAAATGCACCATCGTGCTTGATAGCAGCGCCGAACAACTCGCCTTCACCGGCTGCACGTTCAAGGACTGCAACATCGATCATATCGACGCAGACGAGGCTCGCGGAATTGTTCCGTGACAACTTTTTCGATCGCCCCATTGCGGAGCGTAAGGCCGATTTCGAACGACGCTTGGCTGAAGCGCTGAATCGGCGCCTAAAGTCCTAAATGCCGAACGCTTAGCCATGGAGCTTCACGCCACCAACGACATGCGGGGCGATCTCCGCGCCGGCTCCATCAATTACCGCACTCGACTCGGTTACCTTTGTCCGGGTCGCCCCGGCATAGGCTGAGGCCGGAGTAACTTAGTCGCCCGCGACCCTAGACCTCGCGGCACAGCTCCCCTACTCATTGGGGAGTACCGGAGTCATACGGAT
>NZ_LGTB01000101.1 GCF_001238275.1 Bradyrhizobium viridifuturi
CCTAGTGCGCGGTAAAGCCCGGATAGCCACTTGCGGCGACTTCGTCGCACTTTTGCCGATAGTTGCCTGCGCCCCCGGTGTAGGCGAGTACTCGGCGTGGTTTGCCTTCAACGTTCGACCCCAAGTACCAGGAATTCGTCTTGGCGATCAGCATTGCGTTGGCGAGCTCGTCGTGATGCGCCACCCATTGATCTTCCAACTCTTTGGAGGGTTCGATCACCTTCAAATTGTTGTCCCGGAGATAGCTAATGCATCCAGTTATCCACTCGACCTGCTGCTGCAAGCAGGTTGTCGCGTTGCAAAGCGCGGCCACCGGGGCAAGCGGCACTGCGGTCATGAAGAGATTGGGATAGCCGTGCACCTGCAACCCCATGGTGGTCCGGATGTCTCGACCCCAATCCTCCTTCAGGGATCGTCCATCGCGGCCGCGGATGTCGATGCGGGTCAAAGCCCCCGTTGCTGCATCGAAGCCCGTTGCCAAGATGATGACGTCGAGCGGGTGAACTGTGCCGTCCACCGTCTGGATCCCTTCGGTCGTGATGCGCTCGATAGGGTTGGTCTTGACGCTGACAACTTCCACATTGACTCGATGGAACGCCTCGAGAAAATTCTGCTCCAAGGGCACCCGATGAGTGCCGAATCCGTAATCGCTCGGGATCAGCAGGTCATAAAGTTTTGGATCTCTGAGCCGCTCGCGCATTTTCGCGCGCACGAATTCGGAGATCTCCGCGTTCACCGCCTCATCGAAGAACAGCTCGGCGAAGGACGATATCCACAACTTCACGGAACCGTCGTTCCAGCAGTCTTCAATCACCCTGCGGCGTTGTTGCGGTGGCAGACCGGCCCAGGCGTACTCGACGTCATGTTCGAAGCCCGTGAACGTGTGCGGCAGTCGCTCGGTAAGGGTTTTGAACCTTGACTTGTAGGCCTCGACGTCCCCGGCAGTGTACTTGGAATTCTTCATAGGTATGATGTATTGCGGCGTGCGGACGAATACTTTGAGATGGCCAACCTTTTCCGCGATCGTCTGGATCACCTGGATCCCCGTTGGTCCGTTACCAACCACGCCGACGAGCTTCTCATCAAGATCGACCGGTTGCTGCGGCCATCGCGCCGTATGAAACACCTGCCCCTTGAACGCCTCCTGCCCCGGAAAGGACACATGGGGTGCCGAAAGCACACCGCAACAGGTGACGACAAACTGGGTATCGATCACATTACCTTTGTCGGTCACGACCACCCATCGCTCCGTCGCTTCATTAAAATGCGCACTCTGGACCGTCGTGCCGAACTGAATGTCCTTGCGCAGGTCAAGCTGATCCGCCACGTAATTCAGCCAGCGTTCGATTTCGGGCTGGCTCGGAAATCTTTCGCTCCAGCTCCATCGTTTGTAGAGGTCTTCGGAGAAAGGTACTGGTACTGGTAGCCTTCTGAATCGACACGCGCACCAGGATAACGGTTCCAATACCAAGTGCCACCGACACCCGAGGCAGCGTCGATCGCCCTGACGTTCAGCCCGAGCTCTCGTAGCCGGTACAGCTGGTAAAGACCGGCGATGCCTGCTCCGACGACCACGGCATCGAATTTCGTTGTCGCACGCCCGCCACTACGACAATTGTCCTTGTTCGGCATCTTGGTCATTTCTCCTCCCTTCTGTTTTTGACGACCTGCGAGGAGAACAGCAAGTATCGTACCAATGAGGGGAGGGGGCGCAAGAAGTCCGCAGTCCTAAGCGAGATGAAGCCGCCAAAGAATGGCTGTGAGCAGCGCCCCACGCGGTACTCTGACGTGTTCGGTGATCCCGTCGTCGCCACTGCGATCCTCGACCGGCTCCTGCACCACAGCCACATGCTGACAGTGAAGCCCTATATCAATTCGAATAAGAACGAGGTGATCGACGCGGCTGCGATCGCCGAGGCCGTCACGCGGCCGACCATGCGCTTTGTTGAGATCAAGACGGAGACGCAGGCGGATCTGCAAGCGCTTCACCGTATCCGCGACCGCATGGTAACCGGGCGAACCCGACTGATCTGCCAGATGCGGGCGCTGTGTATCGAGTTCGGCGTCGCAATCCATCAGGGTGTGGGTCAGTTCAAGGCCGACATGCCGCGAGTACTAGCCAGCGAGGAAAACGACCTGACGCCGATGATGCGCCGGCTGCTGGGAGACCGGCTCGGCGCCTGGATCGACACCTTGCAGAAGCGCATGCACATCAACAAAGTCACGGTGGCATTGGCGGCAAAGGTCCGCGCGCGTCGCATGGGTGATTCTCAATCGGCCGGGAGCAACCTACGAACGCCGTGCCCCCACGGTGGCATAGAGTTCCGACTGCGAGGCTCGAGGAAACGATGACGAGAACGTTGATCGGCGCACTGTAAGCCTTCCTGCCGAAAGCGTGCTCCAGCACGACGAAGCTATCCAGGAACAGCGCGCGCGTATCTCATCTTGGCCTGGCTGCAACCGCAGGAAAAGCCTTGCACGGACGGAGTGGACCATACATTTCGGCGGATCACGTCCTGCAGCATCTCCTTGTCGAGCGGCAGATCCGCCACCAGCTTCTTCAGCTTGCTGTTCTCTTCCTCGAGCTGCTTCAACCGTCGCATCTCGGTCGGCAGCAATCCGTCGTACTTCTTCTTCCAGTTGAAATAGGTCCGCCTGGCTGATCCCGGCCTTGCGGCAGATCTCCGCCACCGCAACGCCCTCGTTGCCCTGCTTCAGGATGAACGCCTTCTGGCCGTCCGAAAACCTCGAGGCCTTCATCGTCTTCACTCCTCCATTCGATGCGAAAACTCTAGCCAAAACTCGTCCAGTTTGCCGGCCTCAGATCATCACGCGCACAGGTCTTGAACCTCGTCAAGTTCTCAGCCGATCTAATGACCATTATGGACAAGTACCCCACGGCGTTGGCGCCAGAGTTTGAGCCGAGTGGTGCGGTCAAAACACCATTCGATGAATGGTGGGCTCCGGGTTCAATCATCATTTCCTAGTGTGCCGGAGGAAGTCGCGCGCGAGTGGCTGCATCGGCATTGGAAGTATTCGCCGCATGGGTACCTGGTATCGCGGAATTACAGCTTCGAGCTGAAGCGCTGGCCAGACCTGGATGTTGTGGAGCGATTTCAAAGCCAACAATGCCGGCGCGTTCCGTAAAGGTGAAGAGCTGATCGATCTCCAGCCTGGCTGGATGCCCTGGGTACCAAAGTACATGTTGGCAAGACAACGACACGCAAGTCGGAAAGTAGACAAAGCCGTCACAACTACGCTGCAGATTGCAGGGGTTTTGTTTTGGCACAAAGAATGCAGCTCTTCGGGCATAGCCCAGGCCGCCCTCTCTTGGGTATGGTTATCATCGCAAGTTGAAGCTTTGGTTGGCCAGCGGAGTTAGCGGCGCGTGACTTGAGGCGCGGGACGGCGTCCGCTCGGCCGACACCGACGGGCGTTAGGTCACCACGCGTATCGCGGCATTTCCCCCGGGCTCCTAGTTGATGAACATGAAGGGAACACGGACGACGAGAAGGCGCGAAGGCTTCGGAAAATGAACGCAGAGAACGACTTCGCGGCGCGGCTCATTGATGCCGGGCGCCTTGCAACGATAGCCCGCACATGCGGCCTTAGAGCTGACGTCTCCCACTACGTTAACGAGGCACTCAGGGAGCCTTGGCAAACTCAGTCTCCTGAAAAGGCAAGAAAGATCGCCGAGCGCTGGTTCTTTTGGGACGCGGAGGGGAAGCCGTGGCCGTGCATGCCCCCGTTGGATAACGTGGTCCAGTTCCATCGCACGCGCCGGCCCAACACAGATATCGATGGCGAGCAGCCGGCAACACCATTGCAGTCAATCCGGGATTGGTTCGAACGACAGGATGAAGAGGCGCGAACTGAGATTCCGGCATGGCGGCGCTTCTGGTGTTCAAAGGTCATGATCTTCTCGACTTTGGCAGCCAAGCGTGGTGGGAATATCTTCGGCAGTGGCTGAGCGAGACGAAATTATCAAACCAGACGATCGTTGGCCGCGCATTGACGTTCCGGAGCTGTTTGAGTATTTCGCGGAGTGCAGGTTCACTGAATCGGGGTGGGCCCGGTCCGAAAAGGTCGCCTTAGCGTTGTTGAAGATGCCAAGAATGCCCCCGATTCCGATGCCTCGCACCGATTCCGCAGAAAATGCTTGATACGTTGCCCGCGCGTATGGCGTGTCACCAAACCAATGCGCCACCAATGGGTACAGGAAGCCTTATCCAGATGTCTCGCTAATCTAGCGAACTCCCAGTTGAAGACGAGATGAATGAACTGGTGAGCGCAGGCCGACCCGAACTGGTGACCAAGCGAACGACTTGCCTACGGTTGAGTCGCACGCGAGCGTTACGCCGCTTTGGTGGCGGCGAATATTCACAACGGGAATGTTCGCCGCCGCATTGTCGCGTACCGCTACCTGTCGCCATTGAGGAGTGCCTTAAGTCCGCGCGGGCGAACGGCGTCAGGCCGCATCCTCCGCAACTTCCATGGCCCGCAAGTTCATAAGGGGAACGAAGTTCCATTGCTGTGCGGGCGAGCCGTTGAACTTGAACAGCCAAACCGAGTTGCCGTCACTCGTGCCACGAGTCTTATTATCGATGCACAGGCTATTGTCCGGGAGACTAAGGATGAAGCCGGGGTTCATGAGAACTTCCCACCGCTGACTTTGGATGACTGGGTTATGCACTTTGAGCGAGAGGAGAGCATCCGGCGCGACGCGATCGGTGCCGACCGTGAGATTGCCCCGCCCGAGTTCAGTGTAATTGCTCCAGTATCGAAATTGAGGTCCCCGAGAACGCAATGGAGGGGCGTGTCTTTTTTCCGCAGCACGACCGCCGCACCGTCTTGCTGATCCTTCACGCCGAGCACGACGTTTCGGTCTTGTTTGTACTCGATAAGGTACAGACCCATGTTTGCCTCCTGTTGGTTTGGCAAGTTTGCGAAGGCAAGTCCTGTCCAACGCGTAGAGGGGGCTGGGCGTTTGACCTTTCGTTCCGATCTGAGCAAATGACGTGCCACCACGGCTGCGTCGTGCCCTGGGAAGACCGCTAGTCGAGCAACGCTTGCGTTGTTCTCGAGCACGGCATTCAAGACCACGTACTTTGGTAACCTTGCATTTTAAATGGCCGCCGCGAGTGCAGGTTCAATAGATAGCTCCTCGACAACGGCACACACAAGCACGCCATCGCGGCTGCATCTCAGCCCTTG
>NZ_LGTB01000102.1 GCF_001238275.1 Bradyrhizobium viridifuturi
GCTGGCGAACCTGGTGAACGGTTTCAGCAAATGGCCGGACGCGGCGAGGCTGTCGCGAGGCTGCCGTCGCAATCGCAGGTCAGGTGCCGTCCCAGCTCTTGCGTTTTGACCCGCAGGCGCTGGCGAACCTGGCGAACGGTTTCAGCAAATGGCCCGAGGAAGCATCTGCGGGCCAAGCGACGGTCGCGATCGCTCGTGAGGTCCGCCGCCGTGGCGATCAACTCTCCCATTTTACTCAGCAGGCGCTGGCGAATCTGGTGAACGGATTCAGCAAGTGGTCGGAAGACCCGGGCACTTGCCAAGCCGCGGCCGTAATCGCGGGTGAGGTCGGTCGCCGCCCGCTCTCCGATTTCACGCCGCAGCAGATGGCACATCTGATAAATGGCTTCAGCAAGTGGCCCGACGACGCAGCGTGTCACCGGGCGCTGGTGGATGTCGCACGCGGACTAGGCCGGGCAGGCCAACGCTTCGGTACCTTCACGACGCCTCAGTTCGGCATGATCGCCAATGCCCTGGGGCGAAGTATCGTGAGAGGAGAGGAGGCGGGCGAGATCACAGAGACCGCTCTGCTGAAGGATCGTTTGCATCAGTTGGCCCATCACCTTCACTATGACAATGATCGGCTGGAGCAGAGCGATGTTCGGACCATAGCCAGCGTTTTCAAGGCCTTGTCGAAGGCTCGGCTGTTCGAGGATCTGGGCTCACTCGCCCCGACCGGGTTGGATCGGCTCAACGAACTGCATCGTGCCCCTGGTTTTGCCGCTGAGAATAATCTCGAAACCATGGGCAATCTCTGTGCCGCGCTGGTGCCGCTGGCGCGCAGCGCGCACCTGCGCTGGCACCGCAGAGTGGCTCTCCACTTGCTGAACGATCTCCAGCCGGTCGTGGAGCAAAAGATTGCGGCGCACTTCAATGCAAGCGCGGCAGAGCGAACCCGTGGGCCGCTCGCCAGTCGCGGTCCTGCGCTCTCGATCTATCAGATGATGAAAGCTCGTGCGGTCCTGGCGAACATGTTCAAGCGACCGGATATCGAGGGCAAGAAGGCCGATTTGCGCAAGAGGCAGCAAGAGCTCCGGCACGGTACCAAAGAGACCCTGGCCAGGACGCGCGACCTCATCCAGGGCGGTCTTTCCAACATGAGCTGGAACCTGATCGCGCAAATCGAGGCAGAGAGCCCGGTCGATGCGCTGGACGCATTCGTCGAGCAGAACGCCGCAACGATCCAAGACAAATATCCTGCGTCCATATTCGATGTTCACGAGGTATTGCGAGCCATGGATCACGAGCCGAGGCCCCCACAGGGCAAGGCTGGTCTGATGCGGTTGCCGGTGGTGGACATGCAGGGACGGCCGCTGGCCACAGATCCCGAGACACGATACTCGATCTTTCATCGGCTGACCTCAGGGGCGATCGAGGTGGTCGCCGTCCAGCTGCCAGCAAAGCCGAGCGCCCTCATGCTGGCGCGCACGTTCACGTATAAGGGGGTGCCCTACCGCATGGACCTGTTCGGCGGCAGCAAGTTGAAGGCACCAAAACCGACCGTGCTCGAAATCGCCGCCCGTGCTCCAGCCAAGCCGGCAATAGCACCTTCGGGAGGAAAGCTGCTCGCCATTCCCTATGCCGAAACAGCTCCGGGCACGTCTTTCGAGAAGCTGATGCGCGCCTGGGCGCCCTTCAAAGAGGCTTATTGGTACACTCAGCGTAGGGGATTTGCGGCGCCCCCCGCAATCAAGGATCTCGGCCCTCACGACTACGCGCTCGAGGGCGCTTTCAAGCTGTTGCTGGCGCCAGACCGCCCGGCCAACGTGGCGCATCCCTTCAGACTGACCGGACCGGAAGGCCCGATTGCTCTGCGACCGCATGACGGCTGTGGCTTCATCAAGGCCTCACTCGCCGAGCGTATGCTCGCCGTTCGCCGTGCCGGCCCGAAGGAAGGTCCCGATCGGATGCCGGCCTATGGCGAAGCAAGCAGATCGTTCGTACCGGCCTCGGCGCTGCAACATTATCCGCGTAGTGAGCGAGTGGCAGGCGAGGCGCGCGAGAAAGCCAAGGCTTGGCTGGAGAGCAGAGGAGGAGAAAGCCTGATAGGCGAGCATCTGTTTCGTATGGTGACAGCAGGCCACATCGACGGTTCCGGCGCGGTTGCCGTCCCGTCCAGTGACGATTATCTCCATGTGTCACAGCGCAAGAGCGAGACGTTGACGGGAACGGGGGGCGTGCTGATCGGGCGGTCTCCCTATGACAATCCCAACCTGCGCCCGCTTGCCCACGAACGCGTCAAGTCAGCCGCTGATGGGGACCCGACTGCGGCATTCCTCGATAGATGCGTGGCCATGCAATACAGTTTCAGCGTCGCTGAGAAGTCGCGGGAGCAACTGGCGGCCGACGATCCGAGCTTCTTTGCCAAAGGCATTCTGATCGTGGTGCCGGACGAGCTGTGGCCGGCCGACTACGCCGATCGTGGCCTGGTGATGTCGGCTGAGGACGTCAAGTGCCATTCGAGCTGGACCGAGGGCAAGGACCGCGTCAAGGCGGACACGCTGGTCGACTGCGTCGGCATCCTGCAGGCGACCGAGGTGTTTGCTCCGGGTTCGTTGGTCGCCGTCCCGACCGGTGAGCAGATAAAGCTCGACGGCGATTTCGACGGAGATACGATTGTGATCGTCGGTGACCGGCCGCAGTTTTATGAGCATGTTCGCCTGTTCGATGACAAGGAGCAAGCCCGCGGGGTTCGCTCGCTCAAGCCACCAAAGTCGCATACGCCGGCAATCGAGGGCAATGATTACAAATTCAGTCGTGCCAGCCAGATCCTCGCGGCGACGCGGGATACTTTGGAGACTTATAGCGGCCTGCAGCGGAGTTTTCTGGCGCAATCCCATCAAGCACGGCGTTGGTTTGCCGAGCGCGCAGTGTTTGGAACTTTCGAGGGGTTTCATCACGAACTTCATCGCGACATCCGTCAATTGCTGACCCAGGAGCAGGTGAGCGCCCAGGATGTCGAGCACATGCTCGATAGAGCGAGGCCCGAGATCAAGCTTGCAGATCATGCAGTCGCCCACGAAATTGCCGAGTTCCTCGTCACCGAGCTTGAGGCATGGGCAGCAAGCATGGATGAGCAGGTGCTGCCCGAAACGGTCGAAAGCGCGCGCGATACCAAGCTGACGGTGAGCCCGGCGCTTACAGAGCTTTTCCCAAACCTGGCGGAGACCTATCCGGCTGCCACTCACCCGCGCGAGCGTATCCAGGCCCTGCTCGACAATTGTCCTCCGCGCATCAGTCCACGGCCGGATGGGTACATTGCCGATGACCTCGTGCAAAGCGCAGGCAACCTCTTGAGCCTCGGCATCAAGGTCGGAACGGACGCCTTTAAATCCGACACCAGCGTCCAGCTGTTTATGAAGAAAAGCCAACGGCTCCAGAGCCTCCTGCAGCAGGCGCCGGGCCTGAAGTCGGTGCCCTATGTCAAGAGCATGGCGGCGACCCTTAATCACGGGATGTTCAATGTCGACACGACTTTGGAGGATCTGAAGGACAATCCCACATTGGCGGCTTCAATCATGGAGGCCTCGATCAATCTTGCTGCGGAGAAAGGGATTCTGCCTCGCCCCTTTGACCGGCAGCCTGCCGAGGATACTGCCGTCAAATTGACGCTAACTCGCGAACTGGCCTCGGAGCGCGCCCAAACCGAGGTGGCGCGCGCCGCAGTCGAAGAGAAAGCGATCACTGCAGCGGCGCTTCAGGTTGCCGAGGATCTCCGACAAACGGGCATCGATGTGAAGATGCCCCATCTCGGCCGTCGATTGAAGACAGAAAGCTCCCTCAGAGACCAGCTTATGGTTGTGAATGATGTCCCCGAAGGCGCCTCACAGCTGATCAGCAACGCCGTGCGCCATGTCTTCGAAGTGTCCGATAAGGATTTTGCAAAGGCCTTCCGGAAAGCCATTCTGTCGTTTGAGAAGCAAGGCTACACCGAAATCAGCACAGCAAACTGGTTCAGGATGAACGCTCCGACCTTTGTCGGCATCAAGACTGTGCTCGCCACGCCGGATGGTTACCACTTCGAGGCGGAGTTTCATACGCCGGCCAGCTACAAAGCCAAAATTGCCAATCACGATACTTATAAGGAGCTCCAGCGACTGCGCAGAAGCGATGCACCGGATGACCGTAAGATAGAGCAGCTCACGCAGCGCGTGCGCGAGGTCTGCAGAGAAGTTGCGATACCCGATGGTGTCAAAAACATTCCCCACTTTTCAATCGAAGAGGCGCGTACAGCTGGCGTCGGCGCTGGCTTTGCGCTGCGATCTAGCCGACAAACAGGGACGTTCGAGCGATCACCGACCGCAAAGGAGGTTGTCGCGGCCCTCGACGGCCGGCCGATCGTGCTCGTCGGCATGCCCAGCTCCGGCAAATCCACTATTGGCCCACATCTTGCGCGACGACTAGGGCTGCCTTTCATCGACTCCGACAAAAAGATTGAGGCGATGACTCGCATGTCGATCACGGACATTTTTTCGACCAAAGGGGAGCAGTGCTTCAGAGACCTCGAGGCGAGTTTGATCGCGGAGTGTCTCGAGCGGGGACCCACGGTGCTCGCCACTGGTGGCGGCGCGTTCATGCGTGAGGAGACGCGGCGCCGCGTCGCCGAGAAAGGGGTCTCGATCTGGCTCAATACCGACGCGGGTGAGATCAGGAAGCGCCTTGCTCGTGACACGACCCGCCCGCTGTTGCAGACCGAGGACCGGGAGGACAAGATCACGCAATTGATCCGCGATCGCGAACCGTTCTATCAACTTGCCGATCTCACCATCGTCCCGGGAAAGCGTAATAACAGGAGCGCGGATCAATGCGTGGTCGCGCTGCATGCCCATCTTTGCGGCGAGGCGAGCGCGGACCGGATACCGGCCAAGGTCATGGGAGCGCAACCGTGACCTTGCCGCTTACAAGGTTGATTGTCGATATCGCGCGCACTGATCGGTATGAACAGTCTCTTCGCCTCGAGTGGGCACACCCCTCGAGCCAGGCGAAGCTCGCCCTGCTCAGTGCTGTTGTATCAACCTCGTCCGACAATTCAAACGCGCCGAGCCAGGCGCGGCCATCTCGAAACGGCAGAGGTGCCCCACATGAACGTGGCACGCGCGACCTAGTGTTCTGTCCGGCAAATTCGCTGACAAAGTCGCGCGAGTTTCTGGAGAATGGAGTCGGCAGT
>NZ_LGTB01000103.1 GCF_001238275.1 Bradyrhizobium viridifuturi
CCTAGGAGTTTCAAGTCGCGGAGACTCGTGGACGAGCTCATCATGCGATCTCAGTGACGCCGGCAGGTTTGCGCCAAGACGCGATCCTAGACCCTTGCGCGGTGAACAAGAACTTGTCGCACAATCGGACATATGGTAAGTTGCTGCCAACGTTTCATTCCCGCATTACAAAATGCGCGTCCCGTCCGGTGGCGTCATAGAATTAGGTTCGATAGCCTGAATTGTCGAGGTAGCTCGCGGATTTCTCCGGGGTGAATGCATGTCAGGACTCTGAAATGGACCCGCGGAGCGGGACCGCTTGAACCGGTTTGTTAGTTGGAAACTGACCGCTCCTGTTCCCTTTCTACCACGCTGCCAGAGACTCTGTCTGCTGCTGTGTTGAGCTCGGGCAGATCGCTATTCGAGTCCTCGAGGATCCCCTCGAGGCGTTTAAGCTGTTCGATTCCTTGTGGGACGATATGGCCGAATTCGTAGAAAACAGCACGCAATGCATTCGCCAGATCAGTGCGCTGATGAACAAGCGCTTCCGAGCCCGAAAGAGCACTGCTCTAGCCTGCTGTTCTTCCGATTTCGGCTCGACGAAGCGCATCTCGGGGCGCTGTGCCGCGATCACGATTGCTTCGGCATCAGCCGCGTCGTTCTTTTGGCGTTTCACAAAAGGCTTCACATATTGCGGCGCGATCAGTTTCACTTCATGGCCGAGTTTGACCATCTCCCGCGCCCAATAGTGGGCGCTGCCACAGGCTTCCATCATCACCACTGCCGAGGGGGGCTCCGCCATGAACTTCCGAAACTGGAGCCGTGACAGCTTCTTTCAAAACTTCAAGTGCCCCGCCATTGATGCCCCGTGGAGGTGAAACACGTTCTTTGCCAGATCCACTCCGATCACCGTATCCATCAATTTGCCGTCCTCTCCGCTTCGTGGTTCAAACACCACGTTCTTGGCACATTACGATGCCCGTCTGGGGAGGGTGGCAACCATCCCATCTCATCTGGTGATCGGTGCCAAGGCGGGTTTCTCGAAAGCGAGTGCGTATCGGATCGAGGGCGATGCGCGTCCGCCATCCCAGAAGAAGGGGCCAGGGGGCGGGGACGGATCCGATCCGCTCGCCCCCTACTGGGGACGCCGAGATCATTCCGATCCTGAAGGCTGCACCCGGCATCCGCGTGATCGGCGTGCTGGCGAACTGCGCCGACGGCATCCCAACCTCAACCCCGCGCTCAACGGCCCCGAACAGGACGTGATCTCCGCCAGGAGCACGAGCCCGCTGGTTCCGGCCGACCGCGCCGGCCTCATTAGCCGCCGCCGGCGGCGTCTTGGTTTGTTTCGCGTGACATGACAGTTCCTTCCGTTCGCTCCCCGATATTAGCGGAACGGCGCCCCACTCGGTACCTGTTGAAAATCGCTGCGATCCAGCTTATAGTCACGCTGGTCACTATAGTCATAGGAGCGGATCGTGACAGCCTCCCGAAAGACCCCTGCGCCCGAAACCGACCATTGGACCGTGGCTGGCGCCAAGGCGCGCCTCTCCGAGGTGATCGAACGCGCCCAGACCGATCCGCAGATCATTACCCGCCACGGCAAGCCCAGTGTCGTCATCGTCTCCGCCGAGGAATGGGCGCGCAAGACCGACCGCAAGGGCACGCTCGCCGAATTCCTGATGGCCTCGCCGCTGCGTGATGCCGATCTCGATCTCGAGCGGGTTCGCGATCAGCCGCGCGACCTTGATCTATGAATGTCCTGCTCGATACCAACGTGCTGTCGGAGGTTCGCCGGCCGGCGCCCGATCCGAAAGTGCTCGCGTGGCTTGATACGATCGACGAGGACCGGGCCTTCATCAGCGTTGCGTCGATCGCCGAACTCCGGCGCGGTATTGCCCTGATGGACGACGGCCGCCGTCGCGAGGCGCTTTCCGCCTGGCTCGCGGAGGATCTGCCGGCGCGCTTCGCCAGGCGGATTCTGTCGATCGACCCGGCGATCGCCGGGCGCTGGGGTGATCTGATGGCGCAAGCCCGACAGAGCGGCTTTGCGCTCTCGGTCATGGACGGTTTTTTTGCGGCTACTGCTCTCGACCGGGAGCTCGTACTCGCGACTCGCAACACCAAGGATTTTGCGCCGCTGGGTGTGCCGCTTTTGAACCCCTGGACCGATGAAGGAGCGCTGGGATGACCGTCGCTGCCCGCCTCCCGGACGCCGCTTCGCTCGAAACCGTCCTGGCTGGCCTCGGTCCGGCGTCCGCCGACGCGGACCTGATCCCAGCCTTGACGATAGCCTTTCCAGGCTTCGCGTTCGGCATCGCGCCGATCGATGACGATTACTGGCGCGACACCCGATCGGTTCTGCGTCCCGACGGCACGCGGCTTGGCGAATTGCGGCCGTGGATGATTGCCGAACTGGCCAAGGAAAATGGCGATGTGACGGCGGTCTGGGAGCGGTTGAAGGAGATCGATCTTCAGATCACCGAATGGCGCGGCACCAGCGTCTTCGTGTCGGCGCCGACGGGGCCGGGTGTCGCCGATTACGTTCAGATAGCGCTCGGCCGCGAGATCGAGTGGCGCGCCGGCCCGATCGTCAATCCCAACTACCGCCCGTATGGCAAGGAGGAGCTGCTCGATCCGAGCTGGCCTCGCACCGACCAGCTCCCAGACTCCGATCGCCTCGCCGGTCCGCTCTATCGCCTGCTCGATCGCGCCGGCGGCGCGGTGATCCACGTCCGCAGTTTCCTCGATCGCTGTGGCCGCGTCGAGCGCGAGAAGCGGGAGGCCAACCGGCCCGAGTTGGAGCAGCGCGTGATCCGCGAAGTCGGGCCCCAAGGAACGCGCGAGACGTCGTTTCTGGAGGCGGTCCCGGACTTTTTCGACTTTGTGCCGCGCGAACTGCGGTTCTTCCGGGACTGGGAGGAATCGAGCGCCGGACCGCAGCACATCTTCGCGCATTGGGCCCTCGATGCCCGCGATTATACCCACAAGAGCGAGCGCGAAGTCGGCTTCATTCCCCGACCGCTGAAGCCCCCGAAAGAGCGGCTGCTCACAACGGGGGACATTTCGGTGCACGCGCTGATGGACCGGATCGAGGCCGTGGACCGCGAGGTCGGCCTGCCCTTCGGCTGGTTCTTCCTGATGACCCATGGCCACTGGGTCGATCCCGATGTCGGGCACGCGATCGCTGAAGGCCTGAAGGCCCAGCGCGTGCGCCTGCCCGACCCCGACGCCCGCGTCCTGCTGCGCTGGGCCGATCGAACCTACGGCTTCTGACGGAGCGCTGCCGATGGACGACGTCACCTCTCGCGCGCTGGTCTCCGCCCCCGAAACTCGGTGTGGGCTGCAGCTCGATGCGCTCTCCGCCCCTTCTTGATGTCGGCGCGCTCGAAGCCATTCCCGCAGCGCGCGGCCTTTATTTGAGCAGACGGTTCTCCAGGGTCAGATCGGCGACGGCCTCCTTCAAGGCGCCGGCCTCCCGGCGGAGGTCCTTGACCTCGCCGGAGGTCGCAGCTCGTGCCGTGTCGCCGGCCAGGCGGCGCTTGCCGGCCTCGAGAAACTCCTTGGACCAGCCGTAATACATCGAGGCGGCAATGCCTTCTCGGCGACAAAGCTTGGAGATGTTCTCCTCGCCGCGCGATCCTTCCAGCACGATGCGGATCTTCTCTTCCGCCGAATACGGCGGGTCTGGCGCCGAATGTCCTTTAGCACTTGGTCTGCCGACGCTTTGGCCGGTCCGGATTTCTGTTTCGTCTTCGCTCCTAGTGGCTACGATGAACCAGAAATCCTCCCTCCGCAAATTCCCCCTGTTTGTCTCACAGGCCCTGACGGCGAACACTTGGCGCTTTTTTCCCAGAGATGACGCCGGCAACGACTATGTGAAGGGCCTCAAAGACGGGCTCGGCGAAAAAGCATCGACCATTATCGTCAAGGAAAGTCACTTATGAAACCTCGAACCCGACGGTAGATTCCGAGATCGTTACGCTGAAGGACTCCGGAGCGGATACGCTCTTCACCATGGCAACTTGGTGCCCAAGCGATCCGCAAGGTGACCAAGCTCGGCTGGAAGTCGCTCAACTTCATCGTAAGCGTATCGAGCTCGATCAAAGGCGTTCTCGAACCAGCCGGCCGCGATAACTCGGTTGGGCGACGATAAATCCGCCGCCCTGAGGGCCGAGCAAATGCTCCTTCGGCACGTCGACATTGTTGTAGCGCGTGTAAGCGGCCGGTTCCCTGTCGTGAGCCTAGGATGGTTCGATTCGCAGGACGCACAGGACGCGTGCTGAGGGCGAGAGGCTGATCAGTCAGGCCGACAAGTTGGGCTACGAATCCTGGAACGAGAGGCTGTGGCCCGAGGGGGCCGATCGACGTCCCCCACGATCGACCAGGCCATCAGCGGAGGCGATCCTTGGTTGGAATCGAATGCTCGCGCTACAAGACTGGGCGGGAGGTCGACTCGCCGCTCTCCGCCGCCACCTTTGTCCACGATCTGGCCGGTCTCCATCTTCGCAGTGGCCAGAGGCCGACATACCGGATACGTCTGTGTAGACTGTTCAAACGATCCATCATGACGCTTGCAGCGGGGCGGCCCATACGTTCACGCCCGGATGAATGTCTAAGCCATCTCGTCGCCGCAGGATACCGCGCAACTTGATCCGAATATGCCCCAGCTCATCCGCCCTAGA
>NZ_LGTB01000104.1 GCF_001238275.1 Bradyrhizobium viridifuturi
TATCCCTGGCGATGGATGGATTGGAGCATTGGTCCTATCCAGTCCTCGAAGCTCTCCTTCGCCGCCTCCACCGTCTGTCCATCCACCCCGGCGGCGGAGCGCTTCGGAATCTGTAATAGATTCTTTTGCACTCGGTCGCGCGTGATGTGATGGGCCAACGAGGTGAAGCGAAGATTTGGCTCGCGCCGAGCTTTCACTGCTATTTGTTCAAGTTTCGTTCATCAGGCCGTTTCCGCCCACCACGAATTGCCAGGTCTTATGAAGGCAGGCGGCAAGGCGGTCGGAGTCGTCGTCGCAGCGACGGCATACGGAAGCCGTCGTTACAACAACGCTCAGCGTCTTAAGGCTTCGAAAGCCTCATCCCATATAGTGCTTGACGAATCTCACCCGACGCCACCATATGTAGTACGTCACGGTCTTCCAGTCTCCGATTGCGTTGGATGGAAGCTAAGAGGGAACCCGGTGCGCCGACAACGGCTACTCCGAGGCTGCCCCCGCAACTGTAAGCGGCGAGCGGTTGTCATCATGGTCACTGGCTCGACAGCGCCTGGGAAGGCCGACAGCCCGCAGCGACCCGCGAGCCAGGAGACCTGCCGCGACAGAACGAACGTCCTCGGGCGGGGTGCCCGATGGGGCGCTTGCAATCGGGGGCAATTTGCCCGGTCTCGCAAGTCGCCCGCGCGGCCCCAGCCCCCAAACATCGCGGGGTACCGATGTCGCCGTCTTACGATTTCGATCGGCATGGTCATCTCGTTGAGCTGCCGAGTGCGGGGGCGCCAGCGCAGGCAAAGTCTATCGCGCTCGAGCTGTGTCTTTCGCCAACGCCATCGCCGGCTCCGCTGCCTTCGCCGCTCGTGCCATCGCCAAAGCCGTCCGACCTCACGCTCGATCGGTCGCGCGACGACCTGCTGACGTCGTTCGGCAAGCTGACTCTGACCGACCGTTATGTGCTCTCCGGCGAGAGCCTGCAGGATATGTTTGCGCGGGTGGCTTGCGCCTTCGCGGACGATGTTGCGCATGCCCAACGTCTCTATGATGCGATGTCTCGGCTGTGGTTCATGCCGGCCACACCAGTGCTCTCCAACGGAGGCACCACGCGCGGCCTACCCATCTCGTGCTTCCTTAACTCGGTGTCGGACTCGCTCGAAGGCATCGTCGGCACCTGGAACGAGAACGTCTGGCTTGCTTCCAACGGCGGCGGCATCGGCACCTACTGGGGCAATGTTCGCTCGATCGGTGAAAAGGTGAAGGGCGGCGTTACCTCAGGCATCATCCCGTTCATCCACGTTATGGATGGCCTGACGCTGGCGATCAGCCAGGGCTCGTTGCGGCGCGGCTCGGCGGCAGTCTATCTCGATATCCACCATCCCGAGATCGAGGAGTTCCTCGAAATCCGCAAGGCATCCGGCGACTTCAACCGCAAGAGCCTCAACCTGCATCACGGCATCAATGTCACCGACGAGTTTATGCGCGCCGTGGGCGCCGGCTCCGCGTTCGCTCTGCGCAGCCCGAAAAGCAACGAGGTCGTCCGCGAGATCGATGCCCGGCAGCTGTGGCAACGCATCCTTGAGAACCGGCTGCACACCGGCGAGCCTTATCTCTTGTTCATCGACACCGTGAACCGCGCGCTCCCCAAGCACCAGCGCGAGCTCGGCCTCAAGGTCTCGACCTCCAACCTTTGCAGCGAGATTACGTTGCCGACCGGCGTCGATCATCGCGACGAGGAGCGCACCGCAGTGTGCTGCCTGTCGTCGCTCAACCTCGAGACCTGGGACCAGTGGAGGGAAAAGCCGGGCTTTGTCGAGGACGTCTTGCGCTTCCTCGACAACGTGCTCACCCACTTCATCACGGTAGCGCCAGACGGTATGGCGCGTGCCCGCTACGCCGCGCTGCGCGAGCGTTCCGTCGGCCTCGGCGTGATGGGCTTCCACTCGTTTCTCCAGGCTAGGGGCATTCCGATGGAGAGCGTTCTGGCCAAGTCGTTCAATGTCGCCATATTCCGAAAACTCCGTCGTGATGCCGACGCGGCATCCGTGGCGCTCGCTCGCGAGCGTGGCCCGTGCCCGGATGCTCTGGAACGCGGCGTGATGGCGCGCTTCAGCCACAAGATCGCGATCGCGCCGACCGCCTCGATAAGCATCATCTGCGGCGGCACCAGCGCTTGCACCGAGCCGATCCCGGCCAACATCTACATCCACAAGACGTTGTCTGGGGCCATCTCGGTGCGTAATCCGCATCTCGCCAAGTTACTGGCCACCAAGGGCGCCGACACGTTGGCGACCTGGCAGTCGATCATTGCGCATGAGGGGTCGGTCGCCCATCTCGACATCCTATCGGAGCATGAGAAGGCAATCTTTCGCACCGCATTCGAGATCGACCAGCGCTGGATCGTCGAGCTTGCCGCCGACCGCGCCGCGTTCATCTGCCAGAGCCAGTCGATCAACCTCTATCTGCCGGCCGACGTGGATAAGTGGGACCTCCACATGTTGCACTGGACGGCTTGGAAGCGCGGGGTGAAGAGTCTCTACTATTGCCGATCAAAATCGATCTCGCGCGCGGCGTTCGCCGGCAAGGTTGCCGACCACGACAAGGCCGCGCCGCCGCAGCCGCCGCAGCGCACGGACTATGAGGAGTGCCTCGCATGTCAGTGATTGATCTTTCGTCCGTCGATCCTCGCACTCTGATCGGCAAAGGGCGCGTCGGCCTTCTTGACTCGACCGGCAGCTACGACGTCGATCGCTACTCCTGGGCTTACGAGTTGTGGAAGCGCCAGCAGCAGACCCACTGGATGGGCGAGGAAGTGCCGCTCGGGACCGACCTGAAGGATTGGGCGTCGGAGCGCGTCACCGCCAACGAGCGCGCGCTGCTCACCCAGATCTTCCGTTTCTTCACCCAGTCGGACATTGAGGTCGGTGACAACTATCTCAAGCGCTACATTCCGATCTTCCAGCCGCTCTCCGTTCAGATGATGATGGCGGCCTTTACCAACATGGAGACGGTCCATATCGACGCATATGCTCTGCTGCTCAAGACACTCGGCATGCCCAATACCGAGTTCGAGGCGTTCCGCGGCTATGCGGAGATGCGCGCCAAGGCGGACTACATGCACGAGTTCGGCGTTGACACCGTGGCTGATGTTGCTCGCACACTGGCGATGTTCGGAGCCTTCACCGAAGGTATGGCGTTGTTCGCGAGCTTCGCCATGCTACTCAATTTCCCGCGCCACAATAAGATGAACGGCATGGGACAAATAATAAGCTGGTCAGTGCGCGACGAGAGTCTGCACTGCGAGGGGATGATTAAGCTGTTTCACGAATGGCACCGCGAAACCGGGGCGGTGACGCGCGCCGTCCGCGACGACGTTGTCGACGTCGCCAAGACCATGGTGAAGCTGGAGGAGAACTTCGTCGATCTCGCCTTTGGCATGGGCAAGATCGAGGGCATGTGCCCTGAGCAGATCCACGCCTATGTCCGTTATGTCGCCGACTGGCGACTGACCCAGCTCCGGATTGCTCCGGTCTTCGGATTCTTCGAGGCTAAGGAGAGCAGCTTTAACCAAGTCAAGGCGCATCCGCTGCCGTGGCTTGTCGAGATTCTCAATGGCATCGAGCACGCAAATTTTTTCGAGCAGCGCGCCACGGAGTACTCGAAGGCAGCGAGCCGCGGCAGCTGGGACGGCGAAGACGGGGTGTGGGAGGCTTTCGGCCGTATATAGATAATCCGATCCTTGTCCCCTGAATCCGGATCGTGCCGCTTTGCGAATCCCTGCCGATTCATTTCCGGTATTAGCTGCAGGCGGGTCGACCATTGAATGATCCTCCTATAGGCCCGAGTGAGGCAGCCCATCGCCGGGCTTCAATGCATCCCCTGATGCTTGCCACAATTAATCTCAGGTTGTTTGAGTGCGATCTCAGCAACCTTTAGGATTCATAATCTAAAGACTGCAAGTTACAGCATTGAATTTGACTCTGCCACGCAGCATAGATCTCAGCCCCCTCCCTGAAATGGTGGCGGTGCTGTTTTGCGCGATTGGAGTAATCTGGCCGCGTGGATAAACA
>NZ_LGTB01000105.1 GCF_001238275.1 Bradyrhizobium viridifuturi
GATGTAACGGTTGGGAGGGCGAACAGCACTAATGCAGCGCCGGTCGATCCGGCGATCAGGACAACCCACATGGGCCACGGCATCTTAGAATGCGTGCTTTTGACCGGGACCTGATCCGCGGAGGGCAAATGGCCAGCGGTCATGCGAACCGCTCAAACAGGCCGAACACTGGGCTGCTCCGACCAACTGCAAAGTGAAGGTTCTTCTTGCCAACCCGGAGCCGTCCACAATGGCCCATCGCGACATACCGCGCTGCCGCGTGAATTCGGTCGCTATAGGAGCAAAGCGGACGTAATCACCGTCGCACGAGGCCGCCGGATTTATAGGTACACGGCCTTATCTGTAGTGAGCCCGATGATGTCAAGCCTCCCGAGTGAACGTCACGCCGCCGAGCTCATGCTTCTATCTGTGGTCAACGCCTGGCCGCCACATCGTGCTGTCAGAGGGAGCGGCGAGCCTATCTGGTCACGTGAATCTAAAGTGCACCACATAGAGTCTGGTGGGCTTTGTGGCAGAAGCGTTTGACGGAAGCCAAAATCTGGTCAGCAGACTTGGTCCATTTGAAGGGCTTCGGATGTTTGTTGTGCAGGTCGATAAAGGTACGGATGTCGGCCTCGAGTTGTCTGACGGAGGTGTGCACGCCTCGCTGGATTTGCTTTCTGGTGAGTTAAGCGAACCAGCGCTCGACCAGATTGATCCAGGACGCAGAAGTCGGCGTGAAGTGGACATGATAGTGCGGCCGACGAGCAAGCCACGCTTTGATCCTGGGCGTCTTGGTGGGTGGCATAGTTGATGGGGTGGACGCCCCCTCTCGGCATCGCTGTGCCAAAGTGGTGTCGTTGACCATCACTTGAACGGAGGCGTCCATGTCGGAACTTCGGTTTGGATCTGGCGAAGAACGTATTCCAGCTGCACGGTGCCGATGGATCAGGAACCGTGCTCTTCCGCAAGAAGCTGCGGCGGGACCAGGTGCTCAAATTTCTTGCCACACAGCCGGTCTGCACGGTCGCCATGGAAGCCTGCGCCAGCAGCCATTGCTGGGCGCGCGAGATCGCGAGACTGGGGCACGAGGCACGACTAATTGCGCCAGACTATGTGAAGCCCTTCGTGAAGCGGCAGAAGAATGATGCCGCCGATGCGGAAGCGATCTGCGAAGCCGCCCAGCGGCCGACAATGCGACACCCTTTCATCAAGTAGTCGCAGTTGCTCAACAAGCAGGCGTAGAATCGGTCGGGCGAGCTCTGGAATGTCGGTGTCATCGTCCCCGATCGCCGACACGAGCTTGGCAACATGGACGGGCCCCTTCGCCACTATCATCCCGAATTCGGCTACATGGCCACGGATTGCGTTGATGGTCTGGGTGCGTCGGCATCCTCCTTGGCGCTTTGCAAGCTCGCGGTCGAGCAGCACCAGGGGATCGGGAAAACCAGATCATGGATACGTGCCTCGAGCACGCGAAGTTGAATTGGACCCGCTCCGCGAACTCCCATACGGGCCAGCGGCATGTGACAGCCGCAGCAAGAGGCCGGACACATGTCAGCACCCGACCACGCTCCGAGCTCGCCGAAAGATTCGTCTTGCACCAGCGGGGGCGTCCACACATGTCCATGACGAGATGGACAGCGAACCCCTCAGGGATTTGAGCGTCGATCTCTTTGAGGAACTTCAAGAATTCGACTGCCCGATGACGCTTGTAGCATTTGCCGATGACGAACCCCGAGGCAACGTCGAGCGCTGCAAAAAGCGTGGTCGTGCCATGCCGCACGTAGCTGTGTGCGTGCGACGTTCGGCACGCCAGGCATCATCGGCAAGACCGGCTGCTCGCGATCGAGGGCCTGAATCTGGCTTTTCTCATCGATGCTGAGGACAAGGGCTCGGTTCGGTGGGATAGATAAAGGCCGACGATATCGCGTACCTTGTCGACGAACAGCGGATCGCTGGTTTGTGCTGGAATGCACGCTCCGTTTAGTGCTGGAGCTGTGTAGTGCGCGGCGACCTCCCGCACATAGCTTGCGTCATTTTGCTGGAACTGGCTTCGCTGGCAATCCTTGCGGCCGCAACCTTGATGCAATGAGGTGACCGACTTCTCAGGCGATCCTTCCCGGCGCGCAGCAAGATGGATGGTCGGTTTGTGACGGTCGCCATCAAGGAAGGCGGCGACGATGACGACGAGCACAGGCACATAACTTACGCGGTCGCAGTCGCGGACCAAAGGAAAGCCGTGAAGCTAGCTTTGAAAGATAGCGGCGCGAAGGCTGCAGTGGTCAACTGCCCGGTCGAAGATGGGATGCTGCAAACGTTGGGCTTGGAGACCGGAGAGCTCATCGTTGTGCATGATGACGAGATTGATCCGATCACTGTGCGGCCTCGGCCCGATTAGGGACGCGTTCGCTCTCGTTCAACCGCGTCGGATTGACGACATGCATGTCCGGAAGCCGCACCGCAGTTAGCTGGCGTGCTGTGATAGCGCGCAATTTGCTTCCCCTCCTCTTTCCGATCTTCTGGCACGCGGGTTGCTTAGCCATGCATGGCTTGGTCTCTTACTGACTAACCTCCTAAGGGCCAAGCCGCGCATCGCAACTCGCCGGTCGGCGGCCTCCGACGTCCGTGCGCTTTTTCTGACGGCACGATGATCAGCCGAGCGCTTGGCATCATGATCATCTGGCACGCGAGTTGCTAGGAGACGTACGGGCTTGGCTGCTCATGCATTCGCGCTGCACCTTGCGAGCGTCAAGCCTGCGCGGGTGGACCTCCCTCCACCCGCGCTTCCTTCTCCGTCGCCCTTGTGGAGATCATGGCATGACACGTGAAGGGGCTTTGAAGAACGCCATAGTGACACTCGAAAAATACTCTCGGGCAAAGAGCGCCGTACTTGCGGTGATAGAGGAATTCCAAGAGACTAGACCGCCAGCTAGCCCCCGCCTCGAAAACAGAAGCTCTCTTGGATAGATCAGAACTGAGATGGCAGCAGGATGGATGGTTTCGGTCGGCATCGTCAAAGACGGCAAGGTTCGATATGTAACTTATGCCGTCGCTATGGCTGATCAGGCGGAAGCCGTGAAAGCCTCATTGGCTGCCAGTGCCGGTGACGCAACGATCGTGAATTCCGAACTCCGCGAAGCCGATTTGAAAGGCCTCGGGTTGAAGGCTGGCGAGCTTGTACCCATATACGACGATCGCAACGATCCGCTGATGTCGCGCACGTGGCGTCCTGTCCGACCGCGCGACACAAATTAGCGGGCGACCGCCGGGATCAATGTCACTTGTTCGTGAAATTTGGTCGCCCATTGCAGAAGGTCCCACAATGTCAGAAATTTCACGTAACGCCTGCCATAGGGCACTGGGAACTAAACTGATTGATAACGGAGCGGATCTTGGATCGTTATGCGGAGTGCGCGGCCATTCGAGCCTCATGATTTACGTGGCGACGCAGCCTGTGGACTTCAGAAATTATGCGGAGCCCACGATTGATGGTGATCGGCTATGACGCCGCAGCCGTCACCTCGCGCGCTGGCTCACGTGGCCAAAGTCGCAGTCACCGACATCGATGATGGCGTCACCGATCGGTTCGCTCGGCACCGGGTCGATGTCCCGGCATCCGTCGTGAGAAGGGCGCTAGTACGTGAGACGGGTACGCCGGTTCGTCGAGCTTCTCGCAAGGTCGATCCGATCCCCCCACGTCCCCGGCGCCATAAGCCGCGCGTCTGCCTTCGTCCGAGCCGCGACAGGTTAACGACATACATGCCCGGAAGCGGTGCGACGAGTTAATTGCGCGTGTCAACCGGCGTTGGGACTGGGACCCCGATCGGCATCCAAAAGGGGCTCTGACGCATATGTGGAACGGCCCGGTTAGCAAGGTATTTCTCAGCGTGCATCACCGTCGGACGGTGCAGTCATATGTCCGGCCTATCCGTACGG
>NZ_LGTB01000106.1 GCF_001238275.1 Bradyrhizobium viridifuturi
GCTGCCGACTCCATTCTCCAGAAACTCGCGCGACTTTGTCAGCGAATTTGCCGGACAGAACACTAGAGACCTCGTGCAGCTGGCGGTTAGAGTGATCGATCGGATCGCCAAGAACTCGGAAACGCAGGAGATGATGCAAGAAGGCGGCACGAAAAACTTGCAGAATTGGCAGGCGAACGTGTCGGACCTCCACGCGCGGCTCGTTAAGCAATGGCACGGAAGTCAGCGCGTTTGGATCGGTCACGCCGACCTACAACGCCAACGGCAATCTGACGTTCGATGGCACCTTCACCATGGCGACGACGCCGAATACCGACTGATCTGCGGCAGCTACCATCTTCGATCCGGTACGGGGTCAGAGCTGGCCTCGGTTGTCTGAACAGCAATTCCGCGTCGATAAGTGGAGCTTCTGCCGAGTTAAGCTGCCGCGGAACGGCAGCGAGCTGAAGTAAGCTTGATCCGGGGTGGCCCCGTCAAGGCTCGGGTGAGGACGCCGGCCATTGTAAAAGACGAGATCTCGGATTTCGAAGTAGCACTAAGGACCAACCGCTAGCGAAAAATCACATCCGTCGCCATTGCATTTGATCTTTCGATCAGCGGCTTATGTGCTTACCGCAAACGAAAAGCAGGAACAAGCTTTCGGGGGAAATACGCATAGTGCGATCCGGACGCGGATCGCGTCATCATGTCCGAGCGCGCCAGCGTCGATATGCCCCAATGCAGAATGACCTACGTGATCGATAATTCTTTTCAGTACGCGCAACTCGATAATCTATGATTAAAGGAATGGTCGCAATAGACTCATATAGCAACCGGTCATTGTCTCATTGACGCGATCAGCGCCCGCACAGAGAATTTCGACGATGCTGGTTGTCGCATTGTCCGTCGCGGCCAATCAGATCTCGCAAGCGTCTCGTTTTTCAAACCTTTCGACCTGTGATCCTGCAAACGACGATAGTGCTCCTGAACTTGCTCTGTGGAGTCATCATCCGGCAGTCATCAACGCTCTCCCACAACATCTGCCTAAGCCGGCGACCACTCCCGCTAAGACCGGAGAATCACGCATTCGCCGTGGGTTCCCTGGATCCTGCTTGAGTTCGTCAGCTGTTCATAAGCAAACGCATGGAGGATGCGTTAGGTGGGGCAGTCAACAAACGCAAACTTTCGATCGCGATGGGCTCATAGCTGATTTTGACCGAGGTATTGGCCTTTCGTCGATTTCTCGAATTGCGAGCGCCGTTGACCATCCAATAGAGTCGAGCTTGGCTCGGGTGCGCGTCGCCGCAAAGCCTATGACGGAAGAGCGACGAAAGTTCAGGAGTGCCACTCACGCGACATAGAGCGCAGGGCTTGAATCGGACCCTGCGTCAAGTTGTACAGTTCGCGCAGACATGCCCGCGAAAGCACTGACGAATGAAGCAACCATTTTCTTTTGTACTATGTTCTACTTTCGGTTTGCGGGCCCTAATCGGAGTTGCGCTTGCTGTCCGTCGCTCGACTGCACCATACACGATACTGATCGCGAGCCAGCCTCTAGGTGATCGGAATGGGCACATCATTTGCAGTCTTCAATACGCCTGTCGCGTTGCCGATGGGCAATCGAAGGGCGAAGGAATCACGGCGATCGGTCAGCACATGGGCAGCGAAAAAGGGGACGTACTTGGCTCCGCTTGCGTTCACCGCGAGCTCGAAGTCTCTTGTGCCTAAACGGGAGCATGCAATTCAAAGAGCTTCGCGTGTTTGGCAGTCGCTGATTCGACGAAGTCATTCGGTGGCTCATCAGACCACGAGGATAGCGGTCGAGCCGACAAGTGAGTGTCGCACTCGTCAGGGCAGGGCATCCAGGTACATTGGATAAAGATAATGAGACGCATTGACGAGGGCGACAAGTCGCCCATTTCGGAATTTGATGCCGCTGAAGGTCGAGGCGCTGACGGTTCTAGCGCCAAACCGGCTTGTGCTCCTGGTGAAGAGGGGCCATCGTTCGGTTCCATTGTGGATCGGATGCGGTCCGAGCTTCAGGATTCAGGTCCTTCGGATTCTCGCAGCATGCAGCGCGACAGCGGTGCAGGCCGATTTGCTGCTCCCTCCTCCGGTGCACATCGGCTCCTCGGGGTCGCGTTGCAGGCCGCAATCGGTGGAAGTCGTCGTCGTTTGCGCTCCTTGCCGGAATCCGGCTCGTCGCGAACGGATGGGGAACTGCCGCGCGATGATCCAGAGACGGAAAGCCCGCTAGGGCGCCCTCTCCCGTCGCACGAAGCGGATGGACCAGAAGGGGGGCGCGTCCACGATGCGCCTATCCAGAATGTCCAAACCCCGGGCCTGCAAAGACCTTATAGAACGCACAGTGGGAGACCAAGGCGAGATGCAGGCTTCTCGCGTCAAAGTGGCGAGGAGCTATGGCGCGACGCTCGAGAGGCTGAAAGCTCGCACGCGAGCAGACGCCCACTGGATACGCAGTCCGTGTCTGAGGGAAGTGGTAGACCAGGAAGGTGGTACGTCGGCGATGCGCCTGCGCAACCATTGCAGCCTGGGAGCTCGGAGCGAGCCCATGGACCTGATCGTGGCGCAGCCAATCTGGAAATTACTCCATCGGCTTCGGATGGTGACCGGCAACGCGCCGATCGGACCACTGACCGCCCGAAAACAGGCAGGCTAGCGCCGCATGGCCAATCCATCTCTGACCGAAGCGGCCGAACCGGAAGGTCGCATGTCGACAATGCTGCCCTGCAGACTGTCCAAGTTGGAACACCGGAAAGGCGTTCTAGACGTTCGGATGAACTAAATGCCGCCTTAAGGGAAATCGCCAGCGCTCGCGACATCGGCGTTTTCTCACGCGCAGTTGTACGTTACAGCAAGCAGCTCGGAAGGCAGGATCGTTCAGACTTTCTGCAAACCGCAGCTGCCCGCTTCGATGCTCGATTTGTGCCGCTGTTGGAGGAAAATATCCGGTCCTCGTGGGGATACGCCACGACATGCAATGAGCTGAGCCGGGAAGCTGGAGGTGAGGCCGGCATAAGAGCTTGCCAGGCCTTAGCGGTTCGGTTGTCGCGCCTCGACAAGACGCTTATGAAGCAAATCGATCCCATCGCACTCTCTTTGTTTGCGTTATCGTTCGGCCGACATTCCTCGGCGGCGAGCTGTCGCGAGGCTGCCGTCGCAATCGCCGGTGAGGTGCCGTCCCAGCTCTCGCGTTTTGACCCGCAGGCGCTGGCCAACCTGGTGAACGGTTTCAGCAA
>NZ_LGTB01000107.1 GCF_001238275.1 Bradyrhizobium viridifuturi
GGGGACGGAAATTCGGCAACGTGCTCTCTGACCGCGTCCGCCAGCGCGCTCTCGATCGCGGGCGGACAACATTGGCTCTGGTGCGCTGTCAATCACAATGGCTTCGTTCTCGACGTCTTAATTCACCCGATACTTCTTCTCGATATAAGCTCAAGCACATCTCAATCTGGAAAGTGTGACGAACTGCGCCAAAGCATCCGCCCGCTCAGCGCTCAGCACCGCCGTCGAATCGACCTTGTCTTTTCGACCGCAGCAACTGATTAGGGATCTTTGGCCTCCACAAAGACCACTATTGCTATTTCTTGACGAGCAACGGGTGTGCCAACGAAGATTGCGCAGTGAATGCTCAATGGCGATAGAAAAGGTGTGCCTCGCTGGTGCGGGCTTCGATCGCGTCGGCCTTGCGGCAACGGCGCCGACTGAAACAGTGTCGATGACGGCGCCAAAGGGATTTCATCCATGTCTGAGCTGCAGCGAAAGAGTCGCTTGCACGGGTCGATGATTGCGGAGAGGATAAGGTCAACATGACGCCGCCGCGGCCAGGCCTGAGTGCAAGGACCACAACCTGAGTAAGTCGCAAAGCAGACAAAGCCAACACAAACACGGTACGAACTGTCGACTATTGCCTGGCACGAAGAATGCAGACCCTCGACGTGCCGAGGGCACCCTCCCTCAGGCATGGCTACCATCGCAAGTTGAGGCCGTGGCTGGCCAGTGAAGTTAGTGGCGCGTGACATAAGCCAAGGACGGCGTCTGCTCGGCCGATACCGACGGGCGTCTTGTCACGTCGCTGCTAACTTTCAATGCTGCGTAACAGCGTGTTTGTGATCCGCGTAGGATTAGTGCCTCACAGAGAGAACAGATGGATCCGGGCGGCAGGTGAAAATGGCAAGAAAACGCGTGCTGTGGTTCTGTCTCGGCCTCTTGCTGGTCTGTGTGGCTGACTCGGCCCTCAGAAGCAACGGTGTTCGCGCCAACGACAATCCCCTCATCCATAAAGTCAAATCGATCTGGCGAGCGCAGAACGGACAGACCGTCGAACGCATTATCTCGAAGCTCTCGAAAGTAGCGCACTTGGTCCCCCAAACCTGGGGCATTGCTGGAGGAGGATGCTTGACACCTTGCTGGCTCGAAAAAGCAGGTGGATCGAAGTCGGGAGGTCTTGGAGAGAACTGGCCGATGCCAACCTTACTCCCAGTGCTCTCAGGGATAGGAACTTCTCGCAGATCGCAGTGGGAGCAAACCCCGGTTGATAATTGCTGTGGGACGACCGAGCGATTTCGGCAATGCGCGGGCGAGGGAGCGAGATGTCCAATGAGGACAGGCGTACTATGACGCGCCGCTTTCGGAGCCGGCCGAGCGGCAGCGTAGAAGAGGTCCGCTAAAATGTAGCAAATCGCCGCACAAGGAGCCGATCGGAATCATGATGCCAGCGTGAGCATGGCGGAGATTTGCAACTTGATTGATATCAAACCACGGAGCGATTTAGCAATGAGTCCAGACCAGAGCGAGACACCACGAAAATCCGGCAAGGGCAACCCGAACGCGGATCGGCAGAGCGACGAAACTGCACAGCAGAGGCGGAAATCGGGTCAACAAGAGGGCCCGCCGCCAGATCAATTGCAGCACACGCCGAAGGAGATCGGCGCGCAGTTCGCGTCAACTGACACCGCTTCGACTGACACCTCTTCGAACGGCCGGATCGTATCAGCGGAAACAACGCCGGTCAGCTATCAAGAAATCGCAAAAACCTATGCTGACTATGTCAAAAAATCCTTCGAACACACCAAGTCGTTTTTCGAGAAGTTGGCGGGCGCGCGATCGTTTTACGAAGCTCTTGAGCTTCAAACCGATTTCCTGAAACAGACTCATGAAACTCTCATTGCTGGCTCTCAGAAGATCCATAGGCTCCACGGGGAATTGGCCAAGCAGACGATAATGCGTTTGCAGGGGTTAGGGCCCAAGACAAACCTGCCACGCTCTACAGACGTGCGAACGGGACAGTAATCCTGCGAAACAGCGAGTAACGCAAATCGCGGTTCCGACGATCGTGGCCGGCTTGCGCTGGAAGTCGTACCTTCGAGGCGGATGATCCTGGAAGGACCGGGAGTTTCCGCCAAGCTCAGCGCGCCTCTGCGTTCCGGAGGAAGGCGTTGGAGAGGTGTCATTCGCTTTGCGGCCGCAAGCAGCCTCCTGTCATCGAGAAACCGATGGAAACCCGTTTCGAGCTGGACGTCGTCGTGCGTCAATTGCGCGAACGAGCCAATGAGGTCTCTGCTCAGTTACTATTCGACATCGCTACGTGCTGCAGATAAAGCCGCGGTTTGGTCCTAAAGTCGAGGATTACCTCAAAGTCAGAGGCAGTCCGGCATCCAAATGCTGCAGATATCCAGGGTTCGCTTTGGAATTCGCCAAAGTTGCTGAAGCCCAGCTTCGCTAGGGCGGCGTTGTCGTCCGGGCCATGCACCTATGCAAGCCAGTAGTTGTTGGGACTCGGATTGCCGTGTCAGGCTGTCGAACGCAGCGGGCCGAATTGTGCAGGTTGATCGTGTCCCCGGAGTGCACGCTCCGTCCTCGCGTCTGGAGCTGTGTAGTGCGCGGCGACCTACCGTACCTAGGCTGCGTGATTTTCATGGGCCTGGTCTTCATCGGCATCATAGTAGTCGCAATACTTATGCAATGAGGTGAAGACAACGCCTACTTCACGTTCCCGGAGCGTAGCAAGATGGACGGTTAGTTAGTGACTGCTGCTGTCTTCAAGGAAGATGGCGACGACGAAGAATTCAGACACGTAGTATACGCGGTTGCCGTCGCTGACCCGGCGGAAGCGGTGAGGATGACGATAGCCGACTGCGGCGCAAGGGCCGGAATGCTTAACTGTCCGCTTCAAAAAGAGCAGTTACAAAAGCTCGGTTTGGAGCCCGGCGAACTGATCGCGATACACGATGGCAATCATCCAATCCCCGCGCCCTCTCGGCGTCATTAGCCACGTCTGGTTTCGTTCAAACGGCGTCGGGTTGACTGCGTGCATGTCTGAAAGTCGCACGAGAAGTGCACCGGGATTGC
>NZ_LGTB01000108.1 GCF_001238275.1 Bradyrhizobium viridifuturi
TTCGCGCATTTCCCGCACGCGAACAGTCGTCCAGGTTTCGCCGTCGCCGGTCTTGCAGCGCATCCGATTGAGCGACACGACGAGCTCGCGATCAGGCCAACGACCAGCGAGTTTGCGAAGTGCGTCAACGGCCGTGGGTGCCATATCTCCTGGATATCGACCCGTCTTAACGCGAGCAACACGAACCTCCGTGTGCCGGCCGCCGGTCCAGTGGATGAGCAGAACAGCCTCATTGGTGTTTTCGTCGAGATCGCAAACAATCTCTCGGACCACGATGTGAACTAGCCGTTGCTTGGTGCGCGTGTCCGTGGACGGTGCATTCCAGACCCGCGGCAGATCGTGCGCAAGTTGCAGAAGCAGGGCGCGGTCGATCTTGGGGGTTTCCGCTGATGCGGCGCGCTGCTCCTTGATCCGACCTTCAAGCTCGGCAACCCGCTCCAAGGCGCCATTCCAGCGCGCCTCGAGTTCGCGGGCAACGTGACGCTTCGCCGGATCCACAAGTTCGTATCGGCGTGCGGCAAGGGACGCTTCGTAGCTTGCAACTTCAAGCTCCCGTTCGACGGCGGCGATGATCTCTTGTCTCGAGCGCTCAATCTGATCGGACGCCAATATGGCTGCTTCAACAGCCCGATCGGAGACCGCCTCAAGGATTTGCAGCGCGACCGCACGATCGACGCGCACACCGCCGATGCCGATACATAGGCCTGCCCCGACATGGGCGTCATCGCCGCGGCATTGATAGCGATGGGCATTCCCCTTGGCCTGGCCATAGAACACACGCATCATTCGCCCGCAACGTCCGCACCGCATCAAGCCGGTCAGGAGTGCGCGTCCCCCGCGCGCCGATTTACGCGAGCAATTCCTTTTCATGTGCGCGTTTTCCAGCAGCAGCTTCTGATTATCTTCGTACTCCTGCCAACTGATATAGCCGGGATGATTGCCGCGCAGGAGAACATTCCATTTCTCCCGTGGCTTCTTGAACCCGCTGACCTTGCGGGCGCGACCGTCCACGATCCGTGTCTTCTGAGCGATTCGGCCAAACGCATAGGCGCCAGCATAGAGCGGATTGTGCAAGATCTGCATCACCGAGTGATAGGCCGGCGCCTTCCAGCTGAGCTTGTAGATTTGAACGTTCCTCAGGACCACAGGCATCTTAATGTCGGCGGCGCGCAGCCAAAGAAAGACCTGCCGGGCGCTGCCGAGCTCGCGGAACTTCGTGAAGACGAGTCGAATCACTCCCGCCACATGTTCGTCGGGATCGATTTCGATCTTGCCAAACTCATTCCAACAAAATCCGGGTGGAAGCATGAAGCGGTACTCGCCGCGCTGGGCCTTGGAGTCTCGAGCGGCGATTCCCCGTTGGCGAAGCAGGCTCAGCTCATACTCCGACATCGTTCCCTTCAGTCCGAGCAGCAGGCGATCGTTGACGAACCGCGGATCATAGGCGCCGTCGGGATCGATCACCAACGCGCCAGCGAGCGCGCAGAGATCGATCAAGTGATGCCAGTCGCGCCCATTGCGCGCCAGCCGCGACGCCTCGATGCAATAGACGGCACCAACGCCGCCCGAACATACCATCGCCACAAGCCGCTCAAAGCCAGGCCGCTGGGTGCTGCCCGAACCGGAGCGACCTAAATCGTCGTCAATTACCGTCACCGACCTAACTCCGATTGTCTCCGCTGCCTGCGCCAAGTCATATTGCCGCCGCTGGCTTTCGAGATTCCCCGTGACTTGAGACATTGTCGATTGGCGAACATAGACGACGGCGGCGCGACTGAGGTGATCAGGCGTGATCTTGCTGCTCATGGTCACCTCCCGTCATCTGAGCGGTCTCGATGCCTGCCGCTTCCAGCAGGAGGTCGGCGAGCGCCTGGATCAGACCTTTGGAATTGCTGCCAGCGAGTCCTGGGAAGTCCGGCGTCCCAGATCCAGACCCAGCTGCATCGGTTCGCGATATCGGCTTTTTCTCCGCACGTCCCTTCTCCTTCTTCATTGAAGGACGGGATCGTGCGCCCGACGCCTGAGTCATGCCGAGAAGCTTCAGAACAGCAGC
>NZ_LGTB01000109.1 GCF_001238275.1 Bradyrhizobium viridifuturi
GGCAACGACCTGCTGGTCGGCGGTACCGGCACTGTTGCCGAGTACGGCGGCGCCGGCAAGGACGTGCTCTACTCGGGCAGCGATGCGTCGCATGCGACCTCGCTCTATGGCGGTGACGGCAACGACTCGCTCTACGGCGGTGCCGGCAACGACACGCTGTATGGCGGCTCCGGCAACGATACGCTGGTCGCTGGCTCGGGCAACCAGACACTGATCGGCGGCGACGGCAAGGACTCGTTCGTTGGCTCCGCCACCGGCACGGCCTCGATGGTCGGCGGCTCCGGTCAGGATTACTTCTACCTGTCCAACCTCAACAGCAGCGACACCATCGACGGTGGTGCTGGCAACAAGGACTCCCTGACCTTCCTGGATCACTCTTCGACCGACGTGACCGGCATCACCGCCGGCAAGGACGGTTCTCTGGACGTCAACTTCAGCAACGGCCAGGTGACCCAGATCAGCAACATCGAATACCTGATCTTCAACGATGGTCACTCGACCAAGCTGTAAGATCCCAGGTCTGCACGACTAGCTCTTCACTGAGCGAAGGCGCCGCCTCAACCCAGGTTGAGGCGGCGCTCTTTTTTTGGCGGCATGTGGCGCTCTGACATGTCGTCTGATAACCTAAAGTAGTGCGACGGACTGCTCTCACGTGAGTCATCGTGAGAGCTAACGAATGGCTTGAATCCTCGTATTCCAACCAGGGACTACGTCGATGGCGACTTCCAATCTGAACCAGACCGACCTCGAAGCGGCGATCAGCTCCACCATCGATCAAGCGACCCGGCAGCAGATTCTCGACGATCTGATCGCCGCGGGGATCGGTTACACCAGCCCGGATGACGGTGCGACGATCCCGGTCCAGGAGGGAGCTGCCATCAGCAACCCGGATCCGGACGCCAATGTTCTGATCGAAATCAATCCCAACAACACGGTTTACGTCGACGCCAACCTGAAGGCGATCATCGAAGCCACCGACAGCGACGTGATGCTGTCGGTGATCGGCAGCGGCCCGGTGCTGGTCGCGACCGGCGCCGGCAACGACTATGTCTCCTTCGTCAGCAGTAGGGGTACGGATTTTATCGGCGATACGACGGTTTTTGCCGGCGCCGGCAACGACACGGTGTTCGGTGGTGGCGCGTCGGAACTGCATGGCGGTAGCGGCGACGACGTGCTGGTGTCGGGCAGCGTGGAGGAAGGCAAACCCAGCACGCTCTACGGCGGTACCGGAAGCGACACGCTGATTGGTGGTTGGGGCGACGATAGCCTGTATGGCGGCGACGGTGACGACTGGTTGAGCGCCGGCCCGGGTCTAGCTACGAGGTTCTCGACGGCGGCCCGGGGAATGACACCCTCGTCGGTGGCCAATACTTGCTCGGCTCGGCGGCTTCGGCGGCGAGCTCGACGGCGGCGCCGGCGACGACGTGCTCTACGCGGGTGAGTGGGTGCGCCCAGGCTCGATGATGATGCTGTCGGGCGGCGACGGCAACGACACGCTGCATGGCGCTGCGAGTGCCCTTGACAACACGATGGATGGCGGCGACGGCAACGACCTGCTGGTTGGCAGCGCCGGCACTGTTGCGGAGTACGGTGGCAGCGGGAACGACATTCTCTATTCAAACGCACGTGACTTGTTGGGGGTCGTGCTCGAAGGCGGTGCGGGCGACGACACGCTGGTTGGTGGTGTCATCGGTGGTTCCGAAACGCTGCATGGCGATGCCGGCAACGACCTGCTGGTCGGCGCCGACGAGACCGTTTCCGAGTACGGCGGCAGCGACAACGACGTGCTCTACTCGGGCAGCGTTGCGGGGCACGGCTCGTTCCTCTCTGGCGATGACGGCAACGATTCGCTCTATGCCGGCGCTGGTAACGACTTGCTGGTTGGCGGCGCCGGCAACGACT
>NZ_LGTB01000110.1 GCF_001238275.1 Bradyrhizobium viridifuturi
GCATTGCCTCACCCAGAATGTTACTGGACAACTTCTCGCCGATGATTGGGTCGGTGCCATCGAATTGGTTCGGTGGCGTCTATGGCGGGAAAGATCAGCATGGGCGCGCGGCGCGAGGTGGTGTCGGCGGTAACGGAACGTTACCGGTCGGCCAAACGAGCGGAGAAGGGACGGATCCTCGACGAGCTGTGCGCGACGACGGGCTGGCATCGCAAGCATGCGGTGCGCGCGCTCCGGCGACGCGAGACGGTTAGACCGGGCGAGGTCGAGGCAACAAGAAAGCGGAGACGCGGATATGGCGCGACGATCAAGGACGCGCTGACGGCGCTGTGGGAGGCGTCGGATCGGGTGTGCGGCAAGCGGCTCAAGGTGATGATCTCGACCTTGTTGCCTGCCCTTGAGCAACATGGCCGATTGCAGCTTGGCCAGTCGGACCGTGATCGTGTTCTGACTATCAGCGCCGCCACCATCGATCGCCTGCTCGTCGATGTGAAGATCGCGGCGAGCGGCGGCAGGCGGCGCCGTGCCGGATTCTATTCAGCAATCCGGCGCGAGGTCCCGATCCGCACGTTCAACGACTGGAACAATCCGGTGCCCGGCTTCTGCGAGGTCGACATGGTCGCCCATGGCGGCACGTCGGTGGCTGGCTCGTTCATTCAAACCCTCACGATGGTCGATGTCGCCACCGGCTGGACGGAGTGCCTGCCGTTGCTGACGCGGGAAGGTTCGCTGGTCGTCGAGGCGATCACCCGCGCACAGAGCCTGTTCCCCTGGCTGTTGCGCGGCGTGGACTTCGACAACGACAGCGCCTTCATGAACGATGTCGTCGTGCCATGGTGTCGTGAACAGAAGCTCGAAGTCACACGCTCGCGCGCCTACAAGAAGAACGACCAGGCGTTCGTCGAGCAGAAGAATGGTGCGGTTGTCCGCCGCCTCATGGGCTATGGCCGCTTCGATGGCGTCGAGACAGCGCGCATGATGGGCCGCCTCTATGCGGCGGCACGGCTTTACGTCAACTTCTTCCAGCCGTCGTTCAAGCTGAAGGAGAAGCGTCGCGAAGGGGCTAAAGTGATCAAGCGCTATCATCTCCCGTCGACGCCCTATGAGCGTGCCTTGGCGCATCCCAAGGTGACCGCGGCGGTGAAGAAGCGGCTGCGCGATCAGTATCGCTCGCTCGATCCGGTCGCGCTGTTGTCCGAGATTCGCGCGACCCAGGACGAACTCGGCAATCGCGTCGATCGTCGTCCCGGACAGGTACGCGGCTTGCAACCCGACAGCACGAGCACCGCGCCAGCGACCGCAGCCACTTTTGCGAAGACACTCGGTAAGACGACGACGTCCGGCGAGCCGCGTGCCACGCACCGGCACCCCCGTCGGCCCTATAAAACTAGGGTTCGCATGCCGTCCAAACTCGACCCGCATATCCTAACGATCGAGGGCTGGCTCACTACGCAACCGCAGTTAACCGCGCTCGCCATCGTCGACCGGCTGAGGGAGAAACACCCAGAGGAGTTCGGGACGAGACAGCATTCGATCGTGCAGCGTCTGCTGAGGGCGCTTAGACGGAAGACCGCCAAGCAGTTGATCGCGGAGGTGCCGCTCGGTGAGGCCACCACCGCTGCCCCATTGCCCGGGCTTGTGGACGGCTCGGGCTATGTAGGGCCCGACCCGCCCACAGCCCCTCTCGTCGAGCAAGCCGGGAAAGCTACATGGCGCGGCCGACCCGTCGACTTCGCATCCGTGCCATCAGGGTAACATTTGCTGATGCGGCAATACGGGGGGTCAATATTGCAGGCCGAATGACA
>NZ_LGTB01000111.1 GCF_001238275.1 Bradyrhizobium viridifuturi
GTCTCCTTCGCGCCCGGCAACATCTCGATCAAATGGTTCGAGGACGGCGTGCTGAACGTCGCCTGGAACTGCATCGACCGCCATCTCGAGAAGCGCGGCGACCAGACCGCGATCATCTGGGAGGGCGACGACCCCTCCGAATCCAAGCACATCACCTACCGCCAGCTGCACGACGAAGTCTGCAGGATGGCCAACATCCTGCGCACCCGGAACGTCAAGAAGGGCGACCGCGTCACGATCTATCTGCCGATGATCCCGGAAGCCGCCTACGCCATGCTGGCCTGCGCGCGGATCGGTGCGATCCATTCGGTGGTGTTCGGCGGCTTCTCGCCGGACAGCCTCGCCCAGCGCATCAAGGACTGCGATTCCAAGGTGATCATCACCGCCGACGAGGGCCTGCGCGGCGGCAAGAAGGTGCCGCTGAAGGCCAATGTCGATGCCGCGATCGCCAAGACCGGCGGCGTCGACTGGGTCGTGGTGGTGAAGCGCACCGGCGGCAAGATCGACATGAACCCGACCCGCGACCTCTGGTACCACGAGGCCGCCGCCATGGTGACGACGGAATGCCCGGCCGAGCACATGCATGCCGAGGACCCGCTGTTCATCCTCTACACCTCGGGCTCGACCGGCACGCCGAAGGGCGTGCTGCACACCTCGGGCGGCTATCTGGTGTTCGCGTCGATGACGCATCAATACGTGTTCGACTATCACGACGGCGACATCTACTGGTGCACCGCCGACGTCGGCTGGGTCACCGGCCACAGCTACATCCTCTATGGGCCGCTCTGTAACGGCGCGACCACGCTGATGTTCGAGGGCGTGCCGAACTACCCGGACAATTCGCGGTTCTGGAACGTGGTCGACAAGCACAAGGTCAACATCTTCTACACCGCGCCGACCGCGATCCGCGCGCTGATGCAGGGCGGCGACGAGCCGGTGAAGAAGACCTCGCGCAAGTCGCTGCGGCTGCTCGGCTCGGTCGGCGAGCCGATCAATCCGGAAGCCTGGGAGTGGTACCATCGCGTGGTCGGCGACGACCGCTGCCCGATCGTCGACACCTGGTGGCAGACCGAGACCGGCGGCATCCTGATCACGCCGCTGCCGGGCGCGACCAAGCTGAAGCCGGGCTCGGCGACGCGGCCGTTCTTCGGCGTGGTGCCCGAGATCGTCGATGCCGACGGCAAGACGCTGGAGGGCGAGACCTCGGGCAATCTCTGCCTGACCAAGTCGTGGCCGGGCCAGATGCGCACGGTCTATGGCGACCATGCGCGGTTCGAGCAGACCTATTTCTCGACCTACAAGAACAAGTACTTCACCGGCGACGGCTGCCGGCGCGATGCCGACGGCTACTACTGGATCACCGGCCGCGTCGACGACGTCATCAACGTGTCCGGCCACCGCATGGGCACCGCCGAGGTCGAGAGCTCGCTGGTCGCGCACGAGGCGGTGTCGGAAGCCGCCGTGGTCGGCTATCCGCACGACATCAAGGGCCAGGGCATCTACGCCTATGTCACGCTGATGAAGGGCACCGAGCCGACCGAGGCTTGCGCAAGGAGCTGGTCGCCTGGGTCCGCAAGGACATCGGGCCGATCGCCTCGCCGGACCTGATCCAGTTCGCGCCCGGCCTGCCGAAGACCCGCTCCGGCAAGATCATGCGCCGCATCCTGCGCAAGATCGCCGAGGACGAGCCGTCGAGCCTCGGCGACACCTCGACCCTCGCCGATCCCGCCGTGGTCGACGACCTCGTGCAGAACCGGCAGAACAAGAAGGG
>NZ_LGTB01000112.1 GCF_001238275.1 Bradyrhizobium viridifuturi
CGATCTGGTGACCGACGTCGATCGTGGCCGTCGCCGTGACCGACTTGTCGCCTTCGCTGTCGGTGACGAACCCGCTCGCCGTCAGGTCGATCAGGTTGGCCGCGATCTGCTTGACGTCATTGATATACGAGCCGTTGTAGGTGTCCGTCTGCGAGTGGTCGATCGACTCCAGCTGCGTCAGCGTCACGATGCCGGTGGTGAGGCCGACGCTCAGCGTGAACACCGTGTTGCCGGCGTTGATGCCGCCTGCGGTCGTCGAGGTCGAACCGGTGATGACGCCGCCGACGTCGTACAGGTAGATCGTGCTGCCGGCATGGGTCAGCCCGCTGGCACTACCATCGGCGACGCCGGTGTGCAGTGCGAGCGTGTAACTGATGGTCGTGGATCCTGGACCATCCGCTCCGTACAGACTGGTGTTGCCGACCGTGAACGCGCCGGAGAAGTCCTCGGTCGCGATCGTCGCCGATGCGTTGGTGTCGTGCGAGTCCTGGGTACCGGTGAAGTTGCCACCGGCCAGGCCGCCGTCGAACGTCAGCAGCACCGGTGCGTTGAACGCTCCCGGCGTCACAGTCGGGGCCTGCGGGCCGTCATCGCCGAACTGGATCTGGTGGCCGACGTCGACCGAGGCCGAAGCCGTGACCGTCTTGTCGCCTTCGCTGTCGGTGGTGAACGCGCTCGCGGTCAGATCGATCAGGTTGGCAGCAAGCTGCTTGACGTCGTTGATGTAGGCGCCGTTGTAGATGTCGGTCTGCGAATGATCGATCGACTCCAGCTGCGTCAGCGTCACGATGCCGGTGGTGAGGTCGACGCTGAGCGTGAACGCGGTGTTGCCGGCGTTGATGCCGCCCGCGGTCGTCGAGGTCGAACCGGTGATGACACCGCCGACGTCGTACAGGTAGATCGTGCTGCCGCCATGGGTCAGCCCGCTGTCGACGCCGTCGGCGACGCCGGTGTGGAAGCCCAGCGTGTAGTTGATCGTGGTCGCACCGGCTCCGTCAGCGCCATAGAGGTTGGTGTTGCCGATGGTGAACGCACCGGAGAAGTCTTCGGTCGCGACCGTCGCCGACGCATTGGTGTCGTGCACATCCTGGGTACCGACGAAGTTGCCGCCGGGCAAACCGCCGTCGAACGTCAGCAGCACCGGCGCCCTGAACGCCGCCAGCGTCACGGTCGGGGTCTGCGGGCCGTCGTCGCCGAACTCGATCTGATGACCGACGTCGACCGAGGCCGAGGCCGTGACCGTCTTGTCGCCTTCGCTGTCGGTGGTGAACGCGCTCGCCGTCAGATCGATCAGGTTGGCCGCGATCTGCTTGATGTCGTTGATGTACGAGCCGCTGTAGGTGTCGGTCTGCGAGTGGTCGATCGACTCCAGCTGGGTCAGCGTCACGATGCCGGTGGTCAGATCCACGCTGAGCGTGAACGCGGTGTTGCCGGCGTTGATGCCGCCTGCGGTCGTCGAGGTCGAACCGGTGATCACACCGCCGACGTCGTACAGGTAGATCGTGCTGCCGCCATGGGTCAGCCCGCTGTCGACGCCGTCGGCGACGCCGGTGTGGAAGCCCAGCGTGTAGTTGATCGTGGTCGCACCGGCGCCGTCGGCGCCATAGAGGTTGGTGTTGCCGATGGTGAACGCGCCGGAGAAGTCTTCGGTCGCGACCGTCGCCGACGCATTGGTGTCGTGCACATCCTGCGTGCCGGTGAAGTTGCCGCCGGCC
>NZ_LGTB01000113.1 GCF_001238275.1 Bradyrhizobium viridifuturi
TTTGGCGCGGGCAGCGGCTCGCTCGCAGGCGGCGGTGGCGGCGGATTAGGTGCCGGCGGCAACATCTTCGTCCAGCAAGGCGGCACGCTGACCGTCATCGGCGGCACCCTGTCCGGCGCCACCGAGACCGGCGGCACCGGCGCCAACGGCGCCGGCAACGGCTCGGCCTATGGCGACATCTTCATCCAGGGCACGATGGTCGTCACGCCGACGCACACCGTGCCGACGTTCTCGCAGGGCCTGCAGACCGTCACGACGCTGACGATCAGCGACACCATCGCCGATGAGAAAGGCATCAGCGGCACCGGCACGACCGGAAAGCTGCAGGTCTCCGGCGGCGGTACGCTGACGCTGACGGGTGCGAGCACCTATGTCGGCGGCACCCAGATCGATGGCGGCAACATCCTCTCGATCACGGCCGACAATAATATCGGCGGCTCGGCCGGCGCGCTGATCCTCAACGGCGGCATGCTGACCACGACCGGCGGCTACACCTTCACGCACGATATTCAGCTCACCGCCAATGGCGGCACCTTCGACATCTCGTCCGGCACGATCGCCGACACCGGCGCGATCAGCGGGTCCGGCACGTTCACGCTGTCGGGCGCCGGCACGTTGCAACTCGGGATGGGGCAACTCGCGGGACTGACGGGGACGCTCAACCTGAGCGGCGGACACCTCGGGTTGACGACCAGCGGAATCTTTGACGATGCGATCGTGGTCGGCGGCAATTCGGTTGTTGCGGTCGGGACCGGCGCGACCGTCACTGACACGGCCTTGATCAGCGGCGGCGGCAATCTCGGCATCGACGGTGGCGGCACGTTCGTGCTCGGCCATGCCAACAGCTATGGCAGCACGACGATCTATGCGGGCACCGCCTGGCTTACGACCTCTGGCGCCGCCGGAGCCGGCAACATTTCGTTCACGACGGGCCTCGGCGGCACGCTGAAGATCGACGATGCCGCGCTGACCGGCAACGCGTTCACCAACAGCATCTCGAACTTCAATCCCGGCCAGAAGATCGATCTCACCGGGCTGGCGTACAACACCCAGAATCCCTCGCTCAATACCATCAGCCTGTCTGGCACCACGCTCTCGATCTCGAACGGCACCACGACCGACACGCTGACCGTGACCGGGCTCGACGGCGGCACCCGGTTCCAGCTCACGCAGGATGCGAATGGCGGCACGATCGTGCAGATCGTCTCGACGCGGGTGTTCAATGTGGCCAGCGTCGCCGATCTCAATGCCGCGATCCTGCAGATGGATTCCGGCGGCCAGAACGCCGCGCAGAATGCCAACTACACGATCAACATCACGGCGAATTTCAGCCTGACATCGGAGCTGTACGCATTCAACCTGCTAAGCGGGTCGAGCGTCACCATCAACGGCAGCGACGGCCATGGTGGCACCTACACGATCGATGGCCTCAACGCGCAGCGCGGCTTCTTCGTCTATGCCGGCAACGTCAATCTCGAGAACCTGACCATCCAGAACACGGTGGCGGCGGGCGGTGGTGTCGTCCGTGGTGGCGGCGGCGGCGGCGCCGGGCTCGGCGGCGCGCTGTTCATCTCGTCGAACGGTAGCGCGACGATCGACAATGTCACCTTCCACAACAGCGCCGCGATCGGTGGCAATGGCG
>NZ_LGTB01000114.1 GCF_001238275.1 Bradyrhizobium viridifuturi
TTGAGCACGCCGGCGATCTCGCTGGAGGCCAGCGGCACCCGCGTCAGCCGCTCCGGCATGAACACGTCCTGCACCCGCGAGATCGGCAGCCCGAACAGCTGCCCGCCGATCACCGCGGTGACGTATTCGGCCATCGCGCCTTCACTGGTCTCGGTCTTGGTCATCGATGCTGTTTCCTTCAAGCGGCGCGCCGCAACTCGGCGGTCTGCTCCTTGAGCGCCGCGATCAGCCCGGGACGATCGAACTTGGCGACATAGTCGTGGAAGCCGGCCTGCCGGCCGCGCTCGATCGCCGCCGGCGACACCATCGCCGACAGTGCGATGATCGGCAGCTGGTTGAAATTGTGATCGCTGCGGATGTTCTCGGCGAACTCGAAGCCGTTCATCTCCGGCATCTCGATGTCGGTCAGCACGACGTCGAAGCTTTGCCCCGAGCGCAGCGCGGCGAGGCCTTCCTGGGCATTCGGCGCGGTCCGCACCTTGTAGCCGGCGGCCTTCAAGACCGGCGCCAGCATGTTGCGGAAGAACGCCGAGTCGTCGACGAGAAGGACGGACTGTGCCGAAGCCGACGGCCGCATCTCCTTGCGCGAGAACCAGTCGGCGAACGCCATCGGCAGGAAGTGGCCGACGTCGATCACTTCGGTGGCCTGGCCCTTGATCACAGCCGAGCCCAAAATGCCGTCCTGGCTGCCTGCGACCTCGATGTTGAGCTTCTCCTCGACGATGTCGATGATCTCGTCGACCACGAGCCCCATCGAGCGGCCGTCGTCGGCAAACACCAGGATCGGCTGCGCGCCCTGCGACTGCACCTCGACGCCCGCCATCTGTACCAGCGGCATCAGCTGCTCGCGGTACTGCACCATGTAGCGGCCGTTCGAGAGCTCGATCTTGTCGGTTGCGATCTCCTCGAGCCGGGTGACGAGGCCGAGCGGCACCGCCTTGGGCTGGCTGGAGCCGGCGCGGAACACCAGCAGCGAGGTCAGCTGCTCGCCGCTCGCGGCATGGGCGTTGGCATTGTCGTCGGCCATGTCATGGGCCGAGGAGCCGGAGGCACCCAAAGCCTTGGCAATGCCGTTGGGATCGATGATCATGATCACGGCGCCGTCGCCCAAAATGGTGTTGCCGGAGAACATGTCGATGTGGCGCAGCTTGGTCGACATCGGCTTGACCACGATCTCCTCGGTGTGGAACACGCCGTCGACCACGATGCCGAAGGTCTGGCTGCCGACCTGCGTCACCACGATGAAGCCGTTCTCGGCGTCGGTCGGGGTCGCGCCGTCGTCGATCTTGAGCAGCTTCTTGAGATGGATCAGCGGCAGCAGCTTGTTGCGCAGCCGCAGCACTGCCGTGTCCTTGATCCGCTCGATGCGGTGCTCGGAGTTGGCGCGGGCCCGCACCAGCTCGACCACGGACAATTGAGGGATCGCAAAACGGTCGCCGCCGGCTTCCACGATCAGCGCCGAGACGATCGCAAGCGTCAGCGGGATCTTGATGGTGACCGAGGCGCCCTCGCCGGCCACGCTCTTGATGTCGATGGTGCCGCCGATCTGGTCGATGTTGGTGCGCACCACGTCCATGCCGACGCCGCGGCCGGA
>NZ_LGTB01000115.1 GCF_001238275.1 Bradyrhizobium viridifuturi
AGTCGTTTGTGAAGAACCGGCGCGGCGCCGGGCTCAGGCGATATTTGGCGCCGGGATGGTCTCAAGGAAGGCTCGGATGATGGCACGCAAGAGCTCTGCGAGCCATCGCAGGAGCAGGCCGAAGTTGTAGCCGGCGGCGGCGAGGACAGCGTTGATACAGTCGCCGGGACGCCCTTTGAGATAGTTGCGGTCCATGCGGTGCTCGGCCTTGATGTGACCGATGACGGGCTCGACAGCCGCGCGACGCCTCATCTCGCGGCGGATGGGAGCTGTGACGCGGCGGACCTGACCCGAGATCCAGACTCTGAACCGATGCGGGTGATTGTGGCCGCGATAACCTTTGTCGACGCAGATACGGCGAGCCTCCACGCCGGTGAGCTTCTCCATGTCGGCGATCACGGGGCCGAGCGTGTGCCCATTGAAGGGATTGCCGTGCAAGGCCTTGGTGTGAAGCACGAACTGGCCGCCCTTCGGAGACGTCACGGGGGTGGCGATACTGACCTCGCAGCCGAACTCGTAGGGCGCGCGGGCTTTACCCTTGCCGATGCACTCGACCTCCGGGGCGTGCAATGCATAAACCTTTGGACCGCGCTGGTGCTGATCCTGGCTGCGCACCTGCTGCGCTAAACCGAGCAACGGGCCGAAGCGAGCTTCCAGCGCTGTATCGCCATCAATCTTGCGGCGGATGTCGCGGATGATCCGGCCGAGCCGTGTCCGCAGGAACTTGAGCTGCCGCCGGGCGCGTTTGAACTGGTGGGCGTGGGTATAGCGGCCGACCATGATGGCGGCGCGCTTGGCCATGCGCAGATAGCTCTGGCGCAGCGGCACACGGTTGCGCCTGGCGAGCCCGACCAGCTTGACGATTGCTCGATGCATCAACCGCGCGTCGGTCGGATGGGCGACCGCCGCACCGTGGTATCGACGACCACCCGTTCCAGGTCCTTCGCGCCGATCGCGCCGGTCTTGTGCGCCACCGACAGACTTTCCTGGATCAGCGCGACAAGCTGCTCCTCGCCGAGCCGCTGCCGCCAGCGCGTCATCGACGATCGATCGAACGGCAACCGGTGGCAGAAGCTCAATTCGCCGCAGAAGTGCTGGTAATAGGGGTTCTCGATCCAGCGGGCGCACAGCGCTTCATCCGACAGGTCGTGCATGTGCTTCAGAATGAACAGGCCGGCGATCAGCCGCGTCGGCAAGCCCGGCTGCCCTGACCCTGCCTGGCACACCGAACCAAAGCGCTCATTCAGCACGTTCCAGTCGATCAGCGCCGCCAACCGCACCAGCGGATGACCCATGTCGATGATCTGATCCAGGGCCGGAAGCAGCAGGTCCTTCTGGCGATCATCCCGCGGTTTGCTCATCGCATTCCCCAATGTCGACGACGCCGTCAGGGAATCACGAACCGCCCAAAAACGAAATCCCAAAACGCAGGAAAGTGAGGCCCCACACACCGCTTTCCTGCAAAATCGAATACTTTCTCAAGACCATTCTTGCTTATTTTTCAGGTCAATCCGCATTCTTCACGGACGAC
>NZ_LGTB01000116.1 GCF_001238275.1 Bradyrhizobium viridifuturi
TTAGGGTGTGTACTCATAAAATCTCGACTAGGTCCGATTCGTTGTCGAACACTCTTGTGCGGACGCGGCAAAAGTCGCGAAGAGCAATTTACCGACGATGGGACAAGTGGGATAACCCCGAACGCAGCGGCCGGGATGAGGTCGCCGAATCCGACTCCCCACGTCAGGCGGTCTCGTCCTGGCTTGATGTAGTTGGCCCGTTATTCGAACTCGCTTGGCGCAGGAGGCGCAGAGCTGCAGCAACGCCGTGAAGACCATTGTAAATAGCAGGATCGCGACAGTGGCCTCGCGGATGTCGTGGACCTGCCAGCCGTACCCCCTAGCGTCAACAGCCTTACCTGTCTGTCCCATTATCCAAGGAACTATGTGAGTGAGGCCAGCGCCCACATAGAAAACGATACCGGTCGCAGGCAGCTTGAGATTCATCCTTGAATCCGGCCGGACGCCGCCGCGGCGCAGGCAGAGCGCGAAGGCTTGAAAAATCAGCCAAGACGTAAGTAGCCAGCCAAGATAGTTGGAGAGAGGAACGCCGAACATTCCGCCGCCGTCGTCATATCCAGACCTTGGCGATAGTCGCATTGGGGGCATCCATCACAAGGTCCATTGGGTCATCACGAATGCCGCGACCACAGGCAGGGCAACGAAGTTGAAGGGGCGATTGAGCTGACGATCGGCGCCATCAAGTAGTACTGACGCGACCGTCCACGAAAAATAGCCCGCGCCAAACCACAGCGGCCCGACGATGACCGGAATGAGGCCGATATGCGGAAGGTCCGCGCCGACCTCAAAATGATAGACGCCGAACGGAAAGCCCGTAGCGGTACCAAGGTTCTCCACCGCGAATGCTATGGCACTGCAAGCAATGAACAGGACTAAGGCCTGTTGTGTGCCATAGGCGATGACGGCGTGGATCCCCGCACAGGCGATAAATATTGCGGCGAGCGCTTGCGCGAACGGAGTTGGATTCCAGGAAAAACCTATTGCGGTTGTAAGAATGGCCGCGATGGACAGCCAAAGCATGGCTTCCTGCTGCGCGCTGAGCCGACAGCGGGTGGCTGTATCCGGCGTCACTGGTTGATCCGTTGGTTAAGCGGGGCAATGAACGGCCACGCTACTACACGGCCTGAGTGTTTGAAATAGATGCCCGCCGTGTCCCATCAGATATCTGGTCGATAAAACAGGCATCAACGCATCATGCATTTTCAACTACTGCAATCCGCGTGGGATCTGGACCGCTACGAGCGGCACCATCCAATCCTCTTGTCCACTTTCGACAGTGAGTACGCCGCCAAGACTAAATGGTGGATCTGCCCGGCATATCGAGCGGGAGCTGGAAGCGTTTGCGTTTTGCCAGACGCCCATGATTCAAGCTTCGAAACTCGGGGCTCGAATCATGCGCTACGAACTCACCGACTATGAATGGACTGCCATC
>NZ_LGTB01000117.1 GCF_001238275.1 Bradyrhizobium viridifuturi
GGGTCGTGTCCCCGGTGATGGTGTAGCTCGGTAGAGCAAAGCCGTCCGCACGCGCGCCCTCCCACGGCGCCGTAGCGGGCGGGCGGCTTTGCGGTGGTCACCGGCAGTTCGCCGGTAGGGTCGGGTTGCTGACACCAACCTGATTCGAGGAACCACCGATGACCGATGAGATGATGAACCTCCGCACGCTCGTGGAGAAGACCCCTGATGCTGATCTGCTGCGCGAGATGATCGGCTTTGCTGCCCAGCGCCTGATGGAGCTGGAAGTGGAAGGCCAGACCGGGGCCGCCTACGGCGAGAAAACCCCCGAGCGTCTGGCGCAGCGCAACGGCTACCGCGACCGGACCTGGGAGACCCGCGCCGGCACGGTCGAGCTGCGCATTCCCAAGCTGCGCAAAGGCTCCTACTTCCCCGGCTTTCTGGAGCCGCGCCGGATGGCCGAGAAGGCGCTCACCGCCGTGGTGCAGGAAGCTTATGTGCAGGGCGTCTCGACCCGCTCCGTCGACGATCTGGTGCAGGCGATGGGCATGAGCGGCATCTCCAAGAGCCAGGTCTCGCGGCTGTGCGCGGAGATCGATGACAAGGTGAAGGCGTTCCTCGCTCGCCCGATCGAGGGCGATTGGCCTTATCTGTGGATCGACGCCACCTACGTGAAGGTGCGCCAGCAGGGGCGCATCGTGTCGGTCGCGGTGATCGTCGCGGTCGGCGTCAACAGCGATGGCCGGCGCGAAGTTCTCGGCATGGACATTGGTCCCTCGGAGGCCGAGACATTCTGGACGGCGTTCCTGCGCAAGCTCGCCCGCCGCGGCCTGCGCGGCGTCAAGCTGGTCGTCTCCGACGCCCACGAGGGCATCAAGGCGACCGTCGCCAAGGTGCTCAACGCCAGTTGGCAGCGTTGCCGCGTGCACTTCATGCGCAACGCGCTGGCCCATGCCGGCAAAAGCGGACGGCGTGTCGTCTCCGCCTTCATCGCCACTGCGTTTGCCCAGGACGATGCCGAGACCGCACGAGCGCAATGGCGGAAGGTCGCCGATCAGCTCCGCCCCAAGCTACCCAAGCTCGCCGGCTTCCTCGATGAGGCCGAGACCGATGTGCTGGCCTACATGACGTTCCCGCCGCAGCACCGCACCAAGCTGCACTCGACCAACCCGATCGAGCGCCTCAACGGCGAGATCAAGCGGCGCACCGAGGTCGTCGGCATCTTCCCCAATGAGGACGCCATCGTCCGCCTCATCGGCGCGATCCTGCTCGAACAGAATGATGAATGGGCCGTTCAGCGCGCCCGTTACATGACGCTGGAAACCATCGCGCCGTTGAGCGATGATCCAACCGTCAGCCTCCCGGCTATCGCCAGCTGACCAGTCCGGCTCTTACCGGCGAACGCGGTGTCCCGCCGCCAGTTACACCACGCTCAGGGACACGATC
>NZ_LGTB01000118.1 GCF_001238275.1 Bradyrhizobium viridifuturi
CACGCAGGATGCGCACGACACCAATGCGTCGGCGACGGTCGCGACCGAAGACTTCTCCGGCGCGTTCACCATCGGCAACACCAACCTCTACGGCGCCGACGGCGCCGGTGCGACCACGATCAGCTACACGCTGGGCTTCCACACCGGCGTGGCCGACGGCGTCGACAGCGGGCTGACCCATGCCGGCAGCACGATCTACCTGTACGACGTCGGCGGTGTCATCACCGGCTCGACCTCGACGACCGCGGGCGGCATCAACGCCGGCAACACCGCGTTCACGCTGAGCGTCGGCCTCACCACCGGCATCGTGACGCTGACGCAACTGGAGTCGATCGACCACTCGCAGACCGACACCTACAGCGGCTCGTACATCAACGACATCAAGCAGATCGCGGCCAACCTGGTCGATCTGACCGCGAGCGCATTCACCACCGACAGTGAAGGCGACAAGACGGTCACGGCTTCGGCCTCGGTCGACGTCGGTCATCAGATCGAGTTCGGCGATGACGGCCCGCAGACCCCGACCGTGACGCTGGCGGCGTTCAGGGCGCCGGTGCTGCTGACGTTCGACGGCGGCCTGGCCGGTGGCAACTTCACCGGTACGCAGGATGCGCACGACACCAATGCGTCGGCGACGGTCGCGACCGAGGACTTCTCCGGTGCGTTCACCATCGGCAACACCAACCTCTATGGCGCTGACGGCGCCGGTGCGACCACGATCAACTACACGCTGGGCTTCCACACCGGCGTCGCCGACGGCGTTAGCAGCGGCCTGACCCATGCCGGCAGCACGATCTACCTGTACGACGTCGGCGGTGTCATCACCGGCTCGACCTCGACGACCGCAGGCGGCATCAACGCCGGCAACACCGCGTTCACGCTGAGCGTCGGCCTGACCACCGGCATCGTGACGCTGACCCAACTGGAGTCGATCGACCACTCGCAGACCGACACCTACAGCGGCTCGTATATCAATGACGTCAAGCAGATCGCGGCCAACCTGATCGACCTGACCGCGAGCGCGTTCACCACCGACAGCGAAGGCGACAAGACGGTCACGGCTTCGGCCTCGGTCGACGTCGGTCACCAGATCGAGTTCGGCGACGACGGTCCGCAGACCCCGACCGTGACGCTGGCGGCGTTCACGGCGCCGGTGCTGCTGACGTTCGACGGTGGCCTGGCCGGCGGCAATTTCACCGGCACGCAGGATGTGCACGACACCAACGCGTCGGCGACGGTCGCGACCGAAGACTTCTCCGGCGCGTTCACCATCGGCAATACCAACCTCTATGGCGCCGACGGCGCCGGCGCGACCACGATCAGCTACACGCTCGGCCTGCATGCCGGCGTGGCCAATGGCAGCGCCAGCGGGC
>NZ_LGTB01000119.1 GCF_001238275.1 Bradyrhizobium viridifuturi
GACCTGCCACCGAACATTCATCCAACAGCAGTTAGAGTCTCGGGGTTTTGTACGCCGAGTGGCGCGGGTGGAGCAACGGGCGATCGGCGGAGCTGGTCGGGGTTGCGCAGCCGATCGCCCGTTGCGGTGAATGTGGCGGCGTAGGCCGCGGGTGTCAGGTATTTCAGCGAGGAGTGCGGGCGTTCCCCATTGTAGTCGGCAACCCATTTGGCGACCTTCGACCGAGCATCGTCGAGGTCGAAGAACAGCGTCTCGTTCAATAGCTCGTCGCGCATGCGGCCGTTGAAGCTCTCCACGAACGCATTCTGGATCGGCTTGCCTGGCGCAATGAAGTGCCAGTCGATACCGGTCTCCTTGTACCAAGCCAGCATGGCATTGCAGGTGAACTCGGTGCCGTTGTCGGAAACAATCGAGCCTGGCTTGCCGCGCCGCGCGACGATCGTCGTCAGCTCCCGCGCCACCCGTCGCCCCGAGATCGAGGTGTCCGGGATTGCGCCCAGACACTCCTTGGTCACGTCGTCGACGATGTTGAGGACGCGGAAGCGTCGTCCATTGGCAAACTGGTCATAAACGAAGTCGAGCGACCAGCGCGCGTTTGGCCTCGCTTCCAGAAGGATCGGCACCCGAACGCCAATCGCCTTGCGGCGGGCGCGTCGCTTGCGCACGGCTAGCCCTTCCTCCCGATAAAGCCGGTGGATGCGGTTGATCCCCGACGGCTCGCCCTCCCGCCGGAGCAGGATGAATAGCCGGCGATAGCCGAACCGCCGGCGCTCATTGGCAAGCTCGCGAAGCCGCCCCCGAAGCTCCGTGTCCGGCGGACGGCGGCAACGGTAGCGGACCATCGTCCGATCCGCGCCGACGATTAGACAGGCCCGCCGTTCCGAAAGGCCCATGACGGCCCTCAAGTGCGCGACCCCTGCGCGCTTGGCGACGGGCCCTACCATTTTTTTGACAACAGCTCCCGGAGCGCTGCCGCATCGAGCATCTGCTCGGCCAGGAGCTTCTTCAGTTTGGCGTTCTCATCTTCCAGTGCCTTCAGCCGCCTGGCCTCGGACACGTCCATCCCGCCGTATTTGGTCTTCCAGTTGTAAAACGTCGCTTCAGAGATGCCGTGCTTCCGCGCCAGATCGGCCGTCTTCGCTCCGGCCTCATGCTCCTTCAGCACCGCAATGATCTGCTCTTCCGTGAACCTTGCTCGCTTCATCTGTCCGTCCTTCGTCAGGCCGGACTCTAACTCCTTTTGGAGGAAATACTCGGTGGCAGGTCA
>NZ_LGTB01000120.1 GCF_001238275.1 Bradyrhizobium viridifuturi
CCGTCCGTGCAAGGCTTTTCGGTCTCGTAACGAGCACAGTCTGCTTAAATGTATCCGGCCTCTCGCGAGTGAGCTGCGGTTGCAGCCAGGCCAAGATGAGATACGCGCGCGCTGTTCCTGGATAGCTTCGTCGTGCTGGAGCACGCTTTCGGCAGGAAGGCTTACAGTGCGCCGATCAACTGTCTCGTCATCGTTTCCTCGAGCCTCGCAGTCTGTCGACCTAGAACTCTACGCCACCGTGGGATCACGGCGTTCGTAGGTTGCTCCCGGCCGATTGAGAATCACCCATGCGACGCGAGCGATCTTTGCTGCCAATGCAACCGTGACTTTGTTGATGTGCATGCGCTTCTGCAAGGTGTCGATCCAGGCGCCGAGCCGGTCTCGGCTGCGATCAAGGTGGATGACACAGGATCGTGCGCCGTGGATGAGCAAGCGCCGCAAGTAGCGGTTCCCTCGGCGGCTGATTCCCAGCAGTGTCGTCTTTCCGCCAGTGGAATGCTGTCTTGGGACGAGGCCCAGCCAAGCTGCCATGTCTCGTGCCGTGCGGAACTGCCGACCGTCTCCAGCCGAAGCCAGGATTGCGGTGGCGATGAGTGGGCCGATGCCGGGTACGGTCATCAGCCGTCGAGATCGCTCGTCCTGTGCAGCATTTGCTTCAATCTCACGGGTGACTTCGGTGATCCGCTCTTCGAGATGGCACAGATCGCCGAACAGATCTCCCAGCAGCCGGCGCATCATCGGCGTCAGGTCGTTTTCCTCGTTGGCCAGTACTCGCGGCATGTCTGCCTTGAATTTACCCACACCCTGATGGATTGCGACGCCGAACTCGATACACAGCGCTCGCATCTGGCAGATCAGCCGGGTTCGCCCGGTTACCATGCGGTCGCGGATACGGTGAAGCGCTTGCAGCTCCGCCTGCGTCTCCGTCTTGATCTCAACAAAGCGCATGGTCGGCCGCGTGACAGCCTCGGCGATCGCAGCCGCGTCGATCACGTCGTTCTTATTCGACTTGACATAGGGCTTCACAAATTGGGCCGGAATGATGCGAACACGATGCCCAAATGTCTGCAGGTGACGTGCCAGCCATTGTGAACCGGGGCAGGCCTCCATACCAATCAGCGCTGGTTGAGCCTCTCTAAAGAACTGCAGCAGCTTATCGCGTCGGAATTTCCAGTTGCCGAT
>NZ_LGTB01000121.1 GCF_001238275.1 Bradyrhizobium viridifuturi
ACGGCATCGCCGAAAACGGGAAAGTCTTGGTTCGTCGCACATTGCGGCGATCGCAGCTTTTGCCCTTCTTTCAAAGTCTTCCGGCTTGCTTGGTAGGCATCGAGGCCTGCGGGACGGCCCACTACTGGGCGAACGCGATCGGCGAATTCGGCCATACCGTCCGTTTGATGCCGCCTGCCTATGTGAAAGCTTACGTCAAGCGAAATAAGACCGACGCCGCCGATGCAGAGGCAATATGCGAAGCCGTGTCGCGCCCATCAATGCGCTTCGTGCCCGTCAAATCACCCGAGGAGCAAGCTGGCGGGATGGTTTTAAAGACGAGAGAGTTACTTGTTCGTCAGCGAAGCCAGTCTGCGAATGCTATGCGCGCCCACATGGCGGAGCTCGGGATCATTGCCGCAACCGGAATGCCTAGCATTGCCAAGCTCGTTGCCGTACTGCGCGACGATCAAGAAAGACGCCTTCCTGCTTCGGCTCGAGCCGCGCTTCTGGAGATGGCCGAGCACATCGAAAGCCTGACAACACGGATTGATGTGCTCGACACCAAAATTGTTGCGGCCGTGAAGGCCGATGATGCCGCCCGTCGCCTGACGACCCTTCCTGGCGTAGGCCCCATTATCGCCGCGACTGTTCGCGCCACCGTCCAGAATCCGGCAGCCTTCCGAACTGGGCGAGATTTGGCCGCCTGGATCGGCATCACCCCAAGGGCACACTCCAGCGGAGGGAAAGAGCGGCTCGGCAAGATTTCGAAGCAGGGCAACAAACAGCTGCGAACTTTACTGATCGTGGGTGCGACGTCGATCCTCAAGCAGGCCCGCAGGGGCGTGAAGCTACCGGCGTGGGTCGTATCCATAATGACGCGCCGTCCCTATAAGGTGGCCGCAGTGGCACTCGCGAACAAGATGGCGCGCACCATATGGGCGCTACTCGTCAAGGGCGGTACCTATCGATCACCGACGACGCCGGTGACTGCTTAATCACAATTCCCAGCGCCTTGGTGTTGGGATAGCGCGGCAAGGTGCCAAAGCGTGATGAACCCGAGGGGCGATACCCTGATGTCGATCAGACCGTCTGACGCAGTGCGTGACGAAGCGCGCAAAATTGATTAGGCGACCGGCATTGCGGATCTCATCGTGGCCAGCGGTCAATGA
>NZ_LGTB01000122.1 GCF_001238275.1 Bradyrhizobium viridifuturi
TGCGGTCCAGACGAAGGGGCGAGCATCTGCATTGTGGGTGCGGATAAAGCGGTCGATTTTTTTTGACGAGGTCGGCGGTGGAATCGAACGATCCCCGCCGGATCGCACGTTGGGTGATGAGCGCGAAGTAGCGTTCGACCTGGTTGAGCCAGGAGGCGTAGGTTGGCGTGAAGTGAATGTGCCCACGCGGGCGTCGGGCGAGCCAGGTCCTAACCTTGGGATGCTTGTGGGTGGCGTAGTTATCGACGACGAGATGGATGTCCAGTTGGGGCGGCACTTAGCTTCGCTGTGGCGCAGGAAGGCGAGGAACTCCTGTTGACGATGGAGCGGTGATTGCGCCGTCGAGCACGTTAAGGGCGGCGAACAGAGCGGTTGTGCCATGACGCTCGTAGTCGTGGGTGACGCCTTCGATGTAGCCGAACCCCATAGGAAGCATGGGCTGGGTTCGTTCGAGGGCTGAATTTGGCTCTTCTCATCGACGCCAAGCACCACGGCCTTGTCAGGCGGATTGAGATAGAGCCCGACCACATCGCGCAGCTTCTCGACAAAGAAGAGATCGGTCGAGAGTTTGAAGCTGCGAGTGCGGTGAGGCTTCAGCCCGGGGAGTTGGAACAAGCGATGAACGGTGCTCTTGGCAATGCCCGTCTCTTTGGCGATGGCGCACGCTCGAATGGGTTGCGGCTTTGGGCTTGCGAGCGAGTGTCTTGGTGATCATCTCGGCCACAGCCTCATCCTCAACCGTGCGACGCCTGTACGCATCTCGTCGTAGAGTCCCTCGATCCGATCTGCGATGAAGCGATTGAGCCATTTGCCTATCGTATGGGGCCGACACCAAGCCGCGTCGCCACGATGACATTGCTCGTTTCAAGTTCGCAGGCCAGCACGATCTTTGCCCGCAGCGTCAGCGCCGCAGGGAACGAGCGCGACCGCGTGATGGCCGTGAGTTGCGTACGTTCGTCACTCGAAATCGTCAGCGGCGCCTTCGGCCGTCCGGTGCGCATCGGGTATCTCCTTCGATCAGG
>NZ_LGTB01000123.1 GCF_001238275.1 Bradyrhizobium viridifuturi
GTTGGTGGGCTGGACGGCGCCGTTGACGACCCAGTGGCCGTTACCTTGGGTATCCCAGAACGCGTACGTGACGATGGGATCGCCGTCGGGGTCCGCGACGCTGAAGAGGCTGGAAGCCAGCGCAGCGCTCTCACCGAAGACTGCCGTGACATTGGCCGCCGAGGTGACCGGCGCGGCATCGGCGCGCGTCGTGACCAACGTGCCGGTGCCGGAATCCGTGCCGACACTAAACCGCACGCCAGGCGTCGCATCGAGCTGCAGGTCGAAGGAGGAAGCTCCTTCGGTGACATGCAGGATGTTGCCCGCGAGCAAGGTCGCCGAGCCGCCCGATACGAAATTGAGGCCCGCCAGATCGATGCTGTCGCCCCCAACCAGTCCGCTGATGGTCGTGCCGGACAAGGACGTGCCGTCGATCTTGAGCTGCCCGCCGGAGCCGCTGAAGGTGATGCCGCCGCTTGCGATGCTACCGGCCTGCAACTCGACCAGGCCGCCGGAGATCGTCACCGGACCAGTCGAGCCGCCCGAGGAGACAAGTTCAGTACCTCCGGCGAACACGAAGACGTTGCTCGTCGTCGTGCCGGCAAGATTGAACGCGCCGCCACTCGACACCGCGATGTCGTGCGCCGTGCCTCCGGAAGCGACATTGAGCACGCCACCGCTGGAAACGGTCAGGTGATCCAGTGCGCCGCCCGACAAGACATTGACTGTGCCGCCGGAGATCGCCGTCCCGGAGCCCACGGCGCCGGTGACGACACCACCCGAGAAGACATTCTCAACGCCGCCGGTATAAACGCCCACGCGGCTGAGCACGGTGCCCGACACGTTGAAGGTGCCGCCGCTCGACACGCCGACGAAAGCCGCCGAGCCGCCAGCCAGAACGTTCAATACGCCGCCTGCACTGACTCCGGTGCCCGAACTGATGGCGCCGGTGATCAATCCACCGGACAGCACGTTCTCCACGCCGCCGTTGTTGACCGAGGCATTGCT
>NZ_LGTB01000124.1 GCF_001238275.1 Bradyrhizobium viridifuturi
TCGAGGCGACCGAGGCGGAGCCCGAGGGCAACGACCGCGATCTGATCGATCAGCTCGAAGCGATGGTCGAGCACGGCATGGCGGCGATGGCCGCTGCTGATGCCGCCGCTGAAGAAGATGTGCCGGTCGTCGAAGCGCCGTCCGTGCAGGCAGCAATGACCGAAGGCACGCTGGTGGTGCAGACGCTGGAGCGTCCGTTGCGTCCGGGTGAGGTCTCGCTCGACGAGCTCGAGCGCGCCTTCCGCGAGACCGAGACCGAAGTCGCCGCGCCCGCGCCGGCTCCTGCCGCGAAGGCTGTCGCCGCAGCGCCTGCGCCCCGCCGCCGAGGCCGCTGAACCCGCCAAGAAGCCGGCCCGCAAGGCCGCCGCCGAAGACGTCCAGGAAGGCGACAAGATCGCCAACCAGTCGATCCGGGTCAATGTCGATACCCTCGAACACCTGATGACCATGGTCTCCGAGCTGGTGCTGACCCGCAACCAGCTCTTGGAGATCTCACGGCGCAACGAGGACACCGAGTTCAAGGTGCCGCTGCAGCGGCTCTCCAACGTCACCGCCGAGCTGCAGGAAGGCGTCATGAAGACGCGGATGCAGCCGATCGGCAATGCCTGGCAGAAGCTGCCGCGCATCGTCCGCGACCTCTCCGGCGAACTCGGCAAGCAGATCGAGCTCGAGATGCACGGCGCCGACACCGAGCTCGACCGCCAGGTGCTCGACCTGATCAAGGATCCGTTGACGCACATGGTGCGCAACTCCGCCGATCAT
>NZ_LGTB01000125.1 GCF_001238275.1 Bradyrhizobium viridifuturi
GGCAATTCAAGATCGATTTCTGGCCTGGCAACTAGCGGATTAGCCCTGGCTGGCTGCTAGGGTTAAATCGGACGAAGCGAGCGCAACGGCGGCCGCGGTCTCGAAGCAAGTCGTTGGCAAACAACTCAAATTCATGGGGTTGTACCGGCGGCGCAAGGAATTAGCCCTTGCACGCTGCTAGGGCTAGGCAAATGGAATTGTAGGCGAGAGCGGAGCGTGCCTGAATGGCGCCTTGTGCGTCGGTCTACTTCGACCGTCCCGCCTCACGCCTGCTGCGATGAGCCTTTAGGGGTGGCCCCTTGTTGGAGCGCAAGGAATGGTAGAATACTCGCCATACGATCTCCCCGAAGGGGTGCTCAAGGCGTTTGCGGATTGCACTTTGCTATCGCTGGCGAGAACGGCTGCGCTTCTGAATATGGATCGTGCGACTCTGCGCCGAATGTTGAACCGAGGTGACATTACAGCTCGGCAAAAAGGCGTCGGTTCAAAGAAGCTGCGATTTGTCTTTACGATCGCCGATGTCGCCAAATATCTGCGCAGCACCCACACCGTAGAAACCTGTCGCTACGATCTACTCGATCATTTGAGGAGTAGGCTGACACATCGGACATCCGGCCCCCGCGTAAATGTAACGTTAGTTCGACGTAAGAGAAAAAAGCCTAAGGTCAAGCGGCGCGTCCCAGCGCCTGGTGTTGGAATGGAGGAAGCTTGAGCTGCGAGCCGCCATTGGCCGACTTCTTCCATAACATCTCATTT
>NZ_LGTB01000126.1 GCF_001238275.1 Bradyrhizobium viridifuturi
GGCGAAGGCGCGCCCCCTCATCCATACTTTGTCCAAGTCAGGATTTTGCATACACCCTCCTGGGGCTAGAGCCAACGCCGTCCGCATGTATTTCAAGCGGGCGGCGTTGGGCTGTGGATCGACTGTAGCGCATGCGATTAACTGCGTGCGCCCTCTCTGTGGTCGCCGATCTGGTACGATCAGCGGCTATTTTTGGGCATCGTGCGCCGGTCATGCTGCTCACTGGGCGCAGGCGCAAGGGAACCATCCGCTTGGACGATCATCTTGCGCGAAAGAGGCGCGCCCGACAGCGGAACAGCCGATCGCTCGACCTGCGGCGGACATGTGCGAGCAAACGCGGCGATTAAGCGCTGGCGGTGACGAGCTCTCTCCACGGCCGTCGACCGCCTTCTCTTGGGCTCGCAGCGCGGCGCGGTATGCGCGTTTACGCTGGCGGTTCCATTCTTGCACGTCTGTCACAAGCCAAGCTGCCTCTCCGGCGGAAGTGCTCGCGCATGGAAACGTGGGCCGTTCCGCCCAACGGACGATCGTTGCAGGTGTAATCTTGAAGTGCGCGGCCAATTGAACCGCTGTCATGTAATCCCGGTTAGGTCGATGGAAGGCGGTCCGACGTCCGGGATGATGTTGTCATTGCTATCTGTCATCGCTCGCAGCCACCCTGACCAAGTCATCAACGAACAAAGCGCGATTGTCGAGCTTACCTTTCATCGGCTTGCCCTCTCATGAGCGAGGCGCCTGATGCGCCGCGTC
>NZ_LGTB01000127.1 GCF_001238275.1 Bradyrhizobium viridifuturi
GCCGTTTACTCTCCGGTCGTCTGGCACGCGCGTTGCTGAGCAGTCTATGGCTTGGCCGCTTATTGATTGACCCTCGTGAGGGCCCGGTCTGTTTGATGTGCGACGGCGTGCGGGCGGTCGTCAGCAGTCGCCCGCACGCTTTTCCGTCGCGTCGGCCTCACTGTGCTCTGTCGATACCGCGCCGTTTGGCTCTACTTCTGCACGGTGCCGTGGCATGCGAGTTGTTGAGAGGCTTATCGGCTTGGCTGTTTATCTTCACGCAACACGGACCAAGCTTGACGTAGCACACTCCGCGCGGGCGGTCTCCAAATGCCCGCGCGTTCTTTCGGAGTCGCAGGCCGCGCGGCCGGCCACAGGGGGGCTGTGGAGATTGTTCCGTGACCCGTGATGAGGCTTTAAAGAACGCGATAGAGGCGCTGAAGGGATGGTCCGAAGGAACGGCCGATACGAGCGTCGTACTTGCCGCGATTGCGGAGCTTATGGCGACCAGGCCGCCACCAAGGCCGCCTTCAAAACCGGAGCTTTCTTCATAAGGAATGTGTTGCAATGGACAGGCTGGAATTTATACCGGCTTTCGAGGCAGCTATTCGCTCCGCCGACCCTGAGAAGCTGGCCGCACTTCGGGAGATCGTCCGCCAGCAAGGAGGCCCGGACGAGTTCGCGAAGACGAGCACAGAGCTTGTACGCAAACAACCGCTTACACTCTTTAGGTCGATCAAGATCATCTGC
>NZ_LGTB01000128.1 GCF_001238275.1 Bradyrhizobium viridifuturi
ACGGTTTACTCTCCGGTCGTCTGGCACGCGCGTTGCTGAGCAGTCTATGGCTTGGCCGCTTATTGATTGACCCTCGTGAGGGCCAGGTCTGTTTGAGGTGCGACGGCGTGCGGGCGGTCGTCAGCAGTCGCCCGCACGCTTTTCCGTCGCGTCGGCCTCACTGTGCTCTGTCGATACCGCGCCGTTTGGCTCTACTTCTGCACGGTGCCGTGGCATGCGAGTTGTTGAGAGGCCTATCGGCTTGGCTGTTTATCTTCACGCAACACGGACCAAGCTTGACGTAGCAAACTCCGCGCGGGCGGTCTCCAAATGCCCGCGCGTTCTTTCGGAGTCGCAGGCGGCGCGGCCGGCCACAGGGGGGCTGTGGAGATTGTTCCGTGACCCGTGATGAGGCTTTAAAGAACGCGATAGAGGCGCTGAAGGGATGGTCCGAAGGAAAGGCCGATACGAGCGTCGTACTTGCCGCGATTGCGGAGCTTATGGCGACCAGGCCGCCACCAAGGCCGCCTTCAAAACCGGAGCTTTCTTCATAAGGAATGTGTTGCGATGGACAGGCTGGAATTTATACCGGCTTTCGAGGCAGCTATTCGCTCCGCCGCCCCTGAGAAGCTGGCCGCACTTCGGGAGATCGTCCCCCAGCAAGGAGGCCCGGACGAGTTCGAGAAGACGAGCACAGAGCTTGTACGCAAACATCCACTTACACTCTTTAGGTCGATCAAGATCATCTG
>NZ_LGTB01000129.1 GCF_001238275.1 Bradyrhizobium viridifuturi
CGACAGGTTCGCCGCCGAAACGTCGATCTCGGTGTTGGCGGCCTGGGTGACACCATTGACCACCCAGTGACCGTTGCCTCCGGTGTCCCAGAACGCGTACTGGGTGATCGTATCGTTGTCGGCATCGGAGACCGAGAACAGGCTCGAGGCGATAGCGAGGTTACCCCGTGGATGGCAGTCACGTTCGGTGCCGTCACGACCGGAGCGTGGTCGCTTCCAGGACTCGCCGTGAACGCGGTCCAGCCGCCCCACAGCGTTCCGTCGTTCGCCCTGATGTACAAGGTATCAGGCGTCGACCCGACCGGACCGAAGACGTAGCTCACCTGCGACAGCTGCGCTGCGGTGATGTCGATCTCGGTATTGGCGGCCTGGGCAACACCATTCACAACCCAGTGGCCGCTGCCGCCGGTGTCCCAGAGCGCGTACTGGGTCATCGTATCGGGATCCGGATCGCTCACCGTGAACAGGCTTGACGCGGCAACCGACGTTTGGCCGTGCGTCGCAGTGACGTTGGCGGCTATCACGGTCGGCGGGGTGTCCGCGAACGCCTTCGCCGTGAATTGAGTCCAGCTGCCCCAGAGCGTGCCGTCATTGGCCCGCACGAAAAGCGTGTCGGTCGAGCCGCTCGGACCGAACACGTAGCTCACCTGCGACAGGTTCGCCGCCGTGACATCGATCT
>NZ_LGTB01000130.1 GCF_001238275.1 Bradyrhizobium viridifuturi
TCTTCCGGCTCAATGACGGTTTCGATCCGTTCCAGATGGGGCGCAAAGCCCTTGCGCCGACGCGGTGCACGCTTGCTATCCGCTTGCGCACGGCCCTTGCTGACCTGGGCCTTGATCTCAGCGATGCCGGTCTCGACCTCCTCGAAGACAAAGGCTTGCTGTTCGACGTCGCCATTCGCAGAGCCGAGCTTTTCCGATCGTCGGCCGAACCGGGCGCGGTCGAAGGCCTTCAGGATCTGTGTCAGTCGCTCGATGCGCGCATCGGCATCGGCGTTGCAGGCCTTGAGATCGGCGACCTCACTCTCCAGAGTCGGCGCGGGCCGCCTTCTCGGCCATGGCAAGCACCATGGCCTTTAGCATCTCCACGTCATTTGGGAGGTTGAGATCGGGCGGCGTCATTGGGCCTACCAGAGCACATTTCGCCCCTGTTCTCTTGCCCTTTCAGCTCACTGATTCACTTCGCCGCAGTGCTTTTACCCAACAATCTCCGGCGGCTTGACCGCCGCGGTCCGGACCCGCTTCCAGTCCATCCCATCGACCAGGGCCATCAACTGCGCAGCATTCAGCTGCACCCGATGATGTCCGATCCGCGGCCAGCAGAACCTCGCCTTCTCAAGCCGTTTTAAATAGAGGCACACGCCGGAGCCATCCCACCATACGATCTTTATTCGGTC
>NZ_LGTB01000131.1 GCF_001238275.1 Bradyrhizobium viridifuturi
GTGCGGGCCAATGACGGAATGCTGTGGGGCGGCTGGACCGCGTTCACGGCGACCCCAGGGGCGACCACGCTCCGATCGTGACGGCACCGAACGTGACCGCGACGCATGGGGAGGTGTCGGCCCTTGCCTCCAGCCTGTTCTCGGTGACGGATACCGACAACGATACGATGACCCAGTATGCGTTCTGGGACACCGGCGGCAACGGCCACTGGGTGGTGAATGGTGTCGCCCAGGCCGCCAACACCGAGATCGACGTCGCGGCGGCGAACCTGTCACAGGTCAGCTACGTGTTCGGTCCCGGCGGCTCGATGCCCGATACGCTCTACGTGCGGGCCAACGACGGGCAGTTGTGGAGCAACTGGACTGCGTTCACCGCAGGGCCGGGGGTCGATACGGCCCCGGTGGTGACGGCACCGAACGTGACCGCCAGTCACGGCCAGCTCTCGGTGCTCGCCTCGAGCCTGTTCTCGGTCAGCGATGCCGAGAACGATGCGATCACCCAGTATGCGTTCTGGGACACCGGCGGCAACGGCCACTGGGTGGTCAACGGTGTCGCCCAGGCCGCCAACACCGAGATCGACGTCGCGGCGGCGAACCTGTCA
>NZ_LGTB01000132.1 GCF_001238275.1 Bradyrhizobium viridifuturi
GGACTTGAAAGATCGACTTAGCCAAATCCAAGCCTACCGTGATAATCTTTTCCATGGAACGGTCCTTCCTTTGTGGCGCCTCTCTACGCGACCACGTTAGGCACTTTTGATGCCGGTTCGAAGGGCCGTTCCACACCATCAATTATATCGGACTCTAATCCCGCACAACCTTGACGAAAAAATGCTACCAAAAGTAGCGCGCTGGCAAGCGCCCTACGCGCTGCGCAGGATTCTGTCTCGTTCACCGTTTCCCGCTTCTTCGCGATGTACTCGGCGATCTCGGCAAGATCTTCGCGCCCGGACATGTAGGGGACCATGTCCTGCAGATGCGCCAGGATTCGGAAGAAGGTCGGACTGACGCAGGAGGGATTTGCCCTGCGCTTCTCTGTAAAGCTGGCCATCCTGCGAGATCGGCAGCAAGGGCAATATGCTCCTGATCAGACCGAGCGCGCCTATTTGACGATTATCGACCGTGATCCGGTCGCGGTGGAGCGCCCGCTCCCGCAAGAGTGTGAAGCCGCCTGAGTGGCAGGCACAGCGGCCGACTCAGACACCCGGCAAACCATACATCCGAGCCTGCCGGCTATTTTTCGTTGACGG
>NZ_LGTB01000133.1 GCF_001238275.1 Bradyrhizobium viridifuturi
GGGTGATCGCATCGTTCTCGGCATCGCTGACCGAGAACAGGCTCGAGGCGAGCACCGAGAACTGGCCGTGGTTGGCGGTGACGTTCGCTGCCGTCACCACCGGGGCCGTATCGACCCCCGGCCCTGCCGTGAACGCGGCCCAGGTGCTCCACAGGCTGCCGTCATTGGCCCGCACATAGAGCGTATCCGGTGTCGAGCCACCGGGCCCGAACACGTAGCTGACCTGCGACAGGTTCGCCGCCGAGACGTCGATCTCGGTGTTGGCGGCCTGGGCGACACCGTTGACCACCCAGTGGCCGTTGCCGCCGGTGTCCCAGAACGCGTATTGGGTGATCGCATCGTTCTCGGCATCGCTGACCGAGAACAGGCTCGAGGCGAGCACCGAGAGCTGGCCGTGACTGGCGGTCACGTTCGGTGCCGTCACCACCGGGGCCGTATCGACCCCCGGCCCTGCGGTGAACGCGGTCCAGCTACTCCACAGGCTGCCGTCATTGGCCCGCACATAGAGCGTATCCGGCATCGAGCCGCCGGGACCGAACACGTAGCTGACTTG
>NZ_LGTB01000134.1 GCF_001238275.1 Bradyrhizobium viridifuturi
GGCGGCGCGTGGTTTCATAGCTAACCTCCAATGCCACGCGGCGACACTTTGTCGGGGAACGCATTCCCAGGCTCTCTGACGCAATTATATCGGACTCTAATCCCGCACAACCTTGACGCAAAAATCGCTACCAAAAGTAGCGCGCTGGCAAGCGCCCTACGCGCTGCGCAGGATTCTGTCTCGTTCACCGTTTCCCGCTTCTTCGCGATGTACTCGGCGATCTCGGCAAGATCTTCGCGCCCGGACATGTAGGCAGGGACCATGTCCTGCAGATGCGCCAGGATTCGGAAGAAGGTCGGAGGGATTTGCCCTGCGCTTCTCTGTAAAGCTGGCCGATCCTGCGAGATCGGCAGCAAGGGCAATATGCTCCTGATCAGACCGAGCGCGCCTATTTGACGATTATCGACCGTGATCCGGTCGCGGTGGAGCGCCCGCTCCCGCAAGAGTGTGAAGCCGCCTGAGTGGCAGGCACAGCGGCCGACTCAGACACCCGGCAAACCATACATCCGAGCCTGCCGGCTATTTTTCGTTGACGA
>NZ_LGTB01000135.1 GCF_001238275.1 Bradyrhizobium viridifuturi
TCTTCCTGCCGCCGCCGCCGCCGGACTTCGTGGTGCTGCCGCCACCGCCGCCGCCGATCGGCCTGTTCGTGCTGCCGACGCCGTTCTTCGTGGCGATGCCGGCCTATGTCGCCGCGCCGGCCTATGTGGTGCCGCCGCAGAACAACATCGTGTTCAACAACATCCACAACACGACGGTTATCAATACGGTGATCAACAATCCCAACCCGACGCCGGCGCAGCTCCATGCCGCCGGGGTGACGGCGGCGATGGGCGGTGCGCCGGTCACGGCGGCACCGCAACTGCCGGCCGCGGCGATGCAGCGGGCCAATCTGGCACGGCCGGGCGGTCCGCAAGGCGTGACGCCGGCACAGGGCGCGGCCATGGGAGCCCCTGGTGCTGCTCCGAACGCAGCCACCACGCCGAACGCGATGGGCGCGCCGGGTGCGCACACTCTGCCGGGCGCGAAGAATGGACCGCCGCTGCCGCAGTCGGCGACCGCGCCGCCCACCGCCACGCAGCAGCATGGCGCCGTGCAGCCGGGCGCCGCA
>NZ_LGTB01000136.1 GCF_001238275.1 Bradyrhizobium viridifuturi
TGTTTAGTCCCGGCATTTGCTGGAGCGGGTTGAGTTTGAATCGTTCTGGCTGGGAAGTCCAGCATTTGCAGATGTATTCGTAGGGTGTAAGGCCCTTCAGGGTCTTCAGCCGCCGAGCGTAGTTGTAGGCGGTGATGAAGTCGGCAAGGTGAGCTTCGAGCTGATCGTGTCGATCGTAATGGTAGCGTTGAACGGTCGCTTCCTTGATCGTGCGGTTCATGCGCTCGACCTGGCCATTGGTCCAGGGATGCTTGATCTTGGTCAGCCGATGTTCGATGCCGTTTTCCTCGCATCGCATATCGAACATATGCATCACGTATCTTGCCGTTGGGCCGTCGGCGTAGCGCGGCGGGAAGGTGAATTGGATCCCATTGTCGGTGAGAACCGTGTGGATCTTGTAGGGGACAGCCGCGATCAGAGCTTCGAGAAAGGCCGAGGCTGAGGTCCTTCCCGTCTTCTTGACCAGTTGCACGAAGGCGAACTTGCTGGTGCGATCGATTGCGACGTAGAGGTAGAG
>NZ_LGTB01000137.1 GCF_001238275.1 Bradyrhizobium viridifuturi
CTTGCCTTCAGCGGTCTGGAGCTCAGCGATGTCGATGTGGAAATAGCCGATCGGATAGGCCTTGAACTTCTTCTTCGAAGACTTGCCGCCTTCCACCTCCGGCAATCGGCTGATGCCGTGGCGCTGGAGGCAGCGATGCAGGGATGACCGCGTCAGATGCGGGATGGTTGGCTGCAGTGCATAGAGACAATCGTCGAGCGGCAGCAGCGTATGCCGTCGGAACGCGACGATGATCGCCTCCTCCTCGATGGAAAGGACTGTCGACTTGGCTTCCTTGGGGCCTGTCGAACGATCGGCGACAGTCTCGCGCTGCTTCCACTTCGCGACAGTCTTCTGGTTGATCCCGTAGCGCTTGGCGAGGGCTCTCAGGCTCTCTTGACTATTTTGTATTGCTCGACGGACCGCCTCCGTCGTGGTGGCGCAGCCGTGTAAAACCTGTCCCATAGCGCATCCTTCGAATCGTGCGACAAGAATGCACCATCAAAGCTTGGGACTAAACA
>NZ_LGTB01000138.1 GCF_001238275.1 Bradyrhizobium viridifuturi
TCGAAGTGTGGCCATCGAGGCCGATCGCCGCGTGCTCGGCCTTCACGGCATAGCGCCAAACCAAATCGCAAGCGCGAAGACGACCAAGAGGGAGACAGCGATGATCGCTTCACGGGCCGACATTCGCTTCATGGGCGTACGCCTCTCCGCGGGGATCAAAGTCCCGGCAGGTTGCACACCCCCGCCGAGGTTGCAACCTACCGAAAGCGGTAGACCGAGCGGACATGGCCCGCGCGGCCCAGCTAATGCTCAAATGAAAAAGGGCTTATACTGTTACTTCACCTTACCGCCTCTCGGCTCAATGTGTCGCAGCACGGATGCTCCGAGTTCCTGGGTTTGCTTGTTCGATAGCTTGCTCGGCGTGGCCGTCGCAACGCCTGCAAGGCGCTTGATCTTCGATGAAGTGATTGGGTGTACGGTCTTGAAGGGCGAGGTAGACGGTGGCTTTTTGGCCATCTGGCATTCTCCGACTGGGTTGAA
>NZ_LGTB01000139.1 GCF_001238275.1 Bradyrhizobium viridifuturi
CGTGTTGATGGTGTTCTTCAGCTCGAGGATCTCGCCCTTCACGTCGACCGTGATCTTGCGCGACAGGTCGCCGCGCGCCACGGCCGTGGTCACTTCGGCGATGTTGCGGACCTGGGTGGTCAGGTTCGCGGCCAAGAGGTTGACGTTGTCGGTCAGGTCCTTCCAGGTGCCGCCGCGCCGGGCACCACGGCCTGGCCGCCCAGCCGCCCTTCGGTGCCGACCTCGCGCGCCACGCGCGTCACTTCGGCAGCGAACGAGCGCAGCTGCTCGACCATCGTGTTCAGGGTGTCCTTGAGCAGCAGGATCTCGCCGCGCACGTCCACCGTGATCTTCTTCGACAGGTCGCCGCCGGCGATCGCGCTCGCGACTTCGGCGATGTTGCGGACCTGCGCGGTCAGGTTCGACGCCATGAAGTTGACGTTGTCGGTTAGATCCTTCCAGGTGCCGGCGACGCCGGGCACTTCGGCCTGG
>NZ_LGTB01000140.1 GCF_001238275.1 Bradyrhizobium viridifuturi
CGTAGCTGACCTGCGACAGGTTTGCCGCCGAGACATCGATCTCGACATTGGCGGCCTGGGCGACGCCATTGACCACCCAATGCCGTTGCCGCCGGTGTCCCAGAATGCGTATTGGGTGATCGCATCGTTCTCGGCATCGCTGACCGAGAACAGGCTCGAGGCGAGCACCGAGAACTGGCCGTGGTTGGCGGTGACGTTCGCGGCCGTCACCACCGGAGCCGTATCGACCCCTGGTGTTGCCGTGAACGCAGCCCAGCTGCTCCACTTCGATCCGTCGTTGGCCCGCACGTAGAGCGTATCCGACGGCGAGCCGCCGGGACCGAACACGTAGCTGACCTGCGACAGGTTCGCCGCCGAGACATCGATCTCGACATTGGCGGCCTGGGCGACGCCATTCACCACCCAATGGCCGTTGCCGCCGGTGTCCCAGAACGCGTACT
>NZ_LGTB01000141.1 GCF_001238275.1 Bradyrhizobium viridifuturi
TTGATGTACGAGCCGTTGTAGGTGTCGGTCTGCGAGTGGTCGATCGACTCCAGTTGCGTCAGAGTCACGATGCCGGTGGTGAGGTCGACGCTGAGCGTGAACGCGGTGTTGCCGGCGTTGATGCCGCCTGCGGTCGTCGAGGTCGAACCGGTGATCACGCCGCCGACGTCGTACAGGTAGATCGTGCTGCCGCCATGGGTCAGCCCGCTGTCGACGCCGTCGGCCACGCCGGTGTGGAAGCCCAGCGTGTAGTTGATCGTGGTCGCACCGGCGCCGTCAGCGCCATACAAATTGGTATTGCCGATGGTGAACGCGCCGGAGAAGTCTTCGGTCGCGATCGTCGCCGACGCATTGGTGTCGTGCGAGTCCTGGGTA
>NZ_LGTB01000142.1 GCF_001238275.1 Bradyrhizobium viridifuturi
TGGGCGGGCCGCCACGCATTGTGGTGATTGCCCCACGGATATGCGCCGGGCTTGATGGTGACGAACTTGTAATAGCCGCTCGCATCCGATTGGGCGCGGCCTGCGCCGGTGAAGTTCGGATCGAGCGGCGCCGGGTGCTGGTCGACGACATGGATGTAGCGGCCGCAGGCATTGGCCTGCCAGATTTCGACCAGCGTGTTCGGCACGCCGCGGCCGTCCTCGTCGAGCACGTGGCCGTGCACGATGATGCGCTCGCCGAGCGGCTCGCCCTTGGCCTGGATGGTGAGGTCGCTGTCGTGCGCGCGCACCGTCTCGTGACCATAGACCGGACCGGTCA
>NZ_LGTB01000143.1 GCF_001238275.1 Bradyrhizobium viridifuturi
AAGGTGGCGGCGAGCCGGTGTCTGGGGCCGCATCATTGACGCGCTTGCCGCTGCCCATGATTCCGCTATCCAGATGATCGACACTTCGATTGTCCGCGTGCATCAGCATGGAGCCTGCATCACCAGGAACCGGCGCCAATCGATGGGAAGGTCACGCGGCGGCTTGACGAGCAAAATCCATGCGGTCGTCGATAGCAATGGTCTCCCGGTGCGGCTGGCGTTGAGTCCCGGCGAGGCCCACGACGTCCGACTTGCCGGAAAACTGCTGTCTCGTCTGAAATCCGGGTCAATGCTGCTTGCCGACCGTGGCTATGACGCCGATTGG
>NZ_LGTB01000144.1 GCF_001238275.1 Bradyrhizobium viridifuturi
CCTCGGCCTCGATCGATGTCGGCCACCAGATCTCGTTCGGTGATGACGGTCCGCAGACCCCGACCGTGACGCTGGCGGCGTTCACGGCGCCGGTGCTGCTGACGTTCGACGGCGGCCTGGCCGGCGGCAACTTCACCGGCACCCAGGACTCGCACGACACCAATGCGTCGGCGACGATCGCGACCGAGAACTTCTCCGGCGCGTTCACCATCAGCAATACCAACCTCTATGGTGCTGACGGGGCCGGCGCGACCACGATCAACTACACGCTCGGCCTGCATGCCGGCGTGGCCAATGGCAGCCCCAGCGGCC
>NZ_LGTB01000145.1 GCF_001238275.1 Bradyrhizobium viridifuturi
CCGTGACCGTCTTGTCGCCTTCGCTGTCGGTGGTGAACGCGCTTGCCTTCAGGTCGATCAGGTTGGCGGCAAGCTGCTTGACGTCGTTGATGTAGGAGCCGCTGTAGGTGTCGGTCTGCGAGTGGTCGATCGACTCGAACTGCGTCAGCGTCACGATGCCGGTGGTCAGGCCGACGCTCAGCGTGAACGCGGTGTTGCCGGCATTGATGCCGGCCTGCGTGGCCGAGGTCGAGCCGGTCACGATGCCGGTCACGCTGTCGAGATACAGGTAGATCGTGCTGCCGGCATGGGTCA
>NZ_LGTB01000146.1 GCF_001238275.1 Bradyrhizobium viridifuturi
GGCGACCTGTCGAAGAAGATCACGGTGGACGTGCGCGGCGAAATCCTCGAGCTGAAGGACACCATCAACACGATGGTGGACCAGCTCAACGCCTTCGCCGGTGAAGTGACGCGTGTGGCGCGCGAGGTCGGCACCGAAGGCAAGCTCGGCGGCCAGGCCGAGGTGCGCGGCGTCGCCGGTACCTGGAAGGACCTGACCGACAGCGTCAACTCGATGGCCTCGAACCTGACCGCGCAGGTCCGCAACATCGCCGAGGTCGCGACCGCGGTGGCGAA
>NZ_LGTB01000147.1 GCF_001238275.1 Bradyrhizobium viridifuturi
ACGGTGTAGTCGAGCCCGCTGAACGACCAGGTGCCGTCCGCCGCCGTCGTCGTCGCCTGATCGGTGCCGGGGTCGTAGACCCCGTTGCCGTTCTTGTCGATGAAGATGGTCACGCCGGCCAGCGGCGTGTCGTCGGCGGTGATGCCGTTGCCGGTGATGTCGGTGTACTTGGTTCCGGAGATGCTGAAGGTCTGGAAGTTGGCGAAGTCCAGCCCGCTCTGGTCGTGACCCGAGGTGCCGACGATGGTGTAGCCGGCGGTGCCGACCGTCTCCAC
>NZ_LGTB01000148.1 GCF_001238275.1 Bradyrhizobium viridifuturi
GCTTCTACGGCTTGGGCGGCGGCGGCGGGATGGGCGGCCGCGGCGGAAGCAGCGGCGGCGGCGGGATCGGTCTCGGTGCCCAAGGCTCCGACTCCTACATCACCACCAACGGTGCGGGTGGCATTGTGCCGGGCGCAGCCAGCGGCGGCAAAGGAAGCGATGGATACGACTTCCCCTATATGGGAGGGTACATCCACAACTACGGAGCAGGCGGGGCAGGTGGTGCCAATGGCGGCGGCGGTGGCGCCGGGGGAGAAGTCGGCATC
>NZ_LGTB01000149.1 GCF_001238275.1 Bradyrhizobium viridifuturi
GGGCTGGAGACCACCGCCGAGCGCGTTGCAGCCGGCAAGCCCGAGCAGGGCACCATTCGCCTCTCCGCCTATCACGAAGGCGGCCACATCATCATCTGCATCGCCGACAATGGCCGCGGGCTCAACACCGAGCGGATCAAGGCCAAGGCGCTCCAGAACGGTCTCGTTACCGAGGCCGAGCTGGAGAAGATGACCGAGGCCCAGATCCACAAGTTCATCTTCGCGCCGGGCTTCTCGACCGCAGCGCAGGTGACCTCGGTG
>NZ_LGTB01000150.1 GCF_001238275.1 Bradyrhizobium viridifuturi
TACCGAGGTCACCTGCGCTGCGGTCGAGAAGCCCGGCGCGAAGATGAACTTGTGGATCTGGGCCTCGGTCATCTTCTCCAGCTCAGCCTCGGTGACGAGACCGTTCTGGAGCGCCTTGGCCTTGATCCGCTCGGTGTTGAGCCCGCGGCCATTGTCGGCGATGCAGATGATGATGTGACCGCCTTCGTGATAGGCGGAGAGCCGAATGGTGCCCTGCTCGGGCTTGCCGGCCGCGACCCGCTCCGCGGTGGTCTCCAGTCC
>NZ_LGTB01000151.1 GCF_001238275.1 Bradyrhizobium viridifuturi
TAATCAATGTAGTTTTTCGGCCGACGTTCGATCACGCGCTGCACCGCTATGCGCACTGACTCCGACGTCAGCGCGTCGACCGGAACCAACCATTGCGCCCCCTTGATCGCTTGCGTTGCCGGCAGAATGCCCTTCAGCACGAGGCTCTTTGCTGATCCGACGCAAATCCCAAAGTGTGCCGCAGCCTTCGCAAGGCTGATCATTTTGCCGTCGGATGATGCGGGGTCGTATTCCGGCAAGCCCAGGCG
>NZ_LGTB01000152.1 GCF_001238275.1 Bradyrhizobium viridifuturi
CCCACGGCGAACGCGCCGGCCGCGCCCGCGACCGCCGGCAAGCCCGGGAGGCAGCAACCGCTCTCGCATGCCGCAACCGCGCCGACCGCCAACGTGAAGCCGACAACGGCGCCAGCGCCGGCGAGCCGCGCGACACCGGCACGGACGACGCCGGCTATGCGTTCGGCACCCGCGCATGCCGCGGTGTCGCCGCCGCCGGTTTCTCGGCCTGCGCCGGTACGGGCCGCGCCTCC